>JAQTLN010000006.1 GCA_028714875.1 Gallionellaceae bacterium
GCCGGCAAACCTCCAAAGGTGGTCATCGTTGCCTGCATGCGCAAATTGCTCACCATCATGAATGCCATGTTGAAAAACAATGACCCCTGGAACCCCAAAACCGCTTGACGATGAACACGGTTGCTCACTCCCCCTTTGGGAAAGGGGGAAGGCACTTGCTCAGGCGTTTCCACTCCCATCCTCAACATTCGCGAGAAGAGCCTTTTTTTTGTGCCTTAGTGCTCGTCCTTGTCGCCCGGCAGGCTGAACACCGGCAGGGTCCAGTTCCAGAAGATGGCGCCCAGGCGCAGGGCGGCGATGCCGGCCATGCCGAGCAGGGCGGCATAGGTGCGGTCGATGAACGGTTGCAGGAGCAGGTAGAAGGCGATGCCGACGATGGCCGCCGTGGCGTAGATGCGGCCGCGGCGCAGGATCAGCGGCACTTCGGCGCACATCATGTCGCGCAACACGCCGCCGGCGGCGCCGGTCAGGGTGCCCATGATCACCGCGACGATGCCGCCGTGGCCGGCATGTTCGGCGATCTGGGCGCCGCCGATGCTGAATAGCGCCAGACCCAGGGCATCGGCGATCAGAATCTGGCGTCCGGGCGGATGCCGGTAGCGGGCATAAACCACGGTGAGCAGGGCGGCGAGCAGGCTGACGTAGACATAGGTGGTATCGGCGATCCAGAACACCGGATGACGATCGAGCAGGACATCGCGCAGGGTGCCGCCGCCGGTGGCGGTCACCAGGGCGATCACCACCACGCCGAGTAGATCGAAATGGCGCCGCCCGGCGGCCAGCGCGCCGCTGATGGCGAACACCGCCACGCCCAGCAGTTCGATGCCATGTAGCAGGGTCATGGCCGAGGTTTGCCGAAGCCACCGCCGCCTGGCGTTTCCAGGACGAAGACATCGCCGGGCTGTAACTCGAATTTGCTGATGCCGGCGATCTCTTCCCGCTCACCATCGGTGTGTTCGATCCACTGCCGCCCGGTCGCGCCCGCCGCGCCGCCCGCCAGGCCGAAGCCGCCGACCTGGCGGCGCAGGGCCAGCAGGTTGGCGCGCATGGGGGCGAGGAAACGAATCCGCCGTTCGACCCCCGCGCCGCCGGGGTATTGCCCGGCGCCACCGGAACCCCGGCGGATGGCGAAGCGTTCCACCCTCACCGGGTAATTCAGCTCCATGACTTCCGGGTCGGTCAGACGCGAGTTGGTCATGTGGCTGTGCACCGCGCTGGCCCCGGCAAAACCCGGCCCGGCGCCACAGCCGCCGCACACGGTTTCGTAATACTGGTGGCTGGCGTCGCCGAAGGAAAAGTTGTTCATGGTGCCCTGCGAAGCGGCCAGGGCGCCCAGCGCGCCGTACAGCGCGTCGACGATGTTCTGCGAGGTTTCCACATTGCCCGCCACCACGGCGGCGGGGGTGACCGGGTTGAGCAGGCAGGCGGGCGGCAGGCGTATCTCCAGCGGCCGCAGGACACCGGCGTTGAGGGGAATGTCGGTGTCGATCAGGGTGCGGAATACGTACAACACGGCGGAATGCGCGATGCTGGCCGGCGCGTTGAGATTGCCCGGCTGCTGGGGGCTGGTGCCGGTGAAATCGATGACGGCGTGTTCGGCTGCGTGGTCGATGCGGATGGAAACATGGAGCTTCGCTCCCCTCTCCCCTTGGGAGAGAGGCCGGGGGAGAGAGATCGGCGCTTGATTTACCGCCGGGGGCGGGTCCAGCGCCAGACTGAACGCGCCATCCCGCAATTGCCCCAGCAGCCGCTTCACCGCCGCTTCCGCGTTGTCCTGCACGAAACCCATGTAGGCCAGCACCGCCTTGGCGCCGACTTCGCCTTCCAGTTGTCGCAGCAGGCGCGTGCCGAGATGACAGGCGGCGACCTGGGCTTGCAGGTCGGCGAGGTTCTGCTCGGGGTTGCGGGCTGCCAAACGCCCCTCTTTCCCAAAGGGGGGCGGGGGGGGGATTTCAGCAGGGGGTGGCGGTTCGCGCCTCGCCAAATCCCCCTCACTCCCCCTTTGGTAAAGGGGGAAGGTGCGCTCGCTGACACCTGTGCCCAATAAGGCCCCACCCAGCCATTCCCGTACCGCCCCTTCCAGCATCCGGCCTTCACGCACGATCAACATGCCGTCGGAAAGACAACCTTCCTGGTCGATGTGCGTGCTGTCGGCGGGCATGGAGCCGGGGGCGATACCGCCGACATCGGCGTGATGGGCGCGGGCGGCGGTGAAGTAGCGCAGGGTCGTGCCCGACTCGTCGAACACCGGCATGACCACGGTGATGTCCGGCAGGTGGGTGCCGCCGGCATAGGGGGAATTGATGAGATAAGCGTCGCCCTCCTGTAGCGCAGGCGTCTCGCCTGCAAGCCGGCCGCATGCAGGCGGGACGCCTGCGCTACAGGCTTCGGCATCCTTGCGCTGTGGGCGTCTTTCCGACATGCCAGCGCCGAACCGCCGCAAAACCGCCCGCACCGAATCTCCCATGCTGCCCAGGTGCACGGGTATGTGCGGGGCGTTGGCGATGAGGTCGCCCCGGGCGTCGAACAGGGCGCAGGAGAAATCCAGGCGTTCGCGGATATTCACCGAGCGGGCGGTCATTTGCAGCGCGCGGCCCATGTCCTCGGCGATGCTCATGAAGCGGCGGTTGAACAGGGTCAGCCAAGTGGGGTCGGGGCGGCTGCAATCGGGGCGTCGGTTTTGCATGTCGAGCGCTGTCAGCAGGAGGTCGCCGCGTGGCGTCATTTCCGCCCGCCAACCCGGCTCCACCACGGTGGTGCCGCCGGCTTCGACGATCAGGGCGGGGCCGCTGACGATTTGCCCGGCGCACAGGCTTGCGCGCTGGTGGATCGGGCTGGGGCGCCACTCGCCTTGCAGGAAAACCGGACGTTGCCCCAGCGCCTGCCCCGCTTGCCGCGCGAGGGGCGGGAAGGCCTGTGGCTCATCGCCGCCGGAGACGGTTTCCGTTTCCAGCGCGGCGCAGATCAGGGCGCGGTTCGGATCGGCGAAACCGAAGCGGGCCTGGTGTTCGGCGTGGAAGGCGGCGGTCATTTCCTCCAGGCCGGCGAGGGGAATGGCGAGCGTGGTATCGGAACCGGTGTAGCGGAGGAGGAGGCGGTGCTTTTCTCCCTCTCCCTCCGGGAGAGGGCCGGGGTGAGGGAGCAACGCTTGATCCAGCCACTGTGGGTAATCGAAGGCGTTTCCCTCTCCCCCGGCCCCTCCCCCGATGGGGGAGGGGAGTGGGGCTTCCACCGCCACCTGTTTCACTTCCCGCCGTTCCGCCAGGCCGATGCCGTAGGCCGACAGCACCGAGGCGAAAGGCGAGATCAGCACCCGGCCGATGCCCAGCCGCCGCGCGACCGCGCAGGCGTGCTGGCCGCCGGCGCCGCCGAAACTCATGAGGGTGTAATCCGCCGGGTTGACGCCGCGCGCCAGGGTGATGTGGCGAATGGCGTCGGCCATGTTCTCCACGGCGATGTCGAGAAAACCTTCGGCCAGGCGTTCCGGGCTGTATTCCAGGCCCAGGCCGGCATTGACCCGCGCGGCCATTTCGGCAAAGGCAGCCGCCACGCGTTCGCCATCCAGTGCCTGTTCACCATCCGCGCCGAACACGGCGGGGAAGAAATCGGCCTGGATGCGGCCCAACAGCAGGTTGGCGTCGGTCACCGCGAGGGGGCCGCCGCGCCGGTAGCTGGCCGGGCCGGGTTGACTACCGGCGGAGGCGGGGCCGGCGAGCAGGCGGCCGCCGTCGAATTCGAGAATGGAGCCGCCGCCCGCCGCCACGGTATGCACACCGAGCATGGGCACGCGGATGCGGTGGCCGCCGATGCGTGTATCGAGGCTTCTTTCAAACTCGCCGCTATAGAGCGACACGTCGGTGGAGGTGCCTCCCATGTCGAAGCCGATGAGTTTGTCGAACCCGGCCGCGCGGCCCGCTTTGGCCATGCCGATGAGGCCG
Organism: Gallionellaceae bacterium; assembly: GCA_028714875.1. Lineage (GTDB taxonomy): Bacteria > Pseudomonadota > Gammaproteobacteria > Burkholderiales > Thiobacillaceae > PFJX01. The sequence continues at coordinate 3,939 of JAQTLN010000006.1, forward strand.
CCGGCGGGGCCGGAAAGCACGCTGTCCTTGCCCTGGAAATGCGCGGCATCGGTGAGGCCACCATTCGATTGCATGAATTCCAGACGGATGTCGGTCGGCAGGGCGCCCGCCACCTGGGCTACATAGCGCCGCACCGGCGGTGACAGGGTGGCGTCGAGCACGGCGGTTTCCGCGCGCGGCACAAATTTGATCAGGGGGCTGGCCTGGTGCGAGAGGCTGACTTGCGTAAAGCCGGCGGCACGCGCCATCTCGCCGGCCGCGAGTTCATGCGCCGGGTTTTTCCAACTGTGCAGGAAGGCGATGGCGCAGGCGCTCAGGCCGTCGGCATGGGCCTGGCGCAGCGCTTCGAGCAGTGTTTCCTCATCCAGGGCAGTGAGCACCTCGCCCGTGGCCGAAAGCCGTTCGTCGGCTTCGATCACCCGGGCGTGGAGCGCGGCCGGTTTGCGGATATTCAGGGCGAAGATGTCGGGCCGCGCCTGGTCGCCGATTTCCAGCGTGTCGGCAAAGCCTTTCGTGGTGACCAGCAGGGTGGCTTCGCCGTTGCCGGTGAGCAGGGCGTTGGTGCCGACGGTGGTGCCCATCTTGACGGCCTCGATCAGGCCGGGCGGGATCGCTTCGCTCGCGGGCAGACCAAGCTGGCGGCGGATGCCGGCAATGGCGGCGTCCTGATAGTGCTCCGGGTCTTCCGACAGCAGTTTGTGCTGGATCAGCCGCCCGTCCGGCGCGCGCGCGACGATGTCCGTAAACGTGCCGCCACGATCGATCCAGAACTGCCAGGCGGTCATGCGGAAGGCCAGGGGCGGTAGACCACCACGCGATCACGGCCGGCGTTCTTGGCCTGGTACAAGGCGGTATCGGCGGCGGCGATGAGCGCGTCGCCGGTATTCGCATGTTCCGGCAGTTCCGCCACGCCCAGCGAAATGGTGATGCGGCCCAAGGGTTGCATCTGATAGGTGAGTTCCAGTTCGCGCACCTTGAGACGCAGCGCCTCGGCACGTTCGGCGGCGATTTCCAGGGGGGATTCCGGCAACAACAGCAGGAACTCCTCGCCACCATAGCGGCAGGCCATGTCGGTCTCACGCACTTTGCTGGACAGCAGCTTGCCGACCTCTCGCAGTACCGCATCGCCGGCTTCGTGGCCGAATTGGTCGTTGAAACGCTTGAAGTGGTCGATGTCCAGCATGATGGCGGTGAGGCTGCGATCTTTACGCCGCGCCAGTTGCACTTCATGCAGCAGTACTTCATCCATGTGCCGGCGGTTGTAGAGCCCGGTCAGCGGATCGTGCAGCGATAAGTAGCGCAGCTCCTCGGTGCGGATGAGGAGGGCGTCCTGGGCCGCGCGCTGTGCGCTGATGTCGAGCAGGACCCAGATCGAGCCACCTTTGGGATCGGCCGGGTCGAGCAACTTGCCCGAGAGGTAGCACCAGAAGGTAGTTCCGTCCTTGCGACGTAGCAAACGCTCGGTCTGGTAATGCTCGCCGAGCACCAAACTCGCGTAGCCCACGCTGCCCACATTGTCCGCATCCTCTTCGTTGTTGTAGAGAAGGCGGGCGGATTGACCGATTACTTCGTCGGGTTCAAAGCCGAACATCTGTTCGAATTTGCTGTTGGTCCAGACAAAATGGCGATCGCGCAGGTGGACGATGCCGACCACGGCGTTGTCCAGCAGGGCGTGCTGTTCCGCCAGTGCCCGGTTGCGCTCGGTGACGTCATGGATGACGGAATAGAGCAGGGTGCGGTCGCCTTCGCGTACCGGGCCAGTGAATACTTCCACGTCGCGGATTTCACCGCTGGCCAGGCGGTGTTTGAAATTGAAATAGAGGCGCCGCGCCGCTTTCGCATCCGCCATTTCAGCCGCCAAAGCTTGTCCTGGCAGGACGTTGATGTCACCCATCTTCATGCTGGCGAGCTGTGCGAGGGTGTAGCCGTAGTATGCGGCCGCCGCCGGATTGGCCTGGACGATTCGTCCGTCGGCGGGGTCGACGATCAGTTTCACCGCCTGGTTGGTCTCGAACATCTGGCGATAGCGGTTTTCACTTTCCGCCAGGGCGGTGGTCTTTTCGTGGGCCAGTGCCTCGGCGCGCTCGCGCGTGGTGGTGAGGTTGCGCGTGAGCACGAACAGCAACAGGCTGAAAAGCAGGCCAGCTACCAGCACCACATAGGGCTGTTGCACGTGAATGTCGGTTTCGAAGCCGGGTAAGGAATGCATGATCAGGGTCCAGCCGCGGCCGGCAAAGTCGAGGCTGGTTTGCCTGCTGGACAGCGACACATGCGTATTGGGGCGGAACAGGCGGGCGGATTCGTCGGAATCGTAAAGCGCGGCGGCCTGGGTGATGTCTTCCCCATCGAATATCTCCAGATCGACGTTCCTGTGGTCGTCGGCACCCAGGATGCCGCGCAGAAAATCGTCCATGCGGAACGGGGCATAGACCCAGCCGGTAAGCGCGGCCTGGCGTTGTTCCCGGTTATTCAGGGGAGCGCCGGGGCGGTAAGTGGGAATGTAGAGCAGGACGCCGAACTGTTCCGCTTTGCCGGCTTCCTGAATCAACCGGACCTTGCCGGTCAGACTGGGCAGGCCGCTTTCACGCGCGCGTTGCATGGCGGCGCGGCGTATCGGTTCACTGAGCATGTCGTAGCCGAAGACCTGCTGATTGCGAGCATTGAAAGGTTCCAGATAGACGGTGGCGCCATATTCGGCGCGCTCGCCGGAGGGCCACACGTCGTAGCGTGGAAAGCCTTCACCACGCAGCGCCTGGACATGGACGGCGCGCTGCGCTGTGGGAACAAGCCGGGCATAGCCCATGCCGAGGATGCCCGGATACTGAACGGCCAGATGCAGGCTGTCGACATAGGCACGCCATTCGTCCCGCGTAACCTGCCGGGAAGCGGCAAACAAGCCGGCACCGCCTTGCAGTACCTGCTGGTAGGTCAACAAACGATTGGCCACGGCGGCTTCCAGCTGTTCCACGCGATGATTGAAGTATTCCCGCGCTTCATGCTCGATATTTTTTCGAGTGTGCTCCCACACCAGGAAGGTCAGGCTCAATGCCGCAGCCAGAACCAGCCAGGGTAAGGCTGTTCCTTGCCGCCGAAAGGTGGTGGCCAGGATGTGGGTGAAGGGATGAGACGGGGGCATGTGGCGGGAATTGGGCCTGTGTGGAATTGTGGTGCTTGGCGGTGCTTGAATCTCGTCGAATGTGTTGACCTGGCGTGGCATAACTCGCCGCGCCAGCGTTGCTTAGAGTGTGTATTCAAGCAGTATCGAGGCAGTCTCCTGTGCCGGTTCGTGCATATATTCATCCCCTAGCATGAGCCATGCCAGGGTTGCATCGAGAAAACGATTCCATTCATTGTCGTCCTGATTGCGCGTGGTAAGGCTCTCGACCCGCGCCACCGGATGGGAAAGCGCAACCAGGCTTTTGACCTCCGAGTCGGCCTGGCTGAAGAAAAGCTCCGGGGCGTGATGGCGCGCGATGGCTACACGCGGACGCTCCGGCAACAGCCGGTTGCGCGCGGGGGCGAAACAAGCCCCCCTCATGGAAAGGGGGGCGTCAGCTTGTCTCAGGCCGATGTGGCCAGGACGGCCGGGTTCAAATCCCGCGCAGCAGTTCGTTGATGCCGACCTTGGAGCGGGTCTTGGCGTCCACCTGCTTTACGATCACCGCGCAATACAAGCTGTATTTGCCGTCGGCGGAGGGCAGGTTGCCGGACACCACCACCGAACCGGCGGGCACGCGGCCATACAGCACTTCGCCGGTTTCGCGGTTGTAGATGCGGGTGGACTGGCCGATGTAGACACCCATGGAAATCACGCAGTTGTCCTCGACGATGACGCCTTCCACCACTTCGGAACGAGCGCCGACGAAACAGTTGTCGCCGATAATGGTGGGGCCGGCCTGCACCGGCTCCAGCACGCCGCCGATACCGACGCCGCCGCTCAAATGCACGTTCTTGCCGATCTGCGCGCAGGAACCGACGGTGGCCCAGGTGTCGACCATGGTGCCTTCATCGACGTAGGCGCCGATGTTCACGTAGGAAGGCATCAGCACGACGTTCTTGGCGATGTAGGAGCCCTTGCGCACGGAAGCCGGCGGCACCACGCGGAAGCCGCCTTCGCGGAAGTCGCGGCTGTTGAAGTCGGCGAACTTGGAGGGCACCTTGTCGTAGTAATTGGTGAAGCCACCCTTGATGAAAGCGTTGTCTTCCAGACGGAACGACAGCAGTACCGCTTTTTTGATCCACTGGTGGGTGACCCAGTTTTGGCCCTCGGTACGTTCGGCCACGCGCAACTGGCCCATGTCGAGCAGGTCGATGACGGCCATGACCGCATCCTTGACCTTGGGTTCGACATTGCGCGGGGTGATGTCGGCGCGACGCTCGAAAGCTTCTTCGATGATTTGTTGCAGTTCTTGCATGATGGTGTCCTTGTGAAGGTTAAGAAATGGGTTGATGGGTAGGTCGGGTTATGGCTGCGCCTAACCCGACCTACAGAAATCCACGATCCGCCGCGCCGCCTCGATGCACGGCTCCAATCCATCGACCAGGGCAATGCGGATGAAACCCCGGCCCGGGTTGACGCCCTTCGCCTCGCGCGCCAGATAAGAGCCGGGCAGTACCGTGACATGCTTGTCGCGGTACAGGTCGCGGGCAAAGGTGGTGTCGTCTCCGGGCACTTTCGCCCAGAGGTAAAAAGCGGCATCCGGCGCCTCGAATTCCAGGGTGCCGTGCAGCATGGGCATCACGGCGGCGAATTTCTCGCGGTACTGGCGGCGGTTTTCATGGACATGGCCCTCGTCGCGCCAGGCGGCGGCGGAGGCGGCCTGCGCGGCGGGGTTCATGGCGCTGCCGTGGTAGGTGCGGTAGAGCAGGAATTGCTTGATCAGTTCGGCATCGCCGGCGACGAAGCCGGAACGTAGGCCGGGTACGTTCGAGCGTTTCGACAGGCTGTTGAACACCACCAGATTGCGGAAGTCGCGCCCCAGTTCTTTCGCCGCCGTCAACGCGCCCAGCGGCGGCTGCCCTTCGTGGAAATAGATTTCCGAATAGCACTCGTCGGAAGCGATAACGAAGCCGTGGCGGTCGGACAGCTCGAAGACCTCGCTCCAGTCGGACAGACTCATGACACGGCCGGTGGGGTTGCCGGGCGAACAGACGTAAGCCAGTTGCACCGTCTCCCACATATCTTCGGGAATGGCCGCGAAATCACAGCGGTAGCCGTTTTCCGGCAGGGTGTTGAGGAAGTAGGGCTTGGCTCCGGCAAGCAGGGCGGCGCCTTCGTATATCTGGTAGAAGGGGTTGGGCGCGAGCACCCGCTTCACGTGTTTGCTCGGGTCGATCACCGCCTGGGCGAAGGCGAACAGCGCCTCGCGGCTGCCGTTCACCGGCAGAATCTGCCCGTTGGGTTCGAGGTCGACCCCATAGCGCATGCGGCACCAGATCGAGATCGTCTCGCGTAAATCCTCGCTGCCCTGGGTGACCGGGTAGCTGGACAGACCTTGCAGGTTGGCGGTGAGCGCTTCCTTGATGAATTCCGGCGTTGCGTGCTTGGGTTCGCCGATGGAAAGATTCACGGCCCGCAGCGCGGGATTGGGCGTCACTCCGGCGAACAATTCGCGCAGACGCTGGAACGGGTAAGGCTGAAGTTGGTTCAGGCGCGGGTTCATAAGGTTGCGGACCCGATTCATATTGGAAAAAGGGCGCGAATTATATGCCTTCGAGTCGATGGCTGGCCCCGCTGGCTTTGCTGGTCGCGGCGACCACCTGGGGATTGATCTGGTATCCCTATCGCATCCTGGAGCAGGCGGGCCTGAGCGGCGGCGTGGCGTCCGTGCTGACCTATCTGGTCGCGCTGCCGCCGTTGTTGATTCTCGCCATGCGCAAGCGCCTGGCCGATCCCGGGGAGCGCCGGATGCTGCTCGCGCTGGCCCTGGTTTCCGGATGGACCAATCTCGCCTATGTGCTGGCGGTGATCCACGGCGAGGTGATGCGGGTCATGCTGCTGTTCTATCTCGCCCCGCTATGGACCGTGCCGTTCGCGCGCCTGCTGCTGAACGAGCACGCCAGCCGCGTCGCCTGGCTGGTGATCGCCCTGGCGCTGACCGGAGCCTGGATCATGCTGGCGGGGGAGGGTGGTTTTCCCGTGCCGCATAACGCGGCCGAGTGGCTGGGATTGTCGGCGGGCATCGGTTTCGCGCTCGCCAATGTGCTCACGCGCCGGCTCAAGTCGGCGCCCATCGCCTTGCGTTCGCTTTGGGTATTCGCCGGGGTGGCGGCGGTTTCCACCATTTATGCCACGGTTGAAGGCGCCACACCGGGGGCGGTACTCGTGCTCGATGGCAACGGCTGGTGGTTGGTGGCGGCCATCGCCCTGGCGCTGTTGTTCGCCACCTTCACCATGCAATACGGGCTGTCCCACACCCCCGCCAATCGGGCCGTCGTCATTCTGCTGGCGGAACTGGTGGTGGCCGCGCTGTCCAGCCGCTGGCTGGCCGGCGAGGTAATGGCGATGCGCGAATGGATCGGCGGCGGCATGATCGTCGCCGCCACCCTGTTTTCCGGAAGGATGGAAAAAGATGTCTGAACTGGTCTCCTTGCTGCATGCCTCCCTGTTGGTCGCCGATCTGGCGCGATCGCGTGAGTTCTACGAGGGCGTGCTCGGGCTGCGACCCAACCCGGCGCGGCCGGCCATGAGCTTCGCCGGGGTCTGGTACGACGTCGGCGCCGGCCAGATCCATCTCATCAACCTGCCCAACCCGGACCCGACCGACGCGCGCCCGGAACATGGCGGCCGTGACCGCCACACCGCGTTGGGCGTGACCGACTTCGCCGCCATGCAAGCCCGCCTCGACGCCGCCGGCCTGCCCTACACCCTCAGCCGCTCCGGCCGCGCCGCCCTGTTTGTGCGCGACCCGGATGGCAACGCGCTGGAATTGGTGGAAGTCGGTTAGTAGTCAGCCATTCTGAATCGAATGGATGGTTTGTAGGATGTGGTGAGTGCAGCGAACCGCATCAAGTGCGGTCGTATTGCATGGTGCGGTTCGCTGCACTCACCACACCCTACGTCGAGTTTTAAGGACGAGCCTGCGCTCCGGCCAATCCCTACACCCCGCCGCCTCGGTGCACTGTGGCGTAATAGATTTTTTCCAGCTCCAGCTTGTGCTTGGTTTCTTCGCTGGCGAGGTATTGGAACAGGTCGCGGATCGGGCCGGGCGGTGTGGTTTGCGCCAATTCTTCATAGTGCCGCATGGCGGCGTGCTCCCGCCCCATGGCGTATTGCAACACCGCCTGGTCGTCCGGTTGCTCGCCGAGATTCGGCAGGTGGAGGCAGTCGGAAAACTGGCTGTCGTTGGCCGGGCGTTCGATTTCGGCCTGGATTTGTTCGCTGATGTCACCGCGTTGGGCGAGGGCGCCGAACAGGTCGTAGTGCACCTGCTCTTCCGCCGCCAGTTCCTCGACCAGGTAGCGGATGCGCTTGCTGACCTTGGGGATCAGCCCGGCGTAGAAGTCGCGCGCGCTGGCTTCGAATGAGGTCGCCACTTCGAGGATTTCACGCAAGGTGGTCTTGCCGCGCAGGCGTTCGATGCCGTGGGCGGTTCCTTCTACGCTTTGCGTCATTTTGTTTTCTCCATGACGGACATGGCTTCGTGAATGCTGGCGGCGACGCGATGGCCGTCGGCGACGGCGGTCACCACATCCGGGCCGCTGACCATGTCGCCCGCAGCCCACAGCCAGGACTCGCTGGTGCGTCCCGCCGCGTCGATTTTCAGACGACCGCGATTCCATTCCAGGGACTCGGTCAGCGCATCGCCGAGCAGGGAGGTATCGGCAAACTGGCCGATGGCCTCGATCACCGTGTCGCAGGCATGGATGGTTTCACCCGCCTGGTCATACCTCGGCGCGAAGCGGTTGTGCTCGTCGAAGATGGAGAGCACTTTCCAGGTCTTGAGGCCGATCAGCTTGCCGCTGGCGCTGATCTCGCAGCCCTGCGGGCCGCAGTTGTCGCGGATGACGATGCCTTCCTCCAGCGCTTCCTTGATCTCGTCGGGGTCGGCCATGAAGTGCTGTTGATCTTCCAGCGCGGTCACCACCACATCGACCTGGCCGTACTGTTGTTTCTGCATGCGCGCGAGTGAGCGGGCGATATCCATGGCGACATTGCCGCCACCGATGACCACAGCGCAGTGGGGTAGCTCGAATGGCTCTCCGGCGGTGATCTTGTTGAGCAGATCCACGGCGCGGAAAACCTTCTCATGTTCCGAATGCGGAATGCGGGTCTGCCGCCCCTGTTGCAGGCCAAGGGCGATCAGCACGGCGTCGTGCGTGTTGCGCAGTTCTTCCAGGGTGATGTCCTGGCCGATCTTCACGTTGCAGCGGATGTCGACGCCGACGGAGCGAATCACGTCGATGTCGCGGTCGATGCGGTCGTAAGGCAGGCGATATTCGGGGATGCCCCAGCGGGTCATGCCGCCGGGCTGGGCCAGCGCCTCGAACACGGTGACGGCATGGCCTTTCTTGGCCAGGTCGAAGGCGGCGGTGAGACCGGCCGGGCCGGCGCCGACGATGGCGACACGGCGGCCACTCGCTGTCGTCGCCTTGCCGGCGGCGGCGATCTGCTTGATGCGTTCGTGCGGCACCGCGTCCATGGCGTAACGCTTGAGCCAGCGGATGGCGATCGGTTCGCCGCGTTTGCCGATGGAACAGGCGTCCTCGCAGCGGCGGGTGCAGACGCGCCCGCAGACATGGGCGAAGGGGTTGGTTTCGTAGATCAGGCGCACCGCTTCTTCGATCTGGCCCTGCCAGATGGCGCGGATGTATTCCGGCGCGTGCATGTGGGTGGGGCAGGCGTCGTGGCACATGCCGCACTGGACGCAGCGCGAGGCTTCCAGCAAGGCCTGCTGGTCATCGTAGCCGGCGACGATCTCGGCGAAGTTGCCGATGCGTTGCTCGGGTTCCAGTTCGCGCATTTCCTGGCGGCCAAGATCGACCAGATCGGCATCGGCCGTTTTGGACCAGCCGAGGCCGAAGGGCTTGCCGTGCATGCCGCTGGAATCGGGCAGCACGAAGTAGCTGGATATCTGCTCTTCGGTGCAGGTATGCACATATTCGCGCGACAGGGCGAGCGAGCCGGTGGGGCAGATGTCGACGCACAGGCCGCACCAACAGCAGCGGCCGTAGTCGATGGCCGGGCGTTCGTCGCGCACGCCCTTGACCGGGTCTACCGGCAGGCCGGGGATGCGCACCATGGTGATGGCGGCGTTGTCGCAGACCTTCTGGCAGGTGCTGCAACCGACGCACTTTTCCCAGTCGTTGACATGAAAGCCGCGATAGTTGGCCGAGGCCGCGCGCGGCTCGAGGGGTTCGGTGACCGGCGGCCGGCCGAAGAAGGCCCAGCTTTTCAGCGGATTGAGCAGGCTGCCGCGATCTTTGTAGTCGATGTCGCTCATCAGCGGTCAACCTCCGGTGGACATGCGTCGAGTGAGAACATGATTTGCGCCACATCCTCGATGCGCGCGCCGGTCGCCAGGTGTTCGAGCACCTGGACGGCATGCATGGCCGAGGGGCCGCGCACATGGACGCGATAGGGTTTGTCGCCGCCATTCGAGACGACGTAGTAGGCCAGTTCGCCCTTGGACGATTCGACGCGGGTATAGACATCGCCGGCCGGCAGGTTCCACGCCAGCGGGTTGGGAATGGGCGCGCGGATGGCGCCGCCGATATGCGGCAGCTTGGCCACCACCTGACGCAGGATGCGCAGGCTTTCCTTCAACTCGCTCCGCCGCACCAGCGAGCGCGCCCAGGCGTCGCCGGCCGCTTCGACGGGAATGTCGAAATCGAGCTGGTCATAGACCAGGTAGGGATCGTCGCGCCGTACGTCGAAGGCCAGGCCGGTGGCGCGCAGGTTGGGGCCGGTGACGCCCCATTCCAGCGCCTGTTCCTGGGTCATGGCGCCGATGCCGGTGGCGCGGTGGACAAACACCTTGTTGGTGAACAGCAGGTTGTCGTAATCGGGCAGGCGCGATTCGAGGTAGTCGAGGGTCTTGCTCACACGTTCGAGATAGCCAGGCGGCAGGTCGCGACGCACGCCGCCGGGGATGTTGTAGATGTGATAAACGCGGCCGCCGGACAGCTCTTCGAACAGATCGAGGATCAGGTCGCGGTCGGTAATGCCCCAGAACATCGGCGTGTACATGCCGGTGGTGGCCGCGTGGCCGCCGAAAAAGAACAAATGGGCGGCGATGCGCGACAGTTCCAGTTGCATGACGCGTATCCACTGCGCGCGCAACGGCACTTCGATGCCGCCCAGTTCCTCGACGGCGAGCGAGTAGCACACTTCCATCGGCACCGGGTCGGGCACGCAGATGCGCGGCACCAGGGCGATGTTCTGGATCCACAAACGCCCTTCCATGAGCTTCTCGAAGCCGCGATGCAGGTAGCCGCCATCGGCGCGCGCGGAGGTGACTTCGTCGCCATGCACGCGCACCTTGAGCGCGTAGTTGCCCTCGATGCCCGGATGATTGGGGCCGTAGAACAGCTCGAACTCGTTACTCGGCGGCTGGCTGACGGATTGGTAGTTTTCCGGTCTCATGGCTTGCCGTCCTTGCGGATGTCTTGCGGGCGCGTGGTGATGCCGCCGCCCTTGGCCTCGATCTCGGCCAGCCAGTCGGGGCGGTAGTCCTGCCACTCGAACTGGTTCATCACCCAGGCTTCGCTATCGAATTCCTTGCGCATCGGCGGCGGGCCGTCCCATTCGGTGAGGATGAACTTGCCCATGTCCGGGCTGCCTTCGAAATAGAGGCCGAACATCTCGTGGATGTCGCGCTCGAAAAACGCGGCCGGGTGATACAGGTCATACACCGAGAGGTAGACGCCGGGATCGCGCGGGATGCGGATATGCGCCATGACCAGCACGTTCAGCTCATACGACCAGAGGTGGTAAACCAGCTCGAATTCGTTCTGCGTCGGCCAGTCGACGCAACTGATCGCCGACAGATGCACATAGCCCGCGCGTCCCTTGAGCAGTTCCAGCAGCGCGGGCAGGGTTTCCGCCGGCAGATCGACGCGCAGCCGGCGCGGGCCGGCCCATTTCGTGCGCAGGCCGGGGATTTCCTGCAACAGGAATTCGAGGCTGGCGGAGACGTTGTTGGGGGGGGAGGCGGCCAGTTTCATCGTTTGTCGCCTTTGTTTTCCACGCCCGTTTTCTCACCACCGAGCCCCAGACGCATCTCGAACGGCAGCAGGGGTGTCTGGTGGCGTTCCAGCAGCGCCGTGTGTTCGCCCAGGGTCTCCGGGCCGAACTGGCCGTAGTGGCGGGCTTCGCCGATCACATCGGTCGGCGTCTGCCAGTTTTCGCCGAACAGGCGCTGCTGGTTGCCCAGGTAATGGTCGTAGCGCCGGTAGTAGTCCCGCCAGTTGTCGGAACGGCCGGCGCGGATATTGGCCATCAGCTCGCGCAGGCCGCTGATCACCGCCTCGGGACGCGGCATGCAGCCGGCGATATACATGTCCACCGGCATGTAGTCGGCGAGCACCTTGGCGGTGGCGTAGCTCTGCCAGTACATGCCGCCGTTGACGGTGCAGGAGCAGATGCCGATCACATACTTGGGCGAGTTCATCTGCTCGTAAGTGAGGATGATGCGCTTCAGGGTCTTGGTCGAGACATAGCCGGTGACCAGCAGGATGTCGGCCTGGCGCGGCGTCACCATCGGCTGGATGCCGAGGCGCTCCATGTCGAAGCGCGAGGTCATCGCCGGCGGCAACTCGATGGCGCCGCAGCCGGTGCAGTAGTGCAGCATGAACAGCGAACGCGAGCGGCAGAAGGCCGTCAGTTCGTCGAATACGTTGGCCAGCAGGTTGCCGGTGCCGCCCGAGGGCTTTTCAGCCTTGGTGGCCACGACGGGGATGGATTGCAGTGTGCTCATAGCGTTCTCCTGTCAGTGCATCACCAGCCAGACACCGGCCAGGCCCAGCACCATCGGCCAGCGCCAGACGACTGCCAGCACGTCTTCGGTGCGGTAGCGGGGAAAGACGAAAGCCATGCTCATGGGAATGGCGACGACGGCAAACAGCTTGAGGATGAAGAACAGCCAGTTTTCGCCGCCACCGAGGAACATCGAGACGTAGACCGCGCTGGCGGTGAAAAGTTGGAAGCACTGCATGACGAACAGGCCGCCGAGGTGCTTGCCGCCCATTTCCACCATCGGCCCGGTGGCGATTTCGGCCGGCGCGACATAGATCTCGAACGGCTGTTTTCCAAGCATGGCGTACAGCGTGAACAGCCCGGCGATGGCCAGCAACGGCATTTTCGTGACGCCCCAGGACGCGATGCCGCCGGCCTGCTGCGCGGCGATGACTTCGATCAGGTTGTTGCTGCCGTAGAACCAGGAGGCGCCGAAGATGATGACGACGAAGGGAATGTCGTAGGCCAGCATGGCGGTCAACGCGCGGGCGATGCCGATCGAGCCGTTCGGGTTGGCGCACTGGCCGACGCCCAGCGCCAGACCCAGCGAGGGGATCATGGTCACATAGGCGAGGGTAAGCAGGCCCGCCTTGTCGGCGATGCCGTTCATGCCCGGTACCGGCAGCATGGTCTCTGCTGCGATGTAGCCGCCCACCGCCATGACGATGCCGATGTCGTGCAGGAGACCGTGCGAGCTTTGCGTCTTCTTGGCGTAGAGCTTGACGATGTCGTACAGCGGTTGCAGCAGCGGCGGACCGACGCGGCGCTGAATCTTCGCCGCGATCTTGCGCATCATCAGCACCATGAACATGCCGATGGTGAAGGCCACCAGCGGCATCACGGCGAGTTCGATCAATATGTGCATCATGTTCATCTCCAGACCATCCAGCCCAGGCCAAGCACGGCGGCGACCAGCAGCGTCAGCGCGGGTACCGCCTGGCGATACCAGGCCTGCATGAGCGATGCGGCCAGGTCGGTCGCGGACGCCACGGCGGATTCCAGCCAGGTAAAGCTGCCGCGGTAGAGCGGGCCGATGCGGTGCATCAGACCGGCGTAGAAGTGGTCGCTGTAGTGGTAGCGCACGTCGGCGGAAAGGAAGTGGCCGCCGGCATAGTTGTCGAGCTGGTGGACCCGCTTGGAACGGCCGCCGGCACCATAGAACAGCAGCGCGCCGATACCGAAGCCGGCGAACAGCACGCCGACGATCCACAACATGTCGAGGCTGCCGCGTGGCGATTCGATGCCGCCCAGCGTGTAAGCCAGCACCGGCAGGCCCAACGCGGCCTGCGCCTCAGCCACCCAGGACAGCGCCAGGCCGGGCGCCACGCCGGTGACAAAGGCCAGGATCACCAGCGCCAGCATGGGCACGGTCATGCTCCAGGGCGCCTCGCGGATGTGCTCGTGTTCGGCGCGCAACTGCCCCAGGAAGGTGTTGTGGATCAGCTTGTAGACACTGAGGATGGTGCCCAGCGTGCCGATCACGGTCATCAGGAACAACAGCGGCCGGCCTTCCACCATCAGCGAGCGATACACCAGCCATTTCGAGACGAAGCCGTTCATCGGCGGCAGGCCGGCCAGGCCGATGATGCCCAGCAGCATCACCAGGAAAGTCAGCGGCATGCGCGTCACCAGACCGCCCAGAGAGTTGAGGTCGGCCGTGCCGGTGCGGTGCATGACCGCGAACACGGCGAGCACCAGCGCCGCCTGATAAGTGGCGTAATTGAAGACATGCAGCAGGCCGCCGGCGCTGCCGGTGGCGTCGCCCATGACGATGCCGAGCAGCATGTAGCCGCCCTGGCCGATGCCGTGCCAGGCCAGCAGATAGCGGGCATCGTTCTGCTTCAACGCGGTGAAGGTGGGCAACACGATGGTCAGCGCGGCGACCCAGGCGAGCAGATCGCGGGCGGTGAACAGACCGTCGATGAAAGCCAGGTCGGCCACGCGCGACAGGGTCATCAACTTGACCAGCAGTATTCCCAGCGCGAACAGGCCCATGCGCGCCGAGATGGCGCCGAGGAAGGCCGTTCCCGGACCCGCCGCCTCGGCATAGGCCGGCGCCTGCCAGAGGTGGAAGGGCAGGAGACCCATCTTGATCGAGAAGCCGATGGCGAACAGCGCCAGCAACAGGGCCAACTGGCCGTTGCCCAGGGTAGACATGACGCGAGACAGCTCCAATAGGTCAAGGGTGCCGGTCCAGGACAGGGTCAGCACCAGGCCGCCCAGTACCGCCATCGCGCCGCCCATGGCATAGGGCACATAGCGCAAAGCGGCGCGCAAGGCCCGTTCGCCGCCTTGCGCCATGAGCAAAAAGCCGGCCCAACTGGTGAGTTCCCAACCGATAAAGAAGGCGATCAGATCCTTGCTGCTCAGCAACAGCAGCATGGCAAGCACGTTGCCGGCCAGGGCGGCGTGCAACCAGCGCAAGCTGTGGCCATCGGCCTGGTAGCGTTCGCCCCATTCACCGCCCATATAGACGTTCGAGGCGAGCGCCGCGCCGATGGTGATGAGCGCGAAATAGCGGCCGAAGCCGTCGAGTTGCCAGCCTACTTGCTGGCCGAAAATTTCCAGGCCCACGCCAGCGGCCATGGGCAAATCGCTACCCGCCAGGAGGACGAGCTGGCCGGTGAACAAGATGCCAGCCAGCCAGGGGTAGACCCGCGTCTGGCCGAACAGGAAGGCGGCCAGCAACATCAGAGCGGAGAGGGATAACAGCAGATCGAGCGCGTTCATTGCGCGGCTCCCGACAGGGTGGCGGTGGAGGGGAGGACGCGGGCCACATAGGCGGCGCCGTCACTCATCTGCGTCGCCATCCGACCCAGCGGGGCGGCGAGCAGGGGCGCGGCCAGGGCGGCGGCCAGCAACAGCGCGGCGAAAACGCCACTACCCGCCAGGGCGGATGCCGGCTGGGTGTTGGCCGACCCGGTGTTGGTCAATCCGGCGTCCTCGCCCTTGGCCTCACGGCCATACATCACACCGACGACACGGAACAGGTAGACCGCCTCGACCACCGTGGTCACCAGCACGACCAGGCCGGCCAGCAGGTACAGGTTGTCCGGCTGTGCCGCCAGGCCGGACAGCAGCAGATACTTGGCCCAGAAGCCCGGCAGCGGCGGCACGCCGATCAGCGACAACGCGAACAACGCGAACAGGGCCGCGCCCAAAGGCGAGCGCCGCGCCGCGCCGGCGAGTCGCGCGAGACTGCCGCCCCAGCGTTCGGCCAGCAGGAACAGCGCCGGCTTGACCACCAGATGATGCAGGGCGATGGCCAGGCCAGCCGCCACACCGGCAGGGCCGGGAATGGCGAAGGCGATGAAGGCGGCGCCGAGTTGGCCGATCGAGGACCAGGCCAACATGCGCTTGATGTCGCGCGCCCGGTAAGCGGCGAACTCGCCCGAGATCATGCCGAGCATGCCGAGGACCAGCAGCGCCTCGCGTGCCTCGGGCAGCGGGAAGACCAGCACCAGCAGACGCGCCACGACGAGCAGCGCCAGTTTGGAGACCAGACCGGCGAGCAGGGCTGAAACGCGCGCCTCCGCCGTGGCATAGACCTCGGGCGCCCAGGTGTTGACCAGGAACAGCTCTGCCTTGACACCCAGTCCCAGCAGAATCAGGAAGAAGGCCGCCAGCCCGAGCGGGTCATGCAGCGTTTGCGGCGCCAGATCGGCCAGATGCGCCAGGTTGAGGGTGCCGCTGCGGAAGTAGATGAGGGTGATGCCGATCAGCGCCAGCAGGGAGCCGAGACTGCCGAGAATCACGTAGCGGAAGGTGGCAACCTGCGCCGCCGCCGTGCGGCTGCCCGCGGCGAGGCCATAGCTGGTCACGGCCGCCAGTTCATAGAAGACATAGACGTTGAACAAGTCACCCGACACGGTCAGGCCGGCACAGGCGGCGGCAAGCACCAGGGTCAGCGATTGCTTGCGGTCGAGGTTTTCGCTCGCGTCGCCGCCCCATGGCCACAACAACAGCGTGACCAGCGCCACGGCCAGGACGAACAGGGCGGCGACGCTATCGACATAAAACACGATACCCAGGGGCGGACGGAAGCCGCCCACCGCCAGCACCAGGGGCTCGCTGAGCGACGCCTGCCACAGGGCCATGCCCAGCGCGGCCACGACCAGCAACACCAGCGGCCCGACCAGACGCCGCAGCACTTTGGGAACCAGCGGCAGCAGGAAAGCCGCGAGTAAGGGGAGGGCGACCACCAGCGCAATGAAAGAGGGGTTCATCCTTGCGCTCCCTTGTTATGGGCGAGGCGCGGGGCCGAAATCGGCGGCAGAGGACGTCCACCGGCCGGGGCATGCTGGCTGGTGGCGGGCTGGGCTCCGGCCGCGTCGCTGATGTCGGTTTCCATACGCGAGCGCATGACGTTCATGTCCAGCGTGCCGTAGGCGACATAGGCGCGGATGGCCAGGCTGAGCGCGAGTGCCTGCACGCCGACGCCGATGACAATGGCGGTGAGCACCATCGCCTGGGGAATCGGGTCGACCATGGTCGCCGTCAGCGCATGGCCCTGCTCGATGATGGGTGCGATCGCATCGCGCCGGAAACCCACCAGGACCAGCAACAAATTGGCGCCGGCTTCAGCCAGCGACAGCGCCAGCACGATACGGAACAAATTGCGTGACAGCACCAGGCCGCCGATGCCGATGGCGATCAGGCTGAGCGCGCCGATCAGCAGAGTGAGGAGGGCGAATTCGCTCATGTGCCTGACTCCTCTTCCGTCATGCGCAGCAGCAGGCTGGCCAGCTCCGCGCCGACCTTGAGGCCGACTGCGAGATAAAGGAGGGGCAGGGTGCCGCCGGAAAGCAGCGCGCCCAACTGCCCGGTGCCCAGCAAGGGTGCGAGAAAGGCGTGATCGACCGCCAGCGCCGCCAGGCCGGTAGCGATGAAGGCGGTGCCCGCCAGACCCTCGACCCAGGCCATCGCCGCGTGCGAGACGGTTTCCGACGGGCGCGCCAGCACCGGCAGCACGAAGGCGGCCGCAAGTACCACGCCGCCCTGGAAACCACCGCCGGGCGTCAGGTGGCCATGCACGATGATGTAGAAACCGACCACCAGGAGCAGCGGAAACAGGAGGTCAGACCCCGCCCGCAGGATGAATCCGCCGGGTTCGGTTGCTTCGCCGGAAGCCTGCTTGCCATGGGAACGTCCGAGCACCAGGCCGACGGCCGTGGCGGCGGCGAACAGGATGGAAAGCTCGCCCAGCGTGTCGATGCCGCGATAGGCCAGCACGACGGCGGTGACGATATTCGCCGCGCCCACCGTGCCCGCCGCTTCATTGAGCACCGCCTGGCCGGCCAGCATGGTCGGCGCGCCCAGCGGTTGGCTGGTAAACAGAACGAACAGCAGAAAGGCGAAGCCGGCGGCAAACAGTAGTGCGCCGTAACGGGTCAGCATGAGGAGTCTCCCGCGTCTTCTGAATCTTGTTGTACTTCGATACGCCACAAGCCGAGCCGCTTGGCGGCCAGGGCCAGCAACAAGCCGCTCAGGCCGGCGCCGACGGCCGCTTCGGTCAGCGCCACGTCGGGCGCGCGCAGAATCACGAAGAACACCGATACGCCCAAGGACACCAGCGCGGTGGCCACGGCGGCGCCCAGCAGGTTTTCCAGGAACAGCGCGGCGCCGGCTCCCGCCAGCACCAGCACCACCATGATGAGAATGATCAGATCAGCCCATGCCATATCAGTGCTCGCCTTTGTCATGTGTTTGCCACGGCCGCACACCGGCCCGGAACAGGGCGCGGGCGATCACCGAGGAGCCGACCGGGTTGGTCAGAAGCAGAAGCACGCCGATGGCCGCCAGTTTCGGCCACCAGTCCGGCCGCAACAGCGCGACCCCCAGCAGCGTGGCCAGCACGCCCAGCGTCACCGCCTTGGTGCCCGTCTGTATACGGTTGTAGACATCCGGCATGCGCCAGAGACCCAACGCGCCGAGCAAACAGAACAGGGCGCCGAGCAGAATCAGGAGACTGCCAATTACGCTCATGTCTTTTTCCCCGTTTCGATGATGCGCGCCAGCGCGACGATGCCGACAAAGGCCAGCACGCTGTAAATCAGCGCCACATCGAGATAAAGCGCGCTTTCCAGAAGGGGCGCCAGGACCACCAGTATGGCCGTGGCGATCACCGTCAGTATATCGGCCGCCACCAGCCGGTCGGGCGTGGCGGGCCCGCGCAGGAAGCGCAGCAAACCCAGCAAAATCGCGGCGGCGAATACGATCAGCGCGGCAAACTGGATGAACAAGTCGGGCGTCATCGCACGAACCTCCGCAAGTGGCCCTCAAACTCGCCGGCGATGGCGGCGGTAGCCGCTTCCATATCGATGTCCGGCGGGCAATCGATCCAATGGATAGTCAGCAGATCATCCTCGACATCCACCGTCAGGGTTCCCGGCGTCAGCGTGATGCTGTTGGCGAGCAGAAGGCGGCCCAGCGGGGAAGTCAGGCCGGTGCGCACCTTGACCACGCCCGGCCGTATCGGCAAATCGGGCGATAACACACGTCGCGCCACGTCGATATTCGAGCGGACCAGGGCGACGCTGAACACCCAGAGATAGACCAGCAGCGCGCCGGGCAGGACGAACGACCAGCGCACGCCGCCGAAAATACCGCTCCTGGCGTAAGCCAGCGCGCCCACTACAACGGTCACCAAAGCACCGACAACGAGTTCCTGCGTATCCAGGGTGCCGGTCAGCAACAGCCAGAGGGCGGCCGCTATCAATAACAAGGTCAGGCCGGTCGCGGTGGCGGGCAGTTGATCTCTGCTCGATTGGAGGGAATCCGGCGCCGGGTGCTCGCTGTCGCCTTCCAGTTCGGATTCGCCTTCGCCGGACTGGGGTAAGCGACCATGTTTTTTCTTACTCAAGTGCTTGCCTTGGGATCTAGGTTTCATTGTGTGCTGGATGTCCTACACTGCTGGCAACGTATGTAAGCATTAACCATGCCAATATATATCAGCATGATTTCATTTGTATTAACGCGGTCCGAGAAGAACGACGCACCAAAAACAGTGCAAGTCACGCATCATCTTCGCCCCTCGACGGACTTCCCATAAGGAGCACTCAACCTGACACGCAGATTGAAATTGGCGCGGACGTGGGAATGGGTGAATCAGGTTGAATCCCGCAAATCAGAGGGGAATGTGTTGATCTACGCGGGTGTTTTGACGTGACCATACAGCCGCGCATGATAACAGGCGGGGCATGGAACCCATGTAGGCATTTCGCTGGGGGCCATCGATAGGGCTGACGCAACGACGCGATTCTCGCCACACACATCCCGAACAAGTGCCCGCTTATCAGGCTCGCAACACGATCACTCCGGCACTTCCAGCACATAGCCCATGCCGCGCACGGTGCGTATCAGTTTAGGCTCGAAGCCCTCGTCCACCTTGGCGCGCAGACGGCGAACGGCGACTTCGACGACGTTGGTATCGCTGTCGAAATTCATGTCCCACACCTGGGCGGCGATCAGAGTGCGCGGCAGCACTTCACCAGGACGCCGCGCGAATAGTTCAAGCAAGGCGAATTCCTTGGCGGTGAGGTCGATGCGCTGACCGGCGCGGCTGACGCGGCGACGCAGGAAATCGATTTCCAGGTCGGCGTGTTTCAGGTGTGTGGCTTCCGGCGCGGCACGACCACGGCGCAACAAGGTGCGCACGCGCGCCAACAACTCAGCGAAGGCGAAGGGCTTCACCAGGTAATCGTCAGCGCCCAGTTCCAGCCCTTTGACCCGATCATCCACATGGTCGCGCGCGGTGAGGAACAGTACCGGCAGAATGTGGCCGGCGCGGCGCAAGGCTTCCAGAATCCGCCAACCATCCAGTCCCGGCAGCATCACATCGAGGATGATCAGGTCGTAGCCACCATCGAGCGCCAGGTGCAGGCCGTCGTTACCGTCGCGCGCCAGATCGGTGTTCAACCCGGCCTCACTCAGGCCTTGTTGGAGATAGTCGCCGGTCTTGGGTTCGTCTTCGACGATCAGGATTTTCACCTGGTGCTCCTGGTTTCTGGCGGGCAGTCATTTTGCCGTGTTCATATTGTCCGAAGAAATCATTATGAATTTGTCAGCCACAAACCAAATTCTGGCCCGCTTGTGTTCATCTGAGCTGGCTTCGTCCGAGGCAACGAAGCTCCCCGTGTTAGAATTTTTCGCCTTGTTTTATGTTGATCCGGTTGCATATTCGCTCATTACGAACGTAACCGATTGATTTTTAATATCGCGAAAGTGGCGGAATTGGTAGACGCACTGGATTTAGGTTCCAGCGCCTTTGGCGTGGGGGTTCGAGTCCCCCCTTTCGCACCAGCGACACCTCGTTGTATTCGGGACCATCCCCGTTCGTTTGGCGACTGTCAGACAAGCGGAATGGGCTGGTCTGTATGGCAAACCCCTTGATTTGCCAACGGAACGGCTTCGAAAACGGCCTGGTATGAATCTTGATAACGTATTGATTACTTGTGGACAACATGACTGCAACCCTGGAAACCCTGGACGGCCTCTCCCGTCGTATGACACTGAATCTCAATCCCGCCGAAATCGAGGCGGAAGTCTCCAAGCGCCTTGGCAAGATCGCCAGGAACACGCGCATTGATGGCTTCCGGCCCGGCAAAGCACCGCTCAAGCTGGTGGCGGCACGCTATTCCGGTGAGGTTCGCGGTGAAGTTCTGGGCGATGTGCTGCAGCAGCAATTCACCCAGGCTGTGCACGAGAACAACCTGAACGTCGCTGGTTATCCCCAGTTCGCTCCGGCGGCCGATGGCGCCTTCACGGCGACCTTCGACGTCTTCCCGGAAATCACGGTGGGCGATCTGTCCGGCATCAAGGTGACCCGTCCGGTCGTCGAGGTAAGCGATGCCGATGTCGATCGCACCCTGGATGTCCTGCGCAAGCAGCGCGTGCAGTACCACGCCGTCGAGCGCGAAGCCGCTGTGGGTGACCGCGTGCATATCGATTACGCCGGCACCATCTCCGGTGAAGCATTCCAGGGCGGCGAGGCCAAGGATTTCCCGGTCATCCTGGGCGAAGGCCGCACCCTGAAGGATTTCGAGGGCAGCCTGGTGGGCATGAAGGCTGGAGAAACCAAAACCTTCGATGTGACCTTCCCTGAGGATTACTTCGCCAAGGAACTGGCCGGCAAGACCGCCACCTTCACGGCCACCCTGAATGCGGTGCATGAAGCGCATCTGCCCGAAGTGGATGATGCCCTGGCGCAAAGCCTGGGTATCCACGAAGGCGGAGTGGCCAAACTGCGCGAGGAAGTCAGCGGCAATCTGGCGCGCGAAGCCAAGCGCCGTATCCAGGCACGGGTGAAGGAACAAGTACTCAACGGTTTGCTGGAAACCACGCCTTTCGATGTGCCCGCCGGCCTGGTGGCGATGGAACGTCGCGCCCTGCTGGAGAAGGCCGTGACCGATCTGAAGGCGCGAGGCATGCGCGAGCAGGACATCCAGATGCGCGACGAAATCTTCGAACCGCAGGCCAAGCGCCGCGTCGCCCTGGGCCTGCTGATGGACGAACTGGTACGCGTCAACGGCATCACCGCCGCCAACGAGCAAGTGCAAGCCCTGGTCGACGAGTTTGCGCAGAGCTACGAAGATCCTTCCGAAGTCGTCGCCTGGTATCACCAGGACAGCACCCGCCTCAACGAAGCGCGCGCGCTGGTTCTGGAAGAAAACATCGTCAACTGGGTGCTGGAACGCGCCCAGGTCAGCGACGAGCCCGCCACCCTGGAAACCCTGATGGGGAACAAATAATGCCCTGGACGCATGAACCCTCCGACCTGGGGTTGATCCCCATGGTCGTCGAGCAGAGTGGGCGCGGCGAACGCGCTTACGACATCTACTCGCGCCTATTGAAGGAACGCGTCATTTTCCTGGTCGGCCCGGTGAATGACATGACCGCCAACCTGGTGGTGGCGCAGTTGCTGTACCTGGAATCGGAAAACCCGGACAAGGACATCTACCTCTACATCAACTCCCCCGGTGGTTCGATCACGGCCGGCATGGGCATCTACGACACCATGCGCTTCGTCAAGCCGGACGTGTCCACCCTGTGCGTGGGACAGGCCGCCAGCATGGGCGCTTTCCTGCTGGCCGCCGGCACCAAGGGCAAGCGCTATGTGCTGCCCAACTCGCGGGTGATGATTCACCAACCACTGGGCGGCTTCCAGGGCCAGGCCACGGATATCGAGATCCACGCCAAGGAAATCCTCTACCTGAAGGCGCGTCTCAACGGCCTGCTGGCCGAGCACACTGGCCAACCTCTGGAAACCATCGAACGCGACACCGACCGCGACAACTTCATGAGCGCCGAAACAGCGGTGGCTTACGGCCTTGCCGACAAGGTCATGGTCAGCCGCAACGATCAGGCGTAAACTTGACTTGTTTAATCGGGTATTGATCACATCAACGAGCACGGAACTGAACCATGGCTGACAAACAAGGCGACGACAAACTTCTCTACTGTTCGTTCTGCGGCAAAAGCCAGCAGGAAGTACGCAAGCTCATCGCCGGTCCTTCGGTATTCATCTGCGACGAATGCGTTGACCTGTGCAATGACATCATTCGCGAGGATGTGCAGAAAGAGGGCGACAAGGAAGTCAGCGACAAGCTGCCGACGCCGCTGGCGATTCGCGATTCCCTGAATCAGTACGTGATCGGGCAAGACCCGGCCAAGCGGGCGCTGGCGGTGGCTGTGTACAACCACTACAAGCGCCTGCGCCAACCCGGCGGCGGCAAGGATGACGAAGTCGAACTGGCCAAGAGCAATATCTTGCTGATCGGCCCGACCGGCTCCGGCAAGACCCTGCTGGCGCAGACCCTGGCGCGCCTGCTCAACGTGCCCTTCGTGATTTCCGATGCCACCACTCTGACCGAAGCCGGTTATGTCGGCGAGGACGTCGAGAACATCATCCAGAAGCTGTTGCAGAAGTGCGATTACGACGTCGAAAAGGCGCGTACCGGCATCGTCTACATCGACGAGATCGACAAGATTTCCCGGCGTTCGGAAAACCCCTCCATCACCCGCGATGTCTCCGGTGAGGGCGTGCAGCAGGCATTGTTGAAGCTGATCGAAGGCACTGTCGCCTCGGTGCCGCCGCAGGGTGGGCGCAAGCATCCCAACCAGGAATACATCCAGATCGACACCACCAACATTCTGTTCATCGTCGGTGGCGCCTTCAGTGGCCTGGATAAAGTCATCCGCAACCGCACCGAGAAATCCGGTATCGGTTTCGGCGCGGAAGTGAAGAGCAAGGACAACCGCAAGGATGTCGGTGAAGTGTTCCGCATGGTGGAACCGGAAGACCTGATCAAATTTGGCCTGATTCCCGAGTTCGTCGGTCGTCTGCCGGTCATCGCCACGCTGGAGGAACTCGACGTCAAGGCCCTGAAGCAGATCCTGACCGAGCCCAAGAACGCGCTCACGCGCCAGTTTGAAAAGCTGTTCAAGATGGAAGGCGTGGAGCTGGAATTCCGTGAAGAGGCACTTACCTCTATCGCCAACCGCGCGATCAAGCGCAAGACCGGCGCGCGTGGCCTGCGCTCGATCATCGAACATAGCCTGATGGACATCATGTTCGAGTTGCCCAGCATGGAAAATGTGACCAAAGTCGTGGTGGACGAGAAGTCCATCAGTGGTGAAGGCAAGCCGTTGTTGATCTATTCCGAACCCGCCAAGGCGGTCGGTTGAAGCCCCACCGCCATTCCCGCCCCTTATGAATCTACGGCGTAGGATGTGGTGAGCGTAGCGAACCGCATCATGCCGTGCGTGCCGAAGTTGATGCGGTTCGCTACGCTCACCACATCCTACGTGGGGTTAGGTATGGCGGTTGTTTCACATTGATGGTCGATTCAGGTAATTAATCCCCGCGCCGGGTTGAATTCCCGCCCGGCGCACTCAAGTAGCTCGGACCGTAAAGGCGTTCCACGCCGGAGAACCTCATGAGCCAAAGCACGCTGTTTACCGCCCCCGTCACGCTGCCCCTGTTGCCGCTGCGCGACGTGGTGGTGTTCCCGCACATGGTCATTCCCCTGTTCGTGGGACGGCCGAAGTCGATCAAGGCGCTGGAACTGGCGATGGAAGCCGGCAAGCACATCATGCTGGTGGCGCAGAAATCCGCCGCCAAGGATGAGCCCAGCTTCGACGATCTCTATGAAGTGGGCGCCATCGCCAGCATCCTGCAGATGCTCAAGCTGCCGGACGGCACCGTGAAGGTGCTGGTGGAAGGCAACCAGCGCGTGCAGGTTCAGGAGTTCATCGACGCCGAAACGCATTTCATGGCGCGCGGCGAACCGATGGCCGAAGTCGGCCTGGATGACAGCGAAATCGAGGCCATGCGCCGCGCGCTGCTGGCCCAGTTCGACAACTACGTCAAACTCAACAAGAAGATTCCCCCGGAAATCCTCGCCTCGCTGGCCGGGATCGACGACGCCGGCCGTCTCACCGACACCATCGCCGCGCATTTGCCCCTCAAGCTGGACCAGAAGCAGGCCATCCTGGAGATGACCGAGCTGAAGGCTCGCCTCGATCATCTGATGGGTTTCCTGGAAACCGAGATCGACATTCTCCAGGTGGAAAAGCGCATCCGCGGCCGCGTCAAGCGTCAGATGGAAAAGAGCCAGCGCGAGTACTACCTGAACGAACAGGTCAAGGCGATCCAGAAAGAACTCGGCGATGTCGACGAAAGTGGCGACCTGGACGAACTGGACAAGCGCATCAAGGCCGCGCGTATGTCCAAGGAAGCCATGAAGAAAGCCGAGGCCGAGCTGAAGAAGCTGAAGATGATGTCGCCCATGTCGGCCGAGGCCACCGTGGTGCGCACCTACATCGAGACCCTGGTCGGCCTGCCCTGGTACAAGAAAACCAAGATCAGCAAGGACTTGCAGCGGGCGCAGGAAATCCTCGACGAAGACCACTACGGCCTGGAAAAGGTCAAGGAACGCATCGTCGAATACCTTGCCGTGCAGGAACGTGTCGGCAAGCTCAAGGCGCCCATCCTCTGCCTGGTCGGGCCGCCCGGTGTGGGTAAGACCTCACTCGGCCAGTCCATCGCCCGCGCCACCAATCGCAAATATGTGCGCATGGCCCTGGGCGGCGTGCGCGACGAAGCCGAGATTCGCGGCCATCGCCGTACCTACATCGGTTCCATGCCGGGCAAGATTCTGCAAAGCCTGACCAAGGCCACGGTGCGCAACCCCTTCTTCCTGCTCGACGAAGTGGACAAGCTGGGCCAGGACTTCCGCGGCGACCCCTCGTCGGCCCTGCTGGAAGTGCTCGACCCCGAGCAGAACCACACCTTCCAGGACCACTACGTCGAAGTCGATTACGACCTCTCCGACGTGATGTTCGTGGCCACCGCCAACTCGCTCAACATCCCGGCGCCGTTGCTCGACCGCATGGAAGTGATTCGCCTGTCCGGCTACACCGAGGACGAAAAGATCAACATCGCCCTGCGCTATCTGCTGCCCAAGCAGTTGAAGAACAACGGCCTCAAGGAAACCGAACTCCATGTTGCCGAGACCGCCCTGCGCGACATCGTGCGCTACTACACGCGGGAATCCGGTGTGCGTAGCCTGGAGCGGGAAATCTCCAAGATCTGCCGCAAGGCGGTCACCGCCCATACCCTGAAGAAGGTCAAGGGCAAGATCAGCGTCACCCCGAAGAACCTCGACAAGTACCTGGGCGTGCAGCGCTACACCTACGGCATGGCGGAAAAGAACAATCAGGTCGGCCAGGTGACCGGCCTCGCCTGGACCGAAGTGGGCGGCGAACTGCTCACCATCGAAGCCACCATCATGCCCGGCAAGGGCGTCATCACCCGCACCGGCCAGCTGGGCGACGTGATGAAGGAATCCATCGAAGCCGCCCGCACCGTGCTGCGCAGCCGCGCGGCCAGCCTCGGCATCAAGGGCGAGGTGTTCGAAAAGAACGACATGCACATCCACCTGCCGGAAGGCGCCACGCCCAAGGATGGTCCATCCGCCGGCGCCGCCCTCACCACCGCGATGGTCTCGGTGTTCACCGGCATTCCGGTGCGCTGCGATGTGGCGATGACCGGAGAAATCACCCTGCGCGGTGAAGTCCTGCCGATCGGTGGCCTCAAGGAAAAGCTTCTGGCCGCGCATCGTGGCGGTATCAAGAAGGTGTTGATCCCGGAAGGCAACGTCAAAGACCTCACGGAAATCCCCGACAACATCAAGAATCGCCTGGAAATCCAGCCGGTGAAGTGGATCGAACAAGTCCTCAGCGCCGCCCTCGAACGCGAGCCGCAACCGCTATCCGAGGATGATGTCGTCGCCACCCCCGCCCCGGTTCCCGCCACCGAGGAAAAACCGGCTTTCATCAAGCACTGACACGGCATGGCGGCCTTTTTCGGGGCGTTTTTCCCTTGACACAGGAAAGCCCGAACCGGAATATGCGCGGCGCGGGTTCACCCGCGCCGTTGCTAATCACAGGAAGGGGGACGCCGTGAACAAGTCGGAATTGATTGAAGCCATCGCCGAATCCGCGGATCTTTCCAAAGCGGCGGCCGGGCGTGCTCTGGAAGGCGCGATGGATGCGGTGAAGCAGGCGCTCAAGAAGGGTGAGATGGTCACGCTGGTGGGTTTCGGTTCCTTCTACACCGGCAAACGCGCCGCCCGCACTGGCCGCAATCCCCGTACCGGCGCCGCCATCAAGATCAAGGCAGCCAAAGTACCGAAATTCCGCCCCGGCAAGGCGCTGAAGGATTCCGTGAACTGATTTCCGGGTGCTTAGCTCAGTTGGTAGAGCGTCTGCCTTACACGCAGAATGTCAGCGGTTCGAGCCCGTTAGCACCCACCAGATAACCATCCGGCACTGTCCGGAGTGGTTTAAAAAACCCGCCTAAGTGCGGGTTTTTTATTGGTTTTTTGTCCGGGGATGGCTGGAGCTGTTCAACAGCATCCGACATGTTGTTGGGGTAACTCCACGGGGTAACCCAAATACCCCTGACTGATAGCTTCACCTGCCATAGGGATTCACTTGCCGCAACAGGCCTGATGCAAAGAGAGGCATCCAACACAATCAGTTCGGTGCGCTCGATCTACGCGATTTCGCTTAATATCCGCCAAAGGCAGGGGAGAAGCGCCCAAACGCGCACCTTTCACCCCCTCCAGTGCAACTGACAGCTTGAATATGCACGCCACTGCGTGCCGGTGTTGTGCAGTTGATGCACAAACCATCACAACAGGGAATGTGGCAATCACGCGATGTCAGGGACCGCATCAAGGCAAACCAACTTCGCCCATCTCGGAGCTCACGATGAGCAACTTGTCCGGCTTGGCATGCTGGCGGAGCGCTACTTTGCCGAGGACCCCAACACCGCCCTCCTGAAACTGCGCCAGTTGGCGGAAGCCCTGGCGCAACTGATTGCTTCGCGGGTGGGTCTGTTCACCGGCCCCGAAGAAAAGCAGATCGATTTGCTCCGCCGCCTGCAAGACCACGGCATTCTGCCGCGCGAGGTGGCGGTTCTCTTTTCCGAGGTGCGCCGTGCCGGCAACGCCGCCAATCACCGTCTGGATGGCGACCATCGCGGCGCGCTGACCTGTTTGCGCCTCACCTGGCAACTCAGCCTCTGGTTCCATCGCACCTTCAAGGATGCCGGCTATCAATCCGGCCCCTTCGTTCCGCCCGCCGCGCCGGCGGATGAAAATGCCGAACTGCAAAGCGAACTCGCGCACTTGCGCGGCGAGCTTGAGCAATACCGCGTCGCTCACCACGACACCGCGCAACGGCTGGATGCCACGCGTGCCCAGGCGCAACAAACGGAACAGGAACGCGCATTCTGGGAGGCGCTGGCCGCCGAGGCCGAAGCCGCCAAATTCGTGCTGACCCAGCGCCTGGAAACCCTGCAAGCCGAGGCGGCGGCCCAACCCGGCCCGGTCATCGCTCAATACGTGACGGCCGCGAACAGCGCCGCGACCCGAATCCAGATCAACGAGGCCGACACTCGCAAGCTGATCGACGCGCAGCTGGCGGCGGCGGGCTGGACGGCCGACAGCATCAAGCTCTCCTATGCGAAAGGCGCGCGCCCACAGAAGAACAAGAATCTCGCCATCGCCGAATGGCCCAGCGAAACCGGACCGGCCGACTACGTCCTGTTCGTAGGCCTCACCCCGGTGGCGGTGGTGGAAGCCAAACGCAAGAACATCGACGTCTCCGCCGCGCTACAACAGGCCAAGCGCTACAGCCGTACCTTCCTGCCCAGCCCGGAAACGGATTTGCCGGAAATCAATTGGGGTGAGGAGGGCGCCTACCGCGTGCCCTTCGCCTTCTCCGCCAATGGCCGCCCTTACCTGCGCCAGCTTGCCACCAAGAGCGGCATCTGGTTCTGCGACCTGCGTCGGGCTGAAAACCTCAGCCATGCCCTGGATGGCTGGCACACACCGGAAGGTCTGAAGGCTCTGATCAAGCGTGACGAAACCCGGGCGCACGAGCAGCTCGACAGCACCCCGTTCAACTACGGCTTCCCGCTGCGCCACTACCAGCAGGACGCCATCCGCGCCGCCGAGCGGGCCATCGCGGCCGGAACGCGTGAAATGTTGTTGGCCATGGCCACCGGCACCGGCAAGACCAAGACCTGCATCGCGCTGATCTACCGGCTACTCAAGGCGCAACGCTTCCGCCGCATCCTGTTTCTGGTGGACCGTTCCGCCCTGGGCGAACAGGCCGCCAACGCCTTCAAAGACACGCGGATGGAGAATCTCCAGACCTTCGCCGATAGCTTCGGCATCAAGGAACTGGAGGAACAAGCACCGGATAGCGACACCTCGGTGCACATCGCCACCGTGCAGGGCATGGTGCAGCGCGTGCTGTACACGAGCGAGGAGGCCAACCCGCCCGCCGTCGATCAGTACGACTGCATCGTCGTGGACGAATGCCACCGCGGCTACCTGCTCGACCGCGAACTGTCCGACACCGAACTCGGTTTTCGCACCTATGACGACTACATCTCCAAATACCGCCGCGTGCTGGAATGGTTCGACGCGGTAAAGATCGGCCTCACCGCCACCCCGGCCCTGCACACCAGCCAGATTTTCGGCGTGCCGATCTATACCTACGGCTACCGCGAGGCGGTCATCGACGGCTACCTGGTGGACTACGAACCACCCATCCAGATCACCACCGAACTTTCCGCCCACGGCATCCAGTGGAAGGCGGGCGAAGCGGTCAAGGTCTACGACGCCAGACGCGACCAGATCGAACTGTACAAGACCCCGGACGCGATCAAGCTGGACGTGGAGGACTTCAACCGCAAGGTCATCACCGCGCCCTTCAACCGTGTGGTGTGCGAATACCTGGCCCGGGAACTGGACCTCAACAGCCGGCGCAAGACCCTGATCTTCTGCGCCACCGACGCTCACGCCGACCTGGTGGTGGACCTGCTGAAACAAGCCTTTTCCAAGCAGTACGGCAGTGTCGAAGACGACGCCGTCATCAAGATCACCGGCGCCGCCGACAAGCCCCTGCAACTCATCCGTCGCTACAAGAACGAGCAACTGCCCAACGTGGCCGTCACCGTCGACCTGCTCACCACCGGCATCGATGTACCGGAAATCTGCAACCTGGTGTTCCTGCGCCGGGTGAACAGCCGCATCCTGTTCGACCAGATGCTGGGCCGCGCCACGCGCCTGTGCCCGGACATCGACGAAGACGGCGACAAGGAAGCCTTCCGCGTCTTCGATGCCGTGCAGATATTCACCGCGCTGCAAGACATGACCGCCATGCAGCCCGTGGTGGTGGACCCCAAGATCAGCTTCGCCCAACTGGCCAGCGAACTTGCCCACGTCAGCGACGACGAAGCCCGCGCCCTGGCGCGCGACCAGTTCCTCGCCAAGTTGCAGCGCAAGAAACGCCACCTGGGCGAACAGGCAAGCCGCGACTTCGAAACCATCGCCGGCATGAACCCCGAGCAATTCATCCAGCAACTACGCGCCATGTCTTTGGCCGAGGTCGCCAACTGGTTCACTCAGAACCCGGACCTCGGCGAAATTCTCGACCGCAAGGGCGACGGCCCGCGTGAGCCCATCCTCATCTCCGAGCATGAGGACCAATTCAAGTCCGCCGAACGTGGCTACGGCAAGGCCAAGCGGCCGCAGGACTACCTGGCCGAATTTACCGCCTTCATCAACAGCCACAGCAACACCATCCCGGCGCTGACCACCGTGCTCACCCGGCCGCGCGACCTCACCCGAAAGCAACTGCATGAACTGCTGCTGGAACTGGATAAGGCCGGCTTCACCGAAACCGGCCTGGGCATCGCCTGGCGGGAAGTGACCAACCAGGACATCGCCGCGCGCATCATCGGCTACATCCGCCAGGCCGCCATCGGCGACCCCCTGCTGCCGTATGCGGAGCGTGTCGACCACGCCCTGCGGAAACTGCTCGCCTCGCGCGCCTGGACCACCCCGCAACGCGACTGGCTGAAAAGAATCGCCGCCCAGACCAAGGCCAACACCCTGGTGGATCGCGAAGCCCTGGACGACCCCGATCTCCTGTTCAAGACCCAGGGCGGCGGCTTCAAGCGCCTGGACAAACTGTTCGACGGCCAACTGCTGCCCACCCTGGAAGCCTTCAACGAAGCCCTTTGGCAGCCAACGGCGGCTTGAGCTTCGCCCGCAACAACACTAAAGTAAGGATTCCTTACTTTTTGCATCGAGAAGCGCCATGCTTGCCAAGATGACCGCCAAAAACCAGCTCACCCTGCCCAAGAGCGTGACCAATGCGCTCGGCCCCACCGAGTACTTCGATGTGCAGACCCGGGATGGCCAGATCATCCTCACCCCCGTGCGCATCCAGCGCGCCGACGCCGTGCGCGCCAAGCTGGCCGAACTCGACCTGCACGAGCAGGACATCGCCGACGCCGTCGCCTGGGCACGCCAACCCGCCGGTAAATCATGAGCCAGCCAGCGCGCGTGGTGCTGGATACCAACCTGGTGCTATCCGCTCTGGTCTTCGCCCAAGGCCGCCTCGCCGTCCTGCGCCATGCCTGGCAGGAAGCGCGTTTTGTGCCGCTCGTATCCAAGACCACCACCGCAGAACTGATCCGCGTGCTGGCCTACCCCAAATTCAAGCTCGACGCCGAAGCGCGGCAGGAGTTGCTGGCCGACTACCTGCCCTGGTGCGCCACCGTGCGCATCCCCAACCCGCCACCCGTCACCCCGGCCTGCCGTGACGTTTACGACCAGCCCTTCCTGCAACTCGCCGTCGCCGGCCAGGCCGACTACCTGGTCAGCGGCGACCTGGATCTGCTCAGCCTCGCCGGCCAGATTCCTTGCCCCATCGTCACCGCCGATACCTTTCTGAAGACCCTGAACTCATGACCACCCACGACATCGTCGGCAAGCTCTGGAACCTCTGCAACGTCCTCAAGGACGACGGCGTCACCTACCACCAGTACGTCACCGAACTCACCTACCTCCTGTTCCTCAAGATGGCCGAAGAAACCGGCCAGCAGGACCAGCTTCCCTACGGCTACCGCTGGGACAACCTGGAAGCGCAGTCCGCCCCCGACCGCCTGGAGTTCTACAAGGTGCTGCTCATCCACCTGGGCGGCCACGGCTCGCAACTGGTGAAGGAAATCTTCGCCAACGCCAGCAGCTTCATCAAAAAGCCCGCCACCCTCTCCACCCTGGTCAGCGAAATCGACAAGATCGACTGGTACAACGCCCGCCGGGAAGGCCTCGGCGACCTCTACGAAGGCCTGCTGGAAAAGAACGCCAACGAAAAGAAATCCGGCGCCGGCCAATACTTCACGCCGCGCGTGCTGATCGACTGCATGGTCGCGGTGATGCGGCCCAGCCTCGACGACGTCATCCAGGACCCCGCCGCCGGCACCGGCGGCTTTCTCATCGCCGCCCACCACTACCTGAAAGCCCACAACGACTTCGACGCCCTCACCGAAGCGCGGCAGCGCAAGCTGCGGCGCAACACCTTCTACGGCATGGAACACGTCCAGGACACCCACCGCCTGGCCCTGATGAATTTGATGCTGCACGGCATCGACAGCGACCCCGAGGCCGGCGGCATCCACTACGGCGACACCCTCAGCCCGGAAGGCCAGGCCCTGCCGCGCGCCACGCTGATCCTCACCAACCCGCCCTTCGGCACCAAAAAAGGCGGCGGCCTGCCCAGCCGGGACGACTTCACCTACCCCACCAGCAACAAACAGTTCGCCTTCCTGCAACACATCTACCGGGGTCTGAAACCCGGCGGCCGCGCGGCGGTGGTACTGCCCGACAACGTCCTGTTCGAAAGCAACGTCGGCGCCGACATCCGCCGCGACCTCATGGACAAGTGCAACCTGCACACCATCCTGCGGCTGCCCACCGGCATCTTCTACGCCCAGGGCGTCAAGACCAACGTCCTGTTCTTCACCCGAGGCCACAGCGAAAAGGGCAACACCAAGGAAGTCTGGGTCTACGACCTGCGCGCCAACATGCCCCAGTTCGGCAAGCGCACCAGCCTCACGCGGGAGCACTTCGCCGAGTTCATCGACTTCTACGGCCCCGACCCGTGGGGCGACAACGGTAGCCATCGTCATTCCCGCGCAGGCGGGAATCCAGAGCTCGCAAGACTCCGCCCCTACACCCGCGAACAGATCGCCGCGCGCGGCGATAGTCTCGACATCTCCTGGCTCAAGGACGACAGCGCCGAAGCCAGCGCAGACCTGCCCGAACCCGCTGTCCTGGCCCAGGCGGCCATGGACGAACTGGAAGGCGCGCTGGAGGAATTGCGGGGGATATTGGCGGAGTTGGGTGAGGAAGTGGAAGATGCTCAGCTTTGACCCCAGGCTGAAAACCTATGGACGCGCCCTGCGCGGCAACCTCACCGAAGCCGAACAGAAACTGTGGTATCGCCTGCGGCGCAAACAGATCAACGGCTGGCAGTTCTACCGCCAGAAGCCGCTGGGTCCATACATCGTCGACTTCTACTGCCCCGCCGCCGCCCTGGTCGTGGAACTGGATGGCGGCCAGCATTTCGAGCCGGAAAATCTTGAAGCAGACCGAAAGCGGGACGCCTATCTGGCTGGCCTCGGCCTGCGCGTCCTGCGCTTCGACAACCGCCAAGCGTTGCGGGAAACGGATGCCGTAATGGACGTCATTACCCGGGTCCAAATCCCCCCCAGCCCCCCTTTTTCAAAGGGGGGAGCAACCCCGCGCCTAGTCGAGCCAGTCGAGGATGGCTCGCCGCCCCCCGCTCCCGTCAAGCAAAGCGCGCCACCCGCAGCACCCCCGCCAATTCCCCCCTTTGAAAAAGGGGGGCCAGGGGGGATTTACACGGCATCCACAGAGGACAAGGCATGATCAAGCGGCCACCCTCATGGCCACGCCGTGCGCTGGGTGACGTCATCGACCACACCACGACAAACCTCCCACGCAACGCCGCCCATCCCTCAACTCCCCCCTTTGCAAAAGGGGGGCCGGGGGGGATTTACACGGCTTCCACAGAGGACAAGGCATGAGCAAGCTGCCAACTGGTTGGGACGTAACATCTCTTGAATCTGTGGTCGAAATTCTCGACTCAAAAAGAATTCCACTGAACTCCAAGGAGCGAGAGCAGCGAATTGCTGGCAAGGCGAGTCATCAGTTATTCCCGTATTACGGGGCGACGGGGCAAGTCGGCGTCATAGATGGCTATCTGTTCGATGGTGATCACATTTTGCTTGGTGAAGATGGTGTGCCGTTTTTCGACCCGCTACGGCACAAGGCATATCGGGTGCGAGGTAGATTCTGGGTCAATAACCACGCCCATGTATTGAAGGCTATTGATGGCATCTCTTACTACCGTTTCATCGAGGGCTATCTGAATGCGTTCGACTACGAAGGATACATATCTGGTTCGACTCGCTTGAAACTTACACAAGCTGCCATGCGATCAATACCCATACGTCTTGCTCCATACGATGAACAAACCCGCATCGCCGACAAACTCGACGCCGTCCTGGCGCGGGTGGATGCCTGCCGCGACCGCCTCGACCGCGTGCCCGCCACCCTCAAGCGCTTCCGCCAAGCCGTCCTCGCCGCCGCCACCTCCGGCAAGCT
Organism: Gallionellaceae bacterium; assembly: GCA_028714875.1. Classification (GTDB taxonomy): domain Bacteria; phylum Pseudomonadota; class Gammaproteobacteria; order Burkholderiales; family Thiobacillaceae; genus PFJX01. The sequence goes on from JAQTLN010000006.1 coordinate 37,953, forward strand.
CACGGAGGACTGGCGCGCTGACCAGGTAGCCCGGATGCAGCCGCAGGCGGAATCCGGGAACGTCGCCCGCGATGCCGCCGAACTCCGCTATCACGTCACCCCCACCCCGGATTCAGCCGCTCTACATCCGGGTGACAGGGCTTTAGATATTGGCTTGCCGAAGACGTGGCGCGTATGTCAGATCAAGAATGCAGGGCGGATTCAGCTTGGTCGGCAGCGCTCTCCCAAGTTCCATACCGGCGCGAGCATGCGACCATATCTGCGAGTTCAGAACGTATTTGAAGACCGACTTGACCTCTCAGATGTCATGAAAATGGATTTCCCCGGTCAAGACATTGAACGCTACGAATTGCATCCCGGCGACATTCTCCTGAACGAAGGACAAAGCCCGGAGTATCTTGGACGCCCCGCGATGTACCGTGGCGAACTACCCGGTGCATGTTTCACTAACACGCTGATCCGCTTTCAAGCGTATTCCCACGTGCAACCGGATTTCGCCCTTCTGGTGTTCCGCCATCACATGCACTCAGGTCGTTACCGCTCGGAAGGGACAATCACAACGAACATCGCGCACTTGGGAGCTGGCCGTTTTGGCAACGTTGAATTTCCGCTCCCTCCTCTTGATGAACAATCCGAAATCGTCCGCCGAGTCGAATCCCTCTTCTCCTACGCCGACCGCCTGGAAGCCCGCTACAAAACCGCCCGCGCCCAGGTGGAAAAACTCACCCCCGCCCTGCTCGCCAAGGCCTTTCGCGGCGAACTGGTGCCGCAAGACCCCAACGACGAACCCGCCGCCGCCTTGCTGGCGCGCATCCACGCCGGGCGTGGCGATCAAACTGCAAACAAGCCCAAACGCGGGCGGAAAGGGATTACGGTATGAGACTGGCCGCGTTCAAGACAGGACCCAAGCATGAAAATTGAATCCATACGCCTGAAAAACTACAAGGTGTTCCGCAAGATCCATTTGCAGGACATTCCGTCCTTCCTGGTCGTGGTGGGCGCCAACGGCTCGGGCAAATCGACGCTGTTCGATGTATTTGGCTTTCTGCACGATTGCCTGAAAGGGACAGTGCGCCAGGCGCTGGACAAGCGTGGTCGGTTTCGCGAGGTGTTGAGCCGCGATGCGGACACCGACACGATCCTGATCGAAATCCAGTACCGCATGTTGATCACCGGGGTGGAACGCCTGGTTACCTATTCGCTGGAAATCGGTGAGCAAGACGGTTCGCCCATCGTGCGACGTGAGTTGCTGCGTTACAAACGCGGACGCTACGGCAGCCCCTATCACTTTCTCGATTTTTCCGCTGGTGAGGGCTACGCAATCACCAATGAAGAAGATTTCAACAAGGTGGATGAAGACCTGGAGCGAGAACCCCAGAAAGTCAGCCCCGACACATTGGCAATCAAGGGACTAGGCCAGTTCGAGCGATTCAAGGCGGCCAATGCCTTTCGGCAACTGATCGAGTCCTGGCATGTGTCCGACTTCCATATCAGCGCCGCCCGGGGCCGCAAGGAAGCTGCGGGGGATTCCGAACATCTGTCGGAAATCGGCGACAACCTGCCGCGCGTGGCGCAGTACCTGTTCGAACAACATCCTGAAACCTTCCAGCGCATTCTGGACACCATGTCTCGGCGGGTACCCGGCGTGGCGTCGGTTGAACCGCGCTTGATGGATGACGGCTACCTCACCTTGCGGTTTCAGGACGGTTCTTTCAAAACGCCTTTCCTGGACCGCTATGTGTCGGATGGCACCATCAAGATGTTCGCCTACCTAGTCCTGTTGTATGACCCCAAACCCCATCCCTTGCTCTGTGTGGAAGAGCCGGAGAACCAGCTGTATCCCCGGCTGATGGCGGAACTGGCGGAAGAATTTCGACTGTATGCAAATCGCGGTGGACAGGTGCTGGTATCAACGCATTCACCGGATTTCCTGAATGCGGTGCGCCTGGATGAGGTGTGTTGGTTGGTCAAGCGCAAGGGATGTACTGAAATTCGCCGCGCTCGCGATGATGCCCAGATTGCGGCCTATATGGCCGAAGGCGATCAGATGGGATACCTGTGGAAGCAAGGCTTCTTCGAGGGGGCTGATCCGGAATGAAGGAGCTGGTATTTCTGCTGGAGGAAGCATCCGCCAAGGCGATGTTGGAGAGCTTGCTGCCGAGACTCCTGCACCGGGATATTCGGCCGAGATTTATTCCCTTTGATGGCAAGCAGGATCTGGAGCGGCAAATGCTCAAGCGCCTGCGTGGTTACGTTAACCCACTGGCCCGCTTCATTGTTTTGCGCGATCAAGACAGCGCGCCGGACTGCATGGCATTGAAAGCAAGGCTGACTGACCGTTGCCAGGAGGCGGGGAAAGCGGAAAAAACGCTGGTGCGGATTGCCTGTAAGGAACTGGAAACCTATTACCTCGCTGACCTTCCCGCTGTGGAGCAAGCACTGAATCTCAACAATCTGGCCCGATATCAGGGGTCGGCTAAGTTCCGCAGCCCAGATAGATTGGGCAATCCTAGCAAGGAGTTGGAAGCGCTGACGCTGGGGGCCTACCAAAAAGTAGGTGGGTCGCGCGAAATCGGAAAGTATCTCGATGTAACCAATGAGCGCTCGCCCAGCTTCAAGAATCTGGTCAAGGGTATTCGGCGCATGGAAGGCGAATTGCTTGCCTTACCGGGAGCGTAGCAAGCATGAGCGATGTCTTCCGCTTCCCCCACATTCTCAAGGCCCAGGGTTGCACCCCCTACCGCAGCCCGGAAGGGGCCGATGCGCATAGGGGTCGTCAAGAGCCAGCCGGCGATCAAGGAAGCCGTCATTTCCGAACGGCCGCTACCTGGAGCGGGTAAATGGCCGGAAGGGTCGATCAACAGCTAACCAACCTTGTGCCGCCGAAAGGCGGCGAGCAGCGCCAGGTCATAGGTGATTTTCAAAACGCCACAGCACACCAAGGGCGCGGCCAGCCAGCCGGCGGCGAACAAGGCGCCGCCTAGCGAGGGGCTGAACGCGGCGGCGAGGCTGCGTGGCGCCGAGGTGAAGCTTGCGGCGGCGGCGCGTTCCGCCGGGGTGACCACGGCCATGACGAAGGCGCTACGGGTGGGAACGTCCATCTGCGAGAGCAGGGCGCGCGCCAACAGCAAGCCCAGCGCCAGCGGCAAGCTGGGCGCGAAGGCGGCGAAAATGAGAAAAATGCTGGATGGGATATGGGTGAACACCATGGTGTTCAGCAGGCCGAAGCGTTTGGCCACCCAGGGGGCGGCCAGTTGCGAGGCGGCGGTGAGCAGGCCGGCCCAGAAGAAGAAGGCGCCGGCGGCGGCGAGCGAGAGGCCGAAGCGCTGGAACAGCCAGAGCGACATGAGGGCGTTCACCACCAGGCCACCGGCAAAGGCATCCAGGGAAAACAGCGCGGCCAGTTGCAGCACGATGCCGCGCGAAGGCCCGAGGGGGGAGGGCGGCGCGGGGCGCTCATGGGGTGGTGGTTCCGGCAGGCGGCGGTAGAGCAGCCAGACCACAAAGCCAATGCCGGCGTAGAGCACGAACATGGCGCGCAGGGCGGTGAGGTGGTCCACTCCCAGGCTCGTCAGCCAGTCCGGCACGCCGGCGGCCAATGCCCCGAAGGCGGCGAACAGGGCGCCGGTGAGACTGTAGCGAGCGAACAGCGAGGTGCGCGTGTTGCCATCGGCCGCTTCCGCGAGGCGCGCGTGCTCCAAGGGTAGGAATACGCTGACATCGCCGGAACTGGGATTGAGCGTGCCGATGAAAGCGATCAGCAACAACGGCCAGAAGCCATCAAGGCCGGCGAAGAACAGGCCGGTGGCGGCCATCAGCAGCGCCGCGCCGAGCAGCAGGTGGCGATGATGGAAGTGGTGGCCCCAGGCGCCGACCGCCAGAGTGGCGAAGGCGGAACCGAGCAGGGTTGCGCTGCTGAGCACGCCGACCTGCCAGGTGCCCATACCCAGGGCCAGCAGATAGGCCGGCAACAACACCGCAACATAACCATCGGCCAGTGCGCGCAGGGCGCGGGCGATGATCAGGAAACGCGCCTCGGGGGCGGCGCCGGAGGGGAGGATCAAGGGAGTCGCCCTGTAGCGCCGGCATCCTTGCCGGCGTCTTTTAACGGAGCCGGCTGGAAGCCGGCGCTACAGGGTGGATTCAACGCGCGAGCCCGAGCAGCCGCCCGCCCTTCTTCAAGGCAGGCATGGCGCGCGACGTGGCCGATATTCATTTGCCGACCACCGCGCCGCCCGCTGCTTTCCAGCCTTCGATGCCGCCTTCGATGAAGCGGGCGTTCAGCCCTCTGGACTGCAACGCGTCCACCACGCTGTTGGACACCGCGCCACCACGCACGCAGTAGAGGACGATTTCCCGGTCTTGCGGCAGGTTGTCGGCCCAATCCGCGAGTTGTTCCGGGTTTTTCCAGTGAGCCCCGGCCAGTTGTTCGGCGGACGTATCGCGGTCGCCAACGCGGCGCACGTCGAGGAAGTATTTTCCGGCGAGTTCGTTCTTCAGGGTTTCAGGCTTGATGCCGCGATCCATATCAGTTCCTTAAATGAGCGAGGTGTAGATCAGGCCCACCGCCGCGCAGGCGCCGATGACCCGCATGATGTCCTGCTTGTATTTCCACAGCGCCAGGAAGGCGGCCACGGACATGAGGGCGTAGAACCACTCGAAGGTGCCCTCGAAGCCTTTCGGCCAGAGGACGTGGTAGCCGAAGAACAACGCCAGATTGAGCACCACGCCGACCACGGCGGCGGTGATGCCGGTGAGTGGGGCGGTGAACTTGAGGTCGCCGTGGGTGGCTTCCACCAGCGGACCGCCGGCGAGGATGAACAGGTAGCCGGGCAGGAAGGTGAAGAAGGTGGCGACACTGGCGCCGGCAAAACCGGCCAGCAACAGGTTGTCCGGGCCGAACACTTCCTTGCTCCAGCCGCCGATGAAGCCGACGAAGGCCACCACCATGATCAACGGGCCGGGCGTGGTTTCGCCCAGCGCCAGGCCGTCGATCATCTGCGGGCCGGTGAGCCACTGGTAGTGCTCGACACCGCCCTGATAGACGTAAGGCAGCACGGCATAGGCGCCGCCGAAGGTGACCAGGGCCGCCTTGGTGAAGAATTCGCCCATGTCCTTCAGCACCGGCACGCCCAGCGTGGCCCAGATGCCGAGAGCCCAGACCGCGAGGAAGGCGATGGTCATGAGGATCAGACGCGAAGCCTTGAACTTCGCGTGCTCCGGAGTCGGCGTGTCGTCGTCGATCAGGGCCGGGCCGTATTCCTTGTTGGAGGCGCCGTGGCCGCCGCCGACCTTGAAGATATCGGGGACGAGCTTGCTGCCGATGAAACCGAGGACACCGGCGCTCATGACGATGATGGGGAAGGGGATTTTCAGGGCGAATATGGCGACGAAGGATGCCGCCGCGAAACCCCACAGCACCTTGTTCTTGAGCGCGCGTGAGCCGATGCGCCAGGCCGCGAAGACGACGATGGCGACCACGGCGGGCTTGATGCCGGCGAACACTCCGTGAACGAATTGCACGTCGCCATAAACCAGATAGATGTAGGTAAGCGCCGAGAGGATGAACAGCGAGGGCAGCACGAACAGGGTGCCGGCGATGATGCCGCCCCAGGTGCGGTGCAACAGCCAGCCGATGTAGATGGCGAGCTGTTGCGCCTCCGGTCCGGGCAGCACCATGGCGTAGTTGAGGGCGTGCAGGAAGCGGCGCTCGGAGATCCAGCGGCGTTTCTCCACCAGCTCCTGGTGCATCATGGAAATCTGCCCGGCGGGGCCGCCGAAGCTGATGAAGCCGAGTTTCAGCCAGTAAACGAAGGCTTCCCAGAAAGCGGGGTGGACGGGGCGTTGCGGGGCTTCGCTCATTGCGCGGGTTCTCTGTTTTGGTAATGGATATAAAGGAAATCGAACGCTTGGCTGGCGGTGGCCAACAGGGCGTCGTCATCGGCCAAGCTGGCGCGCATGCCGGCGAGCAGGGTTTCCAGACCGGCAGCTTCGGGTGCCGGCAGACCGCCGACATCGAGGAAATGCACGATCTCCGCGATGCGGGCCAATGCCGGATCGCCATTCAGCCCGAAGCTGGCAAGCAGGGTCTCGAAACTCACCCGGTTGCCGGTATGTGTGAAGGTTGCACCATCGAAGTCGAAGCCCAGCGCGTCGGCGGGGCAATCGGCGGGGGCGGTCAACCAGAGAAAACGCGCTTGGCGGTCGATGAAGCGGTGAATCAGCCAGGCCGAGGCCATGCGGTCCACCCAGGGTCGCTTGCGTGTTGCCCACACACGGCCCTGGTAGGCGGCGGCGTCCAGGCGCGTGATTTCCGTCTCACGCGGCGTCGGTTCTCCGGGCGACAGCCGGGTTTGTAAGACTTGATCCAGTTCGTCCAGTTGCGCCCGCACCTGGCGTTGCGTCTCACCCGGGAAGAAGTCGATGGTGGCGAGCGCGGCGAAGTGCTTGCGCAGTTTGCGCGCCAACCGGGCCTGCTCCTGTATCGCATTGCCATCGAGCGCGGCGAGGCTGTCCTGAACATCCGCCGCGAGATGGCGATATTCCTCGGTGCGATCGAACAGTGCTTCGAATGGGTATGGCAATGGATCAGTCGTGAGGAGATAAGCCTGACCACCCGCTTCGTCGATACCCACCGCCACCTCGGCGAGCATTGCCTGACGTTCTTCTCCCTCCGGCAACAGATACACCCCATCACGCAACGACGCCGCGCCGGCGGTCTTCAGGGCGCGCCAGGCTCGCATCCGGGCTGAGGCATTTTCTGTTGGCAGGGAGATAATTAGTAGCAACCATTTCATAATGGTAGATGTTAATACATATTACAAACATGCGAGGAGCGATTCAGTGAAGTTGTTCCGATGCCCCAGGCTGGCCGCTACAATCGCAATCTTTCCCGCACCGGCAGAGGCCATGCGCTACTTGGCACTGTTATTCAAGATTGTCCTGTTCATTTTTCTGCTTGGCTTCGCGGTGAAGAACAGCGACGTCGTTACGCTGCGCTATTTCTTCGGCTATGAATGGCAATCTCCGCTGGCGCTGGTGATTCTGGTGTCGTTTGCCGTCGGCCTGCTGATCGGGCTGCTGGCCTGCTCCTGGCGGCTGTTGCGCAACCATCGTGAATTACGCCAGTTGCGCCGTTTCAGTTCCGACCTCAGTTCCAAGCATTCCACGCCGGAGTAAGTCGTTGGAAATCGAAGCCTGGCATCTCCTGGTCATTCCCCTGTTTTTCGCCCTCGGCTGGCTGGCCGCGCGGGTGGATATTCGCCATGTCATGCAGGAATCGCGCGCCGTGCCGCGTTCCTATTTCAAGGGACTCAATTACCTGCTCAATGAGCAGCCGGATCAGGCCATCGAGGCCTTCCTGGAAGTGACCCGCCTCGACCCAGATACCCTGGAATTGCACTTTGCCCTGGGCTCGCTATTCCGCCGTCGCGGCGAACTGGACCGCGCGATTCGCATCCACCAGAGCCTGGTTGACCGCGCGGACCTCGCGCAGGATCAGCGCATGAAGGCCTTGTATGAACTGGGCGAGGATTTTCTCAAGGCCGGTCTGTTGGATCGCGCGGAGGATGTGTTCCGGAGACTGGAAAGCGGTGTGCATGCGCTGGATGCGTTGCGCAAACTGCTGGAAATTCAGGTGCTGACCAAGGATTGGCCACAGACCATCATTACCTCGCAGCGTCTGGAAAAACTCGGTTGTCTCTCGCAGAACGCCAACACCGCGCACTACCACTGCGAGATGGCCGCCGCCGCCATGCTGCGTGGAGAGGTCGATGCCGCGCGTGGGCATCTGGAACAGGCGCTGAAGAAGAATCGCCGCTCCGCGCGCGCCATCCTCCTGCTGGGTGATCTCGAAGCCCAGGCCGGCCAGGATGAGGCAGCCATCGCCGCCTGGCGCCGTATCGAGGACATCAACCCGGCTTTTCTGCCCATTGCCGCCGATCGACTGGTTCAGGCGCATGGTCGCCTGGGCCGATATGAACAAGCTGTCCGACTCTTGCAGGGTTATCTCGAACAGCGCCCCAGCCCGGATTTGCTGCACCTCCTGTTCCAGACCGTGGCCGCGCGCCAGGGCTGGGAAGCCGCCCGCGCGCTGGCCGCCACCGAATTGAAAAAACATCCCAGCCTGCGCGCCCTCGATGATTACCTGCAAGCCAGCAACGCCTTGCAGTCCGAGAACGAAGATGGGCGGGTGGAATACCGACTGGCCCAGGATCTGGTGCATCGCCAGGTGAGCCAGATCGCCCACTACCAGTGTGGCGAGTGCGGCTTCAAGGCGCGCCAGTTCTTCTGGCAGTGCCCGGCCTGCGCGCGCTGGGAAAGCATTTCACCGGAAAGGTTGGAACATGAGTGACCCCAACGGGCGCGGCCCGTTTCCCTCACCCCTAGCCCCTCTGATGGAACCCCTAAGCAATCGACTAGGCAGCCCAACTACGGCAGCCAAGTCGCTGCTTATCCCACAGGGAGAGGGGAACGTCGAGAGTCGCTCGCGCGACTTTGGCAACAAAATCATCGTCGCTCTGGACTACGAGCGGGCCGACCAGGCGCGCGCCTTCGTCGACCGGGTGCGGCCGGATTTGTGCCGCCTCAAGGTGGGTAAGGAGTTGTTTGTGGCGGCCGGCCCCGCATTTGTGGAAGAACTGGCGGCGCGCGGTTTCGCGATTTTTCTCGACCTGAAATTCCATGACATCCCCAACACCGTGGCGCAGGCCTGCAAGGCGGCGGCGCGGCTGGGGGTGTGGATGATGAATGTACATGCCAGCGGTGGGCCACGCATGATGCGGGCGGCGCGCGAAGCGCTGGAAGGCCTGCCGGGTTTGACCTCGCGCCCCAGATTGATCGCCGTGACCGTGCTGACCAGCATGGGCGAAGACGAGTTGCGCGCCATCGGCGTCGAGGCCAACGCCGAGCGGCAGGTCCACTTGCTGGCTACGCTGGCGCATGACAGCGGCATGGACGGCGTGGTGTGTTCGGCGCGGGAAGCCCCGCTGTTACGCCCAATCGGCACGGATTTTCTGCTGGTGACGCCCGGCATCCGCCCCGTCGGCAGCGATGTGGGCGACCAGACCCGCATCCTCACTCCCGCCCAAGCCATCCAGGCCGGTTCGGATTATCTGGTCATCGGCCGCCCCATTACCCAGGCCGCCGACCCCCTGGCCGCCCTGGAAGCCATCGCGCGGGAAATCGCTCTAGCCAGCACGCAGGACATCGCTTAAATCATCCGAGAGATAAACCCATGAAAATCGCCATCGCCGGCACCGGCTACGTCGGCCTTTCCAACGCCGTCCTGCTGGCGCAGCACAACGAAGTGGTCGCGCTCGACATCGTTCCCGAGAAGATCGAGATGCTCAACCGCAAGGTTTCGCCCATCGTCGATAGTGAAATCGAGGATTACCTGGCCCACAAGCCGCTCAACTTCCGCGCCACCCTGGACAAGCAGGACGCCTATCTCGGGGCCGATTTCGTCATCATCGCCACCCCCACCGACTACGACACCGAGACCAACTACTTCAACACCCGCACGGTCGAAGCGGTCATCCAGGACGTCAAGGCGATCAACCCGAAAGCGGTGATGATCCTCAAATCCACCGTTCCGGTCGGCTACACGGCGAAGCTGAAGGCGCAATTCAACTGCGAAAACCTCATCTTCTCGCCCGAATTCCTGCGTGAAGGCAAGGCGCTCTACGATAACCTCCACCCCTCGCGCATCATCATCGGCGAGCGTTCCGAGCGCGCCGAAACCTTCGCCAACCTGCTGCGGCAAGGCGCCATCAAGCAGGACATTCCGGTGCTGTTCACCAACTCCACCGAGGCCGAGGCGGTCAAACTCTTTTCCAACACTTATCTGGCCATGCGCGTGGCCTACTTCAACGAACTCGATACCTACGCCGCCACCCACGGGTTGGATACCAAGCACATCATCCAGGGCGTCAGCCTCGACCCGCGCATCGGCGACCACTACAACAACCCCTCGTTCGGCTACGGCGGCTACTGTCTGCCCAAGGACACCAAGCAACTGCTGGCCAACTACCAGGATGTGCCGCAAAACCTGATGCGCGCCATCGTCGACTCCAACACCACGCGCAAGGACTTCGTCGCCGACAGCATCATCAAGCGCAAGCCCAAGGTGGTCGGCGTGCATCGCCTGATCATGAAGAGCGGTTCGGACAATTTCCGCGCGTCCAGCATCCAGGGCATCATGAAGCGGATCAAGGCCAAGGGCATCGAAGTCATCGTCTATGAGCCGGTGCTGACGGAAGCCGAGTTCTTCCACTCCCGCGTCGTCAACGATCTGGCCGAGTTCAAGCGGCAATCGGATGTCATCGTCGCCAACCGCATCACTGACGATTTGCTTGATGTGGCGGATAAGGTCTACAGCCGGGACCTGTTCGGGAAGGACTGACCATGTATAAAACGATCGAGAATTTCGTCGGCAACACGCCCCTGGTTCGCCTGAAAAAGCTGCCGGGGAAAACCTCCAACACCGTGCTGGTCAAGCTGGAAGGCAACAATCCGGCCGGTTCCGTGAAAGACCGCCCGGCCTTGTCCATGATCGCCCGCGCCGAGGCGCGCGGCGAGATCAAGCCCGGCGACACGCTGATTGAAGCCACCAGCGGCAATACCGGCATCGCCCTGGCGATGGTGGCCGCCATCAAGGGCTACCGCATGGTACTGATCATGCCCGAACACCTCTCCATCGAGCGCCGCCAGTCGATGCGCGCCTACGGCGCCGATCTGGTGTTGGTGAGCAAGGCGGCCGGCATGGAAGGCGCGCGTGATCTGGCGGAACAGATGCAGCGGGAAGGCAAAGGGAAAATCCTCGACCAGTTTTCCAACCCGGATAACCCCATCGCCCACTATGAGGGCACCGGCCCGGAAATCTGGCGTGATACCGAGGGGCGCATTACCCATTTCGTCTCCAGTATGGGCACCACCGGCACCATCATGGGCTGCTCGCACTACCTCAAGGAACAGAACCCGGCCATCCAGATCGTCGGCGTGCAGCCGGAGGAGGGCGCGCAAATACCCGGTATCCGTAAATGGCCCGAGGAATATGTGCCTTCCATCTGCGATTACAAAAGGGTGGACCGCATGATGTATGTCGGCCAGACGGCCGCGGAAGAAACCACCCGTCGCCTGGCGAGCGAGGAGGGCATCTTTGCCGGCATCTCCTCCGGCGGCGCGCTATTCGCGGCGTTGCAGTTATCGAAAGAAGTGGAAAACGCGGTCATCGTTTCCATCGTCTGCGACCGCGGCGACCGTTATCTCTCGACCGGGGTATTCCCGGCGTAGGGTGCGCGGCGCACCCTACGCGTTCGCCGACTTCAGCAGCACCATCACCGCCCCGCCACCGCCATCCACGGGCCGCGCCTGGACGAAAGCCAGAACTTCGTCGCGCTGCATCAACCAGTGGCGTACATGCAGTTTCAGCACAGGTTCGCGGTTTTTCGAGCCCAGCCCCTTGCCATGAATGACGCGCACACAGCGCGCGCCTCGGCGTTTGCATTCGAACAGGAAATCAGCCAGTTCCCGCTTGGCTTCCAGCCGGGTCAAGCCGTGCAGGTCAAGCTCCGCCTGGGCAACCCAGTCGCCACGTCGCAAGCGGCGTAGCGTCTGGCGGGCAATACCAGATCGAACATAGGAGGTTTCTTCCCCGGTTTCGGTGTCCGCGTCCCAGCGTATCGGGTCATGCAGCGACTCATGAATCACCTCTCGCTCATCTCGAAACAGACTGAGCGGGACGGGAGGAAGCCGGCTGGGGGAGGGGAGCACGCGACCGTGCGGCGTGAGTGGAACCACATCATCCAGCTCCGCCCGGAACAGCTCGCGTTCCTCGCAAGGCAAGGCGGGAGTGTGAAACTTCCCGCCTTTATTCATGGCATTACAACGGGTAGTTAAGCCAGCTTGTCAAGATAGCGTTCGGCATCCAGAGCCGCCTGGCAACCACTGGCCGCGCTGGTGACCGCTTGCTTGTAGATCATGTCCTGCACGTCGCCGGCCGCGAAAACGCCTTCGATACTGGTCTGCGTGGCGTTGCCATGACGGCCGCCCTGGGTGACCAGGTAGCCATGATCCAATTCCAGTTGCCCGGTAAAGAGGTCGGTATTGGGCTTGTGGCCGATGGCGATGAAGATGCCGGTCAGCGTGATTTCCTTGGTCGCGCCATCCTGCATGCCTTTCAGGCGCATGCCGGTCACGCCGCTCTTGTCACCCAGGACTTCATCAAGAACCTGGTTGGTTTCAAGGACAATCTTGCCTTCCTTCACGCGTTCCATGAGGTGATCGACCATGATTTTCTCCGCCTTGAAGGTGTCGCGGCGATGCACCAGGGTGACCTTGCTGCAAATATTGGACAGGTAGATGGCTTCTTCCACAGCGGTGTTGCCGCCACCGATCACCGCGACTTCCTGGCCCTTGTAGAAGAAACCGTCGCAGGTGGCGCAACCGGAAACACCACGCCCCATGAATTTTTCCTCGGACTCCAGGCCCAGATACATGGCGGAAGCACCGGTGGCGATGATCAGGGCATCGCAGGTATAGACGCCGGAATCGCCGGTCAGGGTGAAGGGGCGGTTGTTCAGATCAACCTTGTTGATATGGTCGAAGATGATCTCGGTTTCGAAACGCTCGGCATGTGCCTGGAAGCGCTGCATCAGCTCCGGACCCTGCACGCCATTCACGTCGGCCGGCCAGTTATCCACATCGGTGGTGGACATGAGCTGACCACCCTGGCTCAAACCCGTAATCACGACCGGCTTCAGGTTGGCGCGGGCGGCATAAATGGCGGCGGAATAACCGGCGGGGCCGGAACCAAGGATGAGTAGACGGCAATGCTTGGCGGACATGTGTTTCTCCAATGAAAGACGGTGGGGTAGTTGGAGGCGGGCAACCGGATTGCAAGCCACAAATAAGTGACGGGCATTTTATCAGGGGCGTCGACCGGGCTGGCATGGAGATACGGCATGGCAAAGCGTAACTGATTAACGATTTAACATAATCTTCATTCAGGACTAAGTGTTTACATGCGGTGATGCACCCAAACGCCGGTTCCAGTGCCCTCAACCACTGGGAGAAGTACCGTGATCAGGTTCGCAGTAGTCAGTACCAAGGGCGGCGTCGGCAAGACGACGCTCACCGCCAACCTCGGCGCTATCCTCGCCGATCTGGGGCTTCGTGTCCTCATGATCGACGCGGATGTGCAGCCGGCACTGAGCAAGTTCTATCCGCTCAAGCACCAGGCGCCTCGCGGCCTGACGCACATCATCACGTCCGGGATGATCACGGCCGATGCCATCTCGGTCGTCGATCTGCCCGTGAATGGCGTCCTGGACATCGTGGTGTCCGATACGCCCGAGGGCCAGATACAGACTTGGCTCATGAATCAGACCTTCCGGGAGACCCGGCTCTATGGGCCTCTGCACTCGGTGGAACTGGAGGAACAGTACGACGTCGTCTTGATCGACACGCAAGGCGCCGTGGGGCCACTCCAGGACGCGGCTGCCCTGGCGGCCGACATCCTGATTTCGCCGATCGTGCCGGAGGCTTTGTCGGCCCGCGAGTTTCTCAGCGGGACGATGGATATGCTCAACCGCTTGTCCTACCGTGGCGCGCCGATGCCGCACACGCCGTCACTCGGCCCGGTCAAAGCGTTGATCTACCGTCAGACACGCACGGCCGATGCCAAAAGCATCGCCCAGCAGATCAAGCGCGAGGGGCATATCCCGCTCGCGGGACGGGTTACCGTGCTGGACACCGTGATTCCCAGCGCCGTGGCCTACACCCGCGCCGCGACAGACCGCTTGCCTGTGCATTGGCATGACCGGGTGACCACCGGGGCTACGCCCTGCGCCTATGAAGTCATGCATCAACTGGTATGGGAACTGATGCCCAACCTGGAAGGCATTCAGGCCGGCAACATTGGCGAGGGGGCTGCGTAATGACGGAACCCAAAGGCCGAAACAAACCAACCATCCCATTCGCGGCGGACGCCGACCTTACCAGACTCTCAAAAAACAGAATGACGCCGGAGGACGTGCGGGCGCGTATGCGCCGGACGGTAGACCTGGCTGACTCCCTGAACATCCCGAATCCACCCAATGCCGCCGCCGGCATTACGCCGAATTCGATGCTCGACGGCAGCAAGCACGAAATCCCGCTGGCGAAGATCCGGCCCTATGACCGCAACCCGCGCAAATCCAGCAACGCGGCTTACGAGGACATCAAGGCTTCGCTTGGTGCAACAGGCCGCGACAGCCTGGAACTTTGGGTCACACAACGGCCTGGCCAGGACTGGTACATGCCCTACCGTGGCGGCAATACCCGCCTGGCGGCAATCCAGGAACTGTTCCAGAAAGGTGACCCACGCTGGGAGCGCCTGATCGTCGTCTACAAGGTATGGGTTTCCGAGGCCGACACCCTGGCTCAGCACCTGATCGAGAACAACAACCGAGCGGATATGACCTTTTGGGATAAGGCGTGTGCTTACCTGGTCGACATGCGCGCGGAGATTGAGAAGGAGATCGGTGGGACTGTGTCCATCCAGAGGCTGGAGGATGAACTTTCGCGTAGGGGTATTGGTGTCAAAAAATCGCTGCTCTACATGTTCCAGTTCGCCGTGGTACGACTGCAAAAGGCCAGTCCCTTCCTGAGCGCCACGCAAGTTATCAAAATACAGCCCGCCATCAACCTGCTTGCCCGTCTCGCCGAGAAGTTCGGCCTCGATGACACCGGTTTCCAGGCTGCGCTCGATGGCGTACTGGATGCGCAGCGCGCGCAACTGGAAGCATCGGAGGACAAGGATGAAGGCGTCCGTGCGGATGCCCTCCTCCCCGCCGTGGAAGCCGCCCTCGCCGCCCGCCTTGGCGGCACGCCCGCTGAAATGCGCCGCTGGCTCGATACCTTGGCACGCTTCCCGGATGCCAGCGAGGAGGATTTGCGCAACGCGCCGCCTGCACCACCTGCGCAGCCCAAGAAGCCCGCGAAGACGGCAGCCCCCTCCCCCGCTCCGGGCGACCCTTCCAACGAAGGCACCACCGGGAATACGCCTGGCCAGTCCAGTCTTGCGCAGGACGCAACCGCCCCGGCATCGGAGGCTGGTCAGGGTTCCGTGCGCATGGCCGCCGGCAGCACGGAAGAAGTCGCGAAGGCGATTTCAGGCAACGTGAACACGACGATCATGCTCAGGGTCAATGAGACAACGGGCACGCCCCTGGCCGCTGCCCATGCCCTCGCCCAGGCGGCCCATGTCGAGGATTGCCTGCGTGAATACGCGCCGATGCCGGATGGCTTCTACATGGAGCTTCCGACCGATGCCATCGACGTCTGCGCGGAATGTCCGCGTACATCACATCGCATCATCGCCTGGCAATTGCTCGCGGTGCTGTCCGGGCAGTGGGACGAAGCCACCTGCCGGAAGCTGCCGATGGACTCGCTATGGAGGCGTATGCGTTTGTGCGAGGGTGGACTTAGCTCTGAAGCCCTACCCATGTTGGTCCAGGACCAACTGCTGGTGGACATCGGTGGACACAGCACGCCTGGCGCGGCCGATCTTGGCTGGGGGCCGTCGGTCGGCATCGGCTGGGTGGTCGACCTGTTGACCGATCCTGCCTGCGCCGGCGCCGCCGCCGGCCTCCTTCTTCATTTCACGAAGCGGGAGGAGGTATGAGCCGCATCGACATCGACTCGCAAGACCTGAGTTTCAAGGTGTTGTGTTACCTCATCGAATTGGCCGAGTCGGGCGAAATCGACCAGCTCATCGCCGCCGGCTTCTCACCGGAAACCATATCGACGTTACGCCAGATGACGGTAAACGATTTGAGCAGCCTGGCCGGCACGGTGGGGATGGTGTCTCTGTTAGTCAATGTGAGGCGATTCGAGTCCGCCATATCAGCCAGGACACGCCGGATCAACGACTCGCAAGACCTGACCTATCTCGCCCGCGCGGGCGCCACGGCGCTGCTGTTGTCGGAGATTTTTCGGATCTCGCTTACTGAGGCCGAGGCGCATCTGGCCACCCTGATGACCACGGACAAGCGTTCTGGCCGCCCCAGCATGCCGGATGTGGGCACACGCGATGCAATCCACCAGTGGTGGGCAGTGAACCAATCCATGCCGACACGCCAGCGCTGGATTGCGCTGCATAAGAAATGGCCGCAATTCTCCCTGGCGTCCCTGTACGCCGTGATCAACGAATTCAACATGTGAGGTGACGCCATGAATAACCGCGCCTTGAAACCCGATCCAAAGCCCGTCCAGGGCATGCGCCCTTCCCACATGATGGTGGTCTTCGACGAGCCCATCGTCGCCCAGCGTTGGGCAGTCACGGCAACCGGCAGCATTACCGCCGCCGTGATGATTTCCTACGCGCTGCAACTGAGCCAGGCCCTCCAGAACAAAAACGAAGGCTGGTTCGCCAAGACCATCAAGGAATGGCAAGAGGAAGCCGGCCTGTCCAGATCGGAACAGGAAACGGCGAGAGCCAGATTGCTTGAACTGGGTCTGCTCAAAGAGCGGCGGAAGGGGATGCCGGCACGGCTGGAATACAAGGTCGATCAAGACCGCGTCTATGCCCTGGTCGATGCGCTGGCGGCCGATTCCTATGGCCACCTGGACGAGCGGGTATGCGCGGCGCCGCAGGCCAAGAGCGGGAAACGTGCATCGAAGGCGTTCCCGCCGGGGTATCGGCCGCTATGACAATGTTGCTGACATTCCACCCATGTTGACGGCGCATCCCTGACATGGCCCAGCGACGCCCACCCAACCGATCAACCCGGCAAGCTATTGCCGGGCAGGTGGGGACCGTCTCGTCTGCACTGGGCCAGAGCTATGTCTCCTACCATCCCCTCCTGGCCACCGTGACCGGTAATGTGAAGGCTGCCCTGTTCCTGTCTCACGCCATTTCCTGGTCGCGCTATGTGCATAAATCACAGCCTGATCGTGATGGATGGTTCTGGCTGCGTGCATCGGATTGGTATGAGGGTGCGGGTCTCAGCGGCCGTGAGCAGGCCACCGCTCGAATCATCCTCAAGGGGATGGGCATCCTGGAAGAGAAACGCATCGGCGTGCCGGCCAAGATTTGGTACAGGGTGAATCTGGACAAGCTGGGACACCTTGTGGCGGCATCTGCCGGCCGGCAGTTCGAGGAGTGGAGTTGGGACCGCGCGGCCATGCTTCATCTGCTGGGCCAGCCCGTTCCCTGTCACCGGATTCTGATCAAGGTGGCGGGTGGTGTTGTCGGCGGGCTGATCCTCTCCTACCTGTTCCGCGCCACCCGGCGCGACCTGTCGGACGGAGGCGATGGCGAATGGATGCACATCCCTGTGGGCCATACACGCGAGTTTCTGGGCATCACGCCCAAGCAACAGCGCAGGGCCAGGGAGCGTCTGCGCCTGGCCGGTCTGGTGGAAGAAACGTTTGAGCGAGTCGTTCAGCCCAAGCTTCTGACCCGTCTGAATCTGGGTCAGCTTGGCCTTGAATGTGCCAAAAAAGCTAATGAAATCCACTGTTTGCAGGATTCTGCAAACATGTTTGCAGGATTCCGCAATCAAGATTGCAGGATCCTGCAAACAAGAGTTGCCCAAAGCGCATATCTGGAGTTGCCCAAAGCGCAAAACAAGGAATGCCCGAACCGCATAACTGGAGTTGCCCAAAGCGCAGATCAAGCTGTGCGGAAAGGGCTAATCACTAAAGAAGAAAACTACAAAAGAGAACCACTACAAAAAGCCGCGCCGGAAGCCCAGGCGCCCTCCCCTGCCCCGGCCGTGGGTAGTAGTAGTGAGTTGGAAATCATCCTTCCCGAGAAACTGCTGGCCGGCGAAGCCACCGCCGCCCGCAACTGGCTGATGCCGCTGGAGGGCGAACTGCGCCAGCAGGTGGCGGATGAATGGGCTGGCTTGCTCTCGCTATCTGCTCGCGGCATCAAGCCCATGTACAGCCGCCTCGGCGTGCTCAACACGCTGGTGAAACGGGCCAAGGGCCTCGACAACGAACCTTTCACACCGTGCCTTTGCTTCGAGGTTGCCGCTGCTCGTCTGCGCCGGCAGGAGATCGAGGCGATGCGCCAGCAGCAGTCCGCCAGCCCCGCCAGCCCCGGTGTGGCACGGGATTGGCAGGCTACGGATGCAGGCAGGGCGTTGCTGAGGGAAAAAATGGCGGAGTTGGGGATGGCGAGGAGGTCGACGTGATGCAACTGGCGCAGCAAGCCCCCAGCCGCCGAATGCCTGGCGCCGAAAACCTTCCAAGCCTTGGAAAAACCAGCCGCCGAATGCCTGGCGCCGAAAACCTTCCAAGCCTTGGAAAAACCAGCCGCCGAATGCCTGGCGCCGAAAACCTTCCAAGCCTTGGAAAAACCAGCCGCCGAATGCCTGGCGCCGAAACTCAAATTACTGAAGGAGAAAACCATGCCCGTATCTGCTGTTGACTACAAGAAACAGGTCGATTCCGGCCCAGTTATTTTGACTGATGAAGAAATCAAAGTGCTCTCTGGGAAGATCGAAGCGTTGGTGCGCGAGGAATACGGCCAGGAAGTTTATGAACGACTGGTTCGTGGCCCTGGGGAGGCTTTAATGCTTGCCGCCCATCATTTGCTTGGCTGGCGTGGCCTACGTGACTTGATTCGCTGACATGAGTTCATCAAGCCGCTTTTCGGCCCATTTTCTGTACTCGATGAACCACGCGTCCGTGGATTCCTTCGCTATGTCTGGAGGCACTTCAACCGTAGCAGCGCGAAGAACGCACCTCGCAAGCGTCAGCGTCGCGGCGATTTTCATGAGTTCGATGTTTCGAGTTTCTTCATCCATGGGAGGACTCCTTTCGGTTGGTTGGAATGCGGTTGCTACCCCGCTCTTCAATCTTACCGCCGGGCTGTTCCTCCCTCCCCTTCCCCCAACCCAACCAAATTGATCATGGCCACCACTCTAAAACCCACGTTCGCCACCAGCCCGGATTCGCCGTTTCCCGATCACTACGACATCGCCGAGGAAGAAGCCGCCCTCAAGGATCTGCTCGACGCCGAGAACCCGAACACGATGGATCCCAGGTGGTCTCGGGTAGTCGAACTCGAATCCCGCAAAGAGACATTGCAACGGTCCCAGTCTGAATACCGGCAACGTCAGGGCGCGGACAGGCTGGTCTCCAACAAGGAAGCCAGCGACATGCGCTACATCGGCGCCCTGGAAGACGAAGACCAGGACACGATGACGCTGCATACCCGTGAGGCGTATCGGTTGTTCATGGGGAGAGCGCGCGATGCGGAGGGTAATCACAGCCCTATCGTCGGCGGTCGGCGTGTCGCTTCGGCATTGCGTTCGGCCTGGGTGCTATCCGGCAATGACAACCCTTATGCGGACTGGGTGTTGATCGCCTTCATGGACCGCATGGATGCAGCCAAAGAGAAGCTGGAGACGGCGATTACCGGGTGCGAGAAGGTGTTGAAAGACCTGCGCCAGCGGGGGTTGACCTATTCGGTGTTGCGGTCGCGTGAGCCGAAGGATGTGGACCTGGGTTTCCGCAGCCCATACGGCTATGCGGTCGCCGAGTTGATCGTGCATTACGACTATTTCGTGCGCTTGATCAAGACGCTGATCAAGAAGGATCGGATGTCTGACGACGAAGGCCGCGTGGTCATGCGCCAGCGGGTTCGCGAGATTCGGTCGATGTTCGAGGATCCATCAAAGTACGAGCGCTACTTGATGCGCGAGGAACTGCGCCAGCTCTCTCGTTCCGATTTCCTGCCTGGTGCGAATGAGGAGGCTCAGAAGCGTGTGGCAGCGGTGGTGGGGTTGTTCGGGGAAGTGCCGCGAGAGGTGTTCACCGGGCAGATTGCGCCACGTCATAGCCGTAGGCACGCGAACTTGTCGGAGAAGGAATTACGCCTGTTGCAGGAAGCCGCGCTTTCGCCTGTGGCAGCCGATGCCTCGGATGAGGATGAAGGCGGGTTGTTGGAATGATCATGGCGCAGCGAATTCTCCCGTTGAGCGACTGCACGGATGGGGTTCCATCTGGCGCAGCGGGGTTGTCAACACTTGGCGGGGGGGCTGGCGCGGGTTGTCAACAGGGTGCTGACACAAAGGCCTTTAAGGGTAAGGGCGGGCGAGGGGTGCGGGTGCTGGTGGATGTTCAGGTGGAAATGCGGATGTTGGCCGAGGAGACGAAGGCGGTTGCCGGGCGTGTTTTCTTCCTGGAAGTCCATCGCCGCAAGCAAACAGGCCAAACCAGCTTGCGCTGGCGGCTGGTGCCCGGCGGCTGGCGTCATGTGAAGTGGGAGGACAAAGCCCTGCAACTGGCGCTTTCTCAGTTGGCGCTGGTGTGGAAGGACTGGTACGCGGAGAAGAATGCCATGGCGCTCAAGCTCAACCGCGAGGAGCGGGAGCTGCGGGCGGCGGCGCGTGACGATTTTTCAACGCGTATGACGAAAGCTAGACATGGATAACTTTCGTCATAGTCCAGGGACTGGACAAGAACGCGGAGGGTTAGTGGTGGTGTTGCCCTGTATCCGGGCTTTCTTCCTGGCGAGCGGGGACGAAGATTTCAGTGCAGATGGTGTAGGGCCAGATGCTGCGCGCGATGAGTTGCAGGACCGTGGCGTCAGTGTGTTCGGTAGGGAGAAAGGCTTTCGCGTGTTTTTGCTCGTCGATCATGCCAACGGCTTTGACGGCGACCCAGCATACGGCGCCGTAGGCTTCGTCAGAGATGTCAGTCAGAGGGTCGAGCGGGTTTTCGTGCATCAAGCGCTTGAGGGCACGGTGGGTCTCGAAATAACCGTCCAGCGTCTCCGGCGGGCCGTAGTGGCCACATTCACGGCAACGCGGCCCCAGGTGATCGGCGAGGTAGCGCTTGTAGATCGGGTACAGGTCGGGGAGCGCGTAAAGATCGAAGGCGGCCATTGTTCCGTTCATGAAGTGGCTGAGGCGGTTGGATTTCATGCCATGCCACTCGCTGTGTCAATTAGAAAAAATGAAAGCGGCGCTGTGGCAGCTAGGCGTGTGAGTTAAGCAATTTTCGTGCCCTTTTGCCATTTCGGTGGAAGGGATCTGTGGCACGCCAGTTGTGGCGGCCGATTGATTGATGGAAGGAGAGGTACATGAGTCTTGAACTGGCAGTACGACAAATTGGTTTCACTGCGGCGCTTCCGGAGTTGCGCTACATGCCTTCGGGTGATGCGGTGACGACGATTCGGGTCGGGACGACCGATCGCTGGAAGGACAAGGATGGAGAGATTCAGGAACGCACCACCTGGCTACGCTGGTCATGCTTTGGCAAGTCGGCCGAGAACCTGGCCAAGATGGTCGGCAAGGGGGCTTATGTTGCCCTGGAAGGCACCATCCGTAACCAGAAGTGGGACGACAAGGATGGCAACACTCAGTACCGCGACTCTTATGTGGTGGACGAGTGGCGGTTGCTGGATCGCAAGCCGAAGGATGTGGGTGCCGATGGAGCCGCAGATGAAGCGACTGGTGCTGGTGTGCCGCCCCAATCGGGTTGGGGCGGCGATGATGATGTTCCGTTCTGAGGTGGCCGACATGAACAAACATGAATTGGTCGATACGGTGCTGATGCATTCGGACAAGGCGCTTCCTCGGAGCAATGTGGAGGTGGTTCTGAAGGGCCTGGCCAAGGCGGCTCTGGCGGAGTTGGTGAAGGCCGGGGAGTTCTCGCTTCCGGGCGTAGGCCGCTTTGTGGTGAAGGTGAAAAAACCCCACATGGCCAGGAATCCCAAAACAGGTGCTTCGGTGGCGGTTCCTGAGAAACGGGTAGCCGGCTTTCGCCCGTTCAAGGAGCTGAGGCAGGCGCTGTGAACGATAAGAACAGGCCGCTGCGGTGTTTATGGCCGGTGGAGGTGGCGCTGGCGGTGCGTGGAGGTGGGGTATGAGTGCGGCACTACAGAGGGGCACCACCACAAAGCTGCCTTGGTGGGACATTGCGTCAAGGATGGGGAGCCGCTTGTGGTTGATAGCGAAAGGGAAAGGCCGGTCTACACGCATCGCGGAGTATGTGAACTCAGGCTGGCATCGAGGAATTTACAAGCGCATCGACGAGAACCGTGAACTGCTTGAACTTCTGCAACACGAAGCCCCCGAGCTACTTGAACGGTGCCCCTGGATTGAAGGGTGGCTCGATACCCAAGATGAGTTCTTGTCTGAACTGGCGGTTCTTACCGATGCGCCGAATCCGCATGCCGTATTGGGCACGACATATCCGCGCTCATGGCCAGGCAAGGCGCGCGATGCTTTGGTTGAGTAGCCAAGATTCGAGAATGAGTATGGCATCGGAGTTCGTTATGGAAATTGAACTGCATTTCCCGACAGGTTTGCGGGATTCTGAAATCAAAACCATCAGAGAGGTTGTCTCTGACATGCCCCTACACCCACAACCTGTGCCAGAGGGGTATTCGTCCTGGGAACAGGCTTTACTGGATGAATTGAGTGGCGTGCATGAGGCAACACCCTTGTCTCAGCCCGTGGCGTACTTCATGACGTTGGTCCGCGCTTGCAAAGAAGGGCGTTTTACCCCACAGCAGGCCTACCGAATTTTGGCACGAAGGCTGAATAAGCGGCTGGCTGGGATGTGCTGAATCAGCAGACCCGGGTCGAGAAGCTGTAGCAATAAAAAGAAGGGAGGGATTCAATGCATCAAGTCGAAATCAAGCATTTCCATCTGTTCGCCGGCTTAGGCGGTGGCGCCGCCGGTTTCAATCGCGGCGAAGCGCGTGTAGGCAACCTCCAGGCGAAGTTCCGCTGCCTGGGCGGGATCGATGTCGATCCTGCCGCGATCAGAGACTTCGGCCGCCTGGCCGGTGTGCCGGGCACGGTACTGGATCTGTTCGATCGTGAGCAGTACGTCGATTTCCATGGCCGCTCGCCGCCGGCAGGGTGGCGTGAAGCCACGCTCGACGACATTCGCCGCGCGGCCGGCGGCGAGCGGCCCAACATCGTGTTCACCAGCCCCCCTTGCAAGGGGCTCTCGGGGCTACTGTCGGAGTCCCGTTCCAAAACAGATCGCTATCAGGCGTTGAACCGCCTCACCCTGCGCGGGATCTGGCTGACGATGGAGGCCTGGGCGGATGATCCGCCCGAGTTCGTCATCCTGGAAAACGTGCCGCGCATCCAGAGCCGGGGCCGGCATCTGCTGGACCAGATTGGTGACGTGCTGCGGAACTACGGCTATGCCGTGGCGGAGACGACTCACGATTGTGGGGCGTTGGGTAATCTTGCGCAGTCTCGAAAGAGATTCCTGCTGGTGGCGCGGCATACCGGGAAAATTAGCCCGTTCCTCTATGAGCCGCATCGGCGCCCACTGCGCGCAGTGGGCGATGTGCTGGGCCGGATGCTGCTGCCAGGCGACCCCGCCGGCGGGCCGATGCACCGTGTGCCCCGCCTGCAATGGAAAACCTGGGTCAGATTGGCGTTTGTACGGGCCGGTTCGGACTGGAGAAGTCTGAACGAGCTGGCCGTCGAGGATGGCATCCTGCGTGATTACCTTATCGTCCCGGAGCGGCGCCGGGATTTCCTGGGTGTCACAGGCTGGGATGAAACTGGAGCGACTGTATCTGCGCGCGGACTGCCGACCAACGGACGCTACTCCGTGGCGGACCCACGATCTGTCTCTGGCTTCGAGGGTGGAGGGAAATATATCGTCACTCCGTTCGACTCCCCGTCGAATACCGTCATCGCCGGCAGCACCACGGGCAATGGCGCGTTCGCCGTATCGGACCCTCGGTTTCACGGGCATGAATATGGACAGTACGGTGTGCTGCCATGGGGTAAACACACTGGCGCCGTCAGCGGCCAGAGCAAACCGGGTGGAGGCGTCTACACCGTCGCGGATCCGCGACCGGTAGGCCCCATCTTCGGGAAATACGCGGTGACGCCATGGGATGTGAATAGCGGGACCGTGATCTCTACCAGCACCGCTCAGGGTGCCTTTTCTGTGGCCGACCCACGTCCTGGCCTACACCGCGAGCGCGGCGACCACTACCTCACTGCCGGCCACTACGGCATCGTTCCATGGGAAACCCCAAGCGGCGCAGTCACGGCATCGACGGGGCATGACAACGGCTATGGTTCTGTGGCCGATCCCAGGGTGGATGCCCTGCCGGCCGCTACCGAGAACCTTGTTGCCGTCATCCGCGCCCTGGATGGGACGTGGCACAGGCCGTTCACCACTTTGGAGCTGGCGGCCCTCCAAGGCCTTCTGGATCCCGAAGAGCAACTCGAACTGGATGGGCTGAGCGACTCGGATTGGCGTATGCGCATCGGCAATGCCGTGCCGCCGCCAGCGGCGCAGGCCATCGCTAGTGTGATGGGCAAGACGTTGTTGCTGGCGTGGTCAGGCGAGACATTCTCGTTGGGCAACACGCCGATCTGGGTGCGGCCGGTGGCTGTGGCGCTGGCTGTGCGGGGAGGTGGGGTATGAGTGCGGCGCAACAGAGGGACACCACCACAAAGAGATTGACATGAACATAGATGAGGCACTGATTGCTGCCGACGAATTTCTGCCGCTACTGAAATGGCAGCAGAACGGCGGCGTAATACCAATCGCGCTGTATGTGTTGGCAACAGAAGTGCGTCGCCAGCGCGACGAAATAGGAAAACTGCGGTCAGCCCTAGCTGTGTGCCGTATAGGAGGGCCACTGCGAGGCGTATTGGCGCCGACTCACACCCTGATGGAGATCATCGACCACAACGGCGTGCCGCTTATGGCAGACCCATTCAAGTTCATGGGGGAGGGGACAACATGAGCCAGCACTATTTCAACTCCAAGTATCAGGACCGGCCCGTCAAAGTGATTCTTGGCTGGGATCGCCCTCTCGGGTATTTCTTTCTGGTCATTGAGTTCGTTGACGACGAGCAATCAGAACCATCTGATGCGGCTGATGCTGTGGAAAATGAAGGTCTCCTGTACTCGAATTTGAATGACAGGGATGCCTGGCAAAAACCCCTGTCGTACTACCGGGACAAGCTCTCCCAGTTTGGCATCGCGGTGCCGGAAGCTATGTTCACCGAGTCGCTACGAGACGAAGCGCTCAATGTGGGCAACCGCCATGTCTGGCATAAGGCGGATGGTTCGTACCATGCTCATGCCGACGACGAGGACTATTTCCATGTAGGTAAATGCAATTTCTGCGGTGCTCCAGCGATAAAGCAAGGGCGCTACCACTCTGGTGAGCCAGTCGGACTCTGCGGTTCCAAGGAATGCTCCGAGGCGTTTGATGCCGATTCGGCGGATGAATGGGTGGAGATGGCCAAGGCTGGGCTTGTGTATTCCGTCAACGCCCACGGGATGCCGTAACCGATGCTTCTCAATACCTGCTACCTCGGCGTGCGACCTATCCACCTGGCACTCGTGTTTTTTGCCCTCGCCAGCACTCCCACGCTCGCGAGGGAATGCTGGGATTGCGCGACTGATCGGGACTGCCAGCGTGGCTGGATCTGCGATGTCGAGTCCGCCCCTTGCGAAACGAATCCGCAGGCATCGGAATGCGTTCGTAAGGCGTGTGTGCCGGACACGCAAGGTCGGTCAAACGGATCAAGTCAACCTCAGTGCGAAGATCAGCGGTCTATCCATGTAGCAGATAGGCTTGTTGATTTACCGTGGTGGTTTTCCCGTCGTGTCATCGCGCTTGCTGTATTAGCTATGGCAGTAGTGAGTTGCTCTGTCAGCACATGAGGAAGAAATGAAACTTTACCTCTGCGAAAAGCCCTCCCAGGGCAGAGACATTGCCCGAGTCCTGAAAGCCGACCGCCAAGGCGACGGCTGCTTACAGGGCCAGGATGTCACCGTGACCTGGTGCTTTGGCCATCTGATCGAACTGGCGCCCCCCGAGGCCTACAACGAATCTCTGTCCCTGTGGGCGCTGGAGAAGCTGCCGGTGCTACCTGACGACTGGAAGACCGCCGTCAAGGCGTCGGCGAGCAAACAATTCAACCTGATCGGCAAGCTCTTGAAGTCGGCTACCGAGGTTGTGGTGGCCACCGATGCCGATCGGGAGGGCGAGATGATCGGCCGAGAGGTTCTGGACAAGCACGGCTGGCGCGGGCCGGTGTCGAGGTTGTGGCTATCGGCGCTGGACGACGCCTCCATCCGTAAGGCGCTGGCCAGTATCCTTCCCGGAGAGAAGACCCGCGCCCTGTACCTCGCCGGCATGGCCCGTTCTCGCGCGGACTGGCTGGTCGGCATGAATCTGACGATGGCCTACACGGTGGCGCATGGCAAGGGCAAGGGGGCTTCCGGAGTGGTATCCGTAGGCAGGGTGCAAACGCCCACCCTGGCCTTGATCGTCGCGCGCGACCGCGAGATCGAGAACTTCAAGCCCAAGGATTACTTCATGGTGTCGGCGTCCTTCCAGGCGCGCGAAGGGGCCTTAGGGGCCTTTCCAGGCTTGTGGGTGCCGCCGGAAGGCGTGGCGGATGATGAGGGACGATGCTTGTCGAAAGCCGCCGCACAGGCGGTGGTGGACAAGGTGTCAGGCAAGACGGGGCGAGTTTCCTTGGCTGAGACGGCGCCGGCGAAGGAGCCGCCTCCCCTCCCCTTCGATCTGTCCACGCTCCAGCAGGAGGCCTCGCGGCGCTGGGGGATGGGCGCGGCCGAGACGCTGGAGTGTGCTCAGGCGCTGTATGAAACCCACAAGGCCACGTCGTATCCCCGTACCGATTGCCCCTACCTGCCCTCCACCCAGTTCGTGGAGGCCGCGCGCGTGTTGGAAGCGGTCAGGCGTGTGTACCCGGATGTCGTCGGCGTGATGGACAAGGTGGATCCCTCGATCCGCTCGCGCGCCTGGGATGATCGGAAGATCACGGCTCACCACGCCATCATCCCGACCGGTAACATTCAGGTGAACGTGTCGGCCATGAAGCCGGCGGAACGACGCATCTATGACCTGGTGGTGCGGCATTACCTGGCTCAGTTCCTGGGCGACCATGAATTCCTGAAGCAGAAGATCGAGGTGGTTTGTGAAGGGGAAACCTTCAAGGTCACGGGGCGGACGCCGACCAAGCCCGGCTGGAAGCTGGCTTTCTTATCCCTGGACTCGGCAGCCGAAGGGGAGGGGCAGGATTCGCGCCTCCCCCGTGTCAATCAGGGTGAATCCGTTCCCTGCCTGAAAGCCGATCTGGCGGCCAAGAAAACCCAACCGCCAGCTAGATTTACCGAAGGCACGCTGATCGGGGCCATGAAGAACGTGGGGCGGAATGTCACCGATCCACGGCTGAAAAGCGTGTTGAAGGAAACCGCCGGCATCGGCACGGAAGCGACCCGTGCCGCCATCATCAAGAACCTCTTCACGCGGGAATACACCCACGTCGAGAAGAAGAAGTGGTTGGTGTCGACCGAGAAAGGCCGCAACCTGATCGACATCCTGCCGGCCGTGTTGACAGACCCGGCGACCACGGCGCGATGGGAGCAGGCGCTGGAGGAAGTGGCCGCCGGCCGCGCCGGCATGGACGCCTTCCTGGCGCTGCAATCCGAATTCGTAGCCGGCCTGGTCTCGAAGCTGAAGGCGGAGAATCCAGGTCGCGCGGCGCGTGGCCAGGATGACGTAAGCAAGCCAGCCCACGAGGATGGACCGCTCTACCCCTGTCCCGCCTGTCATAAGCCGATGCGCCGGCGCCAGGGCAAGAACGGCGGGTTCTGGGGGTGTTCGGCCTACCCGGAGTGTCGGCAAACATTGCCGGACGAGGATGGCAAGCCTGGGTTGCCGCCTCCCGAGAATACCCCTCGGGCTGAGCGGCCCGCACCGGCTGCAAGAGAGGCATCCGCACCTGGCAAGGCCGGCGAGAAGTGCCCAACATGCGGCACGGGGACGCTGGTGCTGCGCAGCCATAAGGAAAGCGGCAAGGCGTTCCTGGGGTGTTCCGGGTTCCCGTCATGCCGGTATTTCAACTGGATCAAATGATGTGAGGCACTACCGATGAAACTCAGCATTGACCAACTCATCGCCTCGCTTTTGCTCGCTGGGGCCACCGCTTTCGGCCAGCAGGTCGCAGCAGGCGAACCACTAGCTTTGTGGTGCATCCCTCTGGAACGCCTCGGATGCGGCTGTGATGTTCGAATCACCGGTCTGTCTTGCCCCAATCAATCGTTCCCAGGGCAGCCGCATCTTTTCTCGGAGCTGCATGAAGGCGCCCCGCTCTGGCTAAACATTGCAGGCCAAGACATTTCGCTACAGTCTGATCGGTCTTCAACCAATTCATTCGAACCCTCGCGGGGTGCAAGCTGGAACGAAAGCTACCGCAGCCCCGATTTGTCCGTGAAGGTGAGCTATCGCCCAGGCAGAAACACATGTCCCAAGAGCAAGACCGAGGGCTGTGAGTTCTTCGATGTTGCTGCAACCGTGCTTATCACCACCGCGGATGGCCGGACCACGCGATACTTCGGCACAGGCTCATGTGGCTGCTAAGCGCGCCTTATCTGTATTTTTACTGGGTCAGGACATGACCTGCCTTTTTCTGAGGCAGGTTACCAAGTCGCTGCTGGGCAAGGATAAAGCGAAGCTTCGCGGCGTTTTCTGACAGACATATCCACAGAAACTGTGGATATGTCAGAATTCAGGCCAGCAGTTTTCAGGCCGTCCAATCAGTACCTTCCGGGGCGGGTTCTTTCTTACGCGTAGCGCCGCGCGGGCGCTTGAACCCGATCAACCCTCATTGGAGATGCTCATGGCAGCCACTATTCTTTCCTTCCCCGCCCCTCACAAATGCCAGCCAGGTACGCTGGCCTTTCATCCCGAGTACGGTTTATGCGAGGTGACAGGCGCATCAGGTGCAAAACGCACCGTGCTCTATGACGAGCGTGTGCCGGATGCCGTGCCTGATACTTCCGATCTTGAACCGGACGAAGACCCGGAATCCGTCCTCTCCAGTGCGACGATCACGATTCATGAGGTCGAGGTGGACGTGAACGAGTTGCGTGAACAGGATTTCCCTCGGGATCCGATGAAGCAGCCGCTATCCAGAATTCTGGGGATGAATGGGCGTGTTTCCCTACTCTCTTGGCGGCCGGTGGATACCCGCCCACGCCTTCAATCTCCGACTCTTGCGCAGGCGATCAAGATGGACACCCTTCCTACACCCGCAAGATGCCCCGTCGGCGCGACGGTACATCATCCCAAGTATGGTATTTGTGAAGTCATTGATGTGGATGGGGTGTGGCGCACGATCGAATACGAAGTCCGCGAGAGCGAATTCAAGGCGTCACCTGAAAACGGCGCGGCGCTGGCGGCTTGCCTCTCCTTTTCCGCAGAGGATGACGATTCGGACTGGAATGAATCCATTTCTGCCTTTGAGGCTGTGGTGCATGTAGGCGAGTTGCGCTGGCTCAGGTCGGAAGTCGATCTGGCGAAGGCTGGCCCCCGCGTTCTCGCCATGAGAAAAAAACGGGCTTGACACACGTTTTCG
Source organism: Gallionellaceae bacterium (assembly GCA_028714875.1). Taxonomy (GTDB): domain Bacteria; phylum Pseudomonadota; class Gammaproteobacteria; order Burkholderiales; family Thiobacillaceae; genus PFJX01. The sequence goes on from JAQTLN010000006.1 coordinate 67,343, forward strand.
GCTGAATAAACTAAACACAGTTTCACGTTGGCTTCGTACAGCCCGCCGCCCAGCGTCACGGGTGCCTTTTGAGGCCGGTCAGTCCCTGAGGAGTTCGCTCCGTACCGGCACGTCTCGCAAGAGACCGGGATTAACGTAATGCTATTTTTCTTCACCCATCTGGGGAACCACCTTCCCCATATGGGAACTGTCATTTCTGACAGGGTGGTCTCCCCTTCTTTTCATTTCTGGAGATCACCATGACCAATCCCGCTTCTGCTTCCAAGTATTTCGATCTGCACACGTTCGCCACCGGCCATGTCGATGACATTCGTGAAGTCCAAGTCAAGCGTGGCAGTTTCATCGCCTGCCGTTTCTCCGCCCTCCGCACGGAAGGCAACAGCAACACTCGCTTCGATCTGAAAGTTGTCGGCGCCCACGCGAAGGCTTGCGTGCTCGCTCTGAAGCCTCTGGCCGCCACTGGCAAGGCCGTCATCGCTCAGTTGAAGATCGGCGACATCTACCCCGAGGTTTTCTCCTACAAGTCCGGCAAACGCCAGGGTGAAATGGGTGTCAACATCAAGGGGCGTGTGCTCAAGGTGTATATGGCGAAAGTGGATGGTCAGGACGTTGACCTGCCGCCCATGCCCTATACCGATACCCCCAGCAAACAGCCTCCCGTTGGGCTGGTCACGTCTGGTGTCGGCTATCTCAACCGAGTGAGTAAAGTCCACGTTGGTGAAGGTGAGCACGTCTGGATGGCCTCCATCGCCGCGCTTCGCGGCGACCCTGTGGATGGTGGCAAGGTTGAAATCACGCGCTTCGTCCTGGCCGTCGGCCCGGATGCGCTGGTCCCGGCTCAAGCCCTCCAGGATGCCTTGCTGGCCAAGAAGAAGGTGCTGGTTGGCTTCGACGCGAGCGGTATTCGCGCCGAACTGTTCCAGTACGAAAGAGGTGAAAAGAAAGGTCAGACTGACGCAGTGCTCAAGGGTGCGCTCTCGCGCATCTCTTGGGCGAAGGTGGACGGGGAGACTTTCCCGCTTACCGAAATAGCTGCCTGATCTGGCTCGACCATGATCCATCCAGGGGAGTAATCCCCTGGATGGCGAATGGCATCTACAAACATGAGGAAAACCTATGAATATCAACAAGGAGCAGTCCAAGCATCTGGCTGAAACAGCACGGGTTGTGGCCATCGCCCAGTTTGCGGCGTTTGGCTATACTGCCGTCGTCAATCAGCAATACTCGATTGCCATACTATCCACGCTGTGGTTCGTTGCAGCGGAGTGGTTGGCGGTGATGCTTTTGGAGGATCAATGATGTTCGAATATTTTCTACTGGGGTTAGTTGGCGTAATTATTGCGCTGGGCTGGGGCGTCTACTTCCTCTCCCGCAAGGGAAGGGATGACCACAAGAACACCCACGTTCACCAGATTTGAACCACACCAGCCCCTCTCAAGAGGGGTTTTCCCTGAGCACCCTGAACCGGGGTGTTCCGGGAAAACGGTTTGTTCCCTGTTTTGTGCGTTTCAGGCTCAAAAACGCAAAAACTGCCACGCAAGTGGCGCCCTTTGAGACCGGTCAGCCCCTGACACCGGTACGACGCTTCCGGTGGTATTGGAAGTGTTCGGGGTTAATGTAATCAATCCGCCGTGAGTGGTTTGTCGCCAGGAGCTCCCTGGAAGCGCCAATTCCACACAAGTTGTTGCATCTACAGCAACCTGAGGCATGACCACACGGTCACGTCCTGACTGCTTCGGTCTGAACACCCGAGGCTGAGTTTCAATCAACCGTCCACTCCCTAACCGGAGTGGCGGCCAACCTCTTCCCTTCCCTTGTTTTTTCGACCCGCTCGCCCGGGGCTAAATGCTCCCCTTGGGGAGACATGCGCCTCCGGCTGGCTTTTTTCTGGAGAACAGCATGTCTGTCAGGCTTGATGGCACCCTGGTGGTGCGCCATATCAATGGCAAGAACGGTGGTTTTGCCGTCGGTGATCTGTCTACCCCCATCGGCAAGTTCAAGGTCAAGGACGCGATCCTGGACCAGTATGAAGAGGGGGAGTATCGGGGAGCTTTTCTGGTGACCCAGATTTTCCCGTCCACGTATGTCTGGGGCGGAAGGGTTGTCACAGAAATCCGTGTCAATGTTTCCGAAATCTTCCTGGAAGAGTCTGAAGAGAAAGCGGTTCCCGCCGCCCCGTTCGAGCCCGACCCGGTGAACGAGGAGCGGGTTGCGCATCCTGTTGATCAACCTTCGAGGGAGGTCGCGGATAAACAACCTGCGGAAGTGGGCTCTGGAGGCTTTGAAGGTGCGGCACCGGTCGCCGACACCAGTGATCCTGATGCGGCGCTGTTCGGCCCTGAGCTTTACGCACTTGTCGCCGCCGGCGCGCCGGTAAAACTCGATCCGACCATTGACCGTGGACAGTTCCGCAACCAGCGTGATCGGCTCAAGGTGCTCGGCTATGGCTTCCAGTCCGCAACTCAGACCTGGGAGCTGAAAACCTGAGTCGGCTACATCCAGGTGCGCTTCGCGCACCTGGTGTGAAACATCAACCAGGCCTGCGATAGCGGGCTTTCCACCGGGCCAACCCGGCGGAAAGCCTGTTGCGACGGGCTTTTCTAATCAGGGTGACGACGACCCAGACTGTCGTGGCCTTTGCGTCGTAGACGCACCCCCTTTTTCGGCGTTCTGGTTCCCGATTCCGACGCCCGGGCAATGCCCGCAGGGAACGATGTAAACAACATGCCACCTGGCGCCATGAATCAACCTGAACCCGACGGGTTCCTCGATGGGATAGCACCTGTCTCATGGAGGAACACGTTGGCTGAGTACAGCCCGCCACCCTGCGATATGGGTGCCTTTTGAGGCCGGTCAGTCCCTGAGGAGTTCGCTCCGTACCGGCACACCTCGACCCGAATGGGTTGGGGCCGGGATCATCGTAATGCTGTTTATTTACCCTATCGGGGAGCGCCGCCTTCCCGCCAGGGAACCGTCCTGTTGGACGGGGTGGTCTCTCTTTTCCTTCTGGAGACCATCATGGAAGTCCTTCAATACCAAGTCATTAACGCCGGCAACGGCTTCTGTATCGCCGCCTACGACGAATCCGTTGGCGACTTTCGTCGTCTGTCCAAAGAGGCCTATCCGAGGTTCAAGGATGCTCGTGATGCGCTTTTCACGGGCAAATGGACCATCGCTTGAATCGTTCTTTCCCAACCGGGACGCATCACTCCCGGCTGGGGGTGGTGTCGTTCCATTTTCATATTTCGAGGAGCAACACCATGAGCCACACCAAGATCATCGGCAGTACGAAGTCGCTGTACTACCAGTTCTACGAGCTTGCTCGCATGTACTGGCGTGACATGCAGTACAGCGGCCTGGACGCCATCGAGAAATCGAAGCGCCGGGCCTATGAGGTTGCCGCTCAGCGCGTGGGCTTCCCGCTCTCGCTGTGTGATCGCCTTTATGACCGCTGCTTCCAGGAATGCTGGAGCATGGACCTTGGCTGCTATGTCACCCCCCTCGACCCCGAGGCCCGCATGTTCGATCTCGCGGACCGCATCGAGAACGCGTGGGCGGGGCGGCTTGACTGCTGCCCTGTCGATTTGACGCAGTACCGTGTCAATCGGGAAAACCGCGACAAGCTGGCCATGCGGCAACGCCGGCAAGCTGATCGCGAGCAGTCAGTGCGGGGTCGGCCATTACTTCTGGTTGATCCACTTATTGAGGAGGCTGTCGCATGATTACCGTGAGGTCGTATCAGGGTTTCGGCTATGGCTGTAAAGAGCAGCCATTTGACCGTATCGAGGACGCCATCAAGGCGTTTAACAGTATGGATCCATGCCATGAGATGCCCCGTCTTTGTCGTGATGGCAAGACGGTTGCTGAACATGATGTGGAGTCAGGCATGGCTGTGATGTTCTGGGCTGACGATGTCAGGTTGGTCTACAACAGCGTGACATTCGATGCTTTGCTGGATGAAAGCATTTCCTTGGATAGCCGACAGGCTATTTGGCAACCAGGAGAAGCACCATGTATGACCGTGGACAAGATGTAGATATAAACCGTTACGCGGCCATATCAGGCGAGATCGCCGGCTTGATATTGGCGGTCGTGATGTTCTTGCTGACGATCCCGATGTAACCCCTACCCCCGCGCGCCTCTGGTGCAGGGGAGTAAAGGAGAAAACATGAAGTTCAACAAGGACCAGCGTGAGGGGTTGGCCAAGGTGGCTGACAACCTGGCCACGGCCTGCATGATTACGGCAATTGTCGGTGGCTTGGTCGATCAGAAGATCGGCTGGGTAACCGCGATGCTGCTGTTAGCAATGTTCGTGGTGCTACTATCCGTAGCGTATATCCTTCGTTTCGAAAAAGGAGGCAGCAATGGCAATTGAATCTTTGGTCGCTCTTGGCCTTGCCACGGCGTTCTTGCTTGGTGTGGCTCTCTACTCGTTGAAACACCGGGACGGGGATCATCACCACAAGGACAGTGCGCTCTCGAAGTAACGCGAGACACTTCTCAAATAAAGCCCCGCGCAGCACTGCTGCCGGGGCTTTTCAATCACCCACCCGGACGGGTCTCCCGTCTGGGGGCCTCCGTCCAGTTTCTGCATGGAGGCAACATGGCACTGATCTTCTCGCGCCTCGCGCGCAACTTCATCAAAAACGGCTATTACCCAACTGACGACATGACGCTGGAGCGGATCCTTTCCGCCCTGGACATCGCCGCCGGCAGGGTCCGCATTTTCGATCCCTGTTGTGGCGAGGGTGTGGCACTTGCCGAGGCCAAGCATCATCTGGCCGAATGCGGTGCTGCCGTGACCGCCCTGGGCGTGGAGTTCGACCCGGAACGTGCCTGGCACGCGAAGGGGCTGCTCGACACCGTGGCGCACGCGGACGTGAATGACGTGTTCGTGACCGCGCGCAGCATCGGCCTGTTGTTCCTGAATCCTCCTTACGGCGCCGTCGTTTCCGACAAAGCCGGCACCGGGGATGATGCCAAGCGCGAACGCCTGGAAAAAATCTTCTACCGCAAGACAGTGCCGTGGTTGCAGTTCGGTGGCGTCATGGTGTTGATCATTCCTCACTACGTGCTCGATGCCGAGTTCGCCGCCATGATTGCCCGCCACTTCGAGCGGGTGACGATTCACATGGCGCCCGAGCAGCAGTTCAAGCAATGCGTGATCATGGGCGTCAAGCGCCGGGCGGACAGCCCTGATTTGGCGATCGCGAAAGCGCTCGAAGCAGCCGGCCAGGGAGAACTCCCCCCAGTGCTGCCCGAGGGCTGGTGCGGTGAACCTTATCTTGTGCCGGCAATGACGGCGGAAGACGCGTTTGCCTTCACCTCGATGCGCATTGACGGCGCCCAGTTGGAAGCCGAAGTACGCCGACTTGGGGCTCACACCTTGTGGCCACAGTTCGGCGCCATGTACGGGCGAATCGCATTGCCGGCCAGGCGGCCGCTACGTGACCTGTCCAAATGGCATCTGGCGCTGGCGCTGGCCGCCGGGCAGATTTCCGGCGTAGTACGTTCCGGTTCCAGAACCCTGCTCATCAAGGGCGACACCTTCAAGGAGAAGTCGCGCGCTGTGGACCAGGAATTCAAGGCAGACGGCAGCATCGTCGAAACCATCCGGATGACCGACACCTTCGTGCCGGTCATACGGGGCCTTGATTTCACGCCTGGGTCTGGCTTCGGCCAGGTGGTGACGATTCGGTAATTCATCTGTTTTTTACAACCCGCGAGGGGCTTCACGCCCCTCGCGGGGATCGTGGCGCTCCCGTTTTTACATGGAGCGCATCATGAAAAAAATGTGGAGTTTCAAAACCGCCCACTTCACGGTGGAGTGGCTAATTGAACGGGATGTTCTGAGTACGGACTACATGGACTCCGCCCTGGCTGATGAATGTCGTGCCAAGGTGCGATCCGGCGAGTGGAAATGCTTTACTTCCACCATCCGGGTTGTTCACCGCGCCACGAAGAGGGTGTTGTCCGAGTCGTACCTGGGCAACTCGATCTATGCCGAACCCAGGGAATTCCGGGACCACTTCGGAATGAACGGGAAAGGCTACGGCTCCTACTTCTCGGACATGGTCCGCGAGGCTATCGCCGATGCCAGGAAGGCCTTCCCGGCTTTCCAGAAAGAGGCGAATGCCGAAATCAAGCGGCAGATGCGGGCGCTGAACTGCGCCATCAAGGCGCCGCGCCAGTTGCAACCGGCCTGATCTTTTCAACATCAACCCGCGAGGGGCTTCACGCCCCTCTGGGGTGGCCTCTCGCTCTTTTCTGGAGCGAAAACATGCGAATCGAACTTGGCATGCGTGTGCGTGTAAAGCGTGAACAGAACCGCATCTGTGGCCCGCTATACCCAGGCCGTGATGGCGTGGTCGTGGCGGACAACTTTTGTGGTTCCGACATGGACGATGGCTACTGGTATGTCTTGTTGCGTGCGACAAGACGGGCAAAAGAGCGCATCGAGTTGTTTCCGGGGACACACCTCGAAGCCATTGACCAGGCTGGTCATCCGTATTCCGCGCAGTTTCTGGAAATGGCTTATCGCCAGCATTACCGGGTCAAGGAATACGACCAGGTGACGCTGGTGGCTCTCCTCGATGAGCTGGTCGCGATTGAGAAGGAAGACGGCTTTGCCGTTATCCCGACTATCCGACGCGCTGTGGATCTGGAATTGGCCCGCAGAGGTAGCGAGCCGGCGCCGGTTTCGCCAGGCACCGAGCATCCCGCCGTTTCCGTCGCGATGGACGTGCTGCGCGGCTACGGCCGCGCGGATGCTGTGGCGCTGGTCACCCTGGCCACCTATGACGACTGGCAGAAGATCGCCAGGCAAGAGCTGGAGCGGCGCGCTACGCGCATCGTCCAAGTCTTGGATGAAGCAACTCTGGAAGTGATCGCCGCCGGCGGGCTGGATTTCACGGTGCTCTGCCGCGAGGTGGCCACCGAGTTGTCGCAGGCAGTGGCGCCGCCGACGGCGTAACCGCAGCTCTTACTTCAAACCCTTTCGGGGAGTTCTCCTCCCCGGAGGCTCCCCGTGTTTTTCTGAAATGGAGGACACGATGCTGTCTCAAACCGTAGTAGAACTTTCCAACCGTGATCTGTTGGCCCTGCTGGTGGGCGAGAACACCGCCGACTGCATGCTGATGGAAACGGGAGGAAGCTTGTTTGGCTTGTTTCCCGACGAGCCTTGTACTGTCGCAACGGTTCGCGAACCCAGTGCGGAGTATGGCTGGGCAAGGCCTCGTGAGATCCTGTCGGCTGCCAGGGAACTGGCTCGTCGATGCCTTGGGGAATCACTCGCTCAGGGCGAAAGCATGAACTCGCCTCGCCAGGTGAAGGAATATCTATCACTCTCGCTTGGAAAGCTGCCCTATGAGGCATTCATGGTCTTGTGGCTAGACGCACAGAACCGGCTGATCGAGGCCGAAGTGCTTTTCAAGGGAACATTGACGCAAACCAGCGTTTATCCCCGCGAAGTCGTGAAGCAGGCTCTGGCTCACAATGCCGCTGGCGTGATCCTGTCGCACAACCATCCGTCCGGCACCGCCGAGGCATCACAGGCGGATCGTTGGCTTACTGACCAGCTCAAGGCCGCGCTTGGCCTGGTGGACGTAAAGCTGGTCGACCACATCATCGTGGCCGGCAATGAGCATTTGTCGTTTTGCGATCGCGGCTGGTTGTAACAACCCGGCCCCTCTCACGAGGGGCCTCACCTGGGCGACCGATTCGGTTGTCCAGGTGAGGCCTACCTGGGTAGACTGAAAGCGTTTCACGTTGGCTTCGTACAGCCCGCCGCCCGGCGCCATGGGCGCCTTTTGAGGCCGGTCAGTCCCTGAGGAGTTCGCTCCGTACCGGCACGCTTCGCAAGAGGTCGGGATTATCGTAATGCTATTTTTCTTCACCCATCTGGGGATCCACCTTCCCCACATGGGAACTGTCATTTCTGACAGGGTGGTCTCCCCTTCTTTTCATTTCTGGAGAGCACCATGAACACATCATTTACTGTTTCAGACCCCTTCTCGGACTGCCTTTACGTGAAAGCAACGCTTGCCGCAGTTGTGGTGGTAGCGGATCAGATCGGCGCACAGTTCATCGTTGAAGTAGATGATGGCGACGCCGACAAACCGGTTCAGCACTTCCATAAATACTTTGGTGAGTGGTTACCGATTCCGCGACTCGCGTGGGGAAAAGGCGAGCCTTTCATTCGCGGTTTCAAATATGGCGAAGGATGGCGGAAGCTGGGCCAGACTCGGCCTTGTGAGGCGGATTACCTCGGTAACCCTTATGAAAAAGGCAATCCAGCCAATCGTGAATGGCGGCAAGGCTTTGATGCCGCTTTTCAGTAAATAAACCTTCTTTACCCCACCGGGGCCTTCCCCGGTCGGGGAGGCTCCATTTTTTCAGGAGCCGCACATGTTCAAAATCAAGGAACTGTTCGACATCTTCGCGGATGCCTGCGTCCGCGATGAAGCCGGCAATCTCGTATTTCTCTCGCTCTACGGCCGTGACACCGTCATCCAGCAGCTCTACGCGGCCTTCTACCTGAAGGCGACGGAAGGCGGGTTCGATCAGATCCACCTGGTCGATGATGCTGGACGGCAACACCCGGTTTTTCTGGGGCAAGCTGACCGCCTTACGAAAATCTCCGGACGTTTCCCAAGAGCAAACCTGTTCGGCAACCTGGTTCACACATGGATCTACGATCCCGTGGTGGCCAGGCCGGACATGGTGAACCGCGCCGCCTGGTTGTTGGCGGAAGACGATGGCAGCGATGCCGTGAAAACCGCCTTTGATGCCCGCGTCTGGGAGGCCTACCGGCAGTTGTCGCCCGTGCCCTTGCTGGATCATTGGCAAGCGCCGGTCATGGAGGCCACCGGGCACGCCTGCATCACCTCGATGGCACAGACCCCCTACCCTCCCCTGGGCCGGGTATCCGCTTGCAGGGTAACGATCGGCGAGCATTTTGCGCCGATGGTTTCCCGGCTGGTTCGCGATGGCACGTTGACCCTGGAGGAATGACATGACACGCGACCAGGCTTTTGCCAAAGCGGGGAAGCTTTCACGGCATCGCGGAGAGCCGATGTATGTGGTCTTTGACCCGTCTTCCGAGAATGGTCCTTGGCAGGTGTCCACGGAGTCCGGCCTCGATACCTTTTACCTGGGCTGTTCCGATGTCACGGAAGTGACGGACTGACGGCCACATGTTTTTATAACCCTCGCGGGGAATTCCTCCCCGTCTGGGGAGGGTTCGCCGCTTTTTCTTGTGGAGCGGATCATGTTCAAAAGGGGATTCAAATGACAGGTGTAAAAGTAGAGCATGGGCACACGTTCGAGCAACTGATGGGGCGTCTTCTTGCGGGAGAGCAAGGCGATGATGTGCCCATCGTCATGGAAGCATTTGGTTGCAATTATGAAGCCGCTTGTGACGCCATATTCACGGGTGATCATCAAGAAGCAATTGCGATGCTGAACGCCGCGATAGCGGCAGCCTGAGCACCTTCTTTCAAACCCATGCGGGGAAGCACTCCCCGCATGGGGCGTGGTTTCTCCGCGTTCTTCCTGGAGCAAACCATGCTGTCGATACTCGAACCGGTAGTACACGGGCTTACACCCGGATCCAATGCCTTGAGGGTGTCAGTGGAAATCAACAAGGCACTGATTGAGCGCGGGCACACCGATGAATCTATCGGGCAGATGTCCGGCCGCGAGATCTTTTCTGAATACTGTACCTGGCATGGCCTGATCAACTGGAGCGACACCCTCTGGGATGTCGTTCTGGTGTTGAGGGCCATGGATGTCATTCAGGACATCGACGCTCGCGTAAATCACGCCTTTGCTGACCTGACAGCAAAGCAAGCCAACGCAGGCTAAGCAAACTTCTGCTCTACCTACCCTTGCGGGGAAATCATCCCGCAAGGGGCATGGTTTCCCCGTTTTTTTTCTTCTGGAGAAACCATCATGAGTGCAATCATAGAAAACCTGGCCGCCACCGATCTGCACGGCCAACTTAGCAACCGGTGCGTCGACTACCCGCTCTACAGCCAGGAACAGGTGGAAGACAAGCTGGTCGTGGCAAAGCTCTTCAACATCGCCGGCGGCGGCACCTGGTGGATCACCGAATACGATCCCAAGGACCACCTCGCAAGAGGCTATGTCACCGGCATGGACTACGACGAATGGGGCTACAGCTCCATCGACGAGATGGCCGAGCTGCGCTGGAACGGCATCCCGCGCATCGAGGTCGACCTGTACTTCAATCCAGCCCGGTTTTCTGAAATCGACTTCGAGACGGGGCAAGCCAGGAAACCAGAAACATTGGATGACCAGGTGGCCGATGCCGATGCCGGCGGGGAAGTCCTTCCGCTGACCGCCTTCATCGAGGAGTTCGGCGCGAGCCTGTTGGATGCGGTCCGTGAGCAGAATCCGCCGGTGTACTGTGGTGATGTCAACCCGACCCGCGAAGCGGTGATGGATGGCCTGTTGCGCAATCCGTTCGGCGCCCAACGCGAAGTCGTCCAGGCCGTCACCCGTCTGTTGATTGACGAGGGCGAACCGGCTTCGGTCATCAATGCCGAAATGGGTACCGGCAAGACCATGATGGCCATCGCTGCGGCGGCCGTGATGCACCAGGAAGGTTTCGGCCGCTGCCTGGTCATCGCGCCGCCGCACCTGGTCTACAAGTGGCGGCGGGAAATCCGCGAAACGGTGCCTGGTGCCAGGGTGTGGATCCTCAACGGACCCGATACCCTCAAGAAGCTGCTGCAATTGCGTGCGATGCTGGAAAAGCCGACGGTCCCTGAGTTCTTCATCATGGGCCGTGTTCGGATGCGCATGGGCTTCAACTGGCGGCCCGCCTTCGCGGTGAAACGTGCATTGGTGGCTGAACCGATGGGCGGCAAGGTGGCGATGTCCTATGCCACCTGTCCGCGTTGTGGTGATTTCATCAAGGACGAGGAAGACCGGCCGCTGCCGGTCGAACTCGCGAAGCTCCGTCTGGATCGGGAGCGTACAAGCTGCAAGTCATGCGGTGAGCGTCTCTGGACCTTGGCGGCACGTGGCCAGGCGCAGAAATCGGCGCGAGACATGGTGAGCGAGGCCCTGACGCAGATCCCCACCATCGGGGGCAAGACGGCCGAAAGGCTGCTGGCCACCTTCGGCGAGGAAATGCTCTCCGGCATGTTGGGAGACAACGTCTACGAGTTCATCAACCTGATGAACGACGAGGGCGACCTGTTTTTCAGCGACCGCCAGGCCAAGCGCATGGAACGCGCCATGGCCAACATGGAGTTTTCGTTCGGCCAGGGCGGCTATCAGCCGACCGAGTTCATCAAGCGGTATCTCCCGCAGGGCTATTTCAGCCTGGCAGTGTTTGATGAGGCGCATGAGTACAAAAACGAAGGTTCTGCCCAGGGCCAAGCCATGGGGGTGCTGGCGCGCAAGTGCCGGAAGACCATCCTGCTGACCGGAACCTTGATGGGTGGTTATGCCGACGATCTGTTCCACCTGCTCCACCGGCTGGATCCGGGGCAGATGATCGACGACGGCTACGCCTATAACGCCCGCCGCAGTCTGGGCGGCGCCGGCATGGCCTTCATGCGTGAGCATGGCGTACTCATCGATGTGTTCAAGGACACGAACGATGGCTCGCACCGCACCGCGAAGGGCAAGAGGCAGTCGCAACGCACCAAGAAAGGCCCTGGTTTCGGCCCCAAAGGGATCATGCGCTACGTGGTACCCATCACGGCCTTCCTGAAACTGCGCGATATTGGCGCCAACGTGTTGCCTCCCTACCGGGAGCACTTCGTCGGCGTATCCATGCGTGAAGACCAGTATCTGGCCTATCGCAAACTGGAAGACACACTCAGGACGATCCTGTCCAAGGCGCTGGTCTGTGGCGACACGAGCTTGCTCGGCGTGGTGTTGAACGTGCTGCTGGCCTGGCCGGATTGCGCGTTTCGCGACGAACTGGTGCGCCACCCGCGCACGCGGGCGCAACTGGCCTACGTGCCGGCGGTGCTGCGACCTGGTGAAGCCGGTCCCAAGGAAGAAAAACTTCTTGAGATCTGCCGAGCCGAAAAGGCGCGTGGCCGCCGCGTCCTGGTCTACACGGTCTACACGGGCACGCGGGACACCACCGCGCGCCTTAAAGCCCAGTTGGATCAGGCGGGCTTCAAGGTGGCCGTACTGCGGGCGAGCGTGGATGCGAGCAAGCGGGAAGACTGGTTGTTCGAGCAGGTCGATCGTGGGATGGACATCATCATCACCAACCCCGAGCTGGTGAAAACCGGCCTCGACATGCTGGAGTTCCCAACCATCGTGTTCATGCAGTCTGGGTACAACGTCTACACCCTGCAACAGGCTGCCCGCCGTAGCTGGCGGATTGGCCAGAAGGTGGAGGTGGACGTGTACTTCCTGGGTTACGAGGGCTCCGCCCAAATGACCTGTCTGTCGCTCATGGCCAAAAAAATCGCGGTGGCGCAATCCACCAGCGGCGACATGCCCGAGAGTGGACTCGACGTTCTCAACCAGGGCGGTGAGTCCATCGAAGTGGCCCTGGCCAGGCAACTGGTTGGCTAATTCCTGTAGTCGATGCGTGCCCGGTTATCCGGGTGCGCTGGCTGTTGCGATCTTGAACCTCCTTCGGGAGGTTTTTTTTCGTCCGCGAGATTTGATCGACTCATGCTTGTTAAGATTCGGCGAGAATTGATAAAAACAGCAGGGATAAGCCGGCAACGACTGGGCGCTACGCCGTGGCTTGCATACCAAACAATGACTACAACGCATTCCAATGTCTCGCTATCCATCCAGATCGACGTATTCCTGTTGGCCCTGGAAGCACGCCAGTACAGTCCTGCCACCGTTTCCACCTATGCCATCGACCTGGCGCATTTAATGGAACGGGTTGGGGATGTCGATCCCACCGGGCTTTCAAGCCACGACATTCGCCGTGCCCTGGCAACGCTGCATGGGCGTGGATACCAGCCCAGAACTTTGGCGCGCACCCTTTCTGCATGGCGTAGCTTCTTCAAACATCTGGTGCATCTGGAGCTGGTTCAGGTCAATCCAGGTATCGGTATTCGCCCGCCCAAGGGAGACAAGAGGCTGCCCAACGCGCTTTCTGTTGGCGATATGGCGAAGCTCCTGGATGGACCTGTGGAGGGCGTTTTGGAAATTCGTGACCAGGCCATGTTCGAGCTGATGTATTCCTCCGGCCTGCGCCGCGCGGAGCTGATCGGATTGCACCTGGATAGTGTCGATCTGCGCGAGGGCGAGGTAAGGGTCATCGGCAAAGGGGGGCGCACTCGCATTGTTCCGGTCGGCAAGAAAGCGGTGGCGGCAACACAGCATTGGCTGGCCCGGCGTAGCGAGCTGGCGCCCGACACATCTGCCCTGTTCGTGGGTATACGGGGTGATCGAATCGGCGCCAGCGCGCTACGCCTGGCGTTGAACCGACTTGCTGAAAAGCGAGGGGTAATGGCGCGCGTGCATCCTCATGCTTTGCGCCACTCATTTGCCTCCCATATGCTGCAATCCTCCGGAAATCTTCGTGCCGTCCAAGAAATGCTCGGCCACTCCAGCGTGAGCACAACGCAGATATACACCCACCTGGACATGACCCATCTGCGCCGCGCCTACCAAGAGGCGCATCCAAGGGCATTGAAACGGAAACAGGCTGCCGAATCTCTCAGTGAAGAGGCAGAAACAGACGCAGCACATCAGCCCCCGGCGGTGTGAACAGCCAGCCAAGCGCGCCACAGTTGAGAACGACCGTGGCCCAGAAGGCAACCCGGAACGATAGCTTCCTGGATTTGTGGCGCAGCCGGTATTGAGCAACCAGCGCCCCAGGCCAGCCGCCGACTAGGCTGAGCAGGTGCAAGGTGCTCTCTTTGGTACGCCATCGCCCCCGCCTGGCGGCCGACTTGTCCATCGCGTAGGCGACATAGGTGATGAGGCTGCTGACCAGATAAAGACCCAGCACCGCAATGGGCAACCTGCCCGCGATGGTGGACACAGCCACAAAAGCGAGGAAGGCGGTTGCCATGGCAACCGCGAATGTCCTGTTCATCACATCCCACGAAAAAAGAAGGCGCCTCGCGGCGCCTTTGAAAAACCGCCGTTGCGGCGGTCAGGGAGTAGCCGAATTCTAACTGAACGGGTAGACGAACAAGTGCCCTGCGACAGTTCCAAAAACGGCCGTTTTCGGAACGGGCCGCGCACCCCTCCCTTACCCCCTCTCTACCGCCCGCAAAACGACACACAACCCAGTGTCGTTATCTGCATCCCTGAATACTCAACTTACTCAGGGATATGGGACGGTCCCGTGATCCAGGGCCAGGTCGCCGCCCTGCCTCACACAAATTAATTAATTAGTTAGTTCGTTTGTATGTTTGTTAGTTTATTCGTTGTGCTATAGTTGGGGCGTCAACCACCCCGGAGATGCGCCATGCGCCCTGTCGAATTCACACCCGAAGAAATCATTGCCGCTGGCGAGGCGCTGCAAGTCGCCGGCCGTAACGTCACAGGTTTCGCCCTCCGCCAGCGGGTCGGCGGTGGCAACCCGAACCGGCTCAAGCAAGTCTGGGATGAGCACCTGGCCAGCAAAACCGCGACGCAATCCGAGCCGGTGGCCGAATTGCCCGTCGAAGTGGCCGAGGAGGTCGGCACTGTCACCAAGGCGCTTACCGAACGGATCTCAGTACTGGCCGTCGAGTTGAACGATCGGGCAGTGAAGGCTGCCGAGCGCCGGGTGGGGGAGATTGTCAGGGCCGCCGGCGAGCAGCGAGAGCAGGCCGAGCGCGAATTGGTCGACGCGGCACAGACGGTCGACGAACTGGAAGCGCGTTTGGATGAAGCGAGGACCGGGGCCGAGGCGTTGGAGAAACGCCTTTCTGAAGCTCTGGCAACTGGACAGGCGCAGGCTGTGGAACTCGCCCAATTGCGCGAGCGCCTCGCGGCCGCTGAACAAAGCGCTAAGTCTGCCAGTGAGCTGCACGTTACCGAGGTAACGCGGCTGAATGCGGCCTTCGAGGCGGAACGCGCACGCCACTTGCAAGAAGCCGAGCAACTGCGCGCCGAACTGGCCGAACAGAAACAAATCAGCAAGGCCGCAGTTGCAGATAGCGACAAGGTCCGTGCCGACCTGGCGATTGCCAAGGCCAAGATCGAAGACGATCAGCACGAGTTCGAACGGCTGCGCACCGACCTCGAAGCTACTCGCAAGGCAGCGGCGGTCGAGATTGATCAGCTTCGCGCCGAGTTGGCGACAGTGAAAGCCACCGCCGGCGCCGCCGAACTCACCCACCAGGAACAGCGCAAGACGGCTGCGCAGGAGGCCCACCGCGTGGCCGAGCGCCTGATGCGTGCCGAGACAGGCCGCGACGAGGCCCACAAAGAGGCTGGTCAGGCGCGAGAGGAAGTGGCGCGGCTGACTGGCCAGGTCGAGGCCATTGAACGTCAGAACAGCGCGTTGATGGCTACGCTGGGGCAACAACAGAACGAAACGGCCAAACCCAGGAAATAAACCTGCATAGGAGTTAAGCCATGAGGAACATGAGCTTTGCGCTCACCACGGAACAAGTGATGGACGGTACCAAGACTGTGACGCGCCGCCTTGGATGGCTGCACTTGAAACCCGGCGACAAAGTGCGCCCGGTGCTCAAGTGCATGGGACTTCGTCCGGGAGAAAAGGTCGTGCCGCTGCGCGATCCGCTGACAACAGTGGGAAAACGCCGTGAGCCACTTCGGCGCTTGATTGATGAACCCGAATACGGTCACGACGAATGCCGGCGCGAAGGCTTTCCACTCCTTTCACCGGCGGAGTTTGTCTCGATGTTCTGCGCTACTCACAAAGGCTGCACGCCCGAGACGGTGGTCACACGCATCGAGTTCGATTATGGACAGGAAGGGTAACCACATGCTCATCGGCTACGCCCGCGTTTCGACCGCTGACCAGTCTCTGGACCCGCAGATCAATGCCCTGAATGCCGCAGGCTGCGAGAAGTTGTTCACCGACACGGCCAGCGGTGGCCGGATGGATCGCACCGGCCTCAAGGATGCCCTCTCCCACCTGCGCGCCGGCGACGTCCTGGTTGTCTGGAAGTTGGACCGCCTCGGCCGCACCACGCGCGGCATGCTCGAATTCGCCAGCGACCTGGAAACCCGGAAGGTAGGCCTGAAAAGCCTGACCGACCACATCGACACTACCAGTGCCGCCGGCAGGATGTTTTTCACGCTCATGTCCGCTTTCGCGGAGATGGAGCGCGAGCTGATCCGCGAACGCACCCGTGCGGGTCTTGAGGTGGCCAGGTCGAGAGGAAGGAAAGGTGGCCGGCCGCCGGCGCTGACCCCGGAAAAGATCGAAGCGGCAAAGATCATGCTCAAGGATCCGAACATGACGGCTGTGGCAGTGGCCAAGGCCTTCAGTGTGTCGAAAACAACGCTGTACCGGAATGTGGGGAAGGTGAAGCCGGATCGGAGTCCGGGCAGAGGATGAACCCACTAAGAATGCTCTTCGAGATCGAGCACTATATCTAGTGTTGACAATGCGTTTCCTAGCATCTAAATAGTGTTTCTTCCTAGGGGAGGAAACACATGTCACGCGATAGCTTTTACCAAGTTCCCGATGTTCCAGTCGCTGATCTGTTGCTCGACACTTTCAATCCTCGCATCCGGCACGGACAGGACCAGAACGATTGCATCCACCGGCTACTGCGAGATCGCGCCAACTTCATCAACCTGTGCAAGGACATCGCCGCCCGTGGCCTAACCCCAGAGCACATCCTTGTCTCGAAGAATGCGGATGGGAAATGGGTGGTGCGGGACGGAAATCGGCGCGTGGCCGCACTGAAACTTCTCAATACACCCAGTCAGGTGCACGCGGATACCGCACTGTTCAATACCCTGACCCGTGCCGCTGGTATGCCCGGCGTCAACATTCCGAGCCAGATCAACTGCTTGGCCTGCGATGATGAGCAGATCATCCGGGATTACCTGGAACGCAAGCACACCGGTGCAAACCAGGGCATCGGCCAGAAGAACTGGACCGCGTTGCTGAAGTCGTTTTTCAATATCCAGGCCGATGCCCGCGATGACTATAAGCGTGCCGCACAGTTGTTGCTCTGGTTGGAAGAGCACGAATATGGTGGCGTTGATGATGACTTCTACATCACCACCCTGCAGCGTGGACTCAACACCGACACCCTGGCTCTGATCGGTTTCGCAGTCCGTGACGACGACCTGGTGCCTATCCTGCCGGTTCACCAGGCCTATGACCTGGCGGCCAGGGTGGTCCGGGCAATCGGCTCAGGTGAGGTCAACGTCAAACGCGAAGAGGAGTCGGGATCCATAATTACCCCGGAGGCCCAACTGGCCTTCTTCACCGCTGTCCGCAATGAAATCGGCCCACCCATCGCCGTAGCGACTCCGGTACCGGGCGATTCCGACCTGCAGCCCCTGACCGAACGAGCCGGGATCAGGCCGCCAGCGGCGCCCGCAGGAAACCAGAGCGCCACGGGAACACCCCCCCCTGCGATTGGCGGCCAGTGGGGTGCCACACCCCCGCCGGCCTCTATTCCCACCCGCCTGCCTGCCAGTCCAGCCACGGCGCCAAGGGACCGGAAATTCCTATTCGGTACAAGAAAGACTGCCTCGCCCGGGCTGAGCATCCCTCCCAGCGAGACAAAAGTTCAGACGATCATCGCCGAACTGCGCAAGCTGAACCCGCACGAAACATCGCTGGCCACGACGATGTTGCTGCGCGCCCTGATCGAACTGAGCAACGATTATTACCGTGCACAGCATGACCTCCCCCCCAAAGAACAGACTGCTCTGCACAAAAGCATTGCTCACACCGCCAACCATATGGGCGATGCCAACATCTTGACGGAACCTGAACACACCGTTGTGATGAACTACACCCAAGGTTCGGAAGGTATGCTGCACATCAGAACCATCCAGGCCTACATCCATAGCACAGAGCACCACCCAAACGGCCAGGCCCTGAACACG
The DNA here is from genome assembly GCA_028714875.1 of Gallionellaceae bacterium. Taxonomy (GTDB): domain Bacteria; phylum Pseudomonadota; class Gammaproteobacteria; order Burkholderiales; family Thiobacillaceae; genus PFJX01. The sequence goes on from JAQTLN010000006.1 coordinate 85,343, forward strand.
ATCTGGGACGACATCAGTTGTTTCGTGCGCGCTTGCTGGAAATAAATTCCCCGAAAAAATTTCGGAAAATAACTTCCGTGAAATTTTCACGCTATTATTCAAGCCGAGTCGGGAGCGCTGACCTTATTGCGGTGCGTTGGGCGTTTGCCCACCTGGCTTACCTTCTTCCACAGGTCGCGCTTGCGCGGCCTGTTTCATTTGGAGCGGGACATGCATCTGCTGTACCTGGACGAATCTGGTTCGGTTACCGACCCCAATGAACAATACTTTGTCCTCGCCGGCGTCTCAGTGTTCGAGCGCGAAGCCCACTGGATCGAGCAGGAACTCAACAAGATCGCTGCTCGCTTTGTACCAGCCGATCCCTATGCAGTGGAACTGCATGGCTCTCCCATGCGCGCCGGCCGCGAGGGATGGAAGAAGTATGGCTTGCAGAATCGTCTCCAGGCGATCAAGGATGCCTTGCAGGTAGGGGTTGCGGACCGTCCCAGGAAGCATGTCAGGCTATTCGGCGCCGTGATCAAGAAAGCATCCATCGTTGGGAGCGACCCGGTCGAACATGCCTTTGAGCAGATGACCAATCGCTTCGATCTGTTCTTGAAACGCCTCCATCACAAACATGGCGACTCCCAGCGCGGCATCATCCTTTTTGACAAGTCGTCGACCGAACGGCGCATCCAGACCCTGGCGCGCGAATTCAAGTACAACGGGCACAGCTGGGGACGTACCAAGAACTACGCTGAAGTTCCCGTGTTCCTGGACTCCAAGGCCTCACGACTTATCCAGCTGGCCGACTTGGTGGCGTTTGCCCTCTACCGCTTTCACGAGCACAACGACAACTGTTTCTATGACGTAATCAAGCATTGCTTCGACAGCGAGGGCTTGGCGGAACACGGCCTGTACGTCCGCACCTGATACAGGAATTATCCCCGCTTCGTCAGCGAGGGGGCTTTATGTAAGGTCAAGTTGCCGTAGTACATGGCCTCGCTGGCCATCGGCCTGGTCTTGGCGGTCGAATACTGAAGCGAAAATGTCTCACCCTGGCAACCCGCATACAGTTCCTGTATCTCCGGGCAATTATCGTAGGTTACAAGCCACGGCGTGCCGATCTGGGTGATTGCAGTGGCGATTTTTGCGTGGTCGGCAGGCTTGTAATGGTTGCGATAGAGCTGGCTGCCTTTGTGATAGTAAGGTGGGTCCAGGTAGATCAGGCTGCGCGGGGACAAATCGGCACGCAGGCCGCCGATCAGATCAATGGCATCTTCCCGATATAGGGAGATATGCCGTTTGAGAGAGGCCACCTTGCGCACTCGTGCGGCCAGATCAATCTGGTTGTAGCGGGCGTCCAGGGCATACGGCCCGGTCTGGGCTTTTCCGCCGATCACGCCGCCGGTCAATATCCCTGACCGGTTGGTCCGGTTGAGAAAGAAGGTGGCAAATCCGACCTCTATCTGGCTGTGTTGGTCGGGCGCGGCATGGACGGCTTTCTGGCGCCGCCAACTCTCCATGGTCACCGGCGTTTGCGCGATCAACCCCAGCATTTTCTCGGTGTCGTTAAGCACAGCCCACCAGAAAGCGTGGACAACCGGATCGAGGTCGTTGATCAGGATGTGATCGACATACCCCCTGGTCAGCAGATAGATCGCCGCCCCGGCGCCGCCTGCATAGGGTTCCACATACCAGCCACCGCTTATGCGGTTGTGACGCATTAATTTGGCCAACCAAGGACCTAAGCGTCCTTTGCCTCCAGGGTATCTAAGTGGAGAGGCGAATGTTCCACCTTGTCCAATTGGCGCGGTATCCGTGATCATGATGGGGCACCCAAATGCGCGAATTGGGGTCGAGCCGCTGGCGGGTAGGCATCCCAGGTCTTCCCCTGGAACACCCGCCCGTTCGCTTTCTTGTGCCGTTTCACGCCATCGGCGCCCCACCCTCCCCATTGCTTGAAGAAGAAGGCGGAGCCATGTGTCTCGGCCTGGATCTGCACGTTTTCCACCCACTCCGGCTGCATTGGCCGGGCCTTGTGACCTGACTCGCCACCGACGATCACCCAATGGATGCCGCTTAGGTTCATTTCGCCCAAGTCCTCCAGCAAGGGTTCCACTGAAAGAAAACGCACGCTGGCGTCGACCTGGCGTAGATGATCAATACGCGGCAACCCATATTGTCGGTCTTCCACGCTCACACCCAGCCAGATGTTTGAAGGGCATTTGCGCGCGGCGAAGTAGGCGGGTAAACGCTCGGATCTCTTGGTGAGTATCTGGTAGGTGTGCTGCGGGGTAGACCGGATGGTGTTCATCACCTGGTCGATGAAGGCATCCGGCACGTCTTCGTGGAATAGATCTGACATCGAATTCACGAAGAACACCGTGGGTCGACGGATTGTTGTGGGCTGTAGCAGGCGGCCCGGATGTACGGTCAGCACGAAACCGTTTTCGTAGCCGGCCGCCCCCATCGCGGTCAGGCGGCGGGCCATGACCTCGGCGTAGCAATGTTTGCACCCAGGAGAAACCTTGTCGCAGCCCGTTACCGGGTTCCTGGTTTTCTCGGTCCACTCGATCTTTGAAGTCGCGCTCATAGGGCACCCATTTTGACAGGCTAACGCCATGACGGCATGGGCGCATGGTATCTTTTGATTATGTATTGCACAATACACGAATGAGCCAAGTTCGACCGACCGAAGAAGCCTATGCCGAGCTGCAACAGGCCTACGACTTCTACAGCCTGGAGCTGTTCGATGGCGGGTTACCGCACTGCCTGATCACCTTCCAGCGACTGAAGCGGACCTATGGCTACTTCTCGAAAGATCGCTTCAGCCGGCGGGACGGCCGCAAGACGGATGAAATTGCGCTCAACCCGGAATACTTCGCCGTGGTGCCGCCTGTGGAGGTGCTCCAGACTCTGGTGCATGAAATGACGCACCTATGGCAATGGCACTTCGGAAAACCAAGCCGCGCGTGCTACCACAACACGGAATGGGCCGAGCGGATGGAGGCCATCGGTCTGATGCCCTCCAGCACCGGGGGGCCAGGTGGAAGGCGCGTTGGCCAGAAGATGGCTGACTATGTGATTACCGGCGGCAAGTTCGAGCTGGCCACCGCTCGCCTGTTTGCCACCGGCTTCGAGATCACCTGGCTGGATCGCTACCCTGCCCTTCCGCCGGCGCGCATGCCGTCGATGTCCAAGGGCAGCTCACCCGTTTCCGGCGCTGGCGCCGGCGCATCCATCGAGCAGAACGCCGGCACTCTCCCTGATTCGGCCTGGATAGCGCCAAGCGAGACACTGGCTCACCTGGTCGAGTCCCAGAAAACAGGCAACCGCAGCAACCGGATCAAGTACACCTGCCCTGGCTGCCAAAATAACGCCTGGGGCAAGCCAAAACTGAAGCTCATTTGCGGCGATTGCAACGTGTTGCTCTCCGAGGCGCTGGAACAGGCTTGATTTCCTCGAAAGCACACAGCCTGCTGTGGCTCGCCACTGGTGGGGCACTGGGATACCTGGCCTGGCATCCCGAGGCAACGCAATGGTGGGTGGTTGCCCTCCCCTTGCTCTGGTCGGCATCGCGGACACGACAGGCGGCTTTTCTGGTCTGGTTTGGGTACTACCTTGCCGGCGCCAGGGACGTGCCGGCGGCATTTGCCCTATTTTTCCCGGAGAGCTGGCCAGGATGGGGAGCCGTGACCTGGCTCATCCACGCCGCTCTCCTGACTGCGCCCTGGGCGATCCTATGGCGCGCCAACGCGGCCCCACAACAGGCCATGCTGGGCACCGTCGCCGCATTGCTGGCCGCCACCCTTCCCCCTCTGGGAATCCTGGGCGGACTATCTCCGCTCCTGCTTGCCGGCGAAGCTTTTCCGGGTACCGGATGGTTCGGGCTTGGACTGACCCTATCCATCTTGGTGTTTGTGGCGGGATGTGCCCGAATGCAACGTAAATGGCAGGCGTTCGCCCTGTTGTCCGTCGTGGCCGTATCAATCAGCCTGGCGGCGAACTCGCGGTACATGCCACCTTCGATACCCGTCGGCTGGACAGGCATCGACACGGCCATGGGAGCCTACCCGGAGGACAGGGCCACGGCCTATCAACGCCATCTGGTGTTGATAGGCGCGGTAGAAACCAAGTTGAAGGCAGGCGCCAAGGTCATCGTATTGCCAGAAGAGATCGCGGGATTCTGGAGGGCAGGATCGCAATTCTGGTGGCGCGACGCCGTAAAGATGGCAAAGGAGATGAAAGCCACGCTGATCTTGGGGGTCGATCTGCCGGCGGAGGGAGATCGCTTCATCAACGGCGCCGCACTACTGGGCACCACCATAGGCATACTGCCTGGCCGTGTGCCTATGCCTATCGGCGTATGGCGTCCTGGCCAGGACGTGAGCGGCGTGCCGGACTTCCTCGGCCGAGGGACGACACGCCTACATGGCATCCCGGTGGCCACCTCATTTTGCTATGAGGACTTCCTCGTCTATCCCCTGCTCCTGTCCAGCCTGGACAAACCCCAAGCCATCATCAGCCTGGCCAACAACTGGTTCGCCACCGACCTGGCGGCCATCTGGATACAGCGCCGTTCCATCGAGAACCAGGCCAGGTTGTTCGGCGTGCCGTTGGTGCGGGCGGTTAACCTGGCTACCTCGCCCCCTCATAAACACAAAACTTGATGCGATACAGCACCAATAGTATGGTGAAAATACTTTCATGCTGATTTCGGAGGTTTACACCGTGGCAACCGTGCGCAAGACCATCACTTTGACGGACAAGCAAGACGGCTGGATCAAGGCGCAGATTGACGCCGGACACTACACCAACGACAGCGAATACATCCGCGACCTCATCCGGCGCGAACAAGAGCGCAGCGCCGCGATTGAGGCCGTGCGTGCTGCTCTGATTGAAGGCGAAGCCAGCGGCGAACCGGGGCCCTTCGATGCCGACGTTTTCCGGCAGCGAATGCTGGCCTCGCATGGCTGAATATCGCCTTGCCCCCGCCGCTGAGCGTGACCTTGAAAACATCTGGATTCACACCCGCCGGCGGTGGGGTTCGGAGCAGGCCAATCGCTACACCGACACCTTGACGTCGGCATTTTCCGAGTTGGTGCAGTCGCCTAAGACAGCACCGACCTGTGACCACATCCGGCCTGGCTATCGTCGCTGGAGTGTTGAGCGGCACATGATTTACTTTCGCATCACGGTTTACGGTATTGCCATCGTTCGCATCCTGCATGAACGTATGGATGCTCCTCACCACCTGTGGGCTTGACAGCGCCAAGTGTCTGAATACACTGGATGAAGTTTCATGTGTACTTCGAGGCCGGTCAGTCCCTGAGGAGTTCGCTCCATACCGGCACGCCTCGCGAGAGGCCGGGATCATCGTAAATCTGTTTTTAACCCTGCTGGGAATCCACTTTCCCGGTACGGGAACTGTCAATAACGACAGCGTGGTCTCCCATTCATTCTTGCTTAGGAGACTGTCATGACAAAAAAAACGTTACACACGGGACGGATCATCAACATGTTGCGAACCACTCTTCCCTTCATCTTGGCCGGCACGCTGGCCACCTTCCCCGCTCTCGCCGAGGATGGCTTCGATTTCATGGGCGGCAATGTTGCCCAGGTGGAGAAAGTCGCCAAGGCACCGAGGGAGGCGAATCCGCACTGCACTGTTGGGCCAATGTGTGCAGGCCCGTTAAAAAGCATGGGCACCGGCGCAGTTCTGGGGTTGCTTGGTCCAGTGGGGCTCATTGGCGTGCCATTTGCGGCCGCAAAAATCACGGCCGATGAAAACCAGAAACTTAATAGTTTCTACCTGGGCACAGTGCTACGCGGCAAAGTCAATAAAGTTGAGGAAATGTCAAAGAACGAATGGGGCATTTCTCCCGGACTGGTGAGTGTCAGCCTGGTCGCGCTGATCCTGGATGTGGACGGCCCGGTCGGTTCAGACCGGGTGGTACTGGCCGATAAGCATCTCGGTTTTGAGAAAGGCGACATCGTTGACGTGAAAATGGTGAGTGCTGAACCCGATAAATCCGAGTTCAACTTCAACCGTCACAAGCCCCGTGTGGTTGCCCTTTACTGCAAGCACGACCAACCTTGCCAGAACGACTACGACTCCTCGCTGGGTGTGCTGTACCGGCACCAGGACAAGGAATTCCCGGTCTCGCAATACCTGATCGACCCGGCCATCATCGCGGCCGACCAGGCGAAGATGCGGAAGGAAGCGGAAGAAACGAAAACGGCTTCGAACAGCGGTTCTTTCAGCTTCTTCTGATTTACCCAAGCAAACGGCCCACATCCTTCACAGGATGTGGGCCGTTCTCATTTCAATCACCGGGGAATCAAGGCTTCCATTCGCGCCGTGCAGCGGTCCAGCGCGGCGCCGGAGAGGCCCACATCCAGGCACTTGCGTCTCGCCTCAGCCATCTCCAGCACGAAATTCCGCTCCCGGTAGCTTTGCGGGCGCTGCGCAAGACCCGGATCGCCAGCCGCGCAGACCTGTCCGGGCCGATCCCGGCAATCGCCATAGGCCATCTTCCGCGCGCCGGTGAGCGTGCCGGCGCCGATCACGCCCTGCCGCATCTTCGGCGCCAACGCCGCCGCGAGGCCCTGGGCTTGCTCACCCATGGCGCCGAGGTTGGGCGCGAGCAGTCCGTCGCCGGTTTGCCCAAACAGGGTGTTCTGGGCTTCGGACGCGCCATTTCCCATGACCTGATTCCCTGTGATGTAGCTGCTCCCGAACGTGTAAGCGAGATTCGCCGCTCCCATTGTTGTTGCACCAGCGGTTGCTCCAGCAGCGCCACCCCCAGCAGCCGCACCACCTGTGCCAGCCGTAGCAGTAAACATCGGCATCCCCATCGCCAGCCCGATCCCCATCGTCACAATCGCCAGCAGCACCCCGATCGCCAGCACATTCAGCGAGGACTTTGTCTGGCTCCACTGATAAAGCATCTCCTCGTCGACCGGCAGATTTCCCCCGACCCACTCGCGTACCGACACCCCCGACCTGGCCACCCACTCCGGCGCCAGGCACTGGCCCTCGGTTGACGCCGTGCTGTGGATGCAGATCATCGCCTCCATCGGCGTGCTGTCCATGTTCTTCGGTACCGCCAAGTACCACTTCGGCTTGGCAAAGCCCTTCACCGTGGTGGTGCACTTCTTCTTGAAGAAGCTGCTCGAACACGATTGATTTTGGTCAAACCGCGTATCCGGGATGTAGATCAACCCGAAATGCGCCTGGTAGTGCTGCATGGCGTGGCCCAGGGCCACCTGCACCCCCTGGAAGCTGATGTTATGGAACAACGGGTCGCGTACCGCCGCCTCGTCCTCATGGCTGCTCTGCACATCCGGGTCCGCCTGGAACAACTGGAATGGGTTGTGCCCGGCATTGATGGCCATGCCCCGCTCGTAGGGCGTCATGTACTCCCGCGCCGCCTGCCAGTGGCGGCCGTGCCAGGGCGTCCAGTCGGCGACGTAGACGTGGATGCGGTTGTCGATGCCCTTCTCCACCTTCTGCAAGGTGATCCGCGCCGTGGCGTTCACCGCGTCATACGCGGCCCAGGCCTGGACGTAGGAGCCGTCGAACGCGACCCGCCGGTTCGACTTACCCATCCCGTCCACCGCGCCCCGGCCGAGGGACACGTTGTTGTTGGCGATCCACTCGGGCACGTCGATCATGCGCTGGTCGCGGGTGTTGACCTTCCAGTTGTCTACGCCGATTTCCGCCCAGTTGTCTTTCGGTACCCAGATGTTTTCTGCGGCGGTGGGGTGGCCGCCGTTGAGCAACGCCGGCGTCCTCACCCAGTTTTGGGTCAGACCACTGGACCACCAGCCCCAGGTTTTGTCGACGCCGTGCATATCCACCACGGCCGCCGTGGCCTGGGCGGGAATGAGGATGGCCTGCATGAAGATAACGCCCATCAAAAGCCGGGCAATGAATCGGGTGAACATGGGTGACCTCTCTTGTTGTGGGTGGGAAATACGGAAGAATGGGAAAAACGGATTTGTTGCGGCTATGTGCCGCTCAGGTATCAACCACGCCCCGCTCATGCCGGCGCCGGTCGATGGAATCGCGGACCTGCCTGGCCACGCTGTTCACCTGGCCGGTTGCTGGGACAGGATGTACAGCGTTCTCAGCCGCCACGAGCTTGGCCTCCGCCTCACTGATCATCTTGCCCAAAGCAGCCAGGTCGCTATCCAGCACAGAGGCTTCTTCGACCAGATAGCCCAGGGTGGTGGGACCGAAGGCATCGCCCTCCCCCTCCAGGACATCCTGGCGATCGAAATCCACCTCGATGCGCCAGTACACCCCCTCGATCTCGGTTGCGTACTTGCGCTGCGCGTGAGCGATAGCCTCACGGGAGAGCATGGACATCGTGGCTTGGGACAGCTTCACCACAGCGCGTTCCACGGTAATGAACAGCGCCGGCGGCTGGTCAGGGCCACCCAATGGCCTGATCTCCGCGCGGCCGCTCATGCCGAGGCGGTGGAGCATCCGGACGACTGAGGAACAAACGGCTTTGTGGAGGCGGGCCTGATTCTCGGTACCGGCTGCTACGGCGACCCGTCCACGGGCCAGGGCGAGGATGCGATGGAGGGGTTTCATGGCGAGTTACCAGACGATGGTTTCGTCCAGGGCGGGGCGGGAACAGGCCGGAGCGTCGCAGCCACCATATTCTCCGTAGCACTGACCAGGCTGATAGGTATATCCAGTTGGGCATGTCACTGACCACCAGCCAGGAGCCGCATTGGAAGCGCAGGCGTACAAGCTCCCTGGTTGGTTCAACAAGTATTCGCCAGGCCGGCAGGCAACCCCATCCGCATAAATCAAAGTGCCAAAAACGTTCTGGAGGACGTAGGGGAAGTTATTGGCTGCTGAGGTGGCCACCGAAGAACCGCCGATTCTTGAATTTCTTGGCGTGGTGGACTGCTTGAATCTGAAGGTACGGTTGCCGTCGTAGTAGACGGTAATGCCTAGCTCGCTCCCCCAGACATAGAGATCCCCCGATCCAAACGTGACGGAATCCATGGCGCCTGCCACCCCTGGCGTGAATTCAGCATAGATTTCCGGCGCCATGCCGCTGAATTCCCCAACCAGCACCCGAATCTTGTTCCTGTCTTCGTCACAGGTGATCTTGTAGCCGGAGAACGCCGAGTGAGCATGGCTATAAACACCACTGGTCCATCCCCACGTCACATCTTGAGACTGCTGCCCCGACTGCACCACCGGCGCCAAATAAGTAATCCCCGCCACATCCCCTGAATTGACCAATTCGCTCCCCGTCGGCCCCGGCGAAATGATTAACGAGCCGATTGATGCAACATAGGAACGCGCCACAGCTACCGACTTGTCATACGGTTGTGTCGGCGACGTGCGCACCTGGTCGCTCCAGTCCACCGGGTAATAGCGCAGGCTGGCATCCACCAGGTACTTCTCGGCATGGGCCGCCAGGGTGTAGCCGTAGGCACCCTGATTGCGGTAAGTCAGGTTCTGGCCACAGCCGTTGTAGCGCAGTTCGCGGTTGTCTATCGTCAGGCTGATACGCGGCTGCTGGATGAACTCACCGGGGCGGGCGGGATCCGCCACGTTGTCATAGAGGGGAGTAAGCCGACGGGTATAGGCCACGTAGGCCCCGGCCGCGCCCTGCTGGTCCATCAGAGTTTTGACGTCAGTGGGGCCGCCACAACGGGTGCGGTCCAGGATCAAGCACTTGAGGCCGGCATCGGGATCGACGTTCTCCGTGGCGGTGGACTCGGGATCGTCAAAAGCGCCGGCCGCATCGACCGTCACCCAGGCGGTGCGCGCCGTCCCGTTCCGGTCGATCAGCCGCCACTTGAGCAGGCCGGCATCGGCGTAGCGTGGCCACGACGGCGGAAGGATCGCCGAGAGATTAAGCGGGGTGTAAACCACGTCCAGGGTCAGCACTTCGGCCGGCAGCACCTCGGGCGCGCCATAGCGGGCGCTACCGCCGGAATCGACCATCATCCGCCAGGCCAGTACCCCACGTTGACTGTTCGGCAGCAACACGTCCTGCTTCCACTCCAACACCCCCGTAGCCGCATTCTGGGTGCGCATGGCCGCCACCATCGAGGCGGTCATGCCGCTGATGTTGCTGGCGATACGTCCGGTCAGATCAGCGATCAGATCGCTGGCGGTACGCGGGTTTACCGATGCAACCGGCTCCATGAAGACCACCGCCCCGGCGGTGACGCTACCCAGTTCCTTGCCTGTCAGCCCCTGGTTCGTGCCGGCCGTGAGCTTCACGAAGCGGCCACTGAACGCCCGCTGGTAATTCTCCGCAGCGAGGCCGAAGCTCACCGTGACATGGAGGGCGGTACCGGCGGCGAAGGCCGGTAGTGCGAGCAAGATAAAGCTGATCAAAAACACAGCCCGCAATACAGCTTTCGGTAAGGAAAAGATCATGGCAACACCCTCAATGGATCAGGTTTTGGTAGACGTGAAACCGCATCCGGTTTCCCTGGCGCCGCTGGTCGAAGTGGGTGCCCCGAACACAAAAACGGTGGACGCCATCCGGCAACTCGAAGCTGGGGGTGACATCGGGTTTGGCAGCGTGGAAGCATTGATGGCCGACCTCGAAGCGGACGATTGAGCGTGCTGCCCAGACAGGTAGGCCTGCACCACCTGGCTCGCGCCCCAGAACACCACGAAGATGCCCACCCCGATCAGGGGCAGGTATTTGAGGGGGTTGGTTTCCGGGGTCATGCTTTGTGAGGGCGGATGGAGCCCATTTCCGAGGAAGCGATCGCCGTCTCGCCGGCATGGCGATGCAGGTAAACATCTCCCTCGGCCGCGCAACCGATAGCGAGGCGCACATGCTTGCCGATGGCCTTGTCGAAGTGATTGACGAAGCCGAACGACTTGCCCAGGGCGATTCTCGCCAAGATAAACATCATGGAGATGAGGCCAACCATCTGGAGAAGCCGTGGCACGCTGGAAGCAACTTGCTCAGGCGTAACCTGCCGCAACTCGGCCAGGATTGAGGCGAAGGTATCCGGGGCAAGGAAGAAGACCCCAAAGCCGTACCAAAACACGCCCAGTGGGATGCCCACGAACAGCATATCGACGATGCGCGAACCCATATTGCCAACGTTGAGCAGTTGGGCAATGTGGGTGCGCGCATCCAGCCAGACAGAAAGCTGGATAGCGGCGTAGTGCGAATCGGCAATGGTGCCCACGATCACGCCATTGACATCGACTGACCACGGCACAGCATTACCGGCCTCAATCCGCCTGGATAGCGTCGCCTCATCGCGCGACAGCATGGCGAGTAATGGAAAGACGATGGCGAGACTCGCGAATGCCGGAATCCACAGGTCGGCCCACCGAGTGGGAAAGAAGAGAATGACCGACAACAAAATCGAAAACAGCCAGACCAGCGCGGCAATGGGGCGGTATTGGGTTTGAAAGGTGTTCAGGCTCTTCCACATCTTGATGAACTTCATGTCATTTCTCCTTTGTTACTGGAAATTCGGCGGCATGAACGGCGTGGCCTGAGCGACAGGCTGCCCCGACGCCGCCGGCGACGTGTTCACACCACCGGCCACCACCCGCGCCACCGGCTGCTTGTCGACATTGGTCACCAGCGCGAGCGAGCTGTTGTCCTGGGTCAAACGCTTGCCCCCCACCTCGGCCCAGCCGTCGCCGATTTTGGTGACCTTCTGTCCATGGGCCGATTCACCTTCCTTGACCTGCTTCAGCACCCCACCCTGCTCGATGATCGCCACCCGGCCGGCCTCGTCGCGAAGGATGCCGACCAGGCGTGGCCCGACGGGAATAACAGGCGCCGCCGACGGCGCGGGGGCGGGGGTGACCACGGCGGGCGCCGACTCGGGCTTGGCGCCCTTCCCTTTCGGCTTGCCGAACGTGTCGAATAGCGGCATTTTTTCCGTGGGGAAGTTCAGCGTACCGAACTGGGCCAGTGGGTTCTTGAGATCGACCGGGGCTTTTTCTTCCTTCGCGATTCGGCGAATGTTCGCTTCCTCCGTGGCGATCTGCGCCTTCAGCCGGGCCACCTCCAGTTGCCGTTTCAGGCCGGCGATGGATGCCTCGGTTCCGGTGAAGGGATTCACATCGGCCACATCGGCCGCGCCGGTGCTCATCGACGTCAGCAGGCCGGCGACCAGGAATGCGGTGAGCAACGGCCGTAGGGTCTTGTGCGTGCAATATTTTTTGTGCATGAAACCTCCTGAATCAGTAAATCATCCCAACCGCGGTCGAGATGAGTTGGGTACCGTCCGGCATCGTGGTCTGGACGGCGGTGGTGAAGGGGGGAATGCGCATCGTGGCCGTGGCATTGCTGGGGTGCCGCAGGCCGGCGCCACAGTTGTCGTACCGGGCCACCTGGCCGTAGCCGTCGATGACGTCCTCGCGGGTCAGGCCCACCACACCGATGGCGGTGTTGGTCATGTCCACCGGCCCGGCGCAGGTCGTCGGCAGGCCGTTGGCGGCATCCCAGTTGGCGGCGGGGGCACCTGGCGGACAGGCCGCCGCGCCACAGCCGAAATAGTCGATTCCCGGTCCACGCGACGGGTCCGCCTGGTATCGCGCACTGAAATATTGCTGCAAGGCACCGGAGGACTTCGACAACACCTCCATCGTGCGGGTATAGGCCGCGATGGCTTGGCCAGCGGTATCCACCACCGCCCCGATGTCGTCCGTGGCCAGCGTGAGTTGTCCGTTGACGAACGTGGTGCCGACGGAAACCTGGCCGTTCGGCCCGCCACTGACGATGGCCACCGGGTGGTAGGGCAAGTTCTGGCCGTTGTAGGCGATTCCCGCCCGCGCCCCGATCAGCAAGCAGAAGTTGAGGCCATAGCCGTCGCGGATGGCCTCGTTCGGCGATGAACGGGCCAGAAGCGCGATAGGCGCCAGCGCATTGTCCGGGGGCACGCAGTAACCGTTGCCATTGGGCAACACCGGGTCGATATTGCCGGCGGCAGCGAAGTTGAGGCGGGCCTGGGCATCGCCGTCGATGCTGACCATGTTTTGTCGGTAGGCCGTCTCAAAGGCGCCCTTGAGCAGGGCCATGCGGTTTTCCGTATCGGCGCGGGATTTCCAGGCCAGCATGGGGCCAAGCGATTTGTAGACGACGCCGACCATCATCCCCAGGATCACCGCCGTTATGGCCAACTCGATCAGCGTGAAGCCGGATTGGTGCGCCCTCATGCGCGCCCTCATCGCTTCAACTCCTGCTCCAGCCCATTCCGGTCATAGGCCGCCGACAAGGCACTGTCCCGCTCGATCGTGCCGCGGCGCACCAGGTCCGCCAGATTGGCGTTCATCAGGACATGGCCGTCCGCGCGGCCGGTCGCCATGATGTTGGGAATCTGGCTAACCTGACCGAGCGCGATGTTGGAGGCGATGGAGGGCGTGCCAGCCAAGATTTCATACGCGAGTAAACGGCCACCCTCCTTCCTCGGCACCAGGGTCTGCGCGACGATGCAGTTCATGACCGACGCGAACGAGCTGCGCGCCAAATCCTGATTGTCCGAACCCGCCAGGCTCAGGATGCGGTCCACCGCCTTCACGGCCGATTTGGTGTGCAGGGTACCCAGCACCAAGTGCCCGGTATCGGCCGCCGCCAGTGCCGCCGTCAGGGTCTCGCGATCGCGAATTTCGCCGATCATGATCACGTCCGGATCCTGGCGCATCGCCGCCCTCAGGGCGGCGTGGAAGGACGGCGAGTCGAGACCGATTTCCTTGCGGGTGACCTTGCACCGCCCCGCCGGCAGGATGTACTCGATCGGGTCCTCGATGGTGATGATGTGGCCTTCGAGGTGCTGGTTGATATGGTCCAGCATCGCGGCCAGCGTGGTGGACTTGCCGGACCCGGTCTGCCCCGTCACCAGGATCAGGCCGGTGGCATGGTCCAGATAACGGATGATCGAACTCGGGAAACCCAGCGACTCCAAGGGTGGAATGTGATCGTTGAGGCGACGGATGACCAGGCTCAACAATCCGCCATTGGCCAGGGATAAATTGCAGCGCAGCCGCGTGCCGTGCAGATCGGCACCGAAATCAAGGCCGGTGCGCGAATCCTCTTGCGACATCCGCGACTCCCGTGCCCCGACGTCCGCCAAGGCCGCCATCGGGTCGGTGATCTTGAATCGGTCCAACAGCATGCGCAGATCGCCATCCGCCACCCGCATATCCTGGCTAGGCAGAAGCTTCCCATCCCGACGCACCCAGGGCGGATTGTTGGTGGTGAGGTGGACATCCGAGACGCCAGGTTGCAGCAGGGCATCCACGACAAATTCAGTGAGTTGCATCAGGGCTCCTGAGCCGCCACCCGCAACACCCCGCCCCAGGGCAGGTTGGTACGGATGGACATGTAATAGGGCGACACCGTGCTGGAGTCGGCCAGGTTGGAAATCTCGACCGCCGCACCCCAGGCGCTCACGTTGGTATCGGCAGAGACGCCCGCCGCCACCGGCACGGCCGTCGCGTCGATCGCGCGGTAGCCGTCGTAACAGGGCAACTCGCCGGGATTGGGGGAAGCGCAATCGACGGCCCGGAACCAGTTCCGCCCTTCGGCCGCCACGGGGTCCAGCTCGCGCAACCGGGTGAACATGTTCTCCAGGCGGCTGGCGATGGTGCGCAATCGCCGCTGCGACTCGGAGAACTTCACCAACTGCGAGGCATGGCCATTGAAGACGGCATGTGCGACCTCGGCGGGCTGCCCATCGCTGAGCCACGTCCCCTGGGTGAATGCGCCGGTCGCGGGATCGAACGCCGTGCCCTGGACGCGATGCGGATCGGGCAGCCATAGCGCCATGACGTGCCAGGACACCAGCCCATCGCTCAGGCGGTTGCTGGACGCGGCCTGTAGGCCGAAGCGCGGCGTGATGCCGGCTTCGGCCAGGGCGAGCGCCATGTCGATCGGGGCCGCCTGCGCGCCGGTGGCACCAGAGCGGTAGTCGTACCATTGCGCCAGGCGTGCCGTCGCATCTCGCAGGTAGGCCCGGTGGCCCACGTCGGCGCGGTTCTCACGATCCCGCTCCCCAGCCATCAACAACCCGATGCTGAGGGACAGAATCAGCCCGGCCATCACCACCAGCCAGAGATACGACGCGAAGCCGGCCTGAGCCCTCATGGCTTATCGAGTCTCGGTGAACATCATCGTCACGTTGGTCAATTCCGCGCCATTGGCCGTGCCGATGCACTTGAGGTTGCCATTGAACGCGACAGGCATCGCGGCGTTCGGGTCCGTTGCGTTGCACTTGGCGATCGCGAGCGTGGCGATGTCGTTGGGCACGTTGGCGGCGGTCAACACCCACCGCGTACCCAACCCGCCGGCCTGGCGCGCGATGGCGAGCGTCACGCCGCGCTGCACGTCATCGAGCAACATGGTGTTGTTGGGTGCGTCAGCGGAAACCTGTTGCGGCTTCATGAATGCCTCCATCCAGCCCGGGCGATGATCCAGGCCGCAAAACGTGTCGGCAGCCGACGCCTTGGTCCGATCCCAAAGCGCATCGAAACGGTTGGGATAGCAGCCCAGTTCCGCCTTGTAGCGATCCAGGGCACCGGCCGTGAGCTGCATGGTGGTGACCAGGCCGGTGGCGCGTGTGGACACGGTGCTCCCCGAGAATTTATTGAGCAGGACGGCGGCCAAGATGCCCATGACGACCACGACGACCAACATTTCGATCAGCGTAAAACCGGCCTGGGCGGGAAGGGGGAAGCGGTTGCGGTGTTGCATGGTGTGGTTCTCCAGAGTGAGGTTGGGTTGGGTAAATCGTTCAGACCTTGGACACGGCGGCGGTCAGAATCGGGAACAGGGTCAGATAGATAAAGAACATCATCATCAAGCCGCCCAGCACGGTGGACATGAGCTGCATACCGGCCTGGACGGTGCCGGTGGCATCGGACACATCCAGGGCGAGTTCGCGGGTGAACTCCTGGAGTGCCTGCGCCATGGAACCGCCGCTTTCCTCGGCGGCGATCACCCCGGCGACGGCGAAATCCGGGAAACCCGCGCGAGTGACGGACATGGACATCGTCTGCCCCGCCATCAACAGGCGCGCCAGCAGGGTGAAGGACTCACGGGTGTCCTCGCGCCGCGCGGCGCCGGCGACCACGGTGGCGCACTCGGTAGGCGGTATGCCGGCCTGGTAGAGCATGGCGAATGCCGTCCAGCAGGCGCCGTGATCGGATTTCTCGGACATGGCCCGCCAGGACGGCCAGAAATCCAACATCCGCCCCGGCCTGAGCCGACGGCCGAACGCCAGCGCCACGATGGGCAAGGCCAGATACACGCCGCCCCACAGCGGCAAGTTGTCGTGGAGCGCATGCGAAGCCGCGAAATACACCTCATGCAACGCCTCCGGCTTGCTGCCGATCTCCTGCATGAACTTTTCTGGGAGAGGGGCGATGAAGTAGGTGGCCGAGAACAGCGCGACGTACATGAAGGCCGAGAGGATTTTCGGCATCCGCATGGCGCTGGCGATGTCCTTGTTCAGCCGCACCTCGCGGCCCAAGTCGTCAGCCAGGCGGGCGAACGTATCGCCGTAATTGCCCGCCCCTTCGGCGGCGCGGATGGACATGGCGTGGATGCGCGGGAAACCCGCGATCAGCATCGCCTCGCTGACCGAGACGCCGTCCTGGATGCGCTGGCCCATCAACAGGGCGGCCTCGCGGATGGCGTTGTCGCGAATATAGGCGGCGGCATTCTCCAGGGTGTCCCGGATCGAGCGGCTGGCCTTGTAGCGTCGCGCGAGCACCCGATAAAACCGGGACAGCTCCGATTGCGACATCTTGCCGCCTGACACCCAGCGCTCGATGGTGGCCTTCGGATCGAAGTCCACACTTCGTGCTTTCAGCGCCGACTGGCGGATGCGCGCATAGGCCATGTCGAGGTTCGGCGCGTAGATCATGCCGTTGATCTCTTGCCCACGGGCGTTGCTGGCGCGGTAGTGATAGGCCCATTCCATGGTCAGCTCCGTTCCACGCGATCACGCAGTTCGTCCATATCCACCAGGCCGGCAGCCACCAGCAGCAGGCTGCGCGCCCACATGCTCTGGCCGGGCTGGATGCCGGCGTCATGGATCTTCGAGATGGGCGCATTGGCCTCGACCAGGGGGCGAATCTTGTCGCCTTCCATGATCTCGTAGACCATCCGCCGCCCGCGAATGCCCGTTCCGCCGCAGCGTTGGCAGCCCCCGTCCGTCCTGCGCATTGGTGCTTTCGTGAGGCCTTCGAGCCAGGCTTGATCCAGCTCCCGCGCCACCTCGTCGCGGCTGTCTGGCGTCTTGCAATGCGGGCACAGGGTCGGCACCAGGCGTTGCGCGAGCACGCCGATCAGGGTGTAGGCCAGGGCATCGACCGAGGCATCCATCTCGCGCAGCCGCAGAATCGCCCCGGCCGCGCTCTTGGTGTGCAGGGTCGTGAAGACCAGGTGGCCGGTATTGGCCGCAGCCAGCACAGCCGCCACCACCTTGCTGTCGCGCATTTCGCCGAGCAGGATCACGTCGGGCGCCTGACGCAGCAACGACACCAGTTGCTTGTGGAACAGGTCACCCTCGTCGGCATCCCCTTTGACCACCACCTCCTGCTGCGCCCACATCGAGAACTCGGCCTCGACCGGGTTCTCGACGCTGGCGATCTGTTTGGCGAGCGGGTCGATCATCTGAAGCATCGAGTACAACGACGTTGTTTTGCCTGAACCAGTCGGGCCGGTGACCAGAATCAACCCGGCCGGCCGGCGTATCCAGCCGCGCAGGATCTCGTTGGAGCGTGTGTCGAAGCCGATCGAATCGAACTCCACCTCTTGCGCGTGAGCATCCTGGATCCGGATGACGGCGAGGATGCGTTTTTTCATGGCGGGGGTGAGCGCCATGCGGAAGTTGTAGCGATGCAGGATGTCGCCGAACTTCGCCTGGACATCCGGCGAGTCGATGGTCACGCGGGTATCGACCGGCCCTTGAGCCAGGCGCTCCGTCGCCCCGGAACTGCCGGCCAGCATGGTCATGACCCGCTCGAAGACCGCGTCCGGCAGGCTGCGCACCACTTCTCCGGTGCCGTCCTTCTTCATTTTGAAGATGCCGCCCAGGGCGGAACGTGACAGAAACACGTCGGACGCGCCTTGGTAGCAGGCATAGCGCAACATGCAGCACACCACCTCTTGCACCAGACCGGGATTGTCCGTTTCCGTGCCCGCCTCGATCGCACGCTCCAATGCGGCCACGGTGGTGTCCAGCGCTTCCAGCGTGCGCGCGTAATAGCGCCGATATACCGCCTGAATCGTGCTCTCTGAGGCGATGCACAGCGTCGGCCGATGTTCGTGGAAATGGTTGCGCGCCCGGTTCACGTCCTGCATCGACGCCGCCGCCACCAACACCCCGCCACGGTCGTTCGTGCCGATCGGCGCGAATGGCTGTAACTCCTCCATCAGACCGGCGTAGCGGGCCAGTTCCGCCACATCCAGCGCTTCGACCTCCATGGGCGCGAAGTAAGGCAGGCTGTTCATCTGCGCGATGGCGCGCGCGACCATCTCGGCGGAGACCAGGCCCACATCGCGGATTACCTCGGGCAGCGGCCGCTTCAAGATTCGGGCACGATCCAGAGCAAAGCGTACATGGCTCTTGGAGGCGCCCATCTTGATCAGAATCGCCTCCATCCCACCCGCCGCGCCTGCCTCCACAAGGTCTTGATGCACATCGGCATCCATCGGATGCGCGCGCTTTGTGGTTAGGTCCGTGGCGGGTAAGTCCGAGGCGGGTAAGCCATGTGACGGCGGCAGATCAATGCCCTTGGAGTGATCAGGCGCGACCGGCGGGATGGATGGAGAGCCGCCCGGAGACTGTTTTTTCCCGAACCAGGACCGGACTGGGGAGCGAGCTGCCGCGACGCCTGGCTCAGACATGGTTCACTCCGTAGATTTCGACGACCGACTCAAAGTGATCACCCGTGACCTTGAGCGATTGAACGGCGGCCAGATGCCCCAGGTCGTCCAGGAACGCCTTGAATGACGGGTAGTCGGTGTAGCGCCCGTTCAGCGACAAGCGCACCGCCAGGATGCGGCCCCCGGTCAACGGCACCGGCGCGGATAAGGCATCAGCGCCGGCAAAGCCCTGTTGCCGCGATGCGGATGAGATGCGCTCGATCTCCACCGTGCGCGCCTTCGCCTGGTGGCTGATACGCACCAGGGTTTGCGCCAGGGTGACGTTCAAGGCCGTCGCCACGGCGGACTCACCCCGCGAGAGGGTCGGCACGGGGAGCGCGGCCAATGCGCTCGATGCGGCCCGCGCATCACGCCTGGCCAGGTCAAATCCGGCACCGGCGGAACGCGCGGCATCCCGCACCGTCCCGGCCTCAAACGCCAGGCTGGCCGCGGAAAGGGTGAGCAGCAGCGTCGCCAGTGGGACAAAGAAAGCGGATACGGATTTCATCGACAGCTCCAGAAAACTCAAGTGCGGTGCGTTCACAACCCGGCAGGGCCAGGGCCACCGCGCTGGACATGGCGCGGGCATCCGGGGCATCGGCGGCGCCGGAGTCGCGTAAACGCACGGGAACGAACACCTCGTGGATATGCGCTTGCGGTGTCAGCGTGGACTCGACCCGGCCACCCGGCAGGTACAACGCTTCCGCCTCGGCGAGTCCGGGGGCGGCGCTCAACCCCATGAAGCGCCGGAAGGCCGGCAGATCCGCCGTGATGCGCGTGGCGGCGGCAACGGTGTCGCGATCCGCTTCTGCCCTGGCGGCACGGGTATCGGCCTTGATCCGCGCCAGTTCCTCGCTGGCCAGCCACCACCCACCCCCCGCCGCGAGGCACAGCCCCGCTGATAGCGCGAGTGCGCCGCGCCAGGCCAATCGCGCCGGCACCCCCATGAAATCGTCCTGCGCCGGATAGGCCGCATAGAAGCCACGCAGCCCCGCCAAGGCTTCGGTCTGGCTGAAAACGGCCGGTTCGGTCGCCTCCGGCAAGCCCAGTTGGGTGATGAACGAGGCGTAGATCGCGTGCAGATTGTCCGGGCTGTCCGGATGGATCTCGGGATTGACCGGGTCGATGGTGATGAAGGTCTTGAGCTTGCCCTCCCCCACCTGGGCAAAGAACACGGCGATCGCGATGGCGCCGTCCGGTTGTTCCCCGAACACGAAACCGGACACGGTAGGCATCACGCCGCTGTGCCGCACGCCCAGACGATCCGCGAGCGCCACCAACGGCGCCAGGCGCCGCCCACTCATCGCGTTTGGCCTGCTCCCGGCCTCGTGGACTCGCGCAACGCGCGTACCGTAAACCGCGCGGCCGGCGGCCACGATGCTCAATTTATCGAACAGCGCGGACTCCCGAACCATCTGGCTACGGCCGGCGGCATGGGATCGCGTATCGGGCAAAACGACTCGCAGATCATCCTCGGTCGCCGACAGCACCAGCGGGCAATCCTCCGGCACGTCCTGTACCCGTTCAGCGCGACCATCGACATGCAGGGCGTAGATCACCTCGACGCCATTCTCCAGGCGAGCGAGCAGGCAGGCGGGTGTCGACGCGCGTAATGCCGGGTTGAACATCCTGCGCAGCAAGGCGCCGCCGGCACGCTCAGAAGGTTTCCGCTTCGGGGAAGGCTCGGGTGTGGACGACTTGGCCTGGCGCGGCTCACTCGGCCCTCGCACGGCTGGCCGCCGGCCCAACAGGCGCAACACGGCTGGAGGCAACAGTTTCACATCGCCTCCGTAAACAACGTGTCCTGCCGACGGGCCGGGATGATGTTGGCCTGCAACAGGATGGCGATCTCGGTGGCCGACGATTTACGGTCGCCGGAGGCGAGCTTATCGGAGTCGTTGCTGGCGTTCTGGCGGATGCCGCCGATGACCACGGTGCGGCCATTCTCGACCAGGGCCTGCATCAGGGATTGTTTGGACATCTGCCGCATGCCTGTGAGCTTGGCGCCCCCGCCCACATCGAACGTAGTCAGGTCTCCCACCGTCGAGATGACCGGCACCAGGGTGATGTCGACCTGCTGATCGCTCAGGATGTCGGGAATCACGGACAGCGAGAGGCCACTGACCGCATAGGACAGCGAACTCGACCCCGGGGTGACGGTCGTGCCGGACACCACCGGCGGCGTGATGGAACCGACATACGGGATCTGCTCGCCGTTGAAGATCGTGGCCGGCGTGCGGTTCATCGCCACGATGGACGGTTGGCTGATGACGCGCAATTCGGTCTTGTCCTTGAGCAATTTCAGCGCACTGGAGACGCTCGCGCCGGCGTAGGAGAGCGTGAAGGCCGGGTTGGTGACGGCGGCCGCACCGGTGATAGCCAGCGTCGTCCCTTTGAGCGCGCCACTGCCGAACACCTTGGACCAGTCGATGCCGTAGGCGAACTCATCGGTCAGCGTCACCTCCACCACCGCCGCCTGGATCTCGACGCGGCGCATGGCGGTCTGGGTATAGCGGTTCAAAAAATCGCGCACCCGTTCCAGCGCCGGCCCCGGCCCGCGCACCATGATCAGTCCGGCGTCACTCGCCACGTTCACGCTGGCATTGGCGCCGGCCAGTTGGGTGATGAACAGCGCCAAGGCCTGAGCGTTGTTGCTCGATTCGCCGGTGACCTTGAACTTGGCCTCGATGCCGCCCACCGCGCCCACCGCCTGGCCCATGCCGCCACTCGACGATCCCCCCCCCGCCGAGACCGGATTGCCGCCCACGGCGTACTCGGCTTTCAGTTTCTGCATGACGTGCGTCGGCACACGGAAGGTATAAGTCGCTTGGTCGGCCACCGTGACGCGCCGGGTCTGGGTGTCGATGACCGCCACCAGCCCCGCCGAGAGCGCCGCCTGGCGCAACGCATACTCCGGCGATACGCGGGACAGCTTGATGCCGATGACCCGCGTCCGGTCGACGTCGCTGACGAATGCCAGCGCGTAGCCATAGCGATCGGCGAGGCTGGCCAGCACGTCGGCCACCTTGCCCGCCATGTCCACATGCACGTTGCCGGTGTCGGGATCCAGATCGGTGGCCTGGATGTCCGGCACCTGGGCGGCGGATTCCACCTCAACCAAGCCGACACGGCGATCGTTCGTTTTGATTTCGGCGATGGCCGCGTTGACTGATTGCGCGGCGGACTTGGCCAGCTCGGCGGTTCTGGCCGGCCGGTCGCTGGCGCAGCCTGTCAGCAGCACGGCGAACAGCGCGGCCGTAAGGACGGCATGGGGAAAGGGATGGGTCACAGGGTTCACCTCACGTAGAGTGTTTTGTTGGAGCGGGCATAGATGCCTTGCAGGCCATGCGCTCGCAGCAGCGCGTCGATCACGGCCAGTGGGGTTTCACCCGAGTAGTCGCCGGAAACGGTGGCCACACTGCCCACGTCTCCGGCACCCCAGACCATGGCCATGCCGTGCACACGCAGGAAGTCGCGTAGGGCATAGGCCGGAAAATCGGTGACGGCGAGCTTCAGGATGATGGGAGCGTGTGGCGGCTTGCTCGCCGAAGTGGTTGTGGCAGAGGCGGTGGCAGCCACCTGGGAGGCCTCGGCCACTTTGCCTACCGGGGTCGGCGGTGGTTCCACTTTGTCGGCGGCCTGTCTCTGAATGGAAACGAGGCCGTTGTGCTCGCGCCAGGTACAGCCAAGCGCGACAGTCAGCCGCTCCAGAACGATGGGCAGGCGGCCGGAAACGTCCCGCGCGGAAATCCGCGCGGCAGGTGGCGGACAGTCATCCAGGGTGATAGCGATCCCGGCAAGTGCCGCAATTTTCGCGAAGGCCTCGGCGGCGGGTTGAGACTCGAAATTCAGGCCGGAGACGCGGGTTTCCATGAACCCCGCACACAGGGCCGACCCAGGAAGCCAAAGCAGGCATAGCAGGCAGACAAGTCGGTGTCTCATACCTGAATCCCCCCGCCGATGAACACGATGTCGGCATGTGGCGCGCCGCGTGTGGTCGCGGTCACGACACGCACCCGCTCCACCGCGATGCCGGCACGCACCAAGGCGGACTTGACCTCTTCACCACGCAATGCCGCGTAACGTCGGCGGGATTGCGCGTTTTGCGCCCCGCTGTAGGCCCGCACGACGATGTATCCGCCCTTGCTCATGTCCGCTGCCTGCTTGGCTGCGGTTTCGAGCGTTGCAAGGTCGGAGGCGCTGGCAATGAGATTGGCGAACCGTACCGACATACGTTCGATCACGGAACGAACGACAGGCAGTGCAATCGCGAGTTTCAGCGCTGGAGCCAGCGCATCCGGTTCGACCCGTCGCCGCATGGGTGCGTCGGCGCCAGGTGCGTCCATCCGCACCACGAAGCTGCCGGAGAAATCCGGCAACACGGGGGCCGGCGCGACTGGCGCGGGAAGCAACGGCATAGATGCCGGCATGGCGCGCTCCGCCACCGCGCCAGGTTTGATGATTTGCTGCGGCGCCGGCGGTGCCGGAACCACGGGTGTGGGGAGAAGCACCGGACGCGCCGCCATCGCGGGCATCTGCGGGGTAGAAAGCGAGGCGGGCCCCGTCTCCGAGATGGGCACGGCCGCGCCATACAGCGTGCCTTTCATGCCCAGTGGGCGGCTACCGGCGTAGCGCACGGCCGCGATTCCGCGCCCCAGGCGCAGGCGCCAGTCCGGGAGCACGCCATCGACCACGATATAAGGGCCATCGGGGCGCCAGGTGGCGAGCTGCTCGCCGGTCGGCCCGACCTTGAGAATGGCGGGTACCGGGCGCCCGGGCGCGAACTGGAAGAAGGTCGCCGTGCCGTCGTCGAAGACGTTGGCGGGGCGAGCATCGGCATCGCCCACGGTGCGGTAGTCGAAGTCGTAGGTGGCGCCCCAGGAGACGAGTGGCCAGAGGGTGGCCAAGACCAGTAAACGAAGCATGCGCGGATTCCTTCTCATTGCGACTTGTACGGCGCCAGCGCCATATCGCGATTGACGATCACGTTGAACTTGGTGCCTTCAGGCAGATTCAAGGTCGGGCTGATGTTCTGTTTCTTCTCCAGCACCTTGCGGGCGGTTTCGGTGAGGATTTGCCCGGCCGAATCGGTCAAGGTGGTGGAGCCGCCGGCCTGGTTGATGACGGTCACATTGGCCTGGCTGGAGCGGTCGAATATCTTGGCGATGCCGGCGATGAGGAATCCCGCGCCGAACATCTTCCAGAAATGGTTGTTCACGTCCGCCGGCGCGCCCGAGCGTCCCATCGCGTCGGCGCCGCCGAAACCCGAGAGCCGCACACTCTGCCCGTCCGGGAAAATCAGCCGCGAGAACGCCATGAGGATGCGTTCCTGCCCCTCCCCCACTTCGTTCATGTAGGCGCCGTAAAGGCGCGAACCCTTGGGAATCAGAAGACGCGCACCGCGCACGTCGTCGTAAACGTCGCGGGTGACGCGCGCGGTGATGGAACCCGGCGCGTCGCTGGTCACCGGCGTCACCAGCACCGCCGGGATCACCGCGCCCGGGAACAGCATCCAGGGAGAAGGCGCGGCCGTGGCGGTCAGCGGCGGCTCCACATCCGCCACGGCGCGCTGTTCATTGGCCCAGGCATTCTGTGATTTGGCTGTGACAGCCCCTCCCGCTTGCGCCGTCTGCAAGGCGCGCTGAACCAGGGCCGCCGTGGCGTCGTTACCTGTGGACACCGGTTGCATCATGCCCGAGAGGGCTTTTTCCACGGCGGCGAGAGAGTCGGTTTGCGGCTGTGCCACCGCCTTGGTGGCGGAGTCGAACTCTTCGTAAGCGACCAGGCTTGCCGTGGCGTTGCGTGCCTCTTCCTTGTTTTGGGCGTAAGCGTCTATCTCAGACGCGGGGGTGGGCGGAGTCGCCGCTGGCGTGCCCTTCGGCAGGCGGTAATCCTCACCCGGCACCGGGATCGGCAATGTCCCGGCCACCCCTGGCGAGGACGGTAGATCGACATCGGCCTGTTCACGGGCGCGGGACGCGACGTTTTCCGCGCGCCCCGGCTGGATGGCGGCCTCGGGGGGATGCTCTTCAACGGCTTCGTTTTTATGGAAAGCGGTAAACAGCAGCCCACCCCCCACCAGCACGGCGATAAAACCGGCCAGCATGGGCACGAGATTGCGCGGGAACCGCTGGGTGCGTGCCGTTGCCATCAGTCGCCCCAGGGCCAGAAGGATGAGGAAGCGCGTGCGCGCGACGGGAATGCCACCTTGCGGCCACGCGCCTCGATGCGCACTTCCTCACTGCCCAGCTTCAGCAGCCAGCCCGGCGCGGTGCGGGTGGCCTTGAACCAGTCGCCCTCGACCGGCACATAAGACGCGATTTCTGTTTCACCCTTGGCATCCAGTGCAAATAACGCCGGCGACACCTGCGCGCCCTTGGGCATCCTGAACCAGGTGAAATGGCCATCGTCGAACACCGCCGACGGGCGGAACTCAGCCTCCCCTTCAATCTTGTAGTCGAAGGAAGACCTTGCGAGGTCCACGCTCGTTGGAGAAGGTTCGGCTGCCTCGGCGGCCATCCCGGTGGCAACACCAGGCGTGGCGGAAGGCGCTTCGCTTGAGCGAAGCCGTTGCGCTTCAGCGCTTACGGATTCGGCCTCCCCCTTGCGGGGATTCCGCCCTACTTGCGCCGCCTCCAGTTCGTCGAACGCGGCGCCCGGGATGTACCAGGACACCCGCTGATGCCAGCGCTCATTCTCACCCCGGCTCTCCAGCACCAACTGATACACACGCCGGTCGGTGATGACCGTGCCGGAGTTGAAAGACCCTGCCGCGACTCCCGCGAACGGCCGGATAAAGACATGGCGCTTGTCGCCGGCCACATGGAATTGCCAGCGCGCGGTATCCGACAGGTACACCCCCTGGACCCGCTCCCCCTCCTCGAAGGCGAGCACCGTGTACATGCCGGTGCGCGCCAGCACCGGGAACACCTGATCCGGATTCCACGCATACACCGCCAGGCGCGTATCGGCGAACGCCGCCGCCTCCGGCGCCGTGCGCGGCGGGGCTTCCTGGATGGGCTTATCCGCCCAGGCCGGAATGCCCGGAAGTGTGGAAAGAAACAGGCAAAGCCAAGTCAGTGTCCTCATTTGATGCTCACTTGATGTCATCCAGGCTGAAATGCGTCACGTAGAAACCGATGGGATTGATGCGCAGGCGCCGCTTGATTTCGTCGTCAGACCCTTCGGCGGAGGGCGGAATCAGGGTGAAATGCAGGGTGAGACGCTGGTGTTTGGTCGAGATGGTGTTGCCGGCCATCTGCTCGGTGACGGTAGCGTCGATCACCGCCACGTCCTTGCTCAGAAAACTCGCCGGCAGCAGTTCCACCTCGCGGGAATAACCGGGATCGCGCTTGAGCCGCTCGAACGGCCGCTCCCGGTCCAGCCACTCGTCGAACTGCGCGGTCGCCGCCCCCGAGGTCATGACATAGGCCAGCGCAATCTCCTTCTCGGCGATCCGCCCTTCAGGGTCCAGCCCAAGACGCCGCTTCGCCCACTGGTTCATAAAGTAGCGCAGGGTCAGGTCCGACTTGTCCGCATTGAATCGCGTGGCCACCCGATCGGACGGCCGCACCTCGCCGGTCAGCCTGTCGACCTCGATGAAATAGGGAACCGAGGTCTTGAGCGGCAACATGGACCAGAGTGCGATGCCCTCAACCAAAGCCACCAGAATGGCGGCGAAAGCGAAGGCCCAGGCGCGGTTGCGCTCGGTGGACAGCACCGCGCCCTCACCCAGCACGGGCTTGCCCGTGACGGAGGCGGGGGGCGGATTGCCGGAGGGAGGTAGGCGGGAAGTCATAGATAGGCCGCTTGCAAAACGTAACCCATGTGGTTACAGTAAATTCCATGATCAGATCTTTCGCGCACAAAGGGTTGGAGCGTTTTTTCAACACGGGAAGCGCGGCTGGCATTCAGACGATTCACGCAAAGCGCTTGCGCCTCATGCTGTCGATGCTCAACGACGCCAGTCGAATTGAGGACATGTCCGCGCCTGGGCTGAGGTTGCACCGGCTGACCGGCGACTTGAATGGGCTCTGGTCCGTGACGGTGCAGGCGAACTGGCGCGTAACTTTCCGGTTCGAGGACGGCGATGCCTACATCGTCGATTACCTCGACTACCACTGAACGAGGTGAACCATGCGTATGTACAACCCGCCCCACCCTGGAGAAATCCTTGCCGAGATGTGGCTGGAGCCGCTGGGGATGTCCATTACCGAGGCCGCCGTAAAGCTCAACATCTCGCGCAAGACCCTGTCCGAGATCGTCAACGGCCGCGCGGGAATCAGCCCGGAGATGGCCTTGCGACTCGAACTGGCCTTCGGCAAGAGCGCCGAGTCCTGGCTTGCCCACCAGGACGCCCACGACCTCTGGCAAGCACGGCAACGCGGCGACAGCCTGGGCGTGACGGCTGTACCTATTCCCATGGCCGCGCTTGAAGCTGCGTGAACAGCGGCCAGTGACGCACATCACTTTCGCCGATGCGGCAAAGCGGCTACATTTTGAATCGTGAAAATCGTCAAAAACACCAAGAGGGAAAACATCATGATGATCGCCAAAGACACCCAGTTCAGCGCCGCGAAGGCGTTTCTCCATTGGTATCTGCTGACGTGCGCCGGGCTGCTTGCTGGCGGCTACATGCTCGCGCTCCTTGCCGAACGCTCCCCTCTGCTCATATTCGGCAAGGGGAACGAGCTGTTTAGCGGCGTAGTCGCCATCGCCGGCCTGGCCTGGGTGGTGTGGACAGTTTGGTACATCGGCCGGGGCGCATATCGGCATGGAAGCCTGTCTTACGTTGTGCGCGTAGCCGATATTGCATTGGCCGCCATCGCAGCCATCGGCACAGTCCTTTTGGTAGTACTGCGGTCTGGGGCCGCCTGCTGCGATGATGATTGAGGTCATGACTTCCCCTTCATCAACAGTTTTGCGGCGTTATCGAGTGTCCTGGCTGCCTTAGTCATATCCCCACCCGCATTGCCCTGAGTCAGCGCCGCCGCGATACTCGGCACCTGCCACATCAGCAGAAGAGTCAGAATCGAGATCACAACGGCCAGTAGCAGGCTCATCAGATCTCCCACCCAGACCCCCGCAGTCAATTGGTTGCTGGTATCAGCGAGCGACTTCGACGTGATGGTCAGTTCTTTGACCAGGTTGTAAGTCAGGCCCAGCATGACCGTGGCCACCAGCTTGAAGAACCCCGCCGTGATCATGAAGCGCAGCCAGCCATCGAACAGGAACGACAGAACCGGCATCAGGTAGAAGGGAATCATGATCGGTCCAAGTGTTAGGCCGACGACTACCAGCACATCGGCCATGAGGACGACGAAGATATAGATCACCATCGCGACCTCGACGAATATCGCCGCGAGCAGCCCGAGGATGATGTGGGGTATCCGCAGAACCTCCCTAAAGAGCGCTGGCACGTAATCCCACCATTTCGGACTATCTGGCAACAGATGCGCCCCCTCCGCGTAGTGCATCAATTGCAGGACGCTGTTCTGAAACATCTTTACGGCAACACCCAAGAGGTTGCTCCAGCCCGCCCCCGCCATCTCGGGTATCCCCGAATTCCCCGCGATCTTCCTGGCGTAATCCTCGAACCCGCCGGTAAAAATCTGCGCCATGTAAACCGGCGACCCACCCCATGTGCCGACCCCCGCGCGCGGGGGCATGTAAAGCATCATGACCAGCAAGATGAAGGTGCTGACCGCACCAAACAGCGCCAAGGCGCCGACCAGGTCTTCGCTCTGGTGGTAATTCTTGTAGATGGTCCAACCCAGCATCAGTATCCACACCAGCCAGAACAGCGTGATCCCCTCCTCCCACAGCGAACCCGCCATCCGCACACCGGCCGCCTGAATGCCGTTCATCGCCCGCGACAACACCTTGTCCGCCTGCTGTCCGGCGGTCTTGGCCGTCGCTGGAGGCGCGGCCGGCGTGGTGGCCGCCTGTGCCGGCGTACTGGAGGCCATGGCCGCCACGCCGGCCACCGCCGCCAACACCACGGGCGGCATCGACTCCGCCCGAGGCGTCCAGAGCGCCGCTGCTGCCAACACCACCACGCCCAGCCAGTAGAACCATTTCACGCCGCGTGACATGCGAGCCTCCCTGTATTGTTTGTTCCCGACGTTCTACCCAGTCCTTCCCCGGCACCCATCGCCTGAACCCACCCGGCCAGCCGACCCAGGTCCGCATCGACACGGGCGACATCGAATTTCTGCCGGTCGTGGATGGACAGCGCGAGGCCCAGGTCGAACCCGTAGCGCGGCATGAAGTGGCCGACCATGGCCCAGCGATAAGCCAGCGCCGGGTTGTCATGCAGGTACTCGGCCAGCGCCCGCGCGCGCTCCAGATCGAGGTGGAAAGCGAAATGCGGCCAGTACGGCGCCCGTCCACCGCCACCATGCCCGGCGCAGGACGCGAACACGCCGGCGCCATAACGCTCCAGCCCCGCGACCAGCGCGCGAGCGCGCGGCTCCACCCGATCAGCCAGATGATCCGGATTCGGCACATGCGCGCCGACGGCGCGGGCGGCGCGGGCGGGCCGAGAGCCGGACAGATGGGAGAGAAGGCCGAGCACCATGCTCATGTCCATCCCCATCAATGCACCCGCCCGCTGCCGTTCAACCGCAACCCGTCAAGCAAGGTGACAAGGGGCATGGCCTGGAGGCGTTCATGCTTGAGCGTGACCAGCAGCACCAGGCTGTGAACCTCCTCCCCCTTGGGCAACTTATCGAAATCAAGCAGCGGCCAGCCATCGGCGGGTTCGACGGACAGGCCAAGCAAATCGGAAGTCTCGCAATAGGACTCGCGCAAACGATCCAGGTACGCGTCGAACTGCGTCAGCTTCCATATCTGCGTTTCCACGCGGGTATCGCCTCTGAGCTTCTCGAAGCGCGCCCGCATCTCCTCCTTCTCGGTACCGAGCGCAATGGCCTGTTCGACGGCGCGCTGGTAACGCTTCTGGTCTTGAGCCGGCAACTCAGCGAAGCCCGCGATAAATCCTGAATTCATAAAACCCACCCCATAACCGTGTTCACGATGTTGTTGACCAGCGCGACGAGCGCGATGCCGACCAGAATCAGGTTGATGAAGACCAGCGCTGGCTGGTCCTGCATCACGACGGCCAACCCCCATGCCGCTTCCAGGCGCCAGCGATGCGCCTGGCGCCAGGCCTCCCGCTCAGCCGGTCGGTAATCGCCACGCGCGCCCTCTGGCCCATAAGCCAGCCGCCCCTTGAAAACCGTGGTGATCAGCGCCTGGTCGGCCTCATTCGCGCGCACCAGCCAGCCGATAAGTCGATCTGGCCCGTGCTCGCCGAAGAAAACCGCTTCCAGCGCCTGTGCCATACGGGCTCTGATGAGGCTCATTTGCAACACTCCTTCACCATTTCCACCATGTCGGCTGCTCCAGCTTGAACTGCGCCGCCGCAGCCTTGTCGGCTGCCTCCTGCGCGGCCTTGGCCGCCATCTCCCGCTGGGTCTGCTCGCCCGTCGCGGCGATGCGCAACTGCTCTTCCTGCGACTTCATCGCTACAGCGGCTTTCTGCTCGGTGATGACCTGGGCCATATCCAGCATGGCGGAACCAGCGATAGCGTTCTGGGTGGCCAGCGCCGCCAGCCCTTCCACCGTGCCGGAAGCCTTGGTGGCATTCTTGGTGGCCTCCGCCAAAGCAACGCTCTTCTCGTTGAAGGTATTCAGCCGGGCCACGTCGCGGTCGAACTCGCGGGCGTAATTCCCACCGCGCGTTTTGGCCAGGGCGATTTCCTGTGCCAGGTATTCCTTCGGGCTCAATTTCATGTAGGCGGCTTCACTGCCGCGCTGTTGCAGCATCGCCGCCGCCTGCTGTGAAGCGGCCTTGATGTCGGCCACCGCGCGGTACAAGTCGGTATAAACGCGCAAATCCTTCTGCAATGGCGCCAACGCGATGGCGGCGGCGGCGGCCGGAAGCTTCTGAAGGTTCTGCACCATGAGCATCTTTTGGTCGATCTCCACCATGATCTGGCGGATCTGATTGGCGACCTGTTGCGCTTGCTTGCTGACCGAGGTGGCCAGTTGGCCGTTATTGAGTATCTGGGTGAATTCCGTTGAACCACCCGTTCCCGCGACCGACCCCGCCCATGCAGGCACTAGAAATACGACGTACAGGAAGACGCCAAGCAAGAAACTACGCATGTTGTTTCAACTCCTCGATGTAACGCACTTGCCAGCCTTCCCCGCCTTCGCGATAAATTCGATCGAAAACACCCAGCGCGGCCTTATCTGAGCGCAAGCAAGCCAGGGTGTCGGGGTCCAGGCGCAGGTTCACCATGCGCGACAGGCCGGGCTGCACCACCATGAGCTGGCCCTTGCCCGTCGCGGTGGCGATCGCCTCGATCTGCACCTCGTTGAGCGACAGGTGGCGGGAATAAAGCTCGCGCAAGGTCTCCGAACGGGCTTCCGGGTTGGGCAGCAGGATTCGGGTGGGCACGTTGTCGCGCACGGCCGGCCAGATGCGCGAGGTCAGCACCGATTCCGGCGACTGCGTGGTCATCCAGACCGCCGTCAACTTCTTGCGGAAGGTCTCCAGCCAGTCCTTCACCTTGGCTTCGAACGCCGCATCAGCCAGCAAGTGCTGGCACTCCTCCAGGTACACCAAGGTCGGGATCGGCCGCCCATCAGGGCCGACTTCCATGATCGTTCGCATCAAGCGATGGAAGGCGTAGTCCAGGAAGGCGCGCGCCACGTTCGGATAGAGGAAGACCTCGCCCATTTCGATGCAGGTGATGTCCGTGAGATCGAGGCCGTCTTCCACGTTGTCGAAGAACGGCGCCTGCGGGCCATCGCCGATCCACGGCGATAACTGCACGCGCAGCCGCTCCGGCAAGCCGGAAGCCAGCGACAGCAGCCGCCAATCCTCGCGCGGCAGCGATGCCGTCGCCTCCACCGCCTCATGCAGCAGGCGTTCATCCTCGGCCGTCACGATGTAATCGCCGCGCGAGACAATCAGCCCCTCCACCCACTGCGCGATCCATCCCCACTCTGTCGGATCGGACAGCCAAGCCAGCGGATTGACCTTTACCCCGCTGGAAGCGCCGCTGGACGGCACGACATGGCGGCCCCCCATGAGCAATGTCTGTACCTTGCAGGAAAAACCCTTGTCGAAGATCACGATTCGGCAGGGGTAATACTTGCGCCACATCGCCATGAGAAACGTCACGATCACCGTCTTGCCTGCGCCCGAGGGACCGAGAATTAGGGTGTGCGCCACGTCGCCCACGAACGGGTCGAAATAGAACGGCATCCCGTGAGCGGTCGGCAGCACCGCCAGCGCCGGGCAATGCCGTCCCGTCTGCGAGGTCAAGTGTCGTGAGACCGGATCACCCTGCCGTATGGAAAACAGCGGCGCCACGCAGGCCTGGGCGATTGACGACAGCACCCGCCAGCGCCGCACCTGGGCATGCTGCCCAGGCATCGTTCCGGCGAAAGCGGATACCAGATGCAGGTGCTCGCGCACCAGCACCACACCCTGGTAGCGCAATGCGGCGGTCACGATGCCGAGGCTTTCCTCCAGCGCATCCGGCGTCTCCCCGAAGACCAGCACCGTGGTGTTGTGCCAGCCGAATTGCCGCTCACCCGAGTTCAAGGCCGCCAACGCTTTCTTGGCCTGCTTCTCGTCATCCTCGCGCGCCTTGTTGATCGGCGCCTTGTTCATGCTGCCGCCATTGGCAGCCGCACCCAATAGCGCGCCGATACGTAGCGTCTTCGCCAAACCACTCCACCAGACCACCCGCTCGATGTGGTCAAGCGCTTCGGCGCGCGGCATCAGCCGGAAGATGTGGCTGACGGTCAGTTCCACCGGCAGGCGCGCCAGGATGTCCAGGAAACCAGGATGCAATTCCGGTGTTTCCCCACCCTCTCTCCACCTGGATATGGTGACGGCCGCCGCGTATTGCTTGCGGTCACCCTCGAACACCAAGCAGTCCTCGAAGACATCGACCGCCGCATCCGGCAAGCCGGCATCCAGAAACCAATCCGGGAAGCCATCGGCCGATCCCGGTGTCGCGACGTGCTCCTGCCGGTCATGGACCGGCGAGGCTTGGCCGTGCAGGAATGCCGTCAGCTCGGTGCCGGAAAGCCGCGTGAGATGGAGGTCACGCAAGGGTTCCGCAAAATCCGACAGCAAGGATTCGAAGCGTTCCACCTGGGTATCCAGTTCTTGCGCCGAGTAAGCGAAGGCCACCGACGGATCGAAGGTGAGCCGCAAGGCATTCCCGAGAGCGGACCAGAAGCCATGCCCTTCCCGCATGCCCGCGCGCACCCGTTCTCCCAGCCTGGCGCTTGCCCGTTCCGGCACGAGAGACGGACTGAGGAAATGGGTGTTGCGGAACTGCTTGCCATCTACAAACGCACGCCGGCGATTGGCGTCGATGCGCGCGGAAACCGGATCGGGAAACGACGCCTCCGGGTAGTCCAGGATGCGCCGACGGCGCAGCGTCCACCACAGATGCACTGGTCGATCATCCCAACCGCGCAATGCCGAACCGACACGGCGCACCAGGTCGTTGAGCGCCATCGAGGCCATACCCTCCTCATCCATGCCGGAGAAAGCGTAGCTGGCCAGCAAGGCGGAATCCTTGTTCACCACCACACGGTCACCGGCCATGAACAGCCAAGGCGCCAATTCGGCCACGGCGCGGGTTTCCGAGCGGCGCTCATGGCTCATATGAGCGCACCCCTGCCCAGGCCGTTTGGACGCCGCCCCTGGTGCATATCCACCACGGCCTGGGGCTCGTATCGAGCCGCCTGCCCGGCATAGGCCAGGTAAATGCCCATCATGTCCGGGTCGCGCTTCGTGGCAATCATGAGCGCCAGATGCGCAGCCAACGCCGGCACGGCCCACCAGAATTGCTTGAACATCATCGCCATGAGCATCAAGACCATCGCGTTGCCGGCGAACATCCGCCAGTCCACGCCGAACACCACCATGGGTGCCGACAGGCAGGGATAGACGGGCTCCTTGTCCAGATCAGGGCGCATCAGAGGTTGTTGATGATCTGTTGCATGGCACCGGCGCCGCCGGCACAGTTGAACAAGGCCTTGGCCTTGGCGCCGGCGACATAGCCACCGATGGTGGCCGTACTAGCCAGCAATCCCGCACCCAGCACACCCTTCATTGCGTTCTGAACCCATTCACCTCCCTGCTTCATGTACAAAGCCCACGAAGCCCCTCCAACAGCCGCTACCGAGATGACCGCCGGGAGGATGGACTCGGTGACCGCGATGGCGCCGCAGAGGCCATCCTTCACAGGCCCGGCCAGGGCAGGCTCCGAGACGATCAAAGACGCGGCGGCGATGAAGGAAAAGTTGAATGCAAGGTCGAGGAACGTGCGAGTAGTCGGTGAGACCTTCATGAAGGATTCCTTTTTTTGAAGATGGAACGGGTGACGTAGGCGCCGTCTTCCACCCCCAGCACCTCGATGATTTCGTCCGGGCCGCGCATCCCGCCCACGCGGGCGGCCTGAACGACGAAACGGAAGACGGCGGCGATCTGGGCGCGCAGGGCCGGAAGCGGCCAGCCGGCCGCCTCCGGCGCCATGCGCACCATGTTTTCCAGGCGGGCCAGCGCCATGAAGGCACTGTTCGCGTGCAGCGAACACGCCCCACCGGAGTGGCCGGTATTGAAGGCATCCACCAGGTCGAACGCTTCATAGCCGCGCACCTCGCCCACCAGAATGCGATCAGGACGGAAGCGCAGACCCAGACGGACCAGCTCGCGCGTGGAGACGCCCTTGTGCAAGTTGGACTCGAAGCTCACATAGTTGGGCGCGCGCACGATCAACTCGGCCGTATCTTCAATGGTGATGATCCGGTCGCTGTCAGGCATGGCCGCGACAAGCGCATTCAGGAGCATGGTCTTGCCGCTTGATGTGCTGCCCCCGATCAGCGTGGTCTGTCGGGATTCCACCGCCCAAACTAAAAACTGCATCAGGGCTTCCCCACCCTGGGCTGTCTCAGCATCATCGGGCCGGGCAATGGGTGAATATCCACTCGCGGGCCAGGCCGGCGAGAAGGCACCCTGTTCCAGATAGTCCGACAAGGTAAGCTGCTGTCGCGCATGTTTGCGTATGGACAGGCAAGCACCGTTCACGGCCACCGGCGGCAATGCCGCCGCGATACGCAATCCCGGCATCCGAAGATCGAGGGTCAATGCCTCATCCTTGTGGCAGGACGCCGCCAGCGCCTTGATGGCCGCCCGCACTACCGTCTCGGAAAGGATGATGTCGGTCTTAGTCATGACGCCCCGGCGCTCCACCCAGATGTTGTTCGCCTGGTTGACCATGATTTCATTGACGGAGGGGTCTTCCATGAGCGGCACCAGTGGCGCCAGATGGGCGCGCGCCACGCGGATGGCCTGCTCTTCCAGGGCGCGGCTCATCCTTGCTTCTCCGCGTGCTCGCGAATCCGCCGGAACGCGGCAGCCACCTTGTTCGCATACCATGCCCGCCGGCGCCGGCAATCCGCGCCTTTGAGGCTCGTGCAGGCCGCGTTATAGGCGCCGACCGCCTCCCAGGTCGCGCCATAGCGCGCAAACAGATCGGCCAGTATCCATGCGCCTACATGCACATTGACGCAGGGCTCCAGCAAGCGCTTGGCATCGATTCCGTACTGGCCCAACTTCGGCAGCCAGCGAGAGTTGATCTGCATCAGGCCGATGTCGATGGAACGTGTGCGCTCGGCGTGCCCGCTGTTCACGGCCGTCGGTCTCCCCGACGACTCAACATCGGCGATCGCATAGAGCAGCCAGGGATGGATGTCGTAACGCTGGCCCGCCGCCACGAAACAATCCCCGGCCGCTGCCGACGTGGCGATCAGGAACACCAGAAAGGAAAAAGCGAATCTCGTCATTCGTCCACGCAAGGTAAAAAAGGTGTCCGTCGCCTGGGAGGAGACGCGACGGACACGAAGCACAACTGCGGTGCCTAAATCAGGCGGAACGAACGGTAGAGGGGAACGCAAGAAATTTCCGCAATAAACCCCCGATACGATGCCAGGGGGTTTATTGCGGAAATAAAAAACCAGAACTGCTATAGTGCGCGGTTTCGCGTAAAACTCGCATAACTAAAACAACAATAAAAACAGAGACTTGCGGCTAGATGCGCATTTCGTCGAGGCGCCGCCTGAAAATTATTTTTTAGGGCGCCTCCGCTCAAACGGTGATTAGGTACGGCGTACAGCCGTACAATTCCGCAAAAGAGGACCGCCCGATGCCATCAGCCACCACCACAGCCCGACTCGAAGCCCGGATAAGCACAGATCTACATGCCATGCTTAAGCGAGCCGCTGAGATTCAGGGTCGCACCATGACCGACTTCGTGGTGTCCGCCGTGCAGGACGCCGCGAAGCAAGCCATCGAACAGGCCGAAGTCATCCGGCTGTCACTGGCCGACCAAGAGTGTTTCGCGCAGGCGCTTCTGTCTCCGCCACAACCTGCCGCCGCCCTGGAGCGCGCTTTTGCGCGCCGCCGAAAGCTGATGAGTGCTGAGTGAGTAGTACGCCGTTTCGTGTCACGCCACTCGATACAGGGCATGACCGCACACTGTTTAGTAGCGGTTCCGGGCCGCTGGACAGCTATTTCCAGAAACAGGTCACGCAAGACATTCGCCGAAGGGTAACGGCGTGCTTTGTTGCACTCACCTGTGAACAGCGCATCGCGGGCTACTACACCCTGGCATCGGCAAGCCTGTTGCTGTCCGATCTTCCCGCCAGCATTGGGAAGAAGCTGCCGCGCTACCCTACCGTGCCGACGGTGCGCATGGGGCGTCTGGCAGTAGACCAGAACTACAAGGGACAGGGCCTTGGTGGCGCGCTACTGGCGGATGCACTTGACCGCGCCATCCGCTCTGAAATCGCAGCCTTTGCCTTAATGGTCGACGCGAAGGATGAAGCGGCCGCAGCCTTCTATAGGCATCACGGCTTTATCGTATTGCCCAGCTCGCCGCTGGCGCTGTTCTTGCCGCTGGCGACAGCACGCACATCACCGTCCACCTGATTTGATGTGAGCCTGCGGCTGGGGTGTCTAGGGCCTAGACACTTTTCGGCGCCAGGCATTCGGCGGCTGGTATTTCCAACGGTTGGAAGGATTTCGGCGCCAGGGAGCCTGCGGTTTTGGTTTTCCACCGGGTGGAAAGATTCGGCGCCAGGCATTCGGCGGTTGATGTGTTACGGCCCGTAACGTTTACTGCCGCTAGGCATGCGTCTGTTATGCCTTCCAACGCCTCCATCCTCCCGACGACCTAAAAACGAGCAAAGGGGCGCCCGTGGGCGGCCGCTTTCAAGGGGAAGGGGCTTATCCAAAGGGCACCCCCTCGCTAAAAATCCGCGAGGGGGTTATCTAAAGGGCTTAATGGGAAACGGGAAAAAGCCTTAATGGTCAAAGGCTTAGATAAGGGGAAAGGGAAATGGCTTAACCCGAAAAGGCCGTCTGCCGCGCGAGCATACCGTTTCTGGCGCAGTCTCGCCACAATAAACCCCCTGGCATCGTATCGGGGGTTTATTGTGGCGCGCGCATTTTTTCTTGGGCAGTCTCCGGCGTGTTGCCCTCTCTGGAGCAGAACCATGTATCTGGCTCGCCTCACCAGCCCGAATTCCGTACTGCCGCTCATCGACACCCTCGTCGTCAAGAACCAACCGCGATCGTTGTTCGTGGTGGATGATCAAGTCCGCTCATGCCCTTCGGGCAGCCTGACTGAAAACCGCTACCTCAACAAAGAAGGCGCGGTCTATGTCGGAACCTACGATGCCGGCGTGGACGCCAAGCAGCTTTATGAGGACATTCTGGCCTCTCTGCCGCAGAAGCAGCACTTGACCGGCCATAAGCTGGTGCTGGGGTGTACGCGAGACGCTGGGAAGCGTATGGCGGCTTTCGTCCAGCCCGAGGCGGCGTGATGCAGGCAGTCGAAGAAGTGATGGATCGCATCTCCGAGCGCTTGGTGGCGCTCCACGCCGCGCGGTGGTTGCCCGTGCTGCACCGATGGCTGTCCCAGTACCGGGGTCTGTATGACGTGATCGCGGTGGACTCCGAATCGCCCGAGAGCCAAATTCTTGCCTTGCTGGAGCAGATGGGTGCTCCTGTCGATGACGGCCATCTCGCGGCACGCCTGGCGTGCCTGGATTTCCTGACCTGGCGCGCCAGGCTGGAGAAACAACCTTGGAAACCGCTGGAGGTGCCCTTTCAGCAATTCTGGAATGAGGGGGTCGCCATCTGGCAATCCGACCGCGAATACCCGGAGCCGGCTGAAACAGAACGCTGGCTGCTTGCCTGCATCAAGGAGATAGCCCCATGCCCTACCCTGTAGAAAACCTGCTGCGCCGCCCTTATGAGCTGTACTCGGCCGTCGGCATGTCGAGTTTGGCGATGTCCACGGCGGCGCTATCCTTCGCCCGTATTCCCTTTGGCCCCAACCCACAAGAAGCCTTGCCGGTAGCGGCGTGCATTTGCGCCTATTCCGCCTGGCGCGCCTGGCAGGGCTGGCGCCTCGTGCGTTACAAGCGCGGATTGAGAAAACTCCCGCTCTTCCAGTTGGGTCTGGAAGAGATACCGCATTCGACCAAGGCGTATTACACCGGCAAGGGCTTTCAGTGGGACGCGCGCCATGTTCAGCGCCTGGTCATGGCACGAGAGCCCCAGTTCGCGCATTTGTCCCGCCCCAGTTGGGCACATAAGAAGGCGCGGGCGCTTGAACTCAAAGCCGAGCAAGCCGGCAAGAATCTGCGCCAGCACACCAGCCGGGATACCTGGTGGAACCCGGCGCGCCCCCTGCCCCCTGTGGGTGGTAATCCCCTTCTTCATGCCGTGGGCCTCTGGGAAGGCGAGGAGGATGTCTGGTTCGACATGTCCGCCCGGGGAGGCCACACACTGGTACTGGGCACCACGGGGGTGGGCAAAACCCGCTTCCTGGAACTGCAAGTCACTCAGGACATTCGGCGCGGCGACACCAGCATCGTATTCGATCCGAAAGGCGATGCCGCCCTGCTCAAGCGCATGTACACGGAGGCGAAGCGGGCTGGACGCCTGGATCGCTTCTATGTGTTCCACCTGGGTTTCCCGGAACTGTCCGCGCGCTACAACGGAATCGGCGACTTCAGCCGCGTCACCGAGATCGCGACACGCATCACCAATCAACTGCCGCAGGAGGGCGAAGGCGCGAACTTCGCCCAGTTCGTCTGGGGGTTCGTGAACTCGATGGGACGCGCCCTGGTGGCGCTGGGGCGCAAGGTGCGCTATGTGGACATCCTGCGCTATGCCTCTGACATCGAGCCCCTGGTCATGGATTACTGTGCCTTCTGGCTGGACCGGGAGCCTCTTGCAGCCGGCTGGCGCGAGGAGGTCGCTGCCAGGGAAATCGAGAAGAAGAACGTCGAGCGCGCCATGCAAAGCCGGTCGATGGACATCATCAAGCTCATCGACTACATCCGCGCCAAGGGCCTTTACGACCCCGTCGCGCACTCCCTGATCAAGATCATCAGCTTCGAGCAAAGCTTCTGGAACAAGCTGGTGGCTTCACTCATTCCCTTGCTGGAAAAGCTCACCACCGGGCAGGTGGCGGAACTACTCAACCCGGACTACGAGGATCCGGACGATCCCCGCCCGATTTTCGACTGGGAAGGCATCCTGCGCGGCGGTGGCATCGTCTATGTCGGCCTGGATTCGCTGTCCGATTACGAAGTGGCGGGCGCCGTGGGCAACTCGATGTTCTCGGACCTCACCAGTCTGGCCGGACGCATCTACAAGGATGTGCAAGCGGGTGGAGCCCCCATCGAAAAATGCAGCATCCACGCAGACGAATTCAACGAGTTGATCGGCGACGAGTTCGTGCCCCTCCTGAACAAGTCTCGTGGCGCGGGCTTTCAGGTCACCGTTTACACCCAGACCTGGTCGGACATCGAAGCACGCATCGGCAACAAGGCGAAGGCCGGACAGATCGGCGGCAACCTCAATAGCCTATTCATGCTGCGGGTCAAAAATCCCGAAACGGCGGAGATCCTTACCAAGCAACTCGGCAAGGTATTTATCAACACCCTGACCCCGGTCACCGGGGCGAACGACAACAACAATCCCGAGGATTTCGACGAGTTCACCAGCAAAAACGAGGACCGCATCAACCGG
Organism: Gallionellaceae bacterium; assembly: GCA_028714875.1. Taxonomy (GTDB): domain Bacteria; phylum Pseudomonadota; class Gammaproteobacteria; order Burkholderiales; family Thiobacillaceae; genus PFJX01. The sequence goes on from JAQTLN010000006.1 coordinate 125,369, forward strand.
CAGGAAGTGGATCTGCTGACTACGGCCGACCTCACCAGCCTGCCGAAAGGCCAGGCCTACGCTTACGTGGAGGGGAGCCTCCACAAACTGCGCCTACCCCTGCCGGACCCGGCCGATGAAGAAGCGATGCCGGAAAGCATCGCTCATATGGTGCGCGAGATGGCGCGGCGGTACGACATCGACAAATTCGAGACCGGTGCCTTTGAAGGCTTGGCTGCGCCAGATCCAGGCGAGGAGCATGGCGTGACCGTGGAAGGAAAAGGCTGTGGCTGGTAAGCAGAGCACACCAGATCCAAATCCATTCGGGTTTTTCTTCGCGCCCCTGCGCTTCGCCATCTGGCTGGTGCTGACCTGCTGCGGCCTGGCGTTGTTGTCCCTCGTCATGCAGATCGCGGTGGCCAAACTGGCCTGGCCACCAGGTCAGGGGCAAGACAGGATGCATGCCCTGGCTCGGGCCGAGGCACTGCATCTCGGCCTGGCGGATAACGCGATGTCCTATCGCATCGGTCGGCATCTCGCCGAAAGCATTTATGCCCTGGAATTCCGCGCGACCGGCCTGCATCGGGTGGTGGTGGAACATCGCCCTTTACCAGTCATCAGCAAACTGGCGGCGAACTTCGGTGAAGAAATCCGGATTGCCATGACCGGCACTTGGCTGGTGGGTTTTCGCTTGGCGGCTGCCGCCGGCGTTCTTTGGCTGGTAGTGCTGGTCTGGGTAATCGGGCTGGCGGATGGCTTGTCCGAACGGGCCGCGCGCCGGGAATGTGCTGGGCGCGAGTCGGCGAACCTGTACCACCGCGCGAAGTATTTTCACTTCTTTGGCCTGCCCGTGGCGCTGGCCATGTACTGCACGCTGCCGTTCGAGGTCTCGCCCGCTCTCATGTTCTATCCCATCGTCCTCGCCACCGCGCTGCTCAGCAGGATGCAGTGGAAGTACTACAAGAAATATCTGTGAGCTACGCCATCCCGGATTTGCTGAATGCCACACTGGGAATCGGGTTCCTGGTCGGTGGCGGCTGGCTGTTGTCACGCTGGAAACGCGCGCCTCGGCCCGGTCTTCTCGCCGCTTCGGCGGCGACAAAGCTTGCCACCCTGCCGTTGGGCGCGAAGTGGGTCATGGATGCCGGCTCCCTGCTGCAACCTCATGCCGCGCTCAGCGACGACATCATCCGGATCGTCGGATTGCCCTGGGCGGACTGGAAGCGCATGGGTGCTCCACTGCTCGATGGATTCGCCGGCTTTTGCCAACGCCTTCCCGCGTCAGAAGCACACCATCACGCCCATCCGGGTGGGCTGCTGGAGCACAGCCTGGACGTGGCCACACGGGCATTGCGCCTGCGCCAGGGCTTGATGTTGCCGCCTGGCGCGGATGCCGAAGACATCTCTCGCCTGAAGTCGCGCTGGAGCTATGCGGTCCTGGTGGCCGCCCTACTCCACGACATCGGCAAACCCATATCCGATCTGGCCATCACCTGCGGTAACTCACGCAGCGAAGGCCCCTGGCATCCGCTGGCCGGGAGCCTGCCGGAGCAAGGGATGGACTGGTATCGGGTTGCATTCGTGAGAGGGAGAAGCTATGCCCTGCATCAGCGTCTTGCGGTGTTACTGCTTCAGAAACTGGTGCCTGCCGAGGCGATCGCGTGGCTGTCGGCGCCTGGCGGCCCGATGCGGGACTTGATGGCCTATCTGTCGGGTGAAGCCAAGGGGGGCGCCCTGGCGGACATGGTGACCCAGGCCGACCGGCAATCCGTAGCCGCGAATCTGATGGAAGGCCCGCGCGTGCGCTTCGCCAGCGCACGCGACGTGCCGTTGGTCGAACGCCTGATGGCCGGTCTGCGCGGCATGTTGGCCGAAGGCCTGCTGCCGCTCAATCGCGACGGCGCCGCCGGCTTCGTAAAAGAAGGAAGCATCTGGCTGGTGTGCAAGCGGACGGCGGACGAACTACGGGAATATCTGCAAAAGAATGAACTCGCCGCGCCCGATGGCGCACCAGGCCTGCCTTCCAGCTTCAAGAACGACCGGGTTTTCGACACGTTCCAGGAATATGGCGCACTCACGCCCAATCCGGCGACTGGCGGCGCCGTTTGGACCATTCTGGTGAGTGATGCCGGATGGTCACATTCTCTGACCATGCTGCGTTTCCCCCTGGAGCAGGTTTACCCGCTCGACAAGATTCCCAGCGACTTTCCTGGATCCATCAAGGTGGCGGAGAAAAAAACAGCGGCAGGCAGTGCTACTGCGCCAGCTACTGCGCCAGCTACTGCGCCAGCTACTGCGCCTGCCAATGAAACCGAATTCACCACGCCATCTCCCGTCAGGGAAGCCGTGCCGCTGGAGACACAGGCCATGCCGAGCGATGACCTTGCGGTCGATGCTTTTGCCGGACTGAGGGCGTTGATTGATGGCGGCGAAACGGCAGCCCCCCTGCCCCAGCCAACCCGTGGTGGTGTACTGCCCCAGAGGAACGGGCTGGTGACGGTCACACTGGCGCAGTCACCCTCTGATGACGGCTTCCTCGACGAACATGAAGCTCTGATGGACGTAGTTGAGGGACAGGTAACAACAAACCAAGCCAGGCGCAAAGAAACTGCGCCAACAAAGCCGTCACAGGCTGGTAGAGCTGCCCCAGCGGTCAAGCAACCCAGGGTTCCCACACCCCAGGTTCTTGCGCCGGTAGTGCCTCATACACCGGCGCCGCCGAGAACTGCGCCAGAAAGCATTCCGGAAAACGCCAAACGCCTCATGGCCTGGATACAGGAAGGCATTGGCAATGGCACGCTCGTCTACAACGTCCCAGGCGCCTTGATCCACTTCGTGGAGGAAAACGGCGCAACCTTGATGCTTCTGGTGTCACCGCGCATCTTCCGGCACTACCTGGACGCTATTGGTGAGAGCGCCACCGGCGAACCTGAGGACAAAATCGGCGCCGCGCTGCAAAAGGATTTCTTCAAGGCAGGCTGGCATCGGGCTGGGCCGAAGAAAATGAACATCCTGCGCTACCGCGTCAAACGCCGAAACAGCGAGGACGGCAGCTTGCTGTCTGTCGTGGTGATCCCCCAGCCGGAACGATTCGTCAACCCGGTTCCCCCGCCGAACCCTCATATCGTGGCGTTCACCAACGCGGTTCATGACAACAAGGAGAGCTTACAAATGGGGCCATTGCGATGAATCAATTATCAAATTTCTTTGAAATCAACCACAAACCTTATTTTGGATGTTGACAATCATAAGTCGTCATGGATTAATCTAATTGTGTGGAATTGGCGTATCAAGAAGTACACCAAAAACCGCATCCGCCACATGTAAAAAAAGCGCCTAAGCGCCTGATTAATAATAAAAATAATACATAATCTTCATTCAGGGTTGTTTTTTGTTGCGGTATGCTTGCCGGTACCCGACTCACTCCAGTGAACAACCATGAAATTCCAGTTACTACCCATCGGTGCCCGCTTCGAATTCGAGGGCAAGGTCCATGTCAAAACCGGCCCGCTTACAGCCGCTTCGGAAGAAAGCGGGCAGCGGCTGATTCCTCGCTCCGCCGTGCTCAAGCCGCTGGACGGCACGGTGATCGAAGTCCCCCGACCAAGCGAACTCAAACTGGATGAGACGAAGGTGACGGCGGCGCTGGATGCGCTTCATGCGGAATGCGCGCGGCTGCTGCGGGTTGTCGCCGACGATGCGTCGCAAGCGCAAACCGCGCTGACGGAACTGGATGCGGCACGCCTGCGTTTTCTCGCGGCGCTGGTGTGAAGCTTTCGCCACGTTCGTCACGCAAGGTTGCGCTGCTGCTGGCATGCGTGGCTTTGCTCTCGGCCGCGCTCTTGCGCGACCGGATCGCGTTCGAACTGGGTTACGCCTATGCACACGGCGATTTCCATGGCTGGACACTGACACGCGACGACACGCAAGCGGTGGCCTGGCTAACCCGTGCGGCGGAATTGGGGCACGCGCGTTCACAGTACCTGCTCGGACTGAGTTATTCGCGCGGCCGAGGCGTCAGGCAGGACGATGCCGAGGCGGAACGCTGGTTCGACCTGGCCGCCAGCCAGTCCTACGCGCCGGCCTGCTTTCATCTGGCCTGGATGTTGCACAAGGGCGAGGGTGTGGCACACGACGAAGCCCGCGCACAACGTTTGATGGCGCAAGCGGCCGGGCTGGGGATGAGCGCGGCCAGCCTGGCTCTGGGCCGCTTCCATGAGCGCGGCGAAGGTGTGGAGAAGGATGCGGTGGCGGCCTTGCATTGGTACACCCAGGCGGTGGAATCCAGCCATTTGCATCCCGAGTTGTTCGATAACGCCCACTTCGCCGAGCAGGCAGTGGCCACCCGTGAGCGTATGCGTGTGGTGAATCCATAGGGCGCCGTGCAGCCATGAGGGCCGGCGGCTAGAATTGCGCGACTTTTCGCACCCGGCCCAAATCCATGTCCCGCAAGATCCTCGTTACCTCCGCCCTGCCCTACGCCAACGGCTCCATCCACCTGGGCCATCTGGTCGAATACATCCAGACCGACATCTGGGTGCGTTTCCAGAAAATGCGCGGCAACCAGTGCATTTATTGCTGCGCCGACGACACCCACGGCACGCCGATCATGTTGCGCGCGGAGAAAGAAGGCATCACCCCGGAGCAACTGATCGATCGGGTCTGGCACGAGCACAAGCGCGATTTCGACGGCTTCCATGTCGATTTCGACAATTTCTACTCAACCAACTCGAAAGAAACCCAACACTACTCGGACACCATCTACACGCGCCTCAAGGAAGCCGGGCTGATCGAAATCCGCTCCATCGAGCAGTATTACGACCCGGTGAAGGAAATGTTCCTGCCGGACCGCTTCATCAAGGGCGAGTGCCCGAAGTGCCACGCCAAGGATCAGTATGGCGATAACTGCGAGGCCTGCGGTGCCGCCTACCAGCCCACCGACCTGATCGAACCCTACTCCGCCGTGTCCGGCGCCAAGCCGGTACGAAAATCGTCCGACCACCATTTCTTCAGGCTCTCCGACCCGCGCTGCGCTGACTTCCTCAAGCAATGGATCGCGGACCCCGCGCACGTTCAGTCCGAGGCCGCCAACAAGCTGGGCGAGTGGCTGCAAGCCGGGTTGTCCGACTGGGACATTTCGCGCGACGCGCCCTACTTCGGCTTCGAGATTCCCGACGCGCCGGGCAAGTATTACTACGTCTGGCTGGACGCGCCGATCGGCTACATGGGCAGCTTCCAGAATTATTGCGACAAGAACGGGCTGGACTTCGACGAATACTGGAAACCGGATTCCGAGGCCGAGCTATATCACTTCATCGGCAAGGACATACTCTATTTCCACGCCCTGTTCTGGCCCGCCGAACTCGCCCACGCCGGCTTCCGCACCCCCACCGGCGTGTTCTGCCACGGTTTCCTGACCGTGAACGGCACCAAGATGTCGAAATCGCGCGGCACTTTCATCACCGCCGAGAGCTACCTCAACCACCTCAACCCGGAATGGCTGCGCTATTACTACGCGGCCAAGCTGAATGGCTCGATGGAGGACATCGACCTGAACCTGGAAGACTTCGCGGCGCGGGTGAACAGCGATCTGGTAGGCAAGTACGTCAACATCGCCAGCCGTTGCGCGGGTTTCATCAGCAAGCGCTTTGGCGGCAAGCTGGGTGCTTGCAACACGACCGCCACGGCGGAATTCGTCGCCGCCTTCAGCAAGGGTGAAATCGCGCAAAGCTACGAGGACCGCGACTACGGCCGCGCGCTGCGAGAAATCATGCGGCTGGCCGACGTGGCGAACCAATACATCGCCGAGAAGCAGCCCTGGGCCATGGCCAAGCAGGAAGGCCGCGAGGCGGAGCTGCATGAAGTCTGCTCCACCGCCCTGACCCTGTTCCGTGACCTCACCTTGTATCTGAAGCCGGTGCTGCCGAAACTGGCGGAACACGTGGAAGCCTTCCTCAATATTCCGCCGTTGACCTGGACCGATGCTTGGACGCCCCTACCCGCCGGCCACGCCATCAACGAATACCAGCATCTGATGACCCGCATCGACCCGAAGAAGATCGAAACCATGGTGGAAGAGAACAAGCAAAGCCTGCTCCCCTCCCCCCTCGGGGGAGGGGCCGGGGGAGAGGGAGCGACCGTAGCTCAAGGTACAAACGCCAATCACCCCGCCCGCCACGCCGAACACCAGCAGAACGAAGCCAAGGCGGAAGCCGCTGCCTCGCCGTGGGAACCGTTCATCGCCATCGACGACTTCACCAAGGTCGACCTGCGTATCGTCCGCATCGCCAACGCCGAGCATGTCGTAGGCGCCGACAAGCTGCTCAAGCTCACTCTGGATCTGGGCGGTGAAACCCGCACCGTGTTCGCCGGCATCAAGGCGGCCTACGCCCCGGAAACCCTGATCGGGCGGCTGACAGTGATGGTCGCCAACCTGGCGCCGCGCAAGATGAAGTTCGGCCTGTCCGAGGGCATGGTGCTGGCCGCCAGCGACGAACGTGGCGGCCCCTTCCTGCTCTCGCCCGATTCAGGCGCGCAACCGGGGATGCGGATCAAGTGAGCCCCAGCCAGCCGCTCGTCACCCGCCACCTCGCCATCAGCGGCCGTGTCCAGGGCGTCTGGTTCCGTGAGTCCATGCGCCGAGAAGCCGAGCGCCTGGGGGTGACCGGGTGGGTACGCAATGCTCGGGATGGTTCGGTGGAAGCCGTCGTACAAGGTGAAGAAAGCGCGCTGGCGGCCATCGTCGCCTGGTCCCGCAAAGGGCCGCCAGCGGGGCGGGTGGATGATGTGGTCGTCACTCCGGCGGAAGGTTCATTCACGAGTTTCGAGCGTCGCTCGAACGCTTGAGTGGGACTGTAGCGCCGGCATCCCTGCCGGCTTCGTAGGCCTGATCAGAAGAACGAAGCCGGCAAGGATGCCGGCGCTACACCTCAGGCGTATTGGTCGATCAAGGAAGTGCTGGACGTCTCGCCAGTGTCGACCTGGGCGTAGGCGCGCAAGGCGGTGGCCTGTTTCAGCGATTCGGCGACCGGGTTGCTGCTTGTCTCCCCGGCCCGCTCCTCTTTTTTCATCCGGCTCAATTCCGCGCGTGCCTGGCTTGCCATCATCGCGGCGGCGGCGGCCACGGCGCGGTCCTGCGATGAAGGGTCGACCGGCGCCAGGGCGGCGGCCTGGATCTGGCTGGCCCGTTCGATAGTGGATTGCGGCGTCTGTCCGGAGGAAACATTGATGGTCACCTCGCCGGCGACCGCGTATTGCCGACCATCCGGGCCGCGCGTGTACTGGAAATTGGCGCCACCGGTCAGCCCCGCCCCCGCCGCCATGTGTGCCTGTTCGTGCGCGCGCACTTTGCTGTCGATCGCTTTCAGGCGAGCCACTTCCTGCTGCTGCTCCGGCGAAAGCGGGCTCTGAGCGCGCCCGACCGACTGCGTTGCAGCCGGTTGCGCGACACCGCTCACACCACCAATCGCCATGAATCCGCTCCACCCATTCAATTGGACTCAGTATAGGCGGCACTCGAAACGCCTATACCCACACGGCCACCCGCCTTTACTTTCCCCGGTTCGGCTCCTATTCTGCCCTCCCTTTTTTGTCTGGCGACAGCCATGTCCATCACCATCAAGACCCCGGAAGAAATCGAAAAAATGCGCGTCGCGGGGCGATTGACCGCGGAGGTGCTCGACTACATCAAACCTTTCGTCATTCCTGGCGTCACCACCGATGAACTGGACAAGCTTTGCCACGACCTGATGGTCGACGTACAGAACAGCATCCCGGCACCGCTCAACTACGCGCCGCCCGGCCACAAGCCCTACCCCAAGTCGATCTGCTCCTCGATCAACCATCAGGTCTGCCACGGCGTGCCCAGCCCGGACAAGAAACTGAAGAACGGCGATGTGGTGAATCTGGACATCACCGTCATCAAGGACGGCTGGCATGGCGACAGCTCGCGCATGTTCTTTGTCGGCGAGCCCGGCATCATGGCGCGCCGGATCACGGAAATTACCTACGAATGCATGTGGAAGGGCATCGCCGCCGTGCGCCCCGGAGTGCACCTGGGCGTGGTGGGCGCGGCCATCCAGAAATACGCCGAAGCCAAGGGCTACTCGGTGGTGCGCGAATTCTGCGGCCACGGCATCGGTCGCGGTTTTCACGAGGAGCCGCAGGTGCTGCACTACGGCAAGGCCACGGAAGGCCCGATCCTGGAACCCGGCATGACCTTCACCATCGAACCCATGATCAACGCCGGCAAGCGTGACATCCGCGTCTTGGGCGATGGCTGGACCGTGGTGACCAAGGACCACTCGCTCTCCGCGCAGTGGGAACACACCATCCTGGTGACCCAAACCGGTTACGAAGTGCTGACGCTTTCCGCCGAATGCCCGCCGCCGCCGGCATTCATTACCGGGTAGCCATGGCTGAAGCAATGCCCGTCCCCAATGCAAGTACCTGGCGCGCGACCCTCAAGGAAGGCCGCGCCGCGGTATTCGAGGCGTACCTGGCGCTACCACGCGCGCACGTCCTGCTCAGCGACCTCACCCACCTGACCGATCAGGTGTTGCGCGATATCTGGCAAGCGCATGATCTGCCGGAGCGTGCCACGCTGGTGGCGGTAGGTGGCTATGGCCGCGGCGAGATGTATCCGCAATCCGATGTCGATGTCCTGATCCTGTTCGACGACGCGTTGCCGGACGCGGAACACGTCCGCTTCGAGCCCCTGATCGGCCTGTTCTGGGATGTCGGCCTGCCCATTGGCCACAGCGTGCGGCGGCTTTCCGAATGCCTGAGCGAATCGGCGGGCGACATCACCATCCAGACCAATCTGCTGGAAGCGCGCCACCTCGCCGGCGACCCGGAGCTGTTCCAGCTCATGCGGGAGGGCCTGGCGGCACAGATGGACCCGGTTGTCTTCTACCAGGCCAAGGCGCTGGAACAGAAGGCTCGCCACGGCCGCCATGCCGACGTGGCCTTGTTGCTGGAGCCCAATCTCAAGGAAAGCCCCGGTGGGCTACGCGACATCCAGACCCTGTTCTGGGTCTGTCGCGCGGCGGGGCTGACCCAGGGAGAGGGGCATCGGCTCAAAGACCTGGTAGGCACCGGCCTCTTGTGCGAAGCGGAGGCGCGCGCGCTGCGCGCCGACTATGCCTTGCTCGCGAATCTGCGAATCCGCCTCCATCTCGCCATCAACCGGCGCGAGGACCGGATGCTCTACGAGTTCCAGGAACGCATCGCCGCCGCCATGGGCATCGCTAATGACGCATCGCGCCGTGCCTCGGAACGCATGATGCAGCGCTATTACCGCGCCTCCCGCAGAGTCAGCCTGATCAACAACCTGGTGATGGGTGAACTGCGCGACCGTCTGCACACCCCGCCCGCCCCACGCGAACTACCGGGGCAGACCGGCTTTCGCGCGGTCGGCAACCTGCTCGACGCCGAGGAAGACCAGTTCGCGCGCGACCCTGACAGCCTGCTGGAAGCCTTTCTGGTGCTGTCACGCGAGCACACCCTGGTCGGTTGCACGCCGCGCCTGTTGCGCGCGCTGTCACGCGCCGGTCGCCGCATCAACGCCGATTTCCGCCACGATCCCGGCAACCATGCCCGTTTTCTCGAACTGCTGCGTGAACCACATGGAGTCAGCACGGCGCTCAGGTTGATGCACCGACTCGGCATCCTCGGCCGCTACATTCCCCTGTTCGGGCGCATCACCGGGCAGATGCAGCATGACCAGTTCCACATCTACCCGGTGGACGAACACACCCTGATGGTGCTGCGCAACCTGCGCCGCTTGGCGCTCAACGAGTTTGCCCACGAATTCCCCCTCGCCCACCGCCTGATGAGCGCCTGCCAGCGCCCCGATCTGCTCTATCTCGCCGCGCTGTTCCACGATATCGCCAAGGGGCGCGGTGGCGACCACTCCGCGCTGGGCGCGCAAGATGCGCGTCGCTTCTGCCTTTCCCAGGGTTTGCCGGTGGAAGATGCCGATCTGGTCGCCTGGCTGGTGGCGGAACATCTCATGCTGTCGCAGACCGCGCAGAAACAGGACCTCTCCGACCCCGACGTGATCCGCGCCTTCGCGGCGCGCTGCGGCGACGTCAAACATCTCACCGCGCTTTATCTGCTGACGATCTCCGACATCCGCGGCACTAGCCCGAAAGTCTGGAATGCCTGGAAGGACAAACTCACCCGCGAACTGTATCTGGCCGCCCGCCGCGTGCTCGAAGGGGGTGCCCCGCAAATCGACAGCGTCGAGGAGAAGAAGGAACTGGCGCGCGCGCAACTGCGGCTCTACGGCTACCCGAACGAGGCCGAAGCGGCGTTCTGGAAACGCCTGGACGATGTCTACTTTCTGCGCCAGGACGCGCGCGATATCGCCTGGCAGACCCGCCGCCTGCTGCCTCTGCTCAATCGACAAAAATTGATCGTGAGCGCCCGCCTGGCGCCGGTCGGTGAAGGCGTAGAAGTTTTGGTCTACGCGCCCGATGAAGAGGCCCTGTTCGCGCGCATCTGCGCCTTTTTCGCGCGCCTGGGCTACAGCATCCTCGCTTCCGGCATCCACACCACCAGTGACGGCCAGGCCCTCGATACTTTCTACGCGCTCGATCCAGAACATCCTCAGGTCGCCTACCGCGATTTCCTGAATTACATCGAACACGAGTTGACCGCCGATCTAGCGGCACACCAGCCTCTGGGGCCGCCCCTGATGGGGCGCCTCGCGCGCCGCCTCAAGGCCTTCCCCCTGGAACCGGAAATCAGCCTCACCCCCAGTGACAACCGCCGCGACTACCTCCTCACCTTCACCGCCGGCGATCGACCGGGTCTGCTCGCCCAGGTCGCCCGCGTCCTCACCGACCACCGCGCCAGCGTCATCACCGCCCGCATCAGCACCCTCGGTCAGCGCGCCGAAGACGTTTTCGTCCTGGAAGGCGAAGCCCTGGAAAAAACGGGAAAACGTCTGGCCCTGGAAAAAGCCCTGCTGGATGTATTGAAAGTCCAGTAACGCCGGCCATTCGGCTTGCCCCAGATTGGCCCGCGCTGCTAGAATGCGCGCCGCTTAACGCTGGGAAACCAGGCATCCGCCTGACTCAGCCGCGGCGAAATCCACACATCCACTCGCGTTAAGGTGCCCTTCACAGGGTTCGTCAGTGGATGGAGGCCCAACCTTAACCAAGGAGTAGTCATGTCCGTTACCATGCGTCAAATGCTTGAGGCCGGTGTTCACTTCGGCCACCAAACCCGTTACTGGAACCCGAAGATGGCGCCGTACATCTTCGGTCACCGCAACAAGATCCACATCATCAACCTGGAAAAGACGCTGCCGCTATTCAACGACGCGGCCACCTTCGCGCGTCGCCTGATCTCCAACAAGGGTTCCATCCTGTTCGTCGGCACCAAGCGCCAGGCGCGCGAGATCATGGCCGAGGAAGCCACCCGCTGCGGCATGCCCTATATCTCCCACCGCTGGCTGGGCGGCATGCTGACCAACTTCAAGACGGTCAAGCAGTCGGTCAAGCGCATGAAGGATATGGAAGCGCAGTTGAGCGAAGGCACCCTGTCCAAGAAGGAAGCGCTGCGTATTCAACGCGAATTCAACAAGCTGGTGCAAAGCCTGGGCGGCATCCGGGATATGGAGCGCCTGCCGGACGCCCTGTTCGTGGTCGACGTCGGCTACCAGAAAATCGCCATCACCGAAGCCGCCAAATTGGGTATTCCCGTGATCGGCGTGGTCGATACCAACAACAGCCCGGCGGACGTGAATTACGTCATCCCCGGCAACGACGACTCCAACCGCGCCATCCGTCTGTATGCCCGTGGCCTGGCCGACGCGATCCTGGAAGGCAAGACCCAGGTCATCGAGGAAATGGTCGCCGCCGGTGAAGACGAGTACGTCGAAGTCACGGAAAGCGCCGCCGCCGAGTAAGCAGACCGGACTGGCGCGCGGTTGTAACGCACCTTCAACCAGCCCGCGCCAGGGCAGCATTTCTCGAGACGCCCCGGTGATCGGGGCGTTTTTCAATACGGAAAACAGGAGTTAGCAAAATGGCGGAAATCACCGCATCCATGGTTAAAGAGCTGCGTGAGCGCACCGATGCCCCCATGATGGACTGCAAGAAGGCGCTGACCGAAGCGGGCGGCGATATGCAGAAGGGCGAAGAAATCCTGCGCGTGCGCTTCGGCAACAAGGCCGCCAAGAGCGCCGGCCGCGTCGCCGCCGAAGGCGTCGTCGCCATTAGCATCAGCGCTGACGGCAAGTCCGCCGCGATGGTGGAAGTGAACTGTGAAACCGACTTCGTCGCCAAGAACGACGACTTCCTGGCGCTGACCAGCGCCCTGGCCGACATGGTGCTGAACCAGAATCCCGCCGATGTCGCCGCGCTGTCCGCCCTGCCCTACGGCGGCAAGACCGTGGAAGAAACCCGTACCGAGCTGGTCGGCAAGATCGGCGAGAACATGTCCATTCGCCGCTTCGTGCGTCTTGACGGCCAGGGCAAGTTCGCCAGCTACATTCACGGCAAGAAGATCGGCGTCCTGGTCGACATCGCCGGTGACGAAGCGCTGGCCAAAGACATCGCCATGCACATCGCCGCCTCCAAGCCCAAGTCGCTCGACGCCTCCGGCGTGTCGCAAGACCTGATCGACACCGAGCGCCGCGTCGCCATCGAGAAGGCCAAGGAAGCCGGCAAGCCGGAAGCCATGCTGGAAAAGATCGCGGACGGCACGGTGCAGAAATTCCTGAAGGAAGTGACCCTGTTGTCGCAGCCCTTCGTCAAGGACGACAAACAGACCATCGAACAGGTGCTGAAGTCCAAAGGCTCGCAGTGCCATGGTTTCAGCATGTTCATCGTCGGCGAAGGCATCGAGAAGAAAGTCACCGACTTCGCCGCCGAAGTGGCCGCCGCCTCCAAGGTGTGATGGTTCAGCAATACCGGGAGCGTTGAATGGCCGCCTGCAAGCGTATTTTGTTGAAGCTTTCCGGCGAGGCCCTGATGGGGCCGGATGCCTTTGGCTATCACGCCGACACGATGGCCGGCATGGTTGCCCAGATCAAGGACGTCGTGGATCTGGGTATCCAGGTCGGTATCGTCGTCGGTGGCGGCAATCTGTTCCGGGGCGCCACGGGCGCGCTTTCCGGCATGGATCGCGCCACCGCCGATAGCATGGGCATGTTGGCCACGGTGATGAACGCGCTGGCCTTGAAAGACGGCTTGATGGCGGCTGGCGTGGCCGCCCGCGTGCAGACCGCCGTGACCATCGCCCATGTCGGCGAGCCATTCGAGCGCGACAGCGCGGTGCGGCATCTGGAAGCCGGCCGCGTGGTGATTTTCGGGGGTGGCACCGGCAACCCCTTCTTCACCACCGATACCGCCTCCGCCCTGCGCGGCGCGGAAATCGGCGCCGACCTGATGCTGAAGGCCACCAAGGTGGATGGCGTCTACAGCGCCGATCCGAAGAAAGACCCCACGGCCACCCGCTACGAGCAACTGACTTTCGACGAAGCCATCGCGCGCAACCTGGGCGTGCTGGATACCGCCGCCTTCGCGCTCTGCCGCGAGCAGAAACTTCCCCTGTGCGTGTTCAGCATCTTCAAGCCGGGCGCTCTGCGCCGGGTGGTGCTGGGAGAGGCGGAAGGCACCCGCGTCGTTCTGTAAACAAAGAGGAGACGAGCACATGATCGCCGACATCAAGAAGTCCGCCGAGGACAGGATGAAGAAGTCCCTGGAAGCGCTCAAACTGGACTTGATGAAAGTCCGCACCGGGCGCGCCCATACGGGCATCCTGGATCACGTCATGGTCGATTACTACGGTTCGCCGGTGCCGGTGAACCAGGTCGCCAACGTCAGCCTGATCGACGCCCGCACCATCGGCGTGCAGCCCTATGAAAAGAATATGGCCGGCAAACTGGAAAAGGCGATTCGCGACTCCGACCTGGGCCTCAACCCGGCCAATATGGGTGAACTGATCCGCGTGCCGATGCCGCCGCTTACCGAGGAACGCCGTCGCGACCTGATCAAGGTCGTCAAGAACGAGGCGGAAAACGCCCGTGTCGCGGTACGCAACATCCGCCGCGACGCCAATACCCATCTGAAGGATCTGGTGAAGAACAAAGAGGCCTCGGAAGACGAGGAGCGCCGCGCCATCGACGACATGCAGAAGATGACCGACAAGTACATCGCCGAACTCGACAAGGCGCTCGCGGAAAAAGAGAAGGATTTGATGGCGGTTTGAGGGCGAGTAGCTGGTAGCCTGTAGGTCGGGTTAGCGGCTGTTTCGCGTAACCCGACGCTGTGTTACCGGCCACCCACTCCCATCATGATCAAACGCTTCTTCAGCAGCACAACCGAAATTCCCCAGGCAGCCGCGGTTCCGCGCCATGTCGCCATCATCATGGATGGCAATGGCCGCTGGGCGAAGAAACGTTTGCTTCCTCGTGTCGCCGGCCATGCCCAGGGCGTCGAACGGGTGCGCGACATGGTGCAGGCCTGCATCGAACGGGGCGTCGAATACCTGACCCTGTTCGCCTTCAGCTCGGAAAACTGGCGTCGCCCGGAGGACGAAGTCTCCCGCCTGATGGAACTGTTCGTCATGGCCCTGGAGCGGGAAGTCGGAAAAATGCACCGCAATGGCGTCTGTCTGAAGGTGGTCGGCGATCTTTCCCGCTTCGACCAGCGTCTCCGCGACCTGATTACCCAGGGGGAACAGAAGACGGCGAGCAATACACGTCTCACGCTCACCGTCTGCGCCAATTACGGCGGCCGCTGGGACATTCTCAACGCCGCCAACAACTGGCTGCGCGACAACCCTGGCGGCGAACTGAGCGAGGACGCGCTGGCCCCCTACCTCTCGATGCCCTACGCCCCCGAGCCCGACCTGTTCATCCGCACCGGCGGCGAGCAGCGCATCAGCAACTTCCTGCTCTGGCAACTGGCCTACAGCGAGTTGTATTTCACCGAGACCCTGTGGCCGGATTTCGATGCCAAGGCGCTCGATCTGGCCATCGCCTCCTATCAAAAACGTGAGCGCCGCTTTGGCCGTACCAGCGAACAACTCCTCGAACGTTAAGACGCGGGTATTGACGGCGGTTCCGCTGATCAGCGGATTCCTGCTCGCGCTCTATCTGGCGCCCGCCTGGCTCTGGGCCGGGTTGATGGCCCTCATCCTCACCGAGGCGGGACGTGAGTGGGCTGGCCTGGCCAAACTCGGCCGTGCCGCCAGCCTGGCCTATGCACTCCTGCTCGGCCTCTCCGGCGCCGCCTTGGCCGTTTACGGCACGGCTTCTCTCCTGCCCTATTACCTGGCCGTGGCTTTCTGGCTGGTTTCCACCTTGCTGCTCGCCAAAGGTATCTCCCTTCGCAACCCTCTGGTCTTGCTGCCGCTGGGCATCCTGATCTTGCTGCCGACCTATCTGGCCATACTCGCGCTGCGCCAGGAAAGCCCGGATTTATTGCTAGTTGTCGTCGGGCTGGTCGTGATAGCAGACAGCGCCGCCTATTTTTCCGGGCGACGCTTCGGCAAGCACAAACTGGCGCCCAGCATCAGCCCCGGCAAAACCTGGGAAGGGGCGATCGGCGCCTGGATCGCCATCACGATCTATGCGCTCGCCATCCATTTTCTCGATACGGATAGTTGCGGCCTGGCCTGTTTGCCCCAGGTTCTGGGGGCGTACTGGACCCTGTTCGTGCTCTCCGTGCTGGGTGACCTGTTTGAAAGCGCGCTCAAACGCCAGGCCGGCATCAAGGACAGTGGCGTGCTCCTGCCCGGCCATGGCGGCGTGCTCGATCGTATCGACAGTCTGACCGCGGTGCTGCCCGCCGCGGCCTTGTTCTGGATGTGGCTGAAATGAAGAACCTGACCATCCTCGGCGCCACCGGCACCATCGGCGTCAATACCCTCGATGTGGTCGCCCGCCATCCGGACAAATTCCGGGTCGTGGCCCTCACCGGCCAGAACCAGATCGACAAACTCGCCGCGCAATGCCGCCAGTTCCAGCCGCGCTATGCCGTGGTGCTGGATGCCGACAAGGCCAGCGCGCTGAAAGCCCTGCTCGCGGGCACGCAAACTGAAGTGCTGCTGGGCATGGAAGCCCTGGAGTTCGTCTCCGCCCTGCCGGAAGTCGACAGCGTGATGGCCGCCATCGTCGGCGCCGCCGGCCTGCTGCCCGCCCTGGCCGCCGCCCGCGCCGGCAAACAGGTGCTGCTGGCGAACAAGGAAACCCTGGTCATGGCCGGGCGGTTCTTCATGGAAGCGGTGCGGCAACATGGCGCCACCCTGCTGCCGATCGACTCCGAACACAACGCCGTTTTCCAGTCGTTGCCGGCGGGCTACGACGGCAACCTGGTCAAGCACGGCGTGCGCCGCATCCTGCTCACCGCCTCGGGTGGGCCGTTCCGCACTCGCGCGGTGGAGACGCTAAAAGACGTGACGCCGGAAGAAGCGGTGGCGCACCCCAATTGGGTGATGGGCAAGAAGATCTCGGTCGATTCCGCCAGCATGATGAACAAGGGCCTCGAAGTCATCGAGGCACGCTGGCTATTCAATGCCCGCCCCGATCAGATCGAAGTGGTGATCCACCCGCAAAGCATCGTCCACAGCATGGTGGAATATCTCGATGGCTCGGTGCTGGCGCAGCTTTCCAACCCGGACATGCGCACTCCCATCGCGCATTCCCTGGCTTATCCGGAACGCGTGGAAGCGGGCGTGAACTGGCTGGATCTGGCGAAGATCGGCCAACTCACCTTCGAGGCGCCCGACTTTGCCCGCTTCCCCTGCCTGAAACTCGCCTATCAGGCGCTGGCCGCTGGCGCTGCGGCGCCTGCCGTGCTCAACGCCGCCAACGAAGTGGCGGTCGCCGCCTTCCTGGACCGGCGCATCCCCTACCTGGGTATTGCCGCCAACCTGGAAGCCGTGCTCGGCCGCCTCACCGGCCTGCCCGCCGAATCCCTGGAAGACCTGATGGCGGCCGATGCCGCCGCGCGCAGAGAAGCCGAATCCCTGATCAGGCATGGCTAAGGTCTCGGAGATGGCGAGCGCTTTTCCCGCATCCGGCGTTACGTGCAGGCGAAGACGCCTGCGCTACAACCTCAGCCAGCTAACCGCCGCTCCATGTAGCGCAGGCGTCCTCGCCTGCACGCGGGCTGCAAGCCCGCTTTCCGGCATGGCCCCATGACCACCCTCCTCGCCTTCTTCTTCACCCTGGCCGTTCTTATCGTCTTCCACGAATTCGGCCACTACTGGGTCGCGCGCCGCGCGGGCGTGAAAGTCCTGCGCTTCTCGGTCGGTTTTGGCCAGGTCCTCGCCAGTCGCCGCGACCGCCACGGCACGGAATGGGCGCTCTCCGCGATCCCCCTGGGCGGCTATGTGAAGATGCTCGACGAGCGCGAAGGTGAAGTCCCCGCCGAACAACTCGGCCAGGCGTTCAACCGCAAGTCGGTGGCGGCGCGCGCCGCCATCGTCGCGGCCGGCCCGCTCGCCAATTTCCTCCTCGCCATCCTGCTGTTCTGGGGCTTGTTCATGGGCGGAGTGTCCATCCTCAAGCCCATCGTCGGTGAACCGCCGACGAACAGCCCGGCGCAACTGGCCGGTGTGCAAACGGGTGAAACCATCACCCGAATCAACGGCGAACCCATCGCAAGCTGGCAGGACCTGCACTGGCTCACCCTCAAACAAGTGCTGCGCGGCAATGCGTTGCAAATCGAGACGGTCGATCAGCGCGGTTACGTTGCTTTCCGCGTTATTGCCGTGCCGGAGCGCACTGACGAACTGGAGCAAGCGCCGCTGAAAGCGCTGGGCCTGGTGCGCTATCTGCCGCCCCTGGCGCCGGTGTTGGGGCAGATCAGCCCGGACGGAGTTGCCGCGAAGGCGGGCCTGCGCACCGGCGAGCGCATCAGCGCCATCGACGGCGTCGCCATGCGCACCTGGGAACAAGTGGTCGAGACCATCCGCCACTCACCCGGGCGCGGCCTGCGCTTCAGCCTGGAGCACGACGGTCAAAAGCGGGAAGTGTCGCTGGCGCCCGCCACGGTGCGTGATGGCGCCCTCACCATCGGGCGCATCGGTGCCGGGCCGCGCGTTGATCCGGCATTGCTCGTCAGCCTCCACGGCACCGCCCATTACGGCCCCCTGGATAGCATGCGGATGGCGCTGGCGCGGACCTGGGAGCTCTCGACCTTCAGCCTGGAAATGCTGGGCCGCATGATCTCCGGCCAGGCCTCGCTGAAAAACCTCTCCGGACCACTGACCATCGCCGACTACGCCGGCCAGTCGGCGGAGTCGGGCGTGGCCAGCTTCGTCGCCTTCCTGGCCCTGGTCAGCGTCAGTCTCGGCGTGCTCAACCTGCTCCCCGTGCCTTTACTGGATGGCGGGCACTTGTTGTATTATCTCGCGGAATTTTTGACCGGCCGTCCCGTCCCCGAACACATCCAGGAGGTCGGCCAGAAGATCGGAATGGGCCTCCTGGGCTTGCTCATGTTCTTCGCCCTTTATAACGATTTGAGCCGGCTGTTTTTCCAATAAACCGCCGCTAGAGAAAAAACACCATGCGCGCCTTCCGCCCCAGCCTGCTCGCCCTTGCCATCTATGCAATCTCCGCCGGCCAGGCGCACGCCTTCGAGCCGTTCCAGGTCAAGGACATCCGCGTGGAGGGCATCCAACGTACCGAAGCCGGCACCGTGTTCAGCTACCTGCCGGTCAAAGTGGGTGAGACGCTCACCCCGGACATGGCGGCCGCCGCGATCAAGGCGCTCTATGCCACCGGGTTCTTCAAGGACGTGCGCTTGGAAACCCTGAATGACGTGCTCGTCGTCACCGTGGAAGAACGCCCCGGCATCGCCAGCGTGGATTTTTCCGGGATGAAGGAATTTCCCAAGGACGAGATGAAGACCGGCCTCAAGCAGCTTGGGCTGGCCGAGGGCCGCATCCTCGACCGCTCCCTGCTGGACAAGGCGGAGCAGGAACTGAAACGCCAGTACTACAACCGGGGCATCTACTCGGTCGAGGTCAAAGCCACCACGACCCCGCTGGAACGCAACCGGGTCGCGGTGAGCTTCGAGGTCACCGAAGGCGAGGTCGCCAAGATTCGCGCCATCAACCTCGTCGGCGCCAAGGCACTCAAGGAAAAGGATCTGCTCAAACTGTTCACGCTGCGCACGCCGGGCATGATGACCTGGTGGACCAAGAACGATCAGTACTCCAAGCAGAAGCTTTCCGGCGATCTGGAAGTGCTGCGCGCGCATTACCAGAACCAGGGTTACCTCGAATTCAACATCGACTCCACCCAGGTCTCGATCACCCCGGACAAGAAAGATATCTACATCACCGTCAACATCAGCGAAGGCGAGAAATACACCGTCTCCGAGTTCAAGATCGCGGGTGAACTGCCGGTTCCCGAGGCCGAGCTGAAGAAGTTGATCACCATGAAGCCGGGCGATGCCTTCTCGCGCGAGCAACTCAACGAAACCACCAAGAAGATCGGCGACCGTCTCGGCAACGAAGGCTTTGCCTTCGCCAACGTCAACGCAGCCCCGGAACTCGACAAGGAAAAACGCACGGTCGCCTTCACCTTCCTGGTCGACCCGGGTCGCAAGGTTTATGTGCGCCGCATCAACGTCACCGGCAACACCCGCACCAAGGATGAAGTGGTGCGCCGTGAGATGCGCCAGATGGAAGGCGGCTGGTACGCGGCCGACAAACTCAACCGCTCGCGCGAGCGGGTGGAACGCCTCGGCTTCTTCAAGGAAACCAACGTGGAAACGCCGGCGGTTCCCGGCACCACGGATCAGGTGGACGTCAACGTCAACGTCACCGAAATGCCGACCGGCAGCGTCATGATCGGCGCCGGCTTCTCCAGTTCGGAAGGTCTGGTGCTGTCCGGTTCCGTCTCACAGAACAACCTGTTCGGCACCGGCAACCGGCTCTCGGCGCAGATCAACAGCGGCAAGGTGAACAAAGTCTACTCACTGTCGTTCACCAACCCTTATTTCACTCAGGATGGCATCAGCCTCGGCTATGACGTGTACCGGCGCGACACCAATACCTCGAAGCTGAACTCGACCGTGGCCGACTACAGCACGTCCACCATGGGCGCCGGCCTGCGCCTGGGCGTGCCGATCACGGAACTGGATACGGTCAACTTCGGCGCCGCAATCGAGCAGGTCACCCTCGACTTGAGCGCAACCGCCCCCAATGTCTATCACACCTATGCCAAGGCCTATGACTCGGCTTGCGCGACCAACGGCGCAACCTGTAGTTCCACCACCAACTCCCTACGTCTGGAAGCCGGCTGGGCGCGCGACACGCGCGACAGCCTGCTCTACCCGACCAAGGGCAGTTATCAGCGCGCGTTCGCGGAAATGGGAACCCCGTTGGGCGACCTCAACTACTACAAGCTTAATTACCAGTATCAGTGGCTCAAGCCATTGAATCGCAGCGTCAGCCTGATGCTCAACGGCGAGTTGGGCATAGGCGGCGGTTATGGCGGCAAGGATCTGCCCCTGTTCCGCAATTTCTTCGCCGGTGGCATCGGCTCGGTTCGCGGTTTCGATACCGGCACTCTCGGTCCCAAGGCGACCAACGGTACCAATACCTTCTCGGTAGGCGGCAGCAAACGTATCGTGGGCAACGCCGAAGTGCTGTTCCCCTTCCCCGGCATGGGCATGGATAAATCCATCCGCCTGTCCACCTTCGTGGACGCGGGCATGGTGGCGGGGAACTACGACTCGAGCAGTCGGTATCAAACGCTCAGCCTGTCCGACCTGCGCTATGCCGTCGGCGCCGCCGTCACCTGGTATTCGCCCATGGGCCCGATCAAGGTTTCACTGGCCAAGCCGCTCAACGCGGCTACCGACGACAAGACGCAAACCTTCCAGTTCCAGCTCGGCAACGTATTCTGATCGAGGTAACCCATGAAACGCCTGTTCATCCTTCTCCTGACCATCACGCTGCCCGCCGCCGCTCAGACCGCCGATCTCAAGATCGGATTCGTCAATACCGAACGGGTATTCCGCGACTCCCAACAAGCAGTCAAAGCACAGAAGAAACTGGAAAAGGAATTCCAGTCTCGCGACCAGGAAATCCAGAAGACGATCAAGCAGGCACGCGATCTGCAAAACTACCTGGAAAAGGAAGGCCTGACCCTGTCGGAAGCCGACCGCACCAAGAAGCAGCGTGAACTGGCCAATCTCAGCCGCGACCTGCAGCATGCCCAGCGTGAGTTCCGCGAGGATCTCAACCAGCGTCGCAATGAGGAGTTCGCCAGCGTTCAGGAGCGTGCCCGCAAAGCCATCGTCGAAATCGCCGAGAAAGAGAAGTTCGACCTCATCGTCGAAAACGTGGTTTACGCCAGCGCGCGAGTGGATGTCACGGATCGGGTGCTCAAGTCGCTGGACCGCTGATCCCGGCGCGCCATGCCCAGTCTGACCCTGGCTGACCTGCAAGCTCATCTGGGCGGCACGATACGGGGCAATGCCGACATTCCGTTGCATGGCGCCGCTTCTCTGGAACAGGCTGGAGCCGGGCAACTGGGCTATCTCCTCAACCGCAAGTTTATTGAGCAGGCGCGCGCTTCGTCCGCCAGCGCGCTGATCGTCCCGGCCTCGCTGGAAAGTTCGCTCAGCGACACGCTGCCACAATCCTGCCTGGCCGTGGACAATCCGCACGCCGGCTTTGCCCGCGCGCTCGCCTTGCTCTACCCGGAATCGCTACCGCTACCTGGCATTCACCCCGCCGCCGCTGTCGCGGCTGATTGTGTGATCGACGCGACCGCCCATGTCGGTCCGGGCTGCGTGGTGGAGAAGGGCGCCCGGATCGGCGCGCGCAGTGTGATCGGCCCCAATTGTGTGATCGGCGCTGGAGTTCAACTGGGCGAAGACTGCCGCCTGCACGCCCAGGTGACCGTGCAACAGGGTTGCGTCATCGGCAAGCGCGTTGTTTTGCACCCGGGCTGCGTCATCGGTTCGGACGGCTTCGGCCTGGCCTGGGAGGGTGGAAAAAACGGCGGCAACTGGCTCAAGGTACCGCAGGTCGGCCGCGCCATTCTCGGTGACGATGTGGAAGTCGGCGCCAATACCAGCATCGATCGCGGGGCGTTGGATGACACCGTGATCGAGGACGGGGTCAAGCTGGACAATCTGATCCAGATTGCCCACAACTGCCGTATCGGCCGTCACACCGCTATCGCCGCCTGCGTCGGGATCGCTGGTAGCACCCGCATCGGCGCGTACTGCCAGATCGGTGGCGCCGCCATGATCATCGGCCATCTGGAAATTGCCGACCGGGTCACGATTTCCGCCGGCACATTCGTCGCCAAGGACATCAAGGAGGCGGGCACCTATACCTCGGTGCAGCCGCTCATGCGCCATGCCGACTGGCTGCGCAACGCTTCACATCTGCGCCATCTCGACGACCTGGCGCGGCGTATCAAATCTTTGGAAAAACAACTGGAACAGTCATGAGTAATGAAGCCGTAATGGACATCACCCAGATCATGAAGCACCTGCCGCACCGCTATCCCTTCCTGCTGGTGGATCGGGTGCTGGAACTGGTGCCCAACGAGCGCATCGTCGCGCTCAAGAACATCACCATGAACGAGCCGCAGTTTCCCGGTCATTTCCCGCTGCATCCGGTGATGCCCGGCGTGTTGATGATCGAGGCCCTGGCGCAGACCGCCGGCCTGCTCGCCTTCAAAAGCGCGGAAATCCCGGTGAACGAAAACACCGTGATCTATTTCGTCGGCATTGACGGCGCCCGCTTCAAACGCCCCGTGGTGCCGGGCGACCAGTTGCGCATGGAGGCCAGTATCCTGCGCGTCTCGCGCGGCATCTGGAAATTCGCGGCCAAGGCCACGGTGGACGGCCTGCTCGCCTGCGAAGCCGAACTCATGTGCACCCTGAAGCAACTCGATTGAGCCGCGAGTCGGCACAAGCCATGATCCACCCCACCGCCATTGTCCATTCCAGCGCTCGACTCGCGGCCGACGTCAACGTCGGTGCTTACTCGATCATCGGCGAACACGTCGAAATCGGCGCCGGCACGCGGATCGGCCCGCATGTGGTGATTACCGGGCACACCCGCATCGGCGAAGGTAACCGCGTGTTTCAGTTCTGCTCGCTCGGCGAAGAGCCGCAGGACAAGAAATACGCCGGTGAGCCCACACGCCTGGAAATCGGCGACTACAACGTCATTCGCGAGTTCTGCACCTTCAATTGCGGCACCGCGCAGGATGTGGGCATCACCCGTCTGGGTGATCACAACTGGATCATGGCCTATGTGCACATCGCCCATGATTGCCAGGTGGGTAACCACACCATCTTCGCCAACAACGCCACCCTGGCTGGACATGTGCATATCGGCGACTACGCCATCCTGGGCGGTTTCACCGGCGTGCATCAGTTCTGTCGCGTGGGCGCCCATGTCATCACTGGCATCGCCTCCGTGGTGCGCCAGGACATTCCGCCCTTCATCACCGTCGCCGGCAATCCGCTGGCGCCATTCGGCATCAATTCCGAGGGGCTGAAGCGGCGCGGCTATTCACCCGAGGCGCTGAGCGCACTCAAACGCGCCTACAAGACGCTATACAAATCCGGTCTTTCGCTCGCCGACGCCCAGGCCGCCATCGCGGCCGAAGCGCAAACACAGGCGGAACTCGCGCCGCTGGCGGAATTCCTGGCAAGCGCCGGCCGCGGCATCGTTCGCTGAACGGTACACGTCAGGCGCGAGGGGAGCTGCGTGAAAGAAATTGCCATCGTCGCCGGCGAGGCTTCCGGCGACCTGCTCGGCAGCCTTCTGATCAAATCCGTGCTGGCGGCCGGCCTGGATGCCGGTTTCTACGGCATCGCCGGCCCGAAAATGCAGTCGGTCGGCGCCCGTTCGCTGTTTTCGCTGGAAGCGCTCTCGGTGCGAGGCTATGTCGAAGCCCTTGGTAGCCTGCGCAAAATTCTCGGTATCCGCCGTGACCTGAAAAAACTGTTGTTGGCGCAACCACCGCGTCTGTTCATCGGTGTCGACGCGCCCGACTTCAACCTCGCGCTGGAAAGCCGGCTCAAGCGCGCCGGTATTCCCACCATTCATTTCATCAGCCCGTCGATCTGGGCCTGGCGCCCCAAACGCATCCGCAAGATCGCGCGCGCCGCTTCCCACGTCCTGCTGGTTTTTCCCTTCGAGGAAGCGATCTACCAGCAGGCCGGCATTCCCGCCACTTATGTCGGCCATCCACTCGCGCATGCCTTGCCGGAGCCCAACCGCCGCGCCGCGCGCGAACGTCTCGGTTTGCTTCAGGACGGTGAATACGTCGCGCTGTTGCCGGGCAGCCGGCTCGGCGAATTGCAGGCACTGGGCCGCTTGTATGTCGAAGCGGCAAAACACATCGCCCTGGCGCGACCGCAAACCCGGTTTCTGATCCCCCTGGCGACTCGGGAAACCCGCCAGGCCTTCGAACGCATCCTCTATGAAGCCGATGCACAGGAATTGCCCTTGCGCATCCTGTTCGGCCACGCCCACGATGCCATGCAGGCGGCCGATGCCGCGTTGATCGCTTCCGGCACGGCGACGCTGGAAGCCCTGCTGCTGGACTGTCCGCATGTCATCAGCTACCGCGTGCCGTGGCTGACCTGGCGGATCATGAAGCGCCAGGCGCTACTGCCCTGGATCGGCCTGCCCAACATCCTGGCCGACCGCACCGTGGTGCCGGAAATCCTGCAAGACCAGGCCACGCCGGAAGCTCTAGGACAGGCCATTGAGGAATTGCTCGCGAACGAGGAAGCGCGCATGGCTCAGATCGAGGAATTCCGCGTTCAACGCGCCCGACTAAAACGCGATACGCCCCGGCTCATCGCCAATGCCGTCAGGTCGTTCCTGACATGATCCTGGTTTGCGGCGTTGACGAAGCCGGGCGCGGCCCACTCGCCGGGCCGGTGTACGCCGCCGCGGTCATCCTCGATCCCGCGCGCCCTATCGCCGGGCTAAAAGACTCCAAGAAACTCAGCGCCGCCCGCCGCGAGGTACTCACCCAGGCCATCAAGGAAAATGCCCTGGCCTGGGCTGTCGCCTCGGCTGATGAAGAGGAAATCGACCGTCTCAACATCCTCCATGCCTCCCTGCTGGCCATGCGCCGCGCCGTTCTGGCGCTGGTTCCGGCGGCGGAAGAAGCCCTGATCGACGGCAATCGCTGCCCGCAATTACCCATTCCCGCGCGCGCCATCGTCAAGGGTGATGCCCTGGAACCCTGCATCTCCGCCGCCTCG
The DNA here is from genome assembly GCA_028714875.1 of Gallionellaceae bacterium. Classification (GTDB taxonomy): domain Bacteria; phylum Pseudomonadota; class Gammaproteobacteria; order Burkholderiales; family Thiobacillaceae; genus PFJX01. The sequence goes on from JAQTLN010000006.1 coordinate 150,577, forward strand.
ATTCTGGCCAAGACAGAAAGAGATAAAGTTTTGCGCGCGCTGGCCGATATTTATCCGGCATACGGGTTTGAACGCCATGCCGGCTACCCCACAGCGGAGCACCTCGCCGCCCTGGAAGCCTTTGGCCCTTGTGCCGCGCATCGCAAGTCGTTCGGCCCGGTAAAACGAATTTTGCAAAAAACATTGCTTTGAAAAGGAGAACCTGACCGTGTTCATCATCATTGGCTACGTCCTGGTCATGGGCAGCATCTTTGGCGGCTATGCGATGGCCGGGGGCCATCTGGGCGGCTTGTGGCAACCGCTGGAAGTTGTGATGATCGCCGGCGGCGCGATCGGCGCCTTCGTCTCCGCCAACTCCATGCATGGCCTGAAACATACGCTTTCCGCGTTGGGTGCCAGTTTCAAGGGGTCGGCGTTCTCCAAGACCTATTACCTGGATGTGCTGGGTCTGTTGTTCGAGTTGCTCGCCAAGGTGCGCAAGGAAGGTTTGATGTCGCTGGAAGGCGACGTCGAGGAACCCGAGAAAAGCGTGATCTTCAGCAAATACCCGGCCATTCTCGCCGACCACCATCTGGTGGAGTTCATCACCGATTACCTACGCATGATGGTGGGCGGCAACCTCAACGCGATGGAAATCGAAACGCTGATGGACAACGAGATCGAAACCCATCACCACGAAGCCATGCATCCATCGCACGCCGTTTCCAAACTGGCGGACGCCACGCCCGCCTTCGGTATCGTCGCGGCCGTGATGGGGGTGGTACACACCATGGAATCCCTGCAACTGCCCCCCTCGGAACTGGGCATCCTGATCGGCCACGCGCTGGTCGGTACCTTCCTGGGCATTCTGATTTCCTATGGCTTCTTCGCGCCGCTGGTTTCCGTGCTCGAGGCCAAAGCCACCGAAGCCGGCAAGGTCTACCAGGTGGTCAAGGTCGTCCTGCTCGCCTCCCTGAATGGTTTCGCGCCGCAGACTTGTGTGGAATTCGGCCGCAAGGTGCTGTTCTCCACGGAGCGTCCGACCTTCCGCGAGATGGAAGAAGACATCAAGGCGCGCAAAGGCAAGTGATCTGGATTTCGGATATCGGATATCGGATTTCGGATTGGTGAACGGAGAGAGGAATGGCTGACGACACCCAACGCCCAATTGTCATCAAGCGGATCAAGAAGATCAGCGGCGGCGGTCATGCCGGTGGTGCCTGGAAGATCGCCTATGCCGACTTCGTGACCGCGATGATGGCGTTCTTCCTGCTTATGTGGCTGCTCGGCTCGACCACCAAGGCGCAGATGGAAGGGATCGCGCAGTACTTCAAGACACCCTTGAAAGTCGCCCTGGCCGGCGGAGAAGGCTCAGGCGACTCCTCCAGCATCATCAAGGGCGGTGGCCAGGATCTCACGCGTCGTGCCGGCCAGGTCAAGCAGGGTGAGGTGGAAGGCAAGAAAGCCATCAACCTGGAGGCCAGCCGCAGCGAGCAGGTGAAACAGGAATCGGCGCGCCTGGAGAACCTCAAGGCGACCCTGGAAAAAGCCATCGCCAGCAATCCCAAGATGTCGCAATTCAAGAAGCAGTTGAAGATCGACATCATCAGCGAAGGTCTGCGCATCCAGATCATCGACGACAAAAACCGCCCCATGTTCGATTCCGGCCGCGCGGTGATGAAGCCTTACACCCGCGACATCCTGCGCGAAATCGGCAAAACCCTGAACGAAGTACCCAATCGCATCAGTCTTTCCGGCCATACCGATGCCATCGCCTACTTTGGCGGCGAACGCGGCTACAGCAACTGGGAACTTTCCGCCGACCGCGCCAATGCCTCGCGGCGGGAACTTGCTGCGGGCGGACTGGAAGATGGCAAGGTATTGCGCGTGGTCGGCCTGGGTTCGGCCATCCCCTTCGACAAGGAAAACCCGAACGACCCGGTCAACCGCCGTATATCCATCATCGTCATGAACAAGAAAGCGGAGGAAGCCATCACCAAGGAGTCTCGCCAGATCGAGGCGGAGACGGCCAAGGAGGTGGCTGAACAACTGAATGTCAAACACTGACATCTTGTTCGCCCCCTTGTCGCAACGCCTGCCGCCCGCCCTGCTCGCCCTGGGCGCGCAACTCGTGGCGCTGCTGGCGGTGGCGGCACTGGCAATCGTCTCGCGGGAAAGCGGCGCGACGCTACCCTTGCCGTTCTGGATCGGCCTGACCGGCCTCGGCGCCGCGCTGTCGAGCCGCTGGCTGGGCCTGCCGATCTGGTGGCAGATCATCAATCTGGTCTTCATCCCCCTACTCTGGCTGACGCTGCAAAGCGGGATCGACCCCGCCTGGTTCCTCGCCGGGCTCATCTTGCTCGCCGTGACTTCCCTGGGCGTCATCCGCACCCGGGTGCCGCTCTATCTCTCCAGTTCACGCGCCGCCGAGGCTCTGGCCGCGCGCCTTCCCGATCAGGCTCGGGTACTGGATCTGGGTTGCGGCCTGGGCGGCCCCCTGGCCCGGCTCGCCGCGCTGCGACCGGACGCCGCGCTGTATGGCGTCGAAGCCGCCCCACTCAACTGGTTGATCGCTCGTCTGCGCTTGTGGCGGCGCGCGCGGATCGGCCTGGGCAATCTCTGGGACAGCGACCTGTCCGATCATGACGTGGTTTACGCCTACCTCTCCCCCGCCCCCATGCCACGGCTGTGGCAAAAGGCGCGCGCCGAAATGCGCCCCGGCAGCCTGTTCATCAGCAATACCTTTACCGTACCCGGCGTCGAGCCGGACGAGGTGGTCGAACTCCATGACCTTTCCCATGCACGGCTATTGATCTGGCGGATGCGATGATGCTCACGGACTGGCTCGAACGACTCTCGCCCGGCTCCTTGCCGGTCTTCGCGCACACCCGGCAACGGCTGATGGAACAACGCCGCCGCGCCGAGGAAATTTCCGCGCGCGAAGTCGCCCAGACCATCCTGGCCGACCCCCTCGCCACGCTTGATCTGATTCACCGCGCGAATCAGCGCGGCAGCCGCATGGGGGGTGAAATCAGCACGGCGGAAAGTGCCCTCATGATGCTGGGCCTGGGTCGCTATCTCGACCAGACACGCAACTTGCCGGTACTGGAAGAAGGCCCGCAAGGCCGCGATGCCCAGCTCATGGCCGCGTTGCATGCCCTGCTGCGTCGCGCCCACCATGGCGCCTGGCAGGCGCGCGATTTCGCCGTGTTGCACAGTGACGTGCGCGCCGAGGAAGTCCAGGTTACCGCCCTCCTCCATGCCATTCCGGAATTTCTCCTGCTGCTGCGCGCCCCCGCCGAAGCACTGCGCCTGGCTCGCCTCAAGCGCCGCCTGCCGCATGAGGAAGCCGAGCAACAGGCGCTGGGCGGCGTCAGCCTCGAACAACTGCGGCCCCCTTTGCTGGAGAGCTGGAATGTCCCCGAACTCAGCCGCGATCTGCTCGATCCCGGCCGGGTCGAAAAACCGCGCCAGGCCATCCTGCATGCCTGTCTCGACATCGCCGAACGGGCGCAACGTGGCTGGTGGGATGAATCCTTGCTGGCCGACTACATTGCCCTGGCCGGCATCGAAAACCTGCCCCTGGAAAACGTGATCGCCACGGCCCATGCCAACGCCATGCGCGCCGAGCGCGCTGCTGACTGGATCGCCGCTCCGGGCGCCGGCGTCTGGATGCCCATGCTGCCCGGCCCTTGGCCAATCGATCCGGACGACGAAGACGCGATCGCGGTGGCGCCCCCCGCCAAATCCGTGGCACAACCGCTTGCGCCGGATGTGGCAAAACCCATGGACAAACCCGTGGCACAACCGGCAAGCCCCCCGGTGGAAGAAGAAACCGCGCCACTGTGCCCGCTGCCCGACAAGCAGGTGCTGCGCGATGCCCTGCAAAACATCGAAGGCCACCTCGATGGCTCGCTCAATCTCAACCAGATGTCCGCGGTCATCCTCAAGGGACTGCACACCGGCCTCGGATTGAGCCGCATCCTGTTCGCGATGCTCACGCCCGACGGACGCCAGATGAAGTCGCGCTTCACCCTCGGCATCAAGCCGGACGACCCGATGCGCCACTTCGCCTTCGACCTGGAAACGCGCGACCTGTTCGGTCAACTCATGGGCAAGATGCAGGGGGTGTGGATGCATCAGGACAATCGCGAAAAGCTCTGGCCCATGGTTCACCCGACGCTCCAGAAGATGATCGGCGACGTCGATTTCTACGCCATGAGCCTGCACGCCAACGGCAAACCGGTCGGCCTCATCTACGCCGATCGTGGCCATGGCGATTGCGGCCTCGACCCGCACAGTTACACCGATTTCAAAATGCTCTGCCTGCAAGCGGCGCGCGGCCTGGGCAAACTGAAACAGTGACCGCTTCAGCCTATCCAATCCGATTACAGTGGAAATCCACCTGCATTGCTTGACGTAGGTCAGATTGGCGCGCAAGCGACTCCCTGAAGATCAGCCCGTCTATCGGATTTGAGAGTGGAGCAGCAGGTAGCGATATAACCGCAACCTGGCCTACGGGGACTGAAGGGACTGAAACAATCGCCTTCAGCGAAAAAAAAGGCGCCGCGTGAAGCGGCGCCTTTGATCAGGAACGCTCGAACTTATTCCTTGAAGTCCACACGGTCGCGCAATTCCTTGCCCGCCTTGAAGTGCGGCACATACTTGCCCGCCACCTGGACCTTGTCGCCGGTCTTGGGGTTGCGCCCCAATCGGGGCGGACGGAAGTTGAGGCTGAAGCTGCCAAAACCACGGATCTCGATCCGCTCACCTTCCACCAGGCTATTCACCATGGCATCGATGATGGTCTTGACGGCAAGCTCGGCATCCGCCGCCACCAGATGGGGATGGCGCTCCGCCAGCCGGGCGATTAGCTCCGACTTGGTCATTGCGCCTATTTCTGTCATTCCTTGTTATCCAGCTTGGCTTTGAGCAGCGCGCCGAGGTTGGTGGTCCCGGTGGAATGCTCGGAAGCCAGCTTGCGCAGCGCTTCGGATTGCTCGGCGGCGTCCTTGGCCTTGATCGACAGGTTGATCTGGCGGTTCTTGCGATCGATGTTGATGATCACGGTTTCCACCGTCTCGTCATCCTTCAGGTGGGTGCGGATGTCTTCGACGCGGTCACGCGCCACTTCCGAAGCGCGCAGATAACCTTCCACTTCGCCATCCAGCAGGATCACGGCGCCCTTGGCGTCCATGCTCTTCACCGTGCCGGTGACGATGCTGCCCTTGTCGTGGACGGCCACATAGGCGTTGAACGGATCGTTCTCCATCTGCTTGATGCCCAGAGAGATGCGCTCCTTCTCCACGTCGATGGCCAGCACGGAGGCTTCCACTTCCTCGCCCTTGCGGTAGTTGCGCAGGGCTTCTTCGCCGGTGAGGTGCCAGGACAGATCGGACAGGTGCACCAGGCCGTCGATACCGCCGGGCAGGCCGATGAAGATACCGAAGTCGGTGATGGACTTGATCTGGCCGCTGACTTTGTCGCCCTTCTTGAAGGTGGCGGCGAAATCATCCCAGGGGTTGGCCTTGCACTGCTTCATGCCCAGGGAGATGCGGCGACGGTCTTCGTCGATTTCCAGGACCATGACTTCCACTTCGTCGCCCAGCGCGACGACCTTGGAGGGGTTGACGTTCTTGTTGGTCCAGTCCATTTCGGAGACGTGCACCAGGCCTTCGATGCCCGGCTCGATTTCCACGAAACAACCGTAGTCGGTGAGGTTGGCCACCTTGCCGAACATGCGGGTGCCGGTGGGGTAGCGGCGGGAGAGGCCGACCCACGGATCTTCGCCGAGCTGTTTCAGGCCCAGGGAGACGCGGTTCTTGTCCTGGTCGAACTTGAGCACCATGGCGCTGACTTCGTCGCCGACATTGACCACTTCGGACGGATGCTTGACGCGGCGCCAGGCCAGGTCGGTGATGTGCAGGAGGCCATCGATGCCGCCCAGGTCCACGAAGGCGCCGTATTCGGTGATGTTCTTGACGATGCCCTTGACCGTGGCGCCTTCCTTCAGGTTGGACAGCAGGCTTTCGCGCTCGGCGCCCATGCTGGCTTCCAGCACGGCCTTGCGCGACACCACGACGTTGTTGCGCTTGCGGTCCAGTTTGATGACCTTGAACTCGGATTCCTTGTTCTCGTAGGGCGTGGTGTCCTTGACCGGACGCACATCCACCAGAGAACCGGGCAGGAAGGCGCGGATGCCGTTGCACATGACGGTGAGGCCACCCTTGACCTTGCCGTTGACCAGACCCTTGACGATGCGGCCTTCTTCCATTGCTGCTTCCAGATCCAGCCAGGCGGCGAGGCGGCGGGCGCGATCGCGCGACAGCTTGGTGGCGCCGAAACCGTCTTCGATGGACTCGATGGCGACTTGCACGAAATCGCCCACGTTCACTTCCAGGCCACCGCGGTCATCCTTGAATTCCTCGACGGGAATCAGGCTTTCGGACTTGAGGCCGGCGTTGACGGTGACGAAGTTGTCGTCGATGGCGACGACCTCGGCGGTGATGATCTCACCATGGCGCATCTCCTGTTTGGAGATGCTTTCTTCGAACATGGCGGCAAACGATTCCATGGAATCCATGGCGGGTTGGGTGGAAGCAGTGGACATTGAGAAACCTGAAGAAAACCGTGTCGCCACGGTGGGGGTAAATGAAAAACCGAAAAGACTCAGCTTTTCGGGGGAAGTACTACAGCAACGACTACGGCCTTGTCTTGGCTACCTGAAACCACTGGAGCACCCGCTCCACCGCCTGCGCGATGGTCAGGCTCGTGGTATCGAGCAACTCGGCATCCGCCGTCTGCCGCAAGGGTGCTGATGATCGGGCGGCATCACGCGCGTCCCGTTCCCTCAGGTCCTGCAACAGGGCGGCGAGGTTAGCATCGAAACCTTTGTCAATCAACTGCTTATAGCGTCTTTGCGCGCGTTCCTCGGCGCTCGCCGTGAGGAATATTTTCACCGTCGCATCGGGAAAAACCACTGAGCCCATATCGCGCCCATCGGTCACCAGTCCCGGCGTCTGGCGGAAGTCACGCTGGCGTTGCAGAAGCGCCGCGCGCAACGCGGGCAAAGCCGCGATTCGCGAAGCCGCGCGCCCAGCCTCCTCGGTGCGAATCACATCACCCACGGCGGCGCCGTTCAGATAGACCTCGACGCCGTCGAAACGCAGCGCGATCTTGTGCGCCAACTCGACCAGCCCCGGCTCATCCTCCAGCGCAACACCAGCTTGTTGCGCGGCATAAGCGGTAACGCGGTAGATCGCGCCACTGTCGAGATAATGAAACCCCAGCGCGCGCGCCACCAGGGCCGCCACCGTGCCCTTGCCGGAAGCGGAGGGGCCGTCGATGGCGATGACGGGAATGGATTGATCCATATCGCTCATGACGTCAGCAACTCGCCGCGTGGGTGATCGCCGCGAACTTTTCGAAATATTCCGGGAAGGTTTTGTTCACGCACTTGGGGTCATTGATTCGGATCGGCACGCCGCCCAATGCGACCAGGGAGAAGCACATGGCCATGCGGTGGTCGTCGTAGGTGTCGATTTCCGCGTTGGCCGTGAGTTTGGCGGGGGGGGTGATTTTGATGGAGTCGGCGCCCTCTTCCACCGTGGCGCCGAGTTTGCGCAGTTCGGTGGCCATTGCGCTGATCCGGTCGGTTTCCTTGACCCGCCAGGAGGCAATGTTCGTCAACGTGGTGGTTCCGTTGGCGAACAGGGCGAGGATGGCCAAAGTCATGGCGGCATCGGGGATGTGGTTGCAGTCGAGGTCGATGGCGTGGAGTTTGTCGGCGCAGCCCAGGCGGCATTCGATCCACGATGTTGCGTTATCTCGGCCGAACCCGACTTCCGCGCCCATGCGCGCCAGGGCTTCGGCGAAGCGGACATCGCCCTGGATGCTGTTGCGCCCGACGCCTTCCACGCGCACCGGTCCGTGGCCGATGGCGCCGGCGGCGAGGAAGTAGGAGGCCGAGGAGGCGTCGCCTTCCACCTCGATTTCGCCCGGGCTCTGGTAGGTGGCCGCGGGTACGGTGAAGCGTTGCCAGCCGTCGCGCCTCACTTCGATGCCGTAACGCTTCATCAGGTTGAGGGTGATCTCGACGTAGGGCTTGGAGATCAGTTCGCCCTCCACCACCACCGTGACTTCACGGCCGAGCAGGGGCGCGGATAGCAGGAGGCCGGTGAGGTACTGGCTGGAGACATTGCCTTTGACGCTGATTTCACTGGCGCCGTTTTCGTGGGGCAGGATGTGCAACGGCGGAAAACCGTCATTTTCCGTGTAGTCGATCTGGGCGCCAGCCTGGCGTAGCGCCTCGACCAGATCGCCGATGGGGCGCTCGTGCATGCGTGGCACGCCGGAAAGGGTGTAGTCGCCGCCGCTCATGGCGCAGGCGGCGGTGAGCGAGCGGAAGGCGGTGCCGGCGTTGCCGAGGAAGAGGCTGGCGTATTTCACCGGGAAAGCGCCCCCTACCCCGTCCACGCGGTAGTTGTCGCCCTCAAGCTTTTGCCCCGTCTCTTTCGTCAACCTCACGCCCAGGCGATGCAGGGCATCGAGCATGACGTGGGTGTCGTCAGAGGCGAGCAGGCCTTTGACCAGGGTTTGCCCGGAGGCCAGGGCGGAGAGCAGAAGAATGCGGTTGGAGATGCTTTTCGAGCCGGGCAGGCGCACCGTGCCGCGGGCGCCGGAGCGTGCCGACAGGTCGAGATGTTCGCTCATGCGTATTTCCCCTTGATCCAGTTGGTGCGGGCCTGGCGGGCGCGCGCGAACAGCGCTTCCAGCGCCTCTCCGTCGCGCGACTCGATCAGGCCGCGTATTGATTCGAGTTTGTCGATGTAGGTATCCAGTTCGCCGAGCAGCGCTTCGCGGTTGGCGAGGGCGATGTCACGCCACATTTCCGGGTGGCTGCCGGCGATGCGGCTGAAGTCGCGAAAGCCGGTGCCGGCGAAACGGAAAAAGGTGTCGGCATCCGGGCGGTCGGCCAGTTCCTCCATCAGGGCGAAGGCGGCGAGATGCGGCAGATGGCTGACCGCCGCGAATACGCGGTCGTGGTCGTTATCCGACATGCGCGCGACACGGGCGGAGCAGGCGGTCCACAGGCTTTCCACCAGGTCCACGTCGGCGGCGCGGTTTTCCGGCAGGGGGGTCAGGATGACCGGCTTGCCTTCGAACAGATGCGCGTGGGCGGCGCCGGCGCCGTTGGTTTCCGCGCCGGCGATGGGGTGGCCGGGAACGAATTGGCTGATTTTGTCGCCCAGCGCGGCGCGCGCGGCGGCGATCACGTCCCGTTTGGTGCTGCCGGCATCGGTGAGGATGGCGCCGGCCGGCAATGCCTCGGCCAATTCCCGGAATAGGCCCGGCATGGCGCCGACGGGAATCGCCGCAAGCACCAGGTCGGCATCCTTGACCACCGTGGACACGTCCTCACCGATGGCGTCGATAACCCCGAGTTTCAGCGCATGTTCGAGATTGGCGCGACCGCGGCCGATGCCGGTGACGCGCTCGACCAGTCCCTTGCGTTTCATGGCCAGGGCAAAGGAGCCCCCGATCAGGCCGGTACCGATGACGACCAGGTGCTTGATCATGCTATGGGCCTGTAAACGAATAACCAGAACATTCTGGCCGCGCTGACGGGCGTGCTGCGGCGTTGCACCCGCAAGGGGCACGCCGGATTCGTAAGCGCTGAAGCGCAACGACTCCGCTGCCGGTCGGCTTGCAGGGAATGGCCATGCGGCGCGCCCGGCGTCTTGCAGCGCATCCCACCAGCACACCCATAATTGCCCAGGTTATTCATTTACAGGCCCCTATCTCCAGAATTTCGGCCAGCGCGGCCAGGAAACGCTCGTTCTGCTCAGGCAGACCAATGCTCACGCGCAAAAAAGTGGGCAGGCCGTAATTGGCTACTGGCCGGACGATGACGCCCTTGCGCAACAAGGCCTGAAATACCCGTCCCGCCGCATTAGCATCCACGCCCACCTCAATGCAGACGAAGTTGCCATGCGAGGGAATGTGGCCCAGGCCCAGGTGCTTGCAACCCTTCAGAAGCTGCGCCATGCCGGCGTCGTTGACGGCCTTGGAGCGGGCGATGAAATCGCTGTCGTCGAGCGCCGCCGTGGCGCCGGCCAGGGCGAGGCTGTTGACGTTGAACGGTTGCCGCACGCGGTTGAGCAGGTCCGCCACGTCGCGATGCGCCAGCGCATAGCCGACGCGCAATCCGGCCAGGCCGTAGGCTTTGGAAAAGGTGCGGGTGAGGATGAGATTGGGGAACTCGGCCAGCCAGTCGACCGAGGGCGCGCGCAGGTCTGCGTCGAGAAATTCGCCATAGGCTTCGTCGAGCACCACGGCCACCTGGGCCGGCAGTGTTGCCAGGAAGTCATGCAATTCATCCGCGCCGAGCAGGGTGCCGGTGGGGTTGTTGGGATTGGCGATGAACACCACGCGGGTGTCGGCACGAGGGTTGTCAACTACAGCGGCGCGCATGGCGGCGAGGTCGTGGCCATAGGCGCGCGCCGGCACGGCAATGCCCACTGCCCCGGTCGCCTGCGTGGCGAGGGGGTAGACCGCGAAAGCGTGCTCGGAAAACACCGCCGAAGTGCCCGGCCCGAGCAGCGCGCGCGCCACCAGTTCCAGCACGTCGTTGGAGCCGTTGCCGAGGACGATGCCATCCAGGTCGACGCCGAGCCGGGCAGCGATGGCCGCTTTCAGCGCATAGCCGTTGCCGTCCGGATACAGGGCCACGTCGTCGAGGCAATCGGCAATCGCCGCGCGCGCCTTGGGGCTGATGCCCAGGGGGTTTTCGTTGGAAGCGAGTTTGACGATGTCACCCTCGGCCAGGCCCATTTCCCGGGCCAGTTCGGAGATCGGTTTACCCGGCTGATAAGGAGCGATGGCGCGGATATAAGCGGGAGCGAGGTCGCACAGATGCATGAAAAAGTACCGAGGAATCAGACCGCGACCGGGTAGGAACCGAGCACCTTGAGGAAGGTGCAGTGTTCCTCCACAGCATGCAGGGCGTTCTGAATGTTGCTGTCGTTGCGATGGCCGTCGATGTCCATATAGAACACGTAATCCCAGGAGCCCTTGCGGGCCGGGCGCGATTCCAGTTTGGACAGGCCGATGTTGTGGCCGGCCAGGGGAGCGAGCAACTCCAGTAGAGAGCCGGGACGGTTCTTGGCGGATAACACGAGCGAAGTCTTGTCACGCCCGGAGGGGGCGGCATCCTCGTTGCCCAGCACCAGGAAACGCGTGGTGTTGTTGGGTTCGTCCTCGATGTCGCGGGCGACGATGTTCAGATCGTAGTGTTCCGCCGCCAGTTCGCCGGCAATCGCCGCCGCGTCGGGATTTTCCGCCGCCATGCGCGCCGCCTCGGCGTTGCTGGTGACGCGGACGGCCTCGACACCATACAAGTGCTGCCCCAGCCATTCGTGGCACTGGCCCAGGGATTGGGCGTGGGAATAAACCACTTTGATGCCCTGCATGTCCTCGCCTTTGCGCATCAGATGTTGGCGGACGCGCAGCTTCACTTCTCCGCAGATCTTCAAGGGACTGCTCAACAAGAGGTCCAGGGTGCGGTTGACCGCGCCTTCGGTGGAGTTTTCCACCGGCGCCACGCTGAAACTGGCCTCGCCGCGTTCGACGGCGCGAAAGGCCTCGTCGATGTCGGCACAGGGCAAGCCGATCACCGCGTGGCCGAAATGCTTGACCGCCGCCGCTTCCGAGAAAGTGCCCTGCGGCCCCAGATAAGCCACGGACAGCGGCTGTTCCAGGGCGCGGCAGGCGGACATGATTTCCTTGAACAGCACGGAAATCGACTCCGCCGGCAGCGGGCCCGCGTTCGCGGCCTGCAGGCGGCGCACCACCTGGGCTTCCCGTTCAGCGCGATAAATGGAACCATTCTTGATGTGGCCGATTTCTTGCGCGATGCCGGCTCGCTCGTTGAGCAGGCGCAACATCTCCTCGTCCAGCGCGTCGATACGGTTGCGCAAGCGGCTGAGTTGTTCGTTCATGTCGTGGTCTGGGTTGAGTTACTCGGTAGGCAGGTAGCGCACGCGCAGCACGCCTTCGATGGCGGCAAGCCGGGCGGTGACGGCGCTGGTCGGCGCGCTGTCCACGTCCACCAGGGTGAAGGCCATGTCGCCCTTGGACTTGTTCACCATGTTGTGGATGTTGAGGCCGGCACCGGCCAGGGTCGTGGAAATCTGTCCCAGCATGTTGGGTACATTGGTGTTGGCGATAGCCAGGCGGTAGCCCGATTCGCGCGGCATCGACACATTGGGGAAGTTCACCGAATTGAGAATGTTGCCGTTTTCCAGGTAATCGGACACCTGTTCCGCGACCATGATGGCGCAGTTCTCTTCCGCTTCCTCGGTCGACGCGCCCAGATGCGGCAAGGCCACGAAACGCGGGTGTGATCGCAGCAGGTTGCTGGGGAAGTCGCACACATAGGCCAGCATCTTGTTGTCGCTCAGGCCGGCCAGCACGGCTTCTTCGTTGACGATGCCGTCGCGCGCGAAGTTGAGCAGCACACAACCCTTCCTCATCAGTTTCACCCGTTCGTCGTTGATCAGATCCTTGGTGGCGGGCACCAGCGGGGTATGCAGGCTGATGAAGTCGGAATGCCTGACCAGATCATCCACGGACGCGGCTTTCTTCACCTGGGCGGGCAGGCGCCAGGCGGCATCGACGGTGATTTCCGGATCGAAGCCGATGACGTTCATGCCGAGACGAATGGCGGCATCCGCCACCAGCGAGCCGATGGCGCCGAGGCCGACGACGCCCAGCGTGCGGCCCGGCAGTTCATGGCCGACGAAGTGCTTCTTGCCGGCTTCGACCTGCTTGTGCAGGGATTCATCGTCGCCTTGCAGGCCGGCCACGAAATTGAGCGCCGGAAACAGGTTGCGCGCGCCGATTAGCATGCCGGCGATGACCAGTTCCTTCACCGCGTTGGCGTTCGCCCCGGGGGCATTGAACACCACCACGCCACGCGCGCTCATGGCCTTCACCGGAATATTGTTGGTGCCGGCGCCGGCGCGGCCAATGGCTCGAACCGATTCCGCGATGGGCATCTCGTGCATCACCTGCGAGCGCACCAGAATGGCATCCGGGTCGGCCACATCGTTGCCCACCGTGTAAGCCTGCGGCAAACGCGCGAGCCCTCTCCGGGAAATGGCGTTGAGGGTAAGGATTTTCTGGGTCATGGCCATGTTTCGTCTCTCTCTGGCGATAAAAAGACAAGCCGGCGCAAGTCGCGCCGGCCGGCGATGAAGCGCGGATAAATCGGTAAATCAGCCGCGCGCTTGCTCGAATTCCTTCATGTAATCCACCAGCGCCTGCACCCCTTCGACCGGCATGGCGTTGTAGATGGAAGCGCGCATGCCGCCGACGGAACGGTGGCCCTTTAACTGCACCAGGCCGCGCGCTTTGGCGCCCTTGAGGAAGTCCTCGTCCAGCGCGGCGTCCTTCAGGGTGAAGGGCACGTTCATGCGCGAGCGGTTTTCCTTGGCGACCGGCGAATTGTAGAAGTCGGTGGCGTCCATGTAGTCGTACAGCAGATTGGCCTTGAGGATGTTCTGCTGTTCCATCGCGGCGAGGCCGCCCTTGGCTTTCAGCAGCTTGAACACCAGGCCGGCCATGTAGATGCCGTAGGTGGGTGGGGTGTTGTACATGGACTCGTTATCGGCATGGGTCTTGTAATCGAACATGGTCGGCGTGCCGGCGACGGTCTGGCCGATCAGGTCATCACGCACGATCACCAGCGTCAGGCCGGCCGGGCCGATGTTCTTCTGCGCGCCGGCATAGATCACGCCGAATTTGGCGATGTCCATCGGCCGCGACAGGATGGTGGAGGACATATCGGCCACCAGCGGCACCGCGTCGGCGAGGTTGCCAAGATCGGGGGTCCAGAACATTTCCACGCCGCCGATGGTTTCGTTCGGGGTGTAGTGCACGTAAGCCGCGTTCGGGTCCAGCTTCCAGGCGTCCTGGGTGGGCGCGTAGGAAAAGTTCTTGTCATCGGAACTGGCAACCACGTTCACGGCGCCATACTTTTTCGCTTCCTTGATCGCCTTCTTGGACCACTCGCCGGTGTTCAGATAGTCGGCGGAAGCCTTGCCGCGCAGCAGGTTCATGGGAACCATCGCGAACTGGCTGGAAGCGCCGCCCTGCAGGAACAACACCTTGTAGTTGGCGGGAATGCCCATCAACTCGCGCAGATCGGCTTCGGCCTGGGCCTGGATGCCCATATATTCCTTGCCGCGATGCGACATTTCCATGACCGACATGCCACAGCCCTGCCAGTTGACGAGTTCGTCGCGTGCCTGTTCCAGGACTTCACGAGGCAGAACGGCCGGGCCGGCGCTGAAGTTGTAGATGCGTTCCATGTTGTTTCCTGTCCTTTCGAGTGGGTGGGAATTAGTGCGAAGGCGCGTGCTTCGCGGGCTTTGCATGTTCACTGGCGGGCGGGGGATTTTCCTCCGATTCCGCTTCCGCGGGCGGCGCTTTTTTCGCGATGGGCCGACGCATGACCCGCATCGGCTTGTGCGCGGGCGTTTCCTTCATCATTTCCATGGCGGCGATCTTGGCGGCATCGGTCTCACCGTTCACATTGATGATGTTGAGCCTGCCCTGCCCCTGCTGCATGTCGTTCCTGAAGTCATAGACGGCGCCCATCACGGTGAGATGGCCGCTGATCACCTCGTTCTCGAACTTGCTCATCGCCTGGCGCACCTGGTTGTTCACGTTCAGCTTGATGCTGTTCAGGCCCGGGTCGCCCTTGGGAATCTGGATGGTATCCAGCTCGCGCCGGATCGGCCCGGATTCCTTGGCGTAATCGGAGGCCGCCGCCTTGATGGCGCCGCATGCGCTATGGCCGATGATCAGCAACAGCGGCGTGTGCAGGTGGTGCACGCCGTATTCGACCGAGCCCTCGGCCGTCACGATCTGGTTGCCGATGTTGCGGATCATGAACAGGTCGCCATCCGGCGAAGCATCCAGCGCATGAGTATGGACACGGGAGTCGGAACAGGTAATCACCGTGGCGCGCGGATGCTGGCTGTCGAGGAACGGCTTGAAGTGGGCCGGGCCGTGGGTGCGCATGAAATTGGTGTTCGCCTGGCGAATATCCCGGACGATGTCGTTGGCGGCGCCATGGCCCTGCTTTTCATTCAGCGAGGCGGCGTATTCGCGGATGACTTCCTTGACGATGAGGCGAATTTTTTCCTTTTCGGCATCGCTCATGGGCGGCATATCCGCCGCTAAAGCGGGCGCAACAACAGCAAAAACGGCCATGAAGCCGCTCAACATGAATACCGCGCCCAGCAAGGCCAGCCTGACAGATTGATTCATTTCTCACCCCTCGGAAAAAAATTGTAACCAACATATCGGCAGGACAGCCGGAAACTTCAGGTTGAGGCGGGTGGGCATTAATCCTTGCCCGAACGCCAGATCGAGAGAACGATCCAGACGCTGTTGAAAAAGGCGACCACGAAGCCGAGCAGGCCGAACAGGGGCAGGCCGAACAGTTCCGGGCCGCCTTGCACGGTCATGATGATGCTGGAGCCGACCACCAGCGAGGCGGTGAGCACGCCCATGGTGAGGCGGTTGGCGGCTTCGTTGAGTTGAACGCCGAAGTGGTCGAGGCGTTTCAGGTCGAGGTCAATGCGCAGGCGGCCGCGCCGCGCCTGTCGGAACAGGCGGGCGACGTCGCGCGGCAGACCGAACATCACGTCCGCCAGCTCCTTCAGCCCGTGGCGCGCGCGTTTGGCCAACGCATGCGGCGCATAGCGCGCCTCCATCACCCGCCGCACGAAGGGGGTGAGGTGGTCGATCATGTGGAAATCGGGGTCCAGTTGGTAGCCCAGCCCTTCCAGGGTGATCAGCGCCTTGAACAGCAGGGTGAGATCGGGCGGCATGGACAGATTGTTCTCGCGCATGACGGCGGTGACATCGGCCAGCAGCGGCCCGACCTGGATGTCCTTCAAGGCCAGGTTGTCGTAGCCAAACACGAATTCGGAGAGATCGTAGGCCAGGCGCGATTCGTCGATCTCGGCGTCGCCAGACCAGACGCTGAGCACGTTGAGCATGCCCATCTCGTCCTTGTGGATGACCGCTTCCAGGAAGTCGATAAGTTGTTCCCGGCGCGCGTCGGTGACCCGCCCGACCATGCCGAAGTCCATGATGCCGACCACGTTGCCGGGCTGATAGATGACGTTTCCGGGATGCGGATCGGCGTGGAAATGGCCGTCGATCAGGATCATCTGGAGCACGGCATCGGCGCCACGCGCCGCCAGTAGCGGCAGGTCGTAGCCTTCGGCGCGGGCGCGGGCGAATTCGTTGCCGGGAATGCCGATCAGTTCCTCCTGCACGTTCACCCCGTCACCGCAGTATTCCCAGAACACTTTCGGGATATGCACTGTCGGGTCACCCTCGAAGCGCTGGCCGAAGGTATCCAGGTTGCGCGCCTCCTTGATCAGATCCAGTTCGCGCAGCAAGGAGCGGTGCAACTGGCCAACGATCTGCACGGGGTGGTAACGGCGCGCTTCGTGCACTTCGAGTTCCAGCAACTTGGCCAGGTGGACCAGCAGACGCAGATCCGCTTCGATCTTGGCCTCGATATTCGGGCGACGAACTTTCACCACCACGCGGGTGCCGTCATGCAGGGTGGCGCGATGCACCTGGGCGATGGAGGCGGCGGCAAATACCTCGGTGTCGAACGTGGCAAACACAGCTTCCACCGGCTTGCCCCAGAGCACTTCCAGATGCGGACGCAGCTCATCGAACGGCACCGGCGGCACCTGACTGTGCAGACGCTCGAATTCCGCGATCCAGGCCGGTGGGAACACATCCACCCGTGTGGCCAGTACCTGCCCCAACTTGACGAAGGTAGGCCCCAGGTCGGTGAGTGCCAGTCGAATCCGTACCGGCAAATCGAGTTGGCTGATCTCGTTACTGGTTTGCCAGTGCAACAGGCGCCCGGCACGCTCCAGCAACCGAGCCACACCCATCAGCCGCACGACATCACCCCAGCCGTAACGAATCAGGACCGAGGTGATTTCGTGCAGGCGCGGCAAATCCCGCACCATGGACAAGGTTTCACGCAGCATGGATGCTCACCAATTCTTTACTCATCATGTACATACAAATTCTCGTTAACGTGCTTTATCAGGACGGCGGGACGATAGTAGACAAAGCTATCGCTTTAATGGCCTAATCGCGCAACTTTTTTGTGTCAGATTTTCCGACAGCCTGCCCTATGCGCTCCCTGCCGATTTTCCTGTTTCTGCTCACCGTCCTCTCGGTCAGCTCCTTTTCCCAAGCGGAAGAAACCCTCTCCGACAGCGTTGTATCCAGGGCCAAGCCCTTGCTCAAGGCGCTCAGCATGATCGGCACTCCCTACAAATTCGGCAGCAACAATCCGGAGAAGGGTCTGGATTGCAGCGGTTTCGTCAAATATGTCTACAAGGAAACCGCCGACGTCAGCCTGCCGCGCAGCGCCAAGGACATGAGCCATGAAGGCGAGGCGGTCGCCAAGGAAGAACTCGAACCGGGCGATCTGGTGTTCTTCAATACCCGCAAGCGGCCTAATTCACATGTCGGCATCTATGCCGGCAACGGTGAATTCGTCCACGCGAGCAGCACTCGCAGCAAGCAGGTGACGGTTTCACGCTTGGACCAGTCGTATTGGGCGAAGCGCTTCAACGGTGCGCGCCGTGTATTGCCCGACCTTCCGTCGCTTCATTAAAGCTGTATTTCCGCTCGTCTTTCTGCCGCTGTGCGCGCAGGCCGCGCCCAGCGAGGAAGAACTTTTCTTCAAGAATATTTCCGAAGTCAATGAGGGTGACTTGCGCTTTCTAGCCGAGGCGCCGGACCGCTTGGTGCATCACCACCAGAATCGCATCACCCTCACGCCGGATAGCCTCGTCAGTGGTTGGGTCAAACTGGAGCAATGCCACCAGCATCTCGACCCGGTGCCGAATACCCAGATCGTTTATGGACAGGACCGCATCCGCGCGCTACGCATCACCCGCGCTGAAAACATCGAACGCGCCTGGGTGGACGAGAACAGCATCCAGATGGAAAACATCCGGCATGACGCCCTGATCTGCATCGAAGCGGAGTCACGCGCGTTGCTGAACGATGGCCCCAGTGCTTATGTGTTGCGCAACGGGCCCTATATGCGCCGTTTTCTCGATGGTTATTACCCGATGCGGGTAACGATGACAGTCAGCCTGGGTGACAGCGGCCTGCGCTTCGATTCGCTGACCCCACCCAGCCAACCCGGCTTCAATCTCCATGTCAGCCAGGTTGAAGTGGGTTACGACACCTGGTTTGAAGGCAAGCTGACTACCGCCATCCGGTTTGTCGCGATAGGCCAATAGCCGCGCTACAGACTCCCCAGCCAGAGCAACCCCACGACCGCCAACCAGAGCATGGCGGCGCGCCAGACCAGGGCGATGGCTCCCCTGATGCTGTCTGGCCCGGCGGGCTCCTCGGTACCCAGCGCCGGACGCAGCAATTCGCCTCCGGACACGGCGAGATTGCCGCCCAGTCGCACTCCCAGGGCGCCGGCGGCGGTGGCGAGCAGAATGCCCTGATTCTCGTCGCCCCAGGCATGGGCCTGGCCGCGCCAGCTTTCCAGCGCGTCCTGGAAGTTGCCGACGATGGCGAAGCTGAACGCGGCGGCGCGTACCGGCAACCAGTCGAGGGCATGGATGGCGCGCAGTGCGAAAACATCGAATTGGTCCTCGCCATGCCAAAGGTCACGGCACAGATACGCCAGCCGATAGGCCAAGGCGCCCGCCACGCCGAGCAGGAAATACCAGAACAGCACGCCGAACAGGCAGGAGAGCGATACCTTCAGGGTTTCTTCGATCGTGATTCGCGCGATCCCGTCGCTATCGTTGCAGGGCGGGATGCCGGGGCGCCAGCTTTCCAGGGTGCCGCGCGCGCGCGCGGTGTCTTCTTCCAGCACGGCGCGGGAGACGCTGCTGGCATGGAAGGAGGCCTCGCGAAATCCCAGGCAGAAATACAGCACCAGCACCTGGAAGGCCCAACCCAGCGCGGTTACGGCATCGCCCAGCAAGCTGGCGAGGAATCCCAGGCCCAGCGCCGGCAGCAGCACACCCGCCCCCCAGGCGAGGACACCCTGGCGACGATGGCCCGCATTGAAGCTTTCCAGCAGCCAGGCGTGCCACTGTCGCGCCAGTCGCTTCGGTATCGGCGATGCGTAGGGGTGAAAATGCGACCAGATCAGCGCGGCCAGGGCGGCAAACAAACTCATGGACGCGGCATCTCCACGCTAAGCAGGCCCATGTGCAAGGGCGTGTCGGAGGGCTCGTAGATTTCCACAGTCGGCATCCGGATGCCGCCGCCGCTTGCTTGTAGATAACGATCCAGGGCCGGATAGGCGCGGCTGGGGGCCAGCAGGCGGCCAGCGCGCACCTGGGCGATCAGCACCGGGCGTGTCGGCACGCTGTCGATCTGGAGCGGCGCGCGTACCTTGGCGTCGGCGGCGACCAGATAGCCGGTGCGTGAGCGGCGCTTGCCCACATCGACCAGATCCGGGTTGGAATACAGCACGGTGATGGGCAAGCCATACGCCACCTTGCCGTCCATCAGCAGGCCGCGTACTTCATTGGCCACATCCGGCAACTTGGAGTAATCGCCTCGGTGTTCCAGATAGGCATAGGTATACGGACCACGCATGCCTTCACGGATATCGACGGGGCTGAAACCGCCCCACCAGGCATAGATGGCAACGATGGGAAGCACGAAGGCCAAGAGAAAAGGCAGGAATTTCTTGTAATTCACGGTGCTGACTTGGGGGCTCGGGGCGTCCGAAGATACTACATCTGCGCGGGGGTACGCCTCCCTATAATCGGCCGCTCTGTTTCTGGAGACCGCCATGCGCATCCTGCTCGCCCTGATATACCTGCTGCTCTCCGTCCAGGCGACGGCGGCACCCTACCCGCCTGTCTCCGTCCAGGTCCGCGCCGAACAGGTGGCTGAACACAGCTATTACATTCCCGGGTTGCCCGGCGCCGCCAGCCTGCAAAACGAGGGTTTCATGTCGAACGCGGGCTTTGTGGTCACCAAGGAAGGCGTGGTGGTGTTCGATACCCTGGGCTCACCTTCCCTGGCCTGGGAGATGCTCCAGCGCATCCGCGAAGTGACCTCGGCGCCGATCAAGCGGGTCATCGTCAGCCACTATCATGCCGATCACTACTATGGCGTTCAGGTATTCAAGGATGCGGGCGCGGAAATCTGGGCGCATGAAGCCGCGAAATACGTGGTTGGTTCCGAGGACTGGCGCCTGCGTCTGGAGCAACGTAAGGATCTGTTGGGCCGCTGGATCAACGACAAAACACAGCGTTTCCCGAAACCCGACCTCTGGCTTGCCGGCGATACCGATTTCGAACTGGGTGGCCTGCATTTCCACGTACGCCATGTCGGCCCGGCGCATTCGCCGGAAGACCTGGTGATGTTCGTGGAAGAAGATGGCGTGCTGTTCGCCGGTGACCTGATCTTCAAGGGTCGCGTTCCCTTCATCGGCGATGCCGACTCCAGGCTCTGGCTCAAGGCTCTGGACACGCTGATCGCGTTCCAGCCGAGGTTCCTGGTGCCCGGCCACGGCGGTGCCTCCGACGACCCTATCGGCGACCTCACACTGACCCGCGATTACCTCAAGTACGTGCGCGAGCAGATGGGACGCGCGGTGGAAAACCTGCTGTCGTTCGATGAAGCCTATGCCGGCACGGACTGGTCGATGTACGAAAAGATGCCGGCTTTCCGCGAAGCGCATCGACGCAATGCCTTCAATACCTACATCCTGATGGAACGCGAGAGCCTGCTGAAATGAGTGAGGCCGTTTCCAGAATCATCGTGGAACACGGCATCACGCCCGCGCGCCGCGCGGAACTGGGCGTGGACGGCTGGCCGTTGTGGAAAGATGGCGCCGGCAGTCGCACGCTGACGCTCGACGCGGCGGAAAAGAATTACTTTCTCGCGGGTGAAGTGGTCTTGACGATGGAAGGGGGCGAACCCGTGACGGTGGGCAAAGGCGATCTGGCCATCATCCCCGCCGGCGCCTGCCGCTGGGAGGTGAAAGTCGACGTGCGGCGCCATTACCGCTCGGACGCGCTATCTCCCGCTTGCTGCATCATCTGAAATGACGCGCCGGCGTCTCGCCGGCTTGTTGGCCTGATCAGAGCGTAGCCGATCCGCCCGCGCATAAAA
This sequence comes from Gallionellaceae bacterium, assembly GCA_028714875.1. Classification (GTDB taxonomy): domain Bacteria; phylum Pseudomonadota; class Gammaproteobacteria; order Burkholderiales; family Thiobacillaceae; genus PFJX01. Next base: position 171,781 of record JAQTLN010000006.1, read on the forward strand.
AAACGGGCCGGCGAATGGCCGGCCCGTTCATCCGCAAACCACGTCAATCAGCTGATGCTGGTATCCGCGGTGTTGCTGTCGCCTTTGTTGTCGACCCACTTGATTTCGACTTTGTCACCGGCCTTGGCACCCTTGACCTTGAAAGCCAGGTAGGGGTTCTTGGAAATGCCACCGCCCCACTCGGCGTCAAGCACTTCTTTGCCATTCACGGTGGCGGTAACGTTGGTGATGTGGTGCGCGGGCACCATGCCACCGGTCTTTGCGTCTTTGCGCAGACCAGTTTCCATCGGGTGGTTCATCAGGCACTTGATATCGGCGGTATCGCCAGACATGGAAGCACGGATCTTCATCGGTTCAGCCATTTGCTATCTCCAGTTCGTATACGGTAAGTCGATTACGGATTCAGCCGATCAGCCGCCGCAGCCGCCGATGGTGACCTTGACTTCCTTGTGGGCCTTGTAGACCTTGCCGCCAGCTTTGACCACGGCAATAACGTTGGAAGTGGAACCCATCTTGATGCGAGTGGAGACGTAGCCTTGCGCACCGTTGCTGAGATTGAACACGGCAATCAGGGGCATGGTGTTCTTCTCGCCGATGATGGCGATGGAATCGGTACCCGCGATGCTGGAAGTGATCTCGACCGGCACGACAGCGCCGTTTTCAGCGATGTCAGGCGCCTTGACGCTGATGTCGCCGGAGGCGGCAGCGGCGTTTCCGCCGATGGAACCCATCGCACCGCCCAGATCCCTGGACTCGAAACCAGCCTTGTTCCAACCGGCAAAGGCGGCCGTCGGCGTCATCAGGCCAGCGGCGACTGCCACGCTCACGGCGCCGGCAGCGCCAGCACCTTTCAATACGTTCCTGCGCAGAATGTTCATATGCATTTGTCTCCTAAAAGATTCACTGCAAGGTTGCATTTAACACCGTCATGTTCGTAAACCGCCCGGATGGCGAGCTCACTGTTCGGCGGTGTTCCTATGCTAACGCCACTAAGACCGCAAAAGACACGCACAATCGTCTGATACTTTCGAGCTATCGGACAACCATCCATACCATGCAGCGGCGCGCATCATGACACTCCCTGTATTCCCGTGTCCACGCCGGATGCAAGCAAAAAACAGGACTAATTACTCTGTTTTTCCTTTTATCAGTGTATTCAATTGAGTTGAATCCGGATGCCGAAGGGAACGCCGGCTTTGCCCTTGACCAGCCAGACCACCGGGTAATGCGGTTCACGTTCCGGGAAACGGCCTTCCGCGTCGCTGAAATAGACCAGTAGATCGGGACTGAGGTGTTCCCGCTCCACCCAGTCGAACAACGGCCGGAAGTCGGTGCCGCCGCCGCCGGAGACTTCTTCCGGCAGCCGCACCGACTCCCATAACGCGAAGCGCCAGGGGCCGTTCGGGTCGAGTTTGTCGTCACAGGCATGCAAGGTGACATCGGCGCGCACCTGGCCCTTGAGGGCGTCGATTTCACCGAGAAACTCCCGCAATTCCGCTTGCTGCACCGACCCGCTGGTATCCAGAGCCACCACCACCTTGACGCTCTGGCTGTGCAGGCGCGGCATCAGGGCTGCGGCCTCGCGCCGGGAGGTGCGCTGAAAACTGTAATCGTCGCGAGCCGCATTCATCATGTAACGCGCCAGCAGGGCACGCCACGGCAGTTGTGGCGCCAGCAGGTTGTCGACCAGGCGCATCAGCGATTGCGACAGCTTGCCGGCCTGGCGCGCCGCCTGGGCTGCGGCGGCCAGACGGCTCTTCCATTGCTCGTCGAGCTTGCCTGGATCGGCGGGAGGTGGTGGCGCGCTCTGCGGTTCACTCCCCTGTGCGGCCTCGCCGTCGTCCTGTGCCTCGGAGCGGCCGGAACCGCCCTCTTCCCGCTGTTCCTCGGAAGGTTCGCCCTGGCCTTCGCCAGACTCCTGTTCCTGTGACTTTCCGTCGCCACCCTGTTCGTTCGAGTCGTTGTCGAACAAATGTGTGTCCTGGGTTTCTTCCGGTGGGTCTTCATGCAGCACCGGATAGATTTCTTCCGCCGTCAGGCCCCGATAGGCGGCATTCATCAGCGCATTCTCCGGCCCGCGCATGCGCTCATCGTCCAGGATCATGTTCACCGCGTAATCGCAGGCCACATCCCAACGGTGTTTCTGCCTATGGTTGCGCCGAGCGAAGTGCGACAGCGCGCAGTGCATGGCCTCGTGCGCCAGCACGAACTGGGTCTGTTCCAGGGTCAGGCGACCGATGTACTCGGGGTTGTAATAGAAGCTTTTCGCATCGGTGGCTGTGGTCTTGCACCACTTCGGGTCCGCCGCCTTCAACGGCAAGTGCATGACCAGCGCGCCGAGAAACGGTTTTTCCAGGATCAGCCGTGTGCGCGCGGCGGCGAGTTTGGTTTCGAGGGCGGGAAGATCAGGCATTCGGCTTGAAGTCATACAGCATCAACTCGGCCACGCTGTTGGCCCATTCCACGAACTCCGGCACGGCGAACAGCGGCTTGCCGACGGCGCGGTGCAGGTCGGTGACCAGCATCACGCCCATCTCGCGCTGCGGGTAGCCGCGCGCGTATTTGAGGATATTGCCCAGCTTGTTCGGGTCGCCGGCCGACTCCTTCGCCCTCCTCACCAGAGCCGCCGCGACGCCGTATTGCAGGTCGATGCCCTTAGGCACATCGGCCACTCGGCCTTCGAGTATGCCGTCGATGTCCGGCAGGTTTTCCATGTTGTCGATGAAGGCCTTGAGCTCCACGCCGACGCCCTGCCCGACGCAGGCTTGCAAGGCATCGCCGAGGAGATCGGGGCGATCGGAAAACTTGTACAGCGCGCGATGCGCGTATTCCCAGGAACGCGGGCTGGGAAAAGCCACCGGGTTGTGCGCCGGGTCGAAGCTGAACAACAGATCGGGGCGGAAGCGGAGGAAGCCGAGGATGCGCTCATCGATGCCTTTTTCCAGCGCCCAGCCGATCCAGTCGTCGAGATTGGCTTCCACGTCGTAATGAGTGAAGCGGTTGGCCAATGGCGATGGCATCGCGTAGGTGACGCCACGATCGCCCTGGCGGTTGCCGGCGGCGAATATGGCCCAACCTTCGGGAATCACGTATTCGCCCAGCTTGCGGTCGAGAATGAGCTGATAGGCGGCGGCGGACACCGTGGGCGGCGCCGCGTTGATTTCATCGAGAAACAGGATGCCGGCCGGGCCGTGGCGCCGCGCATCCGGCAGCATCGACGGCACCGACCATTCGACGTTGTCGCCATTGCGGAAGGGAATGCCGCGCAGGTCGGTGGGCTCCATCTGGCTCAAACGGATGTCGATCAGTGGCACCCCATGTTTGGCGGCAATGCCGGCGATGATCTGCGATTTTCCGACGCCGGGCGGCCCCCAGAGCATGACGGGGGTATGTTGGCCGGCGGCGCAGCTGGCGAATTCGCGGTCGAGGATGGTTTCGATGTGTGAAGGACGCATGATGTAGTTAGCTCAATTCCAGTCTTGTTCGGGGCCGCCCGCCGCCTCTTCCAGTCTCGCCGCCACCAGCGCGGCCTGGATGCGTGGCGCATCGACCCTGCTGGGCAGCAGACGATGAATGCGGGCCAGCCAGCGGGGCTTTTCACAGGCCAGGACTTCCAGGCGGGCGCGGGTTGCGACAGCTATCCGAGGCCATGACAGCAGGATGGGTGCCAGCCGCGCATGATAATCGGCAATAACCGAGTTTTCCAGTCGACTATTCCAGATTTCCCGAACCAACAACTCGGGAAAGGCATCGGCGGACAGTCGGCGGCCGTGCCATTCGACTGGAATACGCGGGCCGGAAAAACCGACGCCCGCCCCCGCCTTGTCTCGCTGGAACCACTGCGCAGACGCTTCGGCGCCCGCCGCCCGGTTGACCTGGCGCGCGAGTAAATCGCGGTGGCTCACGCTCGCGTCCGACGCGTCGTGTTCAGCCAGGGCGGGCGAGTGAAAACCGGTAAATGACGGCACGAAGGGCTGCCATTCGCCCTTCGGCGGATCGTCATGCCTGGCGCCTTCCCGATCACAGGCCAGCAAGGCCAGCGGCAGGCCGGATTTCGGGTCGAGCAACCAGAGTTCCTGGGTATCGACGATGGGAAACGGCAAGGCCGGGCGCGTTTCCAGTGCCGGCAGGATGTCGTGCAAATTCTCGACGTGGCCGGCCCTCAAACCCTCGCCTTCCACCCAGATGCCGGTGGGACGTACCCAGCCATAGCCGTCATCGGCGCGCAGGTGCCAGGTCAGGCCATCGAAGGAATGCGCGGTAACCTGGCCGGTATCGACGACCTGGACGACGCCGCGATAGGGATTGACGCGGCGCAGCGCGTAATAAGAGGGGTACATGGGAAATGCGATGGGAAGCGCGGGAAAAAATCTCGCGACAAGCGTACCGCATCGCGCCGTATTTCAGTTTGCCGTCAACAGCCGTCTCAACAGGGTCCGCACGGTATTGGGCTCGAAGGGTTTGTCACACATGCCCACCACACCCAGTTCCTGCACGGCGGCCAGACGGCTCTGGTTGTCTTCGCTGGTGACCATGAGCACCGGCACTTCCTTCTGCCAGCTTTGCGTGCGGATGAACTGGATCAAAGCCTGGCCGTCCATTTCCGGCATGTTGTAGTCGGTCACCACCAGGTCGACGATCGTCTCGGAGAGCATTTCCGCCGCCTGGCGGCCGTTCTCCGCTTCGAAGAACTGTTTCACGCCCAAATTGGTCAGCACCTGGCGCATGAATTTGCGCGCCATTGGGCTGTCATCCACCACCATCACACGCAGCGTATCCAGATCGAAACCATCTTCGTCCAGGCTTTCGTCCACATTGAGGAAGTCCAGCACCGCGCGCAGGGCGGCTTCCAATTGCGCCTGGCTGAATGGCTTCGGCAAGATGCCGGAAACACCCGACTGGCGTACCGGGTCAAGCTGGTGGTGGCGGGTTTCGCTGGAAACCAGAATGAAGGGAATGGCGGCCAGGGAAAACTCGCCACGCATGGCGGCGATAAGCTCGGCCCCCGTCATGTCCGGCAGATGGAAGGCGCTCACCACCAAAGAGGTGGGATGGTTCCGCAGATGCGCCAGTGCCAGGGCGCCATCGGCAACCACGCTGGCTTGCGTAATGCCGGCCTTGACCAATTCCGCGCGTAAAAGCTTGCTCTGCATGGCCGACGGCTCGACCACCAAAGTGGTCAGGTCGCTCAGTGAGTGGTGATATTTCATGGGTGCGATATCGGAAGGGCCTGGAATTTCTTTAGCAGTGGCATCTGAATGCCCGGCCCCGCCACCTGGATGGCGATGTTGTGGATACCCAGAAACAGGACGGTTTCGCCAGTCACGGCGTGATCCCTAATATCGGTATTCATGCGGCGGAAAGACCGACTTGGCCAAGTTAGCCAAGATCATTACACTCCGGCATCCACGCAACCTGGAACCTTCCCCATGCAAGTCAACATGCTCGAAGCGAAAAGCCAGCTTTCCCGCCTGGTGAAGGCCGCCCAATCGGGCGAGGAAGTCATCATCGCCAACCACGGCGTGCCGGCGGTGCGGCTGGTGGCGGTGGAAGCCCAACAGCGCCGCACCAGCGGCTGGGCCAGCCTGAAGATGGACCCAAATCAGCTGGATGCCGCGTTTTCACCGGAGGCGGACGCGGAGGTCGCCGCGCTGTTTCTGGATAGTCAATGATGCGCAGGCTTCTGCTGGATACCCATGTCGCGCTCTGGTGGCTGACCGGGCATCCGCGTCTTGATGCCGATGCGCAAACCCTGATCGCCGAATCCTTATGTTCTGTTTCCGCCGTGTCCATCTGGGAAGTCGCCATCAAGTTCAAACTGGGCAAGCTGGACATACATCCGACAAAATTGCTGGAAGCCTGCCGTGAAGCCCGCATCCACTTGCTTCCGATGACGCCGGAACAAAGCGCGGCCACCATCGACCTGCCGCTGTTGCATGGCGACCCGTTCGACCGCATGTTGATCGTCCAGGCCAGGCAGGAACAGTTACGTCTCGTCACCGTGGATCGGCGTATCGCCGAATACGGCGGCGATATTCATCTCCTCTCATAACCCAATCGAGTCATCCGATGGCCCAATACGTCATGTCCATGCTCCGCGTGAGCAAAATCGTTCCCCCGAAACGCCAGATCATCAAGGACATCTCCCTGTCCTTCTTTCCCGGCGCCAAGATCGGCCTGTTGGGCCTCAACGGCTCTGGCAAATCCACCGTGCTGAAAATCATGGCCGGCGTCGACAAGGAATTCGACGGCGAGGTGCAGCGCCTGGCAGGCATTTCCATCGGCTACCTGCCGCAGGAACCGCAGCTCGACCCGGAAAAAACCGTGCGCGACGAGGTGGAAGCAGGCCTCGGCGAAGTCATGCAGGCACAGCAGAAGTTGGAAGCGGTCTACGCCGCCTACGCCGAACCGGATGCCGACTTCGACCAACTGGCCGAGGAACAGGCGCGCCTGGAAGCCATCATCGCCGCCTCCGGTTCCGACGCCGAACACCAGATGGAAATCGCCGCCGACGCGCTTGGCCTGCCCGCCTGGGACGCCGTGATCAAAAACCTTTCCGGCGGCGAGAAACGCCGTGTGGCGCTGTGCAAGCTGTTGCTGGAAAAGCCCGACATGCTGCTGCTGGACGAACCCACCAACCACCTCGACGCCGAATCGGTGGAATGGCTGGAGCAGTTCCTGGTGCGCTTCCCCGGCACCGTGGTCGCCGTCACCCACGACCGCTACTTCCTCGACAACGCCGCCGAGTGGATTCTCGAACTCGACCGTGGCCACGGCATCCCCTGGAAAGGCAACTACTCCGCCTGGCTGGAACAGAAAGAAGCCCGCCTGGAAACTGAAAACAAGCAGATCGACGCCCACATGAAGGCGATGAAACAGGAACTGGAATGGGTGCGGCAAAACCCCAAGGCACGCCAGGCCAAATCCAAATCGCGTCTGGCCCGCTTCGAGGAAATGAACTCGATGGAATACCAGAAGCGCAACGAAACCCAGGAAATCTTCATCCCGGTCGGCGAGCGACTGGGCGACAAGGTCATCGAATTCAACGGCGTCTCCAAAGCCTTCGGCGACCGCCTGCTGATCGACAACCTCAGCTTCACGGTTCCGCCCGGCGCCATCGTCGGCATCATCGGCCCCAACGGCGCCGGCAAATCCACCCTGTTCCGCATGATCCAGGGACGCGATCAGCCGGACAGCGGCATGATCGACATCGGCCCCACCGTGAAAGTCGCCTCGGTCGACCAATCGCGCGAGGGCCTGGAAGACAGCAAGACCGTGTTCGACGCCGTCGCCGACGGCGCCGACATCCTCACCGTCGGCCGCTTCGAAATGCCCGCCCGCGCCTACCTCGGCCGCTTCAACTTCAAGGGCGGCGACCAGGGCAAGCTGGTCGGCAGCCTCTCCGGCGGCGAACGCGGCCGCCTGCATCTGGCCAAGACCTTGATTCAAGGCGGCAACGTCCTGCTGCTCGACGAACCCTCCAACGACCTCGACGTGGAAACCCTGCGCGCCCTGGAAGACGCCCTCCTGGAATTCGCCGGCTGCGTCCTGGTCATCTCCCACGACCGCTGGTTCCTCGACCGCATCGCCACCCACATCCTCGCCTGCGAAGGCGAATCACACTGGGAGTTCTTCTCCGGCAACTATCAGGAATATGAAACCGACAAGAAGCGCCGCCTGGGCGAAGAAGGCGCGAAGCCGAAGCGGATACGGTACAAACCGATCAGCCGCTAAACTACCCGCTTCGAACCATCCTGGGGCAAACGATGATCGACATGGAAACCATCAAGGCGGCGTCTGACCGACTGGCCGCCGCCGCCAGCTCCCCGGCGCGGGTGATCCTGTTCGGCTCTTATGGGCGGGGCACCGCCGATGAGGAGTCCGACCTGGATTTGATGGTCATCGAACAGGAACTGGTGAACAAGGCCGATGAATACAGGCGTTTGCGCAAGGCTATCGGTGGTATCGGCATCGGCGTCGACCTGTTGATCTATCCCAAGGCTGAATTTGAACGCCGCAGCCAGGTTCCCGGAACAGTGCTGTTTGAGGCCCGCATCGAGGGGCAGGTACTGCATGACTCCCTACATTGAAGAAGCCCTGCGCATGTTGCGTCTCGCACAAGGCGACTATCAGGCTTTCAGCATCCTGCGAGCACATCCCGACTCACCCTTGGCGCCAACCTGCTTTCATGCCCAACAGTGCGTTGAAAAAGCACTGAAAGCCGTATTGATGGCAAACCAGGTCTATTTCCGCCGTACCCATGACCTGGAAGAAATCGCGGATTTTCTGGAGGCCGCGCATCTCTCCCCACCCTATGACATGGAAACCTATCGTGGGCTCAGTCCCTTCGCCGTGGAACTCCGCTACGACGAATTGGTGGTGCCGTCGATTACTTTGGAAACCGCTGGCCAGATCGCGGAACAAACGCTGACCTGGGCAAGGGAACTGGTGATGGGCGCATCGAATTCGGCAACCTCATGACCCAAGGCAAGCGCTCGGCCACACACTCCATGAGCAAACACCCCAAACCCATCCCCCGCTTCGAAACGGAAGACGAGGAGCGCGCGTTCTGGGAAACCCACGACAGCGCGGATTACGTGGATTGGTCCAAGGCCACGGCCGTTTCCAATGCCCAAGACGTGCCAGACCAATCGCTCAATCAAGTCTGGTTGCAGGGAAAAGAGAAACAGCATTGATGCCGTTCCATCGGGATCGGGACACGGAATATCCGCGGGCAGGTCGTTGTTGAGCCGTTTGCCGCTACGGGTTGAGCAGTGCTCAGACCCACAGGAGGAAGCATGAAAAAGACACACGCCCCCAACCCCGTGGATAAAACCACGCCCCTCCACGAACCTACCCGCACCGGCCTTTCCGTCACGGCGATCAAACAAGCCTTCCTGGACAACCTGTTCTATGTGCAGGGGCGTTTCCTGGAAATCGCCACGCCCAACGATCACTACCAGGCCCTCGCCTATACCCTGCGCGATCGCCTGCTGCTGCGCTGGGTGAATACCGTGCAGACCTACAAGGAAAGCAACTGCCGCACGGTCTGCTACCTCTCCGCGGAATACCTGCCCGGCCCGCACCTGGGCAACAACCTGATCAATCTGGGCATCATGGAGAACGCCCGCGCCGCGCTGACTGAGTTGGGACTGGATCTGGACACCATCCTCGACCTGGACGTCATCATGGAACACGAGGAGGAGCCCGGCCTCGGCAACGGCGGCCTCGGGCGCCTGGCGGCCTGCTTCATGGATTCCCTGGCCACCCTGCAAATACCGGCCATCGGCTACGGCATCCGCTACGAATACGGCATCTTCGACCAGATCATCCGCGACGGCTGGCAGGTGGAAACCGGCGACACCTGGCTGCATTACGGCAACCCGTGGGAGGTGCGCCGCCCCAATGTCAGCTTCGAGATCAAGGTGGGCGGCCGCACGGAAAACTATAGCGACGACGAAGGCCGGACACGCACGCGCTGGGTCTCCCAGGACGTGTTCCGTGGTGTCGCCTTCGATACGCCCATCCTCGGGCACGGCGTCAACACCGTGAACCTGTTGCGCCTGTGGGCCGCCGAGGCCCCCGAGTCGTTCGATTTCCAGACCTTCAACCAGGGAGACTACGCCGGCGCCGTGATGCGGAAAGTGCGTTCGGAAACCGTCAGCAAAGTGCTCTACCCCAACGACGAGGCCGACAGCGGCAAGCGCCTGCGCCTCATGCAGCAGTACTTTTTCGTCTCCTGCGCCTTGCAGGACATGCTGCGCATCCACCTCGGCAACGACCTGCCACTGGAAAAGTTCCACGAAAAATTCGCCGCCCAGCTCAACGACACCCACCCCACCATCGCGGTGGCCGAGCTCATGCGCCTACTCGTCGACATCCACGGCGTGGACTGGGACACGGCCTGGGGCGTCACCACCCGCACCTTCGCGTACACCAACCACACCCTGCTGCCCGAAGCTCTGGAAAAGTGGCCGCTGCCCCTGTTCCAGAACCTGCTGCCGCGCCATATGGAGATCGTCTACGAAATCAATCGGCGTTTTCTCGACGACATGCGCCTGCGCTATCCCTATGACGACGCGCGTATCGGCCGCCTTTCCATCATCGACGAGACCGGCGCGCGCTATGTGCGCATGGCCAACCTGGCGTGCGTCGGCGCCTTCGCGGTCAACGGCGTCGCCGCCCTGCATACGCGCCTGCTGGGCGAAACCGTGTTGCGCGACTTCCACGACATCTGGCCGGAGAAGTTCCAGAACAAGACCAACGGCGTCACACCCCGGCGCTTCATCATGCTCGCCAACCCCGGCCTGTCCGGGCTGCTCAGCGAAAGCCTGGGCGAAGGCTGGGTGACCGACCTGGAGCGGCTGCGCGGCCTGGAAAAATTCGCCGGCGACACCGCTTTCCAGGAGCGCTGGCAGGTGGTGAAGCGCGAACGCAAGGCCAACCTCGCCAACTTCATCGCCCGCACCCAGGGCGTCAGTATCGACCCGGACAGCCTGTTCGACATCCAGGCCAAGCGCATCCACGAATACAAACGGCAACAGCTCAACGTGCTGCACATCGTCGCTCTCTACAACCGGCTCAAGCAGAACCCCGGCCTGGACATCGCTCCACGCGCCTTCATCTTCGGCGGCAAGGCCGCGCCGGGCTACGCCATGGCCAAGCTCATCATCAAGCTGATCAACTCCGTGGCCGAGGTGATCAACCGCGATCCCGACATCCGCGACCGCATCAAGGTCGTGTTCGTGCCGGACTACAACGTCAAGGTGGCGCAGCACGTCTATCCCGCCGCCAACCTCTCCGAACAAATCTCCACCGCCGGCAAGGAAGCCTCCGGCACCGGCAACATGAAGTTCTCCATGAACGGCGCCCTCACCATCGGCACCCTCGACGGCGCCAACGTCGAAATCCGCGAGGAAGTGGGCGCGGAAAACTTCTTCCTGTTCGGCCTGAACGCGGAAGAAGTGGAGCGGGTCAAGCAGTCGGGCTACCGCCCCTGGGACATCTACCGCGACAACCAGGAGATACGCGCCGCGCTCGACCTCATCGGCAGCGGCCTGTTCTCCCACGGCGACCGCGAACTGTTCCGTCCCCTGGTTGAACAACTCATCCAGCGCGACGAATACCTGACCCTGGCGGACTTCCCCGCCTACGCCGAGTCCCAGAACCAGGCCGGGGACGCCTACCGGGACGTGCAACGCTGGACCCGCATGTCCATCCTCAACGTCGCCCGCATGGGCAAGTTCTCCTCCGACCGCAGCATCGCCGAATACTGCCGCGACATCTGGCGGGCGCGAGCGGTGCCGGTCGAGTTGAAGCGCTGACTGTGAAACGACCGCATACCGCGCGACAGACGCCCCACTTTCTTAAGGTGCTTTTCTCGTTGACTGGTGATGCGGTTGGCGCAGCGGGTTCCCTTTTTGCCAAAGGGGGGGACAGGAGGGATTTCCGAGTCGGTTGGCGAACTGCCCGACCTGCACCGCGATTCCTTCGACCGCGTTCTGATCGCCCAGGCGCGCGTCGAGAGCTTGCTGTTGCTGACGGCCGATGAAGCTGTCCGAGCTATGGCGACGGCATAATCAAGGCGTGAAATGATGTCCTCGGTTTAACCCGAGGCCGCGACCCGCCACTCATCCCACCATGACACCCCCGCAAGCCCCCGCGCTGGATTTCTCGCTTCACGGATTGCGCCGCGCCCTGCCGGCCATCGCCTTCCTTGGCGGGTTTGTCTGGGATGCGCTGACGCTGGGCCGGTCGGTCACGCCGATGGATTTGTGGCTGCTGAGCGCTTATCTGGCCGGAGCGGCGGGCATCCTGTGGTATCTGGGGCGGCGGGAAGCGGCGCCGGCACCGGCACCGGCTGAAGGCGTGGCGGCCAGGCCCTGGTGGCGGGAATCCGGGCCGTATCTGTTGCTGCAATTCTTTTTCGGCGGGCTGTTCTCCGCGTTGTTCATCTTTTACTTCAAGAGCTCCAGCCATCTGCTCGCCACGCTTTGGGTTTTCGGTCTGGGCGGGCTGCTGGTGGCGAACGAGTTCCTGGAGGATCGCTATCGGCGCTTCACGCTGACCTGGGCGCTGTTCGGCCTGTGCGCGATGCTGCTGCTGAATTTCGTGATCCCCCACGTGGTCGGTGGCATTTCGCCCTGGTGGTTCCTGCTCAGCACCCTGGCCGGGGCGGGGCTGGCCCACTGGCTGCGCTTCAAGACGCCGGGCCAGCCGGGCCGAATCAAGCCGATGTGGGCTGTCGCCGGCGGCCTGCTGCTGGCCTATGCCCTCGATGTCATCCCGCCGGTGCCGCTGGTAATCCGCGACATCGCGGTGGGGCACGATCTGGTGAAGCGGGACGGCCTCTATCACCTGCGCCAGGAGAAGACGCCCTGGTGGGTGTTCTGGCGCCGAGTCTCGAACGAACTGCATCTGAGGCCGGGCGAGCGTTTGTATTGCGTCTCCGCGGTATTCGCGCCGGGTGGGCTGGACACCCGGCTGTATCACAGTTGGCAATATTTCGACCCGGCCCACGGCTGGGAGGCGCGGCCGCGCATCGGCTTCGCGCTGGCCGGCGGCCGCGCGGGCGGCTATCGCGGTTACACCTGGAAGCAGAATCTGGCGCCGGGCGAATGGAAGATCACGGTGGAGACGGAATATGGCCGTACCGTGGCGGTGCATCGCTTCGAAATATCGGCCGATCCGCCCGAGAGCGACATGAAGCTGCTGGACAAGGAATTCTGACCGCTCAAGCGCTGGAAACGCTCGTTCAAGTCACGCCAAGCCGCTCCGGGCGATAATCCGCGTTCTTCATTCAGCCTTTCCGCCATGACCACCCTCCCCTTCCCGCCCCTGGAACCGCGCCTGGTCTGGGACCACTTCGCCACCCTCTGCGCGATTCCGCGCCCTTCCAAACAGGAAGCCACCTTGCGCGCGCATCTGCAAGCCTGGGCGCAAGCGCGTGGGTTGGAAAACGAGGTGGATGGCGCCGGCAACCTGATTCTGCGCAAACCGGCCAGCCCCGGCCACGAAGGCCGGCCAGGGGTGGTGTTGCAGGGGCATCTGGACATGGTGTGCCAGCAGAATGCCGGCACCGGACATGACTTCGAGCGCGACCCCATCCGCCCGGTTCTGAAGGACGGCTGGCTGGTGGCCGAGCACACCACGCTGGGGGCGGACAACGGCATCGGCGTGGCGCTGGCGCTCGCGGTGCTGGAAGCCCCGGATCTGGAGCATCCGCCGCTGGAAGTGCTGCTCACCGTCGATGAGGAAGCCGGCATGGGCGGCGCGCGCCGGCTGCAACCCGATACGCTGCGTGGCCGTTACCTGATCAATCTGGATACCGAGGAATGGGGCGAGTTCTACCTGGGTTGTGCCGGCGGCATGGATGTGGAAGCCAGCCGCGCTTGCGCGCGCGAACAGGTTCCGCCCGGCCATGTGGTCTGGCGCCTGTCCGTGACCGGGCTGGTCGGCGGCCATTCCGGCATCGACATCCACCGGGGCCGGGGCAATGCCATCAAGCTGCTGCTGGAAAGCTTGCGCGAACTCGCCGGACGCTTGGGTGCGCGCCTGATTTCCCTGGAAGGCGGCAGCGCGCGCAATGCCATCCCGCGTGAAGCTTCCGCCCTGATCGCTCTGCCCGTCGCCGCGGAAAAACAGTTGCCAACGCTGCTGGGTGAGCTGCTGGCACGCTGGCATTCGGCGTTGACGGGCATCGACGATGGCCTGGTGTGTTCCTGCCAACCAACCGAGGCCGACGCCGCCGCGCTGGCACCCGCCGACCAGAGTGCCGTGCTCGACTTTCTCCACGGCGCCGCCAATGGCGTGGCGCGCATGAGCGACGACTTTCACGGTGTGGTGGAAACCTCGGACAACCTGGGCGTGGTGAAGCTGGATGCGGCCGGCTGCCATGCCGTGTTCATGGTGCGTTCGCTGCGTGATGGCGAAGCCGTGAGGCTGGCGGAGCAGCTTATCCGGCACGCCGAATCACACGGCTTTCAGGCGCGGAAAATCGGTCCGTACCCCGGTTGGACGCCCAACCCCTCCTCGCCGCTGCTGGCCCTTGGCCAGCGCGTCTACACACGCGAATTCGGCCAGCCGGCGCGGCTCCAGGTCATTCATGCCGGCCTCGAATGCGGCCTGCTGGCGGCCAGCCACCCAGCGCTCGACATGCTTTCCTTCGGCCCCGACATCCGGGGCGCGCATGCCCCCGGCGAGCGGGTGGAAATCGCCTCGGTGGCGCATTGCTGGGCCTTGCTGAAGGCCGTACTCAAGGAACTTGCCACAGAAGCTTAGTCACAGATGGTTATGATCAAGGCAATCCCGACTGATAGCCGTCACCCTGTATTACCTTCCCGACGAATTCAACTTACCAGGAACCCATCATGAACCTACGCCTGATCACCCTCGCCACTTCCGCCGCATTGCTCACCCTGGCCGGTTGCGCCTCCCAGCAGACCGGCGCCGACCCCGCCGAGGCCGCGAATCAGCGTCTCAGCGGTATCGAGACGCGGCTACAAGCCGAAGCCAGTTCCACCCAGGGCATGATCGACGCGCTCGGAAGAAAGGTGGGCGCCCTCTCCGATGACTTGCGCCGCATGCGCGAGACCGCGGCGGCCCAGGCCAGCGGCAGCGCCGCCGCGCAACAGGCCGCGGCCAGCGCCCTGGCCGCGCGCATGGACAAGGCGGAACAACGCCTGAGCGAGCTAGCCAACGCGACCCAGGCGACCACGGCGCAAGTGGCCGCCGCGCAAGCGTCGCGGCGCGAACAGGCGGATGCCATCGAGCAACGTCTGCAAAGCATGGGCGCACTGGCCAATTACCGGAATACGAATACGGACCTCGAACACCAGGCCGATACCGCGACCCTCGCGGAACGCCTGGACGCCGCCGAAACGCAACTGGACGAAATGTCGGATCAGATCAGCGAGGCCTTGCAGCAGACGAGTGATGCGCAGGCCGCCCTGACCGAAAAAACCGGCGCCGCCAGCCAGCGCCTCGACGAACTGGCGGCGCAGACCCGCCAGGCCCTCGACCAGGGGGCCGCCACGCAAGCCGCGCTACCCGCGCTGCGCGAGAAGGTGGCGGAAGCCGACACGCGCTTCAAAGACTACGATGCTCGTCTCGCCGCGCTGAGCAAACGCCTGGACGAAGTCGCGCGCATGGCGCAGGACGCCTACGACGCCACCGGCCTGGGTCAGCGCAAGATATTCGGCAAGGTGATCGAATCCATCACCCTCACCGAGGACAAAACCCTGTTCCCGATCAACTCCCCGACCCTGGGCGAACAGGACAAGGCCAAGCTGGATGCGCTGGCGCTTCGCCTGAAAACGCTGGGCACCAACTACCACTTGCAGATTCAGGGCCACACCGAGGGCTTCGGCTCCGATGACTACAACTACGAACTCGGCAAGGCGCGCGCCGAAGTCGTGAAGAACTACCTCAAGGAGCAAGGCGGCATTCCCCTGTTGCGCATGTCGGTGATGTCTTACGGCTCTCTTGAATCGGCCGGCTATGCCAGCAAGAGCAATCGCCGCGTCGTGGTGCAGGTACTGCAATAAGACGGTTGAAGCTAGTTGCCCACGGCATGGGCAACCGGCTTGAGCACGCAGTCCTACCAGGTTCGTGGCTTGTAAGATGTGGTTACCTGTCCAGTCCCGTCTGTTTATAAACGCGTTTAACGAATAACTTGGGGTTTTCGTCGTACCACTTCTTGAGCGCCTGGATGGGTGTCTGGTGGTTCAAGGCACGTTGTTGGATGTGGTGGTTGTAGA
>JAQTLN010000007.1:0-102021 GCA_028714875.1 Gallionellaceae bacterium
TCATCGTTGCCTGCATGCGCAAATTGCTCACCATCATGAATGCCATGTTGAAAAACAATGACCCCTGGAACCCCAAAACCGCTTGACGATGAACACGGTTGCTCATTCCCCCTTTGAAAAAGGGGGAAGCCACGCCAACACGCGTTTTCACGTCATTCAACCTGGCAACGCCCGTCCGCCTCACGTCCGGTAAAGTCTGCCTTTAACCTAGAAACGACAGTTGACCGCTCGTTTGCCATTGGAACCCCTGATGAATAGCGCCCCTCGTGCCTTCGATTACCCTCACCCTTTCGGTGAGTCCGCTACGCACCCGCTGGCACGTCCGGGCGGGCGCCTGGCTTTGTCGCTCCTCCTTGCGGGCCCCGGCCCGCTGCGTCGTCGCTTCGCGCCAGACACCCGCCCGAACGCACCATCGGGCGCGTTCAACCGCCGTCTCTAGGTTTAATGAACCTGCTCCTCGCCGTCCTCACTCCCTTCCTGGGCGCCATTCTGGTGGCCTGGGTGTCGCGTTTCGGGCGCTCGCATGCCGCCTGGGCGGCGGGTGGCGTGGCGCTGGCGGCGCTGGTCTGGTTGTTGCCGCTGGTATCCGCGCCGTTCGCCGGGGCCACCCTGGTGCAGCGCATTGCCTGGATGCCGGCGGCGGGGCTCGACCTGGCGTTCCGTCTCGATGGGTTGGGCCTGCTGTTCGCCGGGCTGATCCTGGGTATCGGCCTGCTGGTGATTCTTTACGCCCGTTACTACCTGTCCGAACGCGACAGCATGGGCCGCCTGTATGCCTATCTGCTGCTGTTCATGGGCGCCATGCTGGGCGTGGTGCTGTCCGAGAATCTGATCCAGTTGCTGATGTTCTGGGAACTGACCAGCCTCTCCTCGTTCCTGCTGATTGCTTACTGGCGCGAGCGCGAACAGGCGCGCCAGGGCGCGCGCATGGCCTTGGCGGTGACCGGCGCCGGAGGGCTGGCCCTGCTCGGCGGCATTTTGTTGCTGGGCGAAATCACCGGCAGTTATGAGTTGTCCGTGGTTCTGGCCTCGGGCGATGTCATCCGCGCGCATCCGCTCTACTTGCCGACCCTGGTCCTGGTGCTGCTGGGGGCGTTCACCAAGTCGGCCCAGTTCCCGTTCCATTTCTGGCTGCCGCATGCCATGGCGGCGCCGACTCCGGTATCGGCCTACCTGCATTCGGCGACCATGGTGAAGGCCGGGGTGTTTCTGCTGGCGCGCCTGTTCCCGGCGCTGTCCGGCACGCCGGAATGGACATGGCTGGTGGGCGGCGTCGGCCTGCTGACCTTGTTGATCGGCGCCTTCACCGCCTTGTTCAAACACGATCTGAAGGGGTTGCTGGCTTATTCCACCATCAGCCATCTGGGGCTGATCACGCTGCTGTTCGGCATCGGCACACCGCTGGCGGCGGTGGCGGGGGTGTTCCACATCATCAACCACGCCATTTTCAAGGCGTCGCTGTTCATGGCCGCCGGCATCATCGACCACGAGACCGGCACCCGCGACATGCGCCGCATCAACGGCCTCTGGCAGTTCATGCCCTATACCGCCACCCTGGCGATGGTGGCGGCGGCGGCGATGGCGGGGGTGCCGCTGGTCAACGGCTTCCTGTCCAAGGAGATGTTCTTCGCCGAAGCGGTAGGCATGGCAACGCAGATGCGTCTGGGATGGCTGCTGCCGGTGGCGGTGACCGTGGCCGGCATATTCGCCGTGGCTTATTCCCTGCGCTTCGTGCACGACGTGTTCTTCAACGGTCAGCCCATCGACCTGCCCAGGACGCCGCATGAACCGCCGCGCTGGATGAAAGTCCCGGTGGAAGTGCTGGTGCTGCTGTGTCTGCTGGTGGGGATTTTTCCGGCGCAAACCGTCGAGCCCATCCTGGCGGTGGCGGCGGCCAGCGTGTTGCAAGGGCCATTGCCCAGGCATGACCTGGCGATCTGGCATGGTTTCTCGCCGGCCTTGTGGATGAGCGTGATCGCCCTGGTCGGCGGCGTGCTGCTCTATGGCGCGCGGCGGCCGTTGTATGCCTGGCATGCCCGCTATGAGGAATACCTGGATGCCCGTCTGGTTTACGACGCGCTACTGCGGGCGCTGCTCGCTTTCGCTCGGGGGGTGACCCGCTTGTTCGATGCCGGCTCCCTGCAACGCATGCTGTTCTTGTTCCTGTCCTTCGCCTTGCTCCTCGGCTGGATCGGCTGGCGTGGCGGCGCGGCGGCGCTGACCGGCCCGCGCGCCCTGTTGCCGGTGGATGGCGTCAGCCTGTTGGCCGCCTGCGCTCTGATCGCGGCATCCATTGCCGTCGTGGCCTTGCACCGGCGGCGTTTCACCGCCCTGGTGCTGATCGGCGTGGTGGGGCTGGTGGTGTCGCTGATTTTCGTGAAGTTTTCCGCGCCGGATCTCGCCCTGACCCAGTTGTCGGTGGAAGTGGTGACCGTGGTGCTGTTGTTGCTGGCCCTGTATTTCCTGCCCCAGCACACACCCGCCGAGTCGCATCCCATGCGCCGGAGTCGGGATGCCGTCCTCTCCTTGCTGGTCGGTGGCGGGGTGGGCGCTCTGGCCTGGGCGGTGCTGACTCGGCCTTACACCAGCATGGGTGACTATTTCCTCGCCAACAGCGTTTCGGGTGGTGGCGGCGGCAACGTGGTGAACGTGATCCTGGTGGATTTCCGCGGCTTCGATACCCTCGGCGAGATCACCGTGCTGGCCCTGGCCGGCCTGGCCATCTACGCCATGCTGGAAAAACTGCGCCTCGACGGGCCGCTCAACGATGCCGAGGGGCGCGCCTGGAACCGGGATATGCACCCGGCCATCATGGCTTCCTTCACCCGCCTGCTGCTGCCGCTGGCGCTGCTGGTCTCGCTGTTCATCCTGCTGCGCGGCCACAACCAGCCCGGCGGCGGTTTCATCGCCGGGCTGGTCACGGCGGTGGCGCTGATCATGCAGTACCTGGCCAACGGCGTGGAATGGACCCACTCCCGCCTGCCGGGGAACATGCACCCGATCATCGCCACGGGCCTGGCCATCGCCACCCTCACCGGCCTGGGCAGCCTGCTCCTCGGCTACCCCTTCCTCACCTCCACTTTCGGCCACCTGCACTGGCCGCTGGTCGGCGATTTCGAACTGGCTTCGGCCATGGCCTTCGACCTGGGCGTCTACCTGGTGGTGGTGGGCGCGACCTTGCAGATCCTGATTCATCTGGGCTTGCTGCACGGCAAGACGGGCGATGCGCTCACTTTTGGGAAAGGGGGGCTGCAATGATGCGGGTGCTTGCCGCGCTACCCACTCCACCTCGTGGGAAAAGTCTGGATGCGTTCGCCGTTGAAAGTGCTGGGAGCGCTGACTGTGGCACCTTCCCCCTTTTTCAAAGGGGGATTGAGGGGGATTTAGCCACGCCTGCATGGCTATCCACCGTGGAAATCCCCCCTAGCCCCCCTTTGGAAAAGGGGGGGATTGGGCTTCGCTTCGCCGCCAGCGTTCCTTCTCATTCCACGCTTCCGCACACGGAGGCGCGCCCATGGAAGCCCTGATCGCCCTCTCGATCGGCGTGCTCACTGCCTGCGGCGTCTATCTCGCCTTGCGCGGGCGGACTTTCCCGATGGTGCTGGGGCTGACTTTCCTGTCCTACGCGGTCAATCTGTTCCTGTTTTCCATGGGCCGCCTCGGCATCGGCCAGCCGCCGGTGATCCGCGCCGCCGCGACGGCTTATGCCGACCCGGTGCCGCAGGCGCTGGTGCTTACCGCCATCGTCATCGGTTTCGCCATGACCGCTTTCGTCATCGTGCTGGCTTTGAAAGCGCGCGCTGAACTCGGTAACGATCACGTCGATGGGCTGGACGAGTCATGAACCACCTCGCCATCGCGCCCCTGTTGCTGCCCCTGCTGGCCGGCATCCTGCTGTTGCTGATCCGGCACAGGGGTATCTTCCCGCGCCGGCTGTTGAGCGTGGCCGCCGTGCTCGGCCAGATCGGCCTGGCGTTGCTGCTCACCGGCGCGCTGAGTGGCGGCGACATCCTGGTCTACCACCTGGGCAACTGGCCGGCGCCGTTCGGCATCGTTCTGGTGGCGGATGCGCTGGCCGCCTGGATGCTACTGGCCACCGCGCTGCTGGCGCTATTTGCGCTGCTTTATGCCTGCCAGGGCGGTGATGCGCGCGGCAGGCATTTCCACGTTCTGTTCCAGTTGCAGTTGTTCGGCCTCAACGGCGCGTTTCTTACCGGCGATCTGTTCAACCTGTTTGTATTTTTCGAGGTGCTGTTGCTGGCTTCCTACGGGTTGATCCTGCATGGCGGCGGTCGCGCGCGGGTGCGAGCGGGCCTGCATTACGTGGTGCTCAATCTCGCCGGTTCCGCCTTGTTCCTGATCGCGGTGGGCACGCTCTTCGGCGTGTTCGGCACGCTCAACATGGCCGATCTGGCGCGCAAGGTGGCATCCACGCCGCCCTCGGAACTGGGTCTGGCGCGGGCGGCGGGGCTGCTGCTGTTCGCGGTGTTCGCGCTCAAGGCGGCGCTGTTGCCGCTCTACCTCTGGCTGCCCGCCGCCTACGCCCACACCAGCGCGCCGGTGGCGGCCCTGTTCGCGATCATGACCAAGGTGGGGGTGTACGCCATCGTCCGGGTCTACAGTCTGATATTCGGCGCCGAAGCCGGGCCGCTGGCGCATCTGATCGAACCCTGGCTGTTGCCGATGGCGTTGGCTACCTTGCTGGTGGGCATGTTGGGGGTGCTGGCGGCGACCGCCTTGCGGCGACAGGTGGCCTATCTGGTGATCGCTTCCGTGGGTTCGCTGTTGACCGCCTTCGCGCTCGACAGCGTCGCCGGTATTGCCGCCGGCCTGTATTACCTGCCGCACTCCGTCTTCGCGGCGGCGGCCCTGTTCCTGCTCGCCGATGTCATCGCCCGCCGCCGTGGCGCGACCGCCGACCATCTGGAGTCTGCCCCGGCCATCGCCCAGGCCGCGTTGCTGGGTGGGCTGTTCTTCGTCGCCACCATGCAGATGATCGGGCTGCCGCCGCTGTCCGGTTTTCTCGGCAAGTTCCTGCTCCTGCGCGCGGCCCTGGCGCATCCGGCGGCGGCCTGGGTCATGGCGGCGGTGCTGCTGGGCGGCTTGATGGGCATGATCGCGCTGGCGAGGAGTGGCAGCGTGCTGTTTTTCCGGACCTTGCCGGCGATGGATCAGGAAGGTCGCTCCGACACGCCTGTTCCCTCTCCCCCAACCCCTCTGATGAAGCCCCTACCCTTCGGTACCCCGGGGGGGGAGGGGAGCGTATTGCCGGTCGCGGCCGCCCTGGTTCCGGTCGTCGGCTTGTTGCTGCTGGGGCTGCTCATGACCATCTTCGCCGGGCCGATCCAGGCCCATGTGGCGAGCATCGCGGAACAGTTGTCGCGGCCTTATCTCTATGTGCATGCCGTGCTGGGAGTCCGCCCGTGAAGATGCTGCCGCACCCGCTGCTGACGCCGATCCTGGCCGCGATCTGGTTGCTGCTCAACAACAGCCTGGCGCCGGGCCATATCGTGCTCGGCCTGCTTCTGGGCTGGGCCATTCCGCTGTTCACCGTGCACTACTGGCCGGAGGCGGTGCATATCCACAAACCGCTGACCCTGTTGCGTTTCATGGCCGTGGTGTTGCTGGACATCGTGCTGGCCAATCTGGTCGTGGCGCGGTTGATCCTGGGGCGGCCGCAATCGCTGCATCCGGCTTTCCTGAAGGTGCCGCTGGAACTGCGTAGCGATCTGGCCATCGGCCTGCTGGCCAACACCATCTGCCTCACACCGGGTACGGTGTCGGCGCGATTGAGCCTGGACCGGCGTTTTCTCCTGGTGCATGCGCTGAATGCGCCCGATGGAGGCGCCGTGATCGCCACCATCAAACAGCGTTACGAAGCGCCATTGAAAGAGGTGTTCGAGCCATGCTGACCCTGGTCATTCCCATCGCCTTCGCTCTGCTGGGGGCCGCCGTGGCGCTCAGCGTGTGGCGTTTGTTGCGCGGCCCGAGCGCGCCGGATCGCATCCTGGCGCTGGACACGCTGTATGTGAACACCATCGCGCTGCTGGTGCTGCTGGGCATTCATCTCGGCAGCGCGTTGTACTTCGAGGCCGCGCTGCTCATCGCCATGATGGGTTTCGTCGGCACCGTGGCGCTGTGCAAGTACCTGTTGCGCGGCGACATCATCGAATAGGGGCGAGCCATGCTGGAATACCTGCTGTCTTTTCTTATTTTGGCCGGGGCGCTGTTCACCTTCATCGGCTCCCTCGGCCTGGCCCGGCTGCGCGACTTCTACACCCGCCTGCACGGCCCCACCAAGGCCACCACCCTGGGGGTGGGCTGCATGCTGATCGCCTCGTCGGTGTACTTCAGTAACCGGGGCGCGGGCATGAGTCTGCACGAGGTGCTGGTGACCCTGTTCCTGTTCATCACCGCGCCGATCTCCGCGCATCTTCTGGCCAAGGCGGCGCTGCATTTGAAGCTCGAATCCCTGGCGCCGCCGCCGGATGACGATCCGGCCAACTCCTGACGCGCCGGCGTCGCCGCCACGTCACAGGCTATATAGAGAGCACTGCTTCGTCCCGGCGCGCCGACCGTTTCGGCGTCAATGATCGCAAGGACGTGACCGCCATGTTGCGCTTGGCCTTGTTGCTGCTTCTAGCGCTGTTCCACATCCCGCCGGCGGGGGCGGAGGGCGTGCATGTGCTCACCGTGAAAGGCGCCATCGCGCCGGCCAGCGCCGACTATCTGGTGCGCGGCCTCGACAAGGCGGCGGAGGCGCGCGCCCGTCTGGTGGTGATCGAAATGGACACGCCGGGCGGCCTGGACACCTCGATGCGCGACATCATCAAGGCCATCCTCGCTTCCCCGGTGCCGGTGGCCACCTACGTCTCGCCCCAGGGCGCGCGCGCGGCCAGCGCCGGCACCTACATCCTCTACGCCAGCCACATCGCCGCCATGGCCCCGGCCACCAATCTGGGCGCGGCG
Organism: Gallionellaceae bacterium; assembly: GCA_028714875.1. Lineage (GTDB taxonomy): Bacteria > Pseudomonadota > Gammaproteobacteria > Burkholderiales > Thiobacillaceae > PFJX01. Next base: position 6,970 of record JAQTLN010000007.1, read on the forward strand.
ACCCCGGTGGAACTGGCGCCAGCCGCGGCTCCCGGCGTGACCCCGGACAAGCCGGCCGCGCCGGAGAAGAAGGGGGAGAAAGGCGCTCCGCCGCAGGATGCGAAGGCGCGCAAGGCGGTCAACGATGCCGCCGCCTACATCCGTAGTCTGGCCGAACTGCGCGGGCGCAACGCCGACTGGGCGGAGCGGGCGGTGCGCGAGGCGGTCAGCCTGTCCGCCGCGGCGGCGTTGAAAGCGAAGGTGGTGGATGTGGTGGCGACCGACCTGACGGATCTGCTGAAGCAGATTCATGGCCGCAAGGTGAAACTGGTCACGGGTGAAATCACTCTGGATACCGCCGGCCTGACCCTTACCCGCGCCGAACCGGACTGGCGCAGCCGCCTCCTGTCGGTCATCGGCGACCCGAGCATCGCCTATATCCTGATGCTCCTGGGCATCTACGGGCTGCTCTACGAATTTCTCAACCCCGGTATGGCGCTGCCCGGCGTGGTCGGCGGCATCTGTTTGCTGCTCGCCCTGTTCGCGTTGCAACTGATGCCGGTCAACTATGTCGGGCTGGCGCTCATCGTCCTCGGCATCGGCTTCATGCTGGCGGAGGCTTTCCTGCCCAGCTTCGGCGCCCTGGGACTGGGCGGCATCATCGCCTTCGTCCTCGGTTCGGTGATGCTGATCGACACCGACCTGCCCGGCTACGGCGTTCCCTGGGCGCTGATCGTGCCGTTGGCGGCCACCTCCGCCCTGTTCAGCTTCGCCGTCGCCGGCATGGCGCTACGCGCGCGGCAACGCCCGGTGCTCACCGGAAGCGAGGAATTGCCGGGCATGGAAGGGGTGGCCGAGGAAGACATCGCAAGCGAAGGCTGGGCGCGCGTGCACGGGGAACTGTGGCGGGTGCGCAGCCCTCAACCCCTGGCGCGCGGCGCCCGGATGCGGGTCACGGCGCGGCATGGTCTGACACTGGAAGTGGAACCGATTACACCCATGAGCAAGGAGAACGACCATGTTTGACCTCGGCTGGCTTACCGCCCCGTTACTGGTTTTAGTGCTGCTGGCGTCCAGTTTCCGCATCCTGCGCGAATACGAACGTGGCGTGGTGTTCATGCTTGGCCGCTTCTGGAAAGTGAAGGGGCCGGGCTTGGTGCTGGTCATCCCCGGCATCCAGCAGATGGTGCGGGTCGATCTGCGCACCGTGGTGTTCGATGTGCCTACCCAGGATGTGATTTCGCGCGACAACGTCTCGGTGAAGGTCAACGCGGTGGTGTATTTCCGCGTCGTCGATCCAGCCAAGTCCATATTGCAGGTGGAAGACTTCATGAACGCCACCAGCCAGCTCGCGCAAACCACATTGCGTTCGGTGCTGGGCAAGCACGAGCTGGATCAGATGCTGGCCGAGCGGGAAACCCTCAATCAGGATATCCAGGCGGCACTGGACGCGCAGACCGACGCCTGGGGCATCAAGGTCTCCAACGTCGAGATCAAGCATGTGGACATCGACGAATCCATGGTGCGCGCCATCGCCAAGCAGGCCGAGGCGGAACGCGAGCGGCGCGCCAAGATCATCCACGCCGAGGGTGAATTGCAGGCATCGGAGAAACTGCTGGCGGCGGCGAAAATCCTCGCGCAACAACCAGAGGCCATGCAGTTGCGCTATCTCCAGACCCTCGCCGGCATCGCCGGCGACAAGACCAACACCATCGTCTTCCCGATGCCGGGCAACTTCATGGAACTGCTGGCGCGAGAGAAAAAAACCGGCGCGGCGAACTGATTCGGCCGGGGAAGGGATAGGCTTCGACCCCTGTGGCGCCGGCGTCTTGCCGGCGTTGTTAAAAGACGCCGGCGAGACGCCGGCGCTACACGCAGTAGTCAGCAATTTTCCAGGAGTACCGTCATGCGTTCGATCAAGACCCTGTTGTTGTCCCTGGCCCTGGCAAGCTCGCCGGTGCTGGCCGATACGCCCTACTGGGCTGCCCAGCAGGCACAGATGCCCCTCGGCTGGTTCCTACAGCAGCAGATGCAGCAACAACTGCCACAGCAGATGCAGCAGCAGATGCCGCAACAGATGCCGCAGCAACTGCCACTGCAACTGCCACAACAATTGCAGCAACTGTTGCCGCAACTCCTGCCCCAGCCGGCGCAGCAGCCTGCGGCGGCCGACCCGCGCATGGCGCTGTTGTCAGGGCTGGCGAATCCGCAGGCACTGGACGGCATCATGCGGCTGGCCCCCCTGCTGGCCAATCCGCCGGTGATCGAGGGCATGGTCAAGCTGGCCTCGGTCGCGGCCGATCCGCGCACGGTGGATGCGTTCGTCAAGCTGGCGGCGACGCTGGCCGATCCCAAAAACGTGGACATCCTGACGCGGATGCTGGCCGCGATGACCCAACCCAAATTCGCGGAAGCGTTGATCACGCTCGGCGACCCCAAGGTGCTCGCCGCCGGGGTCACGGCGGCTTCCGTGCTGAGCGGCGCGGTGGCGGGAGCCCGATAATTCGTATCGTGCCGTAGTTCGTAGGATGTGGTGAGCATGGCGAACCGCATCAACCTGGCTGACGGAGGACCCACCCGATGAAAGTCACTTTTTTCGGCGCCGCGCGCGAAGTCACCGGTTCCTGCTACCTGGTGGAAGCCGAGGGCGCGCGTTTTCTCGTGGATTGCGGCATGTTCCAGGGCGGCCGCGAGGCGCGCGAGAAGAATCGCCAGGCTTTCGGCTTCGATCCCGGCACGATCGATTTCGTCCTCCTCACCCACGCCCATATCGACCATTCCGGCCTGCTGCCGCGACTGGTGGCGCTGGGATTCAAGGGGCCCATCCACACCACCCGCGCCACCTGTGACCTGCTCGCTGTGATGTTGCCGGACGCCGGGCATATCCAGGAAAGGGAAGCGGAAAGCGCGAACTACCGGCGCTTCAAATCCCGCAAGAAAGCGCCGCGCCACGACATCGCGCCGCTGTACACCGTGGAACAGGCGCGCAGCAGCCTGAAGAGCCTGAAACCAGTGGGCTACGACCAGGAGATCACCCCACATCCGGCGGTGCGCTGCGTCTTCCGTGACGCCGGCCATATTCTCGGTTCGGCCATCGCCGAAGTCTGGGTGGGTGAGGGCGCGCGGCGGCGCAAGCTGGTGTTCTCCGGCGACCTCGGACAGCCGGCGCGGCCTCTGGTGCGCGACCCGACGCCGATCAGCGACGCCGACACCCTGTTCGTCGAATCGACCTACGGTAACCGCCTGCACAAAAGCATGGCGGAGACCGAAGACGAACTGGTGCGGGTGGTCAACGACACCCTGTTCAAGCGGGGCGGCAACCTCATCGTCCCCGCCTTCGCCGTCGGCCGCACTCAGGACATGCTTTACCTGCTGGCCGACCTGACCCGGCAGGGGCGCATCCCCAAGCTCACCGTGTTCGTCGATTCACCGATGGCGACCGCCGCCACCGAAATCACCTACCAGCACATGGCGCTGCTCGACGAGGAAACTCATGAACTGATGGGCAAACACGGCGGCAAGGATCTGTTCGAGAAGCTGGAGTTCGTCGAGGACGCGGAGGAATCGAAAGCACTCGACCGCATCGCCGGCGGCGCGGTCATCATTTCCGCCAGCGGCATGTGCGACGCCGGGCGCATCAAATACCACCTGCGCGCCAACCTGCCACGCAACAACGCCACCCTCCTCATCACCGGCTTCCAGGCCGCCGGCACTCTGGGCCGCAGGCTGGTGGACGGCGCCACACGAATCCGCATGCTGGGCGCCGATGTCGCGGTCAGAGCCCACCTGGCCACCCTCGGCGGCCTCTCCGCCCACGCCGACCGCGACGCCCTGTTGAACTGGCTCGGCCATTTCCGCGCGCCGCCGAAACACACCTTCGTGATGCACGGCGAAGCGGAAACCGCGCTGGGTTTCGCCGCCCTCATCCACGAGCGACTCGGCTGGAAAACGGAAGCGCCGCGGGCCGGGCAGAGCGTCGAATTGAGCTGAGCCAGCAGCGCAGCCTTGCGGAAACGCACATGAAACCAAACCCGTTCCAGGGCGCCTTGCGCGCCGATGTCCGTCCGCGCGAGTTGTTTGGCTGGGCGATGTATGACTTCGCCAACTCCGGCTTTACCACCGTGGTCATCACCGCGTTGTTCAACGCTTATTTCGTCGCCGTGGTCGCGGGCGACGCGCCCTGGGCCACTTTTGCCTGGACCGCCGCGTTGTCGGTGTCCTATGCGCTGATCGTGGTGAGCGCGCCGGTGATCGGCGCCTTCGCCGATCTGCACGCGGCGAAGAAGAAGTTGCTGGCCATCACCACGGTGGGCTGCGTGCTGTTCACCGGCCTGCTCTATTTCGCGCAGCCGGAAACGCTGTGGTTGGCCATCGTCTGCGTGGTCGCCGCCAACTTCTTCTACGGCAGCGGGGAGAACCTGATCGCGGCGTTTCTCCCGGAAATCGCCAACGATCGCGCGCTTGGCCGGGTGTCCGGCTGGGGTTGGGGAATCGGCTATCTGGGCGGGCTGACCACGCTGGGGTTGTGCCTGGTCTATGTCACCTGGGCCGAGGCGCGCGGCCAGACCGCCGCTCAGTTCGTGCCGGTGACGATGTTGATTACCGCCGCGCTGTTCGCCCTGGCCAGCCTGCCGACCTTTTTGCTGTTGCGTGAGCGCGCCGTGCCGCGTGTGGCTGAAGACGTGGTGCCGACGGCATGGCAGCGGTTGCGGCAAACCCTGCGCCACTTGCGGCCCTTTGCCGATCTGCGCCGCTTCCTGATCTGTAGCGTGTTCTATCAGGCGGGCATACAGGTGGTCATCACCCTGGCCGCCGTCTATGCCACCCAGGCGATGGGCTTCAACACCCAGCAGACCTTGTTGCTGGTTTTCGTGGTCAATATCGCGGCGGCGGCGGGTGCCTTCGTGTTCGGCCATGTGCAGGACCGCATCGGCCATATCCGCGCCATCACCCTGGTTCTGGTCGGCTGGATCGTGACCATCGCCCTGGCCTGGGCGGCGCCGGGAGCATCGGATGGGGCCGGGTTGTTCTGGGCGGCGGCCACACTCGCCGGCCTCTGTCTGGGCGGCGCGCAGTCCGCCGGCCGCGCGCTGGTGGGCGTGCTGGCGCCACCTTCGCGTTTGGCGGAGTTCTACGGTTTCTGGGGGCTGGCGGTGAAACTCGCGTCCATCGCCGGGCCGCTCAGCTATGGCCTCACTACCTGGCTCACCGGCGGCGACCACCGCCGCGCGTTGCTCGTGACCGGTCTTTATTTCGTCATCGGGCTGATCCTGCTTGCCGGTGTGCGTGTCGGGCGCGGTCGCCGCGCCGCGCTGCGTGCCTGACGGGGGCGACGTTGGCCTGGGCCGCCGTTTCGGAAATCCCCCCAGCCCCCCTTTGGGAAAGGGGGGAGTCGGTGGCGGGGAGCGTTCAATGCAACGCCGACCGCGTTTGGAATCGGCTAATGCGAACAAGACGGGTTGAATATTCGAATTTCTTTGCGGTAGGCGGCGGCCTATCCTGTTGGCCGCTACTTATTTCCGACCTCGATGCACAGGTCATGACCCACCGAGACTGAATATCCAGATGCCCGCCGCTTCGCCCATCAGTCGCCGTCTGGCACCCTGGCTGGCTTTGACCGGCCTGGCGCTGCTTGCTTTTCTGGTGCTGCGGCCGTTTTTCGCGCCGTTGGCCTGGGCGGCGGTGTTGGCCTACGCTTCCTGGCCTTTGTCGGAGCGCCTGCGCGCGCGCTGCGGCGGTCGCGACACGCTGGCCGCCAGCCTGAGTACCGCCTTGGCGGCGCTGACTCTGTTCGCGCCGCTGTTGTGGTGCGTCTGGCTGGCGCGGCAGGAGGTGGCGGGGTTCTACGCGGGCTTGCGCGCGTTCGTGACGCATCCGCCGGAGGTGCCGCAAGTCCTGCTCGGCCTGCCCTGGCTGGGCGATTGGCTGGCGCAGTACCGGGCGCAATTGCTGGCCGACCCGCAAGGCGCCATCAGCGCGGTCAAGGCCTGGCTCGCGGCGCACGCTGGCGAGGCGGCGGTGCTGGCCGGGGGCGTCGGCAAGAATCTGGTCAAGCTGGTGCTGGTGCTGACGACCCTGTTTTTCTTCTATCGCGATGGCGCGCGCATGGCGCGGGAGCTGCGTCATGTCATGGCGCGATTCATCGGCCCGCGCACCCATGATTATCTCGCCGCCGCCGGTCTCACCACGCGCGCCGTGGTCTACGGCATTCTGCTCACCGCCCTGGTGCAGGGCGCCTTTGCCGGCGCGGGCTACTGGGTGGCGGGGCTGGCCTCGCCGGTGACGCTGGGCGTGCTGACCGCGTTGTTCGCGTTGATTCCCTTCGCCACGCCTCTGGCCTGGGGCGGCGCCGGCGCCTGGCTGCTGTTCCAGGGCGAAACCGGCGCGGCCATCGGCGTCTGGCTCTGGGGCGCGGCGGTGGTGAGCCAGATCGACAATGTGTTGCGACCGATGTTCATCAGCAGTGTCGGCGCGATTCCCTTCCTGCTGGTGCTGTTCGGGGTGTTGGGCGGCTTGCTCGCTTTCGGCCTGGTGGGACTCTTCGCCGGCCCTATCGTCCTCGCCGTGGCCTGGGCGGTCTGGCGCGAATGGGCGGCGCACCTGGACGATGAGGCCGGCGAGGTGTCGCCATGACGGCCGCGACGCGCCTGGTGGTCAAGCCGGGGAAAGCGGCGTATGACCTTGTCCATGAGTGAAACACCCCGCACCCGCTGGCACTCTCAAAGCGTCGAAGCGGCCTGTGCCGAACTGCGAGCCGATCCGGCGCTGGGACTTTCCCGCGAGGAGGCCGGGCGCCGCCTGGCGCTACACGGGCCGAACCGTCTCGCGGAAAAACCGGCGCGTCCGGCCTGGCTGAAATTCCTCGATCAGTTCCGCAATGTGCTGACCGGCGTGCTGATCGGCGCGGCGGGGCTGGCGGGCGCCATCGGCGAACTCAAGGACGCGGTGGTGATCCTGGTCGTGGTGGTGTTCAACTCGGCCCTCGGCTTTCACCAGGAATACCGCGCCGAGAAGACCCTGGCGGCGCTCAAGGGCATGCTCGCGCGGCGGGCGCGGGTGAAACGCGACGGCCTGGTGATCGAGGTGGACGTCGACGAACTGGTGCCCGGCGATCTGGCTCTGCTGGAGGCCGGCGACCGCATTCCCGCGGACGGCCGTTTTCTCGCCGCGCACAACGTCGAGGTGGACGAGGCGGCGCTGACCGGCGAATCGCTCGCGGTGGGCAAACACACCGAGTCTCTGGCAACCGAGGTACCGCTGGCCGAGCGGGTGAACATGGGTTTCATGAACACCACTTTGACGCGCGGCCGCGCCGAGATGCTGGTCACCGCCACCGGCATGGCGACCGAGATGGGGCGGCTGGCGGCGATGCTGGATGCGGCGGAGGAGGGCGAAACGCCGTTGCAGAAGGAGTTGGACCGGGTCGGCAAGCGCCTGGCCGGCATCGCCGTGGCGGTCATCGCCGTCATTCTGGCGGTCGGCATCGCTTACGGCCAGAACCTGATGAAAGCCATCCTCAATGCCGTGGCGCTGGCGGTGGCGGCGATTCCCGAGGGCCTGCCGGCGGTGGTGACGGTGACCCTGGCGGTGGGCATGTATCGCATGGCGCAGCAGAAGGCCATCGTCAAGAAGCTCGCCGCCGTCGAGACTCTGGGCAGCACGACCGTCATCTGTTCCGACAAGACCGGGACGTTGACCTTGAACCAGATGACCGCGCGAGCGCTGTTTTATCGCGGCCGGCATTTCCGGGTGTCCGGCGAAGGCTACGCGGGGGTGGGTGACATCACGCCCGAGGACGCCGCCGAAGCGGTGGACCTCACCCCGCTGCTGCTGCCCATGGCCCTGTGCAGTGAGAGCCGCATCAGCGCCGGAAACCTCATCGGCGACCCCACCGAGGGGGCGTTGCTGGCGCTGGCCGGCAAGGGCGGCATCGAGCCGGAAGTCGCCCGCAAGCTGCGGCCGCGCATCGCCGAGATTCCCTTCGATTCGGCGCACAAATTTATGGCCACTTTCCACCATGAAGGCGACCGCGTGCTGTTGCTGGTCAAGGGCGCGCCCGACGTGCTGCTGGCGCATTGCAGCCGGTGGGCGGGGCCGCGAGGTGAGGCTCCCCTCGACAACGCCGCGCGAGAAATGTTGCTGGCGGAAAACGAGCGCCTCGCCGCGCGCGCCTTCCGCGTCCTGGCGGTGGCTTCCCGCGCGTTGCCGACGCGCGATTTCGATCCCGGCGGCGACCTCTTGGCCTGGGTGGCGGAACTCGAATTCCAGGGTCTGGCCGGCATCCAGGACCCACCCCGGCCCGAGGCGAAGGCGGCCATCGCCTTGTGCCGCCAGGCGGGCATCCAGGTGAAGATGATCACCGGCGACCACAAGATCACCGCGACGGCCATCGCCCGCGAGTTGGGTTTGACCGGCGAGGGGCTGAACAGCGAGGTGATGAGTGGGGCGGAGCTGGACGCGGTAAGCGCCCATGAGCTGGCCGCCACCATCGAGCGGGTCGCGGTGTTCGCCCGTGTCGCGCCCGAGCACAAGGTCAAGATCGTGGCGGCGCTGAAGGAGCGCGGCCATGTCGTGGCCATGACCGGCGATGGGGTGAATGACGCGCCCGCGCTGAAGACCGCCGACATCGGCATCGCCATGGGCATCACCGGCACCGAGGTGACGCGGGAAGCGGCGGCGATGGTGCTGGCCGACGACAATTTCGCCACCATCGTGCGGGCGGTGCGGGAAGGCCGCACCATCTTCGAGAACATCATCAAGTTCGTGCGCTTCCAGCTTTCCACCAACATCGGCGCCATCCTCACCGTCTCCAGCGCCACCTTCATGGGCCTGCCGGCGCCCTTCACCGCGATTCAGATTCTCTGGATCAACATCATCATGGACGGCCCGCCGGCCATGACCCTGGGCGTCGATCCGCCGCGCACCGGGGTCATGGACGCGAGCCCGCGCGCGCCGGGCGGGGCCATCCTGTCCGGCCCGCGCATCACCCGGCTGGTCCAGTACGGCCTGACCATGGCGGTCGGCACTCTGGGCGTGTTCTGGTGGGCGCTGCAAACAGGCACGGAGAGGAGGGCATTGACCCTGGCTTTCACCACCTTCGTGCTGTTCCAGTTCTTTAATGTCATGAACGCGCGCAACGAGCGCGGCAGCGCCTGCAACCGCCAGTTCTTCGCCAACGGCAAGCTTTGGCTGGCGCTGGCCGCCGTCCTCGTGTTGCAGGCTGTGGCGGTGCACTGGGGACCGGCCCAGGCCATCTTCCATACCGTCGATCTGAGCCTGAATGATTGGCTGCTGGCCTGGCTGACCGCCGCCAGCGTGCTGCTGCTGGAAGAGGCGCGCAAGCTGGTAATGCGTTGGTGGCGCTGACCCTGGCTTCGGGAGGGCGGCGCGCGCTGGTAGTTGGATCGTCAGGTAGCGATAAGGCCGCAACCTGACCTACGATGTGCTCGCTTCAGCGGGCGTAGGTCAGGTTGGCGCGTAGCGACTACCTGACGATTGTGTCGCTCAAACTTGGGGGTGGGTCGTCAGGTAGCGATAAGGCCGCAACCTGACCTACGATGGGCTCGCCTCAGCGGGCGTAGGTCAGGTTGGCGCGTAGCGACTACCTGACGATTGTGTCGCGCAAACTGGGGGGGCGTCAGGTAGCGATAAGGCCGCAACCTGACCTACGATGGGCTCGCTTCAGCGGGCGTAGGTCGGGTTGGCGCGTAGCGACTACCTGACGATTGTGTCGCGCAAACTGGGGGGGCGTCAGGTAGCGATAAGGCCGCAACCTGACCTACGATGGGCTCGCTTCAGCGGGCGTAGGTCGGGTTGGCGCGTAGCGACTACCTGACGATTGTGTTGTTCAAACTTGGGGGTGGGTCGTCAGGTAGCGATAAGGCCGCAACCTGACCTACGATGGGCTCGCCACGGGTTTATGGCTTTTGCTGGCCGAGTCGCCGCTTCAGAACAGGGCGGTCGCCCCGCAATTGGGGTCGTTGTCGGCGGCGCGCCAGAGGCCGGTATTGGTGTCATAGCAGCGTTGCGCCGAGGGGGCTTCGCCACCGCCGTTGTAATTGCTGAAACGAAACTGGCCGCTGTCGGCGCGGCCATCGTCGATCTTGCGGTCGATATCCGCCAATACCTTGGCGGGGATCTGGTTGCCGGTTTTCAGGTTGAGGCGCGGCACCGTTCCGGCGTTGGCGAACTGGTTGTCGTATTGGAGTTGCAGATGGGCGTTGTAGGGGTTGCGCGGCCATTCCCCGTTGCGGTCGGGCAAACTGCCGTCGGCGCGGTAATTACCGGAAATCAGGTTGGCGTGGGAGAGGTGGACCCATAGCAGGAGGCTTTCACGGGCCTGAGGGGTGTCGCGCACCACCCCATCGCCGTTACCGCCCACCTGGGGAGAGGTGATACCGGTGAGATTGGCGTAGGCCAGGCCGCCGGGGTAGTCGCCGGGCGCGGCGCGATATTTGTCCTGAAAGGCGTAGTAGGCGGCCTTGATGCTGTCCAGTTGGGAAATGATGTTGCGAGCCCGCGCGCTTTCGATCAGTTCCTGGCCTTTCAATACGCCACCCAGCAGCAAGCCGATCACGACCAGCACGATGGCGAGTTCGATCAGGGTGAAGCCGCGCGGTTTACGCATCATGGGCGGTGTGCGGAGGGGGTTACGTGCCGCGACCTGAACCAGGGGCGGTTGGCGTTTTCCGGATTAGCTGTGTTTTTCATGCCGGTTTGCCTGCATGCAATAAACGGGCCTTGAAGTGTTGCGCTTGAAATCAATGGATTGGGATCGTTACCCGCGTGGGGGATGGCGAGGCTTCGACAGACCTGTCAATCTGCGCACCACGGTCAACCCGGAACGACCGGCAGTTTATCGCATTCACCCTCGCTCAACTTTGTTAGAAATTGGCCGATAAACCCTGCCATGTCCAGAGCGAACGCTCCCACTTCCACCCTATCCCATGAAGCACCCGCCGATGTGGGGTCGGTGCGCCTGCAACACTATGGCAATCGCATCCTTGCCCTGATGCTGCTGCTACTGCATGCCGCGTTCGTCTGGGGCCAGGATGAGTTGTGGGGGCAGGCGGTGGTGTTGGCGCATTACGGCGTGTTTCTGCTTTGGCAGCCGTTTTTCAGCGGCCAGCAACGCCTGGCCTGGCATCGCACCCTGGGGGTGTTGCTGGTGGGCGTGGCCCTGGCGGGACTGCATAACGTCTGGGTGGCCACGCTCTGGTGCGTGATGCTGGCCGGCCTCCTGGGGGCGGTGGCGGTCACCTTGCCCTCCATGCGTGAACGCCTGGGGTTGTGGGCGGCGGTGCTCTATCTGCTGCTGCTGCTGTTCGTCTGGTTGCTGCCGCAGGGTTACGGGTTGCCGGTGCGCCACATCAGCCAGATCGCGTTCTGGCGCGACAGCCTGCTCCTGCTTCCGCTGGCGGCGGTGCTGTTTCCCACGCCCCGAATCAGTCGCGGCGGTTCGGCGGTGGATCTGCTCTATGCCTTGATGTTCGTGCTGATCATCGGCGTGCTGGCCTTGGGTAGTTATGTCGCCATGCATTTGCGCCAGAGCGATTACGCAAGCAGCCTGCTCCTCAGTATGAGCACACTGGCCGCGACCTTGCTTATCTTCGCCTGGTTGTGGGAGCCGCGCGGCGGTTCTTCCGGTTTGCGCAATATGTTTTCCCGCTATGTGCTGTCTCTGGGGTTGCCGCTGGAAGAGTGGTTGAAGCAGTTATCCGACGCCGCCGAACAGCAGCCCGAGCCGGATGTTTTTCTGCGCGGCGCGATGACCGGGTTTACCCATCTGCCCTGGTCCACCGGCGTTACCTGGCGTACCCCGGCTTCCAGCGGATCTTTGGGAGAAAAGAGCAAACATGCGGCTTCGTTCACCCACCTGGAAGTGGAGGTGACGTTCTATACGGAATCCTCGGTCAATCCGGCGTTTGCCCTGCATCTGCGCTTGCTGACCGAAATCATCGGCTACTTTTACGCGGCCAAGACGCGCGAGCGCGCCATGCGCGCCAATGCCTATTCCCAGGCGATTTTCGAAACCGGCTCGCGCCTGACGCATGACGTGAAGAACCTGCTGCAATCATTGAAGACGCTGTGTTCCGCCGCCGAGCACAGTCGTCCGGAGCAGGCCATGTCGCTGCAAACGCTGATGCAGCGCCAGTTGCCGCAGATGGCCAAACGCCTGGAAATCACCCTGGACAAGCTGAAGGCGCCGGAGCGGGCGCTCGACACCAATCAGATTCAAGCGCGCGAATGGTGGCGGGTGTTGAAGGCGCGTTACGCGCGCGAGGACGTGCGCTTCACCGTGGACGATGTGAATTCCACGGTCTGGCTGCCGCAGGAATTGTTCGACAGCGTCGCCGACAACCTGGTGCAGAACGCGCTGCGCAAGTGTGTCGGCCATCCCGATGTGTCAGTCAGCATCGACCTGGAAACACGGCCCTATCCGTGTCTGACGGTGTGTGACTCCGGGGAGGCCGTGCCGGCGGAAGTCCAGGACAAGTTGTTTCATGCCCCGGTATCGACCTACGACGGTCTCGGCATCGGCCTGTATCAGGCCACCAAGCAGGCGGCAAGCCAGGGTTATCGGCTGGAACTGGCCGTCAACCACGAGGGCGAGGTGTGCTTCAGCTTGATGAAGACGGCGGAATAAACAGCGGCCGGACGCGAACATGTGAACCCCGCCGTAGGCCAGGTTGCGGCTTCATCGCTACCTGGCGATCCCCGCTCAAATGGTCGGCTTGATGGAACGAAAGTCAGGTAGTCGCCGCGCGTCAACCTGACCTACGCACAAGAAGCGCAACGGGATTTACACGGTAACGCGAACTCGGTTTTTGAAAAAGGGAGGCGTGCCGGTTTGATGCGCGCGGCTGAAACAGCCGTCCTGTTACCGGCCGCGCAGTTTCTGCACGACCTGCCAGGTGACCCAACCGCGGCGCAGCCATTTGCCGGCGCGGTTGACCCGCAACGCCGCGAGCGCGGCGACGCCGCCGACGACCCAGACGGGATGGCGCTTGAGCACGCACAGTATTTCGATCCCCCGGTCAGCCCAGGCCAGGGGCGTGCGCCAAGGCTCAATGCTTTCCGCCAGCGCGGTTCGTTGCGCCGCCGCTCGGGCAATCAAGCACTCACGCCGTTCGGCCAGTTGCGCCAGGTTTTTGCTCATGAACGGGAAACGAGCTGCTGTCGGTCTTTCAGTAACTCCGACATGCTCGCGGCGAAGATTCTCGGCTTGGTTTTCGCTTTGTGGCGGGCGTATCCCCAGGCGGCCATGCCAGCCACCAGAAACAATCCGGTAAGCGTTGCCAGAACCAGGAGACGGTGGCTGTCCCAGAAGGCGACCACCACCAGCAGCGTTGCCAGCAGCACGCCCACCCCCAGGCAAAACAGGGCGACTAGTGCCAACAGCAACAGCGAGAACAGATGCGCCCGCTCTTCCTCCAGGTCCGACGACAACAGATCGAGACGGGTATAGGCGATGGCAACCAGCGATGCCGCCAGCGTGGTCAGGGACTCAAGCAAGCCCTTGCCCGCGCCGGGTGTCTTCTCGGGCATGGCGTGTGCCTAGCGGCGGCCGACGAGAAAACCGATCAGCAAGCCCAGCGCGGCGGCGACGCCGACGGCATTCCAGGGGTTCTCGTGGACATAAACGTCGGTCGCCTTGGCCGCCGCTCTGGTTTTGACCACCAGGGCCTCCTGCGCGTCGACCATCCTGTCCTTCATGACGCGCAAGGACTCTTCCGCCTTGGCGCGCACTTCGGCCAGCTTTTCGCCGCCCTGATTGGCGGTCGCTTTCAGCAGCGCCTCCGCATCCGCCACTACAACGCTGAAATCGGCGAGCAATTGTTCTTTGGTGACTTCATTAGCGAGCTTGTCCATGCTTTTCTCCATTGCGGGTTGTACCGAATTTACGGTGGTTTACTTTAATCGATTGTCACCCTAGTTCTAACATTACTCTGTTCGCCAGCGCACCTATCGAGTGGACATTTTTTACGCGTTACGCGTGCCAGCGCACAGATGGTCGTCAAAAAGGCCGAGATGATGATTAAGCTGAAACCAGGATAAGAGGTCCAGAATGCCCATTCAATTCAATGAATCAAACGGCGGCAAGGTGCTCGACATTCACGTCAGCGGCAAGCTGGAAAAGGCTGATTACGCGCAATTCGTGCCCGCGTTCGAGCAACTCGTCCGGGAGCACGGAAAGCTGCGCTTGTTGTTCGACATGAGCGACTTCCACGGCTGGGAAGCCAGTGCTGCCTGGGAAGACTTCAAGTTCGGCGTCGAGCACTTCGCCGACATCGAACGGTTGGCGATGGTCGGGGAAACACAGTGGCAACACGGCATGGCGATGTTCTGCAAACCGTTTACAAAAGCGAAGGCCCGCTACTTCGTTCATGCCGACGCGGACGCTGCGCGGAAGTGGCTGGAAGAGGCGTGACGACGCTCCATGAGCATCCCTGAGCCAACCCCCCAGCCGATGCCGTTGGCCAATCCCGGCGTCATCGTCTCGGTGCGCGGCAGTGTCGTGGATGTTCGCTTCGATGGCTATTTGCCGCCGATCTACACAGTGCTGCGCACGGGCGCGGAACAAGAGATCGTCATCGAGGTGCTGGCGCAACTGGATGCGCGCCATGTGCGCGGGATTGCGCTAACGCCCACGCAGGGCCTCGCGCGCGGCATGGCGGTGGTGGATACGGGCGGGCCGTTGCTGACGCCGGTGGGCAAGGGAATTCTCTCGCGCATGTTCGATGTCTTCGGCAACACCATCGACCGCGAAGCGGCGTTATCCGAGGTGCAATGGCGTTCCGTGCATCGGGCGCCGCCGCCGCTGGCGCGGCGTTCCACCAAGTCGGAGATATTCGAGACCGGGATCAAGATCATCGATGTGCTGATGCCGCTGGAGCGCGGCGGCAAGGCGGGCTTGTTCGGCGGCGCGGGCGTGGGCAAGACGGTGCTGCTCACCGAGATGATCCACAACATGGTCGGGCAACACGAAGGCGTGAGCATTTTTTGCGGCATCGGCGAGCGCTGCCGCGAAGGCGAAGAGCTTTACCGCGACATGAAAGCCGCGGGCGTGCTGGCGAACATGGTGATGATGTTCGGCCAGATGAACGAACCGCCTGGCGCGCGTTTCCGCGTCGGCCACGCGGCGCTGACCATGGCCGAATACTTCCGCGATGACGAGCATCGCGATGTGTTGCTGCTGGTCGATAACATTTTTCGTTTCATCCAGGCCGGCATGGAGGTTTCCGGCCTGATGGGGCAGATGCCGTCGCGCCTGGGTTATCAGCCGACCATGGGCACCGAGTTGGCGCAACTGGAAGAGCGCATCGCCAATACCGATACCGGCGCCATCACCTCGATCCAGGCGGTCTATGTGCCGGCCGACGATTTCACCGATCCGGCGGCGGTGCATACCTTTTCGCATCTCTCCGCTTCCATCGTGCTATCGCGCAAGCGGGCGAGCGAAGGCCTCTATCCGGCCATCGACCCGTTGCAGTCCAGTTCCAAGATGGCCACGCCGGGCATCGTCGGCGAACGGCATTACACCCTGGCGCGGGAAATCCGCCGCACCTTGGCGCAATACACGGACCTCAAGGACATCATCGCCATGCTCGGCCTGGAACAGCTTTCGCCGGCGGACCGCGACGTCGTCGCCCGCGCCCGCCGTCTGGAGCGTTTCCTCACTCAGCCGTTTTTCACCACTGAGCAGTTCACCGGCATGCAAGGCAAGCTGGTCAGCCTGGCAGACGCGCTGGACGGCTGCGAGCGCATTCTGCGCGACGAATTCAAGGACGTTCCTGAGAGCGCGCTGTACATGATCGGAACGGTGGACGAGGTGAAGTCGAAGCCCAAGGCCCTTATTGCGTTGGCGGGAGATACGGCTGGAGCGGAGGTTCCCCCCTTTGGGAAAGGGGGGGCAGGGGGGATTTCTGAGACGGACGCCCAGTCTGACGTCGCTAAATCCCTGATAAAGCCCCTACCCTTCGGTACCTCACTCCCCCTTTGGAAAAGGGGGAAGCCACCTCCCCAGGCGCTTTCCGTCGCATCACCCGCTGACGCGAAAGGAGCTGAAGCCAAGGGGGCGACGCGATGAATCTCAAGATTCTCCTGCCCTTCCAGGTTTTCGCCGACACAGCCGGCGTGACGCGCATCGTCGCGGAGACGCGCGAGGGTTCCTTCGGGCTGCTGCCGCGCCGGCTCGATTGTGTGGCGGCGCTGACACCGGGCATCCTGATCTACGAAACCGAATCTGAAGGCGAGGTCTATGTGGCGGTGGATGAGGGCGTGCTGGTCAAGACCGGGCCGGACGTGCTGGTTTCCGTGCGCCGCGCGGTGGGCGGAAGCGACCTCGGGCAATTGCGCGGCATCGTGGAACAGGAGTTTCTGACCCTGGACGAGCACGAACAAAGCGTGCGCTCGGTGCTGGCGAAGATGGAAGGCGATCTGATCCGCCGCATGGCGACTTTTCACAATGGCTGACGCACCCAAAACTTCTCGGCCGACCCTCGGTCAGACGGTCGGCACCAAGGCGGCGCGCAAGCTCAAGGCGCGGCGCGATACGGCGGCGGGCGTCTGGTTCGGCCTCGGCATGATGGGCTTGATCGGCTGGTCGGTGGCGATTCCGACGCTGCTCGGCGCGGCACTCGGCATCTGGCTGGACCAGCATTATCCGGGCGGCCGCTCCTGGACCCTGGCGCTCCTGGTGGCCGGGCTGGCCATCGGCTGTTTCAATGCCTGGCATTGGGTGGACAAGGAAGACCGGGCCATGCGCAAGCAATCGGAGGATCGCGATGAATGAAACACTGATGTTGGCGGGCGTGGCGGGCCTGTTGCTGGGCGGAATTTTCTTCGGTGGCCTCTGGTGGACGGTGCGCGAGGGCGTGACGTCGCGGCGGCCGGCGCTGTTGTTCACCGCCAGTTTCGTGCTGCGCACGAGCATCGTGCTGGTCGGCATTTACCTGGTCGGGCGTGAGAGCGGGCCACAAAAGTGGCAGCCCCTGCTGCTCTGCCTCCTGGGGTTTATCGTCGCGCGTTTCATCGTCACCTGGCTGACCCGGAATACAGCGGAGGCCCGCCATGCGCCTTAGCCCCGACGCGATGATCTTCTGGCAAGTCGGCTTCCTCAAACTCAACGCCACCATCGTGTTCACCTGGGGGCTGATGTTGGTGCTGGCCGTCGGCGCTAAGCTCATTACCCGCAAACTGTCCACCGACCTGAACCGTTCCCGCTGGCAGAACCTGCTGGAAATCGTCGTCACCGCCATCGAGAAGCAGATCGAAGAGGTCGGCCTCTCCCAGCCACGGAAATACCTCGGCTTTCTCGGCACCCTGTTTCTGTTCGTCGCCGTCTCCGCCCTGTTTACCGTGTTCCCCGGCTTCGAGCCGCCGACCGGCTCACTCTCGACCACCACCGCGCTGGCGCTGTGCGTGCTGGTAGCCGTGCCGCTGTTCGGCATCGAAGGGCGGGGGGTGGGCGGCTACCTCAAGTCCTACATGGAGCCGACGGTCATCATGCTGCCGTTCAACCTCATCAGCGAGGTGTCGCGCACCCTGGCCCTGGCGGTCCGCCTATTCGGCAACATGATGAGCGGGGCGATGATCATCGGCATTCTGCTGAGCATCACGCCCTTCGTCTTTCCCATCGTCATGACGCTGCTCGGCCTACTCACCGGCATGGTGCAGGCCTACATCTTCTTCATCCTGGCCACGGTTTACATCGCGGCCGCCACGCAAATCCGCAAGCCGGAACCCACCTCTTGAAGCAACCCTTAAAGGAGACATCATGGACAGCATGACCATCATCGCGGTGGCCTCCATCGTCATCGCCGGCATCACCACCGGATTCGGCACCATGGGCCCCGCGCTGGCGGAGGGCCGCGCGGTCGCGACGGCGCTGACCTCGCTGGCGCAGCAGCCCGACGCCTCCGCCACCATCACCCGCACCTTGTTCGTCGGCCTGGCGATGATCGAGTCCACGGCCATCTACTGCTTCGTGGTCTCGATGATCCTGCTGTTCGCCAATCCGTTCTGGAATCAGGCCATCGCCCAGGTCGCCGGGAAGTAGCCATGCTGATCGACTGGTTCACCGTCGCCGCGCAGGTCATCAACTTCCTCATCCTGGTGTGGTTGTTGAAGCGCTTTCTTTACAAGCCCATCCTCGACGCCATCGACGAGCGGGAAAAGCGGATCGCCGCTGAACTTGCGGATGCCGACGCGAAAAAGGCCGAGGCAAAAGCAGAGCGCGACGAGTTCCAGCACAAGAACGAGACGTTCGAGCAGCAGCGCGCCACGCTCCTGGAGCAGGCGGTCGACGCCGCGAAGGCCGAACGGCAACGGCTCCTGGATGAAGCCCGGCAAGCGGCCGATGCCTTGAGCGCCAAGCGGATGGAAGCCCTGGATAAAGACAGCCATAACCTCAGTCAGGCCATCCGCGGTCGGACCCAGGAGGAAGTGTTCGCCATCGCGCGCAAAACGCTGGCCGATCTCGCCTCCGCGAGCCTGGAAGAACGCATGGCCGAGGTATTCACGCGCCGCTTGCGCGAACTGGACGAGCAGGCGAAAGACACCCTCGGCCAGTCCCTCAAGACCGCCGCCGAACCCGCGCTGGTGCGCAGCGCGTTCGATCTGCCCGAGGCGCAGCGCGCCGCGATACAAAACGCGCTTAACGAAACCTTCTCGGCCGATATCGCCATCCGCTTCGAGACCGCGCCGGAACTCGTCGGCGGCATCGAACTCGGCACGAATGGGCAAAAGCTGGCGTGGAGCATCGTCGAATACCTGACCTCCCTGGAAAACGGCGTTGAGGAACTGCTGAAAGCACAGTCCAGACCCGAAGCCGAGCCCAAGCCCAAGCCGGAACCACCCAAGCCCGAAGCCACGAACTCATGAGCAACGAACCCGAGCGCCTCCAGGACGTTCTCGACAGCGCGTTTGCCGGGATCAGCCAGGCGCGGGAAGCCTACACGCCGCAACTGCGGCCACGCGAAGTCGGCACCATCACCAGCCTCGCCACGGGCATCGCGAAAGTCTCCGGCCTCCCCGGCGTGGGGTTCGAGGAAGTGTTGAAGTTTCCCGGCGAGGTCTACGGCATCGCCTTCAACGTCGATGCCGACGAAATCGGCGCCGTTCTCCTGGGCGACTACTGGCGGCTGCATGCCGGTGATGAAGTCGAACGCCGAGGCCATGTGGTGGATGTGCCGGTGGGAGAGGGCTTGATCGGCCGCATCATCAACCCGATGGGGCGGCCACTGGACGGCAAAGGCCCGCTGCTTTCCAGCGCGCGCCTGCCGGTCGAACGCCCCGCCGCGCACATCATGGACCGCGCCCCGGTCACCATCCCCCTGCAAACCGGCATCAAGGTCATCGATGCGCTCATCCCCATCGGCCGCGGCCAGCGCGAATTGATCCTCGGCGACCGCCAGACCGGCAAGACCGCGGTGGCGCTGGACACCATCCTCAACCAGCGCGATCAGAACGTGCTCTGCGTGTATTGCGCCATCGGCCAACGCGCCTCCGGCGTCGCCAAAGTGATCGCCACCCTGCGCGAACAGGGCGCGCTCGACTACACCGTCGTCGTCGTCACCGAAGGCAACGACCCGCCCGGCCTCGCCTACATCGCGCCCTACGCCGCGACCAGCATCGCCGAATATTTCATGGCGCAAGGCCGTGACGTGCTCATCGTCTACGACGATTTCACCCATCACGCGCGCGCCTATCGCGAACTGTCCCTGCTGTTGCGCCGCCCGCCCGGCCGCGAAGCGTTTCCCGGCGACATCTTCTACATCCACTCGCGCCTGCTCGAGCGCGCGACCCATTTGCGCCCGGAACTGGGCGGCGGATCGCTCACCGCGCTGCCCATCATCGAAACCGAGGCGGAAGACATATCCGCCTACATTCCCACCAACCTGATTTCCATCACCGACGGGCAGGTCTACCTGTCGCCGACGCTGTTCGAATTGGGCGTGCTGCCGGCGGTCGATGTCGGCAAATCCGTTTCCCGCGTCGGCGGCAAGGCGCAACGCGCCGCCTACCGCGCGGTCGCGGGCGACCTCAAGCTCGCCTACGCCCAGTTCGAGGAACTGGAAACCTTCGCCCGCTTCGGCGCCCGCCTGGATGAAGACACGCGCAAGACCATCGAACACGGACGCCGCATCCGCGCCTGCCTCAAACAGCCGGAATTCGCCCCGGTGTCCGTTCCCGCGCAAATCGCCGTCCTCCTGGCCCTGACCGCGAAACTGTTCGACCCGGTGCCGCTCGAACGGATGACCGAGGCCGAACAAGCCGTGCGCGAAGCGGCGGCGACCATCCCGGAGGCGCTCGCCGCGCGCTTCGAAAGCGCCGACACCTTGAGCGACGAAGACCGCGCAAGCATCGTCGAGATAGCCCGCGCCGCGCTCGCGGACTTCCTGCCCGAAGCGAAAACCGAACCCGACGCCGAGTTAAAAAAGGCGGCCCCCATGTAGCGCCGGCGTCCCGCCGGCTTAGTAGGCCTGATTAGATTGAGCACTTCGCCGCAACCACACGGCACCCAGCCTGACATCGAGTCAGACACCTTCACAACCGGAGCACACCATGCAAATCCAGATCAACAGCGACCACAACATCGAAGTCCATGAAGCATTGGCCGCGCACCTGCGCACCTCGGTTGAGGCCGCACTGAGTCATTTCAGCGAGCAAATCACCCGAGTGGAAATGCACCTGAGCGACGAGAACGCCGAAAAAAGTGGACAGGATGACAAACGTTGCCTGCTCGAAGCCCGCCTCAAAGGCCGCCAACCCATCGCGGTGACTCACGAGGCGGAAAGCCTGGGCCAGGCCGTCGACGGCGCCGCCGATAAATTGGCGCGCTCGATCGAAAGCGCCCTGGGGCGCGCGGCGCGAACAACCGCCACGGAAGACTGGACGGAACCCAGCGAACCGGAATGAGCGACACCGCCTCCAGCCTGCGGCGCAAGATCGGCAGCGCCGGTGATCTCCACGCCGTCGTGCGCACCATGAAAGCCATGGCCGCATCCAACATCGGCCAATACGAGCAATCGGTGCGCGCACTGGCCGACTACACACGCAGCGTCGAACTGGGCTTGAGCATTTGTTTCCGGAAAAACGCGCTGCCGCCAGCGGAAGGCAATGGACGAAGCGACGCCGGACCCGTCGGCGCCGTCGTATTCGGATCGGACCAGGGGCTGGTGGGCCGATTCAACGATGTGGTGGCCGATTACGCGCTGCAAGCACTCGCCGACCTGCCCGGAAAGCCCCGTGTCTGGCCAGTCGGCGAGCGCGTCCAGGCGCGTCTGGCGGACGCCGGCCTGGCCGTGGCGGACAGCTTCACCGTGCCCAACTCGGTCAAGGCCATCACGCCCCTGGTCGGGCAGATACTCCTGGAGAGCGAGGCGCGCTACAGCCGGGGTGAAATCAGCGAACTCCATCTTTTCTACAACCGTCCCACCTCCGGCGCGGTCTATGAGCCCGTCCAACAGCGGCTGCTGCCATTGGACGAAACCTGGCAACGCGAACTCGCCGAGCTTCCCTGGCCGACGCGGAACCTGCCCGAAGTCCTCGGCGGCGAAACCGCCACCCTGCGCGCGTTCATCCGTGAATATCTCTTCGTCTCGCTGTTCCGCGCCTGCGCCGAATCCCTCGCCAGCGAAAACGCCAGCCGCCTGGCGGCGATGCAGCGCGCCGACAAGAACATCAACGAACTGCTGGAAAACCTGAACAGCACCTTCCACCGCCTGCGCCAGAGCGGCATCGACGAGGAACTGTTCGACGTGATCTCCGGCTTCGAAGCCCTGGCGCGACCGCCGGCGAAACCGGAAGCAGGCCCATTGTTCGGCTCCGATCGTGTTAGCCGTTGATGAAGTCGACGCATGGTTCCCCCACTTTCTCAAGGGTGCTTTTCTCGTTAATGGGTGGTGCGGTTGGCGCGGCGGTTCCCCCCTCTTTCAAAGGGGGGCTAGGGGGGATTTCTGAGGCGGTCGCCCAGGCAAACGTCGCCAAATCCCCATTCCCCCTTTGGACACGCATTGGTCGGCGGGTGACGTGAGCGTGGGTGACTGCCGTTTGCATGACCGGGGTGCGACTCCCCCCTTTTTCAAAGGGGGGCTGGGGGGGATTTCTGGGGCGGTCGCTCAGGCCAACGTCGCTAAATCCCCCTCGATCCCCCTTTGGAAAAGGGGGAAGCCACTCTCCCCAGCCTCTTCACTCATATCACCAGCTACCGCGAAATAGCCTTTGATAAAGGGGGAAGTTGCCTCAGTCAGCGCTCCATGCGTTTTAAAAACCTGGCTCGCGCACAGCCACAAATAAAACGGGCCGGCAAAAGCCGGCCCGTTTCACTTGCTGAGGCGGTTCAGGATCAAACGATCAGCGGCACGATCATCAGTGCGACGATGTTGATGATCTTGATCAGCGGGTTGACGGCGGGGCCGGCGGTGTCCTTGTAGGGATCGCCGACGGTGTCGCCGGTTACCGCGGCTTTGTGGGCCTCGGAGCCTTTGCCGCCGAAGTTGCCTTCTTCGATGTACTTCTTGGCGTTATCCCAGGCGCCGCCGCCGGTGGTCATGGAGATGGCGACGAAGATGCCGGTGATGATGGTGCCGACCAGGACGCCACCCAGGGCTTGCGCGCCGAGGGTGAGGCCGACGATCACGGGAACCGCGACCGGCAGCAGGGAGGGAACGATCATTTCCTTGATGGCGGCCTTGGTCAGCATGTCGACGCAGGTGCCGTATTCCGGCTTGGCCGTGCCTTTCATGATGCCGGGGATTTCCTTGAACTGGCGACGCACTTCCACCACCACGGAACCGGCGGCGCGGCCGACGGCTTCCATACCCATCGCGGCGAACAGGTAGGGCACCATGCCGCCGATGAACAGGCCGATGATGACCATGTGGTTGGACAGGTCGAAGCTCATGGCCTGGGCCAGGGGGTTGGTCAGCAGTGCCTTGGCATTGATCGCGTGGGTGTAGTCGGCGAACAGAACCAGGGCGGCGAGGCCGGCGGAACCGATGGCGTAACCCTTGGTGACGGCCTTGGTGGTGTTGCCCACGGCGTCGAGGGGGTCGGTGATGTTGCGGATGCTCTCATCGAGACCGGCCATTTCGGCGATGCCGCCGGCGTTGTCGGTGATCGGGCCGTAGGCGTCGAGGGCGACGATGATGCCGGCCATGGACAGCATGGAGGTGGCGGCGATGGCGATGCCGTAGAGGCCGGCCAGGTCATAAGCACCCCAGATGGCGGCGCAGACGGCGAGTACGGGAGCGGCGGTGGACTTCATCGAGACGCCCAGGCCGGCGATCACGTTGGTGCCGTGGCCGGTGGTGGAGGCTTCCGCGATGTGGCGCACCGGGCTGAATTCAGTCGCGGTGTAGTACTCGGTGATCCACACCATGGCCGCGGTCAGGCCGAGGCCGATGAGGGTGGCGAGGTACAGGTTCATTGAGGACACCAGGTGGCCGTCGATCATCACGCCTTCGCCCATCATGCGGGTGGTGATGGGGTAGAAGGCGACGGCGGCGAGGCCACCGGAGACGATCAGGCCGCGATACAGCGCGTTCATGATCTTGCCGCCTTCACGCGCCTTCACGAAGTAGGTGCCGACGATGGAGGCGATGATGGCGAAACCGCCCAGCACCAGCGGGTAGATGACCGCTTCGGGGGAGCCGGTGATCATCAGGCCGCCCAGCAGCATGGTGGCGATGATGGTGACGGCGTAGGTCTCGAACAGGTCGGCGGCCATACCGGCGCAGTCACCGACGTTGTCACCGACGTTGTCGGCGATCACGGCGGGGTTGCGCGGGTCGTCTTCGGGGATGCCGGCTTCGACCTTGCCCACCAGATCGGCGCCGACGTCAGCGCCCTTGGTGAAGATGCCGCCACCAAGTCGGGCGAAGATGGAGATCAGCGAGCCGCCGAAGGCCAGGCCGACCAGGGCGTGAGTCGCGTCGGACGTGCTGGCGCCCATATACAGGGTGAGGACGGCGAAGTAGCCGGCCACGCCCAGCAGGCCGAGGCCAACCACCAGCAGGCCGGTGATGGCGCCACCCTTGAAGGCGACGTTCAGCGCGGCGTTGAGGCCTTGCTTGGCGGCCTCGGCGGTACGCACGTTGGCGCGCACCGAGACGTTCATGCCGATATAGCCGGTGAGGCCGGACAGGAAGGCGCCGAGGGCGAAGCCGACGGCGGTTTTCCAACCCAGAGCGGCATAAATGGCAACCAGCAGAATCGCGCCAACGATGCCGATGGTGGTGTATTGCCGGTTCAGATAGGCCTGCGCGCCTTCCTGCACGGCCGCCGCGATTTCTCGCATGCGGTCGTTGCCGGTGGGCAGTGACACGATCCATTTGATCGACATGATCCCGTACAGCAGTGCGAGCACTGCCGCCACGAGGGCGAACATCAGTCCTTCATTCATCGCTTCATCTCCTAGAAAGGCACCAAGTTACATTTGAGAAAAACGTTGCGCCGCACAGGGCTCTCCCCCCGCTGTGGGACTTCCGTTACCGCCTGGCTTGGGCCAGGTCTCGATTTAAAAACCGATCCGCCACCCCGATAGGTGGCGGCGAAATTACATGTTCTTGCCCAACGCCAACCCGCCCTCGAAACGAGTGCCACGCTCGAAGCCGAAGATCTGTTCCAGATGCATTTCCTGGATCAGGCCATCGACCGCCGCCTGGCCGTATTCCTTCTGTACTTCGGAAAGAATCAGCTTGGCCGAGTTGGCGTTGTAGAAGCCGCCGAAGTCGGCTTGCACTTTCAACAGTTCTCGGGCGCGAGTGAGGGTCATTGGGGCGTGAAAGTAATCAAGGGCGCGAGTGAGGTAAACCCGCGCCCTTGATATTGGTTAAGCCTTACAGCTTGAATTCCGGCAGTTTTTTCGCCACGGCCTGGTTCTTCAGGGTGACGTACTTGGGCAGGCCGTTTTCGTAGGCGGGATAGTCCTCGCCCTGAATCAGGCCGGACAGGTAGTTGCGGCACTTGTCGGTGATGCCGTAGCCGTCCTCACTGATGAAGTCGCGCGGCATGAATTTCTCCACGTTGGCCACATCCTTCAGTTCGGCGGCGCCGATTTCCCATTTGTAGGGGGTATCGGACAGACGCACGACGGTGGGCATCACCGAGTTCCGGCCTTCCAGCGCCAGGTTGACGGCGGCTTCGCCCAGGGCGTAAGCCTGTTCCACGTCAGTCTTGGAGGCGATATGGCGGGCGGCGCGTTGCAGGTAGTCGGCCACGGCCCAATGGAACTTGTAGCCCAGCGCGTCCTTGATCATGTTGGCGACCACGGGCGCGGCGCCGCCCAGTTGGGCATGGCCGAAGGCGTCACGGGTGCCCTGTTCGGCGAGGAACTTGCCGTCCGGGTAATGGCAGCCTTCCGAGACCACGATGGTGCAGAAACCGTGCTCTTTCACGTTGGCATCGACCTTGGCCAGGAACTTGGCCTGGTCGAACTCGATTTCCGGGAACAGGATGACGACCGGGATGCCCTGGTCGGCGACCAGACCACCGGCGGCGGCGATCCAGCCGGCGTGGCGGCCCATCACTTCGACCACGAAGATCTTGGTGGAGGTCTTGGCCATCGACTTCACGTCGAACGAGGCTTCCAGGGTGGACACGGCGATGTACTTGGCGACCGAGCCGAAGCCGGGGCAGCAATCGGTGATGGGCAGATCGTTGTCCACGGTCTTGGGCACATGGATGGCCTGGATGGGATAGCCCATCGCTTCTGCCAGTTGCGAGACCTTGAAGCAGGTGTCGGCGGAGTCGCCGCCACCGTTGTAGAAGAAGTAGCCGATGTCGTGGGCTTTGAAGATTTCGATCAGGCGTTCGTATTCACGTTTGTTGGCTTCCAGGCTCTTCAGCTTGAAGCGACAGGAGCCGAAGGCGCCGGAGGGGGTGGAACGCAGCGCGGCGATGTCGGCGTCGGACTCGGCGGCGGTGTCGATCAGGTCTTCGGTCAGGGCGCCGATGATGCCGTTGCGGCCGGCATAGACGGTGCCGATCTTGTCGGCGTGCTTGCGGGCGGTCTCGATGACGCCGCAGGCGGAAGCGTTGATGACGGCGGTGACACCGCCGGATTGTGCATAAAAGGCGTTTTTCTTGGTCATGGAACTCTCCTTGATTCAGAAAAAACGCGGCTGCATCGCGGCCGCGTTTAAAAAATGGGGGGGATCAGCGTATGCCGGCTTCGGCGGCACGCTTGGCGTGGGCGGCTTCCTGCACCTTGAGCAAGGTGATCAGGCAGTCGCCGAGGTTGTCGTATTCTTCCTGGCCGGTGCCGAAACGGTCTTTGACGGAATAGAAGAACATGGCCCGGTAAGCCGCCAGGCCGGTTTTGGACAGCACGAAAGCGCAGCCGTCCTCTTTCCAGTACAGCGCCGGACACAGCGCGAGTTCCCGGTCTCCTTGTGAAAGACGGATTTCCGTTTCAACGATCTGAACTTGGATGTCGCGGCCGAAACGCTCCTTGAGGTAGGCGTGCGTCAGCGACAGGTCGGATTCAGAGAAACCGGGGATGCTCATACTTACTTCTTCACCGAGTCCAGGGCGGCGAAGCAGCCGTCACGGATGCTGTCGACGGAGCCGACGCCGGCGACCTTGAAGTACTTGGGCGCGCCCGCGACACCGCTGTTGCCCCAGTCGGAGTAGTACTTGACCAGGGGTTCGGTCTGGGCGTGGTACACGTCCAGGCGTTTCTTCACGGTCTCTTCCTGGTCATCGTCACGCTGGATCAGGTCTTCGCCGGTCACGTCATCCTTCATGTCTACTTTGGGCGGGTTGAACACGACGTGGTAGGTACGGCCGGAAGCCACGTGCACGCGACGGCCGGACATGCGCTTGATGATTTCCGAATCGGGTACGTCGATTTCGACCACGGCGTCGATCGGCACGCCGGCGGCCTTCATGGCGTCAGCCTGGGGGATGGTGCGGGGGAAGCCGTCGAACAGGAAGCCATTGGCGCAATCGGCTTCCAGGATGCGGTCCTTGACCAGGCCGATGATGATTTCGTCGGACACCAGGCCGCCCGCGTCCATGATCTTCTTGGCCGCCAAGCCCATTTCGGTGCCCGCTTTCACAGCGGCGCGCAGCATGTCGCCGGTGGAGATTTGCGGAATGCCATAGCGTTCCTTGATGTAGTTGGCCTGAGTGCCTTTGCCCGCGCCGGGGCCGCCGAGAAGAATCATACGCATGGAAAAACCTCTTTAAATCAGTCCCTTGCGGGATGGGTTGGATAGCTACAGAAAAACCAGAGCGGGCGGTAGGGTATGCGTCCGGCCGGGTCAGGAACACTCAATTTTTTGTATTTGGTTATAAGGTCAGGTTATTGAGAACCATTTGCTGCGCTGCAATATGGCGCGACTCCGCGAGGTGGCGCCCGTCAGGCCTGATTTCGCGCGAGGAACAGCGCCCTCACTTTTTCCAGATCTTCCGGCGTGTCCACCCCCGGCGGCATGGCATCGGCGGCCTCGATCACCATGATGCGGTGTCCGTGCCAGAGCGCGCGCAGTTGTTCCAGAGACTCGAATTCCTCGATCGCGGGCCGCGATAGCGTCGGATAGGTTTTGAGGAAGCCTACGCGGTAGGCATAAAGCCCAATGTGGCGGGCGATGGGAAGGCGCTCGGGTATGACTCCCCTCTCCCCCCGGGAGAGAGGGGGCAACGCTGAATTCACCGCTGTTCCCTCTCCCCGGCCCTCCCCCGGGGGGGGAGGGAGATTGGCCCAGGCATCCCTTGCCCAGGGTATCGGCGCGCGCGAGAAGTAGAGGGCGTAGCCATGCTTGTCGGTAACTACTTTCACCACGTTGGGGTTGAACGCCTCGGCCGCGTCGTGGATGCGGTGGCAGACGGTGGCCATGGCTGCGTCCGGGTGGGCGAACAGGGCCATGGCCACGGCATGGATCAGAGCCGGGTCGATCAGCGGTTCGTCGCCTTGCACGTTGACCACCACGGCATCGTCGGGCCAGCCCAGGCGTTGCGCCACTTCCGCCAGACGATCGCTGCCGGAGGCGCAATCGGGGGAAGTCATCACGGCGGCAAAGCCCTGTGCCGCGACGGCGGCGGCGACACCTTCGTCATCCGTCGCCACCCACACCCCGGCCGCGCCGCTGGCCGCCGCGCGTTCGGCCACGCGCACCACCATCGGTTTGCCGTGGATGTCGGCGAGCGGTTTGCCGGGCAGGCGGGTGGAGGCGTAACGGGCGGGAATGACGGCAAAGAAGGCGGACATGGTTGATGGGCTGAAAACGCGACGCGGCATTGTACGGGCTGCGCCTTCATGGCTAACCCCCGCGCACGGCTCAAGTTTTTCGCGCCGCCGGTCGATAAGGCCGGCAATCATGTTCACCGCGACCCCTCCCGCCACCATGAACCCGCAACTGCCTCGCCTTATGACCCGGCAATTGATCGCCGGTTTCGCGTTGCTCATCGTGCTGATGGGCGGCCTGATCGGGCACGCGGTGTGGCATATCAGCGATCTGAAGGAACGCATGCGCGACATCGTCGAGCAACGCTTTCGCAAGATTCAGCTCGCCACCGATTTGCAGGAGGCTTCATACAATCGCCATAGTGCTCTGGTCTATCAGGCCGTGTCGCGCGACGCCT
Source organism: Gallionellaceae bacterium (assembly GCA_028714875.1). GTDB lineage: Bacteria > Pseudomonadota > Gammaproteobacteria > Burkholderiales > Thiobacillaceae > PFJX01. The sequence goes on from JAQTLN010000007.1 coordinate 35,542, forward strand.
TCGAGCGTGACGATTACTTTCAGCAATACATCAAGTGGGGCTATCAGGTCGGCCTGGCGCGCTCCAACTTGAAATCGTTGCCGCTGGACGTTTTCGAGCGCAACAACCTGTTTCGTCAGGACAGCCTGGTGGGGCAGATCATCGATGAGCAGGAAACCATCAGCGACCTGGCGGCGCGCGGTCTGAAGGAAGAAGCCTTGACCCGACTGGCCACGGATCTGCGCCCGCTCAATCTTGGATACACCGAGACCGTGGAAGCTCTGCGCCGGCACGAGCGCGACCTCATCCGCGCCGCGCTGGAGCAGACACAACATGCGACACAGAACGCCATTACCCTGCATCTGACCCTGGGTGGGGTTCTGATCTTGCTCGCCGTGCTGATTTCCGAAACCACTCGGCGCCTGTTGCGGCGCCATGCTTTGACCATCTTCGAGCAGATGCACCAGTTGGAGCGGGCGGGTACCCAGCTCGAACATGAGGCCACGCATGACCCGCTCACCGGCCTGGCCAACCGTGTGCTGTTTTATCGCCGTCTCGAAGAGGCCATGGTGCACGCGGCGGAAGAGGATTTCTCGCTGGCCGTCATGTACATCGATCTGGACGATTTCAAACAGGTCAATGACGTGCATGGCCACGCTGTCGGCGATGCCTTGCTCCAGGCCGTGGCTGACCGTCTGCATCATGTGCTGCGGGTAGCCGACACGGCGGCGCGCCTGGGTGGGGATGAATTCGCGCTGTTGTTTGTCGGTGTCCAGGAAACCAGCGAATGCCCGCCCCTGTGCGCCAAGGTGGAAAAGGAGATCGCCCGTCCGTTGGAGGTCGAGGGCCTCAGCCTGACACCGGCGTGCAGCATCGGCTACGCCCTCTACCCGCGCGACGGCCGCACGCTGGATACCCTGCTCAACACGGCCGACGCGCGGATGTATCAGGTCAAGCGGGCAAGAAAGGAAGGGCGGGCGATGTAGCGCGGGCGTCCCGCCTGCCTCCTCCTTCTGATCAGGCCCACGAGGCAGGCGAGACGCCCGCGCTACAGGTGGGCCTCCGGCGTCGCCACGGCTAATGGACATTTAGGGTTGAAACAGCTGGCGGGAAGCCGGCGCTACAACACCAGCGCCAGCAGCAGCCCGCTCTCCACCCACTCCACCCCCGCGCCCAGCGCGTCCCCCGTCATGCCACCCAGGCGCGCGCGCAGATAGGCGCGCCAGCCAAGAATCAAAAGCGGCGCGGCCAGCAGGGCGGGTGCCTGGATACTTGCCAGGGCCAGTAGCGCGGCCCACAAACCCACTCCACGCAAGCCGATGTTCCAGGCGAAGCGCTCGCCCAAACCCGGCTTGAGCGACGGCAATCGCGCCCAGAGCAGCGGACCCAGGCGCGCCCACGCGGGAATCAGCAGGAGCGGCCAGAACAGTCCGGCCTTGGCCAGCAGCATCAGCAACACCAGCTTGCTCAGGAGTTGCATCCCCAGCGCGGTGACGCCGAACACGCCCAGATGCGGGTCGGCCAGCACCGCGAGCAGGCGATCCTTGTCACCATGCGCCGCGCCCAGGGCGTCGGCGAGATCGGCGAGGCCGTCGAGATGCAGTGCCCCGGTCAAGCCGACCCAGGCCAGCAAGCCGAGTAGGGCGCCCAACCAGGGGTCGATTTGCGTTCCCAACCACACCATCGCCGCCAGCAGCGCGCCGAGCAACAGCCCCACCAGCGGGAACCAGACCGCCGCGCGCGCCAGTTCCTCCGCCTTGAAATTCGCCAAAGTGGGCGTCGGCAGCCGGGTGAGGAACTGGATGGCGAGGATCAGGCCGCGCATGTCTGCTCGTATGGTTCGTGGGATGGGTTGGCGAAGGGTAGGTGCTTCATCAAAGCGCGGCGAAACCCATCAAGCTTCGTGGACAGCGTTCAACGACAACAAAATCGGCGCCTCGCCGGTCAGCAGTGAGACCTGGAAATGCGCGGCTTCCGGCAGGGCGATCCGGTAAACGTGGGAGGCGGGCAGGCCGAGCAGCTCGATTAGCAGCGCGCGCATGACGCCGGCATGGGTGACCAGCAGGCGTCGGCCGCCGCCGGCGCCGGTGAGCCATTCTTCCCAACCCGCACGCACGCGCCGGCGCGCCTCGATCAGGTTTTCGCCACCGGGCGCGGCCACGTTACCCGCGGAGGAGCGGAACAGCGCGTGCTCGATCGGATTGCGCTTCGCCGCCTCTTCCGGTGTCAGGCCTTCCCATTCACCGAAGGCGATTTCCTGGAAGGCCGGCGACATGTGTAGCGGCACACCATGGCGTTCCGCCAGATGTTGCGCGAACACTTGGCAGCGCAGCGCGGGAGAGCTGGCAATGGCGTCAATCGCGGTCAAGCCCGCTCCCACGGCGCTTTCCATCTGCTTCCAGCCGAGTTCGGACAGCGGGTCATCCTGGCGGCCGCGATAGACGAATGGCCGGCCCGCCACCTCGCCGTGGCGCAGCACGGTGACGACGGTGGCACCTTCGATCGTCGTTGGTCGCAGGCAAGATGCCTGCGCTACATAGGCGGCTGGTTCAGCCATGCCGGGTTCCCGCGCTCACCCCCGCTTCCGCGAACGTCGCCATGCCGCCATGCAGTTCGCAAGCCAGGCGCAGCAACGGCAGCGCCGTCGCCGCGCCGCTGCCTTCGCCCAGACGCATCTCCAAACGCAGCAGCGGATGAGCATCAAGGGCGGCGAGCAAGCGGGCATGGCCGGGTTCCGCCGAGGCGTGGGCGAACAACAACCAGTCGCGCACGCCGGCATTCATCCGGCAGGCCGCCAGGGCGGCGGCAGTGGTGATAAAACCATCCACCAGCACCGGCAAACCCTGCTGCGCGCAGGCGATGTAAGCGCCCGCCAGCGCCGCGATCTCGAAACCGCCGAGGCAGCGCAGCGCGGCATGGGCGAGGTCTACAGTCCCCCCCTTTGCCAAAGGGGGGCTAGGGGGGATTTCAAGCGTCGCCTCGGTGCTACCCGAATAAATCCCCCCCGGCCCCCCTTTGGCAAAGGGGGGGGCGAACCCGTGCAACTCCAATCCTCGGTCGATCACCGCCGCCTTGTGGCTCACCCCGCCGGCGTCCAGCCCGGTGCCCGGCCCCGCCAGTTCAATTCCCGGCAGGCCCAGCAGCGCGCAGGCCAGGGCCGCCGCTGACGTGGTGTTGCCGATGCCCATCTCACCGCCGATGAACAGGTCACTGCCGAAGGTGATCGAGCGCTTCACCGTGGCGCGGCCCAGGTTCAGGCAATGCACCAGTTGCGCCTCGCTCATGGCCGGGCCTAGCGTGAAGTTGGCGCTGCCGTCGCCGGCCTTGGCCCAGAGCACGCCGGGCATTTGCGCGGGCGCCAGGGTGCCGGCGTCCACCACTTCGAGACGGGCGCCGGCCGCGCGCGCCAACACGGATATCGCCGCGCCGCCGTTGACGAAGTTAGCCAGCATCTGTTGCGTCACCGCCTGCGGGAACGCCGACACGCCTTCCGCCACCACGCCGTGGTCACCCGCGAATATCGTGATCCAGGGATGGTCTATGCGCGGTTTTACTCGGTATTGCATGGCCGCCAGTTCCACCGCCAGCTGTTCCAGGCGGCCCAGGCTGCCGGGCGGCTTGGTCAGGTTGTCCTGGCGCAGGCGGGCGACCGCGCGGGCCGATTCATCGAGGGGTTTGACGGGTTGTTGCCACCAGAGGGTCATGGTCGAGATTCCAGTTCGATTTGTAGGTCAGATTGGCGCGCAGCGACTACCTGACGCCGCAACGCCAGGTTGCGCTGCAACGTTTGGGGATTTCATCACCAGCGGCAGCCCAGCGGCGACAAAGGTCACGGTATCGGCCAGGCGGGCGATGTCCTGGTTCAGCCAGCCGGCTTCATCCACGAAGCGGCGGTTGAGTTCGCCCAGCGGAATCACGCCGAGGCCGATTTCGTTGGAGACCAACAGAATCTCGCCCGCCAGTGTCGGCAAGGTGGCGAGCAGGTCGGCGCGTTCCCGCGCGAACACCGCCTCGCCGGCTTCCAGCAGATTCATCAGCCACAGGGTCAGGCAATCCACCAGCACGCATTGGCCCGTGCCGGTTTCAAGTTTCAGCGCCTCGGCAAGGTGGATGGGTTCTTCCACGGTGCGCCAGTGAGCAGCTCTTTCTTCCTGGTGGCGGGCGATGCGCGCCGCCATCTCGGCATCACGCGCCTCGCCGGTGGCGATGACCGTCACCGCCAGGCCGCCACGTTCAGCCAGTTCCTGCGCGTGGCGGCTTTTTCCCGAACGGGCACCGCCGAGGATCAGGGTGAGCTGTAGCGCCGGCGTCCCGCCGGCTTCGTTCTTCTGATCAGGCCTTGGATGCCGGCGAGACGCTGGCGCTACTGGTCTCATTTCGCCGGCAGCGGCGCGAGCAAGGCGCGGAGGTCTTCCTCGCCGAACTTGCTCATCGCCGCCGCGTCCTCGGACAACACGCCTTCCGCCAGGGCGGCTTTCTTTTCCTGAAGGGCGACGATGCGCTCCTCGATGCTGCCCGCCGCCACCAGTTTGTAGACGAACACGGTGTTCTTCTGGCCGATGCGGTGGGCGCGGTCGGTGGCCTGGTTTTCCGCCGCCGGGTTCCACCAGGGGTCGAAGTGGATGACGGTGTCCGCCGTGGTCAGGTTGAGGCCGACGCCGCCGGCTTTCAGGCTGATCAGGAACACCGGCACGTCGCCGTCCTGGAAGCGGCCGACGACTTCCTCGCGGTTGGTCGTGTCGCCGGTGAGGCTGACGTGGGCGATGCCGGCGCGGTCCAGTTCCTCGCCGATCAGGGCGAGCATGGTGGTGAACTGGGAGAACACCAGGACCCGCCGCCCTTCCTCCACCAGTTCCGGCAGCATGTCCATCAGCAGTTCCAGCTTGGCGCGCTCCTTGACCTTGGCCGCCGCCTGGATGGTTTTCAGCAGGCGCGGGTCGCAACAGACCTGCCTGAGCTTGAGCAGGGCATCGAGAATGACGATCTGGCTGCGGTTGAAGCCTTTGCTGGCGATTTCCTCTTGCACCCGTGCGTCCATCGCCGCGCGCACCGTTTCGTACAGGTCGCGCTGGCCGCCTTGCAGTTCCACGTCGCGCACGATGATGGTTTTCGCCGGCAGTTCTTTCGCCACGTCCTCCTTCTTGCGGCGCAGGATGAAGGGGGCGATGCGGCGCGCCAGCAGGTCGCGGCGCAACTGGTCGCCGCGCTTTTCGATGGGCGTGCGCCAGGTGGCGGTGAACTGTTTGCTGTCGCCGAGAAAGCCGGGCAGGAGGAAATCGAACTGCGCCCACAACTCGCCCAAATGGTTTTCCAGCGGCGTGCCGGTCAGGCAGAGGCGGTGCCGCGCCTGCAACCGGCGCACCACGCCGGCGGCGCGGGCCTTGGCGTTCTTCACCGTCTGCGCCTCGTCCAGAATCAGGAAGGCGTAGCCGTGGCGCGCCAGTTCCTCCTCGTCGCGCCAGAGCAGCGGGTAGGTGGTGAGGCAGACATCGTGTCGCGGAATCAGCGGGAAGGCGTCCGCGCGCGCCGGGCCGTGCAGGCTCAACACGCGCAGGTCGGGCGCGCAACGCGCGGCTTCGCGCTTCCAGTTGAAGATCAGGGAGGTAGGCAGCACCACCAGGGCCGGCTGGTCGAGGCGGCCGGCCCGCTTCTCGGCCAGCAGGTGGGCCAGGGTCTGCGCGGTCTTGCCCAGGCCCATGTCGTCGGCCAGGATGCCGGCCAGATTCTGTTCGCGCAGGAATTGCAGCCAGGCCAGGCCTTCCCGTTGGTAGGGGCGCAGGTCCAGGTTGAAGCCTTCCGGCACCGCCACGGTTTTGATGCCTTGCGCCTGCTTCAGGCGCCGCGCCATTTGGAAAATCTCATCCTCGCCCTTGAATTGCCAACGGGTTTTGTCGGCGAGGAAATCCAGGCGTGGCGCGTCCAGGGCGGAAACCCGCAGTTCCCCGTCAGCCGGCAGCGCGTCGAACAGGTCGATCAGTGTACTGGCCAGGGGCTTGATCCGCTCCGCTGTCACCCGCACCCGGTCGCCCGTCGCGGTGTGCAGAATCACCGCTTCGTCGTTCTTGATGCGTTTCAGCTTGGCCGCGTCCAGCCAGCGCGGCTCGCGCTGGAACAGGTTGGACAACAGCGGCGCCAGGGCCAGGCGCCGGCCTTCGACCAGGATGCCCAGGTCCAGCTTGAACCAGCCGTTGCCTGCTTCGTCGAGTTCCGCGTCCCAACTTTCCGCTTCCAGGATGTGATGGCGGAAATCGCGCGGATATTCCAGCAGCCAGCCGGCGGCGGCCAGGCGTGGCGCAATGTCGCTGAAGAAACGCTCCCAGACGGCCTCGCTCTCCAGGCCCAGCTTGCCGGTCGGTGTTGCGCTGGCGTAACTGAATGCGCGGACGGGCACCGGGGCGAAGCCGAGTTGGCGCAGTTCTTCCTGCCGCGCGGCTTCCGCCGCCATGTCTCGGTTGATGCGGGCGGCCTGGCCATCGGCCAGGGTGACGTATTGCTTGCCGTCGCCAGGCGTGGTTTCCACGCCCTGATCGCCGTAACGGAAGGCGAGACTGGCGTAATCGTAGAGGTGGGGCCGGTAATCCTGGCAGGGGGGATAGCCGCGATGCGCGGTCCAGTTGCTGAAGGCGCCGCTGGCCAGTTTCAGCACCGGTATTGGCGGGCCTTCGAGCACGGCGAGGGGGGCGCCTGCCGCCGGTCGCGGCAGATCCGGCGCCGCCTCGGCCAGCAGTTCCGCCACCACCGGCAGGTCGCCCCGGCCCAGCGGGGGCAGGTCCAGCAGCCGGCTCAACAGGGCGGTGTGGTCGCCGCAATCCAGCGGCCCGGCCTCGCCGCCGGCGCTGTCCAGGTACCAGAGCGGATCGGTGGGCAGCAGATGGGCGGCGGGCGGATCGGCTTGCAGCGTGGCGAGGGTATGGCCCACTTGATCGAGGCGCCAGTCGAGGCGGCCGGGGCGCGCCTCGCCCGGCCGCAGGGGCAGGCAATGCCAGTCGGAAGGCGAGTAATTGCGCCCCAGACTCTCCACCACCCAGGCGCGGCCGCTGGCCGTGATCGCCGACAGAATCGCGGCCCCAGTGGCGCCTTCCAGAGTATGGCCGTAGCTGTAGCGGTGCTTGCCGCTCAAACGGTGCAACTGGCGCAGGATGTCGTGGTCTTCATGCGCCACGAACAGTGGCGGCTCGATCAGGGCGCGCTCGATGTTGTCCCAGCCTTTGCCGGCGGGCTTGCCCTCGCTGACGCGCCCCTTGAACAGCACCAGCCGCGTTTCGCCTTCCAGAACGGGCGGCAGGATGAAGTAATGCAGGGCGTCTTTTGACTTGCCCGCCTTGCGCGCGGTGGCGGTGGTCGGGTGCAGCGCCGCGCGGGTTTCCTCGGCCCAGGCGAGGATCGTCTTGCTCGGCCGCGCCGGGGTCGTGTCGGGCTGGCCTATCTCGCCGCGCCGGGACAGCGCAGCCACCAGCACCGCCACGCAGTGCTTGCAGGCATGTCCCACCGGGCAGGTGCAATTGGCGTCGATCAGAGAGCGGCCGGTGAGTTGGAAAAACGTGATATGCACCTGATAAGGCTGACGCATCGTGCCCTGTACCCGGGCGGTGATTTCCGCTTCTTGGATGGCGAGATCGCGCACCCTGGGGCCGTAGGTCTGCGCCTTGCGTAGGGTGTGTGGGTCGAACCAGCGGGCGATGTCGGTCGGGCCGTAGCTTTGCGTGGGAGAGGTCATGACAAAAGGTGAAGCAGCGCCTGGGTGTCCAGATGATATTCGACCGCATCGGCCAGACGGTCGATGGCGGCCTCGCGCAGGGCGTGGATGTCGGGTGCCTTGGCCTCGCGCAAACCTGCCCAGGCCAGCAGCGCGTCGGCGGCGGCGGAGTTGTCGAACAGGCCATGCAGATAGGTGCCGGCAACCTGGCCATCTTCCGCGAGGGCGCCATCGACGCGGCCATCGAGCCAGGCCAGCGGCCGTTGCAGCGCCGCGCCAGTGCTGACGCCGGCATGGATTTCGTAGCCGGAAACGGGGGCGTCGTCGAACGTCAGCCGTCCCGTCACATTGCGCAACTGCTTTTCCGCCGCCAGGGTGGTCTCCATCTCCAGCCAGCCGAAGCCGGTGCTGGAACCAGGGTCGCCCTCGATGCCGATCGGGTCGTGGATCGCCCGCCCCAACATCTGAAAGCCGCCGCATATCCCCAGCAGCTTGCCGCCGTAACGCAGATGCTTTTGCAGGTGCTCGGTCCAGCCGCGCTCGCGCAGGAATGCGAGGTCGTCGCGCACCGACTTGGAACCGGGCAGGATGATCAGGTCAGCGGGTGGTGGCGCCTCATCAATGCCGATAAACCGGAAGTCCACCCCCGGATGCAGGCGCAGCGCATCGAAGTCGGTGTGGTTGGAAATGCGCGGCAGGACCGGGACGACAACGCGCAATCTCCCCTCTCCCGCCGGGAGAGGGGCCGAGGGTGAGGGAGCGGCGGTTACCTCTCCGGCAACGCTTGATCCGGGGGCCGGCGTTTTTTCCTCTCCCCGGCCCTCCCCCGGAGGGGGAGGGAGACAAGCCGGCAACGCATCCTCCGCTTCCAGATGCAGTCCATGCAGATATGGCAACACCCCCAGCACCGGCTTGCCGGTTTCCCGTTCCAGCCAATCCAGCCCGCTTTGCAGCAAGGCGATGTCGCCGCGAAAGCGGTTGATGACGAAGCCCTTGACCCGCGCCCGTTCCGTTTCTGACAGCAGCGCCAGGGTGCCGACGATATGGGCGAAGACACCGCCCCGGTCGATGTCGGCGATCAGAATCACCGGGCAATCCACCGCCTCCGCGAAACCCATGTTGGCGATGTCGCCCTCACGCAGATTGATTTCCGCCGGGCTGCCGGCGCCCTCGACGATGACCGCCTCGTACTGCCGCGCGAGGCGCGCGTAGGACTCCAATACCGCCGCCCGCGCCACCTGCTTGTAGAGCGGATGGCCGACAGGCCGATCCGCCGTTTCCTCCGCGTCGTCGAAATAACCCGCCGCTTCCATATTGCCGAGCGCCCGCCCCTGGATGATGACCTGGCAGCCGGTGTCGGAATTGGGCTTCAGCAGCACCGGGTTCATGTCGCTATGTGGCGCCAAGCCGCACGCCTGCGCCTGCACCGCCTGGGCGCGGCCGATCTCACCATCGTCAGCGGTTACCGCGCTGTTCAGCGCCATGTTCTGCGGTTTGAACGGCGCCACCCACGCGCCGCGCCGTTTCAGCCAGCGGCACAGCGCCGTCACCAACGCGCTCTTGCCGGCATCCGAGGTGCAGCCCTGGACCATCAGGGTTCGGGCGGTCATGCCAGGCGCCTCATGCCGGCGGAATGACCCAGTTTTCCACCTGTAACCCTGGGTAAACCTTGAAATCGGCTTCGTTGTTGGTAATCAGCGTGGCATTCAGGCTGACGGCGTGGGCGGCGATAAGGCGGTCGAGCGCATCGCGGCGACGGTCGCGGACCGCGGCGGCGAGTACCCCGTAGCGCTCCGCCGCGCCCAGGTCGAAGGGCAGCGCGGGCACCTGGGTCAGCAAGCGGCGCAACGACTGCTCCGCTGCCAGGCGGTCTGGATCGTGCGTCGAGTAGCGTTCGATGCCGTGGCGCAACTCCGCATAGGTGACGATGGAGATCGCCAGATCGCCCAGGGGCGTCTGGCGGAACCGTTCGATCAGGTGCGGCGGATGTACCTCCATCAGGTGTATGCAAATATTGGTATCGAGCAGGTAGCGCATCGCTTATTCCGCCTTCTCGGCCTGCCCGAATCCACTCCAGTCGCGCTCTTTCTGTTCGTGGAATTCGCGCCCCTCCGCCATGAAACCTTTGGGGAAGGAAGAAAAAATTTCCATCAGATCCGCCAGCGTCTCTTTCTTCACTGGACGCACCACCAGGGTGTTGCCCACCTGTTCGATCTCGATTTCCTGGCCCGCCTCGACGATGGCGAGTTCCTTGGGAATGCGCACGGCCAGCGAATTGCCGCTCTTGAATACACGGGTCAGCATGACGGTCTCCAGGGGTTGTGTATATACGGGATATACATGGTCGAAATGGCCGTGGTCAAGGGTAACGTGCGCCAGTGCGCCATCCAGCCGTTCGTTGAGTGGTATGTCGTATTTCACCGCCGCCCGGCGCGGCCGGCTACCACATTCAAGCAAGCAGGTTCTCCCGCAGGTAATTGAAGATGTCGTTCCAGCCCAGCCCAAGCCGGCTGAACCACCACCAGGCGGAAGCACCGAGGCCGATGCTGGCCAGCCACAGCAGCAGACTGTTACGTACCAGCGCCAGCGCGCGTTCGATGTCCGCCGCTTCGGGTGCGCTGTCGCTACCTAGCGGCGGGCGCTCTACCCATTCGTCCTGAACGCGCGCGCGGCCACCGAGGCGGATGTCCAGGGCCCCGGCGCCGGCGGCCAGTAGTGGCCCGGCGTTGGGGTCGTGCCAGGTGGGCGCTTGTTCGCGCCAGCAGTCCAGCGCCCGCCGGGTGTGTCCAAGCAATGCATAAGTGAGCGCGGCGAGGCGTGCCGGAAGGGTGCCTAGCATGTCGTCCAGTTGCGCCGCCGCCCAGCCGAATTCGTGGTGGCGCGCGTCTTTGTGGCCCCACCGGGCGTTCAGGATGTGAGCGAGGCGAGAGAGGATGGCGCCGGGCGCGCCGGCGACGAGAAACCAGAACAGGACGCCGAAGACGCCGCCGTTCAGCAGCACGCTTTCGCAGGTGGCAATGGTGTGTTCCGGGCTGTCCACCGCGTCGGGGACGGGGTCACGCGGCGCTCCCCCGCCGAGGGTGAAATACAAGGCCCAGAAGGAAAATCCTGTGCCCCAGCCTTGCGGAAGTTCCGCCAATTCGGTGGCCAGCAAGACCGGCGGCAGCACCAGAGCGGCGACGACGAACACGCCGCGCCAGCGATCCCGCGCATAAAACCGCTGTTCCAGCCACGTCGCCAGCCGCCGGAAGCCGGCCAGCGGATGCCAACGGCGCGGTTCGCCCAACAGCCAATCGAGGGTGACGGCGAGCGTCATCAACAGCGCGGTCATCGTTTGCCGCCCACGCCATGCCGCCGGGCGCGCTTCACATAGAATCCCGCCTCCACATTCACACCGGATAAGGCATGACCTTCCTTCAAGCGCTTACGCTTGCCGCTCTGCTGTTCAGTGCCACGGCGCATGCCGAAGTGGTGGTACGCGACGACACCGGCGTGACCGTGCGTCTGCCGACTCCGGCCCGGCGCATCGTCAGCCTGGCGCCGCATGCCACGGAACTCCTGTTCGCCGCCGGGGCGGGCGGGCGTCTGGTCGGCGCGGTGGAGTACAGCGACTACCCGGAGGCGGCGCAGCGGGTGCCCAGGGTGGGCGGGTATTCGAACCCCGATCTGGAGCGCATCGTCGCGCTCAAGCCGGACTTGGTGCTGGTCTGGCAGAGCGGGAATGCCGCCGCCACCGTGAACCGGCTGCAAGCCCTGGGCCTGACCGTGTACCAGAGCCAACCCGACCGGCTGGAGGACATTCCGGCGAGCATCGAGAAACTGGGTCGCCTGGCTGGCTCCGGGGCCGTGGCCGGGCGGGCGGCGGCGGACTTCCGGCAACGCCTGGTGGCCCTGCACAAACAGTATTCGCCGCGCCCGACCGTGGCGATGTTCTATCAGGCCTGGCACCAGCCGCTGCTGACCGTGGGCGGCAGCCAGATCATCAGCGATGTGATTCGTCTCTGCGGCGGCGAGAATATCTTCGCCGGCCTCGCCGCCAAGGCGCCGTCCGTCAGCGTGGAAGCGGTGCTGGCGGCCGACCCGGAGGCCATCGTCGCCAGCGGGATGGGCCACGACACGCCCATCGGCCTGGACGACTGGCGCAAATGGACACGCATGAAAGCGGTGGCGCGCGACAATCTGTTCCCGATCTCCGCCGACCTCATGCAGCGCCCCACCCCGCGCCTGCTCGACGGCGCCGAACAGTTGTGTCGGCATCTGGAAACGGCGCGGGGAAGGCGGTAAGGCATCAAGATTCAACGGTCCACCCAATCATCGGCCGCATGGGCATCCCGCGCGTGGTGAAGTATCCGTGCAACGGTAATGCCGGCCTCGTCAGCGAAATAAAACAGGATGTAGCGCGTGCTTGTGGGCCAACTCCGCAGGTTATCCGCAAGTTCCGGCCGCTTGCGCCCCATCGCGGGGTGATCGAGCAGCAAGCGCGCTTCGCGGTCTATCGTCTCGACGATCCGGTCAGCCGCCTCTGGGTTGTCCGTCGCAACATGCAGCCAGGCTTCGAGAAGGTCGTTTTCAGCGCTATCGGCATAGCGCAACGTTGTCATCAACTCGCCCGCCCTCTGCTGGCCAGTGTCGCGCGGCCACGTTGCTTGATCGCTTCAATGTCGATTTCCCGGGTCTTTCCCGCCTTGATGTCGGCGATACCCTGATCGATATCCGCCTTGAGGGCCACTAGCGATGCCGCGCGCATCTCCTGGTAAGCCTCGAACAAGCGCAGTGCTTCGCGTATGACCTCGCTGGCGGAGCCATAAAGCCCGGATTCGACGTGACGGCGTACCCGGTTTTCGAGTTCTGGCGGCAGGGAAACATTGAGGGACATGCTGGACTCCATGTTGATGTCAGACTTTGCCATTGTAGGTGCATCACCCGGATTTACGGCGTTCGCCAGCGCAGCCCCGGATAACGACTGAATCCCCGATCTGTCGTTACCCACTCGCAACCCGCTTCAATCGCCAATGCGGCATGGTAAGCATCGGGAATCAGGTTGCCTTTGGCGTTTGCCACCCGGCACAGCTTCAAAAAAATATCCCAATGTCGCGCTTGTGGAGACACCACCACGCAATTGGTTTGAGAACGAATTGCCCCGACAAATGCCAGGGCATCTTCCAAATCGCTGGGAGGGTCGAAGATTTTGGGATGCGTGACAATCCGCAAGAAACCGCTGAGCACCAACTCCGAAACGGCAAAAGAGGCATCCGAGTTGATTTGGTCTTCCAGCCATTGCCGATACATGCTGTGGTTTGGCGAGTCCTCGCGATGGGCATACACCAAGACGTTTACATCACACATCAGCATCAGCGGGTCTCCATCAAGTCCAGCAGGGCGGCGTTATCGTCCAGATCAACGCCGCGCAGCATGCCGCGCCCGTTCACTGTTTTCAGTTTGACCCGCTCCGAAGGCGGGTGTTTGGGGCGGGCCAACAGCTTTTCGCGTAACACCTCTTCCAGCAATGCGGTCAGCGTTGTGCCGCTTTCCTGTGCGTAACGGCGGGCCATTTCGTGCAGGTTGTCATCCAGTTGTATCGTCGTTCTCATGGTGGTCACCCTCTCAAGCATCAATATGCACATTGTAGATGCGCCGACATCAAAGCAAATCATGTCGGCATCTTCGGCACAAACCAGCGCCGCTCGCCATCCCTGATCACCCGCAACGGATGGCCATAAAGGCGTGAGAGGCCGGCGGCGTCGAGTGCTGTTTCGCTGTCGCCCAATTCATGTTCGCCCGCGCCATGCAGCAACAGCGCCTGGTCGCTGTAGCGCGCGGCCAGGTTGACGTCGTGCAGCACCATGACCAGCGCGGCGCCGCCTTCACGGGCGCGGCGGCTGAACAGCTCCAGCATGGCGATCTGGTGGTTGAGGTCGAGATGTGCCAGGGGTTCGTCGAGCAGATACAGCCGGGGCGCCTGCACCAGCAGGGTGGCGAGCGCCACGCGTTGACGTTCGCCACCGGAAAGGGTGTGGATCGAACGCGCCGCCAGGTCCGCCAGACCCACCGCCGCCAAGGCTTCGCGCGCCAGAGTTTCATCCGCCTCGCTTTCCCAGTCCCAGCGCGAGAGGTGCGGGTGGCGGCCGATCAGCACGGTTTCCAGCACGCTGGCGCTGAAGGCATCGCCCTGATGTTGCGGCAACAGCCCGCGCAACCGTGCCGCGCCGCGCGGGCCAAGGGCGGCGTAGCCGTGGCCGTCCAGTTCCAGCGCGCCCGCCTCGGGCCGCGCGAGACCGGCCAGGGTATGCAGCAAAGTGGTCTTGCCGACGCCGTTGCGGCCCAGGATGGCGAGGCGCTCGCCGGGATGGAGGGCGAGGTTCAAGCCAGCCACAACCGTCTTGCCGCCGATGGAGACCGCGAGGTCGTGGGCCGTTAGCAGAGAGCTGTAGCGCCGGCTTCCAGCCGGCTCGTTCGTCTGATCAGAGTAACGAAGCCGGCTGGAAGCCGGCGCTACATTCGCGCTCATGCCTGATCCATCCGTGGCGCGCGCGCCAAAAGAAACAGAAATACCGGCACGCCGATGAGCGCGGTGAGCACGCCCACCGGCAGTTGCTGCGGGGCGATGACGCTGCGCGCCAGAGTGTCGGCCAAGGTGAGCAGGGCGCCGCCCGCGAGCGCGGCCGCCGGCAGCAGCAGACGCTGGTCGTTGCCCAGGGCGAGGCGCACCAGATGCGGTACCACCAGGCCGATGAAACCGACGCTGCCCACCGTGGTGACGGCGGCGGCGGTGAGCAGCGAGGCGAGGAAATAGAGCAGTAGGCGCAGGCGCGCCACGTTGGCCCCCAGGGTGGCGGCCAGCAGCGGCCCGCGCGCGAGCAGATTGAGTTCGCGCGCGAAGTACAGGGCGGCGGCGAGCCCCGCAGCTAGGGTCAGCAGCGCCGGCAGCGGGTCGCCGGCCTGGGCGGCGTCGCCCATCAACCAGAACAACATGCCGCGCAGGCGGTCTTCCGGCGCCAGCGAAAGCATCAGGGCCACCGCCGCGCCGCAGCCGGCGGCGACGATGACGCCGGTGAGCAGCAAACGGGTCTGGGTCCAACTGCCGTCACCGCGCGCCAGGCCGAACACCAGCCACATGGCGGCCAGCGCCCCGGTAAAGGCGGCGGCTTCGAGGCCGAAATTGGCGCTCACGCCCAACATCATGGCCGCCAGCGCCCCCACCGCCGCGCCGCCGGAAATGCCCAGCACATAAGGATCGGCCAGCGGATTGCGCAGCAACACCTGCATCAACGCCCCGGCCAGGGCGAGCAGGCCACCGCACGCGAAAGCCGCCAGCGCGCGCGGCAGTCTGAGGCCGCGCACGACCTCGATCGCCATGCCTTCGCCCCGGCCGGTCAGCGCCAGCCAGACCTCGCCCGGCCGCAGCGCGACACTCCCCGCCGCCAGCGCCAGCAACAGGCTGAGTGCCGCCGCGACAGCGAGCAGGCCAAGGATGAGGAGGGCGCGGGAGCGGTTCATCTACGCCCCCCTTTTCCAAAGGGGGGCGGGGGGGGATTTTCGGAGGTTCCGAAGTGGGTGAGCGCGAAAAAATCCCCCCCGCCCCCCTTTGGAAAAGGGGGGTGAACTTCACGCGTGCGCGCTGGCAGACTCACAAATCCACCCCCGCCTGCGCCTTCACTCCGGCGCGATAAGCATGTTTCACGTCGGCGATGTCGCTCACCGTGTCGGCGGCATCACACAGCGCTTGCGACGCCGCGCGGCCGGTGACGACGACGTGCTGCATCAGCGGGCGCGCGGCGAGGTCGGCCAGCACGGTTTCCGAATCCAGCCAGCCGTAGCTGAGCAGATAGGTGAGTTCGTCCAGCACCACCAGGCCGATGCCGGGGTCGCGCAGCATCTGCCGCGCAACCTCCCAGCCCTGTTTCGCGGTGGCGATGTCGCGCTCCAGGTTCTGCGTGTCCCAGGTGAAGCCCTCGCCCAGGACATGCCATTCGACCCCGGCCTGTTTGCCGAGAAAGGCTTCCTCGCCGGTGTCGGAACGACTCTTGATGAACTGCGCCACGCCCACTTTCATGCCGTGGCCCAAGGCGCGCGCGACCATGCCGAAAGCGGAGGAGGACTTGCCCTTGCCGTTGCCGGTGAGCACCAGAAGCAGACCCTTCTCTTTGTCGGCGCGGGCGATGTTCGCGTCGATTACCGCCTTCTTTTTCGCCATGCGCGTGGCGTGGCGTTCGGCTTTGTCGTTCATGGGGTCTCCTTAATCGGTAGGTCGAGTCGGGCGCGGCCGTAACCCGACCATTGGCGGTGAATTGTCGGGTTACGCGATGAAGCCGCTAACCCGACCTACGGGTTTCAGCCTTTCCACGCCAGTGTAATGAACAGCGAGCGTCCATCACCCGGATAGAGGGCGTGCGGTGCTGTCCAGCCGTCCTCATAGCCCACGGCGGCATAGCGCCGGTCGAACAGGTTTTTTGCGGAGAAGCGGGCAAGCCAAGCTCCCCAAGTTTTTTCGAGCGCAAGGTCAGCAGTGGCATGGCCGCTTTGCCGCGAGATGGAGTTGTCATAGTCGCCCCCATAGCGGCGGCTGCCCATAGCGTTGACCGAAAGCGACGCGCGGGTGTCTGTCTGTTGCCATTCCACTGCCAGCCGCCCCTGATGGCGAGGCACCAGGGGGATGTCTTTGCCGCTATTGGCGCCCGCGATGAACCGCGCTTCGGTCCAGGCATAGGCGGCGGCCAGTGTCCACGGCCCGCCCAGGGGCAGACGGGCATCCAGTTCCAGTCCGGTGTGGCGGGTGGCATCGAGATTTTCGTTCTGGAATGCGGTATTGCTCCAGGCGATTTCGTCTTTCAGGCGCAGGTCATACAGAGTGGCCTGCACACGGCGGCCGGCCTGTTTCCATTCGATGCCGAGATCGGTGTGGCGGCCATGTTCGGGTTTCAGGTCGATACCCAGGCCGGTAAAAGTGGTCAGGTCGTCCACCTTGGGAAAGCGGAAGGTATAGCCCGCCTTGCCAAAGCCGCGCAGTCCAGCGCCCAGGTTCTGGCTGAAACCTACGTCCCAGGCGGATTTGCTGCGATCGTTAGCCAGTTGGCTGGCGGCACGGGTAATTGCCTGATCGACCTGCTGCCAGCGTCCGCCGAGGCTGAGGGTCAGGTCCGGGGTGGCGTCCCAGCCGGCCTGGCCGTAGAGCCCCAAGCTTTGCCGATCGAGATTGATCCGTTCATTGGGGGTGCCAAGAGCCGCGCCGCGCAAGGAACGGTAGTCGTTGTCATACCAGTCCAGGCCGAAGGTCGCGCGCACCGCACCGTTCTGGTAGCGCAGGCGTGGCGTCAAGGACCAGGTGCGGGTCCGGCTGTCGTTGTAGCTGCTCCAGGTGGCGATCCATGACTCGGCCTTTTCTTCCTCCAGTCCCAGTTCAGCGCTGAACTCCCACGCTGGATTCAGTCGCAGCCGCAATCCCGGCCGCAGAAAGGCGCCACGGCGGTCAAAGAAACTGCCCCCGGAGGCTTCTGCGGGATTGGCTTGGCGAGGATCTGCGTTGTATTGCGCGTCAGTGAGGGCACCGGGTAACTGCGAGTCCAGGCGGGACACCCCGAATGCCAGCAGACCTTTTTCTGAGCCGAGATCAGCTTCCAGTTGACCCGAGAAATTGCCGAGTTCTGTCTGATTGTGCTGGCGATAGTTGGCGCTTTGCGCGGCATTGGCGGCCAGGCGCCAGGCAAGCCCGTTATCTTTTCCAGCCAAGGCTGCGTCACCTTCCAGTGTGCCGAAACTACCCAGACGGACGCTGGCACTGCGTTCCGGGTGGTCGGCGGGCCGGCTGATGATGTTGATTACGGCGGTCATGGCATTGTCTCCATAAAGCACGGTACCGCTGCCACGAAGAACCTCAATTCGCTCGACTTGATTCAACGCGATGGCATGCCAGTTATTGATGCCATTGGAATCCACGGAATTGAGCCGACGCCCGTCCAGCAAGACGGCGACATGGCTGTTGCCGGTTTCACCGAAGCCGCGTGCATCCAGCGAGGTGCTGACCGAATAAGCGCCGTACAGCGGCGAAACATGGAGGCCGGCAACCTGTTGCAGCAGTTCGGGCAGGTTGGTCGCACCGGAGTGTTCGATGATGTTTCGGTCTATCACAGTGACGGCCTGTGGTTCGCGAACCCCGGATTGGGCAAAGCGCGTGGCGCTGACCACGATTTCATCAAGGCTGGGAATTTCCGCCGCCTGGACAGGCAGGGTGAACAGGCCGGCAATGAGTGCGGCCAGGGGGGTGCGTTGCATGGTGAATCATCCTTTTTCGTTCCCGGCGTCCCCGCCGGAAAAAGCTGAATACGCGGGCCGAAAAAGGGGGGTGGTGGGTGTCTCGGTCGAATCAACCGTTGCTCCCTCACCCCGGCCCTCTCCCGATGGGAGAGGGGGGAAGTGCCGCCCTCCGCGGCCCGCGTGCCTGCTTCGGGCCGGTCTCCGGGCTCGCGCTTGAAGTTTTTCGCCTTCCCATCTTGCGACAGTGGCCGTGTGAAAAACCGTTGAGCGCTTACCGTTGCGGGGGCAGCACAGGCTTTGAAGTTGAACTTCGTACCTGTTTCCCGTTTCACTCCTTATCAGGGAGCACCAGAAGCGGGCGGCAGTGTAGTGGAGGGGGGCAGGGGTGGCTATCCCTCCGTGGAGGTAATGCGCTTATCCGAGATTGTCCATTCACCGAAGTCGGTATGTAGCGCAGGCGTCCCGCCTGCTTCGTTCTTCTGATCAGGCCCACGAAGCAGGCGGGACGCCCGCGCTACAGGTGATCTTCCGGCTAATGGGGCTTCGGGTTTATCCGACGATTTCCGCCCAGCGTTTTTCCAGGCGTTTTACCGATACCGGTTCCGGTGTCTTCAGTTCTTGGGCGAATAGGGAGACGCGTAGTTCTTCCAACTGCCAGCGGAAAGCGTCAAGCAGCGGGTCATCGCGGCCCTGCGCTTTCTGGCGTTCCACGCGGTTGCGCCAGGCGGTGAGCAGCGGCGCCATTTCACGCTGCGCGGCGGAGTCGCGCGCGGGCTGGTTGGGGAGCTTGGCCAGGCGCATTTCCAGCGCCTTGAGATAGCGCGGCAGGTGGGCCAGGCGCTCGCCGGAGTGGGCGACCAGGAAGCCGGGAAAGACCAGGGCGTCGAGTTGTTCGCGCATGTCGGCGACAGGTGCTTTCCAGGCCGCGGGGGCTTTGGCCAGGGCTTGGGAAAGACGATGCGCGGCGGCGATGGATTCCGTGGTCGTGTTGGCCAGGCGGGCGCAGGTTTCCAGCAGGCGCGGGCGGATGGCTTGCGCGGCTTCGGCGAAGGCGGCCTGGCTGCGGATGTCGGCCACCTCGCGGGTGGACAGCACGGCGGCGGCCAGTACGTCGCGCGCCAGGCCGGGACAGGAGACGCCCTTGAACAACAGGGCGTATTGCAGGCAGGCGGGTTTCAGGCGCGCGGCCATGTCGCGCTCGCCTTGTTTCATCTGCTCGGGGAAGTTCAGCCAGATCAGGCGGGCGACGCCGAGGCGGTGCGCGGCGCGGGCTTCATCGGGATGGTCGAACAGGCGCAGATTGACCTGGCCATCCTCGCATTGCAGCGCCGGGAAGGCGGCAACGATGTGACCATCAGCCCGACTGCCGCTGTTGACCGTGGCGGTATCCGGCAGGTCGCCGAAGTCCCAATTCGTGATCCGCTCGCGCTGGAACTGGCCCGCGGAGCGAGCCAGTTCCTCGCTGGCGGCGCTGCCCAGTTGTTGCCGCAAGGTGGTGAGATCGCGCCCTTCGGCCAGGGTCTTGCCGGTTTCGTCCTGCACCCGGAAATTCATGATCAGGTGCGGCGCGAGGACTTCCGGGCGCCAGGCATCGCGTGGGATGAGCTGGCCGGTGGATTTCGAGAGGAAGGCGGCAAGGGCGTCGGTGAGCGACGCCCCCCTTTTCCAAAGGGGGGCGGGGGGGATTTGTTCAGGTTGGCGCGCTGTTCCTGACGAAGAAATCCCCCCCCGCCCCCCTTTGGAAAAGGGGGGAGTGTCGAGACTTTCTCCAGCGGGGAGCAGGGCCGCAGCCGCCGCTTTTGCGTACTCCGGCACCGGCACGAAGGCGCGGCGGATGGATTGCGGCAGGCTTTTGATCAGGGCGGTGATCTTTTCTTCCAGCAGGCCGGGCACCAGCCATTCGCAGCGAGCCGGGGAAATCTGGTTGAGGGCGGCGAGCGGCACGATGAGGGTGACGCCATCGTCTTCCGTGCCGGGGTCGAATCGGTAGGTGAGCGGGTAGCGGGCGCCGTTGAGTTCGATCTGTGGCGGGAATTCCTGTTCCTGCGTGTCGTGGCCGCTGTCCAGCAGGGTGGCGCGTTCCAGGTAGAGCAGGCGCGGCTGGGCTTTCTCCGCGTCACGACGCCATTTGTCGAATGCGGCGCCGTTGTGGATGCCTTGCGGCACGCGCGCGTCGAAAAAGGCGTACAGGCGATGTTCATCCACCACCAGGCGGGCGTTGCGGGCGCGGTGGGCGAGATCATCGATTTCTTCCAGCAGGCGGCGGTTGTGTTCGAACCAGGGCGCGCGGGTCTCGAATTCGCCCTCGACCAGGGCACCTCTTATGAACAACTCGCGCGAGAGCACCGGGTCGATCGGGCCGTAATGCACCTTGCGACCATTCACGATCGGCAGGCCGTACAGGGTGGCGCGCATCGCTGCCGCCACATGCGCCGGTTTCTTGGCCCAGTGCGGGTCGGAATAGGACACCTTGAGCAGGTGCTGGGCGGCGTGTTCGATCCACTCCGGCTCGATTTTCGCCACCATGCGCGCATACACCCGCTTGGTTTCCACGATCTCGGAGGCGAGCAGCCACTTCGGTTTTTTCTTCACGCCGGAGCCGGGAAATATCCAGAACTTCATTTCCCGCGCGCCGAGATAGACGCCGTCCTCGGTGAGCATGCCGAGGTTGCCGAGGAGACCGGGGAGCAGGGCTTGATGCAGCGGGGCGTAGGGGATTTCTCCTAGCGGCTCGGGGGCAGGCGAGGACGCCTGCGCTACATGAGTTCCCTGTAGCGCAGGCGTCCCGCCTGCTCGTTCTTGCCTTTCCGCGACATGCCAGCCCATTTCCTTCACCTGGGTGGTCAGTTGCGCATAGACGTCGCGCCATTCGCGCACCCGGTTGGGGGACAGGAAGTCGGCCTTTAGCGCGTCGCGGAACTTCTTCTGCGACTTGCGGTGGTGGCTGAGTTCGTCGATATGTGCCCAGAGTTTGAGCAGGCTGATGAAATCGGAATCAGGATCAACGAAGCGACGATGTTTCTGGTCGGCGGCTTCCTGCGCTTCCAGCGGCCGCTCGCGCGGATCCTGCACCGAGAGGAAGGCGGCGATGACCAGCATCTCATGCAGGCAGCCGCGATCTTTCGCGGCGATCAGCATGCGGCCGATGCGCGGGTCCACCGGCAGATGCGCGAGCTGTTTGCCGATGCCGGTCAGTCGTCCGCGCTCGTCCAGGGCGCCGAGTTCCGCGAGCAGTTGCTGGCCGTCACGGATGCGCTTGCCTTCAGGCACGTCGAGGAAGGGGAAGACCTCGATCTCCGGCAGCCTGAGCGATTTCATGCGCAGGATGACGCCGGCCAGCGAGGAACGCAGCAGTTCCGGCGTGGTGTATTTCTGCCGGCCAAGGAAATCGGCTTCGTCGTAGAGGCGGATACAGATGCCCGCCGCCACCCGCCCGCAACGCCCCGCGCGCTGGTTGGCGGCGGCTTGCGACACCTTTTCCACCTTGAGCTGTTCGATCTTGTTGCGGATGGAATAACGCTTCACCCGCGCCAGTCCCGTATCCACCACATAACGGATGCCGGGCACGGTGAGCGAGGTTTCCGCCACATTGGTCGCCAGCACGATGCGGCGGCCGCCGTGCGACTGGAACACCTTTTCCTGATCGGAAACCGAGAGGCGCGCGAACAGCGGCAGTATTTCGGTCTGCGGCGGATGGTGTTTGCGCAGCGCCTCGTGTGCCTCGCGAATCTCCCGCTCGCCCGGCAGGAACACCAGGATGTCGCCGGGGCCGGCGGCGGCGAGTTCGTCGACGGCGTGGATCAGGGCGACGTCCAGGTCATCGCTCCCCTCTCCCTCCGGGATAAGCAGCGACTTGGCGGGCGTCGTTTGGCCGCCTAGTCGATTGCTTAGGGGTTCCATCAGAGGGGCCGGGGGTGAGGGAACTCGCGTCGATTGGGCAACCGTCGTTCCCTCTCCCCTGCCCCTCCCCCGGGGGGGGAGGGGTTCCGTCGAGCGATAGCGCATTTCCACCGGATAGGTCCGCCCCGATACCTCAATCACCGGCGCGCCATTGAAGTAGGCGGAAAAGCGGTCGGCTTCCAGGGTCGCGGAAGACAGGATCAATTTCAGGTCGGGGCGACGTGGCAGCAGGGTCTTCAGGTAGCCGAGCAGGAAGTCGATGTTCAGGCTGCGCTCGTGCGCCTCGTCAAGGATCAGGGTGTCGTAGGCGCGAAAGTCGGGGTCGGACTGGGTTTCCGCCAGCAGGATGCCGTCGGTCATCACCTTGATGCGACTCTCCTTGGAGACCTGATCGGTGAAGCGCACCTGCCAGCCGACCAGGCCGCCGAGGCGCGATTTCGTTTCCTCGGCGATGCGCGCCGCCACGCTCTTGGCGGCGATCCGGCGCGGCTGCGTCATCCCGACCAGACCACCACCCCGGCCCACCCGGCCGCGCCCGGCGGCGAGTACGATCTTGGGCAACTGGGTGGTCTTGCCGGAACCGGTCTCGCCGCAGACGATAATCACCTGATGCGCGAGCAAGGCGGCGGCGATGTCCGCGCGCCGGGCGGAAACCGGCAGGGCTTCCGGAAACTCCAGGTGCGGCAGGCTGGGTGGGGTGGAAAGTGAGGGTTCAGACATGGGGCGGCGAAATTAGCATGAGAGTCTTGTTGTTGTGTGGCTTGTTGTTGTTGGCGGTTCCCGGTGCCTGGGCGGAAGTGCTGCGCGTGGACGCCATGCGTTTGTTACCCGAGGCGACTTGGCGGCGGGGCGACGCCGCGCGGGAAAAGGAAGACGGGCTCTATCTGCTGGAGTGGCCCATCTCAAGCCTGGCGTCGGACCGCCCCAAGGTTGATTTGGCCCCCTCGGGGGGTGTTCCCGAGCCGGGGGCACCGTTAACCGAGAACCCTCGGGGCCTCGCCCTGCAAGTCGCGTTGCCGCGTCGGGGCACGCCGCTCAAGACGGATGCCGAGTCGTTTTACGACAAGTTGCGCAAGATATGGGCGACGCAATATGGAAAGAACGCGGAAATCGGAACAATCGAAATCTCCGGTGTGCGCTGGATGACCTGCCGCCGCCCGACCGGCGATGGCGGCGCGATAGTGTTCCAGCTGGCCACGGTGTACGAGGGACGCGCCTATAGCCTGCTGGCCTTCGCTTCGCCGCAAGCGACCGGCTTGCCCAAGCCGATCTACGACCTGCTCTCCGGCGTGAATTTCGGCCCGGAACCACGGCCCTGGATCGCGACCCGCGTGATTGCCGCGCAACCCGGCCACGATGCCCTGGAAGCCCTGGTACAGGGGGACGCGGAACGCCTGGGCCAGGACGGCATGCTGACCGGCTATGGCATCGAGTACAGCCCGCCCCCGGATACGGCCAACGCCGGGCCGGGCAAGCGCCTGAGCTGGTTCATGGATGGCTTCAAGTGGCGCAATCTGGTCGGGCGCGATGAGCGTCTGCCGATCAGCCTGCGTGGCCACCTGGTGGCGAGCGTGCCGGCCCGGTTGGAAGGGTCGCCGGCCGCTATCTCCATCGAGTTGCGGGTCGCGGCGGAATCGAGCACGGGGGTTGAGGCGGAGGTCAGTCTGCTGGACGTGTGCGCGCCCATAGCCGAACTCGACGCCGCGCTGGCGCGTCTCGAACGCGGCGCTCGCGCGCCCCTGGAACGCCTGGCGCGCGAGCGCCCGGCAAGCTGTCCCGCTTTGCCGGTTTCGGCGCCACCCAGGGGATTGCTCGCGCGGCCCGGCGATACTGTGGCGCAACCCCTGGTGTTTTCCCTTCCCACCGGGTTACCCGTTGCGGCGGGCCTGTCCAGAGTCCAGATAGTTACCGTGCGCCCCCGCCTGGTCGGCAACGAAGACGAGCTGGGGCAGAACTTGTTGCGCCAATTGGGACTGTATTTCGTCTACGCGCCGGAGTGAGATGCTGTGAAAAATTACCGGCACCCTGGGCCGTAGGATGTGGTGAGCGCGGCGAACCGCATCCTACGCAAGCTACGCGCCGGAGTGAGAAAATGGCTGGAATCCCGCTTCCGCGCTGGCTTCCCGCCACCTTTTCAGGGTGTCAAGAGCGACTTGTGTCCACAGTTGCAACATCTTTGTCAAAAAGTGCGCGTATCTCACTGATCTTACTGGGTGTTTCTGTAAGTCATTGATTTTTAATGGTGCGATGGCTGCCTAAAAAGTGGTCGTCGGCTAGAAGACTCTGCCGGGACGGGGGGTTAGGGTGTTTGTCCCGTGCTTGTGCACAGAGTTATCCACAGAAGCTGTGGACTTTTCAACATGGCTTTTCCGATACCTCATCATGACCTTGAGCCGGGACGGCGCGCGCGCCACAATGCCCGCCCCCTTCGGATTGCCCGTCGTGACCTTCCACCTCGATCTGCCCTATTCCAGCGACTGCGCTCGCCTGTTCGCCCCCTTGGCGCGGCGGCCCTGGGCGCATTGGCTGGATAGCGCCTGGCCGGCGAGCCGGGCCGGTCGCTACGACATCATCACGGCGCTGCCGCGCGCCACGCTGGTGACTCGCGGCCAGGAAACCCGCATCGAATACGCGGATGGCCGCTTCGAGGTAAGCGGGGAATGCCCGCTGGAAGTGTTGCGCGCCAGTCTGGGGCCGCCACGCGCGCCTCTCGCGGCGCCCTTCAGCGGCGGCGCGCTGGGCTACTTCGGCTACGATTTGGCGCGGCGTCTGCATCGCCTGCCGGCCGTGGCCAGGGACGTCGAAGGCCTGCCCGAAATGGCCGTGGGGATCTACGACGGCGCCCTGGTGATAGACCACCATGAACATCGCTGCCGCCTGTGGGCAAGCGACGATGCCGTCGGACAGGATTGGGTGGAACGCTTTCTGTCCTGTTTGCGGGAGGAGCCGTCCGTGGCGGATTTCGCGCTCACCGGCGAGGTCGCGTGCGGTCTGGATCGGGAGGCGTATCGGCGGGCTTTTGCCCGGGTACAGGACTACATTCGCGCCGGCGATTGTTATCAGGTCAACCTGGCCATGCGCTTCGCCGCGCCCTGTCTGGGGCACCCCTGGGCGCTTTATCTGGCGCTGCGCGCGCGTAATCCGGCGCCGTTTTCGGCCTGGCTCAATTTTCCCTTCGGCCAGGTGCTGTCCTCCTCGCCGGAACGCTTTCTCTGCGTGCGCGACGGCCTGGTGGAGACCCGCCCGATCAAGGGCACGCGGCCGCGTAGCGACGACCCCGGCGAGGATGCGAGACAGCAGGCGGAACTCTCCGGCAGCGCGAAGGATCGCGCGGAGAATCTGATGATCGTGGATCTGCTGCGCAACGATCTGGGCCAGGTCTGCGCCCCCGGCAGCGTCACCGTGCCCAGCCTGTTCGCGCTGGAAAGCTACGCCACCGTGCATCATCTGGTCAGCACCGTGCAGGGGCGCCTGGCCGATGGCCGAAGTGCGCTGGATCAACTGGCGGCGGCTTTTCCCGGCGGCTCCATCACCGGCGCGCCCAAGTTGCGCGCCATGCAGATCATCGAGGAACTGGAAGCGGAACGACGCGGCGTCTATTGCGGCGCCATCGGCTATCTCGGCTGGGATGGCGGCATGGATACGAACATCGCCATCCGTACCCTGACCTGTGGCGAAGATCGCCTGCGCTTCTGGGCCGGCGGCGGCCTGGTGGCGGACTCCCAGGCCGACGCGGAATACCAGGAATGCCTGGACAAGGCGCGCGCGACACGCGAGGTGCTGGCGGGATTTCGCGCCGGGTAGGATGCGGTAAGCAAGGCGAAGCGCATCCCGCAGCTACGCCGCGCCTCCCGCGCCTCCGGCCCGTTTGTAAATTAGTGGTTTGGTGGTATGTTTCCCCGCTTTCTTGAAGAATCCGCGTTGCGGCCATGGTCGCCGCAAACCTGTTTTAGCGATTTGAAAGCGAAGAAATGTCCGATTACCTGATGCAAACCTATGCCCGCCAGTCCGTGGCGTTTGTCCGTGGCGAAGGCGCCTGGCTGTTCGACGAGAACGGCGAGAAATATCTGGATGCCCTGGCCGGGATCGCCGTGAACGGCCTCGGCCATGCCCATCCCGAATTGACGCGGGCCTTGTGCGAGCAGGCCGGGCGCTTGATCCACACCTCCAACCTGTACCAGATCCGTGAACAGGAACGCCTGGCCGAACGCCTGTGCGCGCTGTCCGGACTGGAGCGCGCGTTTTTCTGCAATTCCGGCGCCGAGGCCAATGAGGCCGCGATCAAGATCGCGCGCCTGCATGCCCACAACCGGGGCATCGAGAATCCGGCCATTGTGGTCATGGAAAAAAGCTTCCACGGCAGGACGATGGCCACCCTCTCGGCCACCGGCAACCGCAAGGTACAAGCCGGTTTCGAACCGCTGGTGACCGGCTTCGTGCGCGTCCCCTTCGGCGACGCCGAGGCGGTTTCCGCATTGGCCACGCACCACAAGAACATCGTCGCCGTGCTGGTGGAGCCTTATCAGGGCGAAGGCGGCGTGCAGATTCCGCAGATCGACTATATGGCCCAACTGCGCCGCATCTGTGACGAAAACGCCTGGCTCCTGATGCTGGACGAAGTGCAGACCGGCGTCGCCCGCACCGGTACCTGGTTCGCCTTCCAGCACAGCGACATCAAACCCGACGTGATGACCCTGGCCAAGGGCCTGGGCTCCGGTTTCCCGATCGGCGCCTGTCTGGCGCGCGGCGTGGCGGCGGAAACCTTTGTGCCGGGCAAGCATGGCTCCACCTTCGGCGGCAATCCGCTCGCCTGCGTGGCGGCGCTCACCACCTTGCGGGTGATGGAAGACGACAAGTTACTGGAGAACGCGGCGGCAATCGGCGCCTTCATTCGCGCCGACCTGATCCACCGCCTTGACGGGCTTGCCGGCGTGCGCGAGGTGCGCGGCCAGGGCTTGATGATCGGTATCGAACTCGACCGTCCCTGCGGCGATCTGGTGAAACAGGCGCTGGAACAGAAAATGTTGATCAACGTCACCAATGACTCTGTGGTGCGCCTGTTGCCGCCGCTGATACTGAATCGCGAAGAAGCCGCCTTGCTCACGGAAAAACTGGCGGGATTGATCCGCGCTTTTCTGGAGTAAGGCCATGGCACCGGCACTGAAACACTTCCTGCAATTCAAGGACTTCTCCCGCGACGAACTGGAGTACCTGTTCGTCCGCACGCGCGTCATCAAGGAGCGTTTCAAGCGTTACCAGCCCTACCATCCGCTGGCCGACCGCACCCTGGCGATGATTTTTGAGAAGAGCTCGACCCGCACGCGTTTGAGCTTCGAGGCCGGTATGCACCAGTTGGGCGGATCGGCGATCTACCTGAACACGCGCGATACCCAACTGGGACGCGGCGAGCCGGTGGAAGACGCGGCGGAAGTGATTTCGCGCATGGTGGACGTGGTGATGATCCGCACCTACGAGCAGGACATCATCGAACGCTTCGCCGCCCATTCGCGCGTGCCGGTGATCAACGGTTTGACCAACGAATACCACCCCTGCCAGATCCTGGCCGACATCTACACCTACATCGAACAGCGCGGCCCGATTCAGGGCAAGACCGTGGCCTGGATCGGCGACTCCAACAACATGTGCAACACCTGGCTGCAAGCCGCCGAGGTGCTGGACTTCAACGTCCATGTCTCCACCCCGCCCGGCTATGAAGTGGAACCGGAACGCGCCGGCCTGTTCGGCACCGACCACTATGAGGCCTTCGTCGATCCCATGGACGCCTGCCGCGGCGCCGATCTGGTGACCACCGATGTCTGGACCAGCATGGGCTTCGAGGCGGAATCTGCCTCCCGCATGAAAGCCTTCGCCGATTGGCGCGTGGACAACGACATGATGCGCGTGGCCGCCGACGCCGCCCTGTTCATGCATTGCCTGCCCGCGCATCGCGGCGAGGAAGTCGAGGCCGACGTCATCGACGGCCCGCAATCGGTAGTCTGGAAAGAAGCGGAAAACCGCCTGCACACCCAGAAAGCGATGCTGGAATACCTGCTGCGCGGCCGCATCGAGGACTGAGCATGAACATCGCCTACTTCAAGGACCGTGACAGCCTCTACCTCGAACTCTCGCCCGAAGACCCCGCCCACACCTGGGAAGCCCATGCCGGCGTGGTGCTGAATATGAGCGAGGATGGCCGCGTGGTCGGCATCGAAATCGAACACGCTTCCCAGCAGACCGACCTGCGCGCCCTGCGCGTCGGCGACTTTCCCGGCGAAGTGGTCGCCGTGGACGGGCGCGCGCACTGACACTTCACACAGGTAATCCCATGAGCGACATCAAAAAAGTAGTCCTCG
Source organism: Gallionellaceae bacterium (assembly GCA_028714875.1). Lineage (GTDB taxonomy): Bacteria > Pseudomonadota > Gammaproteobacteria > Burkholderiales > Thiobacillaceae > PFJX01. Next base: position 63,721 of record JAQTLN010000007.1, read on the forward strand.
CCTACTCCGGCGGCCTCGACACCTCGGTCATCCTGAAATGGCTGCAAGACACCTACCAATGCGAAGTGGTGACCTTCACCGCCGACCTCGGCCAGGGTGAAGAACTGGAACCGGCGCGCGCCAAGGCGCTGAAGTTCGGCATCAAGCCGGAACAGATCTACATCGACGACCTGCGCGAAGAATTCGTGCGCGACTTCGTCTTCCCCATGTTCCGCGCCAACACCGTTTACGAAGGCGAATACCTGCTCGGCACCTCCATCGCCCGGCCGCTGATCGCCAAGCGCCTGATCGACATCGTCAACGCCACCGGCGCCGACGCCATCTGCCACGGCGCCACCGGCAAGGGCAACGACCAGGTGCGTTTTGAACTTGGCGCCTACGCGCTGAAGCCGGACATCAAGGTCATCGCCCCCTGGCGCGAGTGGGATTTGTTGAGCCGCGAGAAACTGATCAATTACGCCGAAACCCACGGTATTCCGGTGGACATGAAACACAAGTCGGGTGGCTCGCCGTACTCGATGGACGCCAACCTGCTGCACATCTCCTACGAAGGCCGCCATCTGGAAGACCCCAACGCGGAAGCCGAGGAAGATATGTGGCGCTGGACCGTGTCGCCAGAAAAGGCGCCCGACGCGGCCGAATACGTCACCCTCGACTATGTGCGTGGCGACGTGGTGGCGATCAACGGCGTCGGCATGAAAGCCCACGAGGTGCTCGCCGAACTCAACCGCGTGGGCGGCAAGCACGGCATCGGCCGCCTCGATCTGGTGGAAAACCGCTATGTCGGCATGAAGTCGCGCGGCTGCTACGAAACCCCCGGCGGCAGCATCCTGCTGAAGGCCCACCGCGCCATCGAATCCATCACGCTGGACCGCGAAGTCGCCCACCTGAAAGACGACCTGATGCCGCGCTACGCCAGCCTGATCTACAACGGCTACTGGTGGGCGCCGGAACGCGTGGCCCTGCAAACGCTGATCGACCACACCCAGGCCAACGTCAACGGTTTCGTCCGCCTGAAACTGTACAAGGGCAACGTCATCGTCGTCGGTCGCGACTCCAAGACTGATTCCCTGTTCGACTCCACCATCGCCACCTTCGAGGACGATGCCGGCGCCTACGACCAGAAGGACGCGGGCGGCTTCATCAAACTCAACGCCCTGCGCATGCGCATCGCGGCGAAACTCGACGCTCAGAGGAAATAACAATGGCCCAGTTCGACAACGTCTCCGTCATCAAGAAAGCCAACGTCTACTTCGACGGCAAATGCGTCTCGCACACCGTGCAGTTCGCCGATGGCACCCGGAAATCCGTGGGCGTGATCCTGCCCGCGCGCCTGATCTTCAACACCGGCGTGCCGGAAATCATGGAAACCGTGGATGGCCGCTGCCGCGTGCTGTTGAAGGGCGAGTCCGAGTGGAAGGAATACGGCGTCGGTGAATCTTTCTCCGTGCCGGGCAACTCCAGCTTCGAGATCGAGGTGCTGCCCGGCGAGGCGTACCACTACGTCTGCCACTTCGGCTGACCGCCGAGGCTGAAGCAGCCGCCCCACTTGTAGCGCCGGCGTCCCGCCGGCTTCGTAGGCCTGAGCAGAAGAACGAAGCCGGCGAGACGCCAGCGCTACCTGCCTGTCCGGGCGGGTGGCCTCAGCACGACAACGCCAGCAGCAAACCGGCCAGGCGCTTTTCCTGGCTGTGGATGCCCAGCCGATGCGCCCTGGCGATCGCCAGGAGATCGGCCAGCGCGGTGTCGAACTGGTCGTTGACCACCAGGTAATCGAACTCCAGGCAGTGCGAGACGTCTTCCCGCGCCGCCGCCATGCGCCGGGCGATCACTTCCTCGCTGTCCGTGCCGCGCCCTTGCAGGCGGCGGCGCAATTCCTCGATGGAGGGCGGCAGGATGAAGATGGAAATCGCGTCGGGCACCAGGCGGCGCACCTGGGCGGCGCCCTGCCAGTCGATTTCCAGCAGGATGTCGCGCCCGGCGGCGCGCTCGGCTTCGATCCAAGGCTGTGAAGTGCCGTAGTAGTTGCCGTAAACCTCGGCGCTTTCCAGAAACTCGCCTCGTCCCAAGCGCTCCTGAAACGCCTCGTGGCTGACGAAGTGGTAGTGGATGCCGTTTTCCTCGCCCGGACGCGGTGCCCGCGTGGTGTAGGAGATCGACAGACGTATCGCCGCGTCGCGTTCCAGTAGGGCGTTGACCAGGCTGGATTTACCGGCGCCGGAGGGGGCGGAGACGATGAATAGATTTCCGGACATAGGGGCTTACTCGATGTTCTGGATTTGTTCGCGCATCTGTTCGATCAGTACCTTGAGTTCCACAGAGGTCTGGGTGAGTTCCAGCGAGACCGATTTCGAGCCCAGGGTGTTGGCTTCGCGGTTGAGTTCCTGCATCAGAAAATCCAGGCGCTTGCCGGCGGCGCCGCCGCTGTTGAGTACCCGTTCGACTTCATCGAGGTGGGTGAGCAGGCGGTCGAGTTCTTCGTCGATGTCGATCTTCTGCGCGAACAGGGCGACTTCCTGATGCAGGCGGTCCTGATCCGGCGAGGTGGACAAGTTCGGCAGCAATTCTTCCAGGCGTTTTTTCAGTTTGTCGCGGTAGGCGGCGACGATTTCCGGGGTGCGCGGGCGGATGCGGGCGATGTGTTCGCGCATGCCTTGCAGACGTTCCTGGATGACGCTTTTCAATTTGTCGCCTTCGCGCGCGCGGCTGGCGTTGAACTGCTCCAGCGCGCGTTCGAGCATGGCCAGCGCGCCGGCTTGCAGCGCATCGCCATCCAGCGTGTTGTCGCCCAGCATGCCGGGCCAGCGCAGGATTTCCGCGACGGAAAGCGCGCTTGCCTCGGGAAAGGCGCGGCGGGCGGAGGCCGAGAGGGCGCCGAGCTGGTCGAGCAGCGCGCTGTTGAGATCAGTCGGCAAGGCGGCATCGGCGCGCGCGGCCAGATTGAGGCGGCATTCCAGCTTGCCGCGTTTCACCTTGCTGGTGATGCGCTCGCGCAGACCCGGTTCCATCGCGCGAAAGTCTTCACCCATGCGAAACGTCAGGTCGAGAAAGCGCGAATTGACCGCGCGTAGTTCCAGCGTGACGTGGGCGCCCGCGATATCCGCGGATTCGGCCGCATAGCCGGTCATGCTGCGTAGAGTTTCCTTCATGGCTGCCACGATCTTGGTTATCCTTCGTTGAATTCAAACCGGCGCATCTTACCCCGCACCCCAGCCTAATTTACATGGCCATCCAATCCACCGAACCGCTGCCCCAGAACTATCAGTTGGGCGAATATGTGATCGATCGTCGCATCGGTGGCGGCGGCTTTTCGCTGGTGTATCTGGCCTACGACATCGAGGGGCAGCCGGTCGCCATCAAGGAATATTTGCCCGGCGGCGTGGTGGGGCGCGGCAAGATGGGTACGGTGCATCCCCTGGCGGAAGACAAGGAAGCCTCGTTTCGCTATGGCATGAAGTGTTTTTTCGAGGAGGGCAGGGCGCTGGCCGGCATCCGCCACCCCAACGTAGTGCGCGTGACCAACTTCTTCCGCGCCAACGAAACGGTGTACATGGTGATGCGCTTCGAGCAGGGAAAAACCCTGCAACGCCACATCACCGGGCTCAAGGAACCCATGCGCGAGTCCTTTATCCGCAGCGTGTTCGTGCAGTTGCTCAATGGCCTGCGCGAAGTCCATGCCCACAAGATCCTGCATCTCGACATCAAGCCCTCCAATATCTACATCCACGCCGACGGCTCGCCCGTGCTGATCGACTTCGGCGCGGCGCGGCATGCGCTGACCTACGATTTCCAGGCCGCCTCCCCCATGTACACACCTGGGTTTGCCGCGCCGGAGCAATACAACCAGCGCGAGCGCCTGGGTCCGTGGACCGACATCTATAGCGTGGGCGCCACCCTCTATGCCTGCATCGCCAAGACCCCGCCGCAGCCATCCGATCAACGCCAGGACAAAGACAAACTGGTGCCGGTCAGCAAGAGCCATGCCGGCCTGTTTTCCACTGATCTGCTGGAACTGGTCGATTCCATGCTCAAACTCAACTACACGGAACGCCCGCAAAGCGTGTTCGCGGTGCAGAAACGCCTCATCGAGATGGCCCAGGTGTCACGCGAGCACAAGCCCAGCTTGCTGGCACTGATAAAAGAACGAATAACCAGGAAAGTATGAAATACGTCGTCTACCAGGCTAGCCGCTGCGGCGGTCGCCCCTACAACGAGGATCGGGTGGGCTATGCCTATACCTCGGATGCCCTGCTGATGGTGCTGGCGGACGGCATGGGGGGGCACGCGCGCGGCGAGATCGCCTCGCAACTCACCGTGCAGGTCATCACCGGTCTGTTCAATGCGCGCGCCAAACCCATGCTGGTGGATATGGCCTCGTTCCTGCTCGACGGCATCTACGCCGCCCACGACGCCATCAATGAATACGCCATGCGCCACAAACTGTCGGAGCCGCCGCGCACCACCTGCGTGGTCTGCCTGGTGCAGAAAGGCCAGGCCTGCTGGGCGCATGTCGGCGATTCCCGGCTCTACCACTTCAATCGGCGCGCGCTCAAATCGCGCACCCACGACCATTCCGCCGTGCAGCAACTGGTGGATGATGGTCTGCTCGATGAAGACCAGATGGGTGTGCACCCGGATCGCAACAAGCTCTACAACTCCGTGGGCGGCTACATGTTGCCGGACATCGAGCTGGAAGAGCCGGTCAAGCTGAGCGAGGGCGATATCCTGTATCTCTGCACCGACGGAGTCTGGAGCGAACTCAACCCGCAGGAAATGCTTTCCACCCTGCGCGCCTATCCGCTGGAGCGCGCGGTGAAGAACATGCTCGACCATGCCGAATTCCGCGCCGGCCAGTATGCCGACAACCTCTCGGCCGTGGCCATGCGCTTCGGCGAGGAAAAATTCGACGACGACGAACTGGTCCAGGCCGATGACCTGGGCCTGGACGGCTTCACCACCCAGTTGAAGCGCCTCGGCAACAAGGAAATGGAAGAACTCGCCGGCAGCGACTACGAACTCGAACGCGCCTTGGCGGAAATCCAGTCCACCCTGGCGCGGCACAACACCACTCCCTGAAGGAAACACGATGTCTGAACAGCAACGCCCCTCCGGGCGCGCGGCCGACCGATTGCGCGCCGTGCGCCTGACCCGCAATTTCACCAAGCACGCCGAGGGCAGTGTGTTGGTGGAGTGTGGCGACACCAAGGTGCTGTGCACCGCCAGCGTGCTGGAAAAAGTACCGCCGCATGTGCGCGGCAGCGGCGCCGGTTGGCTCACCGCCGAATACGGCATGTTGCCGCGCGCCACCCACACTCGCGGCGACCGCGAAGCCGCGCGTGGCAAGCAGTCCGGCCGCACCCAGGAAATCCAGCGACTGATCGGCAGGTCGCTGCGCGCGGCGGTGGATCTGGACAAACTCGGCGAGCGCACCCTCCATGTCGATTGCGATGTACTTCAGGCCGACGGCGGCACCCGCACCGCCAGCATTACCGGCGCCTGGGTAGCGGTGCACGACGCGCTGGAATGGCTGGTGCGGGAAGGCAAGCTACCCGCCAACGTCATGCGTGACCAGGTCGCCGCCATCTCCGTGGGCATCTGGAAAGGCGTGCCGGTGCTCGACCTCGACTATGTCGAGGACGTGGCCTGCGACACCGACATGAACGTGGTGATGCTGGGTGAAACCAGCCTGATCGAGGTGCAGGGCACGGCGGAAGGCGTGGCCTTCACCCGTGTCGAACTGGGCGCGCTGCTCGATCTGGCCGAGAAAGGCATCCGTGAACTGATGGCCGCGCAACGCGCCGCGCTGGGATAAACGCGTAGGTCAGGTTGGCGCGCAGCGACTACCTGACTATCGTTCCGTCAATCTGGAAATTCGAGCCAGGATCGTCAGGTAGCGGCTATCGCCGCAACCTGACCTACGCCACTATTCGAAGACGCCGGCAAGGATGCCGGCGCTACATGAGGTCTCTTATGAAGAAAATCGTCATCGCCTCCAACAACGCCGGCAAGTTGCGCGAGATCGCCCGCATCATCGAACCGATGGGCCTCGAAGCCATGCCGCAAGCCGCTTTCGGCGTCCCCGAGTGCCCGGAACCGCATGTCACCTTCGTCGAGAACTGCATCGCCAAGGCCCGCCATGCCGCCGCCCATACCGGCCTGCCGGCGCTGGCGGACGACTCCGGCATCTGCGTCGACGCGCTCAACGGCGCCCCCGGCGTCTATTCCGCCCGCTATGCCGGCGAGCCCAAGTCGGACGAGCGCAACAACCAGAAGCTGATCGAAGCCCTGCAAGGCCAGGCCAACCGCCGCGCGCATTACTACTGCGTGATGGTCTATGTGCGTTACGCCGACGACCCCACCCCGATCATCGCCGAGGGGGCCTGGCACGGCGAAATCATCGACGAGCCGCGCGGTGCCGGTGGTTTCGGCTACGACCCCTATTTTCTGGTGCCCGCTTTCGGCCAGACCGGCGCCGAGATGAGCATGGAAGACAAGAACGGCATCAGCCACCGCGGCCAGGCATTGCGGGCGCTGGCGGAGAAGTTGGCGGCGCTGGAAGGGTAGGTCGGATGCCCATAGGTCGGATGCCCATAGGGCGATCCGACGCTGTGGTTGTCGGAACCGCTTCGCGTTCCGACCTACCCACCCACCTGTTCCAGTTTCGCCAGCAGTTCCCCCGCGCGTTTCTCGTGCGGACGCAGGTTGCGGGCGGTCTGGATGCAGTCCAGGGCTTCCTTGACCAGGTGCAGGTCGCGGCCACGCTGCTCCATGTAGCTGATCAGCAGATAGGCGTGGTTGAGCAGCAGGCGCGGGTTGGTCGGGATCTTGTGGCGCGCCTCGCGCAGCAGGGAGAGGGCTTCGTCGAGCTTGCCCTCGCGTGACAGGCGCACGCCCTTGTCCATGATTTCCAGCGCGGTCCGGGTGGCCTCTTCCACCAGTTTCATCCCTTCCTCCTCACGTCCCGCCTCGGCAAACAGGGTGCGTATCCGGTTCGCGTAGTCGGGGTGCTCATGGTGGTTGGCCAGCAGGCTGGTGAACACGGCATGGGTGGTTTCCATATCCCCCAGTTGCATCAGCGGGCCGGCCAGGTCGAAGGCCATTTCCGGTGGCAAGCGGTGCGCGTCGTCGCGCAGCGTGGGCGCCAGTTCCTCCAGCAATTTGTGCGCGGCTCGCTCGCCGCCGGTTTTCAGGCGGATCGGGATTTCCATCACCCGCGCGAGAAATTGCGCTTGGCTGTCACCCTTCATGTCGCCCGCGAGTTGGCCGATCACCTTGGCGGCCTCGCCATTTTCGTCGCGCGCCAGGAATACACGCGCCAGGCTGAGATAAGGTTCCGCCGATGCCTGGGGAGAATTTCGCCCGAGTTCGATGCCGCGGCGAAAGGCTCGCGCGGCCGCTTCCGTATCGCCGCGTCGGGCCGCCACCTGTCCCAGGCTGGTTTGCCGGGCGGCAATATGGGGCGACACCGAGAGCGCGCGTTCCAGCGCCACCTGAGCGCCATCGAGATCCCCCAGGTTTTCCAGCGTGCGCGCCAGCCAGTCGTGCGCATCCAGGTAAGAGCGGCTGCCGCCGGTCACCTGCAGCAGATGGCGGCGGGCTTCATCGAGCTGGCCATCCTGGAACAGGATGCGCGCCAGGCCGAGGCGCGCCCAGGGCAGGTCACGCTGGCTCAGGGCTTCCTCGAACACGGCGCTGGCCTGTTTCAGGTCGCCGGAAAGCAGGGCGAGTTCCGCTTTCAGTCGTTTCAAATCCCAGGTATGCGGGTTGGGCGCGGTCAGGAGTTGGTCGGCCAGGCGCATGGCCCGGAGGTACTCGTGATCGCGCATGGCCTGTTCGATGGGCGCCAGCACCTTCTTCTTGTCCATCTGGCGCAGCAAACGGGTGAACAGCAGCGTTTCCGTGATCGGTTTGACCAGGTAGTCGTCGGGCCGGGTTTCGGCGGTGCCCATGACCATTTCCGAGGTCTTTTCCGCGCTGACCATGAGCCAGACCGCATGCGGCGCGATCAGATGGCGCAGACGCGCTTCCTCCAACACCTGCTGGCCGTTCTTGCCCTGGCCGAGATGCAGATCGCAGAGCACGGCGTCGTAGCGGTTCTTCTCCAGCATCGCCAGGGCATGGCCGCCGCTGCTGGCGAAGTCGATGCGGGTGGTGCCGGCGCGGCCGAGGAGGTCGCGCAGGATGCCGCGCATGCCCTCATAGTCTTCGACGACGAGAAACGATTTCTTCGAGAAATCGGGGCGAGGGAGGTCATGGATTTTCATGGGTTCTTAGGGTAATTCCAGGCAGAAACAGCCGCCGCCGAGGTGTCCGCCATTTTCCAGGTGGGTGCTGCCGCCGCGCTCGCCGCCGCGATGCAGACCAGCCACCACGGCGGCGAAATACAGCCCCAGCCCGGTGCTGCCGGTTTCGAAGCTGACCCCACGGTCGCGCGATGTGCCTTGTCGCAGCAGGAAATCGGGGAAGCCCGGGCCGTTGTCTTCCACCCGGATCGTAATGCCGCCGCGCGGGTCCGCCGCGATCAGGCAGAGCACGCTGTCGCGCGTGTAATGCAGGGCGTTGTGCAGCGCCTGCACCAGCACGCCGAGGATCAGTTCGTAATCGACCCAGGCGTTGAGATCGTCGGGACACTCGTATTCCAGGCTGACGCCGTTCGAGCGCGCCAGGTTGGCGACACGCGACAAGGCATCGTCGGCCAGCTCGGCGAGGTTCTGTTCCTGGGGGTCGAACGGGTAGAACTCCTGCTCGATCTTGTACAGGGCGAGCAACTGGATCAGGTGATCGTTGATGCGCTGCGATTCGTAGAGCGCCTGGCAGGTCTGCTGGTAGAGCGGTGCCGATTGATCGGGCGCCTGGGCCAGGGCGGATTCGAGAAAACTGGCCATCACCGAGAGCGAGTTCTTCATGTCGTGCACCGACGACACCAGGAAATTGCTCATGCTCATGCCGGCTTCGGCATTCAGGAAGGGGCTGTCGCTCATCTTTTCAGGGCCTGTGGCCGGGTTCGCATCGCTCATACTATCGGCATGCCCGCGATTCTCTTTAACCAAACACCCGCCTCGCAGCCGCCGCCGCTTTCGGTCTACGCACACATTCCCTGGTGCGTGCGCAAATGCCCCTACTGCGATTTCAACTCCCACGCTCAGCGCGAGGAAATACCGGAGGCGCGCTATCTCGACGCTCTCACCCGCGACCTCGAACTGGCCTTGCCCGAGGTGTGGGGGCGCGAAGTGTCGAGCATCTTCATCGGCGGCGGCACGCCCAGCCTGTTCACGCCCGCCGGCATCGACCGCCTGCTCACCACGTTGCGCACCCTGTTGCGCGTCTCGCCGCTGGCGGAAATCACGCTGGAAGCCAATCCCGGCACCTTCGAGGCGGCGCGCTTTCGCGGCTATCGCGACGCGGGAGTGAACCGCCTCTCGCTCGGCATCCAGAGCTTCAACCCGCAACATCTCAAGGCGCTCGGCCGCATCCACGACGAACGCGAGGCGCGCGCGGCGGCGGAAGCGGCCATCGGCCTGTTCGATGCGGTCAATCTAGACCTGATGTATGCCTTGCCCGGGCAGAACCTGGAACAGGCGCGCGCCGACCTGGAAACCGCCCTCGCGCTGGAGCCGGCGCACCTCTCCGCCTACCACCTCACCCTGGAACCCAACACCCCCTTCGCGGCGCAACCGCCCGCCCTGCCCGACGATGATCTTTCCGCCGACATGCAGATTCAGGCCGAAGACTTGCTCGGCGCCGCCGGCTACGAGCACTACGAAACCTCCGCCTTCGCCCGGCCGGGATCGCGCTGCCGCCACAATCTCAACTACTGGACCTTCGGCGACTACCTCGGCCTGGGCGCCGGTGCCCACGGCAAACTGACCTTCCACGACCGCATCGAACGCCAGTCCCGCCTGAAGCACCCGAAGGCCTATATGGATGCCGTGCTGGCGATGCCGCCAACCCACATCGCCGAAACCCGCAAACTCGACCGGGGCGACCGCGTGTTTGAATTCATGATGAACGCCCTGCGCCTGAACGAAGGCTTCGACCCGCGCCTGTTCGAGGCCCGCAGCGGCCTCTCCATCGCCGCCGCCGAAGCCGGCCTGGCGGAAGCGGAACGCCGCGGGCTGCTGGTTCGGGATTTGCACAACGCGCGCCCCAGCGCAACCGGCCGACGATTTCTCAATGAGTTGTTGCAGGTTTTTCTTTGAGCCGCGATAAAGCGCGCTTCACCAATGATCAGGAGGATTGCCCATGACCACCTACACCCGCGACGACCAGCTCGCCGTGCAGCCGGAAACCAACTTCGGCGGCCGCATCGAAACCTCCGGCGCCTACATCGGCCGCCTCACCATGGCCAAGGAACGCACCGCCAAGACCGGCACCCAGGGCATCGAATTCAACTTCGAGGCGGACGACGGACGGGTGGCGCGCTACCTGACGCTCTGGGTCGCCCGCGCCAACGGCGAGAAGATCGAATACCCATTCAGCCTGCTCTCGGCGCTGATGGCCTGCCTGGACGTGAAAAACATCGAATCCACCACGGAAACGATCGACGAATGGAACACCGCCAGCGGCATGATGGCGCCGACCGAAGCGCAAACCTTCCCGGCGCTGATGAACAAGCCCATCGGCATCCTGTTGCAGCGCGAGGAACGCGAATGGGAAGGCAAGACCTACGTCAGCATGAAGATCGTCCAGTTCTTCGACCCGAGCGACCGCAGCACCCCTTCCGAAATCATCTCCGGCAAACGCTCCGGCCAGGCCCTGGAGAAGATGGTCACCAACTTGCGTGAAACCGTGGTCCGCTCCGACGCCCCCCCGGCCGGCGCCGCCCCCGCCGGCGCCAGCCCCGCCGGCTTCGCCGAGATCGATGACGACGACGTGCCGTTCTGATCGGTAGCGCCGGCGTCTCGCCGGCTCGTGTGCCTGATGACCTGGTTCCCACGCTGGAGCGTGGGAATTAGTCAATTAGCCGAAGCAGGCATGTAGCGCAGGCGTCCCGCCTGCCTCGTGGGTCTGATTAGAAGGACGAAGCAGGCGGGACGCCTGCGCTACATGTGGGCCTCCGGCGTTGCCACGGCTAATGGATATTTTGGGTTTAAACAGCCGGCTGGAAGCCGGCGCCACGGAGAATGCTCCTCTCCGGTTTGAGCCGCCCCGCCCCAGGCGCGTATATTCAGCCGTTTCGATTCAACGGCCTCAACCATGATCCGCGTCCGCGGCGCCCGCACCCACAACCTCAAGAACGTCAATGTCGATCTGCCGCCGCACAAGCTGGTGGTGATTACCGGGCTGTCCGGCTCGGGCAAGTCTTCGCTGGCGTTCGATACCCTCTATGCCGAAGGCCAGCGGCGTTATGTGGAGTCGCTTTCCGCCTACGCGCGGCAGTTCCTGCAACTCATGGAAAAGCCGGACGTGGACTTGATCGAGGGCCTCTCGCCGGCGATTTCCATCGAGCAGAAGGCGACTTCGCACAACCCGCGTTCCACCGTCGGCACGGTGACGGAAATCCACGATTACCTGCGTTTGCTGTTCGCCCGCGCCGGCACGCCACGCTGCCCGCATCACGGCATCGAGCTGGCGGCGCAGACGGTGTCACAGATGGTGGATACGGTGCTGCAATTGCCGGAAGACACCAAGCTGATGATCCTGGCGCCGCTCATCGTCGGCCGTAAGGGCGAGCAACTGGGGCTGTTCGACGAGTTGCGCGCGCAGGGTTTCGTGCGCCTGCGAGTGGATGGCGAGGTGTATGACATCGACAGCCTGCCGCCGCTGGAGAAGAACAAGAAACACACCATCGAGGCGGTGGTGGACCGCTTGAAGGTCCGTGAGGATGTGAAACAGCGCCTGGCGGAAAGCTTTGAAACCGCGCTCAGGCATTCCGACGGCAAGACGCTGGCCGTCGAGATGGATACGGGAAGAGAAATGCTGTTCTCCGCCAAGTTCGCCTGTCCGGTGTGCGATTACGCCCTGCCGGAACTGGAGCCGCGCATCTTCTCCTTCAACAACCCGATGGGCGCCTGCCCGAAGTGCGACGGCCTGGGCCAGGTGACCTTCTTCGACCCGGCGCGGGTGGTGGCCTTCCCGCATCTCTCGCTGGCGTCCGGCGCGGTGAAGGGCTGGGATCGGCGCAACGCCTTCTTCTACCGGATGCTGGAAGGCCTGGCCATGCACTATGGCTTCGACCTGGATACGCCCTACGAAGACCTGCCGGAAACGATTCAGCAGGTCATCCTGCATGGCAGCGGGGCCGAGGAAATCACCTTCCAGTACCTCGGCGAGGCGGGCCGTAAAGTGAGCCGCAAACACCGTTTCGACGGCGTCATCCCTTCCCTGGAGCGGCGCTACAAGGACAGCGAATCGCAGAACCTGCGCGAGGAGCTGGCCAAGTTCATCGCCACCCGGCCTTGTCCGGAATGTGGCGGCTCGCGTCTGCGCATCGAGTCGCGCAACGTCACCATCGGCGGCTGGACGTTGCACGACCTCTCGCGCCTGCCGATCCGCCAGGCGCTGGCCTTCTTCAGTGAACTGAAACTGGAAGGCAACCGCGCTCAGGTGGCGGAAAAGATCGTCAAGGAAGTCGCCGCCCGCCTGACCTTCCTCAATGATGTCGGCCTCGATTACCTCTCGCTCGACCGTTCCGCCGACACCCTTTCCGGCGGCGAGGCGCAACGCATCCGCCTGGCGTCGCAAATCGGTTCCGGCCTCACCGGCGTGATGTATGTGCTCGACGAGCCTTCAATCGGCCTGCATCAACGCGACAACGACCGCTTGCTCGGCACCCTCAAGCACCTGCGCGACCTAGGCAATTCGGTGATTGTGGTGGAACACGACGAGGACGCCATCCGCCACGCCGACTACATCGTCGACATGGGGCCGGGTGCTGGCGAGCACGGCGGCGAGATCGTCGCCGAGGGCACCCTGGCCGACATCCTCGCTTGCGAAGCCTCGCTGACCGGGCAATATCTCAACGGCAAGGTGAGCATTCCCATGCCGGACGACCGCCGCGAGCCGCGCGAAGGCCGGGTGCTGAAGCTGATCGGCGCCCACGGCAACAACCTGAAAAACGTCACCCTCAACCTGCCCACCGGCATCTTCGTCTGCGTCACCGGCGTTTCCGGTTCCGGTAAATCCACCCTGATCAACGACACCCTCTACACCATCACCGCCAACCAGTTGAACGGCGCGGCGCATGAAACGGCACCTTACGAGGCCATCGAGGGCGTCGAGTTCTTCGACAAGGTGGTCAGCGTCGACCAGGCGCCGATCGGCCGCACGCCGCGCTCCAACCCCGCCACCTACACCGGCCTGTTCACCCCCATCCGCGACCTCTTCGCCGGCACCGTGCAGGCGCGCGAACGCGGCTACGAGCCGGGGCGCTTCTCCTTCAACGTCAAGGGCGGCCGCTGCGAAGCCTGCCAGGGCGACGGCATGATCAAGGTGGAAATGCACTTCCTGCCCGACATCTACGTCCCCTGCGACGTCTGCCACGGCCACCGCTACAACCGCGAGACCCTGGAAGTGCAATACAAGGGCAAGAACATCCGCGAAGTGCTGCTGATGACCGTGGAAGAGGCCTACGCCTTCTTCAACGCCGTGCCCACCGTCGCGCGCAAATTGAAGACGTTGATGGATGTCGGCCTTTCCTACATCCGCCTCGGCCAGTCCGCTACCACGCTCTCCGGCGGCGAGGCGCAACGGGTGAAGCTGGCCCTGGAACTCTCGAAACGCGACACCGGCCGCACCCTCTACATCCTTGACGAACCCACCACGGGCCTGCATTTCCACGACATCGACATGCTCCTGAAAGTGCTGCACCGCCTGGTCGGCAACGGCAACACGGTGGTGGTGATCGAACACAACCTTGACGTGATCAAGACGGCGGATTGGGTCATCGACCTCGGCCCCGAGGGCGGTGAAGGCGGCGGGCGGATCATCGCGGAAGGGACGCCGGAACGGGTGGCGGCGAATCCGGAGAGCCATACCGGGCGGTATTTGAAGCCGGTGTTGGAGCGGGGGTAGTCCGTGGTTGTCGGGTTACGCTGCGCTAACCCGACCTACAGTGGGCAAGCCTGGACAATTCGTAGGTCGGGTTAGCGGCCTTATCGCGTAACCCGACAACACGCCCAACACAACCCGACGACACTTACCTCATGCGCTATCGCCGCGCCTTCATTCCCGGTGGCTGTTTCTTCTTCACCGTGGTCACCGAACAACGCCGGCCGTTGTTCGCATCCGGCGCGTCGGTCGAGGTGTTGCGCGCGGCTTTTCGCTCGGTGCGCAAGCGCCGTCCCTTCGAGATCGATGCCATCGTGGTGATGCCGGATCATCTGCATTGCATCTGGACGCTGCCGCCGGAGGATGCCGATTTCGCGACGCGCTGGCGCTTGATCAAGACCTGGTTCACCAAGCATTGCGACCCGGCGTTGCGCGCGGCGCCTGATCAAGTGCGGGCGAAGAGAGGGGAACTGGGGTTGTGGCAGCACCGCTATTGGGAGCATGCGATCCGCGATGAGGCGGATTTCACGCGGCATGTCGAGTACATCCATTTCAACCCGGTGAAGCACGGTCATGTGGCGGCGCCGGCGTTGTGGCCGTATTCCAGTTTTCACCGTTATGTCGAGGCGGGGGTTTATGCGCCTGATTGGGGTGGGGAGGGGGTGGCGTTGAGCGAGGTTGGAGGGGAGTGAACCCGGTTGGGCGTTGTGCTTGTCGGGTTACGCGATAAGGCTGCTAACCCGACCTACATCGGCCATTGATTGCAGACGGCTACAACAACGCCGCGATGCACTTCAGCCCGCGTAGGATGGGTTGAGCGGGAGCGAAACCCATCGGTTTGCTCAAGAAGCAGCCGCATGCGAGCACTTGAAGCCTGGTAATAATGAAAGTAGGATTTCCGGTAGCACCAATTTCAGGAATCCTCATGCTTGCCGAAAAACTCTCCATCTCCCTTCCCGCCGAGGCCGTCGCGTTCATCGAGGCCTATCGCGCCGAACATGCTATTCGCAGCCGTTCCCAGGTCGTGGAGTTGGCGTTGCGCAAATTGCGTGAACAGAACCTTGAAGCCGCTTACCGCGAGGCCAGCGGCGAAACCGATCCCGCCTGGAACGAGGCAAACAGCGATGGGCTCGGCGATGAGGCGTGGTGACATCTATTTCGCCGACTTGAGCCCTACAGTCGGTTCCGAGATCAACAAGCGCCTCCCCGTACTGATCGTCAGCAACGACGCCAACAACCGCGCCGCCAGCACCGTCACCGTCCTACCCATCACCTCCAACGTCAGCAAGGTCTACCCCTTCGAGGTGGCGTTGGCCGGCGCCGAATCCGGCCTGACCAAGGATTCCAAGGCCCAGGCACAACAGATTCGCACCATCGCGAAAGAACGCATCACCGGCGCCGCCGTGGGGCGCTTGCAGGCGAACAAGATGCGGGCCGTGGATGCGGCGATTCGCTTGCACCTGGCTTTGTGATGTGGTGGTGATCGAACACAACCTCGACGTGATCAAAACGGCCGAATGGGTCATCGACCTCGGCCCGGAAGGGACGCCGGAACGGGTGGCGGCCAATCCAGAGGGCCATACCGGGCGCTATCTGGCGCCGGTGTTGATTGGTGGATGCGCTTCGCTTATCCACCCTACGCGACGGCTTCATCCATAGGGAGTAGGTTGGGTTGGCCGACGTCTTCATGTCGGCGTCATCGTCCCCGTATGGGGGAACCCAACATGGCGGCATTGCAGTCGGGTTACGGCGCGAAAAGACGCGCCTAACCCGACCTACAGGTTTGATCGTGCCCACCGTCACGCGCCGGCATCACCGACGTGGACGGCCGGGTTCAGGCGCGCTTGTCCCGCGCCGCCTCGCTGATGGCCGCCTGCGCCGCCGCCAGTCGCGCCACCGGCACGCGCGGGCCGGAGCAGGAGACGTAGGTCAGGCCAACCTCGTGGCAGAAGCGGATGGAAGCCGGGTGGCCGCCGTGTTCACCGCAGATGCCGATCTTCATGCCGGGGCGGGTGGCGCGGCCCCAATCCACCGCCAGTTTCATGATCTTGCCGACGCCCTCGACGTCCAGCACCTCGAACGGGTTGTCCTGAAGAATCTTGTGCTGGTTGTACATGGGCAGGAACTTGTTCTCGGCGTCCTCGCGCGAGAACGAGAACACTGCCTGGGTGAGGTCGTTGGTGCCGAACGAGAAGAACTCGGCTTCCTCGGCCAGTTTTTCCGCGCGCATGCAGGCGCGCACCACTTCCAGCATCGAGCCGAACTTGAAGTTCAGCGTCACGCCGGCCGTGGCTTCGACATCGGAGCGGATGCCTTCCACCCAGGATTTCACCTGCTTCAGTTCCTGCGCGGTACACACCTGCGGCACCATGATTTCCGGATGCACCTCGATGCCGGCCTTCTGGCACTCGGCGGCGGCTTCCAGGATGGCGCGTATCTGCATGGCGTAGATTTCCGGGAAGGTCAGCCCCAGGCGCACGCCGCGATGGCCGAGCATGGGGTTGATCTCGTGCAGGGCGCGCACCTTCTTGAGCATCGCCTCCTTCTTCTGGATGGCCTCATCCACCAGCACCGGGTCGGCCGGCAGCGCGACCTGCGGATGGGTGTCGCGGGTGCGGTACATGAAGTCCACCGCGTCGGACAACACCCGCATGCCGCGCAGGGTGTCGCGCAAGTGCTTGAGTTGGTCGAGTTCTTCCACCAACTGGTCGGCGCTGGGCAGGAATTCGTGGATCGGCGGGTCGAGCAGGCGGATGGTGACCGGGCGCGGCGCCATCACCTTGAAGATGCCGGCGAAGTCGGCGCGCTGGATCGGCAACAACTTGTTGAGCGCCACCTGGCGGTCGCCGATCGTCTCGGCGACGATCATTTCCACCACGATGGGCAGGCGCTCGACCGCGTTGAACATGCGCTCGGTGCGGCACAGGCCGATGCCCATGGCGCCGTACTTGAGGGCGTGCTCGGCGTCGGTCGGGGTATCGGCGTTGGCCATCACTTTCAGCTTCGCCACGTCGTCGGCCCAGGACAACAGGGTGTCCAGTTCCGGCGAGAAATCGGCTTCGATCATCGCCACCTCGCCCAGGTAGACATTGCCGGTGGTGCCATCGAGGGTAATCACCGTGCCTTCACCGAAAGCCTTGTCGCCGACGATGGCCTGGCGCGTGTGGACATCGACATGAATGCCCTCGGCGCCGGCCACGCAGGGCTTGCCCATGCCGCGCGCCACCACGGCGGCGTGCGAGGTCTTGCCGCCACGGCTGGTGAGAATGCCTTGCGAAGCGAAGAAGCCGTGGATGTCTTCCGGCTTGGTCTCTTCCCGCACCAGGATGACCTTCTCGCCGGCGCGGCCGAGTTTCTCGGCGCGGTCGGCGTCGAACACGGCGATGCCCGAAGCGGCGCCGGGCGAGGCGGGCAGGCCGCGCGCCACCGCCACCGCCTTGGTCTTCGGGTCCAGGCGCGGGAACAGCAGTTGCTCCAGCATTTCCGGCTGGATGCGCATCAGCGCCTGGGTCTTGTCGATCAGGCCGTCCTTGACCATTTCCACCGAGGTGCGCACCAGCGCGGTGGCATTCATTTTGCCGTTGCGGGTTTGCAGGCAGAACAGCGTGCCTTTCTCGATGGTGTACTCGTAGTCCTGCACTTCCTTGTAGTGGCCTTCGAGCTGGTCGCGCAGCTCGACCAGTTGCCGGTACAGGTCCGGCATTTCGCTTTCCAGTTCCAGCACCGGCTTCGGCGTGCGGATGCCGGCCACCACGTCCTCGCCCTGGGCGTTGGTCAGGTACTCGCCGAACATCACGTTCTCACCGGTGCCGGGGTCGCGGGTGAAGCCCACACCCGTCGCGGAGTCATCCCCCATGTTGCCGAACACCATCGCCACCACGTTCACCGCCGTGCCGTTGGCCATCGCCGGAGTGATCTTGAACTCGCGCCGGTAATCCACCGCGCGCTTGCCGCCCCAGGAGTTGAACACCGCCTTGATCGCGATCTCCAATTGCTCGTAAGGGTCGGCGGGGAAGGGCTGGCCGGTGTGCTGCTTCACCACCTCCAGGAAACGATCGGCGATCTCGGCCAGATCGCGCGCGGAGAGGCCGACATCGTTCTTCACGCCGGCCTTGGCTTTCACCGTATTGAACTCGGCGTCGAACAACTCCTCCGGCACCGCCAGCGCCACCTTGCCGAACAACTGGATGAAGCGGCGATAGGCATCCTGCGCGAAGCGTTCGTTGCCGGTCTGCGCGATCAGCCCTTGCAGGGTCTCCGCGTTGAGGCCGAGGTTGAGGATGGTGTCCATCATGCCCGGCATGGACATGGCCGAACCGGAACGCACGGAAACCAGCAACGGGTTGTCGCGGCCGCCGAACACCTTGCCGCTGGCGGTTTCCACCCGCAGCAACTGCATGCGCACTTCGTCCATCACCCCCGGCGGCAACGCGCGCTGCGCGTCATCAAGAAAAGCCAGACAGGCCTCGGTGGTAATCACGAACCCCGGTGGAACGTTCAGGCCGATCTGCGTCATCTCGCACAGATTCGCCCCCTTGCCACCCAACAGATGCTTGTTCTTGCCGTCGCCTTCGCTGAAGGCATAAACCCACTTGTTCGTTGCCATGCGCCGTCTCCCGGTCAGTCCGCCCACACTCGGGCAAAGACGTAAGGATCGCACGGGAGAGGGGGGTGGGTCAGCCCTGTCTTGTCTGGTGGAAGGGATTCAAAAGGCATTCACCAGATACGGGTGAGGCCGATGAGCCTGAAAGTGTCAGTTGAAAGCGGCGTGGACAAGCCCGCTCCCGCGTCGGTCTCAAGGTTGCCAGGAAGGCAAAGGATCAGTCGGCTTTGGTTGTTGGTAGGTCGTGGCAGTCGCCCAACGTCGAAGCTCAGGGGCGCTGCGCGGCTTTATCGCGCAGCGCCCCCTGGAGCGCAGTGTTAGAGCATCACTGGGAAACAAGAGCCACGAACTCCGGCGAGCGAACTACTTTGCCTACCAAATTTTGCACGGCAGGCATGAATGCCTGCGCGGTTTGATTGCATGCCGTTTCACCGTAGAAGCTCGATGTGTATCCATAACTCTCAGAAACGGACATTGACTTCCCGTTTGATGACCTGACAGTGAGCGCCAGATTCCAGTTGCCGCTATTGGATGAAAAATCAATCGCGTCAAGATTCCCAGTAATCATTACAGGAGCTGCCGAGGAGTAGGTATTCGCGATCTTAAGCTCATCGAGAATGGCCTTTCGGACAAACTCGGCAAATGGTTCTCCGTCAGGTGTTTTGATCGGGCCAACCCCACGGCACATGATCTCGGTTTGCCCGGGAGTGGACGCGGAAAAAGCGCCAACATTGACTGACTTGCCATTCAGCGAACGCAAAGCCACAACATTGTCTGTTGAAATTGAGTATCGAGTTGCCGAGTAAGTCGAGCAGCCAGAGGCAAGGACGGCTATTGCGGAAAGAACAAGCAGTTTCTTCATTGTGACTCCCTTGGTGGATGAAATTGTGTGGCTCTAACGCAAAGTTGAGGGGCGCCGCGCTTTTGCGGCGTCCCTCTCGAACGCCATGTTCGGCGGTGTTGCCACGCATGAACCAGAGCAGCCGAACATTCAGCAGGTTGATTGGCTCATAAAGGGTGATTGTTTCGGGCTTGAAAAACTACTCGCTAATGGACCAAATCTTTAGAGTTCAATATTGAACCCCACTCCTGGTTGCCAAGACAAATTATTAGAAAATCCAGAATTCTTTTTGTTGTTTCCCGTTTCCCACGATCCATGTGGAGTGAGCACCCCGTGTTTGTTGACGATAACCGCACCAACAATACGTCGAAAGCCTTCGCCCCATGGATTGATTTGCCCATTGAATGTTAGTAGGTATCTGCCGGTTTGCCACGGCTCACCTCCAAATTCAATCTCTGCTTGTGTACCGAGCGCCGAATCAAAGCCCCTCGCGTTCATCAATATTATCTGTCCATTGTCAAAATAAACGTCATTTGACTTACGGAGTGCAATGGCAAACTGCAAGTCTCCCCCGCCAAGAGGTATTCCGCCCGGAATTCTCCCGGCGCTCAGATCATTGCCTTTTACGCGAACAACCAGTAGCGATCGAAATTCCCCGCGAGGCATAAAGGCACTTGATCGCGATACGGAAACGGCGATAGAGCTTGACTTGTCCGATGGCTTTTTCGGAGATGCAGCCGACGACGGTTCAGAATTCTCGCCTTCTTTATCGTCGTCTGCGGGAAAACTAAAAACATGCGAATTATATTTGATGCCCTCTTGAGCCTTGGCCCAGCCCACAATCGTATCTATGCCTTGAACCGCATTCGATAGTTTGTCGGCCATCTCTACCACTACTCCGGCTATCGCAGCCACTCCTACCGTTTCTTCTACACCGGTTGGCATATTAATCTCCTCGGATTTTTACAAACAAGTTAATTGGAGCACCTCCGCTATTTCAGATATTCCCTTCTTAAGGCTTCAAGTCGGCAATATTCCTGTTTCCTGTAAGATCACTAGTGATGTGGGCACGGTTACGGGCCAAGTGTCTTCAAGTGTCCCTTCATCACCGTGTTCCAGTTGCTCTTGAATTTCCTGAATGATCGAGACAAATAATGGATCCCCAACCTGAGGTACCTGTGTTCCATTCCAGATAATTCCGGTGGAAAGGTAGAGTGACATCGCGCTTTCAAATCCGGGTCGAACTGGAACCACTACACGTGCAGCGCCTGCCCGCAGGAATGAAGCAAAGGTAGGATCGGTATCGTCCCGCATTGCCTCCACGACCCAATCTGCCTTTTTGGCCCAATAGTATGGGTAGAACGTGTAGGTCATTTCTAGCCACTCAAAGGATTGCTCGAACCACTGGATGTAGTCTCTTTCTGCTTGAGCCACCGTGAAATTGACCTCTGGGTAGTTCTGCGGTGCCGTTGTCTGTATCGCTTCGCGATCAATAGGCGGCCCATCGAAGTGGTGCTGCTCAAGCATGGCAATGACATTCTTCTTCAACTCGTCTCGCTCAATAGACCGGTTACGTAAGGGATTACTCCCTTGGATACCAACACCCTGCCGGATTTGCTCTGCGGCAACTTGTTCCTCATAGGCCCGCTTGAGTTCGAAGTAAGCGGACATGATCTTCTCGTATGTACTGATCTGCCACTTCTTAAGACCATCCGCCGTGAGTGTACAGGTCACTATCGCAGCGAAGTTATAGCCCCATGTATTTTCCAGTAGCAGCGCAATCGGCAGGCGGAGGTCACCAGCTCCCGAAATACCCGATGGTGGTGATATGTCCGCATCAAATGCCATACCCGAGCCAGTTCTATATTCGCTTAGCGCAATATTAGAGGAGCCCACCGTTAACAATGTATCCGTTAACCAGTTGCTCATATGCATCGTTCCTTTGATATGGCTTGCGGCGTAGCCGCTGGGGATGGTGACTTCTTTGTTTACTTTGTAAATTTTGCGCGCTGGCGTAGCTTCGGTAATGCCCGCATCGGGTTGAGCGGGATCATCGAAAGCGATGCCCACATGAACGGTGGAGGGTGGTGGCGCTTCAGCATCCTGAACGAAATACTTGGCCACCCATGAAAGGTAGTTGGATGGCATCAAATCATCGGGTTGAAGAGGGCGCGCAACAGTGGCACTTCCAAACCCGCCGCGACGGGACGTGTCGCGCAATGCAATGATCGGTTCTTCCGGATTCTTGATTGCACCAGTGGGCTGACTGGCCTTGGAGATGGCAAATTTCATGAAAGCGCCCGGTTCCGGAACGATAAATTCGAGAAGTAACCTGCGCCCATAGTTATATAGTTGCGCTTCGTACACTTTGTCTACGTACCGATAAATACCGATCATGTGATCAGACTTGCCGGTGTTGTCGATACCGTGTGTGTTGGTCTCTTCGACTTCACGAACCATGCGAACGGTACGTTGTGTTTGGGTTCTATCCCGAACGCGTTTCGCTGCCTTATTTATCACCTCGTGAGCGTAGTTCGTAGCAACGCGAGTGGATTCTTGTTGAGAATGATTGGCTTCAAATCCAGCGTTGGCCGATGCAGAGACGGGCCCGTATGTAGCGGAAATGTTTACCCCAGCCTCAAAGTGCATGTCGTCAGAAACAACCTTATCGACTTCCCTTTGCATTTCGAAACGATCCGTAGACTGATTGTCTTGTTCGTCTGTTTGTTCGTGCTCGGAAGTAACCTGTGTGGTCTCATCTCTCACATCCTTTCGACGATGGACACGAGACTTGGACTCGCCTCTCAGCACGTTCTCGATATCAGCCAATTCCCCCATCTCGTATTTTCTTAATTCTTGTCGAACGACTTTGAGGTCAGCTATGGCGGGTGGTCTGGCGAGGTCATCAGCGGGCACTGGTACAAAGTCTGGAAAAACCACAACGCAATTCATTAGAAAGTTTCTACTATCGTCCGGTGTTGCAAACAATGTAGGTTGCGATACAACTTTTTCGATGAGGCCAAATACGCACTGCAACCGGAGCAACTCATTCCGAAGTCTCGGCTGCGTATTGGTTAACAATGCAAGCGCCGTCAGGCTATAGAGAACAGCTTGTCGATCGTCCCTGTATTGCTGTTGGTCAATTAGCATATCGGGGGCCATACCCGTCAAATTCTTCACATGATCAATGAACTTGGCTATTTCAACGCGATCCCCTTGATTGAATAGCCACTGTTCTATATCTGCTACGGGTGTTTTAATGTCTCGTATCGACGGCACGAATTCTGGAGACGCAACAAAATCAACCGCCCACTGTCGCGCTTCGTCTCTTGACATCTTCGCCGCCGAGCGCTTTGCCCGCAAGGCAAGCTCAGAGTGGGAAGTATCCGTGCTTGGAAGCTCGCTTTGTACAGTAATTGCAGAGAGCTTCTCCCCCGTCGCGCGTTGTACTGCGCGAATAGTCATAAACCTAAAGATGTCAGATGAACTCATAATTTCTCTCCTTCGTTGATGGTATGTGTGGGATAACGATTGTTGGCGCCGAACGTTTAGGGTAAGGGGCGCCCGCGCGCGGACGCAACCACGAAGTGAAGCCGGCTGTTCGGGCGTCCCGCTTGACCCGATTGTTAGGCATGCACATTGCCTAGTCCCACATATACTCAGCTCGCAATATACTGCGGCAATATTCATTAAATTGCGGAGTCATGGGGTTAAACGAGTTGTTATCCCAGTTGATTGAGTCTGATTCTGCCACCAGCGAAGGAGATTCGCCCTCATTTCCTATGGCGAAAATAAACTCTGCCTCACTGGCCCCAGTTGCGGGATTTTTGCCACCTAAACTTTTTGGTTCGCCAAGCGCCCAAGCATTAAACCCATGTTTTTTTGAGGTATGGCCGGCAATGCAGAACGTAACAAAATGTACTGCTGTTGGATCAATTCCAACCATTGGTTTTACTAGGGCATTGAATTTATGCTTGATACTGTAGATCCGTGAGCTAAGTGGTGATATGGTAACGGTCGAAGCTATGTCACCGACGCCTGGTTTTAATATATCACTTGAAAGAAGCACTATATTCTCTGCTGCGGAGACGGGATGATTCATTAAACAAACTAGAAGCGTGACCGCTAATCTGGTTAGAAACGGTGGTGTTGTTGCTATCGCCATAAAACCTCCAAAGACAGACGGTGTTTGCTGCCTAACGTCTAGGGTAAGGGGCGCCCGCGCAAGCGCTGGCAAAGACCAAAGCCGGCATTTTGGGCGTCCCGCTTGACCCGCCAGTTAGGCATTTTCTGCCTGCACGAGTGCAACAAGACCATTAAGTGCGGATTTCATTGCTTGTTGTTGTTCGTTAGTAAGGCCGTGGTAGACCGCTTGAGATTCCAAATGGGAAAGATAGTTTTGTAGCTGACTCATTACGGCAGGTTGTTGCCGAAGCAATGCTCTCAGCACAAGAGATTGTGCTTTTTGTACGCCATCAATATATTCAAAATGAGCAATAAGTTCTTCGTTTGTCATCAACGCTCCCTAAGTTTCCGATTTAGATGATTTGTGATGCCAAATTACCCCCTGCATTTTGTTCTTGAGCAGGAGAGCAAGGTCAAGAATGACAAAGCATGCACAGGCAAACAGCAGTAAAAGAGTTGTAGCCAGCCAAAGCAGCATCTTGTGATAAATATCAGCGGTTGGAAGCAAGTGCAGTATGGCATTTGCAAAGAAATAGCCTGCCGCTGGTGTGCCTAGCATTGCCATAGCCGCCCAGCGAGATGGCTTGGTAGGGATTAGCTGTTCGAAAAGGGACAGTTCACTCATGACAATGCCTAACGTCAAAGTTAACCGGGCGCGCGCGAGGCGGCAACCACGAAGTGAACCGGCATTTCGCGCGCTCCGGTTGAACGCCATGTTAGGCATGGCGGCATGAAATACAGCATTGATTTATCCATAAATAAAACAGCAAAACCGTGGTCTGACCTGTATTGTTACGTATTGTTAGTGAAGGTATTATTTGCACTTTGTGTTTTTAATCCCTATCCTCTTAAGGGCTCTTGCAGTGCGTTCCATTTCATTGGCACAATCCGAGGCAACCTTTCTGTTATTTTCAGCTTCGTTTACAATCTCTATGGCACGTGCAGGATACCCAGTATCCAGCATCTTTTGGGCGGCATCATTCGCGTTACTTGATAAGTCATAGGCCAACCTCCATGCCGAAAAGTCATTACAATACTTTCTTTCAAGATCTTTTTTATTGAACCTCTCCAATTTCGCGTATTCGACACTCCTGCACTCAAGTGGAGTATTTACGGCGAATGATAATTGACTATAAGAGATCACTAATGCTCCGGTAATAAGTAATGCAAGTTTGGTCAGTTTCATATTCCACCTAAAAGATTGATTAATTAAGATTGTCGATGAGATAAAAGAGCGGCTTAAGTGGGATAGCACCAAATTAATCGGGCGTGGACAAGTCGGCAACCACGAAGTGAACCGGCATTTCGCGCGCTCCGGTTGAGCAATATGTTATTCATGACATCACTATGAAAGCTTTTTATCCAAGCTCGACGCAATTTCAAGGACAGGTTTCGCAAGTTGCAATAATTGATCGGTAGTTAGTTTGACTCGATCTCCGCCGTTGAAGCTAAGGTGTTTTAGGTCGGTTGCAGCATGCACATCGATTGCTCCAGCACGATGGGCCAGCACGTTGCGGAGAGTGTAAACATCGGCAAGATATGTTAGCCGTGGAATAACATACCTAATCTTGGCAGGCGCTAGCTCACCGAACTTGGAGATACGCTCACCTAGGCCACGAATTTTAATAATTTCGCCATAAAGCTTATTACCCGCATCTGTCCTTGCACTTGTGGCAGGATCAAAGAGTTTAGGTTTCGACCTGATGAATGCGTCTAGAAAGTTTGCGAAGTAAGTTTCAAAGGACGCGGAAAGAACAACAATTCTATTTGTAATAATGGCTTGCTTGTATATAGAGGCACGCTGCAAAAATGTGTCTTTCTTAACATCATCGAGACGACCTCGAATTCCAGGAATGTAGAACATATCGGTCAACAAACGATCAGGAAGCAAAGTGTTGTAGTTTGTTGTCACGAATGACTCTGTAACTGTTATTGATAAAAGCTCTGCCCACATTGATTGGCATGAGTCACCCCACACCGCTTTAAAATCCTTTAGGTATTCTGAGTCAGGCATGCAGCGCTCTCATAATCGAGCAATAAAGTGGCTAACGCCACACATAAGGGACGTGTAGTGAAGCAGAGCGACCCAACGAACGATAGTGAGCGAACTTGATGTGATTGTTAGGCGATTTCATTTGCCAATCGATCCAGACAATCTTGCACTTCTTCGCAATAGACATCCTTGTTTTTATATTTCCTGAAATCTCGATAATGGATATCCTTAATTTTCAAGGAGGCCTTGTTTAGCGCAATATTTTCCTCGTTGCCATATTCCGTGAACGAGCTTCTAAGTCCATGCTTCGCTTCTCGAAAATATAGTGGATAAACCTTTACCCCATGTTCGATCGCATGCTTGAACTCATAAATGCACATTCGACTATTGAAATACGATGGCGTTAAAATAGAAATCATTGCATCGCACGACTGGATCAGCTCTTCAATATTTTGCTTCCACTGCATGCCCCATTGAAGATCGATTTCATCAATAAGAATGTTGTTCACTGAGCCGGTTGTTTCGTCTAGGATTACAGAAAAGGCTTCTCTCAGCTTTGTGAGCTTATGAGGTTTTTTGTTGTCCGATTTTGCGTAGCTCCAAAATGCCTTCATTTCTGTCTCATTGTGTATCGCCTAACGTCTAGGGTAAGGGGCGCCCGCGCAAGCGCTGGCAAAGACCAAAGCCGGCATTTTGGGCGTCCCGCTTGACCCGCCAGTTAGGCATTTTCTGCCTGCACGAGTGCAACAAGACCATTAAGTGCGGATTTCATTGCTTGTTGTTGTTCGTTAGTAAGGCCGTGGTAGACCGCTTGAGATTCCAAATGGGAAAGATAGTTTTGTAGCTGACTCATTACGGCAGGTTGTTGCCGAAGCAATGCTCTCAGCACAAGAGATTGTGCTTTTTGTACGCCATCAATATATTCAAAATGAGCAATAAGTTCTTCGTTTGTCATCAACGCTCCCTAAGTTTCCGATTTAGATGATTTGTGATGCCAAATTACCCCCTGCATTTTGTTCTTGAGCAGGAGAGCAAGGTCAAGAATGACAAAGCATGCACAGGCAAACAGCAGTAAAAGAGTTGTAGCCAGCCAAAGCAGCATCTTGTGATAAATATCAGCGGTTGGAAGCAAGTGCAGTATGGCATTTGCAAAGAAATAGCCTGCCGCTGGTGTGCCTAGCATTGCCATAGCCGCCCAGCGAGATGGCTTGGTAGGGATTAGCTGTTCGAAAAGGGACAGTTCACTCATGACAATGCCTAACGTTTAGGTTAAGCGGGCGCGCGCGAGGCGCCAACTACGAAGTGAACCGGCATTTCGCGCGCTCCGCTTGAACCGCATGTTAGCGTGACACGTCACAGCTCCAACTTATTAGCTATTAGTGTTGTGTTTGAGTCTCAGCAAATTCAAAGCAAGTAATCCTGTAACAAGTAATATTAGAACATTAGGCTCAGGTATTGGGGCTGGACCTGATGATGAATTAAAGCCCAAAGTAAGTCTAAGCCGCTCGGTCTGACCAATAGTATTACCCATTGTCGTATGAGTCTGAAGGTCGCCATCGATTGCAAGTCCTACTGTGCCCGGTTCAGCATTGTTACCAAGGGCAACGTAGCTAGCAACCCAGTTACCATACTCTGTAGGAGTGCCTAAGAAATTTAATGCAATTTCCGCAAGATTAAGGCCACCAAACCAAGGTAACTCCATATCAAAAAAGCCTTCAATAGTAAGAAACTCACCATTAATATCGAATGTTCCCGACGCGTTTGAGTAAAACACATCATAAAACTCATGGCTAGGTACGCCTGCAAAGTCATTGTTGCTTGCACTTAGAGGGTCACTAAGACGCGATGTCAATTGAGAGCTATTGACAGCAAACGTATATGCAGTGGGGGCGCTGCCACCGGTGCGTTCCCAGAATGTTATTGAATCTAGATTGGGTATATCGTGAACGGGGCCGGCTTGTAGAGTAGTACTAACGCCAGCCAGTAGCATCAAATATGCCAATATACGATAATTCCAGTACTGTTTCATGATTGTCTCCTTGTAAAAAACCAAAACGCTAACGTTTAGGTTAAGCGGGCGCGCGCGAGGCGCCAACCACGAAGTGAACCGGTATTTCGCGCGCTCCGCTTGAACCGCCCGTTAGACATGACAAACAAAAAAGCATATTTATTTACCTGATAAATAAATCGAAAACCGTGGTCTGTTTCCCTACCCTATTGTTTTATTATGAATTGCGGGATGGTTTTGCAAAAGGCTCGTTTGTATCCTATTCCGCAAGAGACTCAATCGTCCTCGCAAACAATACGACTCCCTTCGCGTTTACATGTGCGCCTATTCCGACGGTTGTCTCCGCCCAATCCTAGCGCATTATTAATGCATGTTTGAACTTGCCTTTCAGTGGTCTCATGTACGCACCGGCCATCAGCCATAGGGCAAGCTCTAAGTGCTTCCCCCCGAAATAATATCCTTTTATTCTCACACCCCTCTACCACTCTGTTTCGCTCCTCATTTTGCGTCGTGCCGCGATCAAATTCCCGCATACAGTTATAGAATCCTGAGGTGCCAGGTACCGCTCCAAATGAAATGCATTTTTCACGCAACTCCTCAGCGCTAGCCGCAGAAACATTGTAGGGAGTGCTTAAAAGAAATAAACAAGCGAAACCTGTAATGCCTTTGTGCAATTTCATGGCAATCCTTTTGTATATAATTAAAAATATGTGCGACAATAATACTGGAACAAATATTTACATTGGTTGATGTGGCTGGAGCAATTTTGCAAAATTCTTTCTCTATTGTCATTCTGTTTCGATCATATTCTAGAGAATTGGCGTTCTGATAGCAAAAAATAGCGTGGTGACAAAATCAATAATCTTCTTCAGAATCTGAATTTGAAAACAGGATTTTTCTACAGTCTCAACGCCGAATCTCAGCCGCGAGCGCAGCGAGTGGCACGTCGGCTGTAGCGCCACGTTAGGCATTTTTGCACAACCTAGATTGGTTGCTACTAGCATCAGGCGAACAATATCTACAATTATCACCCTCGGCGTTTAACGGCTCTGCCGTAATTCCGAGCGAAAACTTGGATCGCACCCAATTCATAAACTTCTCGGGCAACCCGGCCGGATGATTTACTCTTGCGCTACGCCCTCCGACCATCGTTAGGAACTCTTCAGGAACATCGATGCGGGTTTTCCCTAAATACCAGAACTCCCGACCAACAAAAACGTAAGGAACCTGGGTGTCTTTTTCCATCATTCCTTGATGATACGGGTTGGGGAGTTGATGCCAATTGCCTTTCTCGTCCTGGTAGTAAAAATTATCTCCACATCTCTGCTTCCACCCGCCGCTCATTATGGGCTTTTTAGATGTAAACCTTGGATCACGAAAATAATCGTTCATATGAATTCGCTCATCCACCCTCATTGCGTAGATGAACTGATAACCGGCTTCCTTTTGGGAAAAACCAGCTATCCAATCTCCCGGCTTGACTGCGGAGCCTTGGTGGTTCGGAGTGCACACCGCCAGCGTACACCAGCCGCCGAATGGATTGGGTGCCAGGCCAGAGTCTATTTTGACAATGTACGTATAAAGCTTGCTCATAATAATCCAGAATGCCTAACGTGTATTAGCCACGGTATTTACGTACCAAAGCTGCAACCTCGTTTCGGTTTGCCGCTCTTTTGTCAGCAGGGAGATTACGCTGTCGATTCATGTATAAACATGGAATCCCTAACTCGTCTACAGCATTATGTCCTTGTTCCCACGCCCACTTTCCGATGAAGATCACAACATTCGGAGAGAGCATATGAAGCCAATTAACGAAGTGTTCTTTAATACACTCTTGGGCCAAGAGTTGGTTTGGCTTCCTGTCACTATCCGTACGGCAGCGAATGACATTACAGTATGAAATATCTTCCAGCGATAATTTGCACTCACTCAGGGGAAAGTATTTGTTCGTAACAGGCCACTGAGGAATGAAATGTTTCAAGACTGCGGAAAGCTCCGCATAGCGTTGTGGAGTTGGTGTGTCACGTAGCGCCCTTAGCGATGCTGTGTATGGTCGATCTTGCACTTCGAGTGATTTTGGTGTGCCCGGATTCTGGCCTACGAGAAGAACCAGTGATTCCACGTATCTTGCCCCTATGTACCCTGGCTGTGGGATGTTCTCATCTCTGTTTCGCAGGATGTGGCGACAGGTCGAACGAGTACAGTTCGCGCACGTAATTATTTTTGCAAATTCTGTATGCCATTTGATCGGGGGCGTCATTGTGAGTCCTCTGTTTCGGCCGCAATTTCACACGGATCTGTAATAGTGGGGTGATGGAAAGTGGCTAACGTTTAGGGTAAGGGGCGCCCGGCGCAAGCGCCGGCAAAGACCAAAACCGGCATTTCGGGCGTCCCACTTGACCCGATTGTTATGCGTTAAATTTCAAGAATCTTTTGGTTCTCTATAAGCCATCTTTCTTGAAATGCTCTTCTTGCGGCCCAGCCGACCTCTTTAATATACCAACCATTGACAGAGGCGCCAACCACAGCACCAATTACAGGGATGGCTTGTAGCGCCTTTCGCTTGGTAATATTTATTCCTAGTTGCTTTGCAAGACTTTTAATGCCTATAACGCCAGCTTCTTTGCCCATTTGATTGGTTGCGGCTTTTTGTGCCAACTGCTTCCATGTTTCCTTTGTGATTGCAACTTCGATCGCCCTTAATGTGCTTAATGCGGCAATTTTTTCACCCATGTCGTTCGCGCCGGAGGCTGCCATAATCGCTAGGACAAAGTCCTTGTCGTGTTTCGTCTTGACTTCATATCCATAGCACACACCTATTTTATGTATGGTTCGTAGTGCTAGAACGATAATTGCCGGTATATCAACAGCCATGCCAGGCAGTCCTGCCGCTCCAGTTGCACCACCTTCGGCGGTTCCAATGCCGATAGCCCAGTTATGGACTTCATTAGCCAAACCATCTGACTTTTCAAGGTCATGGGTTTTAAGTGCATCAACCGAGTTAACGCCAGCATCCCGGATAATATCCTTTGTGTCTGTGAGCCATTCAGCCGCAGATGAAGAAAAGTCTAATGCTCCTTGAATTGCGGCCACAGGTATGATCTTGTTGATTAGCCATGTTATTGGAGAAAGAATAATTCCAAATGCTTTTGACACAACGGATGGCTCTTCTGCTTTCCATTTTCGAATCTCGGCAACCTGCGTGTTTTCATATTTCGTCAGATGCACACAACCTCCTTAGTAAGGCATAACGTCTAGGTTAAGCGGGCGCGCGCGAGGCACCAACTACGAAGTGAGCCGGCATTTCGCGCGCTCCGCTTGAACCGTCAGTTAGGCATAGCAGATGAAAGAAACACATTGATAATTCCTATCGAAGCAGAGGAAACGTAATGCGCCTCCATATTTTAACTATACTAAACGCCATTCTTCGACTGAAGGTCATGCAGTAACTCTGCTTGAACTCTTTGTATTAGCTTAAAAATTAGTCTTTGCTTCCTATCTCTACCATCAATGCTATTTATTATGTCAAAGCCCTCCTTAAGACGCTTTTCTATTATTTCTTGAGGAAGGTGACCATCAAGGAATTGTGGAATATTGGATATATTATGCGTGTTAAAGGGTAATAACCTGTTGCGAGCCTGACTAATAACTGTTTTTGACTGAATAAATAATACGTCGGCCCTGAACT
The DNA here is from genome assembly GCA_028714875.1 of Gallionellaceae bacterium. Taxonomy (GTDB): domain Bacteria; phylum Pseudomonadota; class Gammaproteobacteria; order Burkholderiales; family Thiobacillaceae; genus PFJX01. The sequence continues at coordinate 95,028 of JAQTLN010000007.1, forward strand.
GCTCTGGGTTGCTTTCGTACAACAATAGCGCCTCGTTGAAAACATGTAGCAAACCGTGGGATACTGCCCCAAAATATATTTCCAATAGATTTTTGAATCCTTCCTCGTTCAGTCTGTTGCAATCCATATCCCTTAGTTTTTTATATGCGCCAACAAATAAACCCATTAATATTATTACGCCAGCCACAACTCCTGTTACCTTCCCCCCTGGCAGGGTCGTGGTCATGCCATCGCCGGAATTCGCGCCAAGATACGCAATAGCCGCAGACGCAACAATAAATATCAAGGCGGTGATTGTGGATCTATCCATAATGATAATTTCCTTGTGTAAAAGCTAACCAATCATGACCCCAAGGCTCGCCCCAGCAGGTAATAATTAGCACTAAGCTCAGATTGTTTTCCAGGTTTATTGAATAACTTTAGAATGACCATGTTAATTTCTTGTCATATTGGTGTGATGGAGCCGGGCTTAACGTAATATCGCCGACATTTGTCGGCGTAAAAGTGTTACTGGACACGGCTGGTAATCTGGTGTCATGTGCTAACCTTATGATTCATATGGTTCAACTTGTCCAGTAACACCGATCATGACCATGAACGTCGTCTCCCCCGATTCTTCTTCTCGCCCTCCGAAACTGCTGGAGCAACTTCGTGATCGTATCCGTGTAAAACACTACAGTATTCGCACGGAGCAGGCCTATGTGCAGTGGGCCAAACGATACATCTTCTTTCACGGGATGCGCCACCCTGCCGAAATGGGTAGATCGGAAGTTGAGTCGTTTCTGACCGCGCTTGCGGTCGAGCGGAATGTCACTGCTTCTACCCAGAACCAGGCGTTGTCGGCGCTGTTGTTTCTGTATCGGGAGGTGTTGAAGGTGGATTTGCCCTGGCTTTCCGATGTGATACGGGCGAAGAAGCCGGCGCGCTTGCCCACGGTGTTGACTCAAGAGGAGGCTCGGGCGTTGTTGAAGTATGTGGATGACCCCTTACTCGATTTGATCATCCGACTACTTTATGGCACCGGTATGCGCTTGCTGGAATGCCTGCGGTTACGGGTAAAGGATGTGGAGTTCAGCCGCAACGAGATCGTGGTGCGTGATGGAAAGGGTGGTAAGGATCGCGTGACGATGTTGCCTTCGAGCTTGTCCGGGCGCCTTAAAGCGCATCTGGTAGTGGTGAAGGCGCAGCACGTTGCCGATCTGGCATTGGGGAAGGGCGAGGTGTGGTTGCCGGATGCGCTTGCGGTGAAGTACCCCAACGCGCCGAAGGAATGGGCTTGGCAGTATGTGTTTCCGGCGTCGGGATTTTCCACGGACCCGCGATCCGGTGCGGTGCGCCGGCATCATGTCGATGACAAGCGGGTGCAACGCGCGGTGAAGCTGGCTGCTGGCCGGGCGGAGATTGTGAAGCCGGTGAGCCCGCATACCTTGCGCCATAGCTTCGCCACGCATCTGCTGGAAGGCGGTTACGACATCCGCACGGTGCAGGAATTACTGGGTCATTCCGATGTGTCGACGACGATGATCTACACCCATGTGCTGAATAAGGGTGGGCGTGGGGTGGTGAGTCCGTTGGATCGGTGAGGGGGGCGGTTTGTTTCGCGTTGCCGTTGTTGCATGGGTTGTTGAAATCCCCCCCTGCCCCCCTTTGGGAAAGGGGGGAGTTCGCCTGGTTCCCTGGCTCCAGGGTGGGCGCGGGGTGGTGAGTCCGCTGGATCGGTGAGGGGGCGGTTTGTTTCGTGTTGCTGTTGTTGCATGGGTTGTTGAAATCCCCCCCAGCCCCCCTTTGGGAAAGGGGGGAGTTCGCCTGGTTCCCTGGCTCCAGGGTGGGCGCGGGGTGGTGAGTCCGCTGGATCGGTGAGGGGGGCGGTTTGTTTTGCGTTGCTGTTGTTGCATGGGTTGTTGAAATCCCCCCCAGCCCCCCTTTGGGAAAGGGGGGAGTTCGCCTGGTTCCCTGGCTCCAGGGTGGGCGCGGGGTGGTGAGTCCGCTGGATCGGTGAGGGGGGCGGTTTGTTTTGCGTTGCTGTTGTTGCATGGGTTGTTGAAATCCCCCCCCAGCCCCCCTTTGGGAAAGGGGGGAGTTTGTCGCGCGGCTGGTTATCCTATTCTCAGCAATGCGCCGACTTTGGCTTTGATCTCCGCCAATTCCTCCGGGGTTGTTATTCCTTTCCGTTCTGCTTGGCGTGATCGCCAATCCAGGCTCTTGACCTGATCGGCAAGCGCGGCGCCGGTTGCGCCTGCGCCGGTCAGTTTCACTTCGAACGGATAACCCTTGATCTGATTGGTTACGGGTACGCAGATAAGCAGACCCGCGCGCCCGTTGTAGGTTTTCGGGCTGAGTACGACTGCGGGGCGACGGCCGGCCTGTTCATGACCACTTTGTGGCGTGAAATCCATCCAGACAATATCGCCCGCCTCGGGCACATATCTGGCTGGCATCATGTGATTTCCTTGCCTTGCGCCGCGCCGAAATCCACTTCTGCGTGAAGATTTTCTTCTGTCATGCCGGCTAACAGTTCCTCCAGGTTGTAGATGGGGGCGACAGGTTCGAGGATGACTCGGCCGTTTTCCGCGCGCACATTCATGGCCTGATTCAGCGACAGGTGAGCTGCTTCCATGACCAATGCCGGAATACGTACTGCCGGGCTGTTGCCCCATTTCTTGATCTGTTGAATGCTCATCCGGCCACTCCTGTAGAAACAAATGTAGATACGATGGCAGTGTAGTGGGCGCGTGTCGGGCCGGCAACCTGGAAACAGAGGGAGTCGGTTTGGCGCTGGTTTCCAGCCGTTGCATGGCCAACCGCCGCGGAAATCCCCTCTAACCCCCCTTTTCAAAGGGGGGGAGCCAAGCGTAGGTCAGGTTGGCGCGTAGCGACTACCTGACGATTGTTCTGTCCGTTTGAAGGTGGATCGTCAGCTAGCGATAAAGCCGCAACCTGACCTACAGCTGGCCAACCGCACAGAACCTTGAAATAGGGGGAGCTCGGTTCTTGCCATACGCAGGTGTTTCAACAACACGCTCGTGCCGCGCCAGAAGAAAAGCCGGTGGGTCGCCCCACCGGCTTCATTACACGGCCGACTCAAACGCTTACAGCTTGCGCGATATATAGCGAACGCTGTCGTCTTCCGGGTGTGCTTCGACCTTGAAGCCGAGGCCTTCCGCCAGTTTGAGCATGCGCCGGTTGCTTTTCAGGACTTCGCCGTCCATGACGCGCATGCCTTTGGCGCGCGCGACGTCCATGAGTACGCCCATGAGCTTGTGGCCAATGCCTTGTTTCTGCCATTGGTCGTTGATGACCACGGCGAATTCGCAGGATTCGCCATCCGGGTTGATGGCGAAGCGGGCGACGCCGAGTTCCACTTCGTTGCCATCCACCTGGGTGACGGCGAGCAGGGCCATTTCGCGGTCGTAGTCGATCTGGGTGAAGCGCACCAGCATGGCTTGCGAGAGTTCGCGCACGGCGTCCATGTAGCGGAAGTACTTGGTTTCCTCGGACAGCGCGCGCACGAAGCTTTGCGTCAGTTCGGCATCTTCCGGGCGGATCGGGCGGATCACCACGTCGGTGCCGTCGGGCAGTTGCCAGGTGCTGACCAGGTGCGCCGGGTAGGGGTGGATGGCCATGTGCGCGTAGCGGTCGGCGTTGGGCACGCGCGAGGCGATGATGATGCGGGCGTCGAGGGCGAGCGCGCCGTGTTCGTCGACCAGTAGCGGGTTGATGTCCAGTTCCTGAATCCAGGGCAGTTCGCAGACCATTTCCGAGACGCGCAGCAGCACCTGTTCCAGGGCGCCGAGATCGGCCGCCGGGCGGTTGCGGAATTCACCCAGCAGCTTGATGACACGGGTGCGGTGCATCAGGTCGCGCGCCAGGAAGCGGTTGAGCGGGGGCAGGGTGACGGCGCGGTCTTGCGCGGCTTCGACGTCGACGCCGCCGCTGCCGAAGACGATGACCGGGCCGAGCACCGGGTCGGTGGTGACGCCCACCAGCACTTCACGCGCGTTCGGGCGCTCCAGCATGGGTTCGATGACGACGCCGTCGAGCTTCGCGTCGGGCACGCGGCGCTGTACTTCGGCCATCATGCCGCTGTAGGCGGAGCGCACGGCATGGCCGCTGGACAGGCCCAGGCGCACGCCGCCGACGTCGGATTTGTGGCTGATGGTCTGTGAATTGATTTTCATGGCCACCGGGAAACCCATCTGCTGGGCCATCAGCATGGCTTCGGTGGGGTCGCGCGCGATGGTGGTCTGCGCCACCGGGATGCGGAAGGCGGAAAGCAGGGCTTTCGATTCCACTTCGGTGAGCACATGGCGGCCTTGCGCCAGGGCGCTTTCGAGTATCAGGCGGGCACCTTCGACGTCCGGGTCGGTGCCCTTGGCGATGGGGCCGGGGGTCTGCATCAGCAGGCGCTGGTTTTCGTAATAGGCGGAGAGGTAGGAGAACACTTCCACCGCCGGTTCCGGGGTGGAGAAATTGGGAATGCCGGCGTCTTTGAAACGCTGCCGGCCTTCCGCCACCTGGGCCTCGCCCATCCAGCAGGCGATGACCGGCTTGCTGGAGCTCTTCGCCACTTCCACCACCGCTTCGGCGGCTTCGGTGGGGCGGGTCATGGCCTGCGGCGTCAGCATCACCAGCACGCCATCCACGTTCTTGTCCGCCAGGCAGGCTTCCATGGTGGCGCGGTAGCGGGTGGCGGTGGCGTCGCCGATGACGTCGACCGGGTTGCTGTGCGACCAGTTGGCCGGCAACGCGGCATTGAGCTTGTCCATGGTCTCCGGACCCAGTTCCGCCAGCGTGACGCCGAGGTCGACTGCGCGGTCGGTCGCCATCACGCCGGGGCCGCCGCCGTTGGTGACGATGACCAGGTTGCCGCCGGTCGGAGTGATGTGGGAGGAGAGGGCGCGCGCGGAGGCGAACAGTTGCGTGATGCTGGTGACGCGCACCACACCGGCGCGCCGCACCAGAGCGTCGAACACCGCGTCGGAACCGACCAGGGCGCCGGTGTGTGAGGCGACCGCCTTGGAGCCGGCCTCATGGCGGCCCACCTTGACCAATACGACCGGCTTGATCCGCGCCGTCGCGCGCAGGGCGCTCATGAAGCGGCGCGCGTCGCGGATGCCCTCGATGTACATGAGGATGCCCTTGGTGGCCGGGTCGTAGGCCAGGTAATCGAGGATTTCGCCGAAATCGAGATCGGCCGAGGCGCCGGTGGAAATCACGCTGGAGAAGCCGATGCCGTTGGCTTCCGCCCAGTCCAGCATCGCCGTGCACAGGGCGCCGGATTGCGACACCAGGGCGAGGTCGCCGGACAGCGTGGCGCCCTGGCTGAAAGTGGCGTTGAAGCCGATGGCCGGACGCTGCACGCCGAGGCAGTTGGGGCCGATGAAACGGATGTTGTGCTTCTTCGCGGCGGCCATGACCGCTTGTTCCAGGGCCACACCCGCGGGCCCGACTTCGCGGAAGCCGGCGGACAACACCACCGCGTGGTGAATGCCGCGCGCGCCGCACGCGGCCAGGATGCCGGGAATGGTCGGCGCGGGGGTCGCGATCAGGGCTAGTTCCGGCGTTTCCGGCAATTCGTCGGCCGAGGCGTAGCAACGCTCGCCGTAGAGCTGATCGTGCTTGGGGTTGATCGGGTAGACATGGCCGGTGAAGCCGGACTTGCGCAGGTTGCGGAACAGGATGCCGGCAACCGAATCCTCTTTCTCGCTGGCGCCGAAAACGACCACGGAACGAGGCATGAATAGGGGGTGAAGGTAGTGGTGGGACATGGTTTGAGCGTGTGGTTTCAGGGGTGCTGGTGCTTGTTTACGGCGGTTATCCCCATTTCTTGAATGGGCTAGTTGTGGCCTGGGATGATAGACCTATGTGGGTTACCGTTACATGAACCGGGCGTATAGTCATTATTGCTTTTCCCCTGCTCAACATCATGCACACCGCCTACATCACCCATCCCGAATGTCTCCGGCACGATATGGGCCACCAGCATCCGGAAAGCCCGTCCCGCCTCAACGCCATCAACGACCGCCTCCATGCGGCGCACCTGTTTGATTACCTGCTGCATTACGAAGCGCCGCTGGCGCATCGCAGCCAGCTCGCGCGGGTGCATGACCCCGCCTACATCGACGCCATCGAGGCCGCCTCGCCTTACGAGGGCATGGTCAACCTGGATGGAGACACCGCGATGAATTCGCATAGCCTGGAAGCAGCCTATCGCGCCGCCGGCGGCGCGGTGATGGCGGTGGATCGGGTGATGCGCGGCGCGGTCGCCAACGCTTTCGTCGCCGCCCGCCCGCCCGGCCACCATGCCACCCGCAACCGCTCGATGGGCTTCTGCATCTTCAACAATGTCGCCGTCGCGGCGGCGCATGCCCTGGAAGCACATCATCTAGCGCGCGTCGCCATCGTCGATTTCGACGTGCACCACGGCAACGGCACCGAAGACATCTTTACCGACGACCCCAGGGTGATGTTCTGCTCTACCTTTCAGCACCCGTTCTACCCCTACAGCGGCGCCGACACGGTGAGCGACCACATCATCAACGTCCCCCTGCCGGCCGGTACCACCGGCAAGCGTTACCGCGAAGCGTTCGAGGAAAAGGTGCTGCCGAAGCTGGCCGCCTTCGAGCCGGAGATGCTGTTCTTCTCCGCCGGCTTCGACGGCCACCGCGAAGACGACATGGGCCAGTTCAGCCTGATGGAAAGCGATTACATCTGGATTACCGAGCAATCCATGGCGGTGACCCAAGCCCACACCCGGGGCCGCGTCGTCTCGGTGCTGGAAGGGGGGTATGACCTGTCATCGCTGGGTCGCGGCGTGACTGAACACATTCGGGTGCTGGCGGGGTTGTAGCCCTCGCACTACCGGCTTTGTAGGTCAGGTTGCCGAAGGCTACCTGACGATTCACGGCCAAACTGCCAGATTGTTGGGACGATCGTCAGGTAGTCGCTGCGCGCCAACCTGACCTACGGCCTGCGCGTTATCCGATACGCCAGC
>JAQTLN010000007.1:102121-155025 GCA_028714875.1 Gallionellaceae bacterium
CACGGCCAAACTGCCAGATTGTTGGGACGATCGTCAGGTAGTCGCTGCGCGCCAACCTGACCTACGGCCTGCGCGTTATCCGATACGCCAGCCTTGTAGGTCAGGTTGCCGAAGGCTACCTGACGATTCACGGCCAAACTGCCAGATTGTTGGGACGATCGTCAGGTAGTCGCTGCGCGCCAACCTGACCTACGGCCTGCGCGTTATCCGATACGCCAGCCTTGTAGGTCAGGTTGCCGAAGGCTACCTGACGATCGTCCCCTCTATCTGGCAGCGGCGTTGGGCACGCCGCGCTTTGCTCAACCTACGAAAACCTGCCTACTTCTGGGGCTTGTCCACGCGCGCTTCGAGTTTGGGAATGGAGACGCCCCGTTCCCGCGCGAGGCCGATTTCCCGCGCGGTTTCCAGGCGGATCACCCGTTCCGTCAGACTTTCGATTTTCACTTGTTGCGACTTCATCGCCTCCGCCATGCGCTCCACCTTGTCGTTCATCTTGATGACGGTGGTGATGGCGTCCCACATTTTGTCCGTAATGCCCATCAGGAGGCTCTCCGCGCTTCCAGTGCTTCGATACGCCGGTTGGATGCTTCGACAAATGCCAGGGCATCGTCGATGGCGAGATTGGTTTGTGCGGTGGTTTTGGCCATCTGCCCGATCATGCCTTCCAGCAACTGATCGTCTTCGGAAGGGTGAAACGAAGCCGCCGCGCGACGCAGAAATTCACCCATCGACAAGCCGGCTGCCTTGGCCATGCCGGCGATTTGCACCTTTTCCTGATGAGTCACCAGGACGGGAATCCGTTCTGTAGCACCTGCCATGATGGCCTCCTGTGAACATGTGCATGACATGCACATGATAGTGAGAAAATCTCATGGTATTCACCGGCGCAATGCCGGACGCTTTACCGATATGCCACATCCTACGATGCTCCCGGCGGGGAGGGGAGGTCAGCGATACGCCAGATCCAGCGCATACCCGGTGGCAGCCAACGTGCCGGTATCCAGGTCGAGGCGGATTTCCTGTTCTTCTCCGGCCGCCATGCCGGCCTCTAGTCGGGTGCCTTTGGCCAGATATTCCTTGGGCGCGAACACGCGCTGGGCGACGGGGGCGTCGCGCACGTCGGTGAGGGTGAGCACGATGTGCGGCCAGGTCTGTGCCTGGCCGCCGCGATTGGCGAGCAGCAGATAGAGGCGCGCGCGGGATTTGTTTTCGGCGTCGTGTTCCAGCGAGGAAGCCGCGATGGCGCTCTTGTCGAGCTGGCGCGGCAATGGCACCACGCAGTTAAACGGCTGACACAGTGTTTGCAGGAGCGGGCGCGTGACCGGCATCGTGGCGGCGAGATCGGCGCGCAGGAATACCGCCACTTGCAGGAGAAACAGGCCGCCCAGCAGCAGTGCCGCCAGAATTTGCGGGATTCGGCGCGGCCGCCCGGTCGGCGGTGCCCGCTTGATTCGCGTGGGGAGTTCGGAAAGCAGGATGGAATCCGAGGTTTCTTCGTCCGCTATTCGACTCACCACTCGGCCCGCGAGCGGGTCTCCCGCCTCGTTCGGTGTTGCCTCGGGGGTCGGCGCGGCTGCCTCGCTCTGGTCCGGTTCGTCCGGCGGCGTCAGCAGGTGTTCTTCCTCCGCCATTCGGCCCGCAAGCGGGGCTTCTACCTCGTCCGGCACTTCCACGAACGGCGGCGCGGCGGCCTCGCTCTGGTCCGGCTCATCCGGCGGCGGCACCAGTTCAGCCAGCAGGCTGTCGTAGGCATTGAACACGACACCGCAGTGCCCACACCGCACCAGTCCGCGCCGCAACCCCAGGTGTTCCTGAGTGACCCGGAAGGTGGTGCGGCATTCGGGGCAGGTGGTCAGCATGGGCGGGGGAGGGCGCCTGTCGTTTGTTCCCCCCCCCTTTCAAAGGGGGGGTAGGGGGGGATTTCGCGGTGTGCTTGTGGATACGCCTCGGAAATCCCCCCTGCCCCCCTTTGGGAAAGGGGGGTGAAAGCGCATGCCCAGCGCATCACGATTTCACGCCTTCCAGGCAGACCCAGCCTTCCGCTTCCTTCCACAGGCGCATGGTGAAGGCTTGTCCGTAGATCGCCATGACTTCCTCGGCCTGCTCGGCCAGGATGCCGGACAGGGCGATGCGGCCGCCCGGTTTCACGCGCGCGGCGAGCAAGGGCATGAGGGCTTTCAGCGGGTTGGTGAGGATGTTGGCGACCAGGACATCGAACTGGCCGGTCGGGGTGGTATCCGGCAGATGGAAGCTGGCAGTTACTTGATTGCGCTCGGCGTTGTCGCGCGAGGAGGTGACCGCCTGGGCATCCACATCCACGCCCACGACCTTGCCCGCGCCCAGCTTGACGGCGGCGATGGCGAGAATGCCGGAGCCGCAGCCGTAATCGAGGACCGTCTCGCCTCCCGCCAGATTCGCTTCCAGCCATTGCAGGCACAAGCGTGTGGTGGGGTGGCTGCCGGTGCCGAAGGCGAGGCCGGGGTCGAGCACCAGGGTGATGGCCTCGGGATCGGGCGCGACATGCCAGGAGGGGACGATCCAGAGCCGTTGCGAGATGGGGATGGGCTCGAACTGGGATTGCGTCAGGCGTACCCAGTCCTGCTCTTCCACGCGCTCGATCTCGTGTTCGTGGTCGGCGGGCAAGCCCAGCCGCGCGAACAGCTTGGGCAGGTCGGCATCGGCGTCGAGCAGGGCCACCACCCAGTTGCGATTCCATGCCTTGGGGTCGTCCAGTCCCGGCTCGCCGAACTGCGGCAATTCCGCCGCTGTGCCGGCGTCACGGTCCTCGGTGGATACGGATAGGGCGCCCGCGTCCATGAGCGCGTCCGCCAGACCTTCGGCTTCCTCTTGGTTCGCCGCGAGTTTCAGTGAGAGCCAGGCCATGGTTCCTTGCAGCGCCGGCGTCTCGCCGGCTTCGTGGGGCTGATTGGAAAAACGACGCCGCTGGGGAAGCCGGCGCTACAGGTCAATGCTTGTTCATCCCCAGCTTGTTTTCCAGGTAATGGATGCTGAAGCCACCCTCCAGAACGACCTGATCCACCAGTAGATCCTGGTGCAGCGGGATGTTGGTCTTGATGCCTTCGACAATCATCTCGGACAGGGCGATGCGCATGCGCGCGATGGCCTGTTCGCGGGTGGCGCCGTAGGTGATCAGCTTGCCGATCATGGAGTCGTAGTGGGAGGGCACGTAGTAGTTCTGATAGACGTGCGAATCCACCCGCACGCCGGGACCGCCGGGGGCGTGATAAAGGCTGATGCGGCCGGGCGAGGGCATGAAGGTGGCCGGGTCTTCCGCGTTGATGCGGCACTCGATGGCATGGCCGCGGAACTGGATGTCCTTCTGCTTGTTCGCCAGCGGCAGGCCGGCGGCGATGCGGATGCTTTCCTGGACGATGTCGACGCCGGTGATGAATTCGGTCACCGGATGCTCCACCTGCACGCGGGTGTTCATTTCGATGAAGAAGAACTCGCCGTCTTCGTAAAGAAATTCAAAGGTGCCGGCGCCGCGATAACCGATCTTGCGGCAGGCCTCGGCGCAGCGTTCGCCGATCTTGTTGCGCAGTTTCGGGTCCAGGCCTGGCGCCGGGGCTTCTTCCAGAACCTTCTGGTGGCGCCGCTGCATGGAACAGTCGCGCTCGCCCAGGTGGATGGCGTTGCCGTGCGTGTCGGACAGTACCTGGATTTCGATGTGGCGCGGGTTGCCGAGGAATTTTTCCATGTAGACCATGGGGTTGCCGAAGGTCGAGGCAGCCTCGCCTTGGGTCAGTTGCACGGACTGGACCAGATGCGCTTCGGTATGTACCACGCGCATGCCGCGTCCGCCGCCGCCACCCGCCGCCTTGATGATGACCGGGTAGCCGACATCGCGCGCCATGCGCAGCCATTCATCCGGGTCTTCCTCGCTCAGGGCGCCCTCGGAACCGGGCACCACCGGCACGCCGGAGGCCTTCATGGCGTCCTTGGCGGAAACCTTGTCGCCCATCAGGCGGATGGTTTCCGGGCGCGGGCCGATGAACACGAAACCGGAGTTTTCCACCCGCTCGGCGAAGCCGGCGTTTTCCGAAAGGAAACCATAGCCGGGGTGGATGGCCTCGGCGTCGGTGACTTCGGCGGCGGCGATGATGGAGGGAACGTGCAGGTAGCTCTTGGCCGACGGCGCCGGCCCGATGCACACCGATTCATCGGCCAGACGCACGTATTTGGCTTCGGCATCCGCCTCGGAATACACCGCGACGGTTTTGATACCCATCTCGCGGCAGGCACGCTGAATGCGCAGGGCGATTTCGCCACGGTTGGCGATCAGGACTTTTTCAAACATGGGGGTTTCCCTCAATCGGCTTTCGGAGGAAATGGTGCGCCGGCTTCCAGCTGGCTGGAAGCCGGCGCTACATCAACCGATGATGAACAGAGGCTCGCCGTATTCCACCGGCTGGCCGTTCTCGATCAGGATGGCCTTGATCACGCCGCCTTCGTCCGCCTCGATCTCGTTCATGAGCTTCATGGCTTCGATGATGCAGAGCGTGTCGCCGGCCTTGACCGCCTGGCCCACTTCCACGAACGCCTTGGCGTTGGGCGACGGGGTGCGATAGAAGGTGCCGACCATGGGCGACTTCACCACATGGCCTTCCGGAACCGCCGGTTCGGCGGGTTCAGCCACGGCCACGGGAGCGGGGGCGGGTGGCTGTTGCGGGTACATACCCATCATGCCCGGCTGCATCATGGGCATGCCGGTGTAGACAGTCTGGCCGGCCACCGCGCGGGTGATACGGACTTTTTCCTCACCTTCGGTGATTTCCAGTTCGGCGATGCCGGATTCCTGGACCAGGTCGATGAGTTTTTTGAGCTTGCGGAGATCCATGTACTTATTCCTCCAAGGCGTTGAGGGCATAGCCCAGCGCAAACAGATAGCCCATCGCGCCCAATCCCGAAATCACCCCGGCCGCAAGGTCGGAGAAATACGAATGCTTGCGAAAGGCTTCGCGGGCATGGACGTTGGACAGATGCACTTCGATGAAAGGGATGGCCACCGCGGCCAGCGCGTCGCGCATCGCCACGCTGGTATGGGTGAATGCGGCGGGGTTGATGATGATGTAGGCGACGCCCTGTTCGCGCGCGGCGTGGATGCGCTCGATCAGGGCATGTTCGGCATTGCTCTGGAAACATTCCACATCGACGCCGACGGCGGTGCCTTGTTCGATCAGGGCGGAGTCGATTTCGGCCAGGGTCTGGTGGCCATAATGCTTGGGTTCGCGCGTACCCAACAGATTCAGGTTGGGGCCGTGCAGAACCAGGATAAGTTTGCCGGACGCTGCCGGGCTGGCCTGTTCGGTGGACTGCTTCGGCGTGCGCTTTCGGGGCATTTAGGAGCTGGCCGGCTGGTTGGAAACGGCGGCGATTGTGCCGTAAATCACACCTTAAAGTCCAGAAAGCGGCCCTCTCCAGGCAAATCAAGGTGTTATCGCAGTAGGTCGGGTTAGCGGCTTTATCGCGTAACCCGACGTCTTACTTGCACCCCCATCACCGAACAACGTCTCGAACACCCGTACCACCGCTTCCGGGGCCAACTCGTCGGGCCGCGATAGATTGATCAACGCGGGCGCGTCGGCTTCCGCATAAACGCCGAAACGCGCCGGTGGCGTGGCGGGATAGAGGCCGATGCCGGGTTTGCGGAAGGCCGCCGCCAGATGCATCAGGCCGGTATCGACGCCGATCACGCCACGCGCGGCGGCGATCAGACCACCCAACTCGGACAAACCCAGGCGCGGTAACACCACGGCTGTCGGCAATGTCGCCGCCAGACGTTCGGCGCGCGCCTTTTCCCGCTCGTTGCCCCAAGGCAGGGCCACGCCCAGGCCGAGCGCGGCGATGCGCGCCAGCAACGCCGCCCAGTCGTGTTCCGGATATTCCTTTTCCGCCCGCGCGGTGCCATGCAGGCAGACCATGTAGTCCGTCGCCAGGCCGGCAAGCTGAAACGGCGCGGGGGCCGTCAGGCCATAGCGAAGGTCGTCCTCCCCTCCCATCGGATAGCCCAACGCCTGGGCGGTGAGCAGACGATTGCGGGTGATGGCGTGCAGTTCGCGCGGCGCCGGGTAGCGCCGCGCGTAGGCCAGACAGGCCAGGCTCTCGCGCGCGCTGCCCCGGGCGAGTCCGGCGCGTGGCCCGTGGGCGAGGCGCGCCACCAGCGCGCTCTTGATCAGTCCCTGGGCGTCCAGAACCAGGTCGTATCGCTCCGCCTGGATTGCCCGGCGAAATGTGGCCAACTCGGCGGCCATCTCCGCCCAGGTTCCGCCTTTCCCGAGGCCGCGCCGCCAGCGCCGCAGGGCCGAGGGAATCACCCGTCCGACCGCCGGGTGCCAGCCGGGAATGGCGGCGAAACCTTCCTCCACCACCCAGTCGGCGCGCAGGCCCGGCACTCGGCTGGCCGCCTCGGTCAGGGCCGGGAGCATGTGGACGACATCGCCCAGCGAAGTCATCTTGATGATGAGGAGATTCATGAGTGAAGTCGTATATGGGTGGTTGAGCCGGCTTTAAACAAGCCCGCGCCGCTACTGTAGCGCCGGCATCCTTGCCGGCGTCTATTAATACCTGCCGGCAAGGATGCCGACGCTACAAGTGCGCCGAATTATCCGCGAGCTGAATTGCCGGGGGTAATCGCTCAAGTTATTTGTATGGCTGCCGTTACTCGGAAGGTCGTGTCTATTTGCCAAGAACGCCAACCATGCTCATCCCGCAAACCGAACGCCATTGCATTGATGCCAGGCTGCCAGGTGGCCGGGCGCCGTCATTGCTTCCTCAATCGGGAACTCGCGCATGAGCATGGCGTTCGGCCAGGAACCGGGAATGGAACTCGCCCTGAGTCAGGCGTTGGAGCGCGGCGAACTGGAGCTTTTTTTCCAGCCCAAGGGTGATCTCCACAATGGCCGCATCGCCGGCGCCGAAGCCCTGTTGCGCTGGCGGCGTGGCGACACGCTGGTGCTGCCGGGCCATTTCATTCCTTTGGCGGAACATTCCGGGTTGGTGGTGCCGATCGGCTCCTGGGTCATCGACAGCGCCTGCGCCCGTCTGCGCGCCTGGGCTGAGCGGGGTTACGGCGAGACGCGCCTGGCGGTGAATGTCTCGGCGCGTCAGTTCGGCGCGGGTGATCTGGAAACGGTGGTATCCGAAGCGCTGGCGCGGCATGCGATCGAGCCGGGGCGGCTGGAACTGGAACTGACCGAGAGCATGTTGATGGACGATCCCGAGTCGGCCGTCATTCAGTTGCAGCGGCTCAAGAACCTCGGCATCAAACTCTCGCTGGATGATTTCGGCACCGGCTATTCCAGCTTCACCTATCTCAGCCACTTCCCCATCGACACGATCAAGGTGGACCAGTCCTTCGTGCGCCACATGGTGAGCAACGCCAAAATCGCCGGCATCGTCGCCGCGATCATCGGTTTGGCGCACAAGATGCACCTGCATGTGGTGGCCGAAGGTGTGGAAAGCGAGGCGCAACTCGCTTATCTGCGGCGGCTGGGGTGCGATGAAATCCAGGGCTATTTCTTCAGCTACCCGCTGCCCGAGTCGGACTACCTCACCCTGCTGAGTGAAGACAAAACCCTGCCGGGCCAGCCGACGGCGGAAGGTTCGCAGCGCACGCTGCTGCTGGTCGACGATGAACCCGGCATCCTCTCCGCCCTGCGCCGCATGTTGCGTTACGAGAGCTACCGCGTCCTCACCGCCAACAATGCCGCCGAAGGGCTGGAACTGCTGGCGCTCGAAGCGGTGCAGGTGGTGATTTCCGATCAGCGCATGCCCGGCCTCTCCGGCACCGAGTTCCTGACCCGGGTCAAGGACATGCACCCCGATTGTCTGCGCATCATCCTTTCCGGCCAGGCCGACATGGCTTCTGTGATCGACGCCATCAACGACGGCGCCGTCTACAAGTTCCTGACCAAGCCCTGGGACGACGAGAAACTGCGCGAGCGCATCCGCGAAGCCTTCCGTTTCCAGGCCGCGCTCGCTTCAATAAAACATGTCCAGCCATGACTGAACCGACCGATTCCCCGCCCAGCCGCACCCTCCTACTGGTGGATGACGAGCCGAATATCCTCAACGCCCTGCAACGCGCGTTGCGCCGCGACGGCTACCGCATCCTCGCCAGCGACGACCCGCACAAGGCTCTGGACATCCTCGCGAACGAACGGGTGGATGTGATTCTTTCCGACCAGCGCATGCCCGGCATGAGCGGCGTGGAATTCCTGCGCCTGGCCAAGGAGACGCATCCGGAGACCATGCGTATCGTGCTTTCCGGCTACACCGACCTGCAATTCATCACCGATGCCATCAACGAGGGGGCGATCTACAAATTCCTGACCAAGCCCTGGGACGACGAGCAACTGCGCGAGCATATCCGGGAGGCCTTCCGTAGCAAGGAAGTCGCCGACGAAAACCAGCGCCTGGCACGGGCGCTGCAAAGCGCCAACGTGGAATTGCAGGCGCATATCGACGAAAAGGAACGCCAGGCTCGGCAGATCGCGACCGTGCTCGATACCCTCCAGGAAGTCCTGCAACTGATTCCCTGGCCCCTCATCGGCGTTGATGAAGAAGGTTTGGTGGCGCTTTCCAACACGGCGGCGGATACGCGTCTGGGCGGCGGAGCGCCCTTGCTCGGCCAGGAGGCGCGCGAAGTGCTGCCGGAGCCCATGCTCGCCTGGCTCGGCGACCCCGCCAGCATCCCCGAACAAGCCGTGCACGAGGGGCGCCGCTACCGTGTGGTCTACAAACCGATGGGCTTGCACTCCCGCTCGCGCGGCACCCTGCTGGCCCTGTTGCCGTGCGAGATGTGCCCATGACGAGCATTCATACCTTGGCGTTGGATCAGGTCACGCCCGGCATGGTGCTGGGGGCGGACATCCATGATGCCCATGGCGCCACGCTGCTGGCCGCCGGCACCGAACTCAGCGAATCACACCTCGCCTCTCTGCGACGGCGCGACGTGCGGCAGGTCGTGATCGAGGCGCGGGAAAGTCTTTCCGATGCGGAACGCGAAGCCCGCCGCGAGGAAGTGCGCGCCCGTCTGCGCCACCTATTTCGCCACACCGGTGAGGGTGAAGCCGACCGCGTGCTGTACCAGACCCTTCTGGAATATCGCCTGGAGCAAGTGGCATGAACACCGTGTCTGACGGCGCTGTCGACCAGGCTGGCGCGCAGCCGGCTCTACCCCCGCTCGCTTTGGAAGAAGTCCTGGCTGACATTCGCCAGTTGCCCTCCTTGCCGGCGGTTGTCGGCGAATTGATCCGCACGCTGGATAACGAATCCGCCGGCATCGACCAGCTCGCCGAAGGTATCGCCAAGGACCAATCTCTGGCGGCGCGCGCGCTGCGGGTCGCCAACTCGCCCTTCTATGGCATCCAGCACAGGGTTTCGAGCATTCATGACGCCATCGTCATCCTCGGCTTCCGAGCTGTGGGCAGCCTGGTCATGGCGGCCTCGGTCACCGGCTATTTCACGCCGCCCAAGGGGGTTCCCTTCGATCTCGGCCATTTCTGGCGCCACGGCCTCGGCACCGCGCTGTGCGCGCGCGCGCTGGCGCGCCATGCCGGGCTCGATACGGAAGCCGGTTTCAGCGCCGGGTTGCTGCACGACATCGGCGTGCTGATGCTGCTCACCACCCGTCCGGAGCATTACGCCCGGGTGCTGGCGTATCGCGAGGAACAGGATTGCCATGTGCCGGAAGCGGAGCGGGCGATTCTCGGTTTCGACCATGCCCAGGCCGGTGAGGCGCTGACCTCACGCTGGCGTTTTCCGGCGGACATCGTGCGCGCGGTGGCGCTGCACCATGCGCCGGAGGGGCGGCATGGCGACGCGGCCGGCCTTCCCTCACCCCCAGCCCCTCTGATGGAACACCTAAGCAATCGACTAGGCGGCCAAACGACGGCCGCCAAGTCTCTGCTTATCCCGGGGGGAGAGGGGAGCGTCGAGAGCCGCTCCCGCGGCTATGGCGGTATGGCCTCGCTGGCCGATGTGGTGCATGTCGCCAACATCCTGGCCCATGCCCTCGATCTGGCCGGCGCGCCGCGGGCGCTGGTGCCGCCTTTGTGTGCCGCCGCCTGGCGCCGTCTCGGCCTTGACGCGGCGATGTTGAAGGCCATGCTGCCGGGCATCGAGCACGAACACGAGAGCTATTGCGCTCTCCTGGCGGCCTGAGCGATGGATGCCATGAATATGGAAAAGAACGCGGCGAGTGGTGGCCTCCTGGCTGGCTTCTTCCTGATCATCGTTCTGCTGCTGGGGCTGGCGGGCGTGGGTCTGGCGTATCTGCGCGCCATGAACGACACCATCACCGCCATCGTCGAGGATCACAATGAGCGCGCCCATCTCGCCGCCGAGATGTACATCGCCGCGCGGGAACGTGCTTTGCAACTGCACGCCATCCTGCAGGAGCCGGATGCCTTCGAGCGCGACGATCTGGTGCCGCGTTTTCATGAACTGGCCGGCGTCTTTCGCGGCGCGCGCGAGAAGTTGCTGAAGATGGATCTATCCGCGCTGGAACGGAAGCTGCTGGAAACGCAAGGGCGCTACACCGGCTACGGTTCGGGCGTGCAGGACGAAGTGCTCGATCTGGCCCTGGCTGACAAGAAGGCCGCCGCCGAGCGGCTCCTGATGACCGAGGCCATCCCCGCGCAAAACCAGGCCACGGTGCAACTGCGTAGCCTGCTCGACGAGCAGATTCGCCGTGGTCGTCAAGCCGCCATCGAGGCGCGCGGGAAATACCAACTCGCGCGCAACCTGATGATCACCAGCGCCATGGTGGCGGTGTTGTTGGCCTGCCTGATCGCCGTGGTGGTGATCAGGCGTCAGCGCACCTTGCTGGCGCAACTGCGCGAGGGGGAACGCGAAGCCCATGCCATGTTGACCAACATTCCCATGCCGATCTGGTTCAAGGACACCGAATCGCGCATCGTCTGGTGTAACGCCGGTTTCGAGAAGATCGCCGATATGGCCAAGGAGTCGCTCGCCGGCAAGAGCGAGGTGGACATCTGGGGCGGTATCGAAGGCCTGAAGAACGACCAGGAAGACCAGAAGGCGCTGGAAACCGGACAGACCTCGCACCAGGATCGGCGTTTGACCTCGGCCAGCGGCATGCGTGGGCACTACGTTATCGCCCGCACCCCCATCGCCACCAGCAATGGCGCCTGGAAGGGGGTGCTCTGCGTGGCGCAGGATCTGACCACCCTGGAATACATGAACGATCTGCTGGAGCAGACCAACCAGGAGTTGCAGGCGCAGAAGACCGCGCTGGATGAACACGCCATCGTCAGCATCGCCGACACCCAGGGCAACATCACCTATGTGAACGAGAAGTTCTGCACCATTTCCGGTTACTCGCTGCGAGAACTGATGGGGCAGAACCATCGCATCGTCAATTCCGGTCTGCACCCGCCGGAGTTCTTCGCGGCGATGTGGGAGACGATCACCTCCGGTCAGGTCTGGCACGGCGAAATCCGTAATCGGCGCAAGGATGGCGGCGACTACTGGGTGGATTCCACCATCGTGCCGTTCCTGGATATGGAGGGAAACCCCACCCAGTACATCGCCATCCGCACCGACATCAGCGCCCGCAAGCGGATGGAGGAATCGCTTCAGGATCTCAACGTGGATCTGCAACGGCGTGTGGATGAGCGCACCGAGGCGCTGTCGCGCGCCATGCAGCAACTGGAGGGGGACATCGCCGAACGCACGCGCTCGCAGGCCTTGCTGGAACAGCAATATCAGCAATTGGCGAGCCTGCACCACAAATTGCAGGAGGCGCAGACCCAGTTGCTGCAATCCGAGAAGCTGGCCTCCATCGGCCAGCTCGCGGCGGGCGTGGCGCACGAGATCAACAACCCCATCGGTTATGTGCATTCCAACCTGGGCACGCTGGAAACCTATATCCGCGACCTGTTCAACCTGATCGACGGGTTCGAGACGGCCGCCGTGGCCCTGCCGGATGACGCGCCGCAACGCGGCGAACTGGCCCAGTTGAAACAGAAGCTGGACCTGCCCTACCTGCGCGAAGACATCCCGGTATTGATGAACGAATCGAAGGAAGGCATCACCCGTGTGCGCAAGATCGTCCAGGATCTGAAGGACTTCTCGCGCCTGGACAGCTCGCCCGACTGGCAATACGCCAACCTGACCCAGGGGCTGGATAGCACACTCAACATCGTTCACAACGAAATCAAATACCGCGCCGACGTGGTCAAGGAATACGGCGACATTCCCGAAGTCGAATGCCTGCCCTCGCAACTCAATCAGGTGTTCATGAACCTGATGGTGAATGCGGCCCACGCCATCGAGGGGCCGCGCGGCGCCATTACCCTGCGTACCGGCCTGGGCAGCGGCGCGGACGCGGGCAAGGTGTGGGTGGAAGTGGCGGATACCGGAAAGGGCATCCCGGACGACATCAAGAGCCGTATTTTCGACCCCTTCTTCACCACCAAACCGGTGGGCAAGGGCACCGGGCTGGGCCTCTCGCTGGCTTACGGCATCATCCAGAAGCACCACGGACGCATCGAAGTGGAAAGCGAAGTCGGCAAAGGCAGCACGTTCCGCGTGACGCTGCCGATCGAGCATGTGGAGGAGGTGGGCGATGCGGCTTGAACGATTTGCCTTGATGCCCGCCTTTGGGGCCACAACCCGCGCGGCTGTTGGATGCCGCCTCCCCCTTTTTCAAAGGGGGATTGAGGTACCGAAGGGTAGGGGCTTCATCAGGGATTTCTACAACGGTTGTGCGTGTGCGAGCGTCAGAAAATCCCCCCCAGCCCCCCTTTGGAAAAGGGGGGAGCCCTCATCCTTCAAGCGTTTCCGATCCGACCTACCCGAGACCGGCTGATCATGCACCCCCTGCTCGAACGCCAGATTCGCAAGCACTTGGCCCCCGGCATGGCGGAGGGGCTGGGTGATTTCCTGGAAGTGGTGGACCGCGCCTACCGCCATGCCGACGACGCACGTCGCCTGGTCGAGCGTTCGATGGATCTGATGTCCGGGGAACTGAATGCGCGCCTGGACGAAAAACTCTCGACCGAAGCCGCCCTGCAACAGGAGAAGGGCGAACAGGCCGCGCTGATCAAACGACTGGAAGAGGCCCACAACCAATTGCTGCAATCGGAAAAGATGGCTTCCATCGGCCAACTCGCCGCCGGCGTGGCGCATGAGATCAACAACCCGATCGGCTACGTCGGCTCCAACCTGAGTACCCTGCGCGGCTATGTCGATCGCCTGCTCAATGTGCTGGCGGCATTTGAAGCCATCGAACGCGAGCTACCCGAGGGGGCCATTCGTTCGCGCCTGGCGGTGGTCAAGGCGGACGCCGATCTGAGCTACCTGAAAAGCGACATCGCCGACCTGCTCACGGAAACCGGCGATGGCATCAGCCGGGTGCGCCGCATCGTCCAGGATCTCAAGGACTTCTCGCACGCCGACCCGGGCGAGTGGGTGCTGGCCGATCTGCACAAGGGACTGGAATCCACTCTCAACGTGGTCAGCAACGAAATCAAATACAAGGCGAACGTGGTCAGGGAATACGGTGAAATGCCGGCGCTGCGCTGCCTGCCCGCGCAATTGAACCAGGTATTCATGAACCTGCTGGTCAACGCGGCGCACGCCATCGATACCCAGGGCACGATCACCATACGCACCGGGGTGTGGAATGATGAAGCTCATGTGGAAATCGCCGACACCGGCAAGGGTATTCCCGCCCATCAGCTCACCCGCATCTTCGACCCCTTTTTCACCACCAAACCCGTCGGCGTGGGCACCGGCCTCGGGCTTTCCATCTCCTACGGCATCATCCAGAAGCACAGTGGCCGCATCGAAGTGGAAAGCGAACCGGGAAAAGGCACGACATTTCTTATTTGTTTGCCACTCTCACCGCTGACGCAACCTTCCCAGAGTTCTGATCATGAGTGAATCCACCCCCGCCACCCTGCTGTTCGTGGACGACGAACCGTCCATCCTGTCCTCGCTGAAGCGCTTGTTCCGGCCGCAGGGCTACCAGATATTCACCGGCGAGGGCGCCGCCGCCGGCCTGGAAATCCTGGAGAAGGAACATGTCGACCTGATCATCTCCGACATGCGTATGCCGGAGATGGACGGCGCCCGTTTCCTGGAACAGGCGCGTTTGCGCTGGCCGGATGCCATCCGCATCCTGCTTACCGGCTACGCCGACATCGAATCCACCATCGCCGCCATCAACCAGGGCCAGATCTACCGCTATATCAACAAACCCTGGGATGACACCGAAATCGTCCTGATCGTGCGCGAAGCGCTGGAACGGCGTCGCCTGGAACAGGAAAACGGCCGCCTGAACTCCGTCGTGGAAGCGCAGAACGCCGAACTGCGCGAACTCAACGCGGGACTGGAACAGAAGGTGGCCGAACGCACGGCGGAACTGGAAAAGGCGATCAAGTATGTGAAAACGGCCCACTCCAGGCTGAAGACCGGCTTCGTCAACACCGTGCAGGCTTTCTCCGGCCTCACCGAGATGCGCGGCAAGAATCTTTCCGGCCATGCCCGCCGGGTCGCCGACCACTCGCGCAGCCTGGCGCGCGCGCTGGAATTGAGCGACGCCGAGCAGCAGAACGTCCTGTTCGCCGCGCTGCTGCATGACATCGGCAAGATCGGTTTGTCCGATTCCATTCTGGAGCGCCCGCTGTTCGCGCTCGACCCCAACCAGCGCGTCGAACTCATGCGCCACGCCGAGCGCGGGCAACACGCCTTGATGCAGATCGAACAGCTCAAGGATGCCGCCCTGCTGATCCGCCACCACCACGAGCTGTACGACGGCAGCGGTTATCCTGACCACCTGGCCGGCATCGCGATCCCGCTGGGCGCGCGCATCATCGCCGCCGCCAACGAGTACGACAACCTCATCAGTGGCACCATGACGCAGCAGCCGATGAAACCCAAGGAAGCGTTTTCCTACCTGATCGAGCAGCGCGGCAAGCGTTATGACCCGGCGGTGATCGACCACTATGTGGAAATCCTCGGCGACCAGTTGAAGAACGTCATCGACGAAATGCCGCTGCGCCCGACGTCGCTGCGCCCCGGCATGGTCCTATCGCGCGACCTGCAACACCGCGACGGCTACATGCTGTTGGCCAAGGGCTATGTGGTCGATCCCGCGATCATCACGCAACTGGCCAAGATCGAGTCCACGGAACACCACCACATCATGGTGTACGTCGCCCGCCAGATTGCTTGAAAAGGTGCTGTTCGCGTTGGCCGTGGAGGAGTGGCCTCCCCCTTTCTCAAAGGGGGAATGAGGGGGATTTAGCGGCGTTTGCTTGGGTGGCCATCTCAGAAATCCCCCCTGCCCCCTTTGAGAAAGGGGGAGGCCACTCCTCCACGCGCTTGCACATGGATCATGACTAACGCGAACAGCGCCTATGAAAAACGCCGCCCCCGGCTTATTTGTCCAGTCGCAGCGAGACGTAATGGGTGTTGTCCTCGCGCTTGATCAGCAAGGCGGCGCGCTTGCGTTGCGGGTCGTTCAGGAGCTGGGAGAGCCCCTCCGCGTCGTTCACTTCCTGGTTGTTGACCGCCAGGATGATGTCGCCGCTCTTGATACCGGCGCGGCTGGCCTCGCCTTCCGCTTCTTCCACCAGCACGCCGCTGCTGATTTTCAGGGCTTTCTTTTGCTCGGCGGGGAGCTTGCTCACGACCAGGCCGGCGCGGTTGCTTTTCTTCTTTTCCGGCGCGGCGGCGGCAAGTTGATCATCCTTGATCTCGCCGACACTGACGCCGAGTTCATGCATCGCGCCCTTGCGCCAGATACTCAGGGTGGCGCGGCTGCCGGGCTTGGAGGCGCCGACCATGCGCGGCAGGTCGATGGAACTCGCGACCGACTTGCCGTTGTATTTGAGGATGATGTCGGACACCTTGAGTCCCGCCTTGTCGGCCGGGCTACCCTCCTCGATGTCGGCCACCAGGGCGCCTTCCGGGTTTTTCAGGCCGAAGGAGTCGGCCAGATCGGCGGTGACTTCCTGGATCACCACGCCCAGGCGACCGCGGCTGACGCTGCCGCGCGTCTTCAGTTGTTCGGCCACATCCGTGGCGACGTCGATGGGAATCGCGAACGACAGGCCCATGTAGCCGCCGGAGCGGGAGATGATCTGCGAGTTCATGCCGACCACTTCCCCCTTCATGTTGAACAGCGGGCCGCCCGAGTTGCCGGGATTCACCGCGACATCGGTCTGAATGAAGGGAACGTAGTTTTCCTGCGGCAGGGAGCGGCCGATGGCGGAAACGATGCCGGCGGTGACCGAGTTCTCGAAGCCGAACGGCGCGCCGATGGCGAGCACCCATTCACCCACGCGCAGCTTGCTGGGGTCGCCCAGCGCCACGCGTGGCAATCCTT
Organism: Gallionellaceae bacterium; assembly: GCA_028714875.1. Lineage (GTDB taxonomy): Bacteria > Pseudomonadota > Gammaproteobacteria > Burkholderiales > Thiobacillaceae > PFJX01. The sequence goes on from JAQTLN010000007.1 coordinate 118,503, forward strand.
CGGCGTTGATCTTGATCAGGGCGACATCGGTGCGGCTGTCCGTGCCGACCACCTTGGCGCGGAACTCGCGCTTGTCGGCGAGCTTGACGATGACTTCATCGACATGATCGACCACGTGGGTGTTGGTCAGGATGTAACCGTCGGAGGAAATCAGGAAGCCGGACCCCTGGCCCTGCCGGGGCGGCAGGAACGCTTCGCCCTCGGGTGGCATGAATTTGCGAAAGAAATCGAACATTTCTTCGGGGGCCGGCATGCGCTTGTTGCCATGTTTGAGACGGCGCGCTTCCTGGCTGGTGGTGATGTTGACCACGGCGGGCGACTGCTTTTCCACCAGATCGACAAAGTCCGGCAGTTGCGCGGAGGCGCCACCGGACAGGAAGCTCAAAGTCAGGCCGATAAGGGCAAACCATTTCTTCATGTCACACCTCGAAAGTTGCGCCGGCGTCAGCGCCGGCTGGGGGATCAGTGCCGGCGGGAAGCCGGCGCCACGAGTCAGCGGCTGGCGCAGCTCGTTTCGCCGCGCCGCAACACCACCGGGTAAGAGACCGGGGCGCTACGGCGCTTCAAATACAACGCGGCCAGCACGAGGCCAAGAAGACCGCCGGCCACCGCGCCAAGTTCCCCGGCGAAATGCTGTCCGGCTCCGGCGCCAAGCAGCAGCAGCATAAGCGGCACCAGGTAGCCCGATAGCGCCGCGCCGAGCAGGGCGCCATCGGGCAAGCCCACCACCACGGACTCGCCCACCGCCGCGCCGATGGGGTTTTCGACCCGATATTCCGGCTCGTCCGCGTGCAGCACGCGGGCGAACAACGAACTGCCGCAGCCCTTGCCGCCACAGGCTCCGCAGGAGGAGGGCGCCGCGCTGACCACCCAGGCGCTGTCGCCTTCCAGGCGGGTGACGCGGGCGGGAGTTTCGATCATGTTTCGTTCCCCCCTTTTTCAAAGGCACTTTTCCCGTTAACAGGTGATGTGGTTGGTGCGGTGGTTCCCCCCTTTTTCAAAGGGGGGTTAGGGGGGATTTCTGAGACGGCCATACAGGCAAACGCCGCAAAATTCCTGATGAAGCCACTCCCTCGGGCGTTTTCTGTCGCATTACCCATTAACGGTAAAACAGCCTTTTCAAACGGGGGCTGGGGGAAATTTCTCAAACGTTTGCGCGGACGCGGGTTGGACGTAGGTTGTACGTGGAATTCCGATCGGGCGATCATTACCTCGGCTCCAGACCCATGGCGATGGTTTCCACCGCCGTCCAGGGCGCGTCGCCCAGCACGGTGGCCTGGAACGCGCCGACCTGGCGCCGCATCAGGTTGACCATGCCGCGCGGGCTTTCGCCTTTGACGGTGTCCACCGGCTTGTCGCTGGGTGAGAGGAACAGGGAGATGTGGGTGAGGCCGTCACTGAACACCCAGTGTTCCACTTCGCCCAGCATATTGGGCAAGTGGCGTTTGACGGCGGCGATGCGCGTATATCCGGGCGGCAGGTTTCTGGCCACGACCTGTTCCGATTCCAGTTGCCGCGCGGGCTCGGGCATGGCCGGCAAGACTTCGGGTCGGGTTGTCTGTTTTGGCATGGAACTCGCCGTGCCCAGCTTGATCTCGGCGAAAGCGTATTGCATCAACGGCTGGTTGCTGGCGTTGACCAGAACGGCTTTCAGCGGCAGGCCGCTATCCTTTTCCGCGCAAAGGATGTAGCCCCAGCGAAAGGCATCCTTGGGGTGGATTTCCACATTGCGGCAGTCCAGGCCGGCGACGCGCGCCGCTTCGCCCAGGCGAACTTCGTACCAGTTGGCCAGCGCCACCGGATTGGCCGGCAGGAGATCGGGGAAGTGGCGGTTGTTGAGGCGCTTTTCCATCTTCACCTGGCTGCCGTCGGACACCACGGTCACCGCGCCGGTCTGGCTACAACGCACTTCGCGCAGGTTGCCGTCCATGGCCACAAGGCGGCTGTCATTGCCCTGGCCGCTGGGGCGGTTGCTGATCGACAGGGTTTGCATCGTGTCGCCCTGGCGCACCACGAAAACCCCTTCGTAGGTCACGCGGCGCGAGGCGTCCGCCATCTTCTGCAGCCAGACGGCGGCCTCGGCTTGCGGCAGGGGTTGCGCGGCCTGCGCGTTTGCCGCGCACAGCAGCAACAGCCAGGCCGCCCTCACCGCGCTTCCCTGCTCAGTGAGACACGGGTGAAATGCATTTCCGGCACGGTGAGCACGGCCTGGGCATAGTCCTGATGCGCGGCCAGGTAGGGCGCGACATCGGCCGGCGCGTGAGCGGGTATCTGCGCGGCGGCCAGCGGGGCGATATTTTCCTGGCGCGGCGCCACACCCCACAGGCCCCAGGTGATGGCGGCGCAAGCGGCGGCTGCGAGCCAGAGCAGCGGCCGCTGATTGGTGGCTTTTCGCCGCGGAGCCAGTACTGTGGGTTCATCTTCGAGGGCGGCCATGACCTTTTCCGTCAGGCCGGGGAGATCATGGTGATGCCCGCGCAACAGGTCGCCGATGGCGCAGTATTCGGCGAAGCGCGTCCGCGCGTCGGGTTCGCCGCCCAGTCGGCGGATCGCCAGCCGCGCGCTCTGATCGGAAAGTTCGCCGTCCAGCAGGGCCGAGAGGTCGTCATAAGTGCTGTCATCGGCTTCGTGTGTCTTGTTCATCTCGCTACCACCTTTTGTCATCCGGAGTGCCCAGAATCGGCCGCAACTTGCTGGCGATGGCTTCGCGCGCCCGGAAAATACGGGACCGCACGGTGCCGATCGGGCAGGCCATGTATTCGGCTATTTCCTCGTAACTCATGCCTTCCATTTCACGCAGCGTGATGGCCTGGCGCAATTCTTCGGGCAGGGCATCGACCGCTTCGTTCACCGCTATGGCTACCTGTTTCGACAAGAGTTCCGTTTCCGGTGTGCTGATGTCCTGCGCCATGAGCCGTTCATCTGGCTCGTCGTCGTCGTTCATCGCCTGGTCGCTCACCGTGCGCATGGCCTTGCCGCGCGAAACCAGGTGGTTTTTGGCGGTGTTGACGGCAATGCGATAAAGCCAGGTGTAGAACGCCGCGTCACCGCGAAACTGCGGCAAGGCCCGGTAGGCCTTGATGAAGGTCTCCTGGGCGATGTCCTCCAGGTCGTCCGGGTTGCGCACCATGCGCGACAGCAGGCGGATGACCTTGCGGCGGTATTTCTCCACCAGCAGCCCGAACGCCTGTTTGTCCCCTTCGCGTACCCGCTCGACCAGTTGCAGGTCGACTTCCCGATCGCTCATCCTCATCCTCGCGTGGCGGTGGCCGCCACGGCTTGCAATCCATGTCGGGTCGAGTATAACCGGGCCATTTGCCGCGATACTCGCGGCCACACTCGCGGAGCCACCTGGCGCGAAAGATTCGGGTGGCTTCGCGTCGCTCCACTCCTTTTTTCAAACAAGGCCATGCAAAGTTTCGACGTCCTCATCATCGGTTCCGGCATGTCCGCCGCCACCCTGGCTTTGTCCCTGCCCGAGCGCATGCGCATCGCGGTGGTGACCAAGAAGGCCGATTCCGACAGTTCCAGCTATTGGGCGCAGGGCGGCATTGCCGCCGTCACCGGCCCGGACGACAGCTTCGACGACCATGTCCGCGACACCCTGGTGGCGGGCGCCGGCTTGTGCAACGAAGCCGTGGTGCGCCAGGTGGTGGAGGCGGCGCCGGCCGCCGTGCAATGGCTGATCGAGCAGGGCGCGCCGTTCGATCATGAGGGCGCCGCCTATCACCTGACCCGCGAGGGTGGTCACTCGAAGCGCAGGGTACTGCACGCGGCGGATGCCACCGGTCGCGCCGTGCAGGACATTTTGCTGGCGCGCATGGCGGCGCGGCCGAACGTGACCCTGTTTAGCCATCACATCGCCATCGACCTGATTACCGACCGCGGCCTCGGGCGCCAGGGCGGGGCGGTACACGGCGCTTACGTGCTGGATACCGCCGGCGGCCAGGTGGAGACCTATGCCGCCGGCTTCACGGCACTGGCCACCGGGGGGACCGGCAAGGCCTTTCTCTACACCACCAATCCGGACACCGCCACTGGCGACGGCATCGCGATGGCCTGGCGCGCCGGCTGCCGGGTGGCCAATCTGGAGTTCATCCAGTTCCACCCGACCTGCCTGTATCACCCGCACGCCAAATCCTTTCTGATTACCGAGGCGATGCGCGGCGAGGGCGCCTTGCTGCGCCTGCCCGACGGCACCCGCTTCATGCCGGAACACGACGAACGTGGCGAACTGGCGCCGCGCGACGTGGTGGCGCGCGCCATCGACTTCGAAATGAAGAAGCGCGGCCTCGATTGCGTGTATCTCGACATCACCCACAAGCCGGCCAAGTTCATCGTCAGCCACTTCCCCAACATCCATGCGCGCTGCCTGGAACTGGGCATCGACATCACGCGCGAATGGATTCCGGTGGCGCCGGCCGCGCATTACACCTGCGGCGGCGTGCTGGTGGACCAGGACGGCCGCGCCGATGCCGATAATCTCTACGCCATTGGTGAAGCCAGTTGCACCGGCCTGCACGGCGCCAACCGGCTCGCCTCCAACTCCCTCCTGGAATGCCTGGTCTACGGCCGCGCGGCGGCCGCCCACATCGCCGAAGCCGAGCCCGCCGCGCGGATTGAATTACCGGATTGGGACGAAAGCCGGGTGACCGACGCCGATGAGGAAATCGTCATCGCCCACAACTGGCACGAACTACGCCGCTTCATGTGGGACTACGTCGGCATCGTGCGCACCCGCAAGCGCCTGGAGCGGGCCAGCCATCGCATCCAGTTGCTGGCCGACGAGATCAACGAGTACTACAGCAACTTCCGAGTGAGCAACGACCTGATCGAACTGCGCAACCTGGTACTCACCGCCGACCTGATCGTGCGCTGCGCCACACTCAGGCACGAAAGCCGGGGATTACATGCCTCGCGGGATTACCCGGGGCTGCTGGCGGAGGCGCGGGATACGGTGCTGGAACCGTAGGGCGGAACGCGCAGCGGTTCCGCCAAGACTGGTGCTTGCGCGGCGGCGCGGGTGATTCGGAGTGGGTACCGGGTTGGCGGATCGCCCTGCGGGCATCCGCCCTACGTTCGGAAGGGTGATGAAACCGTAGGGCGGAACGCGCAGCGGTTCCGCCAAGATTGGTGCTTGCGCGGCGGCGCGGGTGATTCGGAGCGGGTACCGGGCTGGCGGATCGCCCTGCGGGTATCCGCCCTACGTTCGGAAGGGTGATGAAACCGTAGGGCGGAACGCGCAGCGGTTCCGCCAAGATTGGTGCTTGCGCGGCGGCGCGGGTGATTCGGAGCGGGTACCGGGTTGGCGGATCGCCCTGCGGGCATCCGCCCTACGTTCGGAAGGGTGATGAAACCGTAGGGCGGAACGCGCAGCGGTTCCGCCAAGATTGGTGCTTGCGCGGCGGCGCGGGTGATTCGGAGTGGGTACCGGGTTGGCGGATCGCCCTGCGGGCATCCGCCCTACGTTCGGAAGGGTGATGAAACCGTAGGGCGGAACGCGAAGCGGTTCCGCCAAGACTGGTGCTTGCGCGGTGGCGCGGGTGATTCGGAGCGGGTACCGGGTTGGCGGATCGCCCTGCGGGTATCCGCCCTACGTTCGATACGTGTGGCGAAAACGTAGGGCGGAACGCGAAGCGGTTCCGCCAATCCGCCCGTTCACCGCTCCCCCGCCGGCAACTCATCCTCTACCTCTCCGCCGGCCCAGTCCGGCTGATACACCCCTGCTTCGATCCAGTGCTGAAAGGTGGAATACGGCCATTCCCGTACTGTTCTGGCCCAGCCGTGTTTGACCGGGTTGATGTGGACGTAATCCAGGTGCCGGGCATAGTCGTCTTCGTCGCGGATGGCGTGTTCCCAGAAACGGCGCTGCCATATGCCACGTTCGCCGTTCGTCGCTCGCACGGCTGATCGCGGTTCGTCATGCGGCAGAGCCTGGACGAAGCGAATCTTGATCGCCTTCCAGCGATTGGAGAAATCGGCATCTCCCGTCGGTAGCGTCCAGATGCAATGCAGATGGTCGGGAAGTACGACCCAGGCATCGATGTGGAAAGGACGCCGCATGCGCGTGGCCCGGACTGCCGCGCGCAGGACGTCGATGTGCCGGGTGAGCAGATCACTCCGGCGGTCCAGCAAGGTGACCGTGAAAAAGTAGGTGCCGCCAGGGATTCGGTAGCGGCGATAGTCGGGCATGGATGGGGGGCCGTGGAATGGTTGTCGGCGGATCGCCCCGCGGGCATCCGCCCTACGTCACAGCGTAGGGCGGAACGCGAAGCGGTTCCGCCATGAATCCGACGCGAATCACCCTTCCGCCCGTTTAACGAGGAAGTGCACCAGCAGCGGCACCGGGCGGCCGGTGCTGCCTTTTTCCTTGCCGGATTTCCAGGCGGTGCCGGCGATGTCGAGGTGTGCCCAGTCGTACTTTTTGGTGAACTTGCCGAGGAAGGCGGCGGCGGTGATGGTGCCGGCGGGGCGGCCGCCGATATTCGCCATGTCGGCGAAGTTGCTCTTCAACTGTTCTTCGTACTCGTCAAACAGCGGTAGTTGCCAGCAGCGGTCGTTCGCCACTTCGCCGGCATGCAGCAGTTCCCGCGCCAGGGCGTCGTCGTTGGCGAGCAGGCCGGAGGTGACATGGCCCAGGGCGATCACGCAGGCGCCGGTGAGGGTGGCGATGTCCACCACGCAGGCAGGCTCGAAGCGCTCCGCGTAGGTCAGGGCGTCGCACAGGATCAGGCGGCCCTCGGCATCGGTGTTGAGAATTTCGATGGTCTGCCCGGACATGGAGGTGACCACGTCGCCCGGCTTGTTGGCGCGGCCGTTGGGCATGTTCTCGCAGGTGGGGATGAGGCCGACCACGTTGAGCGGCAGCTTGAGTTCGGCCAAGGCGCGGAAGGTGCCCAGCACGGAGGCGGCGCCGCACATGTCGTATTTCATTTCGTCCATGTCGGCGCCGGGTTTGAGCGAGATGCCGCCGGAATCGAAGGTGATGCCCTTGCCCACCAGGACGACGGGTTTCTGGCCTTTCTCGCCGCCCTGGTGGCGCAAGACGATGAAGCGCGGCGGCTCGTCGCTGCCGCGGGCGACGGAGAGGAAGGAGCCCATGCCGAGTTTTTCGATGGCGGCCTGATCCAGTACTTCGACGGCAAAACCATGGGTTTTCGCCATTTCCTCGGCTTGCGCGGCGAGATGGCCGGGTGTGCAGACGTTGCCCGGCAGGTTGCCGAGATCCTTCGCCAGCTTCATGCCGGCGGCGATGGCCTGGCCACGCAGAGCGGCGGCCTCGCCGGTGGGCAGTTCGCCGCGGCGGGAAACCGCCAGGGTGAGGCGGCGCAATGTGCGTTTGCTTTCCTCCGGCTTGCTCTTCATCTGGTCGAAGCGATACAGCGTTTCTTCCGCGACCAGCACCGCCTGTTCCACATTCCAGCCGAGATCGCGCTTCTTCACCGGAATTTCGCTGAGATAGAGCGCGGCTTCACCGACGCCGGTGTCCGACAGGGCCTTGATCGCGGCGCGCACGGCATCGCGATAGTTTTTATCGCGGAACTCACGTTCCTTGCCGAGGCCGACCAGCAGCACCCGATCGCATAAAAGTCCGGGAACGTTATGCAGCAACAAGGTGGCGCCCGGCTTGCCGTCCATGTCGCCACGCCGGAGAATGTCGGCCAGATAACCTTGGGCGGCGTGATCAATGACCTCACCGGCGAAACTGAGTTTGCGGTGGTCGAACACGCCGACCACCACACAAGCGCTGCGCTGTTTTTCCGGACTGCCGCTTTTTATGCTGAATTCCATCCTTGTCTCCAAAAAACGATGATCCCGCCTGAAAAATACAAATTCTTACGTGTATGGGTGGTTTTGTGGATTATCGGCACTTGAAGTTCAAATAGTCAAAACTCAACCCTCTCAACCATGGCTTCCTTCATGCGCATGTTCGACCGTGCCCTGATCCGCGAGATGGCCGCCGGCAGCGGCATGGCGTTCGCGGCGCTGGGGGCGATCTTCGCCGTCGTGCTGCTGGTGCGCGTGTTGAGCCGGGCGGCGATCGGCGACCTGGCCAACGACGCGGTTTTTCCCATGCTGGGATTCGGGTTCGTGCGGTTTTTGCCGGTTCTGCTGTCCCTGGCCCTGTTCATCGGCGTGTTCATGAGTCTGTCCCGTCTCTGGCGTGACAGCGAGGCGGTGATCTGGATGAACGGCGGCCTGGGGCCGTTCGACTGGATGCGCCCGGTCGCGGTGTTTGCCCTGCCAGGGGCGTTGATCATCGCCTTTGTGAGCCTGGTGTTGATTCCCTGGTCGCAGGACAAGCAGATGCAGTACGAGGAGATTCTGGACAGCCGGGATCGCGTCTCCACGTTGGCGCCCGGCGTGTTTTCCGAGGACCACGGAGGGAAGCGTGTGTTTTTCGTGGAAACCGCTTCCGCCAACGGCGAGCGCGTCGGCAATGTGTTCGTCCAGTCGGTGCAGCAGGGGCGGATGGGGGTGATCGTTGCCCGGCAAGGGCATGTGCGGGCCATGGAAAATGGCGACCACTTCCTGGTGCTGGAGCGGGGCAATCGTTATGAGGGCACACCCGGCATCGCGGATTTCCGGGTGGCCGATTTCGACAGCTATGCCGTGCGCATCCAGCCGCAGGTGGTTGCCGAAAAGGCGGGTGGACCGCGTACCCGTAGCGTGGAGAAGTTGTTCGCCGATCCGACGCCGGAAAACATGGCGGAATGGGTCTGGCGCTTCGGTTATCCGGCCAGTGCACTGATCCTCTGTTTGTTGGCGGTGCCCTTGAGCTATGTGAATCCGCGCGCGGGCCGTTCCCTCAACGTGGTGTTCGCCATTCTGATTTACGTCGCCTACAACAACTTCGTCGGCCTCTCCCAGGGCTGGGTGGGGCGTTCCCTGTTATCCGCTACCGATGGCATCCTGCTGGTGCACGGGATCATGCTGGCGCTGCTGTTTCTGGCCTATTGGCACCGTTTTCATGGGCCCAACCGATCATGAGCATCCTGTTCCGCTACGTCTCCCGGGAAATCCTGGGCGCGACCGCTTTGGCGGCGCTGGCGCTGACCGGCATGTTCTCTTTCTTCGATTTCATTCATGAAATCTCCGAGGGCCACGCGGAAGCCTATACGCCGCTCGTCGCCACGCTGTTCGTCGTGCTCAATATTCCGGGACGCTTGAATGAGCTGATTCCGGTCGCTGTCCTGGTGGGCGGCTTGTTCGCCTGGAATCGCCTGGCGCTCAGTTCGGAATTCAGCGTGATGCGCACGGGTGGCCTGTCGGCCCTCCGGTTGGCGGTCTGGATGATGGGGGTGGGCTTGTTCATCGGTGGACTTGCCATGCTGCTCGGCGAGTACGTCATGCCGCCCGCCGAACGCGCCGCGCAACAACTCAAGCTGCGCGCCACCAGCGGGGTCGTGGCCAAGGAATTCCAGACCGGCGTATGGGCGAAGGATGGCGCGACTTTCATCAATATCCGTGAAATGCGGCCCGATGCCAGTCTGGTGGATGTGCGTTTGTATGCCTTCGATGAGTACTTTCAGTTGCGCTCGCTGCGTCGCGCCGAATCCGCCGAATGGAGTGGCGGTAACTGGATGCTCAGGAAAGTGACGGAAACGCGCCTCGGCGAGGGGCGCACCGAGACTCTGCATCTGGCGGATCAGCCATGGGCGTCGGCGGTCACGCCGGACCTCCTGGCGGTGCTGATGGTTTCCCCGCAGCGCATGTCGATGGCGACGCTGCATTCCTATATTCAGCACCTGACGCAGAACCGGCAGGATGCGCAGCGCTACATCATCGCCTTCTGGAACAAGGTGACCTACCCGTTGGCCGCGCCGGTAATGTTGCTGCTGGCCCTGGCTTTCGCCTATCGCCCACCCCGCGTGGGCGGGGCGGGTGGGCGCTTGCTCCTGGGGATATTGCTGGGCCTGGGTTTTCATCTCGCCAACCGGCTGTCCGCGCAGTTCGCGCAGTTGCAGGATTGGCCGGCTCCCCTATCCGCTTCGGCTCCCATACTCGCTTTCGGCCTGGCGGCCGGCGGCGCTATCTGGTGGATGGAGCGGCGTTGACCCGTGTAGCGCCGGCTTCCAGCCGGCGTTTTTTGAAAGATGCCGGCTGGAAGCCGGCGCTACACGAGTGGCCTGGGCTGATTGGGTACTAATTCTCGGAACGTCGGGAAGCTGTGCTGACCAAACGGGTGCCCGCCAGACGGTCGTGCAGATACTGGCGATCCGCCGAGAAAATCGCCCATCCCCAACTGATGGGGAACAGCAGGCAGCCTAGCAGATAGCGCATCACGGCCTGGCTGATGCTGGGACGGGCGCCATTCGCGGATTCCAGGCGGATGTGCCAGGTTTTCATGGCCAGGGTCTGGCCGCGCCGCCAGAACCAGGTGAAGTAGCCCCCCGCGACCAACAGCCAGTAAGCCCAGAGCAGCGGCCGAAACAAGGTCGGGGGGAGGGATAGGGTCAAGGCCACGACAGGCGCGCCGGCGACGAACAGCACGGCCGTCAGCAGCATCGCTTCATAGAGGAAGCAGGCAATACGGCGCGGCAAGGAAGGTGTAGTCATGTTGCGTGAATGGCGGGAATTGGGTGGGAACTATACCTGCGGTTTGCAATTGGAGAACCCTTCCCATAGAATGCCGCGTTTTCCGGATTAGCCCAGATTTTTGGAGATTGGCATGTACGCGGTGATCAAAACCGGTGGTAAACAATACAAGGTATCTACCGGCGGCAAGCTGAAGGTGGAGACGCTTCCCGTGGAAGTAGGTGGTGAGGTCGAAATCACCGACGTGCTCATGGTGGCCGATGGCGACGACATCAAGGTCGGTGCCCCGATGGTGGCTGGCGCTTCCGTCAAGGCAACCGTGCTTTCGCATGGCCGTGGCGTCAAGGTGCTGATTTTCAAGATGCGTCGTCGCAAGCATTATCGCAAGACCCAGGGACATCGTCAGAACTACACGGAAATCCGCATCGACGGCATTTCCATCTGATCAGGAGTAGATAAATATGGCACACAAGAAAGCAGGCGGTAGTTCCCGCAACGGTCGCGATTCCAACCCCAAGATGCTGGGTGTGAAGCGCTACGGTGGTCAGTTCGTGCCCGCCGGCAACATCCTGGTTCGCCAGCGCGGCACCCAGTTCCACCCCGGTCTGAACGTCGGCCTGGGCAAGGACTTCACCTTGTTCGCGAAAGTGGACGGCGTAGTCGAATTCACCGTGAAGGGCGAGCGTCAGCGTCGCACGGTCAACGTGGTGCCGGTCACGGCGTAAGCCCCGATCGCCACCCGAAGGAGCCCTATCCGCGGATAGGGCTTTTTTCATTTCAAAGCGTTTTTCCCAGGCTATCCAATGAAATTCATCGACGAAGCCCGTATTGATGTCATCGCGGGGCGTGGCGGCAATGGTTCCGCCTCGTTCCGGCGCGAGAAGTTCATCCCCATGGGCGGGCCGGACGGTGGCGATGGCGGCAAGGGCGGCAGTATCTGGGCCGAGGCCGACCGCAACATCAATACCCTGGTCGAGTACCGCTTCACCCGCATGTTCCGCGCCCAGCACGGCGAGAACGGGCGTGGCGCCGATTGCTACGGCAAGGGCGGTGATGATCTGACCCTGCGTGTGCCGGTGGGGACGGTGATTACCGAGGATGAGACTGGCGCGCTGATCGCCGACCTCGCGGCCGATGGCCAGCGTGCGTTGATCGCCAAGGGCGGCATTGGCGGCCTCGGCAACCTGCACTTCAAATCCAGTACCAACCGGGCGCCACGCCAGACCACGGCGGGTGAAGAGGGCGAGGAATTGCGCCTGCATATGGAGTTGAAGGTGCTCGCCGATGTGGGCTTGCTGGGCATGCCCAATGCTGGGAAGTCCACCCTGATCCGCGCGATTTCCGCCGCCAAGCCCAAGGTGGCTGACTACCCTTTTACCACCCTGCATCCCAATCTTGGCGTGGTACGGGTCGATAGCGATCGCAGTTTCGTGGTCGCGGACGTGCCCGGCCTGATCGAGGGCGCGGCCGAGGGCGCCGGCCTGGGGCACCAGTTCCTGCGCCATCTGGCGCGCACCAGTCTGTTGCTGCATCTGGTCGACCTGGCGCCGTTCGATCCGGAAGTCGATCCGGTGCGCGAGGCGCGCGCCATCGTCGAGGAACTGCGCAAATATGACGAAGACCTTCATACCAAGCCGCGCTGGCTGGTGCTCAACAAGACCGACCTGATTCCCGAGGAGGAGCGCGCTGAGCGCATCGCCGACTTCATCAAGGAATTTGGCTGGGAGGGACCGGTGTTCGCGATTTCCGCGATCAACGGTGGTGGTTGCCAGCCGCTGGTGTTCGCCATCATGGAACACCTGCAACAAAGCCGCGCCGCCGCCGAGGCGGGAGAGGGTGCATGAGTTTATGTAGCGCCGGCTTCCAGCCGGCTGTTTCGAAAAAACGCCGGCTGGAAGCCGGCGCTACTTCGCTGGCTCGCTGAATCGAGGGAAATAGCATGAGTCGTTCCGTGATTGCCGATGCCCGCCGCCTGGTGGTGAAGGTCGGCAGCAGCCTGGTGACCAACGAGGGGCGTGGCCTTGATCATGAGCGCCTGGCGCTGTGGTCGGCGCAAATCGCCCGCCTGCGGGAAATGGGCAAGGAGGTCGTCCTGGTCTCTAGCGGCGCCATCGCCGAAGGCATTAGCCGACTCGGCTGGTCGCGCCGGCCGGCCGCCTTGAATGAACTCCAGGCCGCCGCCGCCGTCGGCCAGATGGGCCTGATCGAGGCCTATGAACGCAGTTTTCGCGCGCATGGCCTGCATACCGCGCAGATACTGCTCACCCATGCCGACCTCGCCGACCGCGAGCGCTATCTCAATGCCCGCTCCACGCTGCGCACCTTGCTGGAACTCAAGGTCATTCCGATCATCAACGAGAACGACACCGTCACCACCGAGGAAATCAAGGTCGGCGACAACGACACCCTGAGCGCGCTGGTGGCCAATCTGATCGAGGCGGATGCCCTGATCATCCTCACCGATCAGCGCGGTCTCTACAGCGCCGACCCGCGCAAGAACCCGGACGCCGAGTTCATCCATGAAGCCGTGGCCGGCACGGCGAACCTGGAAGCGATGGCCGGCGGCGCCGGTTCCAGCGTGGGCACCGGTGGCATGCTGACCAAGATACTGGCCGCCAAGCGCGCCGCGCGTAGTGGCGCGCACACGGTCATCGTCAGTGGCCGCGAGGACGATGTTCTGGCGCGCCTGGGCGCGGGCGAAGCACTCGGCACGCAACTCCTCGCCCGCAACGAGCCGTTGGCCGCGCGGCGCCAGTGGCTGGCCGACCATCTGCAAGTGCGTGGCCGCCTGAAGCTGGACGATGGCGCGGTGCGCGCGCTGCGCGAACAGGGCAAGAGCCTGCTGCCGATCGGCGTGGCGGGGGTGGTCGGCGACTTCCATCGCGGCGAGGTGGTCGCCTGCATCGACGGCGAGGGCCGCGACATCGCGCGCGGCCTGGTCAATTACGGTTCCGACGAGGCGCGCCGCATTGCCCGCCACCCGAGCAACCAGATCGCTTCCCTGCTCGGCTACATGGACGAGGCGGAGCTCATTCACCGAGATAACCTGGTATTGCTGTAGCGCGACGCGACGCCTTCAGACAGGGGGTGGGCCGTAATCGGTTGAGGGCGTGATTTTCTGAAATCAGCGCGGCCCGCCAGATAAAGGACACGCTATAGTCGCGAACTTCGCGGGCAAGCCAGGCAAGTCCGAACAAGGCGCGCGCGAGAAAAATAAAGTCGGCACACGAAATGTCGGCAACCCGGCAACTCAACAGGGTCTGGAGGAAGTCGTTTTGCGTTACCCCACATTCGTGCGTCTCTCGATAAGCACGCGCTGAACATGCCGCGTCCACGCGCTTCTCTGCTCGATCGCGCCAACCGCATGTTGATTGTGGTCGGTCTGCTCGCCGCCGTGCTGGCCATGGGAGCGGCCTGGCTTGCCTGGCAGGGGGTGGTGAACGCCTACGCGGCGCGCGGCCACGAGCAGACCTTGCGGCATTACCAGGCCAAGCTGGCGGACACCCGGCAGGAATGGGATAAAACCGCGCGACGCATCAAGGCGCAAATCGAGTTCATGCGTATCGGTGAACTCGGCGCCGAGCAGCGGGTGGCCCGCCTGCGCGCCTTTTTCAATGCTCAGGTGGAAAGTCGCGCCTTCGAGGGTGTCCTGCTGGTCACCGCGGAAGGCATGCAGGTGTTCAGCATCGGCTGCCAGGCCATGCTCCTGGATAGCCTGAACATGAATGATCTTTATGTCCGCAGCCATTGTTCGGATGCCGACACGGTCTATGCCATCACCCGCGTGCCGATCTGGCTGGGAAAAGACGGGCATGGCATGGTCCTGTTCGCGCGCGCGCTGGACAACGGCTTACTTACCCATCTGGCGCGCGGCATGGACACCTTGTTCCTGCGCCAACACGGCCAGACTCTGGCCAGTTCCCTGGGGATTTCGGGGCTAGCCAAGCCGATCGATGAGAACCTGAACGGCCGTCTGGAGGACGGAGAAACCCTGCAAGCCACGCTTTCCCTGCGGGAAGACGATGGGGCGGACTCGTCCCTGCTCGTCATTCGGCACACCCTGGACCCTCTGGTTTCACCCTCTACCGTCATGGCTGGCGCCGCCGTTCTCACCCTGTCCCTGTTGGCGCTGATCTGGTTCGGACTGGGGCGCGGCATGCGCGGCCACCTCAAGGAGATCGAAGCCTTGAGCCGTTCGGCCGGTTCCTTCCTGGTGCAATTCCGACGCTCTCCGGCGGTGCGGGATGCGTTGGACAAACTCACCCCGCGCGCGGACGAGATGGGTCGTCTCGGCGTGGCGCTGGACAGCCTCATGGAAGAGGCGGAAAACCGCCACGCGGAACAGGCCGCGCATCTGCAAACCCTGGATCTGCTGGAAGAGGCGGTGGTGGAACTGGATCTGGCGGGGCGCATCACGCGGGTGAGTTCCGGTTGGCGCAAGGTCACCGGCATCGACGCCGATGTCGGCGGCCAGGTGCTGGCCGAATTTCTCGACCCCGAGGACACGCCGGCGCTCACCGCGCTGGTCGCGGCCCTGGCCCGCCAGGAAAAGCAGCAAGTCAGCGCCCGTCTGCGTCTCGCCCCGCTCGGCGAGGAAGAACGCTGGCTGGAATTGCGCCTGGTGCGCGCGGCGGGAGGCAAAAATGGGGGCGACAGTCTGCGTGGCGTGCTGCGCGACATCACCCAGAGCTATTTGCAGGAGCGCCGCATCACCCATATGGCCCTGCACGACGCCCTGACCGGCCTGCCCAACCGGGTGCTGCTGGAAGACCGCATGAAAGTCGCCATGCGCCAAGCGGAACGCAGCCAGCGCAAGGTGGCGCTGGGCTTCATCGACCTCGACCACTTCAAGCATGTCAACGACAGCCTCGGCCACAAGATGGGCGACCAGTTGCTCATCGCCCTGAGCCAGCGCCTGCGTTTTCACCTGAGAAGCGGCGACACCCTGGCGCGTTGGGGCGGGGACGAGTTTGTCGTGCTGTTGCCGGATATGCCCAGCATCGAGGCCATCCGTGAGGTGGCGGAAAAATTGCGTGAGGCCACCGGAGCGGCGCTATCGGTGGAAGAGAGCGAGTTTAATTTGACCTTCAGCGCCGGCTTCACGGTGTTTCCGGATGACGCCGACAGCGGCGAACTGCTTCTCGCGCATGCCGACCGGGCCATGTTCTATGCCAAGGCGCAGGGCCGCAACAACCTGCAATTCTTCGCCGACATGGCCCATAAGGGCCTGGGCAAGAAAGAGATTTACATCCAGCAGCGTCTAGCCGCCGCGATCCGCGATAAACGCATCGTCAACCACTATCAGCCGCTGGTCGATGCCCAAAGCGGCCGCGTCAAAGGTGTGGAAACCCTGGCGCGCTGGTATGAGCCGGATCTGGGCTGGATCAGCCCGGCCACTTTTATTCCGATGGCGGAAAACCTCGGTCTCATCCGCGACCTCGGCGAACAGGTCTGGCACCAGGCGTTGCATGACATGCAAAGCTGGCAAGAACACGAACTCATGCTTTCGGTGAACCTCTCGAAGCGACAGTTGTTCATGCCTTATTTCACCGAGAAATTGCTGGAGGACGTCCAGGCTCATGGCCTGGAGCCGTGCCGGGTGACGCTGGAGATCACCGAATCCATCGCCCTACTGGATGTCGAATACGCCGCCGAACGTCTCAAGGAACTGGGCGAGGCCGGCTTCCGCCTGTCCATCGACGACTTCGGTACTGGCTACTCCTCGCTCTCGCAGTTGCATGACCTGCCCGTGCACGAACTCAAGATCGACATCGCTTTCGTGCGCCGCATCCTGCAGCCGCAAGGCGCCCGCCTGATTCAGACCATCGTCGGCATGGCCGATACCCTGGGGCTGGCGACCGTGGCGGAAGGCGTGGAAGACGCCAACGCCGCCGAACGGCTCAAGGGAATGGGGGTGGGCATCCTGCAAGGATGGCACCTCGGCCGGCCCATGCCGGCGGAAGCACTGACGGCCTGGCTGGCGTAGAAGTAGCAGAGTAGGTTGGGCACGCCACGCTTTGCCCAACCTAAGACGCTTGCTTGCCGGCGCTCACCGTTTCCAGATCTTCCAGGCATCGAGCATGCCCAGTCGCACGCCGCCGCCTTCCGGCCCGGTCAACGAGACGCGAGCATGCCGGACGCGGCCGATACGCAGGCCATGCAGCAGCGGCATGAACCATTCACCATCCAGCCTGGCGGCATCCTCCGCCGTGGCGTGGGCGGGAAATTCCGGCAACACCAGCAAAGTGCTATTGGCGCGCGGCACGTCGCGCAGGCGTGCCGGGCAGGGCGCGCTGGCGCTGCCGGACAGTTGCGCCAGCGCCAGTGCTTCCGTTTGTTCCGCCAGCACCTGGCGAAAACGCCGCCCCGCTTTCGGCATCTCGCCGCCGCCCCAGAGCCAGAGGCTGTTGATCGGCATCTGTCCGCGCCGCTCGCGCGTCTGGTTCACCGGGTGGTCGTGGAGAATGATTTGCGCGTCGTTCACCAGGCGCATGACCCGCGCCGCGCTGGGGCCGACTGGCAGGGCGGAATTCACATGGCGGGTGGCGACCTCGTCGAGCGGCGTGGTTTGCAACTTGATGGCGTGAGACGGGTGGCCATACCAGCGCCCCGGCGCGGTGACCAGCAGGTGCCAGCCGGCTTCCTTGAACAATGGTTTGAGGTTGGCCGCCAGCGCCTCGGATTCCGCCATGCTCAACCCGACATGCGCGGCATCCAGCAGCGTCATGCCGCGCATGCCGACTTGCAGATGCACCGGGTCGGCGCGCAACCAGTAGCCCCGGTTGGCGTTCAGGCCATCGTAGGTGGCGGTCACCGGCGCGAGCGGGCTGTCATCCTGGCGGACAACGCGGAAGGCCTGGCACAGCGCATCCGCCAGGCTGGTCTCGCCGCTTCGCATGCGTCCGCGCGCCAGCAGACGTTCCAGTCCCGGCATGGGGGTCTGTTCGCTGTGGGGTGAATCGCGCCAGGCCGCCAGGCCGGGGGCGATGAGGTGAAGTTCACGCATATTAGAATTGCCTCCTTTCTTGGAATGCTCCCATGCAACAGACCTTCACCACTTTCGAGATCACCACGCGCGGTAAAGGCCTCCATGACTTTACCGGCGAAGTCGCGCGCTGGGTACAGGGCAGCGCCTTGCGTGATGGCATGCTCACCTTGTTCGCGCGCCACACCTCGGCCAGCCTGGTGATACAGGAAAACGCCGATCCTGATGTGCGGGGTGATCTGGAGCGGTTCTTCGCGCGTCTGGTGCCGGAACACGACGCCCTCTATCGCCACACCCTGGAAGGTCCTGACGACATGCCGGCCCATGTCCGCTGCGCGCTCACCCAGACCCAGCTTTCCATCCCGGTGCGCGAGGGGCGCATGGTGTTGGGCACCTGGCAGGGCATCTATTTGTTCGAGCACCGCCGCGCCGGACAAACCCGCGAGGTGGCGGCGCATCTGCTGGGGGAGTAGGTCTGGCCGTAGGTCAGGTTGGCGCGCGGCGGCTTCCTGACGATCATTCCTTGATTGTGGATCGTCAGGTAGCGATAAGGCCGCAACCTGACCTACGCGCTTTGACGGCCCCCGTCGGGGCTTACTCCGCCTCGCTCTCGAATCCCGCCTGCGCGAGTTCCGCCGCGCGCACGATGGCGCGGGCTTTGTTGCAGGTTTCCAGCCATTCGTTCTCGGGCACGGAGTCGGCGACGATGCCGGCGCCGGCTTGCACGTAGAGGGTGTTGTCCTTGACCACCGAGGTGCGGATGGCGATGGCGACATCCATGTCGCCGTTGAAGCCGAGGTAGCCGACGGCGCCGGCGTAGACACCGCGTTTGGTCGGCTCCAGTTCGTCAATGATTTCCATCGCCCGAATTTTCGGCGCGCCGGAGACGGTGCCGGCCGGGAAAGTGGCGCGCAGCACGTCCATCGCGCTCATCTCGGGGCGTAGCTTGGCTTCGACGTTGGAGACGATGTGCATGACGTGCGAGTAGCGCTCGACGGTCATGTTCTCGGTGACTTTCACCGTGCCGACCTGGGCGACGCGGCCGGCGTCGTTGCGGCCGAGGTCCATGAGTTGCACATGCTCGGCGCGTTCCTTGGGGTCGGCCAGCAGTTCCGCTTCCAGGCGTTGGTCTTCCTCGCGGGTGGCGCCACGCGGCCGGGTTCCGGCGATGGGGCGGACAGTGACGCGCTTTTCGTCGCCCTCACCTTCCAGACGCACCAGGATTTCCGGCGAGGAGCCGACCACATGAAAACCGCCCATGTCGTAATAGAACATGTAGGGCGAGGGGTTGAGGCCGCGCAGCGCCCGATACAGCGACAGCGGATGCGCGTGGAACGGCCGCGAGAGACGCTGCGACAGCACCACCTGCATGATGTCGCCCTCGGTGATGTAGCGCTTGGCGCGCACCACCGCGTCCTTGAACGCCTGTTCGCCGAATTCCGATTCGGCTTCGGCGCCGTTGCCCTTGGCGCCGCCGGGCGGCACGGCGGGGTGCAGCAGGCGGCGGGAGAGTTCCTTCAGGCGCAAATGGGCTTTCAGGTAGGCCTCGGGTTCCAGCGGGTCGGCGTAGACGATCAGGGTGAGGCGGCCGGAGAGGTTGTCCACCACCGCCAGTTCGTCGCTGAGCAGGAGCAGGATGTCCGGGGTGTTGACCGGGTCCAGCTTGCGCGTGTCGGCGAGTCTCGATTCGATGTAGCGCACCGTGTCGTAGCCGAAGTAGCCACACAGGCCGCCGGGAAAACGCGGCAGGCCGGGCACCGGGGCGGCTTTGAAACGCGCCAGGTAATCCTCGATGAAGGCCAGCGGGTCGTCGCAATTGCATTGTTCGACCGGCAGGCCGTTGGTCTCGACGCTGACGAAATGGCCGTGCACGCGCAGCACGGTGCGGGCGGGCAGGCCGATGAAGGAATAGCGCCCGAAACGCTCACCGCCCACCACCGATTCCAGCAGGTAGGAATAGGGCTCGTTGGCGAGTTTCAGGTAGAGGGAAAGCGGCGTATCCAGGTCGGCGGGCAGTTGCTTGATGACCGGGATGCGGTTGTAGCCCTGGCGGGCGAGGCTGTTGAATTTTTCTTCGTTGAACATGGCGAGTACCGAGGAGGTAGGTCAGGTTGCCGAAGGCTACCTGACGTGGCGTCAGGTAGCGATAAAGCCGCAACCTGACCTACAGGGACGGCCAACAGCCAGCATTATTTCTTGACGATCAATTTGGCGGCTTCGAGCAGGCTGGGTACCACGGCATCGAGGTCCAGTTCCGCCACCGGGCGCCCACGGTTGTAGCCGTAGGGCACGCAGAACACGGGACAGCCGGCGGCGCGCGCGGCCTGGGCGTCGTTGAGGGAGTCGCCGATCAGCAGCAGTTCCGCCGGTTCGCAATCGAATACCGCGCAGGCATGCAGAAGCGGCAGCGGCGAGGGCTTTTTCTCCGGCAGGGAGTCGCCGGAGAGGATCAGTTCGAAATAGTCGAACAGGCCGGTGTCGCGCAACAGGGGGTGGGTGAAGCGTTCGGCCTTGTTGGTGATGCAGGCCAGACGCACGCCGCTGGCTTTCAGGGCTTGCAGGCCTTCGATCACGCCGGGGAAGGGGCGGCTCTTGCGCGACACCCATTCCGCGTAGTGCTGTTCGTAGATCGGCAGGGCCTGGGCGAACAGTTCCGGCGCCGGATCGGCGTGCATGTCGCGGGTGAGCACGCGCTTCACCAGGCGGGAGACGCCGTTGCCGATGTAGGTCTTCACCTCGGCCAGGTCGATCGGCGGCAGGCCGAGGTCTTCGGCCATCGCCATCGCGGCGTCGGCGAGGTCGGGCGCGGTGTCGAGGAGGGTGCCGTCGAGGTCGATGACGACGGCTTTCAGGGAAATGGGAAAGTTCATTGTTGGGGCGTGTAGCGCCGGCATCCTTGCCGGCGTTTTTCAAAAAGACGCCGGCAAAGATGCCGGCGCTACATTTACGCTTTCGCCAGTTCCGAACGCATGGCGGCAATGACCGTGTTGTAGCGTTGCGGGTCGCTGTCTTTGGCGGCGCCGAAGATGGCGGAACCGGCCACGAAGGTATCCACGCCGGCTTTCGCCACTTCGCAGATGTTGGCCGGGCCGACGCCACCGTCGATCTCCAGGCGGCAGTTGTAGCCGCCGGCGTCGATCATGGCGCGGACCATTTTCGCCTTGTCGAGCACGTAGGGGATGAATTTCTGGCCGCCGAAGCCGGGGTTCACCGACATCAACAGCACCATGTCGAGCTTGGGCAGCATGTATTCCAGGACGTCCAGCGGGGTGGCCGGGTTGAACACCAGGCCGGCCTTGCAGCCGTTTTCCTTGATCAGGCCGATGGTGCGGTCGACGTGCTCGGAGGCTTCCGGGTGGAAGGTGATGTAGGTGGCGCCGGCCTTGGCGAAATCGGGAATGATGCGGTCCACCGGCTTCACCATCAGGTGCACGTCGATGGGGGCGGTGACGCCGTGTTTGCGTAGTGCCTCACAGACCAGCGGGCCGATGGTCAGGTTGGGTACATAGTGGTTATCCATCACGTCGAAGTGGACGATGTCGGCGCCGGCGGCGAGCACGAAGTCCACTTCCTCGCCGAGCTTGGCGAAGTTGGCGGAAAGGATGGAAGGAGCAATCTGGTAATCGGCCATGATGGTTTTCCTGGGCTGTTGAAAGAATCCACCGAATTCTACCCGCCCGCCCCGCTGGACAGGTAGGGCGGAACGCGAAGCGGTTCCGCCATCCCCCGCCGGCGGATCGCCCCGCGGGCATCCGCCCTACGCGCCCCGCGCACTGGACAGGGCTGGATGATTCGTGTGCAATCCTCGCCCGCACGCCACACAGCAGCAGATAACCATGGCCGAGAGCAGGAAATACCACATCACCGTCACCACCCGCACCCAGTTCATCCCGGAGCAATCCGATGAAAGCGCGGAGCGTTTCGTGTTCGCCTACACCATCACCATCGCCAACAGCGGCCAGATGCCGGCGCAGTTGATTTCCCGCCACTGGGTCATCACCGACGCGCACGAGAAGGTGCAGGAAGTGCGCGGTCTCGGCGTGGTGGGCGAACAGCCGCTGCTGAAACCCGGCGAGCAGTTCGAGTACACCAGCGGTACCGCCATCGCCACGCCGGTCGGGGCGATGAAAGGCAGCTACCAGATGGTCGCGGAAGATGGCAGCCAGTTCGAGGCCGAGGTTTCCGAATTTATCCTGTCCGTGCCGCGCGTTTTGCACTGATGCGCGCGCTTGTCCTGATTGGAGCGCTGTCGCTGCTGGCCGGTTGCGGCCTGTTTCAACCGAAGCCGCTGGAACCCGAGCCGAGTGTGCCCGCGCTGCCCACGAGGCCACAGCCCCCCACGCCACCGGCGCCGACTCAGCCGCTTCCTGTTCCCCCCTCGATCGTCGTCGAGCCGCCCGCGCCCCCCGCGCAGGAGCCTACGGTCGCGGCACAGCCGGAAGACGCCGGCAAACTCATCCCCGTCGCCATGCCCTGGCTCAAGCCAGTGTCCTGGTGGCAGTTGCCGGGCTGGCGCGATGACGATCTGACCCTGGCCTGGCCAGCCTGGCTGCAATCCTGCCGAGGCCTGCGCGGCAACCCGGCCTGGACTGGCGTGTGCCAGGCCGCGCAACAACTGTCCGCTCTGCCCGAGAGCGACGACATCCGCGCTTTTCTCGAATCGCAGTTCCAGGCCTGGCAGGTCAGCCAGAGCGAAGGCGGCACGGAGGGACTGGTCACCGGCTATTACGAGCCGCTGCTGCGCGGCAGTCGCGCCCGCACCGCGCGCTATCGCTACCCGCTCTATGGGCCGCCCGACGACATGCTGGTGGTCGATCTCGGCGCGATCTATCCGGAGTTGAAGAACCTGCGCCTGCGTGGTCGTTTGCAGGGCAACAAAGTGGTGCCTTACTGGAATCGCGCGGAAATCGAGGCCGGCGCGGCGCCGGTGCGCGGCAAGGAAGTGCTTTGGGTGGATGACCCGGTGGAGTTCTTCTTCTTGCAGGTACAGGGTTCCGGCCGGGTACGTCTTGATAACGGCGAAACAGTTCGCGTCGGCTATGCCGACCAGAACGGCCATCCCTATCGCTCGATCGGCAAGTGGCTGGTCGAAAAAGGTGAAATCACCCTGGATAAAGCCTCCATGCAGGGCATCAAGGATTGGGGAAGGAAAAACCCGGATCGTCTGACGGAATTGCTCAACACCAATCCCAGCTATGTGTTTTTCCGGGAACTGTCGAGCAGCCAGGGTTCCGGCCCGGTGGGCGCGTTGGGGGTGCCGCTCACCAATGAGCGCAGTATCGCCGTCGATCCGCGCGGCGTTCCCCTGGGCGCGCCGGTCTGGCTGGCCACGACCCGCCCCAACGCGAGAGAAGCACTGAACCGCCTGGTGCTGGCGCAGGATACCGGCAGCGCGATTCGCGGCAATGTGCGCGCCGATTTCTTCTGGGGCTACGGTGAGGACGCCGGCAAGCTGGCCGGCGCGATGAAGCAGAAAGGGCGTATGTGGGTGCTGCTGCCGCGCGATTATCCGATCATCACGAACGGAAAATCCGGCCTACAGTGAATGCCATGGACGCCATCACCACCGCCCCCTCCCTCTCCAGCAACCTCGCCGCCTCTCAGGCCGGCGTGCTTGCCCTGCGTCTGGCCAACGAAAGCCAGCGCCAGGTCGTCGATCTGCTGGCGCAAAGCGTGGCGGCGGCGGCCAGCAATCCCGCCCACCTGGGCAGCCGGATCGACACTTACGCCTGAACTTTTCGCCGGGACACTCGCAAGGAGCGATTGTTATATTTGTTGATATTGTTGAATAAAAATAATCATTGCGCGTATTTGTCGATTTTGCTATAAAGCAATCATCTCGGGTCGAGATCAAGGGCAAACCCGCCGAAAGGCGGAGACGCAAAGCCACGGGCCTACAGCCATCGCGAAAACAAACGCGACAGCAACGGTAGCCGGGCCGCATCTCGGAACGCGCGAAATCCCGGACGTCTGATCAGACATCCTTCTCGCCGCTCCATAGCAACCTTATCTGACCGAGTCGGTTAACGGTTTGCACAAGGAGCGGCAGCATGAAACACCTCTCGCGTCACTCAGGTACACGCCACGTTCCCACGTCGTCGCGCCAGGCGGGCTTCAGCATGCTGGAAGTGATGGTGACGCTGGTCGTGCTGTCCACCGGGCTTCTCGGGGTGGCCAACCTTCAGGTCGAGGCGCTGCGCGGCAATCAGGGCGCGTATCTGGCTTCGGTGGCGGCACAGCAGGCGCAGGACATGGCCGAGCGCATGAACGCCAACCGCGCGGGTGTGGACGCCAATCTTTACGACCACCTCGATGCCAGCATTCCCGCCATGCCGGTGAACTGCCAGAGCGCCGATTGCACCCCGACCAATCTCTCCGTGTTCGATCACAACCGCTGGAACGCCACCAATCAGGCGTTACTACCCAGTGGTGCCGGCCAGGTCACTGAAATCAGCAATGGCGTCTTCCTGATCGGCGTGCGCTGGTACGACCGGAAACTGGCGAATGCCAATGGCTGGCAGGCCGGCACCGAGGCGGCAACCGCTTGTGGCGCGCCACAGGCCGGCACGCGCTGCTTCTTTCTGAGGCATCAGGCATGAAAACCGCATTTCACAATAGAGAAAGTGGCCTCTCCCTGGTCGAACTCATGGTGGCTCTCTCCATCGGTCTGCTGCTGACGGTTTCGGTGAGCACCATCCTTTCCGGCAGTCTGCAAATCTTCCGCTTGCAGGGCGAAAGCGCGCGCATCCAGGAGTCCAGCCGTTTTCTCATGGATACCCTTGGCCGCCAGATCACCCAGGCCGGCTATGTCGCCATCTCCACCGATTACACGGACACCAAGCTCGAATTTGTCGGCACCCCCATCAGCGGCGAACATGGGGTAGTCGCTACCCGCGCCGGCGAGCGCAAGAACGGCAGCGATTACCTGGTCGTGAGCTTCGACGCCAACGTCGATTGCCAGGGCAACGTGGCCGCCAGTGGCACGGTGCGCAATGAATTCTTCCTCAATGCCAATGACGAGCTGGTCTGCGCCAGTGGCGGCGGTGCCGCCGAAGTGCTGGCCGACGGGGTGGAAACCTTCCAGGTGCTGTATGGCGTGGATGCCGATGGCGATAACAGTGTTGAGCGCTATGCCGCCCAGCCTGGTGATTGGAGCCAGGTGCGCACGGTGCGTGTCTGCACGGTGGTGCGGGCGTTCAGCCGGGGCACCAGCCCGGCCGCGCAGCAATACCAGGATTGTGCCGGAGTCACCCAGACCGCGCCTGATACCCGCCTGCGCCGTGTCCTTGCCGCCACCTTCCAACTGCGTAACCGGAGCAATTGAGGCGGCCTGTCCTGTAGCGCCGGCGTCTCGTCGGCGGTGTTTGTTAAACAACAAAATCGACACATAAAAATAATAATTGATGATTTTGTTGTTTGTGTTATAAAGGAGTCATCTCGGGTCGAGATCAAGGGCAAACCCGCCGAAAGGTGGGGACGCAAAGCCACGGACCTAAAGCAGCAGTAACGCCATGGTAGCCGGGCCGCATCTCGGAACGCGCGTAGTCTCGGACGTCTGATCGGACGCCCCGCTCGCCGCTCCATAGCAACCTTAATCCGACCGAGTCGGACATTGGTTTCTATCAAGGAGCGACATCATGAAAACCCGCATCCAGCAGTTCCGCAGCAGCCCGAAACAACAAGGCGGCATGTCTCTCATCGCCAGCCTGATGTTCCTGGGGGTGCTCACCACACTCGGCTATTCCTCGATCACCACCGCTTTCATGCAGGAACGCATGTCCGGTGCCTGGCAAGACCGCAAGCAGGCCAGCCAGGCCGCGGAAATGGCGTTGCGCGATGCCGAGGCCTATATCGCCACCTCCGTGACCGGCCTGACCGGCTTCAACCGCGAGTGCAACAACGGCCTTTGCTACAACGGCGCGCAAGGCTATGCCGCCAATACTCCGGAGGGCATGGCCAGCAATGTCTGGAGCACTTCAGGAATTTTCGAGAATGCCGATAAGACTATCCACTACGGGGAAATGACCGGAGCCACCAGCATCAATGGCGTCCTGGAACAGCCGCGTTACCTGATCGAAGGCTTCCGCAAGCAGCACGCCGGCCAGGGCGAAAGCGTCTACTACCGCATCACGGTGCGCGCGGTAGGCGCCCGCCCGGGCACGTCGGTGACCTTGCAGGAGATTTACCGGGCTTGAGGAGTTGATGATGGAATCCATCTGGAAACGGTTGAGTGCATGCGTGGGAGGTGGTGAGTGCAGCGAACCGCATCGCCCACGGTCGCGCCATTTGATGCGGTTCGTTCCTCACCACATCCTACTGTCATTGCTGTCGATCGCCCCCGTCCACGCCCTCGACCTCTCCCAGCTTCCCCTGTTCATCAGCTCCAGCATTCCGCCGCAGGTGATGCTGGACGTCTCGAAAGACCAGCAGCTCTACAAGAAAGCCTACAACGACTATTCCGACCTCGACGGCGACGGCCAACTGGAAACCGGCTACAAGCACGCCATCGACTATTACGGCTATTTCGACCCGTACAAGTGCTACAGCTATTCCACCGGCAGCCAGCGCTTTGAGCCCAACTCGACCAGCAATGACAAATATTGCTCCGGTTTGTGGAGCGGCAACTTCCTCAACTGGGCCACCATGACCCGCATGGACGCGGTGCGCAAACTGCTCTACGGCGGCCTGCGTTCCACCGACCAGACCTACGCGGCCGGCGGCGCCAATGCGCTTACCGTGCTGGAGCGCGCCTATCTGCCCACCGATGCCCACGCCTTCGCCAAGTATTACAACGGCACGGACATCGACCGCCTCACCCCGTTTACTTCTCCGGCCACGCCCACCGCCGTGGTCAGCAGCGGTAATCAGACCATTCCCGCCGCCACTCCCGCCGCGTTGAGTTTCCCGGTGTCGCCCACCTCGGCCTTCGCCTATGGCGACCAAGTGGTGATCCGCGCCGGCACCAATCCGGGAACGAATTACATGGTCGGCGCGGTCAGTTGCGTCAACGGCACCGGTATCAGCATGTTCACCAGCCTGGTTTCCAATTCCAATACCTGTTCTTCCGGCCAGATCAAGGTGGTGGTGGAAAAGGCTTACGGCTCCGGCACCTACAACAGCTGGAGCATCGAGAACTGGACCCAGACCGGCATCACCTTGTGCAACGCCACCCTCGGCACGAGCACCTCGCAGAACAACACCAATGCCCCCTTGATTCGCGTCGCCAAGGGCAATTTCGCCCTCTGGGCGGCCAACGAGCGCTGGCAATGCCTGTGGCGGGAGGAAAGCTCCAGCCCGGGCGAGAGCACCGGCAGCCTCTCCGGCGCGACCCGCACCAACGGCAACCGCGCGGCGCATTCCGGCCTATACGCCAACAGCCTGTCGCCCAACAAGACCACCAGCTCCAGCGGCCGAGTCGCCAACGGCCTGGGTTCCTACGACTATGTGGCGCGGGTGAAAGCCTGCGTGCCCGGCCTGCTCGGCACGGAACGCTGCAAGCAGTATCCCAGCGGCAACACCAAGCCCATCGGCCTGTTGCAGTACTACGGTGATGGCGGGCAACTGCATTTCGGCCTGATGACCGGCAGCCATGCCAAGAACATCTCCGGTGGCGTGCTGCGCAAGAACGTCGGTTCGATCGGCGATGAGATCAACATCGCCACGGACGGCACCTTCATCCAGCCGGCCACCCCGCCCAACAGCCCGCGCGGCAGCGGTTCCCCAGCCACCCCGCCGGGCATCATCAACACCCTCAATTACCTGCGCATCTACGGCTACAACTACGGCGACGGCACTTATCTGGGGTCCAGCGGCGACAACTGCTCCTGGCAGCTCACCAGCATCTCGGAAAACAGTTGCACCAGTTGGGGCAACCCCATGTCCGAGGTGTATTACGAATCCCTGCGCTATTTCGCGGGCGCCGGCGCCACCAGCGCCTACACCTTCAGCAACAACGGCAGCAAGGACAACCTGCTGGGCTTGCCGCTGGCGACCTGGAGCGACCCGCTCACCACAAGCAACTACTGCGCGCCGCTCAACGTGCTCATGTTCAACGCCAGCGTTTCCAGCAACGATGAAGACCTGGGTAACGTGAGCATGAGCGGCATCGGCGGCGCCGGCACGGCAAGCAGCCTGACCGACGCGGTGGGTAGCGGCGAAGGCCTCAACGGGCGCAGCTTCTTCATGGGCAAGAGCGGCGGCAGCAACAATGAACTGTGCGACGCGAAAACCCTGACCAGCCTCGGCAGCGCCGCCGGCATCTGCCCGGAAGGCCCCACCCTGCAAGGCTCCTGGCTGATGGCCGGTCTCGCCCATCTGGCCCACACCCAGCGCATCCGAAGCAACATAACCATTCCGGACAGCGACACGAAATCCTTGAAAGTGAATACCTATGGCGTGCAACTGGCGACCAACGTGCCGCAAATACGTATCGCCCTGCAAGGCGAAGCCAGCCCGCGCGTGATCCTGCAACCCGCCTATCGTTTGTTCAACAACAGCCCGCAGGGCGGCGGCCAACTGGTGGACATGAAAATTGTCTACCAGACCGCCACCACCACCACGGCCGACGGCATGGCCTACCTCAACTGGGAAGACAGCGAACAGGGCGGCGACTACGACCAGGACGTCTGGGGCGTGCTTTCCTGGCACCTGGACCGCAATGCCAACACCCTGACCGTCACCACCCGCACCATGGCCGAATCCACCGCCAATCCGCAAGGTTTCGGCTACATCGTAAGCGGCACCACGAAGGACGGTCCGCACTTCCATTCCGGCATCAGAGGCTTCAATTTCACTGATCCGAGCAGCATCAATGTCAGCCCCACGACGAATGTGAATGGCAGCGGCGGCTGCAACGATTGCCAGCTTACCGACGCAGCCAGCACCGCCAGTTACACCCTGGGCGCGGCTACCGCCGGAACGCTGAAAGACCCACTCTGGTACGCCGCCAAGTGGGGTGGCTTCACGGAAACCACCGGCGCCAACAACCTGCCCGACCAGACCGCCGAATGGGATAGCCGCACCAGCAGCGGCGCTTACGGTAGCGACGGCATTCCCGATAACTACTTCCTGGTATCCAACCCGCTGGGGTTGGAACAGGCGCTCGACCGCACCTTCACCGCCATTCTGGAAAAAGCCGCCGCCAGCGCGGTAACCACCAACTCCACCTCGATCCGTTCCGACAGCCGCCTCTACCAGGCACGCTTCAACGCCAACGGCTGGAGCGGGCAGTTGCTGGCCTATACCGTTGCCGCCAACGGAACCGTGAGTACAAGCGAGGAATGGGATGGCGCCACCCTGCTGCGTGGGCAAACCGGCATCAGCGCCGACACGCGCAACATCATCACCTACGGCTCCGTGAGCCGCGATGGCCTGCCCTTCACCTGGGCCGGTCTGACCGGGCAGACCGCGCAACGCGACGCGCTCAACCATAACGCCGCCGGCGGGCTCGACAATCGCGGCGCCGACCGCGTCGCCTGGCTGCGCGGGCAAAGCCAGCATGAAGGCAAATCCGCCAGCCAGTTGCGCGAACGCACGGCCGGCCCTCTGGGCGACATCGTCAACTCCAACCCGCTCTATGTCGGGCCGCCCGCCGCCGGCTATTCCGATGTGGATTTCGCCGGCTACGAAGCCTTCGCCAGCGCCTGGCGCACTCGCACCCCCATCGTCTGGCTGGGCGGCAACGACGGCATGCTGCATGGCTTCAACGTCAAGGTGGGCGACGCCAATGTCGGCCGCGAGGTGCTCGGTTACGTTCCGGCGCCGCTCTACGCCAACCTCAGCCAACTCACGACGCAGGGCTACAGCCACCGCTATTTCGTTGATGGCAGCCCGATGGCGGCCGATGCCGTGGTCGGCAATGCCTGGAAGACCGTGCTGGTGGGCAGTCTCAATGCCGGCGGCAAGGGTTACTTCGCGCTGGACGTGACCGATCCCGACACCAATTTCATCCAGACCCGCGCCGCCGATCTGGCCCTGTGGGAATTCACCTCGGCCGACGACGCCGACCTCGGTTACAGCTACAACTGGCCGGCGAAAAATCTTGCCAACGGCCAGTCGCGCCAGATCGTGCGCATGAATGACGGGCGCTGGGCGGTCATCGTCGGCAACGGCTACAACAGCGGCGCCGGCAAGGCCGCCTTGTTCATCCTGTTCCTCGATGGCGGCACCGACGGCAGTTGGTCGGAGAGCGGTGACTACATCAAGCTGGTGGCCGAATCCAGCAGCGGCGGCAATGGCCTCTCCACCCCGGTGCCGTTCGACCGCAACGGCGACGGCAAGGTCGATGTGGTCTATGCCGGCGACCTCAAGGGCAATCTCTGGAAGTTTGATGTCTCCTCGGCCACGCCGGCCCAATGGCGGGTCGATCTTTCCGGGCAACCCCTGTTCACCGCGCGCGACGACGCCGGCAACGCGCAACCCATCCTCGCGCCGCCGGAAATTACCGTGCACCGGCTAGGCGGCGTGTTGCTGTTGTTCGGCACCGGCAAATACCTGGAAGCCAGTGACGCCAGTAGCGCCGCCGTTCAGAGTTTCTATGGACTCTGGGACCGCGCCGGCGCCACAGGCACGGAGGGTGTGCTGGCCGGAGCGAGCATCGCCGGGCGGCAATGGCTGCTTGCCCAATCCGTGAATGAATACTCCGCCGGCAGCGTGATCGACGGGCGCGCCACCAACATCGGCGTGCGTATACCCACCGGCTCAGCCGTGCTCTGGTGCAATGCCGCCAATACCTCCAGTTGCGAAACCGGCGGCGTGCCCAGCGCCTGGTTGGGTTGGCGCATGGACCTGCCCAGCACTGGCGAGCGTCTCACCGGCATTCCGCAACTGCTCAACCGCGTCATCTACTTCAGCACCTTCATCCCCAGTGACGCCCCTTGCCAACATGGCGGCGACGGCTGGCTGATGGCGCTGGATTATGAAAACGGGACGCTCCTCGCCTATCCCCCTTTCGACAGCAACGGCGACGGCATTCTGAACTACAACAGCGACGTTCGCGGCGGTGGCGTCAGGACCGGCGCCGCCCTGGGAGGGGCCACCTTCCTGCGCGCGGCCAGCGGCGCCAGCCAGGGTGTCGCTCTGCTCAACCGACTCACTGGCGACCTCATGTCCATCTCCGGAAACTTCGGACCTGGCGGGGGCGGCAGGGTGAGCTGGCATGAGGTGGTGGAGTAGGTCGGGTCAGGCCTGAGTTGCGGGAGAAACCTGAGCATTTAGGCAGTCAACCAAGGAACCAAGATGAGAACCCTCAAAATCAACGAAGCGGAATCCTCCTTTTCCGCGCTGCTCGCCGTCGTTGAAGCCGGCGATGAAGTCGCCATTACCCGCTATGGAAGGGTCGTGGCCCGCGTGGTCCCGGCCTCCCCGCGCGCGACCAGCACGCCGCCGCGGCCAAGCTGGGGCGATTCCAGAATGGCGCTGGAATCGCAATCGGCAATAGAGACCGGGCTGTTGGCGCCGCTGGACTGATCCGCTTCGAGTAGGGGGGCGGAGGCCATCGACTGGCCTTCCAGCCTGGTTATGCGCGAGGGCTCGATTCGTCGCGCGGTAGGTTCGGCGGAACGGCCGGGGCAAGAAAACGATGCAGTGCACCATGTTGATTGTGCGCTGCAATAAGCGTTAAATGCCCCGACACGAAACCGGGCTGCAGCAGCCCGAGAGGACGGAGAATGAAGCCAAAGCGCCCTTATTTTCTTGATCTCGCGGCCATCCGCCTGCCTATCGGCGGCATGGTTTCCATCTTGCATCGCGCCAGCGGAGCGGCCCTTTCGTTGGCGCTGCCCTGCCTGCTCTACACCCTGATGCTGTCCTTGCGCGCGCCGGAAGATTTCCAGCGAGTGGCGGGCTGGTTCAGCGGCTTCCTCGGCTGGATTATTTCCATGGGCCTGATCTGGGCCCTGCTGCACCACTTCCTGGCGGGCCTGCGCCATCTCGGCTTCGATCTTGGTTGCGGTGAGGACAAGGAGGTCGCGCGAAAAAGTGCCTGGTTCAGCTTGCTCGCGGCGGCCGGCCTGACCGCTTTGATCGCGTTGTGGAGGCTGACATGAGAACCGTCGCCGGCGCTCGTCGCGGTCTCGACATGTGGCTGGCGCAGCGCGCCAGCGCGGTCTACATGGCCGTGTTTCTGCCGGTCTTCCTGTTTTGCGCGCTCACCGCGCCCGGCCAGGGTTACGCCGGCTGGCACGCGCTGTTTCTGCCGCTGGGCATGAAGGTGGCGGCGCTGCTGTTCGTCGTCGCGCTGCTGCCGCATGCCTGGATCGGGTTGCGCGAAATCTTTATCGACTATCTGCACTGCGCGCGCTGCGCGCTGTTGCGCCTGTCCCTGTATTTCGCTTTCGCCGTGCTTTACCTGGCTTGCCTGGTATGGGCGGTGGACATTCTCTGGAGTGTGAGGTGACCCAAATGAACCCCCCCATGCGGATACCCAAGCGAACTTTCGATGCCGTCATCATCGGCGGTGGCGGCGCCGGCCTGCGCGCCGCGCTGCAACTGGCCGAGGCCAATCTCAAGGTGGCGCTGATTTCCAAGGTGTTTCCCACCCGCTCGCATACCGTGTCCGCCCAGGGCGGCATCACGGCGGCGCTGGCGAACGTGTCGGACGACAACTGGCACTGGCACATGTACGACACGGTGAAAGGCTCCGATTACCTGGGCGATCAGGACGCCATCGAGTACATGTGCCGCAACGCGGCCACCGCCGTCTACGAACTGGAACACATGGGCCTGCCGTTCTCGCGCCTGGACAACGGCAAGATCTACCAGCGGCCATTCGGTGGCCAGTCGCAGAACTACGGCGGCGAACAGGCGATTCGCACCTGCGCGGCGGCCGACCGCACCGGCCACGCCCTGCTGCACACGCTGTACCAGCGCAACATTGCCGCCCGCACCCAGTTCTTCGACGAATTCTTCGCGCTCGACCTGATCCGTGACGAGGCGGGCACCGTGCTCGGCGTCACCGCGCTGGAAATCGAGACCGGCGAGCCCTGGCTGTTCGAGGCGCGCGCCACGCTGCTCGCCACCGGCGGCGCCTGCCGCGTCTTCCGCCACTCCACCAACGCCCACATCAACACCGGCGACGGCCTCGGCATGGTGTTGCGCGCCGGCCTGCCGCTGGAAGACATGGAGTTCTGGCAATTCCACCCGACCGGCATTCCGGAAGTGGGCAGCCTGATTTCCGAGGGCGTGCGTGGTGAGGGCGGCTACCTGGAAAACAAGGACGGCGAAAAGTTCATGACGCGCTACGCGCCCAACGCCCGCGACCTCGCCTCGCGTGATGTGGTGGCGCGCGCCATCGCCCAGGAGTTGCGCGCCGGACGTGGTTGCGGCCCGCATGGCGATTACGTGCATCTGAAGATCGAGCATCTCGGCGCCGAGAAGATCAAGGCGCGCCTGCCGGGTATCCGTGAACTGTCGATGCAGTTCGCCGGCGCCGACCCGATCACCGACCCGATTCCGGTCACCCCGACCGCGCATTACATGATGGGCGGCATTCCCAGCAACATGCACGGCCAGGTGGTGGCGCCGGTTCGTACCGGCCCCGAGGAAGCGGTGCCCGGTCTTTACGCGGTGGGCGAGTGCGCCTGTGTTTCGGTGCACGGGGCCAATCGTCTCGGCGGCAATTCGCTGCTCGATCTGGTGGTATTCGGCCGCGCCGCCGGCCTGCACATGATCGACTTCCTGCGCGAGAACCCGATTCCGCGTCCGCTGCCGCAGGCCGAGGTGGAGAAGTCTCTGGCCCGTCTGGCGCGTTGGGCCAAACCGAAAGGCGGCGAAACCGTGGCCGGCCTGCGCGACGCCATGCAGCGGGTGATGCAGGATCACTGCGGGGTCTATCGCACGGAAGCCCTGCTCAAGGAAGGCATCGCCAAGCTGGATCAGGTGCAAGCGCGCCTGCCCGACGCGGCGCTCAGCGACCATAGCAAGATGTTCAACACCGCCCGCCTGGAAGCGCTGGAGCTGGAAAACCTGATGCTGATCGCCCGCGCCACCCTGGTTTCCGCCCTGGCGCGCACGGAAAGCCGCGGTGCCCACACCCGCGAGGATCATCCCAAGCGCGACGACGACCAGTGGCTGCGCCACACCCTGTATTTCAGTGAGAACGATCAGCTCGACTACAAGCCGGTCAAGCTGAAACCGCTGACGGTCGAAACCTTCCAGCCGAAAGAGAGGACGTACTGATGCCGCGCGATGAAAACCAGTGGTTGTCACCCCCCTTTGCCAAAGGGGGGCAGGGGGGATTCCGCCGTTGTGTGGTTCATGTGGCGGTGACAAATCCCCCCCACCCCCCCTTTGGCAAAGGGGGGAGCTTCCTACCCGCTGCAAAACGAGTCCTGCCATGAAGTTCCGTATCTATCGCTACGACCCTGAAAGTGGCGCCAAGCCGTCAATGCGGGACTACGAACTCGACATCGATCCGCAAGGCAAGAAGGTGCTGGACGCGCTCATCGCCATCAAGGACACGCTCGATGAAAGTCTTTCCTTCCGCCGTTCCTGCCGCGAAGGCGTGTGTGGTTCCGATGGCGTCAACGTCAACGGCACCAATGTGCTGGCCTGCATCACGCCGCTGGAAGGACTGAAGCAGCCCATCGAAATTCGCCCGCTACCGCGCCTGGGCGTGATCCGCGACCTCATCGTCGATATGGAGCAGTTCTATCAGCATTACCGCGCGGTGAAGCCCTACCTGATCAACCTTGATCCGGAACCGGAAAACGAACGCCCGCAAAGCCCCGAGGACCGCGCCGAACTTGACGGCCTCTGGGAGTGCATTCTGTGCGGCTGCTGCACCACCTCTTGCCCGTCGTTCTGGTGGAATCCGGACAAGTTCCTCGGCCCCGCCGCCTTGTTGCAGGGCTACCGTTTCATCGCCGATACCCGCGACCAGGCCACCAATGAGCGCCTGGACTTTCTCGAAGACCCGTACCGCCTGTTCCGCTGCCACGGCATCATGAACTGCGTCGAAGTCTGCCCGAAAGGCTTGAACCCCACCCAGGCAGTCGGCAAAATCAAGACACTCCTCGTAAAACGGGCGCTGTGACTGTCTTCCCCGCGGTTTCAACCAGTCGCCTGCGCTGGCTGTGTCGGCGTGGTATGTTGGAACTGGATGCGTGGCTCACGCTGTTTCTCGATACGCGCTATCCCGACCTTCCCCCGGAATCGCAAGCCGCGTTTGCCCGGTTGCTGGATCAGGACGACATGGTGCTGTTCGACTGGCTCACGGGGGCGCTTGAACCACCCGGTGAATTCCAGTCCGTGGTGGATGTCATCAAAACAACCAGGTATCAAAGACTATGACCACGCCCAACGCCACCCTTCAGATTGATGGCCGGACCATCGAACTCCCGACCATGCAGGGCAGCCTCGGCCCCGATGTCATCGACACCCGCGCGCTGGGTGGCCAGGGCTATTTCACCTACGACCCCGGCTTTTTATCCACCGCCAGTTGCTCTTCCAACATCACTTATATCGACGGTGATGAGGGCTTGCTCTATCACCGGGGCTACCCCATCGAACAGCTCGCGGAAAAGTCGGATTTTCTGGAAACCGCCTACCTGCTGTGGCATGGCGAACTGCCCAATCTGGCGGAGAAAACGGCTTTCGATGCCATGGTGACCCATCACACCATGCTGCACGACCAGATGCTGTCGCTGTACAAAGGGTTCCGTCGCGATGCCCACCCAATGGCGGTCATGGTCTCGATCATTGGCGCGATGGCCGCGTTCTATCCGGAAAGCGCCGATGTGGCCGACCCGTACCACCGCGAGGTTTCCATGTTCCGCCTGCTCGCCAAGGTACCGACGGTGGCGGCCTGGTCCTACAAGTACAACAAAGGCGATCCGTTCGTCTATCCGCGCAACGACCTGGGTTATGCCGCCAACTTCCTGCACATGTTGCACGCCACGCCATGCGAGTCCTATGAACCCAGCCCGGTGCTGGCGAAAGCGTTGGACCGTATCTTCCTGTTGCATGCCGACCACGAACAGAACGCCTCCACTTCCACCGTGCGCATGGCCGGTTCCAGCTACGCCAACCCGTTCGCCTGCATCGCCGCCGGAACCGCCTGTCTCTGGGGGCCGTTGCACGGCGGCGCCAACGAATCGGTGCTGGCGATGCTGGCCGAGATGGGTGATGTCTCGCGTATCGGCGAATACGTCAATCGCGCCAAGGACCGCAACTCCGGCTTCCGCCTCATGGGTTTCGGCCATCGCGTCTACAAGAACATGGACCCGCGCGCGGCGATCATGCGCCAGACCTGCTACGACGTGCTGGATGAACTCGGCCTGCATGACGACCCGCTGTTCAAGATGGCGTTGAAACTGGAACAGATCGCCCTGGAAGACGAATACTTCATCGAGAAAAAGCTGTATCCCAATGTCGATTTCTATTCCGGCATCGTCCTGCGCGCCCTCGGTATTCCCACCTCCATGTTCACCGCCATCTTCGCCCTGGCGCGCACCGCCGGCTGGATCGCGCAGTGGAACGAAATGATCGCTAGCCCCGGCCACAAGATCGCCCGTCCACGCCAGCTCTACACCGGCCCGCGGCGCCGCGAATTCGTGCCGGTCAGCGCGCGCTGAGGGGTAGCGCGCTTGTTATGTTGCAGTGCAGTGTTGCAGCCGGACGACTCGGGCTCAGCTAATTTATCCAGGGTGTTCGGAGTAGATTGCCCGGCCCTCATGAATATTAGAAGATGCTTATGACGCAGGCGCTAACGCTCACCTCCCTGAGCGTTGTCTGCGTCGTCTCCTCCATCCTCCTCCTAAGGTGGATTTAGCCCGGTCACCAGACCGGGCTTTTTTTTGGGCGTCGTTAGTGATGGCCGTTGATCAATGTGAAAGCGCGCGGGGGAGTGGCTTCCCCCTTTTTCAAAGGGGGACTGAGCAACCGTGTTCATCGTCAAGCGGTTTTGGGGTTCCAGGGGTCATTGTTTTTCAACATGGCATTCATGATGGTGAGCAATTTGCGCATGCAGGCAACGATGACCACCTTTGGAGGTTTGCCGGC
>JAQTLN010000008.1 GCA_028714875.1 Gallionellaceae bacterium
AGGATCTGAAGGAACGCGTCCTCAAAGGGATCGCTGAGATCAATGCGGCACCTGTCGTATTTCGCTGGAACAAATTTGACCTCGGCCTGACTTGATATGTATTCGTTTTAATGGAACGGGCTACTAGCAGCCTGTCGGGTTACGCCGACAAAAGGTCGTCAGCCAACCCGACCTACGTGCGCGATCAGGAGCCGCTGGGGAGGAGGCTATCCAGCTTGGCGCGGATCTTCGCCACGCCCTGGTCGATCGCCTGATCGAGATAGAAACCGTAGTAATCCGGGGTGGTGACGCCCACCACAGGTTTGGTCAACAGGTGGCCTTCACCGTCGAACACCATCACGGTCGGCGTCAGACGGGCGCCGTTGTCGCCGGCAAATTTTCGGTGGCTTACCTTGTGGCCTTGAAAATCCTTGAGTTCGCGGAACCCGGTACTTTCCACCCGCCGCATCACCACCTTGGCGAGGTAATCGGCGTTGCCGCTCATGGGGATCAGGAACTCATTGAGGGCGGTTTCGCAGTAGGAGCAGTGCGCGCCGACGAATACCAGCAACACCACGCCCTGGACCGCGCGCGCGGCTTCGGCGTCTTTTTGCAGGTCGCGGGCATAGGGCACATCCGCGCGGGCCAGCGCGATACCGCATGATAAGATCGCCAGCCACGCGAGTACTTGCTTAACTGTTTGTTTCATCGTCGTTTTCCTCAACATCCTTGAGCATTCTAACGATGCTCCTCTCATGCTCAATAGTTCAATCATGCCGAAAAAACTAGTCATCGCTACCCGTGAAAGCCCGCTTGCGCTCTGGCAAGCCGAACACGTCAAGGCCCGCCTCATGGAATTGCATCCCGGCCTTGAAGTCGAGTTACTCGGCATGACCACCCAGGGCGACCAGATTCTCGACTCCCCGCTCTCGCGCATCGGCGGCAAGGGTTTGTTCGTGAAGGAACTGGAAACCGCGATGGCGGAGGGGCGCGCCGACCTCGCCGTGCACTCGATCAAGGATGTGCCGATGGATCTGCCGCCCGGATTCGAGCTGGCCGCCATCGCGCAACGCGATGATCCGCGCGACGCCTTCGTTTCCCGCAACTACGCCAGCCTGAGCGCCCTGCCTTCCGGCGCTCGTGTCGGCACCTCCAGCCTGCGCCGCCAGGTGCAGTTGCGCGCCATGTACCCGACCCTGGATGTAGACACCCTGCGCGGCAACGTCAACACCCGTCTGCGCAAGCTGGAAGAAGGCCAGTACGACGCCATCCTGCTGGCCGCCGCCGGGCTCAAGCGCCTCGGCCTCGACGCCCACATCCGCGCCATCCTGTCTCCGGAAGAAAGCCTGCCGGCGGTGGGCCAGGGCGCGCTGGGGATCGAGATTCGCGAGGGCCGCCCCGAACTGGCCGCGCTGCTGGCGCCGCTGAATGATCCCGCAACCGCCGCCTGCGTGCGCGCCGAGCGGGCCATGAGCCGCATGCTGCATGGTGGCTGCCAGGCGCCCATCGGCGGCTACGCCGAAATACACGAGGGGCGCATCCACTTGCGCGCCTTCGTTGCCGATCTGGAAGGCATCCGCTTCTACAAAAGCGAAGCGCAAGGCGACCCGAGCGACCCCGAGGCTGTGGGCCACGCCGCCGCGCGCGAGTTGATCGCCCAGGGCGCCGATACCCTGCTGGCTGAACTCATCCATCGCATGCAATGAATTTGCCTCTGTCCGGTCTGGGTGTGCTGGTGACCCGCCCGGCCGGGCAGGCGGAGGGATTACAGGCGCGCCTGCGCGAGCTGGGTGCCCATCCTGTCCTGTTTCCCACCCTGGAAATCCAGGCGCCGGCCGATACAGCCACCTTGGCGCGGCGTCTGGCCGAACTGCCGGATTACGATCTCGCGATTTTCGTCAGTCCCACCGCCGCGCAATACGGACTTTCCGGCATTCCGATCTGGCCGGCCGGGTTGCGCGTGGCCGCGATAGGGCAGGGCACGGCGGCGACCCTGCGCGCGGCCGGCATTCAGCAGGTATTGGCGCCCAGCGCCGGCGGCGACAGCGAACATCTGCTCGCCCTGCCGGAACTGACCGACATGGCGGGCCAGCGCGTGCTCATCTTTCGCGGTGAGGGTGGCCGCGAACTGCTGGCGGATACCCTGGCCACGCGTGGCGCCAGCGTGGATTACGCCGAGTGCTATCGGCGCGGCCTCCCCGCCGCCGACCCCGCCGCCCTGCTCGATGCCTGGCGCCACGGCGGCATCCAGGCCGTCACCGTGCTGAGTTCCCAGGGGCTGGATAATCTGTTCACCCTGCTGGGCGAGCGCAACGCCGAACTGATCCGCGCCACGCCGCTGTTCGCGCCGCATCCTCGCATCGCCGAACATGCTCACGCTCGCGGCGTCATTCATGCCGGCGCCGCCCACTCGGGCGAAGCGGGTCTGTTGCAGTGTCTTGTGGAATACTTCGCCCATGACTGAAAACCTTCCTGAAAAACCCGCGGATACCCCCGCTCCGACGAGCCGTCTGGTCTGGCTTGGTCCCGTCCTGGCCGGCGTCGCCATCGTGCTCACCCTGGGACTGGCCTGGCAGGGCTACGACCGCGCGCAGTTGATGGAAGTGCAACTGGCGCGCCGCATCAATGCCTTCGATGCCGCCAGCGAGGAAGCGCGCGCCGCCGCGAAGGCCGCCAACGCCGCCCTGGCCGACCTGCAAGGGCGCCTGGGCGCGCTGGAATCCACCGGGCAGGAAACACTGAACCAGCAACTTGCCCTCAACGCGATGTATCAGGATCTCGCGCGCAGCCAGGATGAGCGGGTGGTGGCCGACATTGAGCAGACCCTGCTGCTGGCGCAGCAACAGTTGCAACTGGCCGGCAACGTGAAAGCGGCCCTGATCGGCCTGGATGCGGCGGCGACCCGCCTGGCGCAACTCGACAAGCCGCAGTTCAACGGCCTGCGCGACGCCATCGCCCGCGACATGGAACGGCTCAAGCTATTGCCGGCGGCGGACATCGTCAGCCTCAATGCCCGTCTCGAAGCGCTGATCCAGAACGTGGATCGGCTCAAGCCGGAATCCGATACCGAACCGGCGCCGGTACCGACGCCCGCCGCCCGGGGGGCCGCCGATACACTGGCGCGTTTCTCGGCCGAAGCCTGGCGCGAGTTCAAGAGTCTGGTGCGCATCCGCCGCCTGGATCATCCCGATCTGCCTTTGCTGGCGCCTTCACAACTCTATTTCCTGCGCGAGAACCTGAAGTTGCGCCTCCTTGCCGCGCGCATGAGCCTGCTGCAACGCGACGAAACCGCCTTCCGCAACGACATCGGCGAAGCGCACGCGTGGACCAGCCGCTACTTCAACCCGCGCGATGAAGCCACTGGCGCGGTACTCGCCAGTCTCGACGAAATGCGCAAGGTTCCCGTCGTGCTCAAGGATGCGGAAATCGACGCCAGCCTGAAAGCCGCGCGCGCGGCGCGCGGGAAAAACCTCTGATGCGCGCCGCCTTCTGGGTGCTCGCCCTGTTCGCCCTGGCCGTGGCGCTGACCCTGGCGGCGCGGATCGATCAAGGCTATGTCATCGTGGTCTATCCGCCCTGGCGCATGGAGTTGTCCTTCATGCTCGCGCTGGCGCTGCTGGCCGGTCTCGTCGTCCTGGCTTATGCCATGTTGCGTCTCGGCCAAACCGCCCTGCGCCTGCCCGACGACGTGCGCGGCTGGCACTCCAGGCGGCGCGGCGCGGCGGCCGACCGCGCCTTGCTGGACGCCGTGCGCGCGCATCTCGATGGCAACGCGACGCGCGCCGACAAACTGGCGCGGAAGGCGACCGCCAGCCAGGCGCCGGACATCGCGGAACGCTTGCTCAAGGCCGACGACGCAAGCGGCGGCCAAGGCCGGTCATGGTGGCAAAAACTGCGCCTGGCGCCGGCGAAGAAGCGCGAACCTGTGGAAGATGCGGTTCTGGTTTCACCGCCCCCTATTCCCCCCGGTAGTCAGTCAGATTGAATCGACTGGATGGTTTGTAGGATGTGGTGAGCGCAGCGAACCGCATCAAGTACGGCCGCATTGCATGGTGCGGTTCGCTGCGCTCACCACACCCTACGTCCTATTCCCCCCCGGTAGCTGATTCAGCAGCGTCCCAACAGAAACGCCGCCAGCAACATAACAGCGCCGAGAACGGCCAGCTTCCAGAAGAAACGCAGGTTGTAGCGACGGCCGCGCCGTTTCTCCTCCATCCAGCGAATCGCCTCGCCCACCGAGGAGAGCGCCAGGGCAAAGGCGATGGGCGTCAGCATCAACAGCGCGGCGATGCGGCCTTCGCTGAACCCGGCGGCACAGCCACGGAAGAAAAACCCGAACCCCGTGTTGACCGTGTACATGTAGCCCAGGCCCAGAACCACGGCGACGAGCGCGAAAAACCAGGCGGCCACCAGCCTGGCATGCTGGTCGCGCAGCAGGCGCAAAACCGCTTTCAGGATGGGCACGATCAATGCGCCGCGAGGGGAATCTTGCCGATCTTCATGCGCCACTCGCGCGGGCCGCTTTCGTGCACCGACTCGCCGCGACTATCCACAGCCACGGTCACCGGCATGTCCTCGACGATGAATTCGTACACCGCTTCCATGCCCAGCTCCGGGAAGGCCAGCACCCGCGCCGACTTGATCGCCTTCGACACCAGGTAGGCGGCGCCGCCAACGGCGATGCAGTAGACGCCGCCATGCGCCTTGATCGAGGCGATCGCCTCCGGCCCGCGTTCCGATTTGCCGACCATACCGATCAGGCCGATCTGTTCGCCCAGCATCAGGTCGGTGAACTTGTCCATGCGCGTCGCCGTGGTCGGGCCGGCGGGGCCGACCGCCTCGTCGCGCACCGCGTCCACCGGGCCGACGTAGTAGATGAAGCGGTTGTTGAAATCCACCGGCAGGGGCTGGCCGGCCTTCACCAGTTCCGCCAGTTTCTTGTGCGCGGCATCGCGCCCGGTGAGCAGGCGGCCGGACAGCAACAGTTGTTCGCCGGCTTTCCAGGTGGCGGTATCGGCCTTGGACAAGGTATCCAGGTTCACCCGCCGCGCCGAGGCGGGGCCGTCCCAGGCCACCGCCGGCCATTCCGACAGGGGCGGCGGCGCGAAGCTGACCGGGCCGGAGCCATCCAGCGTGAAATGGATGTGGCGGGTGGCCGCGCAGTTGGGAATCAGCCCGACCGGCAAGCTGGCCGCATGTGTCGGGTAGTCGAGAATCTTCACGTCGAGTACCGTGGTCAGGCCGCCCAGGCCCTGGGCGCCGATGCCCAGCGCGTTGACCTTGTCCATCAGTTCCAGACGCAGCTCCTCGATGCGGTTGCTCGGGCCGCGTTGCCGCAGTTCCTGGATATCGATCGGGGCCATCAGCGCCTCCTTCGCCAGCAATAGCGCCTTCTCCGGCGTACCGCCGATGCCGATGCCGAGAATGCCCGGCGGGCACCAGCCGGCGCCCATGGTCGGCAGGGTTTCCAGCACCCAGTCGACGATGGAGTCGGACGGGTTCAACACCGTGAAGTGGGCCTTGTTCTCGGAACCGCCGCCCTTCGCCGCCACCGTGATTTCCAGTTTGTCGCCGGGCACCAGTTCGGTATGGATCACCGCCGGGGTGTTGTCTTTGGTGTTCCTGCGGGCGCCGGCCGGGTCGGCCAGAACCGAGGCGCGCAGCGGGTTGTCCGGGTTCAAGTAGGCGCGGCGCACGCCCTCGTTGACCATGTCGGCGAGGCTCATGTTGCCCTCCCAGCGCACGCCCATGCCTACCTTGAGGAAGGCCACCACGATGCCGGTGTCCTGGCAGATCGGCCGCCGCCCCTCGGCGCACAGGCGCGAGTTGATCAATATCTGCGCCAGCGCGCCCTTCGCGGCCGGCGATGCCTCGCGGTCATGGGCGGTTTTCACCGCCCGCACGAAATCCAGCGGGTGATAGATGGAAATGAATTGCAGCGCGTCGGCGATGCTCTGGATCAAATCTTCCTGGCGGATGGCGGGCATGGCGGTCTCCTTTTCTGCCCGCAAGTATGGCTGGGCAAGCGTCAGTAGAGAAGCCGACTGTTTCATTGGGTTTTTCAATGTTTAGACTTGAAATAATTGTGCAGTGCACCAGGCACTATAGGAATAGGGTTCGGCGCAACACCGGCGAGAGACCGGAATTTGTTCTGAGACGAGGAGATCGACAATGGCGCTAGCCAGCCGTGTGTTGGGCGATTACTGGCCCGGCATTCAGCTCTATTACCCGCCGGTGAAGTACGCGCCGGCGTTGGGGCTGTATGAAGACCTGGAAGCCGCCGCGCTGCGCTTTCAGAAGCACGCGCGCCACTGCCACGCACAAACCCTGCTGTTCGACCTGGAAGACGGCTGCCGACAAAAGGCGCTGTCGCGCGACCTGTTGCGCCAGGAGTTGCCCGGCCTGCAACGCGATGATCTGGCGGTGGCGGTGCGCATCAATCCTTTCCGTACCGAGGAATACGAGAAAGACATGGCGATGGTGCGCGACCTGGCCGAGCACATCGACGTGGTGATGCTGGCCAAGGCCGGCGAGGCCTACGGCGCGGCGGAAATCCGTGATCTCTCCGCCTGTCTGGCGGGGCTGAATCCGCGCATCACCATCCAGCCCATCATCGAGCATCCCAAGTCGCTCAAGATCGCGCCGGAGATCATGGCCTACTCCACGGTCAGACATGTGGTGTTCGGCATTCACGACTTCTCCAAGGCCATGGGCATCCACATCACGCCGCAGGGCTGGACCCAGGAACTGGCCTACTTCCTGCACCAGATCCTGTTCGAGGCGCGCATTGCCGGGGTCGGCGTGATCGGCGGCGTCGAAGTGCTGATCGGCCAGGCCGGCATGCCGGAGTCCTTCCTGGAACCGCACGACATCCGCCGCTGGCTGGACCTGCATGGCGACGACGAATCGCGCGTGGTCTACCGCCACGCCTGCGAGGAAGCGGCGATGGGACTGACCGGCAAACAGGTGATCCACCCCAGCCACATCCACCTGTGCAAGGTCGCCTACACCCCCTCGCCCACCGAGGTGGCGCGCAACATCCGCGTCCTGCAAGCCGCTGTGGAAGCCGATGCGCTGCTCGGCGGAGCGATCAAGTTCGAGGGTGAAATGCTCGACCCGCCGATGTTCGGCAAGGCCCTGCAAGTGCTGCTGCGCGCGCATTCCCTGCGGGCGCTGACCGACGACGACACCGATTTCGCGCTGCAAGTGCTGGCCATGCTGCCGCCGCAGGTGGTCAGAGAGAACTGGCCTTATGGAGTCATCTTATGAACGCCCCCGATCCGCTCACCGCGCAGGAGTCCGCCATGCCCTTTCCTCCCTTCCCCGCCTGGATCTGGGACCTGCCCGAGCATTTCAATATCGGCGTCGCCTGTACCGATGCGCACCTGGGCACGACTCGCGAAGACCGCCTGGCGATGATCGTCGAGGATGACGAACTCGGCGTCAGTCAGATCACCTACAAGGAATTGGCCGAACGCAGCAGTCGATTCGCGCAACTGCTGCGCAACCTCGGGGTGGAAGACGGCGAACGGGTGTTGATCCGCCTGCCCAACTGCCTGGACTACCCCACCGCTTTCCTCGGCGCGATGAAACGCGGCGCCATCTCGGTGCCGACTTCCACCCTGCTGACGGCGGAAGAAGTGGTGTATCTGGCGCGGGATTCCGGCGCCTCGGTGCTGGTTACCGACCAGGCCATGTGGGCGACGCTGCGCGACAAGCTGGCGGGGCTGGAAAGCCTGCGTCTGGTGCTGCTTTCCGGGGTTGTCCCCCCCTTTTTCAAAGGGGGGCTAGGGTACCGAAGGGTAGGGGCTTCATCAGGGATTTCTACAACGGTTGCGGAAGGCGCCCCAGCAAATCCCCCCCCGCCCCCCTTTGGGAAAGGGGGGAGTGTCCTTAATCTCGACGCCGCCCTGGCCGAGATCACAATCTGCGCGCCGCCGCACCCGACCAAGTCGCACGACCCCGCCTATCTGGTCTACACCTCCGGCACCACCGGCTATCCCAAGGGGGTGTTGCACGCGCACCGGGCGATGATCGGGCGCGAGCCGGCCGCGAACTACTGGTTCGACTTCGCCGACGAGTTTTCCAACACTTGCGATCGCATCGTCCACTCCGGCAAGTTCAACTGGACCTATGTGCTCGGCTCCGCGCTGATGGACCCGCTCTATCTCGGCAAGACGGTGATCGTGCATGAAGGCAAGAACGACGCCGCCGGCTGGATACGCCTGATCGCCAAACACAGCGCCACCATCTTCATCGGCGTGCCCACCATCTACCGGCAGATCATCCAGAAAACGGCTTACACCGGCGCCGACGTGCCCACCCTGCGCCACTGCATGAGCGCCGGAGAGCATTTGTCCGATGAAATGCTCGGTCTCTGGCGCGAGCGCTTCGGGGTGGAAATCTACGAGGCGGTGGGCATGTCGGAAGT
Source organism: Gallionellaceae bacterium (assembly GCA_028714875.1). Classification (GTDB taxonomy): domain Bacteria; phylum Pseudomonadota; class Gammaproteobacteria; order Burkholderiales; family Thiobacillaceae; genus PFJX01. Next base: position 8,411 of record JAQTLN010000008.1, read on the forward strand.
GTCGTATTACCTCTCGGAAAACAAATTCCGCCCGATCCGCCCCGGTTCCGCCGGCTTCCCGCAACCGGGTCACGATGTCCGCCTGCTCGACCCGGACACCCTCAAGGAAGTGGCGCCCGGCGAGGAAGGCATGATCTGCCTGCCGGCCGATGACCCCGGCCTGTTCATGCGCTACTGGAACCTGCCAGGCGAGACCGGCAAGGCATTCAAGGGCGAATGGTTCCTCACCGGCGACTACGCGCGCTTCGATGGAGACGGCTACATCTGGTTCCTCGGGCGGCGCGACGACATCATCAACTCCTTCGGCTACCGGGTGTCGCCGCACGAGATCGAGCGGGTGATGAAAACCCACCCGGCCGTGGCCGACTGTGCCGCGACCGGAGAGGAACTCGGCGCCGACAAGGTGCTGGTGGTGGCCTATGTGATGTTGCATCCCGGCATGGAAATCAGCCCCGACGAATTGCTCGCCTTCGGCCGCGAACATCTGGCCGGCTACAAGGCGCCCAAGATCGTCTACCTCGCCGCCGATTTTCCGCGCACCAAGAACGGCAAGATCATCCGCAAGCAACTGGCGCCCGCGCTGGCCACGGCGAGGTCGGCATGAGCACCCTGTCGACGGCCGAAGCAGGCGGAGACGCCTGCGCTACAAACCCCGCCCCTGTAGCGCGGGCATCCCGCCTGCCCCCCCCGCCGCCACATTACCGCCCGCGCCGTTCCATGCTTTATGTCCCCGCCTGCGTGCCGCGTTTCCTCGCCAAGGGACGCGAACTGCCGGTGGATACCCTGATCTTCGATCTGGAGGAATCCGTGCTGGTGGCGCGCAAGCTGGAAGCCCGGCGCAACGCCGCCGCCGCCCTGCAAGAAGGCGGCTACGGCAAGCGCGAGGTGGTGGTGCGGGTCAACCGCCACGACTCCGCCTGGGGTCTCGACGATCTCACCGCCATCGCGCCGCTGTCGCCCGACGCCATCCTGTTCCCGCGCCTGGAAAGCCGCCAGGAAGTGCTCGATGCCCTGCAAGCGCTGGACGAGGCGGGCGGCGCCCATCTGCCGATCATGCTGATGATCGAAACGCCGCTCGCCGTGCTGCGCGCCGAGGAAATGGCCGGCGCCTCGCCGCGCATTCGCTGCCTGGTCATGGGCACTTCCGACCTCACCAACGAACTGCACGCGCGCATCACCACCGAGCGCCTGCCGATGCTCTACAGCCTCTCGCACTGCCTGCTGGCGGCGCGTGGCCATGGCTTGGCCATCGTCGATGGCGTGCATCTGGACATGAAGGACATGACCGATTTCGAATACGCCTGCCGGATGAGCCGCGATCTCGGTTTCGACGGCAAAAGCATCATCCACCCGGACCAGATCGCCTATGCCAATGACGCCTTCACCCCGCGCCAGGCCAGCATCGAACGCGCGCGCAAGATCATCGCCGCCTGGGACGTGGCCAACGCCGAAGGTTATGGTGTCACCGTGGTGGATGGCCGCCTGGTGGAAACCCTGCACGTCGAAGCCGCGCGCCGCACCCTGATGATTCACGACATGATCGAAGCATTGGCAACGGAGGCTCAACCATGAACGGCAACTTCTTCGAGGACTTCGAACTCGGCCAGAGCTTTCTGCACGCCACCCCGCGCAGTGTCGGCGAGGGTGAAATCGCCCTGTATCTGGCGCTCACCGGCTCGCGCCATCTACTCGGCTCCTCCGGCCTGGTGGCGCATGCCCTGGGCTACCCGAAACGGCCGCTCGACGATCTGCTCGCCTTTCACCTCGCCTTCGGCAAGACCGTGGCGGACATCTCGCTCAATGCCGTCGCCAACCTGGGTTATGCCGATGTGCGTTTCCTTGCCCCGGTCTACGTCGGCGACACCCTGGCGGCGGAATCCGTGGTCATCGGCCGCAAGGAGAACCGCGACGGCGAGGCCGGCATCGTCTGGGTGCGCTCCACGGCGGTGAACCAGAATGATCGCGAAGTCCTCACCTGGGTGCGTTGGGTCATGGTGAAGAAGCGCGACAAGACCGCTCCCGCGCCCATCCCGGTCATTCCGGAAACCCCGCCCTGCGTGACGCCCGCGCGCCTGGTGGTGCCGGAATTTCTGGATGCCGCCCAGTTCGAGACCTCACTGACCGGCGGCGCGCGCTTGTGGGACGACTACCAGCCCGGCGAGCGCATCGACCATCCCGCCGGCATGACCCTGGAGGAAGCCGACCACACCTTTGCCACTCGCCTTTACCAGAACCCCGCGCGCCTGCACTTCGACGCGCAATTGATGCGTGACACGCCCTTCGGCCGCCGCCTGGTCTACGGTGGGCACGTGATTTCGGTGTGCCGGGCACTGAGTTACGAAGGCCTGGAAAACGCCCTGCTGATCGCCGCCATCAACGCCGGCAGCCACGCCAACCCCACCTTCGCCGGCGACACCCTGTATTGCCGCCATGAAGTGCTGGAGAAATGGGAGCTACCCGGCCGCGGCGACCTCGGCGCCTTGCGTTTGCGCATGGTCGGCTTGAAGAACCTCAGCGCCGAAGCTTTGGCCGAGGTCAAACCTGATGGCAAATACCACCCCAATGTCGTGCTCGATCTCGATTACACCGTGCTGATGCCGCGATGAGATGGAACACAAACCAATCCCCCCTGCCCCCCTTTGATAAAGGGGAGTTCCAGAGCACGCCCGCCGCCGGAATCAGCGTAGCCGGTTTTGCTCCCCCCTTTGGAAAAGGGGGGCCGGGGGGGGGATTTCGCCACGCCTCCCATGCCCGCAACAGACCGCGCAGCGGAACCCCAGGAGAACCCATGAGCCACCCCACCCATCCCAACGCCGCCCTGTTCGCCGGTGAAAAGCCCTTCCCCGCCATCCCCGCCTGCGAGCACTTCGCCGGCAGCGAGAAACTGATCGAGAAGGCGCTGGCGCTGATGGAAAAACTCGGCCCGGTGTTCAACATCACCTGCGACTGCGAAGACGGCGCCCCCGCCGGGCGCGAGCGGGAACACGCGGAAATGATCGCGCGCGGGGTCAATTCCGATGCCAATCATCACCGTCTGGCCGGCGCCCGCATCCACGATTACAGCCACCCGCACTGGCGCGCCGATGTCGACATCCTGGTGCCCGGCGCCGGCGAGAAGCTGGCCTACCTCACCATTCCGAAGTGCACCGCCTATGAGCAGGCGGCGGAAATGATCGGCACCATCCAGGAGGTCGCCACCCGCGCCGGCATCACGCGGGAAATCCCCATCCACATCCTGATCGAAACCCACGGGGCGCTACGCGACATCCACCGCATCGCGCAACTGCCCTGGTTGCAGGTGCTGGATTTCGGCTTGATGGATTTCGTCTCCGGCCACCACGGCGCCATCCCCGCCAGTTGCATGCGCAGCCCTGGCCAGTTCGAGCATCGCTTGATCGCCCGCGCCAAGGCCGAAGTCGTCGCGGCGGCGCTGGCCAATGGCGTCATTCCCGCCCACAACGTCACCCTCGACCTGAAGAACCCCTATGCCGCCTATGCCGACGCCCGCCGCGCGCGCATGGAATTCGGTTTTTTGCGGCAGTGGAGCATCTACCCGACGCAGATTCAGCCCATCGTCGATGCCATGAAGCCGGATCACAGCGAAGTAGCGACCGCCGCCGCCATCCTGCTCGCCGCGCAACAGGCCGACTGGGGTCCCATCCAGCATGCCGGCGAACTTCACGATCGCGCCACCTATCGCTACTACTGGGAAGTCCTGCAGAAAGCGCGGGTGACCGGGCTGAAGCTGCCGGCGGAAGCGGAAACGGCGTTTTTCTGAGCCTCCGCCACACAACAAAAAAGCCGGAGAGGTCGCCCTCTCCGGCTTTATTTCGTTACGCCCGAAATTACTGGATTTCGCGTTCCAGTTCCTCGATGGTGGTGTGGCGCACATCCTTGCCCTTGACCATGAACACGACGTACTCCGACATGTTCTTGGCGTGGTCGCCAATCCGCTCGATGGCTTTCACCACAAACAACAGATCGATGAAGGTGGAAATGGTGCGCGGGTCTTCCATCATGTAGGTGATCAGGTGGCGCATGATCATGTGGAATTCCTCGTCCACTTCGATGTCCTGGCGCGCCACACCGGCGGCGCCGGAAACATCGAGACGGGCGAAGGCGTCGAGCGATTCGCGCAGCATCTTGTTGGCCAGGCCGGCCATGTATTTGATCTCGGTGTAGCGCGGCGAGGTGATACGGTCGTTCTCGAAAATCTTGACGGCGTAGCGCGCGATCTTGGAGGCCTCATCGCCGATCCGTTCCAGATCGGTGATGGTCTTGACGATGGTCAGGATCATGCGCAGGTCGCCGGCGGTGGGCTGGCGCAGCGCGATGATGTGGGTGCAGGCCTCGTCGCACGCGACTTCCAGGGAGTTGACCCTGTGATCGTTGGCGATCACTTCCTCGGCGAGTTTTACGTTGCCGGTAATCAACGCCTCGATGCTTTTGCCGACCTGTTCTTCCACCAGTCCGCCCATTTCCAGCACGCGCGCGCGCACGGATTCAAGATCGGCATCGAATTGTTTGTATATGTGTTCATTGGGCATTCATCGTCTCCATCGATTACCGCTCTGGCGCTGGCTTGTGTGCCAAGCGCGGCGGCGTTCGCGGATTATAGGCGTGGCGTCGCTTCTGTTTATGACAACTAGGTGACAGTTGGGATCTGTTCTTGCCGCTTGTCTGACTTACGCTTCACTCGTGAACGGCACCTGGATCGTGGCGCCGTCGATTTCCACGGCCATGATCCAGTCGCGCCGGCCGCTGACACAGATCGGCAGGGTGACGCGGGCGCGGAAGAGGTCGTCGCCCTCGGCGCGCAGGGTGTAGTAGTTGAAGCCCATGTCCATGCCTTGCATGACGAAACGCGCCTGTACCTTGCCGGCGCCGGCCGCCTTCACCCATACCTGAAACGGCTTGAGCGGCTTCACCACCCCGCTCAGACCGAGGCTGATGTCGCGGCCGCGCAAGCGGGTGGCGCATCCCGCCACGAGATCGGCGCAGGACAGGGTGACGGTGGCGACCGGGGGCTCCCCGCCGCCCTTCCAGAGCACCCCGGCGGCGAGCGCGATGATGAGCAGGGGCGCGGCGGTCCAGAAGGTTTTGCCGGTCAAGGCCGTTTCCAGGCCGCGCTTTTCAGGGCGACGCCATGCGCCCCCGCCGCGCGCGCCAGATCGAGGCCGGAGAGGGAAAGGCCACCCAGGGCATAGACCGGAATGGGGTAGTCGGCCAGCCAGGCGCTGAAGCGTTCCCAGCCGATGGTTTCCGCGCCGGGATGGCTGGGGGTGGGCAGCACCGGCGAGAGCACCACGAAATCCACATCCAGTTCCACCGCCCGCGCCAGTTCTTCGGGACCGTGGCAGGAGGCGCCGAGCAGGCTGATTTCCGGGGGCAATTCAGCGCGCGATGCCAGGCGCGCGAGCTGCGCGGAATTGAGGTGCAGGCCGCAACCCAGTTCCGCCGCCAGGTCGGCATCGGCGTTGAGCATCAAGTTGGAGCCCTGTTCGCGGCAAAGCGCGGCCACCTGGCGCGCCAGGTCTTTGAATGCATCCGGCGCGAGGAATTTCTCGCGCAACTGGACCAGGCGCAGGCCACCCGCCAGGCGTTGCCGCAGGCGCTCCAGGAAGACTTCGACGCCGAGCTTTTCCGCGTCCGAGATGGCATATTCCAGCGGTAGTCGCAGCGCCTTCATGATCGGGCCGTTGGCGGGCAGGATAGGCTCGACTTCGGGTGAGCGGGCGTGGCTCCAGGCCAGAACCTGCCCTTCATGCGGATGCGGATCGCCGCGCCATTCCGTCACCCGAAAGAAGCGCAGCATGACGTGGGCATGCGGGTAGACGAAGGTGCGCTTGAGCCAGGGCCAGGCTTCGATGACCTCGATGCCGAGCTCTTCGCGCAATTCCCGGTCGAGTGCGTGGCGCGCGGTTTCCCCCGCTTCCACCTTGCCGCCGGGAAATTCCCACCAGCCGGCATAGGCCTTGCCTTCCGGCCGGCGCGCCATGAGAAAGGTACCGTCCGGGTTTTCGATGACGGCGGCGGCGACTTCGACGAGTTTTGTAGCGCCGCTCATTTCCCCAGCCTCGCCAGCGCCGCTTCCGCCTGTTCCGGCAGGCGCTGGCCGTTGCACAGATCGGTGAACGAGCCCTTGCAATGGGTTTCCTTGTTGCGCGCCAGGTTGACGGCTTGCTGATAGTAGCGGCGCGCCGGCTCGCGCAGGCTCAGGCCTTCGGCGGCGCGGCCCAGGTAATACCAGGCGATGTCCTGGGAATAGCCGACATCCAGCACTTCACGCGCCAGGCTCTCCCAGTCGCCGCGCGCGTCCAGGGCTTTCAGCTTGTCCGCGCGGTTGCTGAAACCTAGCGCGCAGTTCTCACACTCCAGCACGGCTTCTCCGCCACGAAAGCGCTCGTAAGTCGGGTTGACCAGGGTCAGCGGGCGCAGGGCGGAAGGGGCGGCGGCGTGGCTGGCCGGGTCGCCGCCCGGCGTGACATCACGCACATTGGCGGCCAGACGCGTGGGCAGGGCGGCCGGGTTCTTTGCAGCTTCGGCGTAGAGCGGACGCATGTGCGGCGCCAGGGCGGCCAGTTCTTCCATGCGCTTGTCCGAGGCGGGGTGGGTGGAGAGCAGGTCGAAACGCCCCTTTTCGCCACTGGCCTCCTTCATTTTTTTCCACAGTTGCGGCGCCGAATCCGGGTCGTAGCCGGCACGCGCGGCGAGCTCGATGCCGATGCGGTCGGCCTCGGTCTCGGCGCCGCGGCTGTTGGGCAACTGCCAGGCCATCAGGGCGGCCAGTTGCCCGACCTGCTGGCGTCCCTGGTTGTTGCCGCCGATGGCGGAAACCAGGATGTCCGAGACCATGCCCACGGACATTTTCTCGGCGCCGTGGTTGGCCAGGGCATGGCCGATCTCATGGCCCATGACCTGGGCGATCTCGTCATCCGTCGCCTTCAACTTGTCGATCAACCCGGTGTAGATGGCCATCTTGCCGCCCGGCATGCAGAAGGCGTTGAGGGTCTTGGGATCGTCGATGACATTCACTTCCCAGGCCCAGGAAGCGCTATCCGGCCGATAACGCACCGCCTGCGCCACCAGGCGGTCGGTGATGGCGCGTACCCGCTGTACCACTACTTCGTTGTCATTGAGCTTGCCTTTTTTGGCGTGCGGCGCGAGTTCCGCCTTGTAGGCGCTGACGGATTGGGCGATGACCTGGTTTTCCGGTACCAGCATGAGCTGGCTGCGCCCGGTCATCGGGTTGCTGGAACAGGCGGCAAGGCCGGCGAACAGGGCAAGCAGTGCGAGGGATTTCAGGGGTTTCATGACTTTGCCGCGATAGTTATTGGCTTTGCGTGCCGCCTTCCAGACTCGCCAGACGCGCTTCCAGCTCCTGCAATTTCTCGCGTGTGCGCGCCAGCACTTGCGCCTGCACGTCGAATTCCTCGCGCGTCACCAGATCAAGTTTGGACAACCAAGCCGCGAGACTGGCCTTGAGGTTCTTTTCGATGTCACGGGCCGGGGTCATGGCCAGTACTTCAGAAACTTTGGACGCCATGTCGGCGGCGATTTTTTGTTTGAGCACGGTGCACTCCAGCGGTTGGGATCAGTGCGCGCAGTTTAGCAAAGGGGCACCCGCTTCCCGCCGCGCAAAGACGGTGCGGTGCTTGATATAGGCGCACCAATTAAGCGCATTGTTTTGCATCAAGATCGGGCATTTGTTTGCAACCATATGACTATTAACGGTTTTTAATATTGGCACGGGTTGTGCTTTTAGTGGACGTGCACCACCGCACCAATTTCTGGAGAACCATCATGAAAAAACTGTCTTACCTGCTCGTTCTGTCCGGCCTGATTTCCGTCCCCGCGTTCGCCGCTGACGCGCCGGCTTCGCCGCATTCTTTTTCCGGCAACGTCGGCGTAACCACCGACTATCTCTTCCGCGGCATTACTCAAACCCAGCACAAGCCCGCCGTTTCCGGTGGCGTGGACTATAGCCATAGCAGCGGCCTCTATGCGGGCACCTGGATGTCGAATCAGAGCTGGGTTGCGACGGGCGGTACTGCGGCCACGGGTGATGCATACAAAACGAACAGCAGCCTGGAATGGGATATGTATGGCGGTTATAAGGGCACCGCTGGCGACCTTGGTTATGACGTCGGTGTGATCCGCTATTACTACCCCGGTGACAAGGTCGCCGGCGCGATCAGCCCGGATACCACCGAAGCCTATCTGGGCGCGAGTTGGAAGATGTTGTCGGTGAAGTACAGCCACGTCCTGTCCGATTATTTCATTGGCTGGGCTGGCGCCGCGAATGCCAAGACCCGTGGCAGTAACTATCTCGAGTTGAATGCCAGCCATGACCTCGGCGATGGCTGGGGTCTGCTCGGCCATATCGGCCATCAGAAGGTCAAGCATGACGATGCCAACAAGGCTTCCTACACCGACTGGAAGATCGGCGTGACCAAGGATGTCGGCTTCGGCACCGTCACCGCGGCCTATTCCGATACCGATGCCGATGCCGTTGCCTACGGAAACTGGGATGGCAAAGACGTCAGCAAAGGCGTGCTCGCCCTCTCCTTCTCCAAGTCCTTCTAACCTCGTCCAGGCCTCCGTCCCCCGCCTCCACTTGGTTGAGGCGGGGTGACGCGAGATCGGCAGTCCTATCAGGAGACAGTAATGAAATTCGTGACCGCCATCATCAAGCCTTTCAAGCTGGACGAGGTGCGTGAAGCCCTCTCCGCCATCGGGGCATCCGGCATCACCGTGACCGAGGTCAAGGGCTTCGGCCGCCAGAAGGGCCACACCGAGCTGTATCGCGGCGCCGAGTACGTCGTCGATTTTCTGCCCAAGGTAAAGATCGAGGTGGCCATCGCCGCCGAGATGCTCGACCAGGCCATCGAGGCCATTTCCAAAGCCGCACAGACCGGCAAGATCGGTGACGGCAAGATTTTCGTCTGGGACCTGGAACAAGTCGTCCGCATCCGCACCGGCGAAGCCGGCGCGGCGGCGATCTAAGGAGAAGCGACATGAAAAGCTTATTCGCGACATTGATGTTGCTGGGCACGCTGGGTTTTGCCGGTATGGCTCTATCCCAGGAGACGGCCCCCGCGCCGGCCGCGGCCACCGAGATGGCGCCCGCGCCCATGATGGACGCCGCGGCTCCCGCGGCCGCGCCGGCTGTTGAGGCGCCCGTCGCCGCCGCGCCGGCCGCTCCCAAGCTGGATAGCGGCGCCACCGCCTGGATGCTGACTTCGACCGCCCTCGTGCTGTTGATGACGATTCCTGGCCTGGCGCTGTTCTACGGCGGCATGGTGCGCAAGAAGAACGTGCTCGGCACCATGATGCAGAGCTTCGCCATCACCGCCATGATCACCGTGTTGTGGATGCTGGTCGGCTACAGCATCGCCTTCGACACCACAGGCATGGCCAAGGGCACCACGAACTTCTATTCCTTCTTCGGCAGCCTGAACAAGGCCTTCCTGTCCGGCATGGGCAAGGACAGCCTGACCGGCGTGATTCCGGAATCGGTGTTCATGACCTTCCAGATGACCTTCGCCATCATCACCCCGGCCCTGATCACCGGCGCCTTCGCCGATCGCATGAAGTTCTCCGCGATGATGTGGTTTACCGCCCTGTGGTCCCTGCTGGTGTACGCCCCCATCGCCCACATGGTCTGGTCCGGTGACGGCGGCTTCATGTGGGACATGGGCGTGCTGGACTTCGCCGGTGGCACCGTGGTGCACATCAACGCGGGTGTGGCCGGTCTGATTGCCGCCATGATGATCGGTCCCCGCATCGGCTTCGGCCGCGAAGCGATGGCGCCGCACAACCTGACCCTGACCGTGATTGGCGCGGCGATGCTGTGGGTGGGCTGGTTCGGTTTCAACGCCGGTTCCGCCGTGGCGGCCGATGGTCGCGCGGGTATGGCGATGGCTGTCACCCAGATCGCCACCGGTGCCGCCGCGCTGGGCTGGATGTTCGCGGAATGGTTCAGCAAGGGTAAGCCCAGTGTCCTGGGTATCGCCTCCGGCGCCGTTGCCGGTCTGGTCGCCGTCACCCCGGCTTCCGGCTTCGTCGGCCCCATGGGCGGCCTGGCCATCGGCGCTATCGCCGGCGTGGTCTGCTTCTGGTCCGCCACTTCCCTGAAGCACATGCTGAAGTATGACGACTCTCTTGATGCCTTCGGCGTGCATGGTGTCGGCGGTATCGTCGGCGCCCTGCTCACCGGCCTGTTCGCGGTGCAAGCCATCGGCGGCACCGCCGGCAGCATGGCCCAGTTCATCATCCAGGTGAAAGGCGTGCTGATCACCGTCGCCTATACCGCTGTGGGCACCTACATCATCCTGAAGGTGCTGGATCTGGTCATGGGCCTGCGTGTCACGGAAGACCAGGAACGTGAAGGTCTCGACATCGCCCTGCACGGCGAACGCGTGGACTGATCGCTACTGCTTCCTGTTGTAAGAATGGGGCGCCGCGAGGCGCCCCATTTTTTTATGCTCAGTCCGCGTATCAGAGGCTTATCGCGAAGCGCGCATACCAGAGCAACCCCATCACGGTCTTGGCTTCATCGATGCGGCCGTCGCGCACCATTTCCAGCGCGTCGGTAAAGGGCACGCGAAGGATTTCCAGAAACTCGTCCTCATCCAGGTTCTCACCGGAATAACTGAGATCGCGCGCCTCGAAATAGACCAGGCGTTCGTTGGAATAGCCGATGCATGGATAGAAGGTGGGCAATTCCCGCCACTGTGCCGCCAGGTAGCCGGTTTCCTCCGCCAGTTCGCGCTGCGCGCAAGCCAGTTCGGTTTCATGCGGGTCGAACTTGCCGGCGGGCAGTTCCAGGAAATCGCGGCGCAGCGGGTAGCGGTGCTGGCGCTCCAGCAGGATGTCGCCGTTGTCGAACACCGGAATGATCACCGCCGCGCCCGGATGGATGATGTACTCGCGAGTGGATTCGCCGCCGTTGGGCAGGCGTACCCGGTCTTTCTTCACATGCAGCAGACGACCACGATATTCGTCGCTGGATTCCAGGGTGTGCTCGGTGAGATCGGGAGTGGACATGGCGGGCAGGGCGGTGTGAAGGTCGGGCGAGTATAGCGCCCGGGTGCGCCCCGCTTTCTTGCGCCCGCGCTCTCGGTTAGCATGTTTGCCGCACTGCACAACCCGCCAGGAGATGGTCATGCCGCAAACCAAGATACTGCTCGACGAGAGCGATATTCCCACCCATTGGTACAACGTCGTCGCCGACATGCCCAACAAGCCGGCGCCGCCGCTGGGACCGGATGGCAAGCCGATCGGGCCGGAAGCGTTGGCGCCGATCTTCCCGATGGCGTTGATCGAGCAGGAAGTGTCGGCGGAACGCTGGATTCCCATTCCCGAGCCGGTACGCGAGGCTTATCGCCTCTACCGTCCCTCACCGATGTTCCGCGCGCATCGCCTGGAACAGATGCTGGGCACTCCGGCGCACATCTATTACAAGTACGAGGGTGTCTCGCCGGCCGGCTCGCACAAGGTCAACACCTCGATTCCCCAGGCCTATTACAACGCCCAGGCCGGCATCCACCGCCTCGCCACGGAAACCGGCGCCGGCCAGTGGGGTTGCTCCCTGGCCCTGGCCGGACAGATGTTCGGCATCGACGTGCGCGTGTTCATGGTGAAAGTGAGCTACGACCAGAAGCCGTTCCGTCGCTCGATGATGCACACCTGGGGCGCGGAAGTGTTCGCCAGCCCCTCGCCGCACACCGTCACCGGCCGCCGCGCGCTGGAAATCGACCCGAATTCGCCCGGCTCGCTGGGTATGGCCATTTCCGAGGCCGTGGAAGAAGCGGCCAACCGCCCGGACACTAATTACGCCCTCGGCTCGGTGCTCAACCACGTCTGCCATCACCAGACCATCATCGGCCAGGAAGCCAAAAAGCAGTTCGAGAAAGTGGGCGAATACCCGGACGTGGTGATTGCCTGCTGCGGCGGCGGCTCCAACTTCGCCGGCGCCGCTTTCCCGTTCCTCGCGGACAAGGCGGCGGGCGACCCGAGGGCGAAGAATCTGCGCCTGCTGGCGGTGGAGCCGACCTCCTGCCCGACCCTGACGCGCGGCCACTATGCCTACGACTTCGGCGACAGCGTCGGCCTCACCCCGCTGATGTTGATGTACACCCTCGGCCACGACTTCATGCCGCCCAGCATTCACGCCGGTGGCCTGCGCTATCACGGTGACTCGCCGCTGGTGTCGCAGCTCTACCACGAGAAGCTGATCGAGGCGGTGGCGGTGCCGCAACTGGCTACCTTCGAGGCCGGCGTCACCTTCTCCCGCGCCGAGGGCATCATTCCCGCGCCCGAGTCCTGCCACGCCATCCGCGCCTGTATCGACGAAGCCCTGAAGTGCAAGGAAAGCGGCGAGCCCAAGGTGCTGTTCTTCAACCTGTCCGGCCACGGCCACTTCGACATGGCGTCCTATGACAAGTATTTCTCCGGGCAACTGGAGGATTACGAATACCCGGCGGCGGCCATCGACGAAGCCCTGCATCACCTGCCCAAAGTGGGATGATGCGTTGCACAAAACGCGGGTTGTGGGCGATGGGGCGGCTCTGTTAGCATCGCGCGCCATGAAAACCTGTTACGCACACTTTACGTTTCCGACCGCGCCGGCGGCCGGGGACGATTGATGCGCGAGTAGCTGTAAACCGCTTAATCCACCCGAGAAACCGCCAGGTCCTGGCGGTTTTTTCGTTTCAGGCCGGACCCTCACCCCCAACCCCTCTCCCAGGGGGAGAGGGGAGCTTCAAGCGTCGCTGACGCGACGTTTGTGTTTAATGGAGTTGTTGAAATGACCGGATACCGTACCGACGACACCCGCATCGAACAGGGCGACGAATTGCTCGCGCCGATGCAGATCATGCGCGAACTGAAGTCCAGCGAGGCCGCCCTGCGCTCCACCTACCAGGCGCGCACCCGCATTCACGATGTGTTGCGCGGCGCCGACGACCGGCTGGTGGTGGTGGTCGGCCCCTGTTCCATCCACGATGCCGGCGCGGCGCTGGAATATGCGAAGAAGCTGAAGCCGCTGGCGGAAGAGCTGGCGCGCGATCTGGTCGTGGTCATGCGGGTCTATTTCGAGAAGCCGCGCACCACGGTGGGCTGGAAAGGCCTGATCAACGACCCGCACATGGACGAGAGCTTCGACATCAACGAGGGACTGCGCCTGGCGCGCAAGTTGTTGTTGGAAATCAATGAGATGGGCCTACCCTGCGGCACCGAATTCCTCGACCTGATTTCGCCGCAGTACATCGCCGACCTGGTCGCCTGGGGCGCCATCGGCGCGCGCACCACGGAATCGCAATCGCACCGGCAACTGGCGTCCGGCCTGTCCTGCCCGGTGGGGTTCAAGAACGGCACCGACGGCAACCTGCGCATCGCGGTGGACGCGATCAAGGCCGCCGCCTCGCACCACCATTTCGTGTCCATCACCAAGTCCGGCCATGTCGCGGTGTTCAAGACCAAGGGCAACGAGGATTGCCACGTCATCCTGCGCGGCGGTAAGCAGCCCAATTACGACGCGCCGAGTGTCAACGCCGCCTGCGGCGAACTGGCTTCCTCCGGCTTGCGCCAGCAGGTCATGATCGACTTCTCCCACGCCAACTCCAGCAAACAGTACCAGCGCCAGATGGAAGTGGGTCACGCCGTCGCCAACCAGATCGGCAACGGCGACAAACGCATCATGGGCGTGATGATCGAAAGCCACCTCGTCGCCGGCCGCCAGGATTTAAAGCCCGGTGTGAAGTTGACCTACGGCCAGTCCATTACCGACGCCTGCATCAGTTGGGACGACACCGAGCCCCTGCTGCGCGAACTCGCCGAAGCCGTGCGCAACCGCCGCCTGGCACAGCCGAGCGACGAACAGTGATTCGATTTCGGATTTCGGAAAGTCGGGCGCGGTTTTTTGAGCCGTAGCCCGGCGCCGGTCTGGGTTAGAATGCCGCTCGGCGGGCCCCCCCGCATGGCTAAGCCGTGAACCTGGTCAGGTCCGGAAGGAAGCAGCCACAGCAGCCGATGCCAGTGCCGGGGATCAGGCTCGCCACCTTATTTAGGTAAGCGGGTAGGATGCGGTGAGGAACGAACCGCATCATGAGGCGCATCCTCAATCGATGCGGTTCGCTGCGCTCACCACATCCTACGGCCTCACACTCAAGCTCATGAGCCACCAAGTCCTCGCACGAAAATGGCGCCCCAAGCGCTTTGACCAACTGGTCGGCCAGGAGCATGTGGTGCGCGCGCTCTCCAACGCGCTGGCCAGTGGCCGCCTGCACCATGCCTATCTGTTCACCGGCACGCGCGGCGTCGGCAAGACCACGCTGGCGCGCATCCTGGCGAAGTGCCTCAACTGCACAGGTGGCAAAAGCGCGGGCGTCACCCCGGAACCGTGCGGCGAATGCGCCGCCTGCCGCGAGATCGACAGCGGCCGCTTCGTCGACCTGATCGAAATCGACGCCGCTTCCAACACCGGCATCGACAACATGCGCGAGGTGATCGACAACGCCCAGTACGCGCCCACCGCCGGCCGCTACAAGGTCTACATCATCGACGAAGTGCACATGCTCTCGAAGAACGCCTTCAACGCCATGTTGAAGACACTGGAAGAGCCGCCCGGCCACGTCATCTTCATCCTCGCCACCACCGACCCGCAGAAAGTGCCAGTCACGGTACTGTCGCGCTGCCTCCAGTTCAACTTGAAGCAGATGCCGCCCGGCCACGTCGCCGGCCACTTGAAGAACGTGCTGGAAGCCGAGAACGTGCCGTTCGAGGCCGGCGCCCTCGCCCTACTCGCGCGCGCCGCCGCCGGCAGCATGCGCGACGCCCTCTCGCTGACCGACCAGGCCATCGCCTACGGCAGCGGTGAGGTCAAGGAAGACGACACCCGCGCCATGTTGGGCGTGATCGACCAGGCCTACCTGATGCCGGTGCTGGAAGCCGTAGCCTCCGGCGACGGCCCGGGCCTGATGAATGAGGCGGCGGAACTGGCCGCGCGTGGTTTCTCCTTCGACGCCGCATTGCAGGATCTGGCCGGCTTGCTGCACCAGGTTGCCCTCGCGCTGTCCATCCCGGAAGCGGTCAGCGAAGACACACCGGAGCGCGAACGCCTGTTCGAACTGGCGGCGCGGCTCGACCCGGAACGGGTGCAGGTGCTCTACCAGATCGCCACCCTCGGCCGCCGCGACCTGGAATGGGCGCCGGACGAATACGCCGGTTTCAGCATGACCCTGTTGCGCATGCTCGCCTTCGCGCCCTCCGATACCGCCCCGGAAGCCCGCGCCGCGCCGCCGACCCCGCGGCCCGAGTCACGGTCGGAACCGCGCCCGGCCCCCGCTCCCGTGCCGACCCGCCCGACCGCGCCACCGCCTCCCTGGGACCAGGCGGCCAACGAAACGCTCCCCTCCCCCCCCGGGGGAGGGGCTGGGGGAGAGGGAGCCGGGCCAAGCGACTGGCGCGCGCTCGCCGAGAGCCTGCCCGGCGCCACGCGCCAGCTCGCCATGCAGTGCGAACGCCTGGCGCACAACGGCAACACGCTGCGCCTGCGTCTGCCGGAGAACCAGAAAACCCTGCTCGACAACTTCGGCGACAAGCTCCAGGTGGCGCTCGCGGAGAAACTCGGCGCCGGCCTGAAAGTTGAATTCGAACTCACCGCCGCGATCAACCAGTCGCCCGCCGCCGTCCGCGCCCGCGAACAGGCCGCGCGCCAGGCGGAAGCGGAAGCGGCGATACGCGGCGATCCCCTGGTTCAGACCCTCGTGCGCGAATGTGACGCGACGGTCGCCAACATCCGCCCGTTGGCGGCGTGATTTAGTAGCGCCGGCGTCCCGCCGGCGTCCTTGAAAAGCCGGCGGGACGCCGGCGCTACTTTGAAAGGCGCAACATGCTCAAAGGTGGAATGGGTGGCATCGGCAACCTGATGAAACAGGCCCAGGCGATGCAGGAAAACATGCAGAAGATGCAGGCCAAGCTGGCCGAACTGGAAGTCGAGGGCGTCTCCGGCGCCGGCTTGGTCAAAGTGGTGATGACCGGCAAGCACGACGTTCGCCGTGTCGCCATCGACCCCAGCCTGCTCGGCAGCGCCGAGGCTGACGACAAGGAAATGCTGGAAGACCTGATCGCCGCCGCGATGAACGACGCGGTGCGCAAGATCGAGGAAACCGTGCAGGAAAAAATGGCCTCCGCCACCGCCGGCCTGCCCCTGCCGCCCGGATTCAAGATGCCGTTTTAATGTAGCGTCGGCATCCTTGCCGGCGCTACAAAACCCCCATGCCGCTTCCCTCTTCCCTCGAATCCCTGATTGACGCCTTGCGCGCCTTGCCAAGTGTCGGGCCGAAGTCGGCGGCGCGGATGGCGTATCACCTGTTGCAGCGGGATCGCAATGGCGCCGCGCGGCTGGCGATGTGCCTCGGCGCCGCGCTGGAGAAACTGCATCATTGCCAGCGTTGCAACAATTTCAGCGAAATGCCGGTGTGCGATACCTGTACCAGCCCGCGCCGCGATGCGCGCCAGTTGTGTGTGGTGGAAATGCCCACCGACCTCAACCGGCTGGAAGAGACGCAGGCCTACAAGGGGCTGTACTTCGTGCTGATGGGCCGGCTCAGTCCGCTCGACGGCATCGGCCCGCGCGAGATCGGCCTGGAACGCTTGATCGAACGCGCCCGCGACGGCGTCACCGAAGAAGTGATTCTGGCCACCAACTTCACCGCCGAAGGCGAAGCCACCGCCCACTACGCCAGTGAGCTGTTGAAGGCGCGTGGCCTCAAGGTCACCCGCATTGCTCGCGGCCTGCCGGCGGGCGGTGAACTGGAACATGTCGACGGCATGACCATCGCCCAGGCGCTGCTGGATCGGCGGCCGGCATGACCTTGTAGCGCAGGCGTCCCGCCTGCATCCACCGGCAATCGCAGGCGGGACGCCTGCGCTACAGGGGCCGCCGGGCGATTTCGGCTGGAAGGCCGGCATAATGTCGCCCCGCGCCCCGGTTTTTTCAACGAAAGAGAAACGATCATGGAACTGACCGCCCTCACCGCTCTCACCCCCCTCGATGGCCGTTACCGCCGCAGCGGCGGCAAGCTGGCGCCGTATTTCAGCGAGTTCGGCCTGATCCGCTATCGCGTGAAAGTGGAAATCGAATGGTTGAAGGCGCTCGCCGCCGAACCGGCCATCGCCGAAGTGCCCGCCTTTTCCATCGCCACCCTCGCGGAACTCGACGCGGTCGCCAGCAACTTCTCGGTAGCCGACGCGCAATGGGTGAAGGACCGGGAAAAAATCACCAATCACGACGTCAAGGCGGTCGAATATTTTTTGAAAGAAGGGCCGCTGGTCGGCAACGACGAAGTCATGGCGGCGAAGGAATTCATCCACTTCGCCTGTACCTCCGAGGACATCAACAACCTCGCGCACGCACTGATGCTGGATAGCGCGCGGCGCGAGGTGATGTTGCCGGCGATGCGCCAGGTGGAAGCGCGCCTGGCCGAACTGGCGCTGCAACTGGCCGACCTGCCGATGCTCGCGCGCACCCACGGCCAGCCGGCCTCGCCCACCACCGTGGGCAAGGAAATGGCCAACGTCGCCTACCGCGTCGAGCGCGCCATCGCGCGTTTCGAGGATGTCGCCTGCCTGGGCAAGATCAACGGCGCCGTCGGCAACTACAACGCCCATCTGTCCGCCTACCCTGACTTCGACTGGGAAGGCTTCGCCAAACGCTTCGTGGAAGGGCTGGGCCTGGCCTTCAACCCCTACACCATCCAGATCGAGCCGCACGACTACATGGCCGAGATGTACGACGCCTGCGCGCGGCTGAATACCATCCTGATCGATCTCGACCGCGATGTCTGGGGCTATATCTCGCAGGGTTATTTCAAACAGAAGGTGAAGGAAGGTGAGGTCGGGTCTTCGACCATGCCGCACAAGGTCAACCCAATCGACTTCGAGAACTCGGAAGGCAACCTCGGCCTGGCCAACGCCGTCCTGCGCCACCTTTCGGAAAAGCTGCCGATTTCGCGCTGGCAGCGCGACCTGACCGACTCCACCGTGCTGCGCAACATGGGCGTGGCGCTGGGCTATGCGCTGCTCGGCTATGAAAGCCTGCTGCGCGGCCTGGGCAAACTGGAAGCCAACCCGGCGAAGCTGCTGGAAGACCTGGACCAGAACTGGGAAGTGCTGGCCGAACCGATCCAGACCGTGATGCGCCGCTACGGCGTGCCCAATCCCTACGAGCAGTTGAAGGCGCTGACCCGAGGCAAGGGCGGCATCAACCGGGAAACCCTGGCTACGTTCATCCACAGCCTGCTCATTCCCGAAGAAGCGAAGCGCCTGCTGCTGGAAATGACCCCCGCCAGCTACATCGGCAAAGCGGTGGAAATGGCGCGAAGGATCAAGGAGTAGGTCGGGTTAGGCGCATCTTTTCGCGCCGTAACCCGGCATTCACGCGGCATCGTCGGGTTACGCGATAAAGCCGCTAACCCGACCTACGGGCTACCTGACGTTCGTCTGGAGTTTGATGGTGGATCGTCCGGTTGCCTCCGGCAACCTGACCTACGTCGCGGGGGGATTCAGCCCTTGCGCTTGAGCACGAACTCGGCCATCGAGTTGATCGAGCCGAGATTGTCGATGTTGATTTCTTCCTGCTTCAGCGGCATCTGGTAGGCGTCTTCATACCAGACCACCAGTTCCAGGATGGCGCCGGAATCGATATAGCCGGTGGCGGGGATGATGTCGTCGTCGCCGATGTCGCTGGCGTCCATGCCCAGATTCTTCGCCAGTTCGATCACTTTGGCGCGCACGGCGGCCTTGATGGCATCACGGTCTAGGTTCATTTGGGTTCCTTTGATAAGTAGCGCAGGCGTCTCGCCTGCAATTTATACGGGCGGTTTCGCCAGTTCCATCAACAGCCGCGCGACATCGAAGCCGGACAGCACGCGATGGTCGTAGCTGGCGCCGAGCACCGCGCGGCCGCTGCCCTTGGGGGCGGCGTGAGCGATCATCAGCGAACAGTAGGGCGGCAGGATGGGGATGTGGCGGCTGACGTTCCAGCGCGCCATGCTGGAGAAGGCGATGGTGGCGCCGCTGGTTTCCTCGCGGCTCAGCTTGCGCTGGATGGCGTGGCGCTGCACTTCGCCGAGGTTCTCGATGAATTGCTTGGTTTCCAGGGTGTCGGCGTCGCGCACCACGGTCAGATAAAGCGTTTCTCCGGCCTGCACGGTGAAACCGAGGTTCACCGGTTGGTACTGGAAGCGCTTGCCGTTGACCACGGTGGCGTTGAGGCGGGGGCTGGCTTTCACCAGTTGCACATAGCGATAGGCCAGCAGCGGCAACAGCGGCGAGAGCATCAGTTTGTTGGCGTGGGCGTAGGCGGCCGCGTGGTCTTCCCAGGCTTTCGGGTCGTATTCCACTTCCAGATAGGTGGCGGCGGCATGGTCGCGGTGCCAGGACACGGTGATCAGCATGCCGCGTTCCTCGGCACTGAGATCGACCAGCTGGCCCGGCACGTCGGGCAGGCTTTCCTGTGCCGAGACGGTGACGGCGGGGGTGCGGTCGCGCCGCTGGATGCCGTGCGCGGCGATGTAGCTTTCCACATCGGCGAGCGTCAAACGCTCACCGGAGGCGGGAACCGCGCCGGCGTCGAGACCGAGTTCCTTCAAGAGGGTGCGCGCCTTGGCGGTGGGACGGGCGTTGCCGTCGCCGACGCTGGCAGCCGCCACGACCGGCGCTTCCGGCACCGGCTCGTCGATGCGCTCACCTTGCCAGAGCAGGATGGAGCCGACCGCCACCTTGTCGTCCACTTCGCACATCAGCTTGAGCACATAGCCGTCGCTTTCGGCGGCGACTTCGACGATGGCCTTGTCGGTTTCCACGTCGAGGACGATCTCGCCCTTTTCGATGTAATCACCGACGCCAACCCGGAAGGCGATGACCTGGACGATGTCATCATTGTTGTTGACGCGCGGGGCGTGAAGGGCAGATGCCATGATGTTTCCTCAGCAGCGTAGGGCGGAACGCGAAGCGGTTCCGCCTAATACAGGTTATCCAGGATGTCTTCGATCAGCCGGTCGGCGTCCGGCAGGATCTGCCGTTCCAGGCTGCGCGCGGAGGCGATCGGCACCGGCGGCGTGCCGATGCGGAAGGCCTGGCCTTTGTAGCCCGCTTCCAGCAGACAGGCGGCAATTTCCGCGCCGATGCCGAATTCGTGGTGCGATTCCTCGGCGATGACCACCCGCTCGCTGGCCAGCAGATGCGCCAGCAGGGTGCGGCGCGGCAGGGGTGAGAGCAGGGAGGGAACGACGATATCCACCATCAGTTCCTCCTCTTCCTCCAGGCGTTTCGCCGCCTCTTCCACCACCGGCAACATGCCGCCGTAGGTGACGATGGTCAGATCCGCATCCGGGCGGCGGCGCAGCAGGGTGGGGAACAGGTGGGCGGCGAGGTCGTCCGGGTCGGCCGCCAGCATCTCGTAGTCGCCGCCATCCATCGTTTCGCCGTAGAGCAGCTTGTGCTCCAGGAACAGGATGGGATAGGGCCATTGGCGGGAGGCGTCGACCAGCAGGCGGGCGACGTCGTGGCGTTGGCTGCCGTAAAGGACGGTGAGTCCGGGGATCGCGGTGAAGATGTTTTCCGGGCTCTGGCTGTGGGTCGGACCATAGCCGCGGCGGCCGCCCGAGGGCGTGCGCAGGATCAGCGGCACGGTCACTTCCGGGAACACGCCGGGGAACTTCACCGCGTGGTTGTAGAGCTGGTCCATGCACAGGGAAAGAAAGTCCGCGAACATGATTTCCAGGATCGGGCGGAAACCGTCCATCGCCAGGCCGATGGCGGCGCCGGTGATGCCGGCTTCCGAGATGGGCGTGGAAATGACGCGGCCGGGGTAAGCGGTGGAGAGGCCCTGGGTGACCTTGAAGGCGCCTCCGTAGGGGTCGTGCAGGTCTTCGCCGAGTACCAGCGTTTCCGGGTAGGTGGCCAGCAGGTAATTCAGCGCGGCGTTGATGGCCAGGCGCACGCTGGTCTTGCCGGTCACGACCGGGTAGCTCGGCGCCGGACCGGCCAGTTCACTGGCGCGGTCGAAGATATGTTCCGGCGCGTCGTCGTAGACGGCTTCCGGCGAGGCGTCGGCGGCTTCCCGTACCTGTTCGATGAAGGCGGCGTTGCGCGCCTCGATGCCGGCACGCAAGGCGTCGGGGAGTCGGCGGCCCATCGCCGCCAGCGGGTCGCGCGCGCGGATGGCGGCGACCACGGCCTCGTCGCGCAGGTCGTCGCCCTTGGAATGCGGCCCCATGCGGCGGGTATCGATCACCAGGAAACCGGGGCGCTGGCTGTCGCGCACCTGTTGCACCGCCGCGGCCACCTGCTCGAAGAAATCGGGCGCGGCGTCGTCCACCCGCCAGGTTTGCAGGCCGAAGGCGGCGCCGCGCGCCTGGATGTCGCCGCCGAGGTTCTGGTGCGGTTCGGTGGTCTGCGAGATACCGTTGTTTTCCACCACCACCAGATAGGGCACGGCCCAGACCGAGGCGAGGTTCATGGCTTCGTACAGGAGGCCCTGACCGAGGGTGCCGTCGCCGATCATGGCGGCGACGATGGCGCCGGAGCCATGCAGCTTGCGCGCCAGGGCGAGCCCGGCGCCGATGCCGGTCATGCCGCCCTGGACGCCGTTGGAATGAAAATGGCGCCAGACCAGATGCTGGCTGCCGCCGCGACCGCCGCAGGCGCCGGCCGCGCGGCCCATGATTTCCGCCACCAGGCCGACGAACTCGCCGGAATAACTGAGGAAATGGCCGTGATTGCGGTGGTTGGAAAGCGCCGCGTCCTCCGGGTGAGTCAGCGCCCGCACCACCGCCATCGCGCAGATTTCCTGGCCCAGGCAGGTGTGCGTGGTGCCGGAGACGAAGCCGCGCGAGAACTGGTCGAGCACCAGTTGTTCGCTGGAGCGGATCAGGTGACCGTAGGCGTAGAGGTCTTCCGGCGTGGTGCCGATGATCGGCTTGCCGTGGGCATCGCGTTCGAAGCCGGGGATAGGAAGAGTGGGCATGGCGGCGGGTCGGCTGAGTGTCATTTGAAGCGGGCTGGCCCGCTGAGTGGCCGCGAGCTTAACCCAGTTTTCCCGGCCTTTGTGCTAACGTCCCGGCGCCCCCACAGACTCCTATTGATATGGCCCTGCCCAAGCTCGAACCCATTCGCGACGAGGATCTGCCGGCGTTTTGCGCGTTCCTGCATGCCCACCTCAACCCCAGCCACCCGGCCGATGTCTGGGCCGATGCCTTCCGCCAGGACTGGGGCGTGGACAAGCCCAACAACGGTTTCCTGATCCGCGACGACGCTGGCCACATCGTCGGCGGCATCGGCGCCATCTACGGCGCTTATCCGGTGCGCGGCAAGATCGAACAGTTCTGCAACATCACCAGCTGGATGGTGCTGGACGCCTATCGTACCCAGAGCATGCGCCTGGCGATGGCGGTGATTTCTCAGCCCGGCTTCCATTTCACCGACCTGTCGCCCACCGCCGTGGTCGAGCAGTCGCTCAAGTTCCTCAAGTTCAAGCCCATGAACGAGGCGCGCACCGTGCTGTTCAACCTGCCGGCGCCGCAACAGCGCCTGCTGGGCGCGGGGGTGCTGACCGCCCCGGCGCGTATCGAAGCGGTGCTGGACGAGGCCTCGCTCAAAATTTACCAAGACCACAAGCACTTTCCCTGGCTGCGCTTTCTGGCCGTCGGCAAGGGCAGGGAACGCAGCCTGGTGGTCTACAAGCGCGCCACCCTGAAGCACCTGCCCAGCGCGGAAATCATCGGCTTCAGCAATCCGGAAGTATTTCTGCGCTACCTGCCCATACTCGGCTGCCATTTCCTGCTTTCCGGCATGGTCACCACGCGGGTGGAATCGCGCCTGCTGCCGGGCAAGCCGGCCTGGCCGCATACCGAGCTGAAGGGCTATCGCAACCGGGTGTTCCGTAGCGACACCCTGGGTGAGGGCGACATCCAGAATCTCTATTCGGAATATGTCGCCCTTGATCTCTAACCTGTTCCCCAACGCGCGGCCTATCCAGTTGGCGGCCGACACCCGCCCCATCCTGTCGGTGGTGATCCACACCGAGGAAGAGTTCGACTGGGACCACGCGCACGCGCGCGAGGAAGTCGGCGTCGAACACATGCGCCACATCGGCCGCGCCCAGGAAGTATTCGACGCCTTCGGTATCGTGCCCAACTACGTCATCGACTACCCCATCGCCAGCCAGCCGCTGGGTTACGAAACTCTGCGCCGCTACCAGGATGAGGGCCGCGCCCTGATCGGCGCGCATCTGCACCCCTGGGTTTCGCCGCCGCTGAGCGAGGCACTCACCCGCGCCAACACCTATCCCGGCAACCTGCCACGCGAACTGGAATACGAGAAGCTGCGTGTACTCACCGAGACCATCGCGGAAAACCTCGGCCAGCGCCCCCTCACCTACCTGGCCGGCCGCTATGGCAATGGCCCCAACAGCGCGACCATCCTGGAACAACTGGGTTACGAAGTGGACATCAGCGTGGCGCCGCCGATCGACTACAGCGACGACGGCGGCCCGGATTACTCGGGCTACAGCGCCGAACCGTTCTGGTTCGGCGGGCAGCGCAAGTTATTGGGGCTGCCCGGCGGCGGCTGCTATGCCGGTTGGTTGAAAAGCGCCGGCGCGCCGTTCTATCGGATGCTGACCCATCCCAACCTGCGCTGGGCGCGCCTGCCGGCCATCACCTCGCGCCTGCGCGCCTTTGAGCGCATCCGCCTGTCGCCGGAGGACTACACCCTGGCGGAAATGCGGCGCATGACCCGCTCCATGCTGAATGACGGCCAGCGCATCTTCGTGTTCAGCTTCCACTCCCCCTCGGTCCATCCCGGTTACACGCCCTACGTGCGCGACGAAGCCGGCTTGCGCCGTTTCCTGGACAAAACGCGCGCCTATTTCGAGTGGTTCATACGGGAAATGAACGGGCGGAGCATGACACCACTGGAGATCAAGGCGCTGCTGGAAGGCGTCTCCACATAGCAAACGACCACGAGTTTTTTGAATTCGGCGCCGGTAAATCATGCCGGTCACTTCGCACCCAGGGGTTTTCGCCTAGCGGTTTCCGGCAACGCGGCAAACGAGGCTTCGGTTAGAGTTCACCCTCGTGGGAACCAGAAACAAGGGATAGGTGGATGTTGCTACGCACCAATATCAGGTTGACCGAGGCTGCGCTCAGGCAGCTTCGACTAGCGTTATTCCGGCAAAGTGGAACGCGGCTTCGCGTACTGGCAAAGTAAGCATGCAAACCAATCGCCCTCTAATCGTGGATCTCGACGGCACACTCCTGCGCTCGGATATGCTCGTCGAGTCCGCGTTTGCCTTCTTTCGCCACAACCCGTTACGGGCGTTGGCGCCGCTTTCATGGTTGTTGGCCGGCAAGGCGAATCTGAAGGCGAGATTGGCGGCGGAAGTGACGCTTGATGTCACGACGCTGCCCTACGACAAGCAGGTCATCGCCTTTCTTGAACGGGAAAAAGCGGACGGTCGCATTCTGGTACTGGCCACGGCGAGCCACCAGTCTTATGCGGAAGCCATCGCCAGTCACCTTGGCCTGTTCGATCGCGTCCTGGCCACACATGGAGATACCAACCTCTCCGCCCGCGCCAAACGGGATGTCCTGGTGCGCGAATACGGGGAGAAGGGGTTCGACTATGTGGGCAATTCACATGACGACTTGAAGGTGTGGACCTCGGCGCACAAAGCCTACCTCGCCAACCCGGAAATCGGGGTCGAAGCCGCGGCCACCCGACTTGGCAACGTGGAGTTGGTGACACGAACACCCGCCCACCCCTGGCGCGCCTGGATGAAGCAATTGCGCTTGCACCAATGGGCCAAGAATGCGCTGCTCTTTGTTCCTTTGCTGGCGTCCCACAGGGTCGGCGAACCCGAACTCCTGCTCACTGGCCTGCTTGCCTTTCTGCTGTTCGGCCTGTGCGCTTCCAGCGTGTACTTGCTCAACGATCTGCTCGACCTGGATGACGATCGCCAGCACGCCAGCAAGTGCTTCCGCCCGCTGGCCTCCGGCGCGGTGCCGATCAAGGCGGCCCTGCTCGTATTACCGGCGTTGCTGGTGACCGCGTTCGCCGGGGCCGCGTGGCTGTTGCCCTGGAAGTTCACCCTGGCGCTGGCGTGTTACTACACCCTGACCCTGGCTTATTCCCTGACGCTGAAACGCATCATGACGGTGGATGTCATCACCCTGGCGATGCTCTATACGGTGCGTATCGTCGCCGGCACATTCGCATTCGATGTCAAATTGACTTTCTGGATGCTGGCTTTCTCCATGTTCCTGTTCCTCAGCCTGGCGCTGGTCAAACGCTACGCGGAATTGCGCGAGTCACGCAGCAAGGGCAATACCGAACTCACTCGCGGGCGCGGTTACTACCCGGGCGACCTGGAAATGATCTCCACACTGGGCGCGACCTCCGGCTATCTGGCCGTGATGGTCCTGGCGCTCTACATCCAGGATCTAAACACCCAGGCCCTGTATCGCCATCCTCAGGTCATCTGGCTGGCTTGTCCCTTGCTGCTCTACTGGGTCACCCGCACCTGGATGATCACCCATCGCGGCTGGATGCACGAAGACCCCGTGGTCTTCGCCATGAAGGACCGCAACAGCCTGGTTCTTGGCGTGCTGTTCGCCGCCGTTTTCTGGTCCGCGATATGAGCGATAACCTTTATTCATGGGGGCGCTACCCTCCCCATCCGCAGACAGCCATACCCTGCCACTGGCGCGCGGACATCAGGCAAGCACTGGCCGACAGGGTGTCGCGACACGGCACTCTGCTGCCCTTCGGCAATGGCCGTTCCTATGGCGACAGTTGCCTGGCGGCCAGCGACCAGGTGCTGTACATGCGCCCACTCGACCGATTCATCGCGGCCAATTGGGAAACCGGCCTGATTCGCGCCGAGGCCGGCGTCACGCTGGATGAAGTACTGGCCGTCGCCATTCCGAAAGGCTGGTTTCTCCCGGTCACTCCGGGAACCCGATTCATCACCCTTGGCGGTGCTTTGGCCAACGATGTGCATGGCAAGAATCACCACATCAAGGGTACTTTCGGCCGCCATGTGCCCCGCTTTGGCCTGGTGCGCAGCGATCGCGACCCCCTGGTCTGCTCAACCACTGAAAACCCCGAGTTCTACGCCGCCACGATAGGGGGGCTGGGCCTGACCGGGATCATCGACTGGGTGGAACTGCAACTGGCGCCGATACGCTCCAGCCTGATCGACGCCACCAACGTGCGCTTTGGCTCCCTCGACGAGTTCTTTGCAATCTCGGCCGAGCTTGATCCCAGCCATGAATTCACCGTGTCCTGGATCGATTGCCTGGCCAGGGGGAAATCGGCTGGTCGCGGCATCTATATGGCGGGCAATCACGCTGAGGAAGGGCCCTTGGCTTACGAAGACAATGCGAAGTTGAATGTGCCGTTCACACCACCGTTTTCCGCCATCAACCAACTGTCTTTGCGGCTGTTCAATAACACTTACTACCGCGCTCATCGCGCCGGCCGGCACAACAGCCGGATAGGCTATGAACCGTTCTTCTACCCGCTAGACCGCATCCTGAATTGGAACCGTATTTACGGGCCACGAGGGTTCCAGCAATACCAGTGCGCGATCCCGGATGCCAATGCCGCCGCCGCGACAAAGGCGCTCCTTGATGCCATCGCCGCCGCCCATAGCGGTTCCTTCCTGGCTGTGCTGAAGCGCTTTGGTGACGTGGCCTCCCCCGGGCTGCTCTCGTTCCCCTTGCCCGGGGCGACCCTGGCTCTGGATTTTCCGCAGCGGGGAAAGATCACGGCCAACCTGTTCGCGCGCCTGGACGCGATAGTGCGAGAGGCGGGGGGGCGCCAATATCCAGCCAAGGATGCGCATATGAGCGGCGCGGATTTCCGCGGCGCCTATCCGGCGTTTGAGCAAATGATCACATTATCAGACCCCGTTATTTCATCGCGATTCTGGCGGCGAGTTACCACATGAACATTATTAAACAATCGCTGTATATGGCCGTTCTAGGCATTGTATTGGCCGCTCTGTTTTTACCGCCAAATCTGATTGGCCTGGGCATTTTCGACGAAGGATTTATTGCAAGCGGCGCAATGCTGGTAAAAGACGGAAAGCTGCCCTACAGGGATTTCCTGTCCATGTACGGGCCTGGGCAGTATTACCTCACGGCGGCAATATATTCCATGCTGGGAGAAAGTCTTGTTTTCGTCCATTACCTGCACGTCATAGTGCTTACGGCCTTGGGCGTAACGATATACGCACTAGCGAAACGAACAAGCACAGGTGTGGGCGGACCTTTGCTGTTGCTTCTTGGCTATGCGGGCATAGTGCTTTTCGCGCAGCCCAATGTTGGCTATCCCGCCGTAACGGCAACTGTGTTTCTACTTTTCAGCGCGCTTGCATTAGGCGGGTGTGTCGACACATTTCGTACCAATAGACTCGTACCAGCTTCATGCCTGATTGGAATGGCCGGCCTATTCCGCTGGGACTTTGGGGTATTTGGCCTGCTGGCCATTGCATTGACCCTGACCATGGTCGTGATGCAGGAAAGGCGAAACGCGGCAGGGTCCACCTCAATTCTCTCATGGTTTATCGCCGCATTGGCCCCAGCCATTTTTATTATGGCGGCAATTTATGTTCCGTTTGTCATACTGTTTTCAGACCCGGTGCGCTGGCTTCAGGAAGGCCCGCTTTTTTCTCTTATGGAATTTTCCAAGTGGCGCAATCTGGAGTATGTCCGGCCGGCACTGTGGGCTTTGTTGAAGAGCAGCAGCCCCTTGACTTTCGAGACATCTATTCTCAAGCTCGCCTATCTGGGGATACCCGTTGTGCTGGTTATAGGCTCCATCGGCACAGCCGCCTATTATTTTGCTCGCCCACCAGAAAATAAATCAGATAGAAACAGGCTTGTTATGCTTGTTTATCTGGCATTCCTTTGCTTGTTCTTGCTCAATCAAATGAGGGTCAGGCCGACGCTCTGGCAGGGGTTTCCCGCCATGGCCGCTTCACTGCCGCTGATCGCCTTGCTGCTTGAATATTACAAGACAATAATTTCACGCAGCAAGCCACTGGCCGTGGCTCTCAACGTTACCGGATTCATTATTGGCGCGCTGCTATTCAATACGGGTCTCAATCGCCTATTTGAATCATCGGATAAACACCTTATAGCACTTAATACACCTCGCTCTTCCGGCATTCGTGTCGATCCGGAAATGAAACTTTATGTTGATATGATTAAATATGTTATGGACAACACAAAACCTGGCGAGGCCATTTACTCCGGTGTGCGGGATCATTCACGTTTGGTCTATAACGACGCCATGCTGTATTTCCTGACCGACCGGCCGCCCGCCGATCGTTTCCTTGAGCTTGAGCCCGGCATATCAAATACCAGGAAGGCACAGGAGGAGATAATCAACTCGATCAAACAGAAAAATGTCCGTCTGATTGTATTGAGTGATATTTTGTCGGACGAGCCGAACAACACTTCAAGATCAAATGGCGTATCAATTTTGGATGAGTTTATTCGCAACAACTATCATTTTGATAGAAGCTTTGAAGGCCGGCTGGTCTTTGTCAAAAACTGAGCGTTTGATCTCACAATGAAAAGAATACTCATCATAGGCGCGACTTCCGCTATTGCCACCGCATGCGCGCGGCGCTGGGCCGCGCACGAGGCCACCTTCTTCCTGGTAGGCAGAAATGCAGAAAAACTCGGTCAGGTTGCTGATGATCTGGCTGCGCGCGGAGCAACCGTATACACGCATGTGCTTGATCTGAACCACTTCGATCAACACGCGGCCACGCTGGACGCCTGTTATGCGGCGCTGGGTCAAGTCGATGTCGCCCTTGTCGCCCATGGCACCCTACCTGACCAGAAGGCCTGCGAACAGGATGCTCAACTGGCGGTACAGGAGTTCACCAACAACGGCCTGAGCGTGATCGCTTTGCTCACCGATCTGGCGAACCGCATGGAAGCGCGGAGATCCGGCTGCATCGCCGTGATTTCCTCAGTGGCTGGCGACCGCGGACGGCCCTCCAACTATCTTTACGGCGCGGCCAAGGGCGCCGTGACAGACTTTTGTAGTGGCCTGCGCGGACGGTTGTTCAAGGCGGGGGTGCAAGTGCTGACCATCAAGCCTGGTTTCGTCGATACCCCCATGACCCAGGGTCTGCCTCTGCCCGGGCTGTTGCTGGCGACGCCTGACAAGGTGGCGAAGGACATCGTGCATGCAGTGGAGAAGCGGCGCGACACACTCTATACGCCCTGGTTCTGGCGGTTGATCATGCTGATCATCATCCACATTCCTGGGCTGATCTTCAAACGCCTCGGTTTGTGAGACCTCGTCAATATCCGCTGAAAGGGAAAGAATGAAATCTGCTCGTATCGTGTTGCCCGGTGGGGCCGGGCTGGTGGGCCAGAACCTGGTCGCCCAATTGAAACGACAGGGGTACTCGAACCTTGTCGTGCTGGATAAACACCGTAGCAACCTAGAAATTCTGCGTAAGATGCACCCGGATATCGTAGCCGAATACGCCGACCTTGCTGATCGTGGCGATTGGGAAAAGCACCTGGCCGGCACCGAAGCCGTAGTCATGCTGCAAGCACAGATTGGCGGCAACGACTACACCCAGTTTCAGCGCAACAACATCGATTCAACCCGGTACGTACTTGATGCCATGAAGGCGAATGGTGTCCCTTACCTGGTACACATCAGTTCTTCAGTGGTCGAGTCAGTCGCCAACGATTGGTATACCAACACCAAGAAAGAACAGGAACGCATGGCTGCGGAGTGTGGAATACCCAACGCAATCTTGCGCCCGACCCTGATGTTCGGCTGGTTCGACCGTAAGCATCTGGGCTGGCTATCGCGCTTCATGCAGAAAGTGCCAGTTTTTCCCATTCCCGGCCATGGTCGCTATATGCGACAGCCACTTTATGCCGGCGACTTCAGCAATATTATCGTTAGTTGCATCGAAAAGCAGATCACCGGCAATTACAATATTTCCGGGCGCGAGCAAGTTGACTACATCGACATCATCCGTGAGATCAAACGCGCCATTCACTCAAACACCTTGATTATCAATATTCCTTACCGACTGTTTCATGCGCTGTTGAGTATCTGGGCCTTATTCGACCGTGACCCACCGTTTACTACTCAGCAATTATCGGCCCTGGTGGCACACGACGAATTTGAGGTGATTGACTGGCCACGGATCTTCGGGGTCACAGCAACCGCCTTCGCCAATGCTATTGACGTAACCTACAACGACCCGGCCTATAGTCAAGTCATATTGGAATTCTAGTGTGCCAAGCGACTTGTAAAGGTGCATTGTTCTATTTTCATTGAATAATCTAAGAGCCAGTCCATGACAGCCAGCTCTTTCGTGCTCGATAGTTATTCTATTTCATTTGCGTCATTAGTATTGCCACTGATGCTGGTTGGCATATCCCTTGCTCCCGCATTGGTAAATAGGAAAAAGGCCGGCTGGGCTGGCCTGATGGCGCCAGTTATTATTCTGTGTATTGGCGCATTAATTTACTATTTCAGGATGGACGCAGTACAGAATTATGAGCTCAACCCTGACGAGTCGGACTGGATAGCCAACGCCAATACTTTATTGGTGGACCCACGGTACATGATATCTACGGTAATGCCGTTATTGATTACCGCCCCATTGTCATTGGTTAAATTATTTACGGGTAATCTAGATTTTTATACCACAAAAATATTCGGGATTATTACGTGGATAGCGTGTTTTATCCTTTTATGGGCTGGACTAAGGAATATTTTCAGGACGGGACTGGAGTTCTTTGCGCTGTTGCCCTTTGTGGCATTTGTTGCATTGATGTCACACTGGGATTTGGTTGCATACAATTCCGAACATAGCCCCAGCTTGCTGTTCTCGTTGGCGGTATTTATATATAGCCATACACAACGCGACAGGACTAATAGGTACACCTACCCATTATTGGGATTTGTACTTGGCAGCTTTCTACTTTCCAAAATACAGATGGCGCCAGTTGCATTTGCATTTGCCTTGGTTGTAGCCATTAATCTTGCCCGCCAAGGAAAAATAAAAACTTTACTTCTGTTTTGCACTTCTGGCTTCGCACCTATCGTTGTTGTACTAAACTGGGTTTACGTTAACGGCGCAATGGATGTATTTATTGCAACGCACAAAGCCGCTCTTGGATATGTTTTGTCAGGCGTAACGGGTGAGCACTTGACATGGCCAGAAAAAATATCAGGATTCAGAGACATAACCAATTCAATACCCGACCTGCATCTATATCTTGGCTGTTACGCCTTGATTATAATTTTGGTCACCTCAATGACCGTCCTAAGTGCAAAAAGAATTAACCACTGGGTACGATATTTGTTTGTCGCCCAGGCCATTGCGTTGCCATTCTTTCTAGGCCCAGCTCTGACGATTGCCATTGAATCCTTGGTGTATTTTGTTTTTTGTTTATACTCTATCTCGCGTTTTGATGATGGATTTAGGGAATACTTCGTCGTACTAGGCATCTCTACGGTGCTCATGTTGACGTCCTTTTATGTAATAACAGCCCCCCCGACAAACTTCTCTCACTACTACATATTAATGGTTGCGCCGGTTTCATTTTACGGCTCTGTTGTTTTGCTGTCAGGAATGCGCTTACTGAACAACTATGCAGCGAATATTGCAAAAAAAAACGTATTTATATTATGCATCGTTTCCGCACTGACTATCTTCCAATTTAATGGACTCCACACCAAGAGAGTCATTGGTATTCACAGTTTATATCATGACAGGCCATCATATATTAATAGGGAAAATGACGCCGCCATCGCCAATACCATCCGTATGTGGATAAATCCCGGTGATAGAATAACAATTTGGGGGTGGTCTAATAAATTCTACGTACTGTCACAGGCCGCGCAAGCCACCAGAATAACCTTCTCCTTTCCGCAATTCCTAAAAGGCAATGCGGATATTTATTGGCTAAATCTTTTTATTACGGACATGGAGAAAAACAATCCGATTGTCTTTGTTGACGCAATAGCTCCCAACCAATTTATGTACGATTACTTCAAGGGTAGCCATTTTGAAATATACCCCCGGGCCAAGCGCTTTATTGAAAATAATTACACCCAAATATCAACCATTTCCGGGGTTCGGATATATATCAAGAACACGAGATTGAATAGACACCAAATTTCGTACCAACCTGGGCCGCGAATCATCCACTGATACCCAAAAGAGTAAATGCATGCCCACCTTATCTATCGTCATTCCCGTCTATCGCGCCGAGGCCACCTTACGCGAATTGCATCGCCGCATTGAGGCCGCTTTGGCACTGGAAGGCCTTGAATTCGAGATCGTGTTCGTCGAGGATTGCGGTGGCGACCGGTCCTGGGAAGTGGTTCAGGAACTGGCGAAGCAGGACGGGCGAGTGAAGGGCCTACGTATGTCGCGCAACTACGGCCAGCACAGCGCCTTGCTGTGCGGCATCCGCGCCGCCTCCCACGAAGTCATCGTTACTCTGGACGACGATTTGCAGAACCCGCCGGAAGAAATTCCCAAGCTTCTTGCGAAGTTGGCCGAGGGCTACGACATGGTCTACGGCACGCGCGAACGGGAGCGCCACGGCTTTCTGCGCGATACGGCTTCGCGTATCACCAAATGGGCGCTGCAAAGCGCGATGGGCGCCGACACGGCACGCAACGTCAGTCCCATGCGCGCCTTTCCCACCGAATTGCGCCAGGCTTTCGCCGATTACCGCAGCCCCACCGTCAATCTGGATGTGCTCCTGACCTGGGGCACCACCCGATTCGGCGCCGTGCCGGTGCGGCATGAAGCGCGCCGGATCGGCGAGTCCGGTTACAACCTGAGTAAGTTGATCAACCACGCGGTCAACATGATGACCGGTTTTTCAACTCTGCCGCTGCGGATCGCCAGCGTCATGGGTTTTGTCTTCGCACTGTTCGGTTTTCTCATCCTCGGTTACGTTCTGGCCCGTTACCTGGTGAGCGGCAGCAGCGTGCCCGGCTTCCCCTTCCTGGCCTCGATCATCGTCATCTTCTCCGGCGTGCAGTTGTTCGCCCTGGGCATCATCGGCGAATACCTGGCCCGGATGCATTTTCGCAGCATGGATCGGCCGCCTTATCTGGTCAGGGAAGAAACCGGTATTTCTAAAATGGACAAGGAATGAAAGTTCTCGTTCTCGGCGGCACCCGCTACATGGGCCGAGCCGCCACCATGAACCTGCTGGCTGCGGGCCACGAGGTGGTGAGCGTCAGCCGCACCCCGAGCGACGGCGCGATCCGGCACCTGGTATGCGACCGCAAGGACCATTCCACGCTGGAAGCGCTGCTGCGCGAGGAGGCGCCGGAGGCCATCCTCGACATGGTCTGCTTCGACGCCCATGACGGTGCGGGGATGGCGCGACTGTTTGAGTCCGGCGCGTTGTGCAGCCTCGAACACTACCTGATGGTTTCCACCTTTTTTCCGTATAACTATTTCGACGGCCGCGAAGCGCCGTTCACCGGCGACCCGGCGGCAATCTCCGATGGGTACACCAGGCGCAAGGTGGAGGCGGAGGCGAAGATCCAGGCTGGCACACTGTTCGCGAAGAGTTCCATCCTGCGTCTGCCCTTCGTCTTTTCTCACGACGACTACACGGGAAGGTTCCAGCAGTTCTGTGTAATGGCGCGCGACGGCAGGGTGACGGCGGCGGATAAGCCGGCCTGGAAAACCTCAATGATCGGCATGGAGGACGCCGGCCAGTCGCTATCGAAAATTCTGCAAGGTCCGCCACTGGGGTATGTCGATGCCGCCAACGCCGGTTGCCTGAGCCTGCATGAGATCGCCACCACCGTCGCCAAAGCCCTGGGGGTTTCCAGCGAATTTCACGGCACGGACGATCCCGGCGCCATCTATGCCTTGCGCCGCGACCTCTGCCTGGATTCGGAAAAGGCGCCGAAATTGCGGCCTCTGCCCGAAGCCCTGACGGACGAAGCACAAAAGTGGAGTGACAGCCTTGCCAATTAAGGTTCTCGTCAGCGGTGCCGGCGGCGATGTCGGCCAAGGCGTGTTGAAGGCGCTGGCCGCCTCATCCCTTGACATCGAGCCCTACACCACCTGCATAGGCCCGCACAGTTCCTGGCTGCACATGGGCGTAAAGAGTTACATCGCGCCGTTGTCGGCTTCCGAGGAATACGTGCCCTGGCTGATCCGACTGATCCGGCATAACGGCATCCAGGTGTTCTTTCCCACCGTAGACGGCGAAATCACCAAAATCGCCCGCGAGAAACATCGCATCGAGGGTGAGACCGGCGCGCGGGTGTTCGTCGATGGCATGGAGAAGGTCGCCATCAGCGACGACAAGCTCAATACCGCCGAATTCCTGCGCGGCCACGGTTTCGCCTACCCCGCCTCGGTTGCCGCCGACGACGAGAAAGCGCGCGACCTGGCCGCCAGCCTCGGCTATCCGCTGATCGTCAAGAGACGCATCGGCAAGGGCAGCCAGGACGTGTTCCAGGTGAACGACGCGGCGGAACTGGAACGCCGCCTCGGCGACCCGAGTTTCGTCGCACAGGAATGGCTGGACCCCGCCCAGGGCGAATACACCTCCGGCCTCTATCTCGGAGACGACGGCGAGATCAAGGGGGTCTGCACCTTCCGCCGCAAGCTTAAGGGCGGCTCCACCTACATCGCCGAACGCATCATCGACCCGATGCTGGAGCGGCCGCTGGAGCGCATCGCCCGCGCGCTGGGCATGAAATACCTGAACATCCAGTCGATGCGCCGGGGCGACGAACTGGTGCCGTTCGAATTCAACGGCCGCCTTTCCGGCACCACCGCAATGGTCTCCAAAGTGTTCAACGCGCCGGAGATGTTCATTCGCGAGCGCATCCTGGGCGAGCGCCTCACCCGCGTGGACAACCCGGTCCGCTTCGTCTCCATGCGATATTACGAAGAGGCCTACGCCTCACCGGACGAGATCGAAGGCCTGCTGGCGCGGAGCGCGGAGATATGACCATTTGCGCTTTGTTCGACTTCGCCGACACCCTGGCCGAACTCCAGCCGAACCGCCAGGACATCGTCGTCGACTACATCGAGCGCGTCGGCGGTATCCAGGTCGACCCGGACACCATCACCCGCGCCTACAAGGCAGTGGACCTGCTCATGCCCTACAGCTCGGTGAAGACCACGACCCCGGAACAGCGGGTGGATTTCTACCGGGACTACAACCGGCAATTGTTTGCCCTTCTCGGGGTCAGCCATCGCGCCGACCCCTCCGGCCTGATCACCGCCTTCTGCAAACGCAAGGCGCACTGGCAACTCAAGCCGGGCGCGCGCGACACCCTGGTCACACTGCGCGAGCGCGGCTATCACATCGGCATCATCTCCAACTTCGATAGCCGCCTGGAACATCTCGTCTACGACTATCTCGGCCTCGGCGATACCGTTGATTACCTGCACATCTCGCAGACGGAAGGGGTGGAAAAACCGGACCCACGCTTCTACCTCGGCTTCTTCGAGCGGCACGGCCTGTCGATCGAGCGCTCGGTCTATGTCGGAGACAGCTATACGCTGGATTTTCTGCCCGCCACGGGCATCGGATTGAGGGCCTGGCTGCTCGACGAGGCAGGCCTTTATCCCCACCTGCCCGAGGCGATCCGCAGCATCGGCGATCTGTCCGGCCTGGTGCCCAACTCCGCCGCTGGGATGCCATGAGCACCCATGTCCAGATGCGGCGCTTCGCGGTGGCCTGTTTGGCTTCCAATTCAGTCAATGCCTGATCGCATCGATACGCCCAGCCTCTCCCTGGCGTGGTCGGAGACGCCTTGGGACACAGCCATTACCAGATATCCGGTGTGGCAGATCATCCACCTGGAGGTACGGGGACGGCTTGCGTATGAGGGTATGAAGGATTTCGAAAACATTCGCGACCAGTCGGGGGTCGGGCTGGTGAGTTGCCGCCTGCCACATACCCACTTGGGTGAATCCATGTTTCTGGAGGAGCACGGATTCCGTTTCATCGAGATGCTCTATCAGCCAGAACTGGCTCTGGTGCCGGGCGCAAGCGTGGCGGGTGATGCAACGCTGTCGATCCGGCGCGCCCTTGACGTTGATCTGCCAGCCGTCGTGGACGTGGCTGGCCAAGCGTTCGTCAGCGAGCGTTTCCACCTGGATCCCCGGCTTGGGTCCGAACTGGGCAACGAACGCTATCGAAACTGGGTGCGTAACAGTTTTTTTCACCCTGATCAGCGCTTATACGCGCTCTGTGACGGGAACAGGCTGGTGGCTTTCTTTGTCACGGAGATGCAAGCGGACGGCGTGTGCTATTGGCATCTCAATGCGGTGGCGCCTGAAGCACAAGGGCTTGGTTATGGCCGGCGCGCCTGGCAGGCCATGATCAGGCAAGCTGCCGACGCCGGAGCGAAACGCGTGCGCACCAGCATCGTCGCGGGCAATGAGCGAGTGCTCAACCTGTATGCGCGACTGGGCTTCCGGTTTCCCGCGCCCCTCATGACCTTTCACTGGGTCAGGGGGTAGAAATATGATCGACGCCGATACCCGCACACAACTCCTGAGATACGCCACCATCGGCCTGGCCTCCAACCTGCTCCTTTACTTGGCCTATCTTGGGCTAACCATCTTCGGCTTGGGCCACAAAACCGCCATGACATTGCTCTATGTTTCCGGTGTCTTGGTCACTTTCGCGGCAAACCGTCGCTGGTCCTTCGGGCATCGAGGCCTTGCTCGAGCGGCTTTTGTACGTTACGTGATCGCTTACATCCTGGGTTACCTGCTTAATCTTGCATTGTTGTGGATCGCTGTTGACCGCTTACACCTGCCGCATCAGGGCGTTCAAGCAGTGGCCATCGTTTTGGTGGCAATCAACTTATTTTTTATGCATAAGTACTGGGTGTTTGCTTCCGAAATAAGGAACGGTGCCGCATGAAACTCTGCCCCCGATGTTCGTCTTCGCATGACGCCGTGGGCTGGACCTGCCCTACTTGCGGCTTCGCCCCTCCCCTGCGGGGAGGATTCCCAGCCCTGGCGCCCGAACTAGCTCATGGCGGCGCCGGTTTCCAGCCACAGGCCTTTGCGGAGCTTGCGGCCTTGGAAGCGAGCAATTTCTGGTTTCGCGCCCGCAACCGTCTCATCGTTTGGGCATTGCGTCGCCACTTTCCGCAAATGCGGCGCTACCTGGAGATCGGTTGCGGCACAGGTTACGTCCTCGCCGGCGTGGCCCAGGCCTATCCCGAGGCCTCTCTCACCGGCAGTGAGGTATTCAGCGTCGGGCTGCCCTATGCTGCGCGCCGAGTCGGGAAGGCTGAACTACTCCAGATGGACGCTCGCCGCATCCCCTATCGAGAAGAGTTCGATGCCATTGGCGCCTTCGATGTGCTGGAGCACATCGAGGAGGATGAAGTGGTGCTGTCCGAGATGCTGCGAGCAGTCCGCCCCGACGGAGGAATCGTTCTCACAGTTCCTCAACATCCCTGGCTATGGAGCAGGCAGGACGAATACGCCCGCCATGTGCGTCGCTACCGAATCGGCGAATTACGCGAAAAGGTGTTACGGGCCGGGTTCAAAGTGGAATTCGAGACCACCTTTGTCAGCCTGCTCTTGCCTGCCATGCTCGCTTCTCGCTTAGCCCAACGGAAGGCTTCTGCAGACAGTGACCCCTTGATGGAACTGCGTCTGCCAAATCTCATTAACTGGGCCTTCGAGAGCGTCATGTACTTGGAACGACAGCTTATTAGGTTGGGAATTCGTTTCCCTGTTGGAGGCTCCCTATTGTTGATCGCTAGGAAAGCCAAGGTGGCCAGATGAATATCCCCTTCAACAAGCCTTACATGACCGGCAAGGAACTCTGGTACATCGCCCAGGCGCACCACAATGGCTGGTTGGCGGGTGACGGTGGCTTTACCAAGAAATGCAATGCCTGGCTGGAGTTACGCACCGGAGCACGGCGCGCGTTGTTGACGCATTCCTGCACGGCTGCGTTGGAGATGGCAGCGATCCTGGCTGACCTCCAACCCGGCGACGAAGTGATCATGCCTTCGTACACTTTCGTTTCCACCGCCAATGCCTTCGTCTTGCGCGGCGCCGTGCCGGTGTTCGTGGACATCCGCCCGGACACCCTCAACATCGACGAGACCCTGATCGAAGCGGCCATCACCGATAGAACGCGCGCCATCGTGCCGGTGCATTACGCCGGAGTGGGCTGCGAGATGGACGCCATCATGGACATCGCCGCGCGCCACAAGCTGCTGGTCATCGAGGACGCCGCGCAGGGCATCATGTCCAGCTACAAGGGCCGCCCCCTGGGCAGCATCGGCCACTTGGCCGCGCTTTCCTTCCACGAGACCAAGAACATCATCTCCGGGGAGGGCGGCGCCCTGCTGGTGAATGATCCGGAACTGGCCGAGCGAGCCGAGATCATCCGCGAGAAGGGTACCAACCGCAGCCAATTCTTCCGCGGTCAGGTGGACAAGTACACCTGGGTGGACATCGGTTCCTCCTACCTGCCCAGCGAACTGATCGCCGCCTTCCTGTGGGCGCAGATGGAAGAGGCGGACGCCATCACTCAATGCCGCCTCTACATCTGGCAGGCTTACCACGATGCCTTCGTCGACCTGGAACAGCGCGGCAAGGTGGTTCGCCCACGAGTGCCGACGCACTGCGAACACAACGCGCACATGTATCAGTTGCTGTTGCCCTCGCTGGAGAAGCGCACAGCCTTCATTGCCGCGCTCAAGACAGAGGGTATCGGCAGCGTCTTCCACTACGTGCCGCTGCACACGGCTCCGGCCGGACGCCACCTCGGCCGCGCGGTGGGCGAACTGCGCCATACCCTGGATATCTCCGACCGCTTGGTACGCCTGCCGCTCTGGCTGGGGCTTGAAAAATATCAAATCGAGGTCATCCGCCAAGTAATCGCCGCCACAGAATGGTAGTTTCAGGTTTATCAAGATAGGAGGCTGTATTCAACTTAAGTGTTGATCCACAAGAAGATGCCTGAAGAATCAGGGCCTTCAACTTGCCGCATGCCCTTGATTATCGTGGGCATCAACACTTGACTTGAATACAGCCAGATAGGGCCATTGGCAAAACAACTGAAATACAAATTTATTGGTCGCGCCCGAATCTAAAAATATGCAACTCACAGCACATTGGTGATTTATGTCAGTTCAGTCTGTAGCAGTGCTCGGCGCCGGCCCCATGGGCCTGGCGGTCGCCTATCAACTCGCGCGCGACGGCCATCGCCCCGTGTTGTTTGAGGCTGATGACCGGGTTGGCGGCATGACCGCCATTTTTGATTTCAATGGCCTCGCTATTGAGCGCTATTACCACTTTCATTGCATTTCCGATTCCGCTTTTTTACAGGCGCTCGATGAGCTGGGTATCGCCGACAAGATGCATTGGGTGGAAACGAAGATGGGGTATTTCTATCAGGGTGCGTTGCATCCCTGGGGCAACCCCATCGCATTGCTGAAGTTTCCCGGTTTGAGCCTGCTCGCGAAGTTCCGCTATGGCCTGCACGCCTTTTTGTCTACCAAGCGAAAAGACTGGCACCCGTTGGATACGCTGGAAGCCACCTCCTGGATCAAACGCTGGGTTGGAGACGAAGCCTTCGAAGTGCTCTGGCGCAAGCTGTTCGATTACAAGTTTTATGACTATGCCTATGGATTGTCAGCGGCATGGATATGGAGCCGCATTCGCCGCATCGGCCGCTCGCGCTATGACCTGTTCCGGGAAAAACTGGGTTATCTGGAGGGGGGGTCGAATACCTTGTTGCAGGCATTGAAGACGGACATCGAGCAACATGGCGGTGAGGTTCGTCTGTCTTCGCCGGTTTCGCGCGTGGTGATCGAGGAGGGTGTGGTCAAGGGCATCCAGCAGGGAGACCAGTTCCATGCCTTCGACAAGGTCATCAGCACCGTGCCGCTGCCTTATGTGTCGCGGCTGATACCTGATTTGCCGCAATCGATTCTGGATACGTTCCAGGACGTGAAGAACATTGCCGTGGTCTGCGTCATCGTCAAATTAAAGCAGGCGGTGACGGAGAACTTCTGGCTGAACACTAATGACCCGGAAATGGACATCCCCGGCCTGGTTGAATACACCAATCTGCGGCCTTTGGCTCACCACATCGTCTATGTGCCTTTCTACATGCCGGCCGAGCACCCGAAGTTCTCGGAGCCGGATAACGCTTTCCTGGACAAGGTGCGCCGCTACCTGCGCAAGATCAACCCGGCGCTGACGGATGACGATTTCATCGAACTGCGCGCCAGCCGCTACCGCTATGCCCAACCGATCTGCGAACCGGGCTACCTGGATCGTCTTCCGCCCGTGGCCTTGCCTGTGAAGGGCTTGTGGGTAGCGGATACTTCTTACTACTACCCGGAAGATCGCGGCATCTCGGAGAGCATTGGCTTTGGCCGCGACATGGCGCGGATGGCGACGGCGTGATACGCGCCTTCGCCTCTCGGCAATTCATGCTGTTCCTGCTAACCGGCGGCACGGCGGCGGGGGTGAATTTTGCCAGCCGCATCTTGTACAACCATTGGCTGGACTATTCCACTTCCATCATCGTCGCCTACCTGACCGGCATGGTGACGGCCTTCGTACTGGCGCGCCTATTCGTGTTTACGGAATCCAGTCAGGACTGGCACCGATCGGCCCTGATTTTTACGCTCGTCAACGTGGTTGCGGTGGCACAGACCTGGGCCATCAGCATGGGGCTGGTTTACTACGTTTTGCCAAACTTGGGGGTCACCCGCTTCGCCCCGGAAATCGCCCATGCCGCCGGCGTGACGTTCCCGGTGTTCACCAGCTACCTTGGCCATAAACACTGGTCCTTTCGTTGATGCCCGAACTGAGAGTCGGCCGCGCGGTTATAACTTTCTGGTTGCTGACACTGGCTTATGTCGGCTTGCTCTTGTGGGTGGATAGGAGCAAGGGACTGTTGTCGGGATTTGAGCGACTGTATGCCATGTTGCCGTTTTTGATGTTCATTTCCCTGGCGTCTTATCTGGCTCGCTATGCGCGCTGGCATTGGCTACTGGCTCGGGCGGGGGCGAACATTCGGCCTCTACGCGGGTTTGCCGCCTATCTTTCCGGATTCGC
Organism: Gallionellaceae bacterium; assembly: GCA_028714875.1. Taxonomy (GTDB): domain Bacteria; phylum Pseudomonadota; class Gammaproteobacteria; order Burkholderiales; family Thiobacillaceae; genus PFJX01. The sequence goes on from JAQTLN010000008.1 coordinate 49,593, forward strand.
CTTCACCGCGACCCCGGGCAAGGTGGGCGAGTTGCTGCGCATTCGCTACTTCCAGCCCATGGGGGCCCCTCCCGAATTGGTCCTTTCCGCTTTCGTATACGAGCGTCTGTTTGACCTGATTGTGGTGCTCTGCCTTGCCGGCATTGCCGCCGCCAATTTCGGGGTATTTCCGGTCGTGCTGGCGTTTGTGGTCATTGTTCTGGCTATCGTGTTTCTGCTGACGAAGTACCCCAGCCATCTACTGCGTCTGTCCACCTATCTGGAACGGCGGCAGATGCGGCGGCTGGCACGGCTGGCGGAGATATTCGCTCATGGGTTCGCGCATACCCGAGTCTGGCTGACTCCCCTGGATTTGCTGGTCTCACTGGTCGCCGGCCTGGTCGCCTGGGGGCTGACCGCGTATGCGTTTGTCCTGCTGTTGGAGCATCTGGCACTGGGCATGCCCAAGTTGCTGGCGTTTTCGCTTTATCCGGTTGCCATGCTTGCGGGCGCGGCGTCGATGATGCCGGGCGGGATAGGCTCCACGGAGGCGGTCCTGGTCATCTTGCTCGCGGGGCTTGGGGTCAGTCTGGCCAACGGCACGATCGCCGCCATCGGCATCCGCCTTGCGACCCTCTGGTTTGCCACCTTGGTTGGATTGCTTTCGATGCTGGCTCTGGAATGGGCCACAAAGTCCGGTACCGCGGCGAGCAGTAGACGCGACAAATCGCGGTAATCCGGCCGAACTCAAGAAGATAGCCGCTCCTACGCGAGCTCCTCAATGTCAAAAATCCGCCGATGCTCGCGGATGGCGTAACGATCGGTCATACCGGCGATGTAATCGGCGACCGCGCGATACGGGCCGTGGTCGGCGCGGGCGCGGTGTTCCGGTGGCATCAGGCGTGGTTCGTTGCTGAATGCCTGAAACAGTTCGCGTAGCAGGCGCTGCGCCTTTTCGCTCATGCGCACCACCTTGTAATGGCGATAAAGGTTCTGGAACAGGAAGCGCTTCAACTCGCGATGCTGCTCCAGGACATCCGGACTGAACCCGGCCAGCGGCGGGCAAAGGCGCACGTCATCCAGACTTTGTGGCAGGTGCCGCGCGATGTTGTGGCGAGTCTGTTCGAGTAGGTCCACCACCAGGGTGTTGATCATGCGGCGCACGGTTTCATGAATCATGCGGCGGTCGTTGAGATTGGGATAGAGGCCCCGCACGGTTTTCAGGTGCCGCGCGAAGATGTCCACCTGCTCCAGTTGCTCGACGCTGATCAGGCCGGAACGCAAGCCGTCGTCGACGTCATGGTTGTTGTAGGCGATCTCGTCGGCCAGGTTGGTGACCTGCGCTTCCAGCGAGGGCTGCCGGCCTTCGATGAAGCGCCGGCCCACGTCGCCCAGCTTTTCCGCGTTTTTGACTGAACAGTGTTTGAGGATGCCTTCGCGCGCTTCGAAGGTGAGATTGAGGCCCTCGAATTCAGCATATTTCTGCTCCAGTTCATCGACCACACGCAGCGATTGCAGGTTGTGTTCGAAACCGCCATGTTCCTTCATGCACTCGTTGAGCACGTCCTGGCCGACATGGCCGAACGGCGTATGACCAAGGTCGTGGGCAAGGGCCAGCGTTTCCGTGAGGTCTTCGTCCAGCCCCAACATGCGCGCCAAAGTTCGGCCGATCTGGGCGACTTCCAGGCTGTGGGTGAGGCGGGTGCGGAACAAGTCACCCTCGTGGTTCACGAATACCTGGGTCTTGTACTCCAGGCGGCGAAAGGCGGTGGAATGCACGATGCGGTCGCGATCACGTTGATATTCGGATCGTGGCGCGGCCGCCGGTTCCGGATGGCGACGGCCGCGAGTGCTGGCGGAGAGCGCGGCATAAAGGGCGAGGTCGGTCATGTAGGCGTATCCGATCGGTATTGCAATAGCCCGGACAAACCGCGGCTTGTTGGGGGGCGATTTCCGTGGCAACGACTGGACACGGACAGGCTTGTTACAACATCGTCAGCGTCGCCCGTAACGCGACCGCGTCGTAATCACCGCTGATGTAGGCCTCGCCCAGTTTGCGCAGCAGCACGAAGCGGATGCGACCAGCCTCCACCTTCTTGTCCACGCCCATGTAGTTCATGTAGGCGTCATAGCCCAGATCGGGGGCGATCACCGGCAGACCGGCTCTTTGGAACAACGTCTTTACACGATCCACATCGGCTAGCGTGATCATGCCCATACGCCGCGACAGATCCGCCGCCAGCATGGTACCGGCGGAAACAGCTTCGCCATGCAGCCAGACGCCATAGCCCATTCCCGTCTCGATGGCGTGGCCGAATGTGTGGCCGAGGTTGAGCAAAGCGCGCTGTCCGGATTCGTGCTCATCGGCGGCAACTACTTCCGCCTTGTTTTGGCAGGAACGGTAGATCGCGTACATGAGCGCCTCGGTATCGCGAGCCACCAGTTTTTCCATGTTTGCTTCCAACCATTCCAGAAAAGGCAGATCGCGAATCAGACCGTACTTGATGACCTCGGCCAGGCCGGCGGAAAGTTCACGATCGGGCAGGGTAGCAAGGGTGTCGGTATCCGCCAGCACCAGTTGTGGCTGGTAAAAGGCGCCAACCATGTTCTTGCCAAGCGGGTGGTTGATGCCGGTCTTGCCCCCCACAGACGAATCCACCTGCGCCAGCAACGTGGTGGGCACCTGGATGAAAGGCATGCCGCGCTGGTAGCAGGCCGCAGCGAAACCGGTGAGATCGCCGACGACGCCGCCACCTAGCGCGATCAAGGTGGTCTTGCGCTCAGCACGCTGAGTCAGCAGGGCATTAAAGATGCTGTTGAGGGTTTCCCAGTTCTTGTAGGCCTCGCCATCAGGCAGGACGACCGAGTCCACCTGGATGTCCGCAAGTTCCAGCGCGAGACTGAGTTTCGCCAGATAGAGCGGGGCCACGGTGGTGTTGGTAACGACCACCACACGCTTCTGAATCAAGTGAGGCAACACCAGATCGGGCCGAAGCAGCAGGCCAGGACCGATATGGATGGGGTAAGAACGATCGCCCAAATTCACGGAAAGGGTTTGCATGGGAAAAACAACCTTAAAAAATGAATGGCAATGATAATCCGGCCCCTGATAAATCGTGCTCCCCCGGCGTGGCAAACAGACACATCGATCTGATAACCTCGCACCACTCGTAGTCAACAAGGCTCCCCCTGTGCAGAAGCGCTTGATCTCCGTTGCAAACACTTAGCTCAGACCGCCAGACAACCCCATGACCGGCATCCTCAAGAACCTGATCGAATACCGTGAACTCATGGCCGTCCTGGCCTGGAAGAACATAACGCTACGCTACAAGCAGTCCTACCTGGGCATCCTTTGGGCCGTGCTGAAGCCCATAGTACTGGTGCTCATCTTCATGGTGCTGCGCAGTTTCGTCGGCATCGACAGCGGCGCCATCCCCTACCCCATTCTTACCTACTCCGCTCTCACGATCTGGATCTTCTTCCAGGAGTCAGCCTCGGAAGGGGTCTCCAGCGTGGTTGGCAACGCCAATCTCATCCGCAAGATCTACTTCCCACGCGAGGTTTTCCCGCTGACCAGCGTGATCACCAAACTGGTGGAACTGGGCATCAGCCTCTTCATACTCGCCGGCCTCATGGCCTGGTATGGCATCGCCCCTACGTGGCAGATTCTCTGGCTACCCTTGCTGGTGCTCAACGCCATGCTGGCCGCCCTCACCATCGCCTTCATCGGTTCCGCCCTCAACGTCTATTACCGCGACGTCTCCACCGCGCTACCAGTGCTGCTCTCCCTCATCATGTACATGTCACCGGTCATCTACCCGCTGGCCCTGGTAAAGGACAAGCTACTCATTCATCAAGCTGCCGGGGAATGGTCGAATGTGCTCTATACCGTGTTCACCCTCAACCCCCTGGCGGGCCTGATTGACGCTTTCCAGAACATCACCTTGCGTGGTCTGCCGCCAGATGCCGCAGCCATGATGCCCGGCTTGGTACTCACCCTGGTGCTGCTGCCGTTCAGCTATCTCTATTTTAAACGTGCCGAATCATATTTCGCGGACGTTGTCTAACCATGCCCATTATCCAAGTCGAGCACGTCACCAAGGAATATAAATTAGGGCAACTGACCAGCCTCAAGCAAACTGTTTTGAATTCAATTAATCGCCTCACCGGTCGCCCGGTAGAAGAACGCAAGCCGTTCAAGGCGTTGGACGACATTCATTTCTCGGTGGATGAGGGCGAAGTGGTAGGCATCATCGGACATAACGGTGCGGGTAAGAGCACGCTACTGAAACTGCTGGCCAATATAGCAAGACCCTCCAGCGGAAGCATAAAAGTCAAAGGTAAAGTTGCTCCGCTTATTGAAGTGGGGGCCGGATTGGTGGCTGACCTCACCGGTCGCGAAAACATCTACCTCAATGGGGCGATCCTCGGGATTTCAAAAAAAGAAATTGGGCGTAAGTTCGATGAAATAGTGGGGTTCGCGGAACTCGAGGAGTTCATCGACACCCCGATTAAACGTTATAGCTCGGGAATGCAGGTTAGACTTGGATTCAGCATTGCCACAAGCGTCGAATCGGACGTCCTGATTGTTGATGAAGTATTGGCGGTGGGAGACTTGGCTTTTCAGCGGAAGTGTTTTGATCGAATGGAAGATTTGATTAAACGGCAGGGCAAGACGGTATTGCTGGTCAGCCACAACATACGACAAGTGGAGCGCCTGTGTAGTCGTGTAATATTGCTCAATAAGGGAAGCGTGGTAAGTGATGGCAACGCCAATGCCGTCTGCACTCAGTTTTATGAAGCCAGCGATACACAAATCAGCTCTAGTCCAACCAGCAGCCTGGATTTGGCCAACAAGAACGAGTGTGCAACGGGCGAAATACTGCTTCGCGGTATCGAGATACTAGATACAGAAGACAAACCCATCAATAGCCTCAGGCATAAGCAAGCGGTAAAAATCCGCTTGGATTATGAAGTGACACAAGAACTGCGTGCACCAGTGTTCGGCATTGGCATACACACAACCGACTTCATTTATCTGGCGACGCAGCAAAGTGCAAAACAGTTGAAGCTAGAAAAACTCGGCATTGGACAGCATCGACTGACTTTTGATATTCCGTCATTTCCCTTCATGCCGGGCGTTTATTCTATACGAGCTGGTGTGGCTGAAGGCAGCACGAGCAGAACCCTGTTTTATGCGGAGAATCTATTACATCTGCAAGTGGTGCTGGAAAATGCGGAAGACCGAATCTGGAATGATGGTTTGGTAGAGCTTTCCGGTAGCTGGGCATACACACAACCCAAGATCTCCGAGAGTACGTATGACTGACCCTAAAAAATATATTTACAACATACCAGACGACCTGAATCACGCAGCCTCCAAAGTTTTTCTGATGGTTGACGGCGGTAAGGATGTACTGGAGATTGGTTGTGCCAGCGGCATTCAGACCCGCCATTTGAAAGAGCACCTTGGATGCCACGTAACGGGAGTCGAAATCAACCCGCTGGCCGCCGAGGAGGCCCGCCCCTATTGCGAAAGCATCATTATCGGCAATATTGAAGAGCTCGACCTTGCTGCAGGCCTCGGAGATAAGCGTTTCGACTTGATCACCTTTGTTGATGTGCTGGAACATCTGAAAGACCCGGCTTCCGCTCTGAGAAAAGTCCGGACCTTTCTCAAGGATGGGGGAAGCATTATCGCGTCTATCCCGAATATTGCCCATGCCTCCATTTGCCTGGAACTTGCGCATGGCCGCTTTGACTATCAGAAGTATGGGCTACTAGATAACACCCACATCCATTTCTTTACCAAAAAGAATGTGGTAAGAGTATTTTGGGAGGCGGGCTTCAGCATAGACATCTGGGACCGAGTCGTAAAATCACCAGAGGAAACGGAGTTTTATAGCCGGTGCGACTCGCAAGAGGAGCAGTCCTATCTTGAATGGATATACAAACAGAATCCCGAAGCCAACACCTATCAATTCATTGTAAAAGCCTCTCCCGCCTCTGATGAGGAGAGGGAGTCGCTGTCTCGTTTGTTTGAAACACATGATACACAGAAGAAACTGGAGGCAACGATTGGGGAGCTGACTTTGCAGAACCGCGAACTGACGTCACAGGTCGGGAAATACAAATCGCAGCTTACCTGGTTTGAAAGAAATCGCTTCGGCCCTTTGTCTCGTTTCATGAGCCGGTTGCGAAAATAGAATTTGATTGATTTTACTGAGTCTCGGAGCCTGACGTAAGCAATGCCCGATTTGTAGTGAGAGCACTTGCCCCCGGCGCTGGCAAAATGGCCGGGCTATCCGAAGTAAGCATAAGTTGGCAACTTCATAGAATGAGCACACCCGACGTTCGCGCGATAGCGTTTTACCTCCCTCAGTACCACCCTGTACCAGAAAATGACCAATGGTGGGGAAAAGGCTTTACTGAGTGGCGTAATGTTGCCAAGGCGCGGCCTCTGTTTTCCGGCCATTATCAACCGCACATGCCGGCGGACCTGGGGTTCTATGACCTGCGCTTGGCCGATGTGCGTGAAGAGCAAGCAGCACTTGCGCGCCACTATGGTATTCATGGTTTTTGCTATTATCACTATTGGTTCAATGGCCGGCGCATTCTTGAACGTCCTTTCAATGAGGTATTAGCGTCAGGCAAGCCGGATTTTCCTTTTTGCCTTTGCTGGGCAAATGAGAACTGGACCAGGATCTGGGATGGCGGAGCGAAGAATGTTCTGCTTGAACAAAAATACAGTGAAGCGGATGACTTGTCGCATATCGAGAGCCTGATTCCAGCCTTCTTCGATGATCGCTATATACGTGTAGATGGAAAACCTCTTTTTCTTGTTTACCGAACAGGGCTGCTGCCGTCGCCCCTTAGAACGACGCAGGTATGGCGTGAAGCGGCACGTAAAGCCGGCATCGGGGAGCTATTTCTCGTTCGTGTGGAGAGTCACGGTGACAGCACCAACCCAAGTGAAATCGGATTTGATGCCTCGGTCGATTTCGCGCCTTTCAACGGCCTGCCATCACCACTTCTGCGTGGGCCTATAAGTGCCCTCTCGGCTAGACTGGGGTTCCTGCCAACTGCCTTCATTGATCACCAAATTGTAGATTATCAGTCGGTGGCCAGCATACTGATGAGCAGGCCCATTCCTGACTTCAAGCGTTTTTATTGTGTGACGCCAGGCTGGGATAATACTTCCAGACGAAAGCAGGGTGGTGTTGTTTTGCTGGATTCGACGCCTAAACGCTATGAGCGCTGGCTGCACGACGCCGTTAGAAAGACGCGACAGCAATTCAAGTCTGAAGAAAATATAGTGTTTATCAATGCTTGGAACGAATGGGCAGAGGGTAACCACATGGAACCTGACATGAAATGGGGAAGAGCATTTCTTGAAGCAACCTTGCGGGTTATTAGTACATCAACGTCGAATGAGAGTTTAACGAGAATGGATGCTCAGACTCCTGTTGAGCAGACTGGGATCCGGCAGGCCTACTGGAAAATACTAGGACGACTTCGCGCTAGCCGGGCAAGGCGGTTTCTCAAATACTTTCGGGTTCCTTGTAGAACAAGAATTGGCAATGAATAATAATTACGAACTTCCGCACCTTTACGGAACTATTCACCCGATTGGAACATCAGAGCCAAGGCTGGCACGGCCTAGGATCATCGCTTTGTATCTCCCTCAGTATCATCCTGTTCCAGAAAATGATGAATGGTGGGGAACAGGCTTTACCGAGTGGACAAATACGGCAAAAGCCAGGCCGATGTACAAAGGGCATTACCAGCCGCATATCCCTGCCGACCTTGGATTTTATGATCTTCGTGTTGCAGAATCACGCAACGCACAAGCTGAGATGGCCCACAAGCACGGCATAGAGGCGTTCTGCTACTACCATTATTGGTTTGCCGGAAAGCGCCTACTTGAACTGCCTTTCAATAAGGTGCTCGAATCAGGCCAGCCCGATTTTCCATTCTGCTTGTGTTGGGCCAACCAGAGCTGGACGGGGATTTGGCATGGAGCGCCAAACAGAATGCTGGTGGAGCAGACCTACCCAGGAATGGACGATCATAAGCGCCATTTCGATTACTTGTTACCCGCATTCAAAGACAAGCGCTATCTCTGTATCGACGGCAAGCCTATCTTTGTTGTTTACAATCCGACGCAACTCCCGGATGCGTTACAAGTTACCGACTACTGGCGCGATCTGGCTGCACAAGCAGGATTACCCGGTCTTTTTCTTATTGCAGAGCACGCATCACCTGAATGGGATCCCAAGAAATCTGGCTTTGACGCAGCCGTCAACGTTCGCTTGCCACCGCGACGTCGAGACATGGCGGAAAAAGTGTCATGGAAAAATCCACTACGAAAGCTGATGAATTGGTACTCCGACTGGCGCCACCTTCCGACAATTCACCAATACAAGGACGTGACTGACAGTCTGGTATCTGAGCCTGTAGCTGGAATCGAGAGCTACCCTTGCGTCATTCCGAATTGGGACAATACACCGCGCAGCGGAGAGAATGGTATGGTGCTGCACGGATCAACGCCAGAATTGTTCAGGCATCACTTACGCAAGGCGCTACACAGGGTGGCGGAGCTACCCGCCGAACGTCGACTGGTATTTGTGAAATCATGGAACGAATGGGCGGAAGGGAATCATCTTGAACCTGACTTGCGTTTCGGACATGGTTACCTTGACGTTATCAAAGAGGAGACCTTATCTTGATAACAGTGCCGCTTTGTTTTTTTTCCATTTATTTTTATCGGACAGATGTCCTTGATGAATTTGTATTAAATTCTTATGGCTTTTCCCACATGACGCCACCACGGCATGAACACAGATGATAATTCTTGCTCTTGCTGATACCTATCCGATGTTTGATCGAAATGGCGCCGAACTACGTTTTTTTTCCATTCTAAAAGCTCTTTCCGGATTTACTGAAATCAGCTTTTGTGCACTACGACCGGCATTGAAGGAAAAAGAAATAGGCAAAGAGAACGCAAGGCGTTATCGCTTGCAGCTGGAAGGAGCTGGTGTTCATATTCTAGATGACTCCGCCCTATCAGCACTCAAGAAAGGTGGCTTTGATGCCGTGTACTTTCCTTATTACACGACTGCGGAGCATTGGATCGACACAGTTCGCTTTTATCAACCCAAAGCACGATTGATTGTTGACAATGGGGACATCCATTTTCGACGGATGCGTTCAAAAGCCCTGCTTACAGGCGACCCGGCGGATATGGCAATTGCGGAGAGAGACAAGCATGTAGAATTGTCTGTTTATGCCAAGGCGGATGTGGTCATCGTTGTCAGCCCAGAGGATGAGGCCACGCTGCGTGAGGAGTTACCCGACCAAGCCACCTTTCTTATTCCCAATATTCATACTCTGCCGGCCAGTCATGTGTCGTGCTCGCGTGACAAGAATTCACTTATTTTCGTCGGCGCTTATACGCATCCCCCAAACGTCGATGCCGTTTTGTTTTTCGTCAACGAAGTCTTACCCCTTGTTGTCGAGGCAAAGCCGGATGTCAGACTTTGCTTGATAGGCTTTGCACCTCCCGCCGAGGTTGTTGCACTCGCATCAGATAGCGTGGAGGTTTTGGGTTATGTTGCTGAAATGGCCCCTTATCTGGACAGCAGTTACATTTCCATCGCGCCGATAAGATTTGGCGCTGGAGTCAAGGGCAAGATAGGCGACGCCATGGCGCATCATTTGCCCGTTGTTACGACATCCATAGGTATTGAGGGGTTTGGCCTGACTCCAGGGGAAAATATTCTGGTTGGCGATACGCCACAAGCATTTGCTGACGCCGTAATCCAACTTCTCGATGATGCTGTTCTTCATGACAAGCTAGCACAAGCCGGGTTCGAGTTTATCCGCAACCATTTTTCAGAAGAAGTCATCGGGCGACGTATTGCTGATTTTATTGGAATGCTCGGCACTTATTCTGTTCGTTCGCTGCCGCTTCGCACTCGCACGCAGATGCTCATTACCGACTTTCTGGATCGAACTTTGCTTTGGAGATTCAGATGAAAGCGACCATTTGCACCATTTATCTGAAGTATATTCTTGGCGTAACAGTCGGATCGTCTCGCCCGACCCGTTTGGCGGATTTTGTCGCTCAGCGAACATGTTGGATCAAATGAACGCTTCGTGTCAATTATGACAATTTATTATCTTTGCCCAGAACATAAAACCCCGGTAGGTGGCGTCCGCGTCATCTACCGTCATGTAGATATTCTCAACAAGCATGGATTTTCCGCCTATGTAGTACACAATACACGAGGATTTCGCGTCGACTGGTTCGAAAACGACACACGTATAGTTTATTGGCGCAATAATTTTCTGGATCGCATGCTAGCCAAGGTTAAACGCCGTCTAGCTTTGAATTCTGTTGTTGATTTGCCCGTTTCCGGTGGAGACGCCACTCGAATAGGCGCCAAGGATATTCTGGTTATTCCCGAGATGTATGGCCCCGATCTAGCTGGGGCTTATGGACGTGGCATCAAGAAGGTTGTTTTGAACCAGAATTGTTACCTTACCTTCCACGGTTATTCATGGCAACGCGACCGCTTGATTACACCATATACACACCAGGATGTTATTGCCACGCTGATCAACTCATATGATGGCGAGGATTATCTTCGCTATGCATTTCCGAAACTACCGTTACATCGTTTTCGCCTGTCGATAGATCCACATCGTTTTTCATTCCAGGCCGAGAAGAAAAAACAGATATGCTTTTCTCGCATCAAGAATCAGGCTGATGCCATGCAAGTTGTGAATATCCTGAAATTTCGCGGCGCGCTTAAGGATTTCGAGATCATTCCATTCATCAACCTGCCGCAAGCCGAAGTCGCCCGAATTTATAAGGATTCCCTGTTGTTCCTGAGTTTTGGGTATCCGGAAGGCTTCGGCCTACCACCTGCCGAAGCGATGGCATGTGGATGTGTCGCTATCGGTTTTCATGGCGGTGGTGGACGTGAATTCCTGCGGCCGGAATTTTCCTACCCGATCGAGCAGGGTGACATAGTCGGTTTCGCCAGAACAGTTGAGGAAGTCATCAAGGCTTATGAACTCAACCCTGCCGCCATACTGGACAAGGGACGTAGGGCGGCTGATTTCATTCGTGACCACTACTCGCCTGAGAAAGAGGAGGCGGAGGTCATCAGCGCCTGGCAGGCTATCATTCTCGATTTCGAACAGAGCCGATAGCCAAATGGATACTCGTGCCCGTCTTATCGCTTTCCACCTGCCACAATTCCACCCCACCCCAGAGAACGATATTTGGTGGGGCAAGGGCTTTACCGAGTGGACCAACGTCGCCAAGGCCAAGCCTTTGTTTTCTGGCCACCAGCAGCCCCGTGTACCGGCCGACCTCGGTTTTTACGACTTGCGTTTACCCGAGGCACGCCATGCCCAGGCGGAACTTGCAAAGGAATACGGCCTGGAAGGGTTTTGTTATTACCACTACTGGTTTGGTGATGGCCGCCGCATTCTTGAGCGTCCTGTTGACGAGATTCTGGCAAGTGGAGAACCTGATTTCCCCTTTTGCCTCTGCTGGGCCAACCATAGCTGGAACACGGTCTGGCAAGGCACCAATGAAATGCTTATGGAGCAGACCTATCCCGGTTGGGACGATCATGCGGCGCATTTCGACTGGCTGCTTACGGCCTTCAAGGATCCCCGCTATTTGACGGTCGACGGCAAGCCCATTTTTGTCATCTATTCACCCAACGACATTCCTGAAGTGGGAAAAGTCATTGAGTTCTGGCGCTCGCGTGCCGTCCAGGCCGGTTTACCCGGGCTTTACCTGATCGGGGTGTCCCATTTCAGCCCGAACTGGGACCCCCGTAGCTGTGGTCTGGACGCCAGCACAATGCAGGCGCTACCCAACCGTGATGGCCATGTTCCCAGCCGTTATCGCTTCTCCCGGCTTGTCAAATCCCTCCTGGGACAAAAATGCGAGTTGACTATCTGGGACTATGAGGAAGTGCTACCCATCCTGTTACGCCACAACAAGGTCGACTGGGATGATTATCCGCTCGTGCTGCCTAATTGGGACAATACGCCGCGCTCGGGTGAGCGCGGCCTGGCATTTGTCAATTCCACACCAGAACTGTTTCAGAGGCACCTGCGCGAAGCGGTTTCGCGAGTTGCGGATCGCGCGCCAGACCAACGTATCGTCTTCCTCAAGGCCTGGAACGAGTGGGCCGAGGGGAATTACGTTGAGCCCGACCAGCAATGGGGGCGTGCTTATCTCGAAGCTATTCAACAAGAAATCAAGGGAACCTGAGGCATGTGTGGGATTAATGGCATCTACGCCTATTCTCCTGATGCCCCAGGTGTCGAACGCACAGAATTGTTGCGCACCCGTGATGCGATGCAGGTACGGGGTCCGGACGGCGCCGGTAGCTGGTACTCGGCGGATGGACGGATTGGCCTGGGTCACCGGAGGCTGGCGATCATCGATTTGTCCGAACTCGGTGCGCAGCCAATGTCCACCAGTGATGGCCGTTATACCGTCAGCTTCAATGGCGAGATCTACAACTACGCCGAGCTGCGCGAGCAACTCGCCCTGACCGGCACCTCATTTCGCAGCCATAGCGACACCGAAGTGCTGCTGCATCTCTACCGCCGTGACGGCGCTGACATGGTTCGACACCTGCGCGGGATGTATGCCTTCGCCATCTGGGATGCGCAAGAGTGTCGCTTGTTCCTGGCGCGCGACCGGCATGGCATCAAACCGCTCTATTACGCCGATGATGGAAAAACCTTCCGTTTCGCATCCCAGGTGCAGGCGCTGCTCGCCGGGGGCGCGTTGCAACGCAGGGTTTCACCGGGCGGCCTGACGGGCTTTCTGATCTGGGGCAGCGTGCCCGAGCCACTGACGTTTTATCAGGGGATACGGGAACTGCCGGCGGGGCACACGCTGCATGTCACCCTTCACGGGGCACAGGCTCCGCTTGCCTATTGGCGCCTGGGCGACGCGCTCGTGCAATCGATTGAGGCGGCACGAGCGATCCCCATCGGCCAGGAGATCGACATCCTGCGGCAAGCGCTGGCGGATTCGGTGCGCGCCCATTTGGTGGCGGACGTGCCGGTCGGGGCTTTTCTCTCGGCCGGGCTCGACTCCACCACTCTGGTCGGTCTGGCGCATGAAGCCGGCCGCAACATTCAGACCTTTACCGTCACGGCAGATGAATTCCTCGGCAAACCCGGCGATGAGGCCCCGGCGGCGGCCGAAGCGGCGCGTCACTTCGGGGTGCCGCACACGGTCGCCAGCATTGCGCTGGATCACGCTCACGAAACCATACCCGCCTTTCTTGCCGCCATGGATCAACCCACGGTGGACGGTATCAATACCTGGATGGTCACTGAAGCGACCCGGCGCGCCGGCCTCAAGGTGGTCATCTCCGGCCTCGGAGGGGATGAGTTATTGGGCGGCTATGAGTCATTTGACCGTATTCCCGCGATTCAGATGAAGGCTTTTGGCTGGATTTCCCAGCGCTGGGTTGGCGGGGCCTATGGCCACGCTTATGCGTTGCTGGCCAACTGGCTGAAGCAGATGCCGCCTCGCGGTAGCGAAAAATGGTCGGCGACGGGTAACCCGCAAGCCGCCTATCTTTGGCAACGCGGTCTGCTCATGCCCTGGGAACTGGCGAAACTGCTGCCGCGTGATGTGTATCTCGCGGGACTGGAGGAACTGCACCTGGCTTCCACCTGGGAAGCGATGCCGCAAGAACTTCCCCCCTTCGCTCAGGTCAGCCTATTGGAGTCGACGCGCTATATGCGCAATCAGTTGTTGCGTGACTCGGATTGGGTGGGCATGGCGCACTCACTTGAATTGCGCACGCCGCTGGTCGACCAGCGTCTAACGGAACAACTGGCCGGCCTGGCCGCGCTCGGCCGCTTCGGAAAAGGCAAGACAGCCCTGGCGCGTATCCTTGCCAATGGCTTGCCTGATGCCGTCCTGAACCGCCCAAAATCCGGGTTCACCCTGCCGATCTGGGCCTGGTTGCACAGCGTGGACGAACTCTCCGGATGGAAACGCAATACCTGGCTGCGCAGCCGCCATGCCAGGAACCCGTATACCCGCTGGGGCTATGCCGTGATTGCGCGCATGCCCGAGATGCAAGGCCTATTGCTCTAGGGGATGTCTATGGCCGTACCGTCTGTTATCCCTGATCGCATCAGTGTGGTCATGCCCTGCTACAACGCCGCAACCTATCTTGCGGAGGCGGTGGGCTCGGCACTGCGGCAAAGCTATGGCGATGTTGAAGTTGTACTGGTGGACGATGGCTCGACCGATGGCTCCGCGGAGATCGCGGCCAGGCTGGAAGCGGAACATCCCGAACAGATACGGCTTGCCCATACTCACCGCATGGGCCCCTATCCCGCGCGTAATCAGGCACTCCGCATGATCCGGGGCGGATATGTCGCGTTTCTCGATGCCGATGACTGGTGGGATATCCGCGCGCTGGAAAAACTGCATTCCGCGCTGCTCGCGGCCGAGGCCGACATCGCCTACTGCGGGTGGCAAAACGTGGGCGAGGGTGTGGTTTCGGAACCCTATGTCCCCCCCGAATACGAGCGTGACGACCCGGTGGGCCACTTTGTGCGTACCTGTCCCTGGCCCATCCATGGCGCGCTAATCCGCCGCAATCTGGTGGAGAAACTCGGTGGTTTTTCCGAGCGTCGTTTCTCTTCGATGGACTACGATTTTTGGCTGCGCGCCCTGGCGATGAGCCGCAAGATCGTGCGCGTGCCGGAGGTGCTTGCGTTCTATCGTTGGCACGGCCAAGGCCAGGTGTCCGCCGTGAAATGGCGCCAGGTGATCGACGCCCTCGCCGCCCAGCAGGACTTCATCAAAGCCAATCCCGAGCTAGTGGCGCATTTACCCGCCGAACGCCTGCGCGACCTGACCGAGGGTAAGGTGCTGCGGCAAGCCTATCGCGCATTCTGGAAACGCGATCTGGTTACGGCGCAGAAATTGTTTCGCCACGCGGCCTCGGCGGGCGCCTACAAGATAGGCGATTTGCGCCATATCCTGACCGCACGCTTACTGCCGCCCTCCCTCTATCGCTGGCTGGTAACAACGCTTGACCGCCGTGGCGGGCACGCATGAACGTGGCGCGGATTCCGGTCCTGATGTACCACCGTGTGGGGGCGGTGCGAAGCAGACGGGAAGCACGCTACGCCATCACGCCCGCGCGCTTCGCGGAACACATGCGGGCGCTGGCACGGGCCGGGCATCGCGCGGTCACCATCGACGCTTTCATGGCCTGGCTGGAGGGCGAAGCGGCTCTTCCCGAGGGTTCCTTCCTGCTGACCTTCGACGATGGCTTTCGCGGGGTGCGTGAACATGCGCTGCCGATCCTGGAACAGTTGCATTGGCCCTTTACCGTGTTCCTGGTAAGCGACCTGATCGGCAAGGAGGATGCCTGGATCAAGGCAGCGAATCCCGCGCGCGCCTCTTATCCACTGCTCAACGCCGAGGAAATCCGCGACATGCAACAACGCGGGTGCAGCTTTCACTCCCATACTCGCGGCCACGCCGATCTGCCGACACTGAACAACGCCGAATTGGCCGATCAGCTCGCGGTCTCACGCCAAGCACTCGGCGAATTGCTGGAGCGGGAAGTCGACTACCTCGCTTACCCTTACGGCCATTTCGACGAACGCGTCGAGGCCGCCGCTCGCGCCGCCGGCTACCGCGCCGCCTTCTCCACACACTCCGGTTTCAACCGCCCAGATATTGAGCGTTTCCGCATACGGCGCCTGGATGTATACGGCAGCGACACCTCGGCGAGGTTGTTGCGCAAAATCCGCCTGGGCGGCAATGACGGTCGACTCTCCACCCTCATCCGCTACTATCTGCGGGAAACAGCCTCCCGGATGACCGGCAGAACCTGATATGCATGCCTCCATCATCGTCTGCACCTACAACCGCGCCGACTCTCTGCGCGACACGCTGCAAGCGCTCAGAGCGTTAAGTGTGCCGCCTGAACGCGCCTGGGAAGTGATCGTGGTAGATAACAACTCGCGCGACCACACCCGACAGACGGTTCTTGAAGCGCAACGAGACTGGCCGCTCCTGCGCTACGAGTTCGAGGCGGAACAGGGGCTGTCGAACGCCCGCAATCATGGCATCGCGGCGGCGAGGGGTGAGGTGCTCCTGTTCACGGATGACGACGTGTTGCCGGAGCCGGACTGGATGGAAGTCACTTTGGCCGGGCTCGAACGCTATGGCGCGGACGCCTGCGGCGGTTATATCGCACCGATTTGGGAAACCCCACCGCCGCCCTGGCTAACGCCGCGTTTCTATGGATTTCTCGCGGTGCGTACCGACCGGACCGATGACTACCCGATCGACACCCCCGCGAAGGCACCCTATGGCGCCAATATGGTGGTGAAAAAGTCTGTTTTCGCAAAGATCGGCGGGTTCGACAGCCGCCGTGGCCGCACAGGCAAGTCGCTGGCCAGTGGCGAGGATGGTGAATTGTTCGAGCGCATCCTGAACGCGGGAATGAAAGCGGTGTTTCTCGGCCAATCACGAGTTCATCACAAGGTCGAGGCATTTCGCTGCACCAAGCCCTACATGCGCCGCTGGCGCTATCAGACCAGCCACAACCTGGCCATCAGCAAGGGGGTGCCTGGAGGCAACAGGCTATTCAACATCCCGCTGTATCTATTTCCGCAATTGCTGCGGGCGCTTTGGCGCGCGCTGCTGGGCAGGGTGGCCCAGCCCATGGATGAGGCGTTTCAGCGCGAAATCATTGTGGCGCACTTCCTGGGTACCCTGAGTGGCCTGTACCGTTCGCGGCAACCGTGGACTCGATAAGCCGCGACCATGCGCCATTGCCCACACGGTTCCCCCCTCATCCACGCATCGACAGACTGATACGGGCCACGCGAAATGGATATCACGGTTGTCATTTGCACCCATAACCGGGCTGAACTGCTGGGTAAAATGCTTGAAGTTCTAAGCCAGGCGGTCTACGCGGAAGGCACCGAGATCGAGATCCTCACGATCGCCAATGCTTGTCGGGACAATACGGTACCTGTGCTGGAGCGGTATTCGGAAGTATTCGCCAAACGGTGCCTGCCCCACTTTCGCTGGCTGACCGAGCCGGTTCCAGGCAAATCAGTGGCGCTCAATCTCGCCATTCGTGAAAGCCGGGGAGAGGTCTTGTGTTTCATCGACGACGACCAATTTGTCGCCCCCACGTTTTTCCCAGCTCTGACCGAAGCGTTGGCGCGCCACCCGGAATACGAAATCTTCTGTGGCGGAATGGTGCCTGACTGGGATGGTAGCGAGCCTTCCTGGGTGCATGAAACGGGCCCGTACCGCATCGGCATACGCCCTTTCCCGGAATACGACTTGGGCGACTCGCAACTAGAGGTTACAAGCGAGATGAAATTGCCGAGCGGCGGCAACATCACCGTTCGTCGTGATGTCTTCACGCGCGCGGGTGGCTTTTCCACCGAACTGGGGCCGCAGGGGCACAATCTCATGGGAGGGGAGGATCTCGAATTTGTCCGTCGCGCGATGCAGGTGGGTGCCCGCATCCTGTATGTCCCCGCGATACAGCAGAAACATGCGGTCGAGGCTGACCGTATGGCCACCCGCTACATGATGCGAAAAAGTTATTTGCGGTCGTTGTCGAACGTGATGATGGATACCTCACCCCCGGAACGCATGCGGCCCTATATGTTCTGGAAACCCGCACAGTTCGCGCTGCTTGCCCTGACATCCTTGCGCGCCAGTCAGCGCTTCTATTACCTGATTCGGCTCGCCGCCGCATTTGGCGAACTGCGCGGCGCCTTCAGCAGACAGTTATTCCCCAAGCCATAACCCCCATAAACCTGATATCGACTCCACCATGACCCATAAAATCGCACTCATCACCGGCGTCACCGGCCAGGACGGCGCCTACCTTGCTGAATTCCTGCTCAACAAGGGCTATGAAGTGCACGGCATCAAGCGCCGCACCTCGATGTTCAACACCGACCGCATCGACCACCTCTACCAGGACCCGCACGAGAGCGAGCGCAAGTTCATCCTGCACCACGGCGACCTCACCGACTCCTCCAGCCTGATCCGCATCATCCAGCAGGTACAGCCCGACGAGATCTACAACCTCGCGGCTCAGTCGCACGTCGCCGTCTCCTTCGAAGAACCCGAATACACCGCCAACTCCGACGCCCTGGGCGCCCTGCGCATTCTCGAAGCCATCCGCATCCTCGGCCTGGACAAGAAGACCCGCTTCTACCAGGCCAGCACCAGCGAACTGTTCGGTTTGGTGCAGGAAATCCCGCAAAAGGAAACCACCCCCTTCTACCCGCGCAGCCCCTACGCCGTCGCCAAGCTCTACGCCTACTGGATCACGGTCAACTACCGCGAGGCGTATGGCATGTATGCCTGCAACGGCATCCTGTTCAACCACGAAAGCCCGGTGCGCGGCGAAACCTTCGTCACCCGCAAGATCACGAGAGCCTTGGCCCGGATCAAGCTCGGCCTGCAAGACTGCCTGTTCCTCGGCAACATGGACGCCAAACGCGACTGGGGTCACGCCAAGGATTACGTCGAAATGCAGTGGCTGATGCTGCAACAGGAGAAGCCGGAAGACTTCGTCATCGCCACCGGCGTGCAGTACTCGGTCAGAGACTTCGTCGACGCCGCCGCCAAAGAGTTAGGCATGCAAATTCACTGGGAAGGGCAGGGCGTGGAAGAAAAAGGCTACCTTCTCCCCTCCCCCCCCGGGGGAGGGGCCGGGGGAGAGGGAACAACGCATCGACAAGCGAAACCCATCGTCGCCGTCGACCCGCGCTACTTCCGCCCCACCGAAGTGGAAACGCTGCTGGGCGACCCGTCCAAGGCCAAGGCCAAACTGGGCTGGACCCCGAAAATCACCTTCGATGAGCTTGTCGCGGAAATGGTGCGCGAAGACCTCAAAGCCGCGGAGCGCGACGAACTGGTCAAGAAGCACGGCTACAAGACCATGGATTACCGCGAGTGAGCGCCATGGACCAGAACGCCAAGGTCTACATTGCCGGCCATCGCGGCCTGGTCGGCTCCGCGTTGCTGCGCAATCTGCGCGGTAAAAATTGTAACAACCTCCTCACCCGCACCCATGCCGAACTGGATCTGACCAACCAGGCCGACGTCGAAGCCTTCTTCGCACAAGAAAAGCCCGACTATGTATTTCTGGCCGCCGCCAGGGTGGGCGGCATCCACGCCAATAACGAATACCCGGCCGAATTTATCCGCGACAACCTCGCCATCCAGACCAACATCATTCACGCGGCGTGGAAGAACCAAGTCAAACGCCTGCTGTTTCTCGGTTCCAGTTGCATCTACCCCAGGCTATGCCCGCAGCCGATGAAAGAGGAGTACCTGCTCAGCGGCCCCCTGGAGCCCACCAACCGGCCCTACGCTCTGGCCAAGATTGCCGGCATTGAAATGTGCTGGAGCTATAACCGCCAGTACGGCACGCAATATCTCGCCGTCATGCCAACCAACTTGTACGGCCCCGGCGACAACTACCACCCGGATAACTCCCACGTCATCCCGGCCCTGATCCGCAAGTTTCACGATGGCAAAACCAACCACGCTCCCACTGTCACGGTGTGGGGGTCCGGTACGCCGAAACGGGAGTTCCTCTACAGCGAAGACATGGCCGATGCCTGCGTCTACCTGATGAATTTGACGGATGAACAGTTCAATACCCTGCTCGGCAGCGATGAAACCAGAACCGGCATCTTCATGCCGCCATTGGTCAACATCGGTGTCGGTGAAGACCTCAGCATCAAGGAACTGGCGGAAACCGTGAAGGCCGTTGTGGGCTACCAGGGCGAGATCGTGTTCGACGCCAGCAAACCCGACGGCACGCCACGCAAGCTGCTGGATGTCTCCCGTCTGCACAGCCTGGGCTGGGAAGCCAGGACCGACTTCAGGCAAGGCCTGGCCCAGGCCTATCGAGACTTTCTCGGATGAACGACGACGCCCTGGTATTTTCCGCCAAGGATGGCCTGGGTAACCGTCTGCGCGCCCTGGTCGGTTTCCGCGCCCTGGCCGAATTCCAGCAGCTTCCGCTGTTGCTGCATTGGGCGCGTGATGGCGCCTGTGACGCGGAATTCACGGATTTGTTCGAGACCGCGGGGTGGGAAGCTGTACGCCTGATCGACGCCGAAGAGGCTGCGGCGCGCAAAGCGAGCCATCCGGAGCAGTACCACTATTCCTCGGTCTGGTTTACCGAAGTCTGGCTGCGGCATGGTCAGGCGCTTTGCTCATGCGATGAGTTCTCCCGTGCCGCGGTCAAGTATCTGCGCCTGCTACGTCCGCGCCATGAGTTGCAATCTCGCGTCGATGAATTTGCTCAGGCGCGGAACCTCGCCCAGTGCACCGGACTACACATTCGCATGACCGACAACGTGCATTCCTACGACTGGTGGGTCAAGAACGACCCCCACTTCGATCTGGAAAAAGTGTCGCAAATTGAAGGATTTCAGGCGGCCATCAAGGTGCTGGCGGACAAAGGCGAGCGCGCTTTCCTCTGCACCGACAACCAGGAAATCGCCCCGCGACTCAGTTCAACCTTCAATAATCTGGTCGTCTACCAGAAAGCATTTGATCCGCAGGGATTTAAACATCATGTGAGAACTCATTACAGCGTGCCTAGCCGATTCCAGCGGGCCTTCGACCAGATCAAGGCGGCGTTCGGCAAGGCCCCGCCAAGTTCATGGCGGACTACGGATGTCGCCGATGCGCTCATCGAAATGATGCTATTGAGCCGCTGCAAGCAGGTTATCGGCACTTACTACAGCAGTTTCAGCCAGGTCAGCGCGTTAATCGGTGGCATCCCCTTGTATCGCATGGAAGGCATTTCTGCTGTCGAAGATGCTTTTATTCGCGGTCTTTTAGCCCGGTAGATGGCGGCGGGATGAATTCTCCGAGATATGCCCTGGCATGACCGATACGAAGAAATACGCTTATATCGACGCCATGAGAGGAATGGCCATACTCATGGTTATCCTGGTTCACACATCACAGTCGATCGCGGACAAAACCAGTTTTGTGGCAAATGCGGCGCTGGGCCAATTTGGGGTGCAATTGTTTTTTGTGGCCAGTGCCTTGACGCTGTGCATGTCATACGAACAGCGTCTGAATGATAAACATCGGCTTGTCTCGTTCTTTCTGCGCCGGTGGTTCAGGATCGCGCCACTCTATTTTATTGGAATCCTGCTGTATTTCCTGATCAGCGCCTACCGAGAATTGTATCTTGGCCTTTTCTACGATTTCTTTCAGAATTACAGCTTGTTCAATATCCTCTCCAATATCTTCTTGCTGCACGGATTGATACCATCGGCCAATAACAACGTTGTTCCCGGGGGCTGGTCTATTGGCACGGAAGCATTATTCTATCTCACTTTTCCAGCACTCTACTGGTGGCTTGATAGCATTCACCGCATCTTGTTTGTCTGGGGCGTATATATGGCAATACTGCTCCTGCTCGCCCTGATCGGGGCGTTGCATGTAAGTAACAATACTTTTACTTATTTCAGCATACTGATTCAGCTTCCAGTATTTATCAGCGGTTTTCTCTTATACCGCCTGCGCCATATCACACAGCATCCTCTACTCGCATCCGGAATGTGGATCTGCTTGGTTGCATTCCTGATTCTCTGGTATTACTGGCGTCTCCAGCCGGTTCGATTCCTATTACTCCCGGCGCTCAGCGGGCTGTTGTTTTGTTTTGTCGGTCTACACCTCGCGCGGCTAACCCATATCCCCCGTTTCATTAGCGAAATCGGCCGCCGAAGTTATTCCATGTATATTTTTCATTTTCTCGCGGCATGGCATCTTGTGCCTTTGCTTGATACCCGGATTACTGGCGCGCTTGGTGGAAACCTTTCTTTACTTATCAATTTTTTCGTTGCCACAATACTGACATTCTGGCTCTCCGGCTACAGTTTCAAATATCTGGAGAAATATTTTGTCGCAAAAGGTAACCAGTTTATTGAAAAGCGGTTTCAATGAACTCGAATATGGCATCAACAAGGACTCCACATGCACAGCTTCAGCAAGCTCGGAAAGATTCTTGATCCGGAAATTCGCCGCAAGAATATCCGTGCGTTGCAATATGCCATCCGGGGCGGTTATTGGGATGTTTTCCAACCGACGCAACCTGACCCGGTATTTGTTCTCGGCTGCTCCCGTTCCGGCACTACAGTGACCTACGAGACCTTGGCGGCGGCCCCACAATTCCTCAGCCTGGGCGTGGAAATCCCGGAGTTCTGGAATGGCCTCTATGGCCCGCTCAACAATGGTTGGTTATCCGAAGCGGCAGGGGCGGAACCGGCACGCCCGGAACACAGAAGTGCCGCCCTGCGCTACTTTTACCAGCGACTCGGGCGTGGCCAGGTGCTGGACAAGACCTGCATCAATACGCTGCGCGTACCTTATCTGCATGCCCTGTTTCCCAACGCGAAATATGTGTTCATCCAGCGCGACGGGCGCGACAACATCAGCTCCATGATCGACGGCTGGCGGCTGGGCCGCAGTGACGGCGCGTTCCATCTGACTCAGTTTTTCGGTCCCTTCCCGGAGCCGGTTGCGATCAATGACGGTGAATTCAATGAGTGGCACTTTTTCCTGCCGCCCGGTTGGCGTGACTACAACCGGGCCAGCCTGGAGGAGGTATGCGCGTTTCAGTGGCTTTCCGCGAACCGCCTGGCACTGGAGGGGAAACGCCTGATTCCCGAGGAACGCTGGATACAACTGCGTTATGAGGATCTGTTCGAGCGCCCGGTGGAGATGTTCCATGAAGCCTTCGAGCGCTTGGACATTCCGTTCAACGAATCCCTGCGGGCGCGCTGCGCCAACCTCGCCCCGACCAGCATCGTCAAGGGGGCGCCCAAGAAGCAGAAGTGGAAGGATCACAACCCCGCAGCCATCGAACGTATCCTGCCCATGATTCGGCCCCTCATGCTGGAACTGGGTTATGACGTCGATGCCTGAACACGCCACGCCCGTGTCGATCGAATCCG
The DNA here is from genome assembly GCA_028714875.1 of Gallionellaceae bacterium. Classification (GTDB taxonomy): domain Bacteria; phylum Pseudomonadota; class Gammaproteobacteria; order Burkholderiales; family Thiobacillaceae; genus PFJX01. Next base: position 72,630 of record JAQTLN010000008.1, read on the forward strand.
ATGCCATGCCGCGCGTTTCGGTCATCATCCCGGCCTATAACGCCGCCTGGTGTGTGCGCCGCGCGCTGGATAGCGTGCTGGTCCAGGACTATCGGGATTTCGAGGTGATCGTGGTGGATGACGGCAGCCAGGATGATACGGCCGCCGTTCTGGCCGGTTATGGCGATGCCGCGCGGGTACTGAGCAAGCCCAATGGCGGCTTGTCCAGCGCGCGCAATGCGGGCATTGCCGCCGCGCGCGGCGAATATGTCGCGTTTCTCGATGCCGATGACTGGTGGCTGCCAGCCAAGCTGTCGCGTCAGGTGGCGCTGATGGACGGGCAGCCCACGCTGCTGTTCTGTTCCACCACCACCTCGGCCCAAACCCCCGAAGGCCGACGTCTGCCCGACTGGCGTTGCGGAAACGGCCAACGCGCCGCGCTGGAATGCATCTTCGCGGTCAATGCTTATGTGGCGGGCAGTGGTTCGAGCGTGCTGGCTCGCCGCGCGGCTTTCGCGCGCGTGGGCGGTTTTGACGAATCCCTGCGCAGCCTGGAAGACATCGACATGTGGATGCGCCTGGCCGCGTTGGGTGACTATGCCTGTATCGACGAGCCGCTGACGGTGATCGAAAAGAGCGCCAACAGCATGAGCGGCAACCTCGATGTCATGCGCCATGCCGCCATCCGGGTCATGCGCAAGAATCGCGCCCTGCTGGCGCCGCCCCTGCGTGGCCGATTCTGGCGGACGGCTTATGCCGGCATGCTGTCGGACTATGCCAAGTGGGCGTATCGGCGGGGACGCACCGCGCGGGCGTTGGGCGATCTCGCATGGGCATTGATGTTGGCGCCGTTGAGCCGCGGCCGCTTGATCATCAGCCTGCTGCTGGCGATGCTGGCACGGCAACAGATATAGCCACAATGAATGATCTGAACTTTCTCGCGCTGGCAATCCGAGCCAGCAACATGGCTGGCCTCGTGGCGTTGGTCTTCGCCTTGTTGCTCCTGGTCAAATCCCTGATCGACTTCAGCCAGACCGGACCGGTGCGGCGCGAAGTGTTGGCGCGCCATCGTGCCTACCTGGCGCTCAGCCTGGGGCGTTTGACCCTGGCCGCGTTTCTCGTCGCCAACTTGCTCGCGCTGCCTGGAGTGCTGGCCTATTTGCTGGGTTTGTCGATCTTCGGCCTGGCCTATCACAAAGAAGCGGCTGCCCTGGCGGCGGTCATATCACTCGGCCTGTTGTCCTTGTTCCAGTTCTGCCGCGTGCTGCACGATTCGCCGGGGGTGATCGTCGCCTCTTCCAACTACGCCATCGATCGCTTTTACCCACTCTGGGAACGCCTATCCAGCGAACGTCTAGCCGGGGTGGCTCGCCTGCTCATCCGGGCCTATTCCCTGTGGCTGCTGCTCGGATTGGCCGTTTTGCTGTGGCACGGAGACGTCTATTCGGCCTTGGGCATCGTGATGCTGCATGGCTTGGCGCTGTTGTTCTATCGCCTCTGGATCGAAGACAGCGAACCCTTGCCCGCGCGCGGGGAGACGCCGAGCGAGCGCGCCAATTTGCTGATGATCGGCTCTGATACCCTGCGCGCCGACCGCCTTGGCCACGCCGGCTACAAGCGCAAGCTCACGCCGAACCTGGACCGCCTGGCCGCGCGAGGCGCCGCGCTCACGCAATGCTATGTTCCCTGCGCGCGCACGGCCCCCAGCCTGCTTTCCCTGCTGACCGGAACCTGGCCGCATACCCACGGCGTTCGCGACAATTTCGTGGCCGACGAGCAGACCCGGCTAACGCTGCCCACCCTGCCCCGGTTGCTGGCCAAGGAGGGGTACCACACGGCCGTTCTCGGTGATTGGGCCGGCTCCGATATGGGCAAGTTCGACCTGGGATTCGAGGAAGAGGACTTGCCGGGCGACCAGTGGAATATCCATTTCTTCATGCGCCAGGGGCCCAAGGACATCCGTCTTTTCCTGTCCCTGTTCCTTGCCAACCGTATCGGAAAATTTTTCCTGGAAGAAATCTATTACCTGGGCGGCGTCCCGCTGACCCGGCAACTGGGCCTGCGCGCGCGGCAAATGCTGAAACGCCTGGGCGAACAGGAACAGCCGTTCTTCCTCAATGTGTTCATGGCCAGCACCCACCCGCCCTTCGCCAGCGAATACCCCTATTACACGATGTTCGCGGATGCTGATTATCGTGGCCCCTCCAAGTTCGCCATGGCCAAGCTGACCGATCCCTTCGAGATCATCCGGCGCCAGGGCGAGCCGCGCGAGGAGTTCGATCTGGAGCAAATCCTCGATCTCTATGACGGCTGTGTAAAAAGCTTTGATGACGAGGTGGGGCGTATTCTCGATTTCCTGCAAGCCAGCGGCCTGGCCGAAAACACCCTGGTGGTCATCTACAGCGACCACGGCATGGAGTTCTTCGAACATGAAACCTGGGGGCAGGGAAATTCCGCGATCGGAGACTTTTCGGCGCGGGTTCCGGTAGTCATGGCCGGTCCCCAGTTAACGTCCACGACCCGACTGGATGGCGTCACCCGCAGTGTCGATCTGGCCCCCACCCTGCTCGAACTGCTGGGGTTGCCCGTCCCGCCGGAAATGGAAGGCGTCTCCCTGGCGGCCGCTTTGCGCGGCGACACGCTGCCGGAACTCCCCGCCTTCCATGAAACCGGCATCTGGCTGACCGAGGTGCCCGGGATGCCGGCCGACCACTTGCGTTATCCCAACCTGCTGGACATGTTGGAAATCCCGGATCCGAGCAGCGGTACGATGGCCATCAAGCCGGAGTACCAGAATCGCATCATCGCCGCCAAGGATCGCATGATCCGGAGCGGGCGCTGGAAACTGGTCTATCAGCCCTTGGTCGAAGGGGAGTTGTTACGCCTGTTTGACCTGGAGAATGACCCTGAATGTCGCCGCAACGTGGCGGCGGCGCAACTCGAAGTCACCGCTCGGCTTTGGGGACAACTCCAGGCATGGATGGCGAACGCGCCGGCGGGGCCGCCGGCGTATCAGGACAGAAACGACACCAGGGATTCGTAGGCGAACCGATTTCATCCCGCACTTCGACGGGAGTGTCCGCCACTGCCAGCGGGGTTTCCTGTTTTCCCGCTTTGTCTTGCGGCGGCTCGGCGGCGTTAGGTGGCTGAGCGTTCGCCGCGGCGTCATCCGGCTTCTTGCCGGGCGCTTCCGCCACGGCTGCCGTAGGCACGGGGTAAGGCATCGCACCACCCAACTCCTTGTACATGCGCTTCAGCCCCTTGCTCTCCGGGTTGTTCTGCAAACCCGTGGTAATGATTTCAAGCGCTTTTTTCTTGTCATTTTTTTGGCTGAAATAATCCGCCATGCCGATATAAGCCTTGACCAGTTTGTTATTGCCGCTAATTGCCCTGAGATATTCCCCCGCGGCTAATGAATCTTCTCCTCTCAACGAATAGATCACCCCTTTCTGAAGGAATATTTCCGGGAGCAAGGAAAAATCCGGCGTGGTGTGGCTGATGACATAATTGCAACCACCCATGGCTTCGCCGAGGTTAAATGAGACCGCCTGTTTGTCTTTTCCCAGAGCGGCATAAGCTCGGTTGGTGAAGCGAACGCAGTCGCAATAGTGGTGTACATGTGACCAATTCTGATCTCCCTGGACCATTCGACTCCAGATGGTGACATCACACATTTTTTTCTCTTCCGGCGTGGCCTTGAAATCGGCGCTGGCAAGGATTGGAAAAGATAGCGCCATAAAACCAGCCACCAAGGTTCGGAAAATAATTGTGCTGCCCATCCCATCGATCTCCTGTTTCATTTTCCTGGAGCCTAAGCGATCCAGACTTGCATTAAACGAGAGCGGATGTCTTCTCCGCCACCGAATCCCAACTGAACGCTGATTCCACGCGTTCCCGCGCCGCGCGCGCCAACTGTTCCGCCAGCGGCTTGTCACTCAGCACGCCGGCAAGCGCGCTCGCCACCGCATGAAGACTGTCGCCATCGACTCGCAAGCCGGTTTCTCCATCGATCACCGCCGCTCCGGTGCCCCCCGCCTTCCCGGCGACGGCCACTTTCCCGCATGCCGCCGCTTCCAGGAACACCATGCCGAACCCTTCCGTATCGCCGTTGATCTCACGGTTGGCCATGATGAAAACATCGCAGGCGTTGTACCAACGCGGTAGATCTTCCGGGCTGACGTGGCCGAGTAGATGCAGGCGTTCGGAAACCCCCAGCTCCGCCGCCAGCCCGGTCAGATAATCCCAGTCCTCGCCGATGCCGATCAGCGCGTAATGCGCGTCGATACCCTGCTTCACCAGTCCCGGCAAAGCGCGGATGACCTGGTCGAAGCCCTTGCGCCGCACCAGGCGGCCCACCGAGAGTATCAGCCGCGGCTCGGCTTGAAGCCCGACGGATTGCTTCAGGTCGTCGCAGGGCAGGTTGGGGCGGAAACGCTCGGTATCGACTCCGGGATAGATCAGGGTGATGGTTTCGCGCCGCACGCCCAGACGCACCATCGCTTCCACGGTGTATTCGCTGTTGGCGATGTTGGCGTCGGCATGGCGGTAGACCCAGAGCATGGCGCGGTACTTGCGCCCGCGCCCCCAGGTGGTGAGCTCCTCGCCGTGGCAGTAGACCACCAGCGGCTTGCGCAGGAGGCGCGCCATGACCCAGGCCACCAGCCCCTCGGGCAGTGAGCGCGCGCCATGCACCGCGTCGAAGCGATGGCGCAGCGCCAGCTGCAACGATTTCCCCAGCATCTTCAGATACATACCCAGCGATTCCGGTTTCAGCCACCAGACCCGCTTGAGCCCTATGCGATGAATGCTGTTGCGGTGGTCACGGTCGATCGCGGCGGCGCCGGGAACGTCGGCGGTGACGATATGCACCCCCTTGCCGCCCAGCCGGCTATAAACCGCGTCGTACCAGACGGTGGTGCCGCCCTTGGTGGGCAAGAACAGTTCGGAAATGACCAGCAGTCGGGAAGGATGTGGCACAGGTTTCACGGGCGGTGGCCTGATTGGGCAAAAAGGTTGAGCAGTGCCAGGAGGCCGCTCAGTCGAGCGGCCTTGCCGAAACGCGGCAGGCTGGCGGCGCGACGCAGCCAGATGGTAAACCGGCGCCGACAGTCCTGCTCGATCCTGGCGGGATCGTTGCTGGACAAGGTTCGCCCCAGTTCCGCGACGGACAGGAAACGCAGGTTCGGGTAAGTAGCGAGCGCTTGCCGGTAGAGGCTGTCGAGCGCCGCGAGCGACTGTTCGGGAGCGCCCCCCGCCGCCGCCAGGAAATTGTTGCGATGCGTCTCCAGCAGGCAGGGACGCCCCAGTTCAGTCTTGCGCGCCAGCGCGGCGAGCGCGTGTTCCGGCGTATGCCCGAGCAGCGGCTCGAAGTAATCGTCGCGCACCAAGTAAAGCACATCTCCCTCGCCCAGCTCGCCGTTGCACATCGTCTTGTCGATTCCGGCCGGGCGCCCCGCGCCATCGCGGCGGGTATAGCGCCGGCCTGGCGTCACCAGCACGCGCACACCCGCCGCCACCCAGGCCGCTTCCACGGCGGCGGTCCAGACGAAGGTGGGGGGCACCACCACATGCGGCGGTGTGCCCAGCAAACGTGTATATGCGGCCACCTCCTCGGCGACCGCCGCGCGGACAAGCTCGTCATCCAACGGATGCGACGGCAATTCGGACGCATCGGTCCAGCGGCTTTGCAGGGGAGAAGGGAGTTGTTCGGTCAAGCCGGGCGCGTCCAGCCAGGCCGCCACTGGCGGTTGAGCCAGGGCGGCGCGGGCGAGGGCGGGGGGCCAGAAATGCGTCATCCCGTGCAGTTGCGGTGCCAGCACGCCGCGCGCGATGCCGGCATGCAAGGTGGCGAGTATCGGGGCCAATTCGGGCGCGTCCAGTTGGCGTAGGTGGGTGGCCGCGTTCGCCTCGGGCAGCGCCAGGATCAAGGCCACGGTCATCACCGGCGAGCGGCCCTCGCTGTCGTGGTGTCGCGCCAGACAATCCGTGATGGCGGTGAGCGCCGTCGCCTGCTCCAGCGGGCCAGCGCCCCAGTCGTCGCTTTCGACGATCAGCACTGGATGGCGCATGACCGGCTCGCGCCAGAGCGCAATCAGCGCGCGCCGATGCAGTAATAGAATGGCGGCCACACCCAGGCTCCAGGCCGCGCCGAGCAGAGTCAGAAGTTGCATGGCGCGGCAGTCTACCACCCCATTTTTCCACGCTTCCTTCCCATGAAAATCGCCACCTGGAATGTCAATTCCCTGAAAGTGCGCCTTCCGCATCTGCTCGACTGGCTGGCCGCGACGCAGACCGATGTGGTCTGCGTGCAGGAAACCAAAACGGAAGACGCGAAGTTCCCGCGCGCGGAAATCGAGGCGGCCGGTTACCAGGTCGCCTACGCCGGACAGAAGACCTACAACGGCGTCGCCATCGTCAGCCGCTTGCCGTTGCGGGACGTTCAGGCCGGCATTCCCGGTTTCGAGGACGAACAGAAACGGGTGCTGGCGGCCACGGTGGACGGCATCCGGGTGATCTGCGCCTACATCCCCAACGGCCAGAGCCTGGATTCCGACAAATACCTCTACAAACTGCGCTGGCTGAATGCGCTGCATGCCTGGCTCAAGGACGAATTGGCGCGCAACCCGCGTCTGGCTCTGTTGGGCGACTACAACATCGCGCCGGAAGACCGCGACGTGCACGACCCGGCCGCCTGGGTGGGCAATGTGCTGGTGTCGGAACCGGAACGCGAGCAATTCCGGGCGCTGCTGGGCCTCGGCCTGGCGGATGCCTTTCGCCTGTTCGAGCAACCGGAAAAAAGTTTTTCCTGGTGGGATTACCGCGCCGCCGGTTTTCGCCGCAATCTGGGCTTGCGCATCGACCACATCCTGCTGTCGCCGGAACTGGCGACCCGTTGCACGGCGGTGGAAATCGACAAGGCGCCGCGCAAACTGGAACGTCCATCGGACCACACGCCGGTGGTCGCGACCCTCGCCAGCCCCTGATTTTTCCCTTTCCGGCCGAGATCTCGCTGCCGTGGCGGGCTGTGCTCGGGCCTCGGGAAACGCCGTGTTTCAGTAAAATAAATTTTTCTTGAAAACACTGCCCATAGTGTCTAAAAAGCGACTTCCACCATATATCTAGTGTGAGGACGCCACCATGCAGGAAGCCCTGTTCCCCGAACTGGCCGATCAGGCCATCTCCAGTGAAGTGCTGTTGGAAAAATACGCCAAAGGTGACGAGCAGAACGTCGTCGATGTGCGCATCCGGGTGGCGCAGGCGCTGGCTTCGGTGGAAAAAAAAGCGCAACGGGCACATTGGGAAAAGGCTTTCTTCCACGCCATGGAGGCCGGCTTCATCCCGGCCGGGCGCATCAACTCGGCGGCCGGCACCGGCCTGCAGGCGACCCTCATCAACTGTTTCGTGCAGCCGGTGGGCGATGCGATCTCCGGGATCAGCGACGGTCGGCCCGGCATCTATGTGGCCCTGGAAGAAGCCGCCGAAACCATGCGCCGGGGCGGCGGGGTCGGCTATGACTTCTCCACCATCCGCCCCAAGGGTGCGCTGGTGAAAGGCACCCAGTCGCGCGCCAGCGGCCCGGTTTCCTACATGCGCGTGTTCGACCGCTCCTGTGAGACGGTGGAATCCGCCGGCAGCCGGCGCGGCGCGCAGATGGGCGTGATGCGCTGCGACCACCCCGACATCGAAGACTTCATCCACGCCAAGGACAAGGGCGACCTGAAGAACTTCAACATCTCCGTGGGCATCACCGATGCCTTCATGCGGGCGGTGGAAGCCGATGGCGACGTGGAACTGGTGCACAAGGCGGAACCCGGCGCCGAGCAGAAAGCCAACGGCGCTTATCAACATAAAAGCGATAGCGGCGATGGCCTCTGGGTCTACCGCAAATTGCCGGCGCGCGAGCTGTGGACCCAGATCATGGCCTCCACCTATGACCACGCCGAACCCGGCGTGCTGTTCATCGACCGCATCAACCGCGACAACAACCTCGGCTACTGCGAGACCATTGAGGCGACCAACCCCTGCGGCGAGCAACCGTTGCCGCCCTACGGCTGCTGCTGCCTCGGTTCGCTCAACCTCACCCGCTTCGTCAGCAGCCCCTTCGGCGACGAGGCAAGCTTCGACTTCGACGGTCTCAAACGCATCCTCCCCATCTGCGTGCGCGCGCTCGACAACGTGCTCGACCTCACCGCCTGGCCGCTGGATAAGCAGCGCAACGAAGCCCACAGCAAGCGTCGCGTCGGCCTCGGCTTCACCGGCCTGGGCGATGCTTTGGTCATGCTCGGCCTGCGCTACGACACCCCGGCGGCGCTCGCCTTCTCCACCAAAGTGGCCGAGTTCATGCGTGACCAGTCTTACCTCGCCTCGGTGGAACTGGCGGTCGAGCGTGATCCCTTCCCGCTGTTCAACGCCGACCTCTACCTGTCCGGCGGCAACTTCGCCTCGCGCCTGCCGGAGGAGATCAAGGCAAAAATCCGCGAACACGGCATCCGCAATTCCCACCTGCTCTCCATCGCCCCCACCGGCACCATTTCCCTGGCCTTCGCCGACAACGCCAGCAACGGCATCGAACCGCCGTTCTCCTGGGCCTACACGCGCAAGAAGCGCCTGGCCGAAGGCGGCTGGAAGGAATATCAGGTGGAAGACCACGCCTGGCGCGTCTACCGCGAACAGGGCGGCGACATGGAAAATCTGCCGGACTCCTTCGTTACCGCCCTGGAAATCTCCGCCCTGGCGCACATGAACATCGTCGCCGCCGTCGCGCCCTACGTCGATTCCGCCATCTCCAAGACCGTCAACGTCCCGGTCGACTACCCCTACACCGACTTCGAAGGCCTCTACATGGCGGGCTGGAAAGCCGGCCTCAAGGGCCTCGCCACCTACCGCCCCAACGCCGTGCTGGGCAGCGTGCTGTCCACCGGCACGGAAACGCCGGCACCAACCAAGACAGCATCCAACCCGCAGGATTTCGAGCTCTCCGACGTCAACCGCCGCATCGAAATCAAGGCCCTGCCGGCGCCGGTGCTGGAAAGCCTGAAATGGCCCGGCCGCCCGAAACTGTCCGGCGGCAACCCGGCCTGGTGCTACATGCTCGACAGCGAATGCGGCAGCTTCGCCCTGTTCGTCGGCCACACCGAAAGCGAAGGCCGCGCCTGGCCGTTCGAGGTCTGGGTCAACGGGGCGGAACAGCCGCGCGGCCTCGGGGCCGTCGCCAAAACCCTGTCCATGGACATGCGCGCCAATGATCGCGGCTGGCTCAAGTTGAAGCTCGACACCCTGGCGAAAACGCGCGGCGACGACAGTTGTTCCATTCCCTTTCCGCCCGACGGCGAACCCAAGTTGATGCCCAGTCTGGTCTCCGCCACCGCGCAACTCCTGCGCTGGCGCCTGGATGAGCTGAACGCGCTCGATGGTGGCGGCGCCACGCCAGTGCTCGACGCCCTGTTCTCGCCCAAGGAACCCAAGACCGGCACCGACGGCACCCTGTCCTGGACCGTGGATGTCTACAACCCGCACACCGGCGACGATTTCGTCCTCGGCCTCAAGGAAATCACCCTCCCGGACGGCGTCACCCGCCCCTATTCCCTCTGGCTCTCCGGCGAATACCCAAGGGCGCTGGATGGCCTGTGCAAACTCTTGTCGCTGGACATGCGCGTCATGGACCCGGCCTGGGCCGGCATGAAACTCCGGAAGCTACTCAACTACCCGGAACCCCTGGGCGACTTCATGGCCTTCGTCCCCGGCCAATCGAAACAGACCAACTGGCCCTCCACCGTCGCCTACGTCGCCCGCCTCATCATCCACCGCTACGCCATGCTCGGCATCCTCACGGAAGAAGGCCTGCCGGTGAAGGAAATGGGCATCCTGCAAACCCCCTCGCTGCCCCCGACCCATACCGGCGAACCCGCCAAAGTCGTCATGACCGGCTCAGTCTGCAAGGAATGCGGCAACGCCACAGTGATCAGGAAAGACGGCTGTGATTTCTGCACCGCTTGCGGGGCGGTGGGGGCGTGCGGGTGAGGGCGCTTGCGGGGTTGCGGCACGACACAGCCGCCCCCAGCCAGACAAACCCGCCGTTCTCCGCTCAGGCCGCGAACAAGGGTTCCCGCCTCGCGATGGGGCGGTGAATCCAGTACAGCGGCAGCAGGCCGGCGCAGAGGAGAAGTAGGATGCCCGGTTCCGGCACGGCTTTGGCGAAGGCGTTGCCGACTATCTGGTTCAAGCGTGCGCTGGGGTGGACGTTGTCCCAGAACATGTATTGGTCGGCCAGGCCGGCGGTTGTATAGCAGCCGTCACCGACGCAGGAGGTGGTGGTGTAGTTGAAGCCGTAGGCGGCGGCGTTGCCGTAGATGTCCTGGAACAGCGTGTTGGTATCGAAGCTGGTGATGTCGACGCCTGGGTTCGCGCTACCCAGGCTCGCTAGCGCGGCGGCCAGTTCGCTGTTGAATTGCGCGTTGAGGGCGCTCATGTAGGCGCGGGTTCCCGCGCTGCTGGCCTGACCTTCCGGGGTCAGCGACCAGTCCGCCATGTCGGGAATCAGGAACTGGCTGGCGCCGATGCCAATGAGGGCGCTGATTTCGTTGCTCAGGTTGACCACCGCCTGGCTCATGGTGGCGCTGGTGGGGGCGATGAACAGGTCGTTGGAGCCGCCCCAGAGCACGAACAAGGTGTCGGAAAGCCCGCTGGGCGAGGTACCGAGATAGGCGGCGAGCTGTTTATCCATGCCGGTCAGGCTATTGAGGCCGGCGAGCGCGGGGTAGGCGTAGGCGACGTAACTGTCATAGGTGCCGCTACCCGTGGCGACGCCGCCGGTGGCCGCGCCGGCGACAGCATAGTTGCCGCCACCGATGGTCGAGGGCGCAAGTGCCACGCCCAGATCGCCGGCCAGATATTCCACCGCCACCGGGCCGTTGCTGAAACGCTGCGCATAGGGGGGCGAGGTGGGTACGGCGCCGCCCGTGATGTTGTAGAGGTTGCCGCTGTCCGAAAGGCTGTCGCCGAATACGACCATCCGGGTGATCGTGGCGGATGCCTGGTTGGAAACGATTAAAGCGGTGAAGGCCAGCACGAGCAGGTAAGGACGAGAGAGTCGCATGGTGGTTTTCTCAGGCAGGTTGGGTAGCTAAAAATTTGCCGCCCACCTTACCGCAAGCTCCCCGCGTATTGTTCAAATGTTGCGCTTTTTCGCCTGTCCGCCGCGAGTGTGGCCACAAGCTGTGCGTGCTTTGCCGTGCGCCGGCGGCTTGCAGCTCAAGTCCGCCGGGCGCGGCTCAGAACAGCCCGTATTGGGTGAAGTCCGGTTCGGCGGATTTCCCCGCCACGCTGTGTTGCAGGGCGGAGAGTTTTTCCAGTATCTGGTCTTTCAGGGCGAGCAGTTCATGTACTTGTCCGCGTGCCTGTTCCAGTTTGCCGGCTTTGCGCAGTTCGACAATGCCGGGTCCGACCCGATGCACGTCGATGTGGATGGATTCCAGATCGGTGAATTCCTGGAGCTGGCCGTAGCGGCGCCGGCCGTGGCCGTAATACCAGTGGCCGAAGCGGCACTGGCGGTGGTCGCAAAGTTCTTCCGCGCTCAATTGCAGCGCGGCGCCGTCCATGTAGAGCAGGATGCGGCGCACCCATTTGATGTGGTCGTATTGCGCCACCAGGAGTGGGAAATCGCTCATTTCCCACTCGGTGTCGGCCCATAGCGCCCATTGCGGGTCCGGGCGGTAGGCGGCGATCCAGGCCGGAATGTCCTCGGGCGGCATCGGCCGGGCAATGCCGTAGCCCTGGGCGATGTCACAACCCAGGCGCATGAGCAGCACGCCCTGTTCCGGTGTTTCCACGCCCTCGGCCACCACGGTGCGGCGGAAGGCGGTGGCCAGGCCGATGATGCCTTCCACCAGGGTCAGGTCGTCGCTGTCTTCGAGCACGTCGCGCACGAAACTCTGGTCGATCTTCAGCGTTTCGGCGGGAATGTCGCGCAGGTAGGAAAGCGAGGCGTAGCCGGTGCCGAAGTCGTCCAGGGCGAAGCCCACGCCCATGCCCCAGCAGGCTTCGATCACGCCGCGCACATGGCGGGTGTTTTCCAGCGCCGCCGATTCGAGGATTTCCAGTTCCAGGCGTCCCGGCGGCACATCAGGAAAATCATCCAGGCAGTGGCGCATGCAATCGGTGAAATCTTCTCGCAGGAGTTGCCGCGCCGCCACGTTGACGCTCACCGGGATGGCCAGGCCGGCCTGGTCCCAGACGCCAATCTGGGCGAGCGCCTGGCGCACCACCCATTCGCCGACTTCCACGATCAGGTCGTGATGTTCCACATGTGGCAGAAAGGTGCCGGGCAACAACAGGCCCTGTGTCGGGTGCCGCCAGCGCAACAGGGCTTCGACACCGATGACCTGGCCGGTGCGCAGGTTGACCTTGGGCTGGTAGCGCAGCACCAGTTCGTCATGGGCCAGGCCATGGGCGAGGCGGTCGAGCAGTTGGCGCCGGGTCTGCGCCTGCTGGTCACGTTCCGCGTCGAACAGGTGGTAGCGGTTGCGGCCGCCTTCCTTGGCCTGGTACATGGCCTGGTCGGCATGGCGCAGGAGGGTGTCCGGGTCGGCGCTGTCGAAGGGGAACAGGGTGATGCCGAGGCTGGCTGAGAGCTGGTAGCGCTGGCCGTCGATCTCGCACGGCGCGCCAGCGAGGGTGAGGATGCGGTCGGCCACCCGTTCCACTTCATCCATGTGCGGCAGGCCGCGCAGCACCAGGGCAAACTCGTCACCTCCCAGGCGCGCCACCACGTCGCTGCTGCGCGCCACCTGTTTCAGGCGTTGCGCGATGGCGACCAGAACACGGTCGCCCAGGGCATGGCCATAACGATCATTGAGGTTCTTGAAGCCGTCGAGGTCGAGCAGCATGACGGCTAGCAACTGGTGGTTGCCGCGCGCCGCTTCCACCAACTGGTGCAGGCGTTCGCTGAGCTGGGCGCGGTTGGGCAGTTCGGTAAGCGCGTCGAAGTGGGTGAGGCGCTGCAACTTCTCTTCCGCGCGTTGCAGCGCCTGGATGTCGGTGAACACCGCCACATAGCACTCGATCTGACCGTCGCCATCGCGCACGGCGGTGATGCTGAGCCGCTCCGGGTAGATGTCGCCGTTCTTGCGGCGATCCCAGATTTCCCCTTGCCATTGCCCGGCTTCGCCCAACGTGGTCCACATCCCCTGATAGAACGCCGCGTCATGGTGGCCGGAACTCAGCAGGCTGGGGGGATGGCCGACCGCCTCCTCGAAGGCATAGCCGGTGACTTCGCAGAAGGCGCGGTTCACATAGACGATACGGTTGTCGGCGTTCGTGATCATGATGCCGTCGCTCGTGTGTTCCAGGGCAATGCTCGCCAGACGCGGGGCGATGTTGAACTGAAACGAGTGGGACATGGACGAACTGCTCCGACGAAAACACGCGGGAATGGTACCCGCGCGGGCAACAAAAAGCCCCGCCTCGGCGGGGCTTTTTGTTGAACAGGAAAGGGGCTTATTTCAGCTTGATTTCCTTGTAAGCCACATGCTTGCGGGCGACGGGATCGAACTTGCTGATCTCCATCTTGCCGGGCATGGTCTTCTTGTTCTTGGTGGTGGTGTAGAAATGGCCGGTGCCCGCGGTGGACTCCAGCTTGATCTTTTCACGTCCGCCTTTAGCCATGATGTTTCTCCTTACAGCGCGCCGCTGGCACGCAGGTCGGCCAGGACGGATTCGATGCCGTTCTTGTCGATGGTGCGCAGCGCGGCATTGGTGACACGCAGACGCACCCAGCGGTTCTCGCTCTCCACCCAGAAACGGCGGGATTGCAGATTGGGCAGGAAACGACGCTTGGTTCTGTTGTTGGCGTGGGAAACGTTGTTACCCACCATCGGCTTCTTGCCGGTCACCTGACATACACGGGCCATGATAATTATCCCTGCTACACGAATACGGAAAGTCCGCCTTTATACGCGAAACCTTTTCTTAGGTCAAAGCCAACCTCGTTCGCAGAAGGAGAAACCTTCACTGCCGGCGACGATGAAATGGTCGATGACCTTCACATCGACCAGGCCCAACGCGGTTTTCAACTGGTCGGTCAGCCAGCGGTCGGCTTGCGAGGGTTCGGCGACGCCGGAGGGATGGTTGTGCGCCAGAATCACCCCGGCGGCGTTGTGGCGCAGAGCATGGACGAGGATCTCGCGTGGGTAGACCGAAGTTTGTGTCAGCGTGCCGCGAAACATTTCCTCGGCGGCGAGCACGCGGTTCTGCGCGTCGAGGAACACCACCATGAATATTTCATGGTTGCGGCCACCCAGTCGCAAGCGCAGGTAATCGCGTACCGCGCGCGGCGAGTTGAGGGCGTCACCCTGTTTCATGTCCTCGCCCAGCGCGCGCCGGGCCATTTCCAGCACCGCTTGCAATTGCGCGTATTTGGCCGGGCCCATGCCGGGGAAGGCGTTGAATTCGGCTTGAGCCGCGTTGAACAAACGGGTCAGGCCGCCGAAGTGCTGTAACAGATCGCGCGCCAGATCGACCGCGCTTTTCCCGGTCACGCCCACGCGCAGGAAGATCGCCAGCAACTCCGCATCGGCAAGGGCTTCCGCTCCGCGTTGCAACAGTTTTTCCCGGGGTCGTTCGCCCTCGGGCCAATCGGTGATCGCCATGTTCACCCCTCCCTTTTTTTATATTCAGGAGGAGGCATTCTCCAACAAGGTAATCCAGTGCACCACCGGCACGCCGCTGGCGGCGGCAAGGTGGCTCTGGCAGCCGATGTTGGCGGTGGCGATGAGGTCGGGCCGTTCCGCCTGCAAGTTGCCGAGCTTGCGCTCGCGCAGTTGGCCGGCGAGTGCCGGCTGCAACAGGGAATAGGTGCCGGCGGAGCCGCAGCAGAGATGCGATTCCTGTACCGGCACCAGTTCATGGCCGAGGCCGGTGAGGATGACCTCAATCACGCCACGCACTTGCTGGCCGTGTTGCAGGCTGCACGGCGGGTGAAAGGCGACGCGACGCGGCGCGCCCCCGCGCAGGCGGCTCAGGTCTTCGCGCGCCAGCACTTCCGCCAGATCGAGCGTTAGTTCGGAGACGCGCGCGGCCTTTTCCGCGTAGGCCGGATCGTCGCGCAGATGGTGGCCATATTCCTTGACCGTGCCGCCGCAGCCGCTGGCGGTCATGACGATGGCCTCGATGTTGCCACCCTCGCCCGCTTCGAGATAGGGCCACCAGGCGTCGATGTTGCGGCGCATGGCGGCTTTCGCGGCTTCCGGCGCGGCCAGGTGCTGGTCGATGGCGCCGCAGCAACCGGCCTCGGGCGCGGCGAAGAGCTGAATACCGAGAGAGGCGAGCACACGCGCGGCAACCAGATTGGTTTCTGGCGCCAGCGCCGGTTGCACGCAACCCTCCAGCACCAACATGCGGCGGCTGCTCTTCTCCCCCCTTTGCCAAAGGGGGGCGGGGGGGGATTTGTCGACGCTGACAGGCGTGGAACGGTTACGGAAATCCCCCCCGCCCCCCTTTGATAAAGGGGGGAGATGTTCGCGCAGCGTCGCCGGCAGCGCCCAGGTCACGCCACGCCCCAGCTTCAGCAGCGAGCCGAACAGCGTGGGTGAAGCCAGCGTTCGCCGCAGCCCCATGCGCAGCAAGCGTTCGCCCAGCGGGCGCGGGCTCAGTTTTTCCACCACCTCGCGGCCGATGTCGACGAGGCGGCCGTATTGCACGCCGGAGGGGCAGGTGGTTTCGCAGTTGCGGCAGGTCAGGCAGCGGTCCAGGTGTTCGCGCGTCACGGCGGTCACCGGCTGGCCTTCCAGCATCTGCTTCATCAGGTAGATGCGCCCGCGCGGCCCGTCGAGTTCGTCGCCCAGGAGTTGATAGGTGGGGCAGGTGGCGTTGCAGAAGCCGCAATGCACGCAATTACGCAGGATGGCTTCGGCTTCCCGGCCCTGCGCGGTGTCACGAATGAAATCGGCGAGATTGGTTTGCATCAGAGACCTTGGTACAGGCGGCCGGGATTGAACAGGTCGTGCGGGTCGAGCGACCGTTTCACCCGCTGGTGCAGCGCCAGCATGGCCGCGGGAAGGGGATGGAACACTTCGCCCGTGCTGTCGTGGCCACGGAACAGCGTGGCATGACCACCGAGGACGGCAACCTGGCGGCGGATGGCCTCGGCGGGTTCGTCGGAGACGATCCAGCGCAAGGCGCCGCCCCATTCAGTCAGTCCCTCTCTCGGCAAGGCCGGCGCGGCGGCGGGCAGAGAAACGCGCCATAGCGGCGCATCGGTGAGGAAGAACGGCAGGGTCTGCTCGCGCGCCTCGGCCCAGAGGGCGGAGGCATCTCGTTCCCACGCTCCAGCGTGGGAACGCAGTTCTTCTCCACCCATAGCCGCATGCGCGGCCTGGACGCCCTGGGTGCTGCCGGACAGGCGCACGTACAGGCGGCCAGCTTCATAAAGGGTGGCGGACAAGGGCAGTGGCCGGCGCCCCCATTCAATCTGCCGGGTCGCGGCGGTGGCCGCATCCAGCTCAAACACCAGGGTGCGTTCCTCGGCCGGGCGCGGCAGGACTTTGACCGAGACTTCCAGCAACACGCCCAGTGTCCCCAACGCCCCCACCATCAGGCGCGAGAGGTCGTAACCGGCGACATTCTTCATTACCTGACCACCCAGGCGCAGCACTTCGCCACGACCGTTGAGCAGCTTCACGCCGAGCACGGCATCGCGCACCGAGCCGCCCCAGGGCCGGCGCGGGCCGGACAGGCCGGTGGCGACCATGCCGCCGAGGGTAGCTTGCCCCCTCCCCCCCCGGGGGAGAGCCGGGGAGAGGGAAGCCGCGTTATCCATGTGCAAGCGTTGCTCCCTCTCCCCCGGCCCCTCCCCCGGAGGGGGAGGGGAGAAGTGCGGCGGCTCGAACGGCAGCATCTGGTTGTTCGCCGCCAGCAGTGTCTCGATTTCCGCCAGCGGCGTGCCGGCGCGGGCGGTGAGGACCAGTTCCGAGGGTTCGTAGCGGACGTCGCCGGCATGGCCGGAGACATCCAGTGGCTCGCCCAGGCAGGTTCGGCCGTAAAAGGATTTGCTGCCGCCACCCTGGATGCGTAGCGGGGTGCGGTCGGCGATGGCTTGTTTTATCCGTGCGATCAGTTCGGTTTCCATGCGCTTCAAAACCTCGGCAATTCCGGGAACGGCAACGCGCCGCTCTGGACATGCATCCGCCCCATCTCGGCGCAGCGGTGCAGGGTGGGGACGGCCTTGCCGGGGTTGAGCAGGCCTGCCGGGTCGAAGGCGGCCTTGATGGCGTGGAACTGGGCGAGTTCGGCGGCGGTGAACTGGCTACAGGCCGCATCCAGCTTCTCGACGCCGATGCCGTGCTCGCCGGTGACCGTGCCGCCCACTTCCACGCACAGGCGGAGGATGTCGGTGCCGAAGTCCTCGGCCTTTTCCATTTCACCCGGCTGGTTGGCGTCGAACAGGATCAGCGGGTGCAGGTTGCCGTCGCCGGCGTGGAACACATTGGCCACGCGCAGGCCGTAATGTTCCGAGAGTTCGCCGATGCGCTTCAACACCCGCGCCAGGTGTTGCCGTGGGATGGTGCCGTCCATGCAGTAATAATCGGGGCTGATGCGGCCGACCGCCGGGAAGGCGCCCTTGCGCCCGGCCCAGAACTTCATGCGCTGAGCCTCGTCCTCGGCGGTGCGGACTTCCGTCGCGCCGGTGGCGAACAGCACCTCGCGCACCGCCATGATCTGTTCCGACACCTCGGCGTTGGCGCCGTCGAGTTCACACAGCAGGATGGCGGCGGCGTCCACCGGGTAACCGGCGTGGACGAAATCCTCGGCGGCGCGGATCGACAGGTTGTCCATCATCTCCAGCCCGGCGGGCAGGATGCCGGCGCCGATGATCGCGGCCACCGCCGCCCCCGCCGTTTCCACCGAGGCGAACGCCGCCAGCACCACCTGGGCGCGTTCCGGCTTCACCAGCAGTTTTACGGTGACTTCCACCACCACGCCCAACAGCCCTTCCGAGCCGGTCATCAAGGCGAGCAGATCGTAGCCGGGGCTATCGAGCGCGGGCAGACCAATATCGAGCAACTCGCCGTCCATCGTCAGCACCTTGAGCGCCAGCAGGTTGTGGACGGTGAGGCCGTATTTCAGGCAATGCACGCCGCCGGAGTTCTCGGCGACGTTGCCGCCGATGGAACAGGCGATCTGCGAGGAAGGGTCGGGTGCGTAATACAAGCCGTAAGCGGCCGCCGCCTCGGAGATAGCGAGGTTGCGGACACCGGGCTGCACCCGTGCGAGACGGTTGTCGGCGTCGATGCCGAGAATGCGGTTGAAGCGCGCCAGCGACAGCACCACGCCATCGGCCAGCGGCAGGGCGCCGCCGGACAGGCCGGTACCGGCGCCGCGCGCCACCACCGGGACGTTGTGTTCACGGCAGATGCGCAGTACCGCTTGCGCCTGTTCCAGCGTTTCCGGCAGGCACACCGCCAGCGGCACCTGGCGATAGGCGGAAAGACCGTCGCACTCGTAAGGGCGCAAGGCTTCGGCCTCGATCAGCAACGATTGGGGCGGCAGGGTGGCGCGTAGGGCCGTAATAAATGGTGGGGTCATGGCCGTAGGGTGTGGTGAGGTACGAACCGCACCAATCGTGACCGATGCGGTTCGCTGCGCTCACCACATCCTACAAGTTTCGGCTTGGCTCTCATGTCGCCGATTATGCCGAAAGCCTGCGCACCGCCGTCGCCATGGCTTCATCGTCGCCGACGTTGCCGGGGAAGATCACCACCGGCAGGTCGGGAAAGCGCGGGTGGTCGGCGGGGCAGCGCACCACCGAGCAGCCGGGCAGGATCTGCCCGAGCACGCTGGCGGCCCTCAATGCGAGGCCATCGGAAAGCACATCGTTGGAGGTGATGCCGCCCTTGCTGATGAGAAAGCCCAGGGTAATCGGCAGGCCGCGCACTACATCCATGAGGAAGGCGGAGACCGACTCGCCGAAGGCCAGGCGGGTGGCTTGGTCGGGAAACTGGCGTTCGCCCCGGCTGGTGTAGATCACCGAAGTCGCGCCCGCCGCGTGCGCCAGGGCCGCCTGCTCAAGGACGCTTTTCAGCAGATCGACGCATTCGCCCGCGATGCGGTCCACCTCGACCTCGATGGCGCGCACGCCGGGTTCCAGCAGCAGCTTTTCCAGTTGCGCCGTGGTTTTCTTCACATGCGAACCGACGATCACCGCGCCCGCGCATTTGCCAACCCCGTTGTTACGCACGTAGGCGTGCATCGCCTCGGCTGCCACCGGCTGCGGTGGCAGTTTTGCCAGGGCGGTCAACAGGCTGGCGGCGGAGCGGAACAGAAAGCGCTTGCCCCGTGCCGCCGCCGCTTGCAGTTGATCGGCGAAATGGTTCAGGTCAGCCTGGGTTTCCGCATCCACCGCGCAACAACTATTTCCCTGCAGGGCCATCAATCGCGCGGAAACATCGCCGCGCACGTCGTCGAGCAGGAAACGTTCGACCTCGCCCGCCTTGATGCGGCCGGCGGTTTTTTCCTCGACGTAATCGGGCAGGTAGCTGTGGCGGTAGCCGAACACCGAATCGCGCGCGAACTCGGTATCAGCCACCGGCGTCGGCGCGCCGTTGACGACCAGGTAATGAATGCTGTCGCGGGTGAAACGGCCGCCCTCGAAGAAGGCGGGGGTGAGGAAGTGGGCATCAAACGGGCCGAGTTCTTCCGCCATCACATCGGTTTCCACCGGGTAATGCCCGCGCAGGGTGGAATCGGAACGGCTGACGAAGATCGGGTTGAGGTTGATGCCGTCGAGCGCCAGTTTCAGGTTATGGCAGACCTCGCGCGTCACGGCGGCGGCACGCGCCGCATCCATGCCGCGCGTGTTGGTCAGGACGAAGAACAGCGGTGACGCATCGAGCAGCGCTTCACGCAAGGTGGATACATCCCAGCGCGTCAACAGCTTGCAGGAATGCACCGTCTGCGAACCGGTGGGGTCGTCGTCGAGAACGATTATTTTGGTGGAGGTCATGGCATCTTCAGGTTGATGTACTCGGATGCTCCCCCCTTTCTCAAAGGGGGGCTGGGGGGGGATTTATACAAGCGCCGTGCATGGGGCCGTCGTGCAAATCCCCCCTAGCCCCCCTTTGGAAAAGGGGGGGATTGGCATTCGGTTATGACTTCAACCCAACAAAGCCGTTGCCCGTGCCGCCATCGCTTCTCCGGTCAAGCCGTTGAAGGCCATGATCTCGCCGGGGCTGGCGGTGGTTTCGCCGCGTTTCCAGGCCATCACGTCGCGTTTGACTGCGCGGGTGCGCAGCATGATCGGCTCCAGCGGGCCGGAGGGGCCGCCGGAGACGCCGATCAGGACATCGCCGTCGAACAGGGCGTTGAACTGGGCGTCTTCCATGAAGGCGTTGTCCGGCTCGGACACCGTGCCCCAGGCCACATCGGTGGGCCGATACAGGCGGCGCGGGTTGGCGGCGCTGACGACGCGAACCTTGTGGCCGGCGGCTTCCAGTTTGTCCCTGGCCTCGAACACCGGCAGCAGAACCATGTCGCCGGTGACGGCGAACACCACGGTCTTGTCGCCGCGCTTGCTTTCATACAGGGTCACCGCGCCGCGCTCGATGCCTTCCCGCGCCTGCTCCAGCGTGGTGTAGACCGGCAGCGGCGACTTCGAGGCGATGATGGCGATGCCCTTGTTGTAAGTGCCCAGCGCCCAGTCGTAGGCGACCTGGATCTGGTTGGCGTCGCACGGGAACAGCGGGTAGACGTTGCCGTTGCGCATCTGCGCGGCGAAGTAGTTCTCGATCTCCGGGCGCTGGTGGGTCCAGCCGTTGCGGCCTTGTTCCAGCGCGCCGGCGGTGAACATGCAGATGTAGGAGGGGGTCTTGCGACGCAACTCGGCCATCGCCTGCGCCACGGTCTGCACGATGGGCCAGCCGTTGATGGCGAAGCTCTCGTAGGACAGCCAGATCGAGCGCGAGCCGAACAGCGCCAGGGCGGCGGTGAGGCCGGCACAGGCGTCCTCGTTCAGCGGTTCGTACACCTGGCCGGTGGGGCCCTGGTGATAAAGCCCGTCTTCCACCGGGTGGCGAATCTTGAGGGCGACGTTGATGTTGGCCATCGCGCTGGCTTCGTTGCCGTCGGCGTTACTGACCACGAAACGCGGGTCGGCCTGGCCGACAGCGGCCACCAGGGCGCCGAAAGCGGTGGCGGGCACCTGTTTCTCGCCCGGCTGGAAAGCCTGGATCGGCAGTTTCGGCAGGGGCACGATGTCCAGCACCTGTTCGGTCACGGCGGTCTTGGCGGCGGGGCCGCCACCGGCGCGGGTGAAGTTGTCGCGCACGATCCGCCAGGCGTCGGGAGACAGCGCGCGGCGTTGCAGGCCGCTGACGATGTGTTCAGCGTCCAGGGTGTCGGCCGGGTACAGGTTGTGCGCCTTGGCGCCCAGCTTGTGCACGCCCGCGCCCTTCAACTGCTTGAGGATCATCACGGTGCGACGCCCGCCCAGCGCGCTCTTGGCGGCGGAATCGGCGGCGGCAAGCACGGCGGCGGCGAAGGCCTGGCGGCGGTCGAAGGCGAACTGGCTGCTGTCCACATAGGCGCCGGCCTGGTCCTTGTCATCGAAGTTCTTGGCGTCGACCAGGAACACGTTTTCGAAACCGTGGCCCTTCCAGTACGCCGTCATTTCGGCATTGCTCCAGGTGGTGCACATGGAGTGGTGTTCCTGGCTGTAACCGTTCCAGATCAGCACCGGCAGGTAATTGGTCACCTCGGGGTAGGCGGTGTTGAAGTGCATCATGGAATTCAGCACATAGGGCTCGCCCATGCCGCCGTCGCCGATGGTCACCGGGAAAAGTGTGCCGGGATGCAGCATGGCGCCGGCCATGGCGAAATGCTGGCCCTGGCCGAGCGGGCCGGCGGGGGCCAGCAGACCGGGGATGGCGCCGGAGAGGTGGCCCAGTAGGCCATGCTTCTCGCGGAAGCGGTCGCGCATCTCCTGGACGGTGCGGATGCCCATTTCTTCCAGGGAACGGTCGAGGAACATGGCGGAATAGAAGCCGGGCGCGTGGTGGCCCACTTCGGTGACGATGTTGGTGTGGCCCAGCATCACCAGAGCGGCATAAGCCTCGGCGCTGGAGGCGAAACCGCCGGGGTGGCCGGAAGCCTTGGCGGCGCAGATTTGCAGGGTCAGGTAACGCAGTGCGTCGGCGGCCAGCAGCGTCTGGTAGGCGGCGGAGGCCGAGTTGGCGCTGCTGATGGCCTTGCTGCCCTCGGCGATGGCCGGCGTCGCGGCATGCTCGGCAAAGCCCGGCCAGGACGGCGCGTAATACTGGATGCCCTCGCAGAAGTCAGGAGCAAGTGAGGCGGGCTGGGTGGTGGCATTCATGACGGACTCCAGGGGTGTCGATTGCGATGGGGAATACTCTACCTAAACAATCAACTTTTCACAATGCAGATTACGTTTCATAATGCGAAACATGAACGAAGACAAAACCTCCTCCATCCAGGTCATCGACCGCATGTCCGCCCTGCTCGACGCGCTCGCCGCGCGGGAAAATGGCGCCTCTCTGAAATATCTCGGCGCGGAGACTGGCCTGCACCCGTCCACAGCCTTCCGCATCCTTGCCTCGCTGAGTCAGCATGGCTTTGTCGCCCGCGACGAGGCGGGCCTCTATCTGCTCGGCCCGCACCTCCTGCAACTGGCGGCGAAAGTGCGAGTGGGCCTGGACGTGCGCGCGGTGGCGCGGCCGGAAATGGAATGGCTACGCGATCAGATCGGCGAGACGGTGAACCTCACCGTGCGCCAGGGCGACGAAGTGGTCTACATCGAGCGGGTCACCTCCAACCGCATGATGCGGGTGGAGCAGGTGATCGGCAGCCGCGCGCCGCTGCACGTCACCGCCGTCGGCAAGCTGATGCTGGGCGAGGTGGGCGCGGCCGCCACCCGCGACTACGCCAAACGCACCCGCCTGCCCGCCTACACGGTGAACACCCGCCAGGAAATCAAGACGCTGCTGGAGGACATCGGCGTCAGTACCGCGCGCGGCTATGCCCTTGATGACGAGGAGGCGGAACTGGGCGTCGGCTGCATCGGCGCACTGGTGCGCGACGCCAGCGGCGCGGCGGTGGCCGGCCTGTCGGTTTCAGCGCCGATGGAGCGGCGCAAGATGGATTGGGTGCCGCTGGTACAGGAAGCCGCGCGTCGCGTCTCGGCCAAACTGGGCTATGCGGGGTGATACCGGATTGGCCGCCGGCCGTGGCCGGCATGTAGCGCCGGCGTCTCGCCGGCTTCGTGGGCCTGATCAGAAGAACGAGCCGGCGAGACGCCAGCGCTACATGAAGGGGCCGCCGCTACATGCCGTGGCCGCGGATCAACGCAGGCGGAAACGCCCCACCAGTTCGTTCAGTTGGTGGGCCAGGGCGACCAGTTCCTCGCTGACGCCACGGGTTTCCACCGCTTCATTGGCGGTGCGCTGGGCGATCTGGCCGATGCTGGCCATGCGCTGATCGACCGCGTCGGTCAGCTCACCCTGGATGCGTACCGATTGCGCCATGTGGGCGTTGAGCTCGCGAATATCGGCGACCCGGGTGGCGATGCGGTCGAGTCCCGCCACCGAGTTTTCCAGTTGCTGGCTGTGACTGGCGGCGGTGTTCTGGGCGGTGTTCATCACCAGTACCGCGTGGCGCGCTTCCTGGCGCAGTTGCGTGACGATGTCCTCGATGTCGCGGGTGGATTTGTGCGACAGATTCGCCAGTTTGCGCACTTCATCCGCCACCACCGCGAAGCCGCGCCCCATTTCACCGGCGCGGGCGGCTTCGATGGCGGCGTTGAGCGCCAGTAGATTGGTCTGTTCGGCGATGCCCTTGATGACTTCCAGCACATTGCTGACCTCCTGGCTGCGCTGATCCAGGGCTTCGATCACCGTACCGGCCTGGCCGATTTCCTGTACCAGACTGAAAATGCCGGCGATGGCTTCGCGCGTCATCTGCGTGCTGTTGCCGGCTTCCTGGTCCGCGGCCACGGAGGCCTCGGCGGTTTTCGCGGCATCCACTTCCGCCTCGGCGGCGATGTTTTTCAGGTGGCAGATGGAGCGTGAGGTTTCCTCGGATGCGCGCAGTTGCTGGCTCGCCGCCTCGGCGGTCAGCAGGGAAACCGAGGAAACCCGATCGGCCGCGCCGGACAGGCGTCCCGAGGTATCCGCGACCAGGCCCAGGCTGGCGCCGAACTTGTCGAGCATGCTGTTGATGGCCTGCGCCAGGGCGCCCACTTCGTCGTCGGAAGTGGCCGTGAGACGGCGGCCCAGGTCGGCGTTCTGTTCGATGTCGCGCATGGTGTTGCGCATGGCCAACAGCGGCTTGATGACGATGCCGCGCAACAGAACAATCACCAGCCCAATGCCGAGCAGGGAGAGCAGCAGATTGAGTCCGGCCACCAATAGCAGGTTATGGCGCGAGCCGGCATCCAGTTCATTCAGGGAATAAGTGACGCGCACGGCGCCAAGCACGGTATTGGGCGCCACCTGGTGGCAACTCAGGCAGTTGGTGCCGAGGTGGTTCTCGCTGGCCAGCAAGGGCGCCAGATAGGTGACGAAACGCCCCTTGGCATCCGCGCCGATCTCGACGATCTGTTCGCCCTTGATGGCGCGACGCTCCAGGTCGTCACGCGGCGCCGCCTGGCGGGTGCTGATGCCGTCGAGCACGCCGGGGGCATGCACGATGCCGATGTCGCGCACGCCGGGCATGGCCAGGTATTTGCCGCGCAGGCTTTCCTGCTGCGCCATGCTGCCGGTCAGCATCAGCGTATTGACGCCGTCGAAATAGGAATGGGCGGCATCCCTGGCCTTGTCCTGGCCGATCTGCAATGCCCAGGCGCGCTCGTTGCTTCCGGTCAGCAGGGTGGCGGTGGCGAGAATGGCGATGAAGATCAGGACAATGGCGACGACGATTTTTGCCTGCACGGACTGCGTGGCGAGTCGGTTCATGGCGCGATACCCAGGAAATTGTCGGAATGCCTTTTTATCGGCGGAATTCAGGATGGCTTTAGCGGAATTTGTCAGCGGCAAATTCAACTTGGCGGGGACGACGCTGCGCTAACCCGGCCGACACACTAAACTGGCGACACCACGGTATACCCGCCCCAAACATGGTTCCCCATCTCACCACCGCACTGACCGGCCCCTTGCTGGAACTGGAACGCCAGTTCATCGAAGCGCAGGGCGATATCGAACACTGGTTGCGCTTGCAGTGGCTGACACACCCGGCGCCGTTCTACAGTTCGGTGGACCTGCGCAATGCCGGCTTCAAGCTGGCGCCGGTGGATACCAATCTGTTCCCCGGCGGCTTCAACAACCTGAACCCGGATTTCCTGCCGTTGGCGGTGCAGGCGGCGCAGGTGGCGGTGGAAAAGATGTGCGCCGACGCGCGCAGCTTTCTCATCATTCCCGAGAATCACACGCGCAATCTGTATTACTTGCAGAACGTCGCGGCGCTGGCCGACATCATCAGCAAGACCGGTCTGACGGTACGCATTGGCAGCCTGATTCCGGATCTGGTGGAACCCCTGGTGCTGGACTTGCCGGAGGGCGGCCAACTCACCCTGGAACCGGTCCGGCGTGAGGGCAATCGATTGAAATTGGCGGACTTCGATCCCTGCTCGATCCTGCTCAACAACGATCTCACCTCCGGCGCGCCCGCGATCCTGCAAGGCCTCGACCCCAGCCAGACCATGCTGCCGCCGTTGCACGCCGGCTGGGCGACGCGGAGCAAATCCAAGCACTTCGCCGCCTATGACGGGGTGGCGCACGACTTCGCCGGCCTCATCGGTATCGACCCCTGGCTGATCAACCCCTACCACGCGCTGTGCGGCGAGGTGAATTTCCAGGCGCGCGAGGGCGAGGAATGCCTGGCCGACCATGTCGCCGCGCTGCTGGAAAAAATCCGCGTGAAATACCGCGAGCACGCCATAGACCGCGAGCCCTTCGTCATCGTCAAGGCCGATGCCGGCACCTACGGCATGGGCATCATGACCGTGAAGTCACCGGACGACGTGCGCGACCTCAACCGCAAACAACGCAACAAAATGGCGGTGGTGAAGGAAGGCCTGTCGGTCACCCAGGTGCTGGTGCAGGAAGGCGTGCCCACCTTCGAGAGCCTCAACGAGGCGGTCGCCGAACCGGTGGTGTACATGATCGACCACTTCGTCATCGGTGGTTTCTACCGCGTCCACACCGGCCGCCGCGTCGATGAAAACCTCAACGCCCCCGGCATGCACTTCGTCCCGCTGGCTTTCGACCAGAGCGGCAGCTTCTGCGACTGCGGCGCCCGCCCCGACGCCCCGATGAACCGCTTCTACACCTACGGCGTCCTCGCCCGCCTGGCCGCGCTGGCGGCGGCGATCGAACTGGAAAGCACCGACCCGGAACAGTGAACTGGATGTGGTGTGCGTCATATTGACGTACACTTTTACCGTTCGCTCAACGGAGTTACGCCATGCCCACCACCGCCACCGATTCCGCCCGCATCAACCTGCGCACCAGCCCGGAAGCCAAGGCGCTGATCGAACGTGCCGCCGCGCTGATGGGTACCACGGTGTCCGGCTTCATGCTGCAAAACGCTTATGAAGCCGCGCGCCGGGTGGTCGCGGACAACGATATGTTGATGCTCTCCCAGCGAGATTTCGAAGCTTTCATTGCTACCTGTGAAGACCCTCCACTACCCAATGAAGCCCTGCGGAAACTCATGTCGCTGCGCTGATCATGGCGCGTATCGAGCTGCTGAACGCGCGGCACTGCCGCGATGGTTTCGATTGCGGCGAGCCCGCGCTCAACGATTTCCTGCTGCGCCTGGCTGGGCAGCAACAGCGTCGCGGCTTCGGCAAAACCTATGTGGCGGTGAGCGAGGCGGGTGCGAATGTGCTTGGTTTTGTCACGGTCAGCGCCGGCCAGGTGGCGACCGACCAGCGGCCCGCGCACTTGAAGTTGCCTCGCTATCCGGTCCCCATGTTGCGCATCGGCCGCCTGGCGGTGAGCCGGTCGCATCAAGGGCACGGCATCGGCCAGGATTTGCTCGCTTTCGCGCTCAACCTGGCGTTGGAGTTTTCCCGCAGTGTCGGGCTGTACGCGGTGGTGGTGGATGCCAAGCACGAGAAAGCCCGCGCGCTCTATGCGGGGCTGGGTTTCCAGGCCTGCGGGGATAATCCGTTATGTTTGTATATGCCGATTGCCGCGTTGGAACGCGCAACCAGACCGAATGCCACTGGCTGACCAATAAATGACCACACCCCTTAACCTCCTCTTCATCGCCGACCCCCTGGAAACCTTCAAGACCTACAAGGATTCCACCTACGCCATGATGGTCGAGGCGGCCCGGCGCGACCACACGATCAGCGCGATGCTGGCGGGCGATCTGGTGTGGAAGGCGGAGTGGGTGGTGGGGCGCACGCAGCGGGTTGTTCTCTCCGCTTCCGCAAAAGGGGGCGGGGGCGGCACCTCCGAAAATCCCCCCCAGCCCCCCTTTGGCAAAGGGGGGGGCACGCACACAACGCCCTGGTTCGAGCGCGGTGAGGCGGAATGGCACGATCTGGCGTCGTTCGACGCGGTGATCATGCGCACCGATCCGCCCTTCGATCAGGCCTACCTCTATGCCACCTGGTTGCTGGAGATGGCCGAACGGCAGGGGGCGCGGGTGTTCAACTCGCCGCGCGCCTTGCGCGATTTCAACGAGAAACTGGCGATCGCGCGCTATCCGCGCTTCATCGCGCCGACGCTGGTGACCTGCCACGCTGATCTGATCCGCGAGTTTCTCGCCGAGCAGGGCGACATCGTGGTGAAGCCGCTCAACGCGATGGGCGGCGCCATGGTGTTCCGCCTGCGTCCGGATGATGCCAACCTGGGCGCGATCCTGGAGACCATCACCCAATACGGGCGCGAGACCGTGATGGCGCAGCGCTATCTGCCGGAAATCAAGGAGGGCGACAAACGCATTCTGGTGATCGCCGGACAGGCGGTACCGTATTGCCTGGCGCGCATTCCCGCCGCGGGCGAGACGCGCGGCAACCTGGCGGCGGGCGGCACCGGCGTGGCGCGGCCCTTGTCGGAACGCGACTGGGAGATCGCCCGCGCTCTGGGGCCGGAATTGAAGGACGCCGGCCTGTTGTTGGTCGGCCTGGACGTGATCGGCGATTGCCTGACCGAAGTGAATGTCACCAGCCCCACCTGCTTCCAGGAAATCACCCAGCAGACCGGCTTCAATGTGGCGGGCATGTTCATGGATGCGCTGGAGCGCGAGGTGAACGGTGAGTAATCCATCTCGGGTGCTTCGCGCGCCCTATGGCTTCTGGGCGTTGCTGCTGGTCTTGTTGCTCACCGGCTGTGGCGAGCGCATCCACAAGCAGCAGTCCTATGTATTCGGCACCCTGGTGGAAATCACGATTTACGGCGAGGAGGAGGACAAGGCGCGGCGTGTCACCGACCAGGTGCTGCGTGATTTCGACGAGATGCACCAGACCCTGCATGCCTGGCAGCCGGGTTCGCTGGAACGCCTCAATGGTTTGATTGCCCTGGCGACGCCACAAGCACCGATCCGTATCGCGTTGCCGCCCGGTCTGATTTCGACCCTGACCGATGCGGCGCGCCTGTCGGAACAAGGCGAGCACCTGTTCAATCCGGCCATCGGCAATCTGGTGCGGCTGTGGGGCTTTCATTCCGACACGTTCGAGCCGCGCCTGCCGGACCCGAAAGAAATCGCGCGCCTGGTCAAGGCCAACCCGCGCATGTCCGACTTCAAGATCACCGGCGTCATGCTGGAAGCCGGCAATCCGGCGATGCGCCTGGATCTGGGCGGTTATGCCAAGGGCTATGCGCTGGATCTGGCGGCGGCCTATCTGAAAAGCCAGGGGGTGAACAACGCGCTGATCAACATCGGCGGCAACATCATGGCGCTGGGGAAGAAGGGGAGTCAGGCCTGGAAGGTGGGCATCCAGCACCCGCGCCGCGCCGGCGCCCTGGCGATGCTGGAATTGCATGACGGCGAAGCGATCGGCACCTCCGGCGACTATCAGCGTTTCTTCGAGGTGAACGGCAAACGCTATTGCCATCTGATAGACCCGCGCAGCGGCTGGCCGGCGGATCAGACCCAGGCGGTGACGGTAATCGCGCATGGGCCACACGCCGGCACGCTGTCGGACGTGTCCAGCAAACCGCTATTCATCGCCGGACCGGGCGATTGGCGGCGAATGGCGAAAAAAATGGGCATCGGCGAAGTCTTGTTCATCGCCGCCGACGGCGGCGTCAGCGCCACTCGCGCGATGAACGGCCGCCTCATCTGGGAGAAACCGGCGCCCGCCGTGAAGGTGGTCGAAGCGCCGTAGGTTGGGCAAAGCGAAGTGTGCCCAACCCGCGGCGCTATAGTTCGCCCTATCCGAATCAAAAAAGAAGGGGTTGCCATGTATTCCTGGAAATCACATTTCTCCGTACTCGCCGACTACCAGCACTGGGCCAACGAAATGCTGTTCAACTCCCTGGACCATCTGCAAGAAGAGGTCATCGGCAGCGATCAGGGGCTGTACTTCAACAGCATTCACCACACGGTCGATCATCTGCTCTTGGTCAGCCAGGTCTGGTTGGCGCGGATGCGGGGCGCAAATATGGAAGCCAACTACCGGCTGATCAATCATCCCGATTTCCGCGAGCTGAAACTGGCGTTGCGACGCGAAACGCGCAAGCTGCAATCCTGGCTGGATGAACAGCCGGAGACGTTCTTCGAGGCGGAAATAAGTTTTTCCGGCAGCGACGGCAAGCCGCGCAACATGTGGGTACGGGAAGCGCTGACGCATCTGTATACCCACTATGCCCACCATCGCGGCCAGATTTCGGCCGTGATCACCCGCCTCGGAGGCCCCTGCCCGGAAATGGATTTCGTCTATTACCGGCGCGAGATGGACAAGGTGATCAGCGAGGTGAAGTAGGCGTTTGCAGCAACAAAGGCTCGATCAATTTTTCCAGCCGTCCACTGTGCACCTGGCCGGCGATGCGATGCCGGATCATGCCGTCGCGGTCCACCACGAAGGACAGCGGCACCCGATCCACCCCACCGAAGGCCTGAATGATCCGCGTGGTCGCCAACGGCGCCGGGAAGGTATAACCCTCCGTTCGCATGTAGGCATCCACCTCGGCCTGGGTTTTATCCAGACTGTAGGCGACAATCTCGAACCCGCGCGACTGGTTGGCCTCGTAGAACGCCTGCATGGCCGGCATTTCGTGGCGGCAGTAGGGGCACCAGGTGCCCCAGAAATTCACCAGCAACACCTTGCCATGCAGATCGGAGAGGTATTTGCCCGCCTGTACCGGCACTTCCGGCGCCGGTTGGTTCTGTTCCGTCACCCAGGCCGGGGGGCGGAACCACAGGTATACGATCAGCCCGATCAGGATCATGGTGACCGGGCTGGGCTTCAGTTTTTTGAGGAATTCTTCCCTTGTCATCATCCAACTCCGATCGTCCAAAAATTGCGCTGAAGCGCCCCGTCGAGGCCGCGAAAGAGCCCGCCAAGCCGTCCAAGTTCCGCCCCAAGCTGGGCGACCGGCGCGCCGGCAACAAGCCGCGCCCCCCTGAACCTGACGCAACCACGGGGCAGCAGGATAGACCAGCCGCGAAGCCGCGCAAGCCGAGGCCGGAGGGAAAGTTCGCCTCCCCCGACTCCAGGCCACGCGCCCAGTCGGAGAGAAACGCGCCCCCTCCCCCCCCGGGGGAGGGCTGGGGAGAGGGGCGGCGGCGTAGATCGGCGGCATCGACCGAGTCAGCGTCGTTCCCTCACCCCCGGGGTGGGAAGGGAGAGCGGCATCGCTTCTTCGTCTCCTGTCCGCGCGGCCTGGAAGATGAGCTGGCGCGCGAGTTGGCGGATATCGGCGCCGGCGACCAGATGCCGGCGCGCGGCGGCGTGATCTTCCTGGGCGACATGACGCTGGCCTGGAAGGTCAACCTGTGGAGCCGTCTGGCGATTCGCGTCCTCTGGCAGGTGGCCGATGGCCACTATCGCAATGAGGACGATCTCTACGAAGTCGCCATGTCGCTCGACTGGCCCAGCCTGTTCGACGTTTCGCGCACGATCGCGGTCACCACCGTGGGCAAATCCAGCCCGCTGAAAAGCCTCAACTTCGTCACCCTGCGCATCAAGGACGCGGTGTGCGACCGCTTCCGCTCCGCCATCGGCGAACGTCCCAGTGTGGAAACCCGCGACCCGCAGGTGCCCATCACCTTGTTCCTGTCCGAAGAGAAATTCACCCTCTACCTCGATCTCTCCGGCAGTCCGCTCAATCGCCGCGGCTACCGGGTCGAGGCCGCTCCCGCGCCGCTCAACGAAAACCTGGCCGCCGGGTTGTTGAAGCTGTCCGGTTGGACCCCGAACGTGCCGCTCTACGACCCCATGATGGGCGGCGGCACCATCCTGCTGGAGGCGGCGCTGATCGCGCTCAACATCGCCCCTGGCATCAATCGCCACTTCGCCTTCGAGAATCTGGCCAATTTCGACATGATCGAGTGGCAACGCCTGCGCAAGAACGCCCAGGCGGCGGCGCTGGAACCGCATCCCCTGGCCATCTTCGGCTCCGACATCGACCCGCTCATGGTGCGCGCCGCCGGCCTCAACCTGAAAGCCGCCGGTGTGTTCGATTGTGTCCGTCTGATGGAAGCCGACTTTCTCAACGTCGACCCGCCCGTGCCGGAAGGCATCATCGTCAGCAACCCGCCCTACGGCGTGCGTCTCGGCAGCGAAGACGACCTGATCGCCTTCTACCACGCGGTCGGCGACAACCTGAAACAGCACTTCCCCGGCTGGACCGCCTGCATGATCTCGGGCGACCCCGATTTTCCCAAGTCCATCGGCCTCAGCGCCAACCGCCGCACACCGCTGTTCAACGGCCCGCTGGAATGTCGGCTGTACGAATACCGGCTGGTGGCGGGAAGCAATCGCTGACCCGTCTCCGCTTCCCCCTTTCCCAAAGGGGGGCTGGGGGGGATTTCTCCGCCAACCAAGGTGCAAGCCCGCGCTGTTGCCGCCACGCGGGTCGCCGCAAAACCGAATGAAAGTGGAATCCATCGGTCGATTCAGGCCGCCGCCGGGCAGGGTTACAATCGCCGCTCAACCCGGAAGCCCCTCATGGACAACGCCAATTTCACCGACCATTTCCTGATCGCCATGCCCAAGATGATGGACCCCAACTTCTCCGGCACGCTGACCTATATCTGCGATCACGGCGACCAGGGCGCGCTTGGTGTGGTGGTGAACCGCCCCATCGAACTCAACCTGGATAGCCTGTTCAGCCAGATCGGCCTCGATCTGACCGACGAGCACCTGAAGCAGGCGTCGGTCTACTACGGCGGCCCGGTGCAGGTGGAACGCGGTTTCGTGCTGCACCGGCCGGTGGGCACCTGGAGTTCCACGTTGTCGGTGAACGACCGCGTGGGGCTGACCACATCCAAGGACATTCTGGAGGCCACCGCCCGCCGCGAAGGCCCGGCCGAGATTCTGGTGACCCTGGGCTATGCCGGCTGGGGGCCGGGGCAGCTGGAAGACGAGATCAAGCAGAACGCCTGGTTGACCGTGCCGGCCGACCCGCAAGTGATCTTCGGCTACCCCGCCAAAGAGCGCCTGAACGCGGCCATGCACCTGCTGGGCATCGACCTTTCCATGCTTTCGGAAGAAGCCGGACACGCCTGATGTCGGAACGACGGGGAACGGTCATGGCCTTCGATTTCGGCACCACCAAGATCGGTGTCGCCGTGGGCGACTGGGAAACCCGGATGGCGCATCCGCTGGAAGTGATCCGTGGAGAAGCCAACGACCCGCGTTTCGCGCGCATCGCCGCCCTCATCGACGAGTGGCGCCCGAACCAGTTGGTGGCCGGCCTGCCGTTGTCGCTGGATGGTGAGGAGCACGATCTGACCCGGCGCGCGCGCCGCTTCGCCAACCAGCTCAATGGCCGTTTCAATCTGCCCGTCACCCTGGTCGACGAGCGTCTCACCTCCGTGGAAGCCGATGCCCGCCTGCGCGAGGCCGGCGTCAACGCGGCCGGGCGCAAACGGGTGGAAGACAGTGTGGCGGCCCAACAAATCCTGCAGGACCATTTCGATCATGTCGCCAACGACCATGCCACTGCCCACGCCTGAACAACTCATCTCCCGCCTGGCGGACCAACTTTCTCCCACACTGGGGCCGGACCTGGCCCTGGTCGGCATTCACACCGGCGGGGTCTGGGTGATGGACGCCCTGGCCGAACGTCTCGGACGCGACCTGCCGCGCGGCGTGCTCGACATCTCCTTCTACCGCGACGACTTTTCCCGCATCGGCCTGCATCCGCAGGTAAAGCCCTCGGACATTCCGTTCGACATGGAGGGCCGCCGCGTTCTGCTCATCGACGACGTGCTCTACACCGGCCGCACCATCCGCGCGGCCATGAACATCCTGTTCGATTACGGCCGTCCGGCGGCGATCCGCCTGGCGGTGCTGGTGGACCGGGGCGGCCGGGAAATGCCGATCTGCCCGGATTTCGTCGGCGCCCACCTGGAACTGGCGGAACACGAGAACATCGCCCTCACCCGCGCCGACGATGGCACGCTGGGCTTCAAGGTCAATCAACGCACATGAAAAACAATTTGCAGTTGACCGAGGACGGTCGCCTCAAGCACCTGTTGAGTCTGGACGGCTTGCCCGCGCGCATCCTCACGCAAATTCTGGACACCGCCGCCTCATTCGTCGCGGTGGGCGAGCGCGAGGTGAAGTCAGTGCCGCTGTTGCGCGGCAAGGCGGTGTTCAACATCTTCTTCGAGAACTCCACACGCACCCGCACCACCTTCGAGATCGCCGCCAAGCGGCTGTCGGCGGACGTGGTCAACCTCAACATCAACGCCTCCTCGCAGAGCAAGGGCGAGACCCTGCTCGATACCGTGGCCAATCTCTCGGCCATGCATGCCGACATGTTCGTGGTGCGCCACGCCGCCGCCGGCGCCGCCCACCTGATCGCCCGCCATGTGGCGCCGCACATCAGCGTGGTGAACGCCGGCGACGGCCGCTGCGCCCACCCCACCCAGGGTCTGCTCGACATGTTCACCATCCGCCACTTCAAGGGCGGCTTCCACAACCTGCGCGTGGCCATCGTCGGCGACGTGCTGCATTCGCGCGTGGCGCGCTCGCAAATCCACGGCCTCACCACCCTGGGCTGCCCGGAAGTGCGGGTGATCGCGCCGAAAACCCTGCTCCCGCGCGACGTCGGCAACCTCGGCGTGCACGTCTATCACAACATGGAACAGGGCCTGAAGGATGTCGACGTGGTGATGATGCTGCGCCTGCAGAACGAACGCATGCAGGGCGCGCGCCTGCCCTCCGCCGGCGAGTTCTACAAACACTGGGGCCTCACCACCGAGAAACTGCGTTACGCCAAGCCCGACGCCATCGTCATGCACCCCGGCCCGATGAACCGCGGCGTGGAAATCGACTCCGAAGTCGCCGACGGCCCGCAGGCCGTGATCCTCGCGCAAGTCACTTTCGGCATCGCCGTGCGCATGGCGGTGATGAGTATTCTGGCGGGGAATTGAGCAATGAAAATCCACATCAAGAACGGCCGTGTCATCGACCCCGCCAGCGGCATGGACAGTGTTCAGGACGTCTTCGTCGCCGCCGGGCATATCCAGGCATTGGGACAGGCGCCCGCCGATTTCCACGCCAATCAGGTGCTCGACGCGACCGGGCTGATCGTCTGTCCTGGCTTGGTGGACCTGTCCCTGCGTCTGCGCGAGCCGGGGCTGGAATACATCGCCGGGCTGGAATCGGAGATGCACGCGGCGGCGGTGGGCGGCGTGACTTCGCTGGCCTGCCCGCCCGATACCGACCCACCCCTGGACGAACCGGGCCTGGTGGAAATGCTCAAGTTCCGCGCCCGCAACATGCCGGGGCCGCGCGTCTATCCGGTGGGAGCGCTGACCCGCGAGCTCAAGGGCGAACGCCTCACCGAGATGGCGGAACTGCACGAAGCCGGTTGCGTGGCGTTCAGCCAGGCCGACGCGCCGTTGCTCGATACCCAGGTGCTGCTACGCGCGCTGGAATACGCCACCACCTTCGATCTGCCGGTGTGGTTGCGCCCGCAGGACATGCATCTGTCGCGCAACGGCGTCGCCCATGACGGCGTCGTCGCCGCGCGCCTGGGGCTACATCCCATTCCGGTGCCGGCGGAAACCGTGGCGCTGTCCACCATCCTGCTGCTGACACGGGAAACCGGCGCCCGCGTGCACCTGTGCCGACTCTCCAGTCGCGCCGGGGTGGAAATGGTGCGCCAGGCGAAGCGGGACGGCCTGCGTATCACCTGCGATGTGAACATCCACCATGTGCATCTTTCCGAGATGGACACGGCGGACTTCGATTCCAACTGCCATTTGGTGCCGCCGCTCAGAAGCCAGCGCGACCGCGATGCCATACGCCAAGCGCTCAGGGAAGGTGTGATCGACGCGATCTGTTCCGACCACGCGCCGGTGGACGACGATGCCAAGGAGTTGCCGTTCCAGGAGGCCGAACCGGGCGCCACCGGCGTCGAACTGCTGCTGCCGCTGACGCTGAAATGGGCGAGCGAAACCGGCCTGCCGCTAGCCCAGGCCCTGGGCTACATCACCCATCGCGCGGCCGCCATCATGGGCGTGAACGCCGGCCATCTCGCTGTCGGCGCGCCGGCCGATATTTGCGTGTTCGACCCCGAGGCCGCTTGGCTGGTCAGCCCCTCCAACCTCGCCAGCCTGGGCAAGAACAGCCCTTATCTCGGCCTGGAGATGATCGGCCAGGTACGCTACACGATCATCGACGGACATCTGGATTTCAAGCGGGGTGCCCGTAGGTCGGGTTAGCGAAGTAATCGGCCCGCGGCCGCAAAGCGTGCCGATGCACCGCGTGTAGCGCCGCTTCCAGCCGGCGTCTTTACAGTAACGGCAGCCGGCTGGAAGCCGGCGCTACAAGTCTAATCCGCCGCCCAGTGGATGATCCCCAGGTAATGCGTCGCCAGCACCGCGACACCGAAGGCGATGCGGTACCAGGCGAACCAGGTGAAATCGTGGCGGCTGATGAAGCGGATCAGACCACGCACCACCAGGAAGGCGGAGATGAAGGAGGCCACGCCGCCCACCGCGAACAGACTCAGGTCGTCGGCGCTGAACAGTTCACGGTTCTTGTAAACGTCATACAAGGTGGCCGCGAACATGGTGGGAATGGCCAGGAAGAAGGAAAACTCCGTGGCCGCCTTGCGCGACAGTCCGAAGAACAGGCCGCCGATGATGGTGGCGCCGGAACGCGAAGTGCCGGGAATCATCGCCAGGGCCTGCGCGAAGCCCACCTTCAAGGCGTCCTGCCAGCGCATCTCCTCGACTTCCTGTACCCGAATCACATGTGACCGCCGTTCCGCCCAGAGGATCAGCAGGCCGCCGACGATGAAGGCGGAAGCCACCACAATCGGGTTGAACAGGTAGAACTTGATCTGTTTGAGGAACAGCAGACCCAGCACGGCGGCCGGCATGAATGCCACGATCAGGTTCATGGCGAAGCGGCGCGATGCCGGCTCTCGGGTCATGGAAACGACGACATGACCCAGGCGGGCCCGGTATTCCCACACCACGGCAAAGATGGCGGCCAACTGGATGGCGACTTCGAACACCTTGGCTTTATCGCCGGTGAAGTCGAGCAACTGGCCGGCGAGGATGAGGTGGCCGGTACTGGAAACCGGCAGGAATTCGGTCACACCCTCGACCAGGCCGAGGATGAGCGCTTTGAGCAGGATGGGAATGTCCACGGGAATTTCTATCTTGGTTCTTGGAAGAGGCGCGATTCTAGCAGCCGACTGTTAAACCTTGATTCCTCAGCTGAATGCGGCCGAGTGTGCGGCGGGCACGCCCAAATGGTGAGAATCGCCGAAGGCTACGCGGCCGGCATTCATGAGACGCTCCAGTGGAGGATGAGCGGTCAACTGAGGAATCAAGGTTAAACCACTTGGCCCGGCTTGCAGGTCCAGACTATCCTTGCCGCCAGTCACCACTCAGAGAGGCGAACATGGCGCGCCGCAGCTTCATTTTTTGCGACATCTGCAACCCGCTGGCACTGCGTTCCATCGAAATGCGCCGCACTTCCGGGCGCGACAGCCGCGATGGGCGACGCCTGACCGATGGCCGCGCCTGGTTCGACGGCAGCGACAGCGATGCGAAACACGCCGGCTGGGTGATCGCGGACGACGGCCAGCACATCTGCACGGCCTGCTTCGAGCGGCTGCGTTCCATGCGCAACGTGCTGGAAGAGCGGCTGTTCGTCGGCATCAGCATGACCGAAGTCCTGCGCGACGAGATCGACTGAGTGCGGCAACGAGGCTTTTCCGCGCCCCTGTAGCGCCGGCTTCCAGCCGGCGTTTTTATTGGTTTCCGGTGATTTTCAGCGTGTTTTCTTCCGCGCCAATCCCTGCCTTCCCACCCAATCCGCCGCGAACTGGCGGGCGACCCGGCCGGAGCGGCCACCACGGGAAATCGCCCAGTTGATGGCTTCCTGGCGCATGGCTTCGTCTTCGCGCCCGCCGAGTGTCGCCACCCAGGCGCCGACGATGGCCAGGTAGTCGTCCTGGTTGAACGGCCAGAAGGTCAGCGTGAGGCCGAAGCGGTCGGACAGGCTGATTTTTTCCTCGATGCTTTCCGCCGGTCGCACTTCGCCCCCCAGGTGTTGAGTGGCTTCGTTCTCCGCGAAAAACTCCGGCATCAGATGGCGCCGGTTCGAGGTGGCGCAGATCAACACGTTATCCGGCAAGCCCGCCACGGAACCGTCGAGCGCTGCTTTCAGCGGCTTGTAGGCGGCGTCATTCGGCTCGAAGGACAGGTCGTCGGTGAACAGGATGAAGCGCCAGGGTTGGCCTTCCAGGCGCGCGGTGATGTCGGGCAGGTCGATCAGGTCTTCGCGATCCACTTCCACCAGGCGCAGGCCTTTCTTCGCGTGGCGCGGCAGCAGGGCCTTGATCAACGAGGATTTGCCGCAGCCCCGGCTGCCGGCGAGCAACACATTGTTGGCCGGCAGCAGCTTGAGGAACTGGCGCGTGTTGCGCTCCAGTTCCGCCTTCTGCTCGTCAATGCCGGTGAGCGCCTCCCAGGGCGGGCAATTCAGCGTGGTGACCGGTAGCAACATGCCGCGTCCCATCTGCTTGCGCCAGCGGCAGGCCAGGGTCACGCGCCAATCCACCCGTGGCGGCACCGGCGGCAGCCAGGCATCCAGACGCGCCAGCAGGTCGTTGGCGCGGGCAACCAGGAGGGCGAGTTCCGGGCTGACCTGGTAAATCGGGGCGACGTCTTCCTCGTCGTCAAACTCGCCGTTCATTGCGTTACTCCAAATGTAGAGCCGGCATCCTTGCCGGCTCGTCCGTGCGGATTGCGAAAGACACCGGCAAGGATGCCGGCGCTACATCAGGTCCGGTACTCGGCATTGATCTTCACGTAGTCGTAGGAAAAATCGCAGGTCCACACCGTCGCCACCATGTTGCCGCGCGCCAGGTCGACGCGCACCGCGATTTCCGGCGCCGCCATCACGCGGGCGCCCTCCTCTTCCCGGTAAGCCGGGGCGCGGCCGCCGTTTTCCGCAACCAGGACGTTGCCCAGCCAGAGGCGGATGCGCTCCACATCGAGGTCGTCTATGCCGGCATAGCCGATGGCGGCCAGGATGCGGCCGAGGTTGGGGTCGGAGGCGAAGAAAGCGGTCTTTACCAGGGGCGAGCGGGCGATGGCGTAGGCCACCTGTTTGCATTCGGCTTCGCTCTTGCCGCCTTCCACGCGCACTTCCATGAACTTGGTGGCGCCCTCGCCATCGCGCACGATGGCTTGCGCGAGTTCGATCATCACTTCGGTGATGACGGACTGGAGGGAATCAAAGCGGGAATCGCCGTCGTCCATGATCACCGGCGCGGGCGTGCTTCCGGTGGCGATGAGGATGCAGGAATCGTTGGTGGAGGTGTCGCCATCCACCGTGATGCAGTTGAACGACTTGTTCACCGCGTGGCGCAACATGGCTTCCAGCGCCTCGCAGGAGACTGGCGCGTCGGTGGCGACGAAGGACAGCATGGTCGCCATGTTCGGGTGAATCATGCCGGAGCCCTTGGCGATGCCGGTAACCGTGAAATCCACGCCGTTCAGGGCGGCCTTGCGGGAGGTGGCCTTGGACACGATGTCGGTGGTCATGATCGCTTCGGCCGCCGCCGCCCAGTTGCCCGCTTGGAGGTCGTCGAGGGCGGCGGGCAGGGCGGCGATGATCTTGTCGTGCGGCAGGGGTTCCAGAATCACGCCGGTGGAGAAGGGCAACACCTGCTCCGCTTTGATGTTCAGGTTTTCCGCCACGGCGGCGCAGGTCTCGCGCGCGCGGCGCAGGCCATCCTCGCCGGTGCCGGCGTTGGCGTTGCCGGTGTTCACCACCAGGGCGCGGATGCCGCCCTCCTGGTGCAGATGCTCCTTGCAGACGGTGACGGGCGCGGCGCAGAAGCGGTTCTGGGTGAACACGCCCACCACTTCACTGTCATGCGGAAGGGTGATCACCAGCACATCGCGGCGGCCGGGCTTCTTGATGCCGGCGGATGCGATGCCCAGTTCGACGCCGGGAACGGGCCGCAGGGAGGCGGGATCGGGAGCGGAAAGATTGACGGGCATGGTGGCAACGCTCGAAGTGGGAGTGGCCCGATTTTAGCGGGTGGTTACCCTGTTCAAGTCCATGCGATTGATGCCGATAACGCCATGTCGACCACATCAATCCGGGAGCCATCATGCAAGTTCGCCAAACCGTCCTTACCGCGCTGGATGCCGACGCGCTCGCGCCGCTGGCGGACATCTCACCCAATCTGGTACTGGTGTTCGCCGCGCCCATGTTTTTTACCGATGCCGCTTTCGCCGCCGAACTGGCGCGAGCATTTCCCCAGGCGCGGCGCCTGGCCTTGTCCACCGCCGGCGAAATCTCCAGCCAGGGGGTGAGCGACAACAGCATCGTGGTCACCGCCATACGCTTCGAGCACATTCACTTCAAAGTGGCGTCCACCGATTTCACCGGCATGGACGACTCCGCCGCCGCCGGCCAACGTCTCGCCGAGCAGTTGATGGCGCCGGACTTGAAAGCCGTGTTGCTGCTGTCGCAGGGGGTGGCGGTGAACGGCAGTGACTTGATCGGCGGCGCGGTATCCGTGCTGGGCAAGGCAGTTCCCCTGACCGGCGGCCTGGCCGGCGACAACGGGGCGTTCACGCGCACCTGGGCGATGCTCGATGAGGTGGTTTCGGATCGCTTGATGCTGGCGGTCGGCTTCTATGGCGACTCGGTCAGCTTCGCGCACGGCTCCTTCGGTGGCTGGCAGAGCTTCGGCCCGGCCCGGCGCGCGACCCGGGCGACCGGCAACGTGCTCTACGAACTGGACGGGGAGCCGGCGCTGGCCATCTACAAACGCTATCTCGGCGAATATGCCAAGGATCTGCCCGCCTCCGGCCTCCTGTTCCCCTTTGCCATCCTCTCGCACGAGCGCGAGGAAACCGGCCTGATCCGCACCCTGCTGGGCATCGACGAGGCCGACGGCAGCCTAACCCTGGCCGGCGACATTCCCCAGGACGGTTATCTCAAGTTGATGCACGCCTCCACCGAGGCCCTGGTGGATGGCGCCGAAGCGGCCGCGGAGGCCGCCCGGCGGATGGCTGGCGCGGACGGCCAGTCGCTCGCGCTCCTGATTTCCTGCATCGGCCGCAAATTGGTGATGGGCGATCGGGTGGACGAGGAAGTCGAGGCGGTGGGCGCGGTGTTCGGCCAGGGTTGCGCGCTGACCGGCTTCTATTCCAACGGCGAGATCAGCCCCTTCCTGGAAACCACCGAGTGCAAGCTGCACAACCAGACCATGACCATCACCTGGCTGGGCGAGGTGCTGGACTAATGCGGACCCGTCGCTGATGCACCGCCTCCTGGATCGCCAGATCAAGCGCGCCCTCGGCCTGGAAACCGGGCAGTGGCAACACCTGGGTGTAGCGCTCAACACCCTGGCCGATAAATGCGCGGACGAGGATGCCGGCCTGGCGCGCGCGCTGTACGGCCTGCCGACGCTGCTGGAACGGGTGTCCGAAGCCTACGCCCAGCAGGATCGTGATCTCGCCCTGATCCGGCGCGGCCTGGAACTATCTTCCGCGGAGCTCAGCGATGCCAACGTGAAATTGCGTGACGAGGCGGCGGCCAGCGCGCAGGCCCTGGCCGCCCTGCAGGTCGCCTTCGATGCCCTGCATGGCGAGGAAGAGGTGAAGGGCGGCGATCTGGTCGCCCTGGCCGGGCAGATCGCCGCCCTGACCCGCGACCGCGAACAGATCCGCGCCGCCCTGGCGAAAAGCGAGGAACGCTTCTACCTCGCCATGCGCGGAGCGAACGACGGGGTGTGGGACTGGGACATGGTCCACAACAGCGTCTACTACTCGCCGCGCTGGAAGGCCATGCTCGGCCACGGCGAGGATGAGATAGGCGCCGCCTTGAGTGAATGGTCGGGTCGCGTGCACCCCGACGATCTGGCGGCGGCCAGAATGGCCATCGATTCACATCTCTCCGGCAAGACCGACAAGTTCGAGACCGTGTTCCGCTTTCGCCACAAGGATGGCCACTATCTCTGGCTCCTCTCGCGCGGTCAGGCGGTGTTCGCCGCCGACGGCACGCCGCTGCGCATGGTCGGCACGCATAGCGACATCAGCGCGCAGAAACAGGCGGAGGTGGCGCTGATCCAGGCCAAGGAAGCGGCGGAAGCGGCGAGCCGATCCAAGAGCGAGTTCCTGGCCAACATGAGCCACGAAATCCGCACCCCCATGAACGGCATCCTCGGCATGCTGACCCTGACGCAGGACACCTCACTCAGCGCGGAGCAGCGCGAATACCTGGGCCTGGCGAGTTCCTCCGCCGACGCGCTGCTGCACATCCTCAACGACATTCTGGATTTCTCCAAGATCGAGGCCGGTCGCCTGGAGGTGGCGGCGGAAGCCTTCGACCTGAGCGCCCTGCTGCGCGAACTGGTGCGTCTGGAAATGCCGCGCTGCCGCGAGAAAGGCCTGGTTCTGACCCTGGAGCTCGCCCCCGATCTGCCCGCCACCCTGATCGCCGATCCGGCCCGGGTGCGCCAGGTGTTGCTCAACCTGCTCGGCAATGCCATCAAGTTCACCCCGCGCGGCGCGATCATCCTGGAAGCGCGGCGCGACGGCGACCAGGCCCGCATCGCCGTGCGCGACACCGGCATCGGTATTCCGCTCGACAAACAGCCCGCCGTGTTCGAGGCGTTTACCCAGGCGGATGGCTCCATCACCCGACGTTTCGGCGGCACCGGCCTGGGACTGACCATTTCCAGCCGACTGGTCCAGCTCATGGGAGGTCGGATGGGCCTGAACAGCGAGCCGGGAGCGGGCAGCGAGTTCCATTTCTCCTTGCCGCTGGTGACGGCTCCGCTAGCCGCCGCCACGCCCGCTGCCGTTTCGGCGATCACGCGCCGCGCGCCGCTGGACATCCTGCTGGCCGAGGACAACCCCATCAATCAGCGCCTCGCCATCGCTCTTCTCAGCCGCGAGGGGCACCGCGTCACGCTGGCGGAAAACGGCCTGGAAACCCTGGCGCGACTGGCGCAAGCCCGCTTCGATCTGGTGCTGATGGATATGCAGATGCCGGACCTGGATGGGCTGGAAACCACACGGCGAATCCGCGCACAGGAGGCCGGGGAAGGCAGGCGCCTGCCGATCATCGCCCTGACCGCCAACGCCTACGCGGAAGACCGCGATCGTTGCCTGGCCGCCGGCATGGACGATTTCGTCAGCAAACCAATCCGGCGCGAGGAACTGCTGGCGGCGATACAGGCGGCGATGAAAGCGTAACCCGTCGGCGCTTGTCGGGTTCCCCCATTCGGGGACGATGACGCGATAAAGCCGCTAACCCGACCTACGGATTTTACGAAGTACCCCCCACGGTCAAGCCATCCACCCGTAACGTTGGCTGTCCCACGCCGACCGGGACGCTCTGGCCTTCCTTGCCGCAGGTGCCGACGCCGGGGTCGAGTTTCATGTCGTTGCCGATCATGGAGACGCGAGTCAGTACGTCGGGGCCGTTGCCGATCAGGCTGGCGCCCTTCACCGGGCGGGTAATGCGGCCGTCTTCGATCAGATAGGCCTCGGCGGCCGAGAACACGAATTTGCCGCTGGTGATGTCGACCTGGCCACCGCCGAAGTTGGCGGCATAGAGACCTTTTTTCACCGAGGCGATGATTTCCGCCGGATCTTTGTCTCCCGCCAGCATGTAGGTGTTGGTCATGCGCGGCATCGGCAGATGGGCGAAGGATTCGCGGCGGCCGTTGCCGGTGGGGGCCATACCCATCAGGCGGGCGTTCATGGCGTCCTGCATATAGCCCTTGAGGATGCCGTTTTCGATCAGCACGGTGCGTTGCGTCGGCGTGCCCTCGTCATCGACGTTGAGCGAGCCGCGACGGTCGGCCAGGGTGCCGTCATCCACCACGGTGACGCCGTCCGCCGCCACCCGCTCACCAATGCGGCCGGAAAACGCGGAAGAACCCTTGCGGTTGAAATCGCCTTCCAGGCC
Source organism: Gallionellaceae bacterium (assembly GCA_028714875.1). GTDB lineage: Bacteria > Pseudomonadota > Gammaproteobacteria > Burkholderiales > Thiobacillaceae > PFJX01. The sequence continues at coordinate 116,203 of JAQTLN010000008.1, forward strand.
GTGGCCGATGGCCTCGTGCAGCAGAATGCCGGGCCAGCCGGCGCCGAGCACCACGGTCATGCTGCCTGCGGGAGCCGGGATGGCGTCCAGGTTGGTGAGCGCCTGGGCGACCGCCAACTGCGCGTATTCGAGCAACTGGTCATCGCTGAAGTGGGCGTAGTTGAAACGGCCGCCGCCGCCCGCCGAGCCCTGTTCGCGGCGCCCATCCTGTTCGACGATGACTTGCAGCGAGACCCGCACCAGGGGCCGCACGTCCGCCGCCAGACGGCCATCCAGGCGCGCCACCATCATTACTTCATATTCGCCGGCGAGGCTGGCCATGACCTGGCTGACCCGGGGATCGAGTTCACGCGCGTATTTTTCCAGCCGGTGCAGCAGGGCAACCTTGTCCGCCTCGGTGAGCGAGGCGAGCGGGTCGATCGGCGCGTAGAGCGCGCGTCCATGCACCTGGCTCGCCACCGAGTTTGCCACTCGCGCGCTGGCTGACTGGCCGGCGGCGGCGATGGCGCGCACCGTGGTCGCGGCTTCCCGGATGGCTTTCAGGCTGATGTCGTCGGAATAGGCGAAGGCGGTGCGGTCCCCTGTCACGGCGCGCACGCCGACGCCCTGGTCGATATTGAAGCTGCCGGATTTGACCTGCCCTTCTTCCAGGCTCCAGGCCTCGGAACGGGAGTACTGAAAATACAGATCGGCATCATCCACCTGATGCGCGCCGAGCAGGCCGAACACCTCGTCGAGTTGCTCCAGATCGAGCTCGTTGGGCAGCAACAGGGTGGATTCGGCGGTGGAGAAAAGATAGAGGTTGGGGTCGACGGCGTTCATGGGGTTCTCGTAGCGCCGACAGGGTTGCCGGCTTGGGTGGGCGGCCGGCCAGTGGGCCGGCGCTATCCGCGTGCTCAGGGTTTGATCAGATCCACTTTGATGCCTTTCCTGCACTCCAGCGTGCGGTGCTTGAGGGCGGGCAGGCTGGTGCGCAGACCGGCCTGGTAGGTGGGGTTGAGGCCGGCGATGACCACGCCGGAGCCGCGCGGCAGGCGGTCGAGAACGTTGCCCCAGGGATCGACGATCATGCTGTCGCCGTGGGTCTCGCGGCCGGAGATATGGTAGCCGCCCTGCGCCGGCGCGATCACGTAGGCCAGGTTCTCGATGGCGCGGGCGCGGATCAGGGTTTCGAAGTGCGCCTTGCCGGTGGTGGCGGTGAAGGCGGCGGGCACCACGATCATGTCCACGTCGCCCATCGCCCGGTACAACTCGGGGAAGCGCAGGTCGTAGCAGATCGACAGGCCGAGGCGGCCGAACGGGGTTTCCACCACCACCACGCGGTCGCCCGGCTCGATGGTGCTTTCCTCGCGATAGTGCTCGTTGCCGAGGTCGAGGCCGAACAGGTGGATCTTGTCGTAGCGCGCCGCCAACTTGCCCTTGTCGTCGTAGACCAGGCAGGCGTTGCGCACCTTGTCGGGGTTGTCGCAGGCCATCGGAATCGAGCCGCCGACCAGCCAGATGCCGTGCTTCTTGGCCTGGGCGGCGAGGAAGCGTTGCATCGGCCCCTTGCCCGGCTGTTCCCGCACCTTGATCTTGTCGGTGTCGTTGAGGCCCATGATGGAGAAGTTTTCCGGCAGCGCCACCAGCTTGGCGCCGGCGTTCGCCGCCATGCCGATGAGTCGCTCGGCTTCCGCCAGGTTGGCCGCCACATTGGGGCCGGAGGCCATCTGGATGGCCGCCACCCGAGTGATGCCGGTAGTTTCCTTGGCGGGTTTCGGGGCGGCGCGGGATTTGGTCTTGGCGAAGCTGGAGGGTTTGACGCGGGTCACGAGGGCATCCTTGCTGCGTGAGGGAAGGGCAAGCGTGGCTTGAGGGTACACAAGGATTTCGCCGCGCCGCAATAGCAAATCGCCCAAACGGACGCTATAGCCGGCTAACCGGCTCAAACATCCACCGGGTCGACATCCAGCACCCACTTCACGCCACGCGCCGGCAACTCGGCCAGGGCTTCCAGCCAGTGCCCGAGAAAGGCTTGCAGGTGGTTACGGCTGGCGGATTGCAGCAACAGTTGCAAGCGGTGGCGGCCGGCGATGCGCAACATCAACGCCGGCACAGGATCAAACAACTCCACGCTCTGGTTCATTTCCAAACCGGCCTCGCGGGCGGCCAACAGGAAGCCCATGGCCGCCTCCTCCGTACTCGCCTCGGCGCGCAATACCGCTTGCGCCACGAAAGGCGGAAAGTCGGCGGAACGACGCTCGCGCAGGGCGGCCTCGGCGAAGCCGGGGTAATCGTGGCGCACCACCGACTGATACAAGGGATGGCCGGGGTAGCGGGTCTGGATCAGCACTTCGCCGGGATGTTCGGCGCGGCCGGCGCGTCCCGCCACCTGCATGAGCTGCGCGAACAGACGCTCGCTGGCGCGGAAGTCCGGCGACACCAGGGCCTGGTCGGCGCCGATCACGCCCACCAGGGTGAGGTGCGGGAAGTCGTGGCCCTTGGCGACGATCTGGGTGCCTACCAGGATGTCCACCTCGCGCGCCGCCACCCGGTCGCGCATCGCCGCGAAGGCGCCACGGCGAGCGGCGGTGTCACGGTCGATGCGCAGAATGCGGGCTTCCGGGAAATGTTCCGCCAGGGTTTCTTCCACCCGCTGCGTACCCTGGCCGGCCGGGCGCAGATCGACACCGCCGCAGTCCGGGCAGGCCTCCGGCGGTCGCGTATCGAGGCCGCAGTGGTGGCAAACCAGGCGGTAGCCGGCCGCATTTCCCGCCCCGGCGCGATGCAGCACCAGATGCGCGGAACAGCGCGGGCAGGGAAACACATGGCCGCAGCCGTTGCACAGCAGGGTGGGGGCGTAACCGCGCCGGTTGATGAAGATCAGGCTCTGTTCGCCGCGTTGCAGAGTCACTTCCAGCGCGCTGAGCAGGGCGCGGCTGAGACCCTGTTTGGGACGGTCGTTGCGGCTGTCAATCAGACGCACTTTCGGCAGGCTGGCCTGTGCATGGGCGCGGGCGGTCAGGCTGAGCAGCCGGTAACGCCCAGCCTTGGCGTTTTTCCAGGTTTCCAGCGCCGGTGTCGCGGAGCCCAGCACGACCGGCACCCCCGCCTGGCGCGCGCGCCAGACGGCGACATCGCGCGCGGAATAACGCATGCCTTCCATCTGCTTGTAAGAGGTGTCGTGCTCTTCATCGACCACGATCAGGCCCAATCGCGGTAATGGCGTGAATACCGCCAGACGGGTACCCAGGATGATGTCGGCGCGACCGCGCAAGGCTTCCAGCCAGCCTGCGCGCCGTTCGCCGTCGGCCAGACCACTATGCAGGCCGATCAGGTTGCGGCCGGGGAAGCGCCGCGCGAAGCGCTCACTGAGTTGCGGCGTGAGGTGGATTTCCGGCACCAGGATCAGGGCCTGCCGGCCGGCCGCCAGGGTATCGGCGACCAGGCGCAGATAGACCTCGGTCTTGCCGCTGCCGGTCACGCCATGCAGCAGCCAGGGCGAAAAACCCGCGCCCGCCGCGCGAATGGCGTCCAACACGGCTACCTGATCCGGCGTGGGAATGGGCAGGTTGGCCTCGCTTGGCGGCAATGCGGGCGCGGCCTGGCCTTGCAGCCAGCCGCGTTTTTGCCAGTCGCGCAGCAGCGCCTTTTCCCGGTCATTGAGGTCGGCGCGCGCCAGTGGCTTGGCCACCGAGCTTGCCAAGAAGCGGGCGGCGAGGGCGAATTGCGCGGGTTTGCGGGCATCGATCGCGGCCACTTCGGCGCGCCCCGTTTCGCTCAGCGTATAGGCCGCCGGCTCCGCCGCCCGCGCCGGGCGGCCGCTACGGCGCAGGGCCGGCGGCAGCAGGCTGGCCAGGACCGCGCCCAGGGGGTGGTGGTAGTAGCCGGCGGCGAAGCGCGCCAGCGCCAGCAATTCGGCGGGCAGCGGCGGCGTCTCGCGGTCGATGTGTTTGAGTGATTTCAGGGCGGCGGCCGGCACCTCGCTGTGGTCGGCCAGCTCGACCAGCACGCCGACCAGCGTGCGCGGCCCGAACGGGATTTCGACACGGCGACCGATGTCGACCGCCTCCGCTTCCGGCGCCAGGTAGTCGAACAGGCGATCGAGCGGGGTATCGAGGGCGACGCGGGCGATGAGGGTCATCGTAGCGTGCGCCGCGCGCACGAAAAGCACTCATTCGTGCGCGCGGCGCACGCTACGTGGCAGATCGTCCGATCAATATTCATGTTGCAGAGCCGCATTTGTGCCGGTCAATTAACGCTCGAAGTTAAAGTGGTTTGTCACAACAAAAGGCGAAGCCGATGCCATTCAAGGAGGTTTTCGAGTTGTCCACCGAACCTGTGGATAACCATGTGGACAAGCTGTCACCAAACCGTCAAAAACACTTGTAGAACGGGTGCTTATGCCATTGGCCTGTTTTTTATGCACAAAACAAATTATTGAAAATCAATGAGTTACGTTAGGCGACGGGATATATCCAAAGGCAGGTGCGGGAAGTTAAGTCAAGCGCATTAATGTGCATAAGTGCTTGCTAATTTAATGTTTTTCCGACGCTCTCCCGCGCGCTTGAAGCCGTTTCACCCACCCGGTAGCCCAAAGTGTCGGTGGCCCATTCCACCAGTGCGTCCTGCGCGCGGCCGGCGGCGCCGGCGTTGCGATGGTTGATCAGGAACACGACGACGCGGCGATGCCCATTCGGGGTGCGTGCGTAGCCGGCCAGGTTACGCACGCCATTGAGGCTGCCGCTCTTCAGCCAGGCCTGGCCTTGAGCCGCGGAATCGTTGAGGCGATTTTTTTGCGTGCCTTCCAGCCCCACCGCCGGCAGGGAGGCCGCGAACTCGAACCAGGCCGGTTGCAGGGTGGCCCAGCGCAGCAATTTGGCCAGCGAGGCCGCCGAGATGCGCTCGATGCGGGAAAGGCCGGCGCCGTTTTCCAGCACCAGCTTGCTGCATTCGAGGTCGCGCTCCGCCAGCCAGGCGCGTAGCGCGCGCGTGCCCTTGTCCCAGGTGGCGGGCGCGCCGAATCGGGCGGCGCCGAGATTGAGCAGCAGCATCTTGGCCATGACGTTGTTGCTGAACTTGTTGGTGTCGCGCACCAGTTGCGCGACCGGCTGCGAATCGAATTCCAGCAACGGCCGCGCCGTGGCCGGTGTCTGGCCGCTCACCACGCCGCCACTGAGTTGGCCACCCAGCTCGTTCCAGAGGCGGCTGAACCAGGCCGCCGTGGTGGCGTCCGGCGGCAGCAGGTTGAGGCTGATGCTCTGATCGCCGCAAGCGGTGGGATAACGGCCGGCCAACAGCACCTCCGGTCCGGAAAATGCGCCCGAGTCGCAATCCGCGTCGGAGGCACACCGCCGATGCGCTCCTGTAGCGCCGGCATCCTTGCCGGCGTCTTTTACCCCCGCCGGCAAGGATGCCGTCGCTACCAGTTCGCGCAGGCCATCACAGGCGCCGTCGCCAGGCGTCAACTGGTTGACGAGCGTGGGGGCGTCGAGCGGCGGGTCGAAGCGCGTGCCGACCTTGGCGCCGTCACTCGCCAGTCGCAAGGACACGGTATTGAAGTTGACCAGCAGGGCGGCGGGCGGGGCGTTGTAGGGCCGCAGCGGCGCCTGGTCGAAGGCGGCTGGGTCGATCGGGTCGAGGCGGTAGTAATCACCGTCGAGCAGCACCCCGCCGCGTATCTCGCGCACCCCGCGCGCGCGGATTTCCCTGAGCAACAGCCAGAAGCGTTCGACAGTCAGAGACGGGTCGCCGCCACCCTGCAAGACCAGGCGGCCGTCGAGGATGCCGTCCTTGAGCGTGCCATCCAGAAAGACGCGGGTTTTGAAGGTGTGAGCGGGGCCGAAACTGTCGAGCGTGGCCAGGGTGGTGACCAGTTTCATCACCGAGGCGGGATTCAGCGAACGCGCGCCGCCATGCATCAGTATGGGTTCGGGGGAATCGAGGTCGTGGACCACGATGGCCACGTTGCTGTCGGGAATGCCGGCCTGTTTCAGCGCCAGGGCGACGGAGGGCGGCAGGGCGGCATGGGCGTCGGCCGCCAGGAAAAAGAGAATCGCGGCGGCAAACCGTAGGCTGGGCAAAGCGAAGCGTGCCCAACCTACACTCGCATCAACGCTCCACAAGGTCATTCACATACCAGTCCATCGCCTCCAGCAATCCTTCCTTGATGCGATGGCTGGGTTCATAGCCGAGCAGGGTCTTCGCCTTGGTGATGTCGGCGAGTGAATGGCGCACGTCGCCGGCGCGGAACTCGCGATAGCTGGGTTTGAAGTCTTTCAGGTGCGGGAAGCGCGGCTCCAGGGTGGAGCGGATGGCCTCGAACAAGTCGTTCAGCGTGGTGCGATCGCCCACCGCGACGTTGTAGACCTGATTCGCCGCGTCCGGATGCTCTGCGGTGGCGGCCAGCAGGTTGGCCTGCACGGTGTTGGCGATGTAGCAGAAGTCGCGGCTGGTCTCGCCGTCGCCGTTGATGAATACCGGCTCGTTGTTGACCATCGCCGCCGTCCATTTCGGCACCACGGCGGCATAGGCGCCCTCCGGGTCCTGGTGGGCGCCGAAGATGTTGAAGTAGCGCAGGCCTATTGCTTTGAAGCCATAGGCGCGGGCGAACACCTCGGCGTATTGCTCGTTGACCAGCTTGGTCACCGCATAGGGCGACAAGGGCTTGCCGATCACGTCCTCGACCTTGGGCAGGCCGGGATGGTCACCGTAGGTGGAACTGGACGCCGCATAGACGAAACGCGCCACACCGGCGTCGCGCGCCGCCACCAGCATGTTGAGGAAGCCGTCGATGTTGGCGCCGTTGGTGGTGATGGGGTCTTCCAGCGAACGCGGCACCGAACCGAGGGCGGCTTGATGCAGCACGTAATCGACCCCCTTGCAGGCTTCGTGGCAATCCATCTGGACGCGAATATCGCCCTCGTTGAACTTGAAGCGCGCCCACTGTTCCGGGGTCACCGCATCAAAAATCTGCTTCAGGTTATGGCGATGCCCGGTGGCGAAGTTGTCCAGGCCGACCACGTTCTGGTCGAGCTTGAGCAGCGTTTCCAGCAGGTTGCAGCCGATGAAGCCGGCGACGCCGGTGATCAACCAGGTTTTCGGGGCGGCGGGCAGGTTGGCGCGGAGTTGTTCGTAGACGGTCATAACGAGTCAAGTTTCATGATGGCTGCCGCGAATGCCCGGAAATCATCAAGGCTATGGCGACAGATGCCATGCACGATATGCCAGTTGATGGCACCGTAATCGTGAACGGCAAGATTTCGGAATCCCACGGCTTTCTTGAGTTGGCGAGCCAGATCGTGTGGGATGAGGTCCGCTTCGGCGAGGGCGTCGAACGCTTGTCCCATCGTATCGGGTGCGGGGATTTCTCGGCTGGCGATCAGGTGGGTGGCGAGATCAACGGCAAGTTGCACGGCACGGGTGAGATTCAGCGACACGATGTCCTGGGCATCGAGGTCAGTCGCGAGCGTCTCGGCGTCTACGGGGCACTTGAGGGCAATCCGCCGCAGGCAACGACGCAAGGATTCGAGCTTTTCCTCGATCAGGCGCCGATCCACGCGCGCCTCCTTGCCGCCAGAATGCGGCTGCGATAGGGCGCGAAGTCGGCCATGTCGAACAAATGTTTGCTCAGGAGCCGGGCGTATTGCGCATCGCTGCCGAGTAGGCGGCGGCCGTGCCGGAGAATTTGCCCCAGCAACGGCTCGCCCACCGTGGCAAGATCAATCAGGTCGACGGGCCTGCCCAGTGCTTCCGCGAGATCCGCAATCAGCACCGTGCTTTCCAGGGAGCCAAGCGGCGTCGCCGCCGCCACTGCCAGGTCCAGATCGCTTTCCGGCCGGGCCGTGTCGGTGGCCAGGGAACCGAACAGGATGGCTTGATGAATGCGCGGATGGCGAGCCAACGTCGCGATAATCAAGTCGACCGTAAGCATCGGCCTTACAGCCTCCAGAGCTTGAACCCGGCCGCTTTCACCGCTTCCTGGTCATAAGCGGATTTCACATCGGTGAAGACGCCGCCTTTCTTCAGTTTGGCGGTGATCTCGGCCAGGCTCATGGCCAGGTATTCCTGGTGCGAGACGGCGGCGACGATGGCTTCGGCGTCGTTCGGCAGCTTGTCCCAGGGGGTCAGGCTGATGCCGTATTCGTGTTCGGCCTCGGACGATTCAGCAATGGGGTCGTGCACCGACACGTCACAGCCAAAGGATTGCAGTTCCTTGACCAGATCGGCGACCTTGGAATTGCGCAGGTCGGGGCAGTTTTCCTTGAAGGTGAGGCCGAGGACGATGACCTTGGCGCCTTTCACCGCGCAGCCGTTGTTGATCATGCCCTTGACGGTCTGCTGCGCCACATAGGCGGCCATGCCGTCGTTGATGCGACGGCCGGCGAGGATGACTTGCGGGTGGTAGCCCAGCATGTCGGCCTTGTGGGTGAGGTAATAGGGGTCGACGCCGATGCAGTGGCCGCCGACCAAGCCGGGACGGAAGGGCAGGAAGTTCCACTTGGTGCCGGCGGCTTGCAGCACTTCCAGGGTGTCGATGCCGAGACGGTCGAAAATCAGGGCGAGTTCGTTCATCAGGGCGATATTGAGGTCGCGCTGGGTGTTTTCGATGACCTTGGCGGCTTCAGCCACTTTGATGGAGCTGGCGCGGTGGACGCCGGCGGTGATGACCGAGGCGTACAACTCGGCGACGGCTTCCGAGGTGGGGCCGTCGTCACCGGAGACGACTTTCACGATCTTGGTGATGGTGCGTTCCTTGTCGCCGGGGTTGACCCGCTCGGGCGAGTAGCCGACGTGGAAGTCTTCCTTCCACTTCATGCCGGAATGCTTTTCCAGGAGGGGAATGCACACTTCCTCGGTGGCGCCGGGGTAGACGGTGGATTCATAGACCACCGTGGCGCCCTTCTTCATGTGCTTGCCAACCGTGGTGGAGGAGCCGACCAGGGGCGAGAAATCGGGGATGTGGGCCGCGTCGACCGGGGTGGGCACGGCGATGATGATGAAGTCGGCGCGACTGATCGTGGCGGGGTCGGTGCTGACCGAGAGGCGGGTCGCCGCTTTCAGGTCCGCCGTGCTGACTTCGCCGGTGGGATCGCAGTAGTTCTTGTAATGCGTGATCTTGGCTTCCGAGAGATCAAAGCCGATGGTTTCGAATTTCTTGCCGAATTCAACCGCAAGGGGCAGGCCGACATAGCCCAGGCCAACTACCGCGACGATGCTCATGACGACTCCTGAGAAATTAACCCGCGCATTCTAACGGGCATGGCGGAACGGCCACCACGCAAGATGAGAGTATCAGGCCATGCCCGTCCCTCACCCCCAACCCCTCCAGCCTAGCCTCCGGCAACTGCCGCTCGATGTTCCCCTCCCCCCCATGGGGGAGGGGCTAGGGGTGAGGGAGGGAGAGGGGAGCGTCGAGAGCCGCTCCGCGGCTTTCGCGTTAATGGCGATTGTGCGTGGCATCATGCCGACATGGAGGACACCCCCGATGATTCATTCGAATATTCCGCGCCTGCTCGCGGTGCTTTGTCTTTTTCTCGCCGCCGTTGCCCAGGCCGGCATCGTCGAGTTGTTGCCGCGTATCAAGCCGGCCATCGTCGGCGTGGGGAGCCAACACCCCTTGCGCAGCCCGCGTACCCGTATGAGCGGCACGGGGTTCGTGGTGGCGGATGGCCACTATGTGGTGACCAACGCGCATGTGCCGCCCACGCTGCTGGAAACGGAGAAGGGCGAGACCCTGGCCGTGCTGCTGCATACCCCCGGCGGCATGGAAGCGCGCCGCGCCGAAAAGGTGCGGAGCGATCTGGAGCATGATCTGGTGCTCCTCAAAATCGAGGGTGATCCCTTGCCCGCCCTGAAGCTGGGCAATTCCGATCAGGCGAAGGAGGGGCAGCAGTTCTATTTCACCGGCTATCCGATCGGCGCCGTGCTCGGCCTGCATCCAGCCACCCACCGCGCCGGCCTCGCCGCCGTGGCGCCGATCTACAGCCAGGTCGCTTCGATACGAAGCCTCACCCCCCGGCTGATCCGCCAAGCGGAAAATCAGTTCATGATTTTTCAGCTCGACGCCACCGCTTACCCCGGCAACAGTGGCAGCCCCATGTACGACGCGGAAAGTGGCGAAGTCATCGCGGTCATCAACGCCGTGTTCGTCAAGGGCAGCAAGGAAAGTGTGCTCAAGGACCCCAGCGGCATCAGCTACGCGATTCCGGTGAACTATGTGCGCGAACTGCTGGAAAGCGCGGGGTTGCGACCTTGATGCCCTTGCCTTTGGTGGTTGAGACGCGGGCGTCGGCAACGGCCAAAGGGCTGCTGCTCGCCGCGCATCTTGCCGCTCTGGTCGCCTTGCTCCTCGCCTCGCTGCCGACGGCGTTGCATCTGGGGGGCGGCGCGCTGCTGGGCGCCAGCCTCTGGATGGCCTGGAAGCGGCCTGTCGTCACACGCCTGCGCGGCAAGGCCGATGGGCAACTGGAAATCTGGCGTGAGGCGGCCTGGTGGCCGGTGCAACTACGGCCCGACAGCGTGGCGCTGGCGTGGCTAATCGTGTTGCGCTGGCGCGAAGGGAAGAAAAACCACAGCCTTGCGCTGCCGCTCGACGCCCTGCCCGGCGACGAGCAGCGGCGCCTGCGTGTGTGGTTGCGCTGGAAAGCGGTGCCGGGCGCGACACCAGTCGCTAGTGGTCTGCTTCCGAAATGGCGTGACTGATGAAACGGATGGATTTTTTCGCGGGGCAAGGCGCGAGGAGGCGCCATAGCCCGGACTATGACAACGACGAGCAACGCCGCCACGCGGAAAAAGGCGCCGTTTCATGTTGCGCTATGTCGGAAGCAGACCACTAGGATGGGTTGAGCGGGAGCGCAAGCCATCATCCTTTAGAATTCACCGATTCTGAAATTCGGAGTGCTCCATGTCTTCGCAACAAATCAATCTGCTCTACTTCGGCCACCTTGTGGAAATGCTCGGCCGTGACAGCGAATACCTGTTTCTGCCGCTGACAGTGAAGGACATCCGCTCGCTGATGAACCATCTGGCGCGGCGTGGCGAGCATTGGCTCACCATCTTCGGCAACCCGCCGCCCAATCTCAAGATCACCATCAACAAGCAGTTCGCGGAAACCGACAGTCCGATCAAGGCCGGCGACGAAATCGCTTTCGTGGCCTTCAGCATGGCCTGAGCGGCGGGGAAAACCATTTAATGAACTCCGTTCTGGGGGCGCCGCGCACCCTGCCGTTGGTCGCCATGCTCCTGGGCTCGGCCAGCGTGTTGGGCTTCGCGCCGTTTGTCTGGTTTCCGCTGCCGATCCTGAGTCTCGCGCTGCTCTTCAGCCTGCTACGCGACGCCAGCCCACGCCAGGCATTCACCACCGGCTGGAGTTACGGCCTGGGACTGTTTCTCGTGGGCGTGTCCTGGATCGATGTCAGCCTCTCCACCTATGGCGGGATGCCGGCCGCGCTGGCGGCGCTGGCTACCCTCCTGTTCTGCGCCGCCATCGCTTTGTTTCCGGCATTCGGCCTTTGGCTGGCCGCGCGTCTGACCGGGCCGGGCTGGGTACGCATGGCGATTGCTCTGCCCGCCGGCTGGGCCTTGCTGGAATGGACGCGCGGCTGGCTGTTCACCGGGTTTCCCTGGCTGGCCCTGGGCTATTCGCAGGCGCCGCACAGCCCCTTGCTGGGCTATGCGCCGCTGTTCGGGGTCTATGGCGTCGGCCTGCTGGCCGCCCTCAGCGCGGGCGCGCTGGCGACCCCCAGGCTGCGCGCCCTGATGTTGCTCGCCGTGATCTGGCTGGGTGGCTGGGCGCTGAACGGCATCCAGTGGACCCGCCCCAGCGGTGAACCGATCAAGGTCGCCCTGGTGCAAGGCAACGTGGCCCAGGAAATGAAATTCCGACCCGAGAAGCTCCAGCAGACCCTGCTTGATTACGGTCGCGCGGTCCTGGCCAGTGACGCGCGATTGATTGTCCTGCCGGAAACCGCGTTGCCGGTGCTGCGTTCGCAACTTTCGCCTGATTACCTGGCCATGCTCGGCGAGCATGCCCGCCACAACAATGGCGATGTGGTGCTGGGCGTGCCGGAAAGCGAGGGTGAGGAGCGCTATTTCAACAGCGTGATCAGTGTTGGGGCCGAGCCCGAAGGCCGTTACCGCAAGGCGCATCTGGTGCCCTTCGGTGAATTTCTGCCGCCCGGCTTCGCCTGGGTATTGCGGGTACTGTCGATTCCCATGTCCGATTTCTCGCGCGGCGCGGCGGATCAGCCGCCGCTGGCCGCCGCCGGACAAAAGCTGGCGGTGAACATCTGCTACGAGGACGCTTTCGGCGAGGAGCGCATCGCCGCCGCGCGCGCTTCCACCCTGCTGGTCAACGTCAGCAACGACGCCTGGTTCGGCGACAGTTTCGCGCCCAGGCAGCATCTACAGATCGGCGCCATGCGCTCACTGGAAGCCGGCCGCTGGCAGTTGCGCGCCAACAATACCGGCTATACCGCGATCATCGACGAGCGCGGCCGGGTGCGTAACCTGCTCAACCCCTTCACCAGTGGCACCCTGGAAGACAAGGTGCAGGGCATGACCGGCGCCACGCCCTATCTGCGCTGGGGCAACTGGCCGACGCTGGGCGCGATCCTGCTGCTGCTGGGCCTGGCCTGGCGCTGGGGACGTCGTTATCCGTAGCGGCGGGCTCCCACGTTTTTTCTCAACTCACTATTCCATCCATGACCCCTCCCATCCGACTCACCCAGTTCTCCCACGGCGGCGGCTGCGGCTGCAAGATCGCCCCCAACGTGCTGGAAAAAATCCTCGCCGGCACGCCCTTCGCCTCGCATGTGGCGGCGGCCTTCCCCGACTTGCTGGTGGGTATCGAGCATGGCGACGACGCCGCCGTGTACAAGCTGAACGAGCGCCAGGCGGTGGTGGCGACCACGGACTTCTTCATGCCCATCGTCGACGACCCCTTCGACTTCGGCCGCATCGCCGCCACCAATGCCTTGTCGGATGTCTATGCGATGGGCGGGAAACCGCTGTTCGCGCTCGCCATTGTCGGCATGCCGGTGGACAAGCTGGCGCATGAGGTGATCCGGGAAATCCTGGCGGGCGGCGAGGCGGTGGCGAAAGCCGCCGGCATCCCCATCGCCGGTGGCCATTCCATCGACGCGCCGGAACCCATCTACGGTCTGGTCGGCATCGGCGTGGTCGACCCGGCGCGGGTAAAGAAAAACAGCGGCGGCCAGGCCGGCGACGTGTTGATTCTGGGCAAGCCGCTGGGGGTGGGCATCTACTCCGCCGCCCTCAAGAAAGGCGCGCTGAGCGACGCCGGCTATGCCGCGATGATCGCCGCCACCACCCAGCTCAACACGCCCGGCCCCGATCTCGCCGAACTCGACGGCGTCCACGCCATGACCGATGTCACCGGCTTCGGCCTGCTTGGCCACGGCCTGGAACTGGCGCGCGGCTCAGGGCTCACTTCCCGCATCGAATATAGCCGCCTGCCGCTGCTGCCCGGTGTGCCCGAACTGGCTCAGGCCGGCCACACCACCGGCGCCAGCACCCGCAACTGGGCCAGCTATGGCGACGAAGTGGAACTGTCCGCGGCGTGTTCAGACTGGCAACGCGCCATCCTCAGCGACCCACAGACCAGCGGTGGCCTGCTGGTGTCCTGCGCGGCGGAATCGGTGGACGCCGTGCTGGCGATATTCCAGCGGCACGGCTTCCCGCAAGCCTGCGTCATCGGCCGCCTGGAAGCGGGCGCGGCGAAAGCCGTGGTTGAAGCCTGAGCCTGGCGTTTGCCGCCGCCTTCGCCGACTGGCGGGCGTTGGAAGCCCGACTAGGCCCGGTCCACGTTTACCGCGCGGCCATGAAACTGCCGGAACTGGCCAAGGGCGCCGGCGAGGTGGCCCGGCACCAGGCCGCCTGGGCGGTGGGCAGCACGTTGTTCTGGCGCGGCCGCTTCTGCGACGCGCTCACGTGGTTGCCCCCTTCCGCCGAGGGCCTGACCTGCCTGGGCTGGACCCTGGCTTTACAGGGCGAACGCGAGGCCGCCCTGGCCCTGCCGCATAACGCCATGCAGTACTTCTTTCTCGACGACCCGGAAGCCTGCCTGCGCTGGATAGACCCATCCGCCGAACCCGTCGCGATGGCGCGCGCCGAGTTGCTGCGCCATTGGGCACACAGCCGCCTTGGTGAGCGGCCGGACGAAGCCGCCGCCCAGGCCGCCCTCGCCACGCTGCGTCGCCTGGCGCCGTGCGAAGAAGCGCGCGGCACCGCCATCCATGCCGAAGCGGCCTTCAGCCGGCAACCGCTCTATGCCCTGCCGCATCTCGACCATGCCCTCGACCTGTTCGCCCGCTTCGGCCTGCACTACCTGGAAGCGCGCCTGCTGACCTGGAAAGCGCAGGCACTCGACGCCGCCGGCCAACTCGACGACGCCAGCCGTTTTCACAAGGCGGCGGCGGAAGCCCGACGCCATCAGGGCTGCTAGTGGTCTGCTTCCGATATGGCGTGACTGATGAAACGGATGGATTTTTTCGCGGGGCAAGGCGCGAGGAGGCGCCATAGCCCGGACTATGACAACGACGAGCAACGCCGCCACGCGGAAAAAGGCGCCGTTTCATGTTGCGCTATTTCGGAAGCAGACCACTAGCGCCGGCATCCAGGCAGAGGCAATGAATCGTGGTTCGGTGGAAAAGTCCAAGTGCCATCAGCCTCGATTGGGTATGTTTACCGCCTAAGCCGAAAGAAGTCGCGCCATTTTTATGCAAGCAAGGCGTTTGATGCCCAGAGTTCACGGGGAGATCGGCGCGCTTTTCAACCCCCCGCTATTGGAGACATACCGCAATGCCGCGTGTGATTACGCTGAACCTGAACGGAATTCGCTCCGCCTCCAGCAAAGGCGTTTTTGCCTGGCTGGCCGCACAGAATGCCGATGTCGTCTGTCTCCAGGAGCTCAAGGCGCAAGCGTCCGACCTTTCCCTGGAAATGCTCAATCCGCCCGGCTTCCATGGTTATTTCCATTACGCGGAAAAGAAGGGCTACAGCGGTGTCGGCATTTACTCGAAAAAACAACCCGATCAGGTCATCGAAGGCCTCGGCATCGCCGACATCGACGCGGAGGGCCGCTATATCGAGGCGGTCTATGGCGAGCTTTCCGTGGTTTCCCTCTACTTGCCCTCCGGTTCCTCCGGCGAGGAACGTCAGGCCGCCAAATTCGCCTTCATGGAACGCTTTCTGCCGCGCCTGGAAGCGCTGGCAAACAGCGGCCGTGAATTCATCCTGTGCGGTGACTGGAACATCGCCCACCGCGAAATCGACCTCAAGAACTGGAAGGGCAACCGCAAGAACTCCGGTTTTCTGCCGGAAGAGCGCGCCTGGATGAGTGACTTGTTCGAGCGCGTCGGCCTGGTCGACGTCTACCGCCGTCTCTACCCCGAGCACGAAGGCGAGGCCTACACCTGGTGGAGCAACCGGGGCCAGGCCTGGGCGAAAAATGTGGGCTGGAGAATCGATTACCAGATCGCGACCGCCGGGCTGGCGCGACAAGCCAAGTCCGCTTCCGTCTACAAGGAACAGCGCTTCAGTGACCATGCCCCATTGATCGTGGATTACGACTGGAGTCCCAAGCCCTGATTTTCTCGGACCATGAGCAGGCGGCGCGCCCGGCGCCTGGGCGGAATCCGTTAAGATTCAGGCTGATAACGCGCATAGAACGAAGGTTATAGACATGCAGGATTTCAAAGGAGCGTTTCTCGACTTCGCGATTCGCCAACAGGTGTTGTTGTTCGGAGAATTCAAGACCAAGGCCGGGCGCATGAGTCCGTATTTCTTCAACGCCGGCCTGTTCAACGATGGCGTGTCGCTGAAACGACTCGGCGAGTTCTACGAGCAGGCCATCGCCGACTCCGGCATCGCCTTCGATGGTTTGTTCGGGCCGGCTTACAAGGGCATTCCGCTGGCGGCGTCCGTGGCCATCGCCTTTGCCGCCACGGGCCGCAATCTGCCCTACAGCTACAACCGCAAGGAAGCGAAGGACCACGGCGAGGGGGGAAATATCGTAGGGGCCAAGCTGTCTGGCCGCATCCTGATCGTCGACGATGTAATTTCCGCCGGCACCTCCGTACGCGAGTCGGTGGAACTGATCCGCGCGGCGGGCGCCACGCCATGCGGCGTGGCCATCGCGCTGGATCGCATGGAACGCGGCCAGGGCAGTCTGTCGGCGGTGCAGGAAGTGAGTCGCGATTACGGCTTGCCGGTGCTGCACATCGTCAATCTGAACGATCTCTGCAACTACCTGACCGGCCAGCCGGAATGGAGTGATACCCTCGCGGCGATCGAACGTTATCGCGGCCAATACGGCGTTGGCGAGTGACGAAAAACCGGGAGAGGATGCCGGAATTTCAACGGATACAACCGGGAGAGGGTTGTCCAATATGTTGAAAACAAAAGAACTAATACTGGCCCATGGCTTGCTGAGGAGGGTGGAGCCCTTCTTCGTGAACCCCATGCGCGCCTTCGTCTGCCTCCTTCTTATTTTCGCCGCCAGCCCGGCCCTGGCCACCACCTACCGTTGGGTGGATGCCAAGGGAAAAGTACATTACGGCGATGTCATGCCCAACCAGCAATCCGGCCTGGGCCATCAGGAACTGGACAAGCAGGGACGCGTGATACGGGAGACGCAACGCACTCTGCTTACTCCCGAGGAGCGCCAGCGCCGCGCCGAGGAAACCGCCGCCCAGGAAGAACATCTGCGCCGGGTGGCGGATCAACAGCGCCGCGACCGCGCTCTGCTGGCGACTTATACCGATGAGAGCGAAATCGATCTGGCGCGGGATCGCGCCCTGGAACTGGAAAAACTGACCCTGAGCGGCCTGCAATCACGTCTGAACAGTAGCGCGGCCAAGCTGTCCTACGCCAATGGTCAATTGGCGCGATTCCGCGCGGCGCGCGTGGCGGAGCCGGCCAACGTCCTGCAGATGCGCGACGAGGCGCAGGCGGAATTGGCGCATGGGGGCGAGGCCATACGGCAGCGCGAAAAAATCATGAACGAGTTGAAACAACGCTTCGAGGCGGAAAAGACGCGATTCCAGGAGTTGATGGAATTGAAGGCGATGACCAGGTAGGTCGGAACGCGGAGCGGTTCCGACGGATTCATGCGGAGTCCGACAGATTAAGGCGGATCGCCCGCCGGGCATCCGCCCTACGCGGTTATCCCGCGCCAAGTTTCTTCTTCAGCAGTTCGTTGACCTGGGCCGGATTGGCCTTGCCTTTGGAAGCCTTCATCACCTGGCCGACCAGGGCGTTGAAGGCTTTTTCCTTGCCGGAACGGAATTCCTCGACCGACTTGGCGTTGGCTGCCAGCACGTCGTCGATGATCAACTCGATGGCGCCGGCGTCTGAGACCTGTTTCAGGCCTTTAGCCTCGATGATCTGATCGGCGTCCATGCCTTCGCCTTTCCACAGCGCATCGAAAATTTCTTTCGCGATCTTGCCGTTGATGGTTCCGTCCGCAACTCGTCTCACCACACCCGCCGCTTGTCCTGGCGTAACGAGGCATTGGTCTGGGCTGTTGGCCATCTGATTGAGATAAGCGGCAAGTCCGCCAGTGACCCAATTGGCGCAAGCCTTGGCTTGGCTCTCGCCGGCGGAAGCGAGCATTTCCTCGAAATAATCCGCTGTCCATTTGCCGCTGGTGAGTACCGAAGCGTCATACGCCGACAGCCCGAGATCAGCCTGATACCGCGCCTGTTTCTGTTGCGGCAGTTCCGGCAGAGTGGCGCGCACCTGTTCAATCCAGTCTTCCTCCAGCTTCACCGGCAGCAGATCGGGATCGGGGAAGTAGCGGTAATCGTGGGCGTCTTCCTTGGTCCGCATGACGCGGGTTTCACCCGTGTCCGGGTCGAACAGCACGGTGGCCTGCTGAATCTGGTGGCCGTCCTCAATCTGCTCGATCTGCCAGCGCACTTCGTAATTGATCGCCTGTTCCAGGAACTTGAATGAGTTGAGGTTCTTGATCTCGCGCCGGGTGCCGTACTCGGCCTGGCCCAGCGGCCGCACCGAGACGTTGGCGTCGACCCGGAAGCTGCCTTCCTGCATGTTGCCGTCGCAGATGCCGATCCAGGTCACCAGAGTGTGCAGCGCCTTGGCGTAGGCCACCGCTTCCTTGGCGGAACGCATGTCCGGCTCCGATACGATTTCCAGCAGGGGCGTGCCGGCGCGGTTGAGGTCGATGCCGGTCATCCCGTGGAAGTCTTCATGCAGCGACTTCCCGGCGTCTTCTTCCAGGTGCGCGCGGGTGATGCGGACGGTTTTTGCCACCGCCTTGTCGCCCTCCCCGACTTGCACCGTCAGTTCACCGGCCTCGACGATGGGCAGGGTGAACTGGCTAATCTGGTAGCCCTTGGGTAGATCGGGATAGAAGTAATTCTTGCGGTCGAAAATATTGGTGCGATTCAGCTTGGCGCCGATCGCCAGCCCGAACTTGATCGCCCGCTCCACCGCGCCCTTGTTCAATACCGGCAGCACGCCAGGCAGGGCGAGATCCACCTGGCAGGCTTGCCGATTGGGCTCGGCGCCGAAAGCGGTGCTGGCGCCGGAGAAGATTTTGGTCTTGGTGGAGAGCTGGGAATGCACTTCCAGCCCGATGACGGTTTCCCATTGCATGGCTTTTATCCGTAACTGGGGATGTCCTGGCGTGCCTCGATCTGCAATGGCCAGCCGAACAGGTCGTGAAAAGTAAGGGAGAAGCCGGGCGCGACGCGCAGGGTCAACGCATCTTCCGCCAGCAACACCTCGGATTCGGGATAGCGCCCGTCCGCGTCCAGGCTGTAGAGCTCGGCGAAACGGTAGGCCGGGTCGATCAGCAGGTATTGCGGCACGCCGGCGGCCTCGTAAAGGCGGCGCTTGTGCTTGCGGTCCTTGGCGGCGGTGCTGGGCGAGAGCACTTCCACCACCAGGTCGGGCGCGCCGCGCACGCGGCCATTCACCACGATGGCTGGATCGCACACGACGATCAGGTCGGGTTGCACCACGGTGATGTCGGAGAGGATGACGTCGAGTGGTGCGAACAGAATGTCGCAGGGCGGCTCGCCCCCGCCGTCAGATTTCAGGCGCTCGCGTTGGTGAAGCTCCAGCTCGACATGCAGTGCCGCCACGATCTTCTGGTGATCGTAGCCGGGCGCGTTCATCTCGAAGGGCACGCCGTCAATCAACTCATAACGCGGGCCGTCCTCCGGCCAGGTCAGATATTGCGCGACGGTGTAACGCTCGTCCTTTTTCAGCGCGAAGCCCATGATCGCCTCCTTTCAGAGCGCCGGCGCCCGCGTGTGCCAGTCGCTGGCCAGCTGGTACTGGTGCGCGACGCCCAGCATGCGCGCCTCGGCGAAATAGTCGCCGATGAGTTGCAGGCCGATCGGCAGGCCCTGGGCGTCGAAGCCGCAGGGCAGCGACATGCCGGGCAGGCCGGCGAGGTTGACGGCGATGGTGTAGATGTCGGAGAGGTACATCTCGACCGGGTCGGCGGTCTTCTCACCCAGCTTGAAGGCGGTGGTGGGCGCGGTGGGGCCGAGGATGACGTCGCATTGCTTGAACGCTTCGACGAAGTCCTGGGCGATCAGACGGCGCAGCTTCTGCGCTTGCAGGTAGTAGGCGTCGTAATAGCCGTGCGAGAGCACATAGGCGCCAATCATGATGCGCCGCTTGACCTCGGGCCCGAAGCCTTCGGCGCGGGTCTTCTCGTACATGTCGGTGAGGTCGCGGTACTCGGGGGTGCGGTAGCCGTAGCGCACGCCGTCGAAACGCGACAGGTTGCTGGAGGCTTCCGCCGGCGCCAGGACGTAATAAGCGGCGACCGAGAGGTTGGAATTGGGCAGGCCCACTTCCACGGTTTGCGCGCCCAGCTTCTTCAATTGGTTGATCGCCTCCTCGACCGCGCGGGCGGTGTCGCCGGTCAGGCCGGCGCCGAAGAATTCGCGCGGCAGGCCGATCCGCAGGCCGGCCAAAGGCTGATTCAGGTCGCGCGCGTAATCTTCTTTCTCGCGTTCCAGGCTGGTGGAATCGCGCGGGTCGAAGCCGGCCATGACGTTGAGCAGCAGGGCGCAATCCTCGGCGGTCTGGGCCATCGGACCGGCCTGATCGAGACTGGAGGCGAAGGCGATCATGCCGTAGCGCGACACCACGCCGTAGGTGGGCTTGAGTCCGGTGATGCCGGTCAATGCCGCCGGTTGCCGGATCGAGCCGCCGGTATCGGTGCCGGTCGCCGCCGGCGCGAGGCGCCCCGCCACCGCCGCCGCGCTGCCGCCGGAAGAACCGCCGGGCACCCGGTCGGTATCCCAGGGGTTGCGCACCGGGCCGTAATAACTGGTTTCGTTGGACGAGCCCATGGCGAACTCGTCCATATTGGTCTTGCCCAGACAGGGCATGCCGGCCGCCTTGAATTGCTCAATGACGTGGGCGTCATAGGGCGAAACGAAGTTGGACAGCATCTTCGAACCGCAGGTGGTCAGCCAGCCTTCGGCGCAGAAGATGTCCTTGTGCGCGATCGGCACGCCGGTCAGCGGCCCCGCGTTACCGGAAGCCCGGCGCGCGTCGGCGGCGGCGGCATCAAGCAGCGTCTTCTCGGCATCGACCGTGACGAAGGCGTTGAGCGCGGGATTCAGGCGCTCGATGCGCGCCAGGTAGTCCTGGCTGAGTTCGACGCTGGAAGTTTTGCCTTCGGCAAGGAGGGCGGCGAGGGATTTGATCGTGTCGGTCATGTGAGTGTTACTGTGAAATAACCAGGAACGTAGGATGTGGTGAGCAGAGCGAACCGCATCCTACGTGGTTGATTTCATTGGCGGGGTGGCTGTTCCAGGCATGAGGCATGCCGCCTACTCGATTACTTTCGGCACCAGATACAGCCCGTTCTCGACCTGCGGCGCCACGGCCTGGAAGGCCGCGCGGCGATCCGGTTCGGAGATTTCGTCGGCGCGCAGACGCTGCGATAGATCCTGGGCATGCGACATGGGGGCGACGCCCAGAGTATCGACGGCCTGCATTTCCTCGATCAGTCCGAAAATGCCGTTGAGTTGCGCCTGATACCCGGCGGCCTCGGCTTCATCCACCCGAATGCGCGCCAGATGGGCGATGCGTTGAACGTCTTGTAGTGAAAGAGACATGGTTACCAAGGCCTTATTGCATAAGGCGTCGTAGGTTATCATACGGCGCTATTTTTCCGCCCAATTGGACCACGCATGTTCGGACTGCTACGCGGTTACTTTTCCACTGATCTCGCGATCGACCTGGGAACCGCCAATACCCTCATTTATGTACGCGGCCGCGGCATCGTTTTGAACGAGCCGTCAGTCGTTGCCATCCGCCAGGAAGGCCTCACCGGCAAGAAGACCATTCAGGCCGTCGGCCTGGAGGCCAAGCAGATGTTGGGGCGCACGCCCGGCAACATCCAGGCCATCCGGCCGATGAAAGACGGCGTCATCGCCGACTTCAACGTCACCGAGCAGATGCTCAAGTTCTTCATCAAGAAGGTGCATGACAGCCGCATGTTCCACCCCAGCCCACGCATCATCATCTGCGTGCCGTCGGGGGCGACCCAGGTGGAACGCCGCGCCATCCGCGAATCCGCGATCGGCGCCGGCGCCCGTCAGGTGTATCTGATCGAGGAACCGATGGCGGCGGCGATCGGCGCCGGCATGCCGGTGGCGGAAGCGACCGGCTCGATGGTGGTGGACATCGGCGGCGGCACCACGGAAGTGGGCGTCATCTCCCTCGGCGGCCTGGTCTACTCGGCCTCGGTGCGGGTCGGCGGCGACAAGTTCGACGAGGCCATCACCAATTACATCCGGCGCAATTACGGTATGTTGATCGGCGAAGCCACCGCCGAAAATATCAAGAAGCAGATGGGCTCGGCCTTCCCCGGCTCCGAAGTGCGTGAAATGGAAGTCAAGGGCCGCAACATGGCCGAAGGCATCCCGCGCAGCTTCACCATCACCAGCAACGAAATCCTGGAAGCGCTCACCGACCCGCTCAATACCATCGTCTCGGCGGTGAAGTCGGCCCTGGAGCAGACCCCGCCGGAACTGGGCGCGGATATTGCCGACAAGGGCATGGTGCTGACCGGCGGCGGCGCGCTGCTGCGTGACATCGATCGTCTGCTCATGGAAGAAACCGGCCTGCCGGTGATCGTCGCGGAAGATCCGCTCTCCTGCGTGGTCAGCGGCTCCGGCCGCGCCCTGGAAGAGATGGACCGGCTTGCCACCGTATTCACCAACGACTGACCTCCGTGAAGCGACAGGCGTGAGGCGCGGGCTTAAGCACCGCGCCTCCCTCGCCTCGCGCCCCATGCCACAAGCCTGACCCGGCACATGCCCCACACACCACAGGCGCCCCTGTTCGTCCGGGAAATGGGGTTGCCCTCCCGGTTTGCCCTGTACGTGCTGGTCTGCCTGCTGCTGCTGGCGCTGGATGCGCGTTATTCGGCCCTGGCCTGGTTGCGTGGCGGACTCAACGCGGCGCTGCATCCGATGCAGCGGGTGCTGGCCGCGCCCTGGGAATGGAGCCAGGACGTGGCCGGCTTCTTCATTACCCACGGCGAACTCAAGCGCGATAACGATCATTTGCGCGAGGAGCGCGATCACATGCGCATTACCCAGCAGGATCGCCAGACGCTGCTGGCGGAGAACAACAATCTGCGCCAGTTGCTGGCATTGCCGGCGCGGCCCGATACGGCGCCGCGCGTGGCGGAAATCGTGCAGACCGTGCCCAGCCCGTTCGCGCGCAAGGTGATCATCAACCGCGGCCAGGTACATGGCCTCGCGGCCGGCTGGCCGGTGGTCGATGCCGCCGGCCTGGTGGGTCAGGTGACGCGCAGTTATCCCCTGACCTCCGAAGTGACGCTACTGACCGACCGCGACCAGGGCGCGCCGGTACAGAATCTGCGCAACGGCCTGCGCCTGATCGTTTCCGGCACCGGCTCGGACAAGTGGTTGGAAGTGCGCTTCCTGGACATGCACGCCGACATCAAGGAAGGCGATCTGCTGTACACCTCGGGCATCGACGGCACCTATCCCGCCGGCATTCCGGTGGCGCAGGTGGTCAAGACCGAACCGCCACGCAATACCCCGTTCGCGCGCGCCTATTGCCGCCCGCTCGGGGGCGTCGGTCGCTATCGCCATGTGGCGGTCCTGAAACCCCTGGAACAGGCGCCCACGCCGGCGCCGGCGCCGGCGCCAGCGCCAGCGCCCAAACCATGATTTCACGCCCACCCATCATGAATGGCGCCCGCCCCCTGTTGCCGCAGGGCTCGGAGCTGGCCGCGCCACCCAACCGCGCCAAGGTCATGGTCACCCTGTTCACGGCGCTCTGCATCACCCTGTTGCCGTGGGCGGACGGCCTGCGCTGGCTGTTGCCCGATCTCACGCTGATGGTGCTGCTTTACTGGTGCATCCATGCGCCGCGCCTGGTCGGACTCGGGATCGCCTTCGCGCTCGGCCTGGTCACCGATGTGACCCACGGCCTGCTGCTGGGCCTGGATGCCCTGGCCTATTGCGGCGCCGCCTTTGTGACCTTGTCGCTGCAAAAGCGCCTGGAGGGTTTCGATGCGCCGCGCCAGACTCTGCAACTGGCGCTGCTGCTGCTCGGCAAGGAGGCGCTGGTCTTGACCCTGGGCCTGGCATTCGGCCGTGGCGAGGCGGATTGGCGCTATCTCTCCGCCGGCCTGGTGGCCATCCTGCTGTGGTGGCCGCTGGCCATGCTGCTGGACCGTATCAGCGGCCGCCCGGCCCTGCCCGACAAGGCGGCCGTGGAATGAAACCTTGTTCCCCGCCGCGACCGCCATGTAGCGTGCGCCGTGCGCACGATTCAACGCCGATTCGTGCGCACGGCGCACGCTACCGCCTGTGAGCGGTCTGCGCCTGATCAATCCCGAGGTCGAGTTCCTGCGCTATCGGCGGCGCATGGAAATCGCCGGCGTCGTCGCGGCCCTGTTGTTTCTGACGCTGTTCGCGCGCTCTTTCTGGCTGCAAGTCATCCAGTACGACCACTACCACGCGCTGGCCGAAAGCAACCGCATCTCGCTGGTGCCGGCGCCGCCCTCGCGTGGGGTCATCTATGACCGGCGCGGCGAAGTCCTGGCGCAGAACTTTTCCGCCTACACCCTGGAAATCACCCCGGCCAAGGCCGGCAAGCTGGAGGACATCCTCAACCAGCTCAGCCAGGTGGTGAGCATCGACACGAGCGACCGCAAACGCTTCAAGCGACTGCTGGCGGAAAGCAAGAACTTCGAGAGCATTCCCATCCGCAACCGGCTGAGCGAGGAAGAGGTGGCGCGCTTCACCGTCAACCGCTACCGCTTCCCCGGTGTCGAGGTGAAGGCGCGTCTGTTCCGCCAATACCCTTATGGGGAAATTTTCTCGCATGTGGTCGGCTATATCGGCCGCGTCGGCCAGCGCGATCTCGATCGCCTGGAGGCCGACGAGCAACTGGCCAACTACCGGGGCACGGATTACATCGGCAAGCTCGGCATCGAGGCGAGCTATGAAGCCTGGCTGCATGGCCGCACCGGCATCGAAAAAGTCGAGACCGATTCCAGTGGCCGCGCCGTGCGCCTGCTCTCCCGCACCGCGCCGGTATCGGGCCACAACCTGTATCTGCATATCGACGCCAAGTTGCAGCAGGTGGCGGAAAAAGTCTTCGGCGACTATCGCGGCGCGCTGGTGGCGCTGGACCCGCGCAACGGCGGTGTGCTGGCCCTGGTTTCCAAACCGGGCTTCGATCCCAACCTGTTCGTCGACGGCATCGACAGCGCCACCTGGCGCGAACTCAACGATGCTTACGAGCGCCCCTTGATCAACCGCGCGCTGCGTGGCGTCTACCCCCCCGGCTCCACCATCAAGCCGTTCATGGGCCTGGCCGGCATGGAACTGGGCGTGCGCAACCCCGGCGACACCATCTCCGACCCCGGCTATTTCACCTTGTCCGGCAGCAGCCACCGCTACCGCGATTGGAAAAAGGACGGCCACGGCATGGTCGATCTGAAACGCTCCATCACCATTTCCTGCGATACCTATTACTACGGCCTTGCCCATCAGATGGGCATCGAGCGCATGGCCGGCTTCCTCGCCCAGTTCGGCTTCGGCCAGAAAAGCGGGGTGGATCTGGATGGCGAGCTGTCGGGCCTGCTGCCCACGCCGGAATGGAAACAACGCCGCTTCAAGCAGCCCTGGTGGCCGGGCGAAACCGTGATCGCCGGCATCGGCCAGGGCTATGTCCTCGCCACGCCCATGCAACTGGCGGTGGCCACCATGGCCATCGCCAACAATGGCGTGGTCTACAAACCGCAACTCATCCGCGCCTGGCGCGACCCGTCCTCGGGCCTGTTGTCCAACGCCGCGCCGCAGATATTGCGGCACATCCCGCTCAAACCCGAGTTCCTGCGCCTGGTCAAGGAGGCCATGGTGGATGTGACGCTACCCGGCGGCACCGCATCCGCGGCGGGCGCCAACGCTCCCTATCAGTTCGCCGGCAAGACCGGCACCGCGCAGGTGGTCGGCATCCGCCAGGGAGAGAAATACGATGCCAGCCGGGTTTCCGCGCGCAATCGCGACCACGCCTTGTTCATCGCCTTCGCGCCGGCCGACGACCCCAAGATCGTGCTGGCGGTGATGGTGGAAAACGGCGGCCACGGCGGTTCCACCGCCGCCCCGGTGGCGCGCAAGGTGATCGACTACTGGCTGCTTGGCAAGCTGCCCAAGGTCTACGCGCCGGTGGAACCGGGAGCCGCCACGCCGGAAGAAGAAGTGGAAGATGCCGGCCCGGCGGACGAAACCGTCACACCTGTCGTACAAGGAGCCGCGCAATGATCCTACGAGCCCTGTTCACCCGCCTGTTCGCGCATCTCGACGGCCCCCTGGTTGGTCTCCTCGCGCTCCTGCTCCTGCTTGGCAGCAGCGTGGTGTACAGCGCTTCCGGCGAGAATCCGGCCAAGCTGGCCTCGCACTTCCTCAATATGTCGGTGGCGTTGGGCGCCATGTTGCTGGTGTCCCACATCCCGCCGCAGCGTCTCATGCAATTCGCCCTGCCGGCCTATGCGGTGGGTCTGATCCTGCTGCTCGGTGTGGCGTTGTTCGGTATCGTCGTCAACGGCTCGCGGCGCTGGCTGGAACTGGGTGTGACCCGCATCCAGCCGTCCGAACTGATGCGCCTGGCCGTGCCCATGATGCTGGCCTGGTATCTGCACTACAAACAGGAAACCTTGCGCGCGCGCGATTTCGCCATCGCCGGCCTATTGCTGGCGTTACCGGTCGGCTTCATCGCCAAGCAGCCTGACCTGGGAACCTCACTCCTGATCACTGCATCCGGCTTCTATGTGCTGTTCCTCGGTGGCCTGTCCTGGAAAGTCATCATTGGCGCCGCCGTTGCCGCCGGCGCGGCCCTGCCAGTGGCCTGGAACTACCTGCTGCACGACTACCAGCAAAAGCGCGTGCTCACCCTCATCGACCCTTCCTCCGACCCCCTGGGCGCCGGTTACCACATCATCCAGTCCACCATCGCCGTGGGTTCCGGCGGCGTTGCCGGCAAGGGCTGGATGTCCGGCACCCAGACGCATCTGGATTTCCTGCCGGAACGCAGCACCGACTTCATTTTCGCGGTCTACTCGGAAGAATTCGGCCTGATCGGTAACCTGTTCCTGCTCCTCCTCTACGCCGCCATCATCTGGCGCGGCCTGATGCTCGCCTCCGGCGCTCCCTCCCTGTTCGGCCGCCTGTTCGCCGGCGCCATCGTGCTGACCTTCGCCACCTATGCCTTCGTCAACATGGGCATGGTCTCCGGCATCCTGCCGGTGGTGGGCGTGCCGCTGCCCCTGGTCAGCTATGGCGGCACCTCCATGGTCACCGTCCTGGTCGGATTCGGCATCGTCATGAGCCTGGTTACGCACAAAAAACTTGTAAAAACATAATGATGGACGATACTCTTGGAGCACTTTCTAACGACGTTTGTCGTTGCGAGGCAGCCATGAGTCAACCCAAGTACCGACATTTCCCGCTTCACCCCCTGCGTACCCCCCTGATCGCCCTCGCCGTCGCCGCCTACCTGACGGGTTGCGCGAGCGTGACCGACAAGAGCGCCCAGAAGACCCAGCCGGTACAGACCGCGCGCGGTGATGACAAGCCGGTCATCCCGCCTTACAAGGGGGGCGGTTACTACAAGGACGATGGCCCCGGCCGCGATACGCCGGCCAACCTGGACCAGGTGCCGGATGCCGTGCCCAAAGCGGAACCCCTGCACCGCTACGCCAACGATACCTACAAGGTGATGGGCAAGACCTATCAACCCATCGCGGCGGAGCAGTCCTACAAGGAAAAAGGCCTCGCATCCTGGTACGGGCGCAAATTCCACGGCAAGAACACGTCCTCGGGCGAGCCCTATGACATGTACGCCATGACGGCGGCCCATGCCACGCTGCCGATTCCCAGCTATGCCCGTGTCACCAACCTGAATACCGGCCAGAGCGTGCTGGTGCGGGTCAACGATCGCGGCCCCTTCCATGAAGGCCGCATCATCGACCTGTCGTATACCGCCGCCTACAAGCTCGATGTCCTCAAGGACGTCACGCCGGTGGAAGTCGAACTGGTCAGTGCCGACGCCGCGCCGGACTCCTTCGTCGCCCAGGCCAGTGAAGTCCAGACCAGTTCACCGATCAGCGAAGCCTCCTCGCCGGCGGCGGGGGAGGCGATCTACCTGCAACTGGGCGCTTACGCCAATCCGGCCTCCGCCGAGGCATTGCTGGCCCGCGCCAGCGCCATGCTGTCGCGCGATCTGCCTGGCGTGATGCGCCTGGATGTCGGCGGCTTGCACAAGGTCCAGGCCGGACCATTCATGTCCGTGGACGCCGCCAACAAGGCCGCCGAGCGCATTCGCGATGATCTCGATGTGCAGGCGATCAAGGTCACGGGCAAGGCGCCGGCCAGCCCCGCGCCGATCGCCACGATCGCGCCGACCGCCGCGGCTCCCGGCATCTATCTGCAACTCGCCGCGCTTTCCAACCCCGCCGCCGCCGATGCCTTGAGCGCCAAGGTCAAAGCCCGTTTCGGCGCCGAATTGCCCGGCATCAGCCACCTAGCGGCGGGGAATCTGGTCAAGGTCCAGGCCGGCCCCTTCGCCTCCGCCGACGCCGCCGAGAAAATGGCCCTGGCCTACCAGCAGGATTTCGGCGTCAAGCCCTACAAGGTGCAGCGCTAAAGCTGGCCCCCTGCCCGCAATTGCCGGGATACCTCCTCGGTGGGGGGCAAGCGGGCATGCCACGGCCCTATAATGTGCCGCTTTTACAATCCAACCGGACCCCACCATGACCGATCAGCAACCCCAGCAACAAGCCATGCCTGTATTCAACATCGAGAAGATCTACGTCAAGGATCTTTCCGTGGAAGTACCCGGCGCTCCGGCCATCTTCCTGGAGCGCGAGCAGCCGCAGATGGACTTGCAGATCAACTCCCAGAGCGCGCCGATCGAAGACGGCGTCTATCAGACCATCCTCACCATCACCGTCAGCGCCAAGATCAAGGACAAGGTCGCGTTCGTGGTGGAACTGCAACAGGGTGGCATCTTCCGTATTCAGAACCTGCCGCCGGAAGCGCTGGAGCCGGCCCTGGCCATCGGCTGCCCCAACATCATCTTCCCCTACGCCCGCGAAACCATTTCCGACGCCGTGCTCAAAGCCGGTTTCCCGCCCCTGATGTTGCAGCCGGTCAATTTTGAAATGCTCTACATGCAACAGCAGCAACAGCAAGCCCAGGCCGCCGGCCAGCCCAACTGAAGCGCATGAACGTCTGCGTGCTGGGGGCCGGCGCCTGGGGCACGGCGATGGCCATCCGTCTGGCCGGCGCCGCCCGGGTTCGGCTGTGGACACGCTCACCCGAGCATGCCACCGCGATGGCCGCCACGCGGGTCAACGCGCGTTACCTGGCGGGCCAGGAGTTGCCCGCCAACCTGGCGCCAAGCGCCGACCTGGATGCCTCCTTGCGCGACGCCGACTGGCTGATCTCGGCGGTACCCACCAGCGGCTTCCGGCCCCTGTTGCAGACCCTGCGCGAGCGGGGCGGCAAAACGCCCCTGATCTGGTTGTGCAAGGGTTTCGAGGCCGGAACGCGGCGACTGCCGCATGAGGTGCTGGAAGAAACCTGGCCGGAACACCCGGCGGCCGGCGTGCTGTCCGGCCCGAGTTTCGCGCTGGAAGTCGCGCGCGGCCTGCCCGCCGCGCTCACCGTCGCCTCGCGTGATACCGAGTTCGCGCGCGGCGCCGCCCAGGCGCTGCACGATCCGCGCCTGCGCCTCTATGCCAGCACCGATGTGGTCGGGGTGGAACTGGGCGGCGCGGTGAAGAACGTCATCGCCATCGCCGCCGGCATCTCGGATGGCCTCGGTTTCGGCCTCAATGCGCGCGCGGCCCTGGTGACACGCGGCCTGGCCGAACTCACCCGCCTCGGCCTGCATCTGGGTGGCCGTCCGGAAACCTTCATGGGCCTGTCCGGCATGGGCGACCTGATCCTGACCTGCACCGGCGATCTTTCCCGCAACCGCCAGGTCGGCCTGCGTCTGGCGGCCGGAGAAAGCCTGGAAGGCGCCCTGCGCCAACTCGGCCACGTCGCCGAAGGCGTCACCACCGCCCTCGAACTCGCCGTTCTGGCCGACACCTTGCGGGTCGACATGCCCATCACCCAGTCGGTCGCCGCCATCCTGCGCGGCGAAATACCCCCGGGCGAAGCCGTGGCCGCCTTGCTGGCGCGTGAGTTGAAGGACGAGGCAATGTAGTAGTCGGTTACTCGTCCTGGCTGAACAACAAAAAAGCCGGCCATGAGCCGGCTTTTTTGCGTACCCGGGAAGGCTTACCAGATGCCCATGAACGCCAGCATGCCCTTCGCGGCTTCACGGCCTTCGTACACAGCGGTGACCACCAGGTCGGAGCCGCGCACCATGTCGCCGCCCGCGAAGACTTTGGGGTTGGCGGTCTGGAAAGCGTGCGACTGCCCTTTCGCGACAACCCGGCCACCCTGATCGGTGGTGACGCCGATGTCGGCGAACCAGGGTTGCGGGTTGGGGCGGAAGCCGAAGGCGACCAGGACGCGGTCGCAAGGAATGATTTCCTCGGAGCCTGCCACCACCACCGGGGTGCGGCGACCACGCGCGTCGGGCTCTCCCAGTTCGGTGGTAACCAGCTTGATGCCTTCCACTTTGCCACCGCCTTTGCCATCGCCTCCGACGACCGCGACCGGCTGCCGGTTCCACAGGAACTGCACGCCCTCTTCCTTGGCGTTGGCAACTTCGCGCTTGGAGCCGGGCATGTTGGCTTCGTCGCGGCGGTAGGCGCAGGTGACGCTGGCCGCGCCCTGGCGGATGGAGGTGCGATTGCAGTCCATCGCGGTGTCGCCGCCGCCGAGAACCACGACGCGCAGGCCTTTCATGTCGATGAACTCATCCTGCGGCAATTCCAGGCAGTTGTTCACGTTGGAGATCAGGAACGGCAGCGCGGCCATGACGCCGGGCAGGTCCTCGCCGGGAATGCCGGCCCGCATGTAGGTGTAGGTGCCCATGCCCATGAACACGGCATCGTATTCGTCGAGCAGGTAAGACATCGCCACGTCCTTGCCCACCTCGGTGTTCAAGTGGAACTCGATGCCCATGCCCTCGAAAATCTCGCGGCGGCGGGTCATCACGCTCTTTTCCATCTTGAATTCGGGAATGCCGAAGGTGAGCAGGCCGCCGATTTCCGGATACTTGTCGAAGACGACGGCTTGCACACCGTTGCGCGCCAGCACGTCAGCGCAGCCGAGACCGGCGGGGCCGGCGCCGATGATGGCGACCTTCTTGCCGGTGGCGACCACCTTGCTCATGTCCGGGCGCCAGCCCTGGGCGAAGGCGGTCTCGGAGATGTATTTCTCGATGCCGCCGATGGTGACGGCGCCGGCATCGACCTGGTTCAGGGTGCAGGAACCTTCGCACAGGCGGTCCTGCGGGCAGACGCGGCCACACACTTCCGGCAGGGAGTTGGTCTGGTGCGACAGCTCGGCGGCCTCGAACAAGCGCCCTTCATCCACCAGCTTCAACCAGTTGGGAATGTAGTTGTGCACCGGGCACTTCCACTCGCAATAGGGGTTGCCACAGGCGAGGCAACGGCCGGCCTGTTCATGGGCCTGATCGACATCCATCGGGGCGTAGATTTCCTTGAATTCGACCTTGCGCACTTCAGCCGGGACCTTGTCGCCGTCGCGGCGGGCGATGTTGAGGAATTGGAATACGTCGGACATGTGGGTTCCTGATTAGTGATTCGTGCTGGGCCACGACGAGGGATTGCGGTTCTGGTGCAAACAGCGAAGTACCTGGATGCCGCGCCGATCCACCAGATAGAACAAGGCATAAGGAAATGCCCTCAACAGCACGCGCCGCACATCACCGCTGATGCGTGTGAATGCGAGCGGCTGGTCGCGGATGATCTCGAACATCTCGGCAACGCTGTTCAGGAATTCCCGGCCCAATCCTGCCGATTGCTGTTCATACCAGGTGGCTGTCTGATTCATTTCATGCTCTGCGCGAACACGAACATAGAGTTTCATGAAAAGGACTTCTCGATGCGCGCCCTGACGATTTCCCACTCCTCGCCTTCTTCCGGGTTGAGGCGATACTCCTCCAGCGCCTGCCCAAGTTCCCGCTTCTGCCAGTCGTGGAGGGGGATGTCATTAGGATCCAGCGAATCCCACAGGAACTCGATCAAATCCAGCTTTTCCTGGGCCGTGAGACTGTTGAGATGTTCCCGAGAAATGGTCGCCATATCGAACTCCTGGAGGATCAATCCTTCAACAAACTATCCAGCGTCAAAGCCTTGGGCTTCACCAACCAGAAACGGTTCACCACATCGGTGAAGTGTTCCAGCATCCAGCGGGCGCGGTCGGAGCCGGTGTATTGCACGTGTTTATCCAGCTTCTCGCGCAGGAACGCGCGGTGTTCGCCGGTTTTCTCGTCGTTGATGCGGTTGATGTCGACCAGCTCGTTGTTGTACTTCTCGGCGAAGTTGCCGTCCTCGTCATAGATCAGGGCGAAGCCGCCGGTCATGCCGGCGCCGACGTTGAGGCCGGTGTTGCCGAGCACGATGATGCAGCCGCCGGTCATGTATTCGCAGCAGTGTTCGCCCACGCCTTCCACCACCGCCAGCGCGCCGGAGTTGCGCACGCCGAAGCGCTCACCACCCAGACCGGCCGCGTATAGCTCGCCGCCGGTGGCGCCGTACAGACAGGTGTTGCCGATGATGCTGGCCTGGTGCGAGGCGAACGCGGAGCCCTTGGGCGGATAGACGATGAGGCGGCCGCCGGACATGCCCTTGCCGACGTAGTCGTTGGCGTCGCCTTCGATCTCCATGGTCAGGCCGTGGTGGTTCCAGACGCCGAAGCTCTGGCCGGCGGAGCCGTTCAGCTTGATGTGCAGGCAGTCGGTGGGTAGACCCACGGCGCCATGCGCGCGGGCGATCTCGCCGGAGAGGCGCGCGCCGATGGAACGGTTGACGTTGCGCACCTTGTATTCCAGGCGCTGCGGGGTTTGGGCGAGGATGCCGGGGAGCGCGTCCTTGACCATCTGCTCGGCCAGCTCGCCCTTGTCGAAGGAGGGGTTGGAGGCATCGACGCAGAAGCGCGGCTCGCTGTCGGCAATGCTGCCTTGCGACAGCAGAACGCCGAGTTTCAACTTGCTCTGCTTGTCCGATTCACCCGGCAGGAGTTCGAGCAGATCGGTGCGGCCGATCAGGTCCTCGAACTTGCTTACGCCCAGCGCGGCCATCCATTCGCGGGTCTCGCGGGCGACGAAGGTGAAGTAGTTGATGACCATCTCGGGCAGGCCGATGAAGAAGCCCTTGCGCAGGCGCGCGTCCTGGGTGGCGATGCCGGTGGCGCAGTTGTTCAGGTGGCAGATACGCAGGTATTTGCAGCCCAGCGAGATCATCGGCGCGGTGCCGAAGCCGAACGATTCGGCGCCGAGAATGGCGGCTTTCACCACGTCCAGGCCGGTCTTCAGGCCGCCATCGGTCTGCACCCGCACGCGGCCGCGCAGGCCGTTGGCGCGCAGCACTTGCTGGGCTTCGGTGAGGCCCAGTTCCCAGGGCGTGCCGGCATATTTCACGCTGGTGAGGGGCGAGGCGCCGGTGCCGCCGTCATAGCCGGAGATGGTGATGAGGTCGGCATAGGCCTTGGCCACACCGGCCGCGATGGTGCCGACGCCGGGTTCCGCCACCAGCTTCACCGACACCAAAGCCTTCGGGTTGACCTGCTTCAGGTCATAGATGAGCTGTGCCAGGTCTTCGATGGAGTAGATGTCGTGGTGCGGCGGCGGCGAGATCAGGGTGACGCCGGGCTTGGTACAGCGCAGCTTGGCGATGTGCGGCTCCACCTTCTTGCCGGGCAACTGGCCGCCCTCGCCGGGCTTGGCGCCCTGCGCGACCTTGATCTGCAACACCTCGGCATTGACCAGATAGTGCGCGGTGACGCCGAACCGGCCGGATGCCACCTGCTTGATCTTGGACATCTTGATGGTGCCGTAGCGGGCCGGGTCTTCGCCGCCCTCGCCGGAGTTGGAACGCCCGCCGATGGTGTTCATGCCTTCCGCCAGGGCTTCGTGCGCCTCGGGCGAGAGGGCGCCGAGCGACATGCCGGCGGAGTCGAAGCGTTTCAGGATGGCTTCGATCGGTTCCACCGCGTCGACGGCAATCGGCGAGTCGGCGAGCTTCAGCTTCATCAGGTCGCGCAACATGGCCACCGGACGATTGTTCACGCTGGCCGCGTAAATCTTGTAGGCGTCATAGGAGCCGGTCTGCACGGCGGTTTGCAGTTCCTGCACCACGTCCGGGTTGTAGGCGTGGTATTCCTCGCCATGCATGAACTTGAGCAGGCCGCCGGCGGGAATCGGGCGCAGCGGGTTGAAGGCGGCGCGGTTGAGTAACTTCTGATCCGCCTCGAAGTCGGAGAAATTGGCGCCGGAGACGCGCGAGACCGTGCCTTTCAGGCACATGCCGACGACGTCCTCGTGCATGCCCACCACCTCGAACAACTGGGCGCCGCGATAGCTGGCGATGGCGGAAATGCCCATCTTCGACATGACCTTCAAGAGGCCCTTGTCGGTGCCCTTGCGGTAGTTCATCAAGGCCTTCTCGGCGGGTAGCTTGATCTCGCCGCTACGCACCATTTGCAGGATGGACTGGTAGGCGAGGTAGGGATACACGGCGGTGGCGCCGTAGCCGATCAGGGCGGCGATCTGGTGCGGGTCGCGCGCGGCGCCGGTCTTCACCACGATATTCGCGTCGCAACGCAGGCCGGCGGCGATCAGGGCATGGTGCACGGCGCCGGTGGCGAACAGGGCGGGAATGGTCAGCGTCGACTGGGAGAGGGTGCGATCCGAGAGCACGACGATCACCGTGCCCGCCTTCACCGCCGCCACCGCATCGGCGGAAAGTTTTTCCAAAGCGGCCTTGAGGTCGCTCTGGCTCGGGTCGTATTGCAGGTAGAAATGTTCCGTCGCGTAAGCCGGGTCGCCGCTGGTGGTGACCGCCTTGTAAGTGTCGTTGGACAGCACTGGCGAATTCAACTCCATGCGCGCGGCATGTTGCGGAGTTTCCTCGAACAGATTCAGTTCCCGCCCCAGCACCGTGTGCAGGGACATGACGATGGCCTCGCGGATCGGGTCGATCGGAGGGTTGGTCACCTGGGCGAACTGCTGGCGCAGGTAATCGAAAGGCGAACGCGCTTTCTGCGAGAGCACCGCCATCGGGGTGTCGTCACCCATCGAGCCGACCGCTTCCTGGCCATCCTCGGCCAACACGCGCAGCACCTGATCCAGCTCCTCGGAGCTGACATTGAACAGCTTCTGGTGGGTCGCGACGCTGGCGGCATCCATCGCCGGGTAATCGCTGTCCTGCTCCAGGCCGAATTCGATCCTTTGACCGTTGTTTTTCAGCCATTCCCGGTAGGGATGGGCAGATTTGAGTTGGGCGTCGATATCTTCCGGCAGCAGGAATTTGCCGGTTTCCAGATCGGCGGCAACGATCTGGCCGGGGCGCACACGGCCCTTGGCGACGATGTTCTCCGGGCCGCCGTAATCCCACACGCCCACTTCCGAGGCGATGGTGACGTAGCGATCCTTGGTGATGACGTAACGCGCCGGACGCAGGCCGTTGCGGTCGAGCATGCAGACGCCATAGCGGCCGTCGGTCATGACGATGCCGGCGGGGCCGTCCCACGGCTCCATGTGCATGGAGTTGTATTCGTAGAAGGCGCGCAGATCCGGGTCCATGTTGGTGACGTTCTGCCAGGCCGGCGGCACCATCATGCGCATCGAGCGGAACAAGCCGGCGCCGCCCATGACCAGGCCTTCCAGCATGTTGTCGAAGCTCATCGAGTCGGAGCCCTTGACCCCCACCATCGGCCGCACGTCGTCCATGTTGGGAATCAGCGGCGAGAGGAATTTCTGCTCACGCGCGCGCGACCAATTGCGGTTGCCCTGCACCGTGTTGATCTCGCCGTTGTGGGCGAGATAGCGGAACGGCTGCGCCAAGCGCCATTCCGGCCAGGTATTGGTGGAGAAACGCTGGTGGAACACGGCCAGCGCCGAGGCGAAACGCTCGTCGTTGAGGTCGGGATAGAACACCGGCAGATACTCCGGCATCACCAGTCCCTTGTAGGAAATCACCCGGCCGGACAGGGTTGGAATATAGAAAGTGCTGTCCGTGTCGGCGACGGCCTTCTCCACCTTGCGCCGCGCGATGTACAGCTTGCGCTCGAAAATATCGGCGTCGATCGTGTCCGGGCAGTTCACGAACAGTTGCTCGATCACCGGCAGACTCTTCAGGGCGAACTGGCCCAGCGCGGCATTGTCGGTGGGCACCTTGCGGAAACCGACCGGCTCCAGACCTTCGCCCTTGAGTTCGCTGACCAGCAGATCGCGCGCGCGTTGCGCCTTGGCCGCATCCTGATTCAGGAAAGTCAGACCGGCTGCGTAGCGGGCATTCAAGGTAAAACCACTCTCCGCCGCCACCGCGCGCAGGAAACCGTCCGGCTTCTTGAACAGCAGGCCGCAGCCGTCGCCCGATTTGCCATCGGCCGCCACCGCGCCGCGATGGGTCATGCACGCCAGCGAGGAAATCGCGGTGGCCACCAGCTTGTGGGTGGCCTGGTCATCCAGTTGCGCGATAAGGCCGAAACCGCAGCTATCCTGCTCGAAGTTCGGGCTGTAGAGCGTGCCAGCAAGGCTACTTTGTCGATCATCCATTATCGTCGGGCCGATCAAGTGGTCCGCGCGGGGCGCGCGAACGCAGGGTAAAAAAGGGCGGAAATTCTAGCGTGAACAAGGACTTCCCGCCAGACAGGGAATTTTCGGCCGTGGCGAACAACGTTTGCCGTGTGGCGGAGTGGTTTACCCGACGCTACCGGCCCGGTCGTCACGCGTGAATCACTAGCGCGTCGCAGCCGAATTCAATGAAGCGATACCTATCGAACGCCGTTTCGATACGGGCCAGATATGCGCGCCGATCAAAGCATCCAGTTCGGCGTTGGCAATATTTCCAGTGGCGACAAGTAAAAGACGCGGTGGCGCTCCATTCAGCAAATGGGACTGCACGTCAATCAGCTTTGCGCGCCCCAAGGTGGGGTCAAGTTTGCGTGTCAATATTGTCCAGACAAAACCATGGCACGCGATTTGGGTAGAGGAGCGAGGCCAGCACAGCCACAGCCTCCTTCAGGTCGGACTCTGGGCGCGGAGTCGGTTGCGGCCAGGTTCGTACCAGATCATCCACGCGGAAAACGTTATGACCGACGGTCCAAACCAAGTTCT
Organism: Gallionellaceae bacterium; assembly: GCA_028714875.1. GTDB lineage: Bacteria > Pseudomonadota > Gammaproteobacteria > Burkholderiales > Thiobacillaceae > PFJX01. The sequence goes on from JAQTLN010000008.1 coordinate 153,013, forward strand.
GCCCACCAGTCATCATGTCCTCGCCGTACTGAGAAAAGTCAGCATTGAGATAGGCCGCAAAACCTACGCCGTCGACCTTCCAAAGGCTTTCGTCAAACACTTCGCCAAGACCAAGCAATGCAGCAGCCTTCATCAATACAGTCAGAGATTCGTTTGGCCGTTCGACGAGATCGGCCGTTTGCGTGAAATCGTTTGCCCGTCGAGCGAGCAGATATTCCAACGTCTTCTCTGGCGGGATGTCCCAGCGCGCCAACTGCCCCCGGCAGGTCACGAATGAGTGAAATAGCAACCCGGTGAGTTCGTCTGCTTCCGCAGTCAGACTGAGATCGGCGGCACGAGACAATGCTACTGCCCAGTATGGCGCTTGGGCGTCACTGATGGTCAAGATCGAACCGCTGTAGTGCGTAAGCATCAACTTTAGCAGCGTGACGAAAAGTGCCTCGGCTTCAGGGCGGCGCGTATCACCTGCCTGAAATAGCGAAGGTACTGCAGCCATGTAACCCAAGGTTTTAGCAACGCGCAACGGCAGAAAGAAGAGATCAGATAAGCCTCCTCCTCGCTTGGCCAATAATGCATACCGATCTACGGTCAAATCGGCTACCAAATGTGAACCAGCAAAAATGAGCGCTGTGCCGGTGGTGTCCACGAATCGTCGGGTAGCACGGACAACCGCCTCATGTTCAAGATGCGGGAGCAGGCAGACAGCAAGCGCTGAGGACACCTGCGCGCGCCTGAACACGTCATCGGATAGTTCCGCTCGTTCAAGCACTGCCGCGCCAAGGCGTTCGGCGAATCCAGCAAGTACTTCGGGCGTCGATGCTAGTGGAGAAAGAACCGTGTTGACCACGTTGGCAAAGGCGCGCGGGTTCCAATTGCCGCTCACAGAGGCGTATGCCCGCCAAAGTTGATCGTAGTGCTGGCGAACTGAGGTATCACTATCCGAGGGCCAGCCCTGCATGACAGTTCGCAATGGACTTGCGGGATCTGCTCCATAGCAAGGGTTCCGACAAAAACGCGGAGGACCATAGAGGTTGAGACCCCAGACTACGGGACTTTGATCGGTCATCCGAAGGCGGTTCGAAATGCGACGGCCAATTTCCACAAGATCGAGGGTGCTCGCACTGTCCTGCACAAAGTCACGGCCCTCAACGCAGTCCAGAATAGCGTTGGTTCCGAAACCACCGGCCTCGGTTTCTCCTGAATGCTGATTCTGTGCCGACGTCGCAACCAAAGTGACGCCGGGCGTTCCTGCGTCGCCGATCACGTCTGATTTCAGTAACACACCTAAATCAGCGATCAGCCCTCCGCTCTCGCAAGCGTCAATGATGATGTTGCTTTGCGCGGGAGCCGCCTCGTTGATGCTGCGAAAGAGGTCCGACAGCGACAAGGCCGACATTGATTGCGCGTCCGGCCTTGAGTCACATACCCACATGTAGAAACTGCCCGCTCGAACGCCCCCATGTCCCGCGAAGAAGAATGTAAATGTGTCAATGTCGCCATCGGAGGGGAAAAGAACATCGCGTAGGGCCTGACGGACTTCGTCCACGGTCGGTGAAAGAAGCAGCCTGGAGCGCGCCGGGTCGTATTCGCCGACATCCGTGCGTATCAACGACTCGAACATCCGGCGGGCGTCGGCCTCGGCACCTGTAAGGGGCTGGGCATGGTCGTAGGCGTTGCAGCCGATTGAGATCAGGAGCCTCACACACTGTTGTCAATGCCGATTCAAAACTGACACGCTTTCGCGCCTTATTGCCGATTTAAAACTGATACGCCCCCTTGCCCGAAGGGATGCGCGGTGTGCTCGCCCCGGAGAGAGGGCCGGAGGCCCGAACGTAG
>JAQTLN010000009.1 GCA_028714875.1 Gallionellaceae bacterium
GGGTGAAAAGCCCGTTCGCCGGAAGCCCAAGGTTTCCTGCGCAACGTTCATCGGCGCAGGGTGAGTCGGCCCCTAAGGCGAGGCTGAGAAGCGTAGCTGATGGGAAACAGGTCAATATTCCTGTACCGCTCTTCAATGCGATGGGGGGACGGAGAAAGGTAGGCCAGCCAGGTGTTGGATGTCCTGGTTTAAGCGTGTAGGCGTGCCCTCTAGGCAAATCCGGAGGGCTTAGCTGAGGCGTGATGACGAGGTCCCATTGGGACTGAAGTGGTTGATCCTATGCTTCCAAGAAAAGCCTCTAAGCTTCAGTTGAAGAGTGACCGTACCGCAAACCGACACAGGTGGGCAGGGTGAGAATCCTAAGGCGCTTGAGAGAACTCTGGAGAAGGAACTCGGCAAATTGACACCGTAACTTCGGGATAAGGTGTGCCTCTATTACGTGAAGGCCCTCGCGGCCGGAGCGGAAAGAGGTTGCAGTGAAAAGGTGGCTGCGACTGTTTAACAAAAACACAGCACTGTGCAAACACGAAAGTGGACGTATACGGTGTGACGCCTGCCCGGTGCCGGAAGGTTAATTGATGGGGTGCAAGCTCTTGATCGAAGCCCCGGTAAACGGCGGCCGTAACTATAACGGTCCTAAGGTAGCGAAATTCCTTGTCGGGTAAGTTCCGACCCGCACGAATGGCGTAACGATGGCCACACTGTCTCCTCCAGAGACTCAGCGAAATTGAAGTGTTTGTGAAGATGCAATCTCCCCGCGGCTAGACGGAAAGACCCCATGAACCTTTACTGCAGCTTTGCATTGGACTTTGACGGGACATGTGTAGGATAGGTGGGAGGCTGTGAAGCAGGGACGCCAGTTCTTGTGGAGCCACCCTTGAAATACCACCCTTGTGTCGTTGAGGTTCTAACCTAGATCCATTATCTGGATCGGGGACCGTGCATGGTAGGCAGTTTGACTGGGGCGGTCTCCTCCCAAAGAGTAACGGAGGAGCACGAAGGTTGGCTAGACACGGTCGGAAATCGTGTTGATAGTGCAAGGGCATAAGCCAGCTTAACTGCGAGACCCACAAGTCGAGCAGATGCGAAAGCAGGTCCTAGTGATCCGGTGGTTCTGTATGGAAGGGCCATCGCTCAACGGATAAAAGGTACTCTGGGGATAACAGGCTGATTCCGCCCAAGAGTTCACATCGACGGCGGAGTTTGGCACCTCGATGTCGGCTCATCTCATCCTGGGGCTGTAGCCGGTCCCAAGGGTATGGCTGTTCGCCATTTAAAGAGGTACGTGAGCTGGGTTCAAAACGTCGTGAGACAGTTTGGTCCCTATCTGCCGTGGGCGCTGGAGATTTGACGGGGGCTGCTCCTAGTACGAGAGGACCGGAGTGGACGCACCTCTGGTGTACCGGTTATCACGCCAGTGGTATCGCCGGGTAGCTAAGTGCGGAAGAGATAAACGCTGAAAGCATCTAAGCGTGAAACTCGCCTGAAGATGAGATCTCCCGGAGGCTTGACCTCCTTCAAGGGTCGTTGAAGACCACAACGTTGATAGGCTGGGTGTGGAAGCGCAGTAATGCGTTAAGCTAACCAGTACTAATTGCCCGTAAGGCTTGACCCTATAACCTTGAATAACACTCAAGGGCAATCAAACCCATACAAACTTCTTCTTCCCTTTGCCTGAACCACCGTTCAGACCAAATTCAATGACGTCGCGCATCCGCAACACCGCGCAACGTCATACAACCGTTTTGTCTGGCGACCATAGCGACGTGGAACCACTCCTTCCCTTTCCGAACAGGACCGTGAAACATGTCCGCGCCAATGATAGTCGGCTTCGCGCCGGCGAAAGTAGGTCATCGCCAGACTCCCTCTTCACCCAAAACCCCCGCTCGGCGGGGGTTTTGCACTTCTGGCGCGCCATCATTGTGCCGCGCCCATTGAGCGTGCGTTTGCCAGAACGTATAATCACTGGCGATTCTCAATTTAGCGGGGTGGACGCAAGTCCGCCCCGCTTGTCACATCTGGACCAGGGGTTATCTTGTCTGCGTTCGTACCTGCAATACTTGCCTTGGCTGACGGTACGGTCTTCCGTGGTGTATCCATCGGCGCCGAGGGCGTCGGAGTTGGTGAGGTTGTATTCAATACGGCCCTCACTGGTTACCAGGAAATATTGACCGATCCATCATACCGTAATCAGCTAGTTACTCTTACCTACCCACATATAGGTAACGTCGGGACTAATCCAGATGACGCGGAATCTTCAGGTGTACACGCGGCTGGCTTGATCATTCGCGATTTACCGCTGCGCTCGAGTAATTTCCGCCAGACACAAAGCCTAGATGAGTACCTGAAAGAACGGCTTGTAGTCGGAATCGCGGGTATTGATACACGCCGATTGACCCGGCATCTGCGCGAGACTGGCGCACAGAATGGCTGCATCATGGCGGGTCAGGTTGATGAGCACGCGGCGCTTGCGGAAGCGCGTGCATGCCCGAGTATGGCCGGTATGGATCTGGCCAAGGTGGTTACGTGTTCTGCCAGGCATGTGTGGGAAGAAGGTGAGTGGAGTCTCGGTCAGGGATTTAAGAGCCCGGCCGAATATCCATACCATGTTGTTGCCTATGACTTTGGCGTTAAGCGCAACATTCTGCGCATGGCCGCAATGCGCGGTTGTCGCATTACCGTGGTGCCCGCGCATACAACTGGCGCGGACGTGCTGTCCATGAATCCGGATGGTGTGTTGCTTTCCAATGGTCCCGGAGATCCTCAGCCTTGCGACTACGCCATCAAAGCGATTCAAGAAATTACCGCTGCGCGCATACCTACATTCGGCATCTGTCTCGGTCATCAATTGTTGGCTCTTGCATCCGGTGCGCGCACGATCAAGATGAAGTTCGGCCACCACGGTGCCAACCATCCGGTTCAGGACTTGGATAGCAAACGGGTTGTCATTACCAGCCAGAACCATGGCTTTTCTGTGGATGCGGCCACCCTGCCCGCTAACTTGCGCGCCACCCATGTGTCCCTGTTTGACGGCTCCTTGCAAGGCATCGCTCGCACCGATGTCCCCGCCTTCAGCTTCCAGGGTCATCCCGAGGCGAGCCCCGGGCCGCAGGACGTGGGTTATCTGTTTGACCGATTCATCAAGATGATGCAGGAAGCGCAACATGCCTAGGCGCACAGACCTTCATTCCATACTCATCATCGGCGCGGGCCCTATCGTCATTGGCCAGGCGTGCGAGTTCGACTATTCCGGCGCTCAGGCCTGCAAGGCGCTGCGCCAAGAGGGTTACCGCGTCATTTTGGTCAACTCTAATCCGGCCACGATCATGACGGATCCTGAGATGGCCGACGCGACCTATATTGAGCCGATCAACTGGCAGACAGTGGAGCGCATCATCGCCAAGGAAAGGCCCGACGCGATTCTGCCGACCATGGGCGGTCAGACTGGACTCAACTGCGCCCTCGATCTGGCCAAGTACGGCGTTCTTGAGAAATACGGCGTCGAACTGATCGGCGCCAGTCGGGATGCCATCGACATGGCCGAGGACCGTGAAAAATTCAAGCAGGCCATGGCCCGCATCGGCCTGGCAAACCCACGCTCCGCTTTGGCGCACAGCCTGGAAGAGGCGATGCAGATCCAGGCCGGTATCGGCTTCCCCACCATCATTCGTCCATCCTTCACGATGGGCGGAAGCGGTGGCGGTATTGCCTACAACATGGAGGAGTTTCTCACCATCTGCGAACGTGGGCTGGATGCTTCTCCAACCAAGGAGCTTCTGATCGAAGAGTCGCTGATCGGCTGGAAGGAGTTCGAGATGGAAGTGGTTCGTGATCACGCGGACAACTGCATCATCGTCTGCTCCATCGAGAACCTTGATCCCATGGGGGTGCATACCGGTGACTCGATTACCGTCGCGCCCGCGCAGACGCTGACTGACCGTGAGTACCAGTTGCTTCGCAACGCCTCCATTGCGGTACTGCGAGAAATCGGCGTGGATACAGGTGGCTCGAATGTGCAATTCGCCATCAACCCAGCCGATGGCAAGATTGTGGTGATCGAGATGAATCCGCGCGTGTCGCGTTCTTCCGCGCTCGCGTCGAAGGCCACCGGCTTCCCCATCGCCAAGGTGGCGGCAAAGCTGGCGGTCGGGTTTACGCTGGATGAATTGAAGAACGACATCACCGGCGGCGCCACGCCGGCCTCTTTCGAGCCGTCCATCGATTATGTGGTCACCAAGGTGCCACGTTTTGCGTTCGAGAAATTTCCGCAGGCGAACGACCGCCTGACCACCCAGATGAAGTCTGTCGGCGAGGTCATGGCTATTGGCCGCACATTCCAGGAATCGTTGCAAAAAGCGCTACGCGGACTGGAGTCCGGTGTCGATGGTCTGGATGAAAAGACCCGCGACCAGGATGAGATTGAAGCGGAACTGGGTAATCCCGGTCCCGAGCGTCTCTGGTACGTGGCTGACGCGCTACGTATCGGTATGAGCTTTGAAGAAGTGCAGACGGCCAGTCAGATAGACCCCTGGTTCCTGGCCCAGATCGAGGACATCGTTCGTCAGGAGGGTGAGTTGAGCAGTCGCGCGCTGGCCGATCTGTCGCGAGATGAGTTGTTCGTTCTCAAGCGCAATGGATTTTCCGACCGACGTCTGGCTACTTTGCTGAAAACGGATCAACACCAGGTGCGTGGACGGCGCTGGGACTTGGGCGTGCACCCGGTTTACAAGCGGGTCGATACTTGCGCGGCGGAATTCTCCACGTCCACCGCTTACATGTATTCCACCTACGAGGAAGAGTGTGAATCGCAGCCTTCCGATCGCAAGAAAATCATGGTGCTGGGTGGCGGACCCAATCGTATCGGTCAGGGCATCGAATTCGATTATTGCTGCGTGCACGCGGCCCTCGCCATGCGCGAGGATGGTTACGAGACCATCATGGTCAACTGCAACCCGGAGACCGTTTCCACCGATTACGACACTTCCGATCGACTCTACTTCGAGCCGCTTACGCTGGAAGATGTTCTGGAGGTGGTGCGCATCGAAAAGCCGGTCGGCGTGATCGTCCAGTATGGTGGGCAGACCCCGCTGAAACTGGCGCGCGATCTGGAAAAAAATGGGGTGCCCATCATTGGCACCACGCCGGACATGATTGACGCCGCCGAAGACCGCGAGCGTTTCCAGAAGATGCTGCAACAACTTGGCCTGCTGCAACCACCCAACCGCACCGCGCGCGCCGAGGACGAAGCGATTCGTCTGGCGGCCGAGATCGGCTATCCGCTGGTGGTGCGACCTTCTTATGTGCTGGGTGGGCGCGCGATGGAAATCGTGCGCGAAGAAGCCGATCTGCAACGCTACATGCGTGAAGCCGTGAAGGTTTCCAACGACTCCCCGGTATTGCTCGACCGCTTCCTCAATGACGCCATCGAAGTCGACGTCGACGCGCTCTCCGACGGCGAGCAGGTCATGATCGGCGGCATCATGGAACATATTGAACAGGCTGGCGTGCATTCCGGCGACTCGGCCTGTTCGTTGCCGCCCTACAGCCTCACCCCCGCCATCCAGGACGAACTGCGCCGGCAAACCGTGGCGATGGCCAAGGCGCTTCACGTGGTCGGCCTCATGAATGTGCAATTCGCGATCAAGGGCACGGGTGACGCGGCCGAGGTTTATGTGTTGGAAGTGAACCCACGCGCTTCGCGTACCGTGCCTTTTGTCTCCAAGGCCACGGGACGTCAGTTGGCGAAGATTGCCGCTCGCTGCATGGCTGGCAAGACGCTGAAAGAGCAGAACGCCGAACACGAAGTCATTCCTCCCTACTATTCGGTGAAGGAAGCCGTGTTCCCGTTCCGCAAATTTCCTGGCGTGGACCCGATCCTGACCCCGGAGATGAAATCCACCGGTGAGGTGATGGGCGTGGGCGAGAGCTTCGGTGAAGCCTTCCTCAAGGCTCAATACGGCGCCAGTGTGAAGCTGCCGCGCGCAGGCAACGTCTTTATCTCGGTGCGCAATCCGGATCATCCCCAAGTTGCCGAGATTTCCGCCTACCTGCATGAACTGGGCTTCAAGCTGTTCGCCACGCGTGGTACCGCCAACGTCATTGATACGGCCGGCGTGCCGGTTACCCGCGTCAACAAGGTGGCCGAAGGTCGTCCCCATATCGTGGATATGATCAAGAATCGGGAAATCCAATTGATCGTGAACGTGGTCGAAGACAAGCGGGCGATGAAGGATTCATTCGCGATTCGCGCCGCCGCGCTGACCCAGAACATTCCCTACTTCACGACGCTTGCCGGTGCCAAGGCGGCCTGCCTGGGCATGAAGGAACGTCGCGACATCACGGTCTATTCCCTTCAAGACCTGCATAAGCGTCTGCACTGAAAGGTTTTTACATGAACAAAGTTCCCCTGACGGTGGTAGGCGCCGACCTATTGCGCAATGAGTTGCAACGACTGAAAAGCGTGGAGCGGCCCAACGTCATCGCCGCCATCGCCGAAGCACGTTCACATGGCGACCTTTCGGAAAACGCCGAATACGATGCCGCCAAGGAAAAACAGGGTTTCGTGGAAGGTCGGATCAAGGATCTCGAAGGCAAGCTATCCAATGCCCAGATCATCGACCCACGCCATCTCGATGCCGAGGGCCGTGTGGTATTCGGCGCCACTGTCGAGTTGGTGGATGCGGAAACCGGCGATGAGGTGAAATACCAGATCGTCGGTGATGACGAAGCCGACATCAAAGGCGGCAAGATTTCCGTGGGCTCCCCCATCGCCCGTGCCCTGATCGGCAAATACGCCGGCGATGTGGCCGATGTGAACGCGCCGGGTGGGATACGACATTACGAAATCGTCGACGTCCACTATGTTTGAGTCGGCAATTTTTCAGTTGGCTGTCGTCAGAAAAACTTGGCGCTTGGCCGCTAACTGATCTCTGCCAACGGCCAACTAGAAAATGAAACGCCTTCCCGATCTTCTCGCCTCCTGGGCCATCGCCCTCTGGGTTGGCGGGTTATGGGCGGTGGGCTATCTGGCCGCGCCGACCCTTTTCTATAACCTGGACGACCGCATGTTGGCGGGTATGCTGGCCGGCAAGCTATTCGGTCATATCGCCTGGGTCGGGCTGCTCTGTGGTGGCTGGCTGCTGGTTTTTCGCCTGAGCCGTCAGGGTGGGGCTGTGCTGAAACAAGGATTTTTCTGGATTGTGCTGGTCATGCTGTTGCTGACCGTTGCCCAGCATTTCGGCATTCAACCCATCCTGCAACAACTCAAGGATCAGGCCATGCCCAAGGATGTGATGGAAAGCCTGTTCCGCGATCGTTTCGCCACCTGGCATGGCATTTCCAGCGTGGTGTACCTGATTGAAAGCCTGCTCGGTCTGGCGCTGGTCGCCAAGCAGAACTCAAGGTAGCTTGATCTTCGCTTTTTCCGCCGCTTTGTAGAACAACAACAATTTGCCGATGTGCTGCACCGGGGCAGCGTCGAGTGCCTTGCCGAGTTCGAGGAACCAGGCCTCGCGCGCGGCGCGGTCATCACCCAGTACGCGTATCTTGATCAGTTCATGCGCGGCGAGCGCCACGCCCGCTTCCTTGATTACCGCCTCGGTCAGGCCTTGCGTGCCGATCATCACCACCGGTTTCAGCGAGTGGGCAAGACCTTTCAGATATTTACGTTGTTCTACCGTTAGTTCACGCATACAGCTTCTCCGGAAAAGGCGGCGATAGTAGCCCATGAAACGACAAGCCAAAACACGCGTCTGGCATCAGAAGCATGTCAACGATTTCTATGTGCGCCAGTCGGTGGTGCAGGGGTATCGCTCGCGCGCGGCTTACAAGCTGATGGAAATCGACGACCAGGATCATCTCTTGCGACCCGGCATGGTGGTGGTCGATCTTGGATGCGCGCCAGGCGGCTGGTGCCAGGTGGCGGTGGAGAGGATGAAAGGGCAGGGGCGCATCGTCGGTATCGACCTGCTGGAAATGACCGGGATGAATCACATCACCTTCATCCAGGGGGATTTCACCGAGGATGCCGGTCTGGAAAAGGTGGATGCCGCGCTGGCGGGCAAGGCGGTCGATCTTGTACTTTCCGACATGGCCCCCAATATCACCGGAGTCATCGTCACCGATCAGGCCAGGAGTTATCTGCTGGCGGAACTGGCGCTCGATTTCGCGGCCAAATATCTGCAACCTGATGGCGTTTTTTTGATCAAGGTATTTCAGGGCGCGGGTTTCGAGGCGTACATGAAGGCGATGCGCGCCGTTTTTCGCAAGGTCGCGGCGCGTAAACCGGAAGCATCGCGTGACAGTAGTCGTGAAGTGTATTTATTGGGCCGCGGACTGAAGGCAAATCCCGCCACAGTGTCGGCCTCAATTGAATCGGCCCCGGATTTCGACTAAGTTCTCGCTGGTCGTGGCGAGTTGGCCGCAAAGGAGTCAAATTGAACAACCTCTTCAAGAATGTCGCCATCTGGCTGGTCGTCGCACTGGTGTTGATGACGGTATTCAATCAGTTCAACACACGCCAGACCGCGCAATCGCAGGTCGATTATTCGACCTTCATCGAGCAGGTCAAGCAGGGCCAGGTCGCCAAGGTCACCATCGAGAATCACGTCCTGCGCGGCGTCGGCTCGGATGGCCAGCGTTTCACCTCTTATGCGCCTTCCGATCCCTGGCTGGTTTCTGATCTGCTGAAAGCGGGTGTCCAGGTCGAGGCGAAGCCGGAAGAACAGCCGTCCATGCTGATGAGCATCTTCGTCTCCTGGTTCCCCATGCTGCTGTTGATCGGCGTCTGGGTGTTCTTCATGCGCCAGATGCAGGGTGGTGGCAAGGGTGGCGCTTTCTCGTTCGGCAAGAGCAAGGCGCGCCTGCTCGACCAGGACACCAATACCGTCACCTTCGCCGATGTCGCCGGTTGCGACGAGGCCAAAGAGGAAGTGGGCGAACTGGTGGAGTTCCTGCGTGATCCCTCGCGTTTCCAGAAACTTGGCGGCCGCATCCCGCGCGGCGTGCTGATGGTCGGCTCGCCCGGTACCGGCAAGACCTTGCTGGCCAAATCGATTGCTGGCGAGGCCAAGGTGCCGTTCTTCAGCATTTCCGGCTCCGATTTCGTGGAAATGTTCGTCGGGGTCGGCGCCGCGCGCGTGCGCGATATGTTCGAACAGGCCAAGAAGCATTCCCCCTGCATTATCTTCATCGACGAAATCGACGCGGTCGGTCGCCAGCGCGGCGCCGGTCTGGGCGGCGGCAACGATGAACGGGAACAGACCCTGAACCAGTTGCTGGTGGAAATGGACGGTTTCGAACCCAGCGTTGGCGTCATCGTCATCGCCGCCACCAACCGCCCCGACGTGCTTGACCCGGCCCTGCTGCGCCCCGGCCGCTTCGACCGCCAGGTGGTGGTGCCGCTGCCGGACATCCGTGGTCGCGAGCAGATACTGCTGGTGCATATGCGCAAGGTGCCGATGAGCCAGGACGTCAAGGCCGACATCATCGCCCGCGGCACGCCCGGTTTCTCCGGCGCCGATCTCGCCAACCTGGTCAACGAAGCGGCGCTGTTCGCCGCGCGCGGCAACAAGCGCGTGGTGGACATGGACGACTTCGAGCGCGCCAAGGACAAGATCATGATGGGCGCCGAACGCCGCTCCCTGATCATGCCCGAGGAAGAACGCAAGAACACCGCGTACCACGAGTCCGGCCATGCCGTGGTGGCCAAACTGATGCCGAAGACCGACCCGGTGCATAAAGTCACCATCATTCCGCGCGGCCGCGCGCTGGGGGTGACCATGCAGTTGCCCACCGAGGACCGCTACAGCCAGGATCGCACCCGTTTGTTGTCCACCCTCGCGGTGTTGTTTGGCGGCCGTATCGCCGAAGAGTTGTTCATGAACCAGATGACCACCGGCGCTTCCAACGACTTCCAGCGCGCCACCGATCTGGCTCGCCGCATGGTCACACAATGGGGCATGTCCGACGCGATGGGGCCGATGGTTTATGGCGAGGAAGAGGGCGAAGTCTTTTTGGGCCGTTCGGTGACCACGCACAAGAGCGTTTCCGAGGAGACGTTGCGCCGCGTCGATGCCGAGGTGCGCCGCATCATCGACGAGCAATACGGCCTCGCGCGCAAGCTTCTGGAAGAAAATCGCGACAAGGTGGAGCGCATGACCCGCGCCCTGCTGGAATGGGAAACCATCGACAGCGAGCAGATCGACGACATCATGGCCGGGAATGAACCGCGTCCGCCCAAGCCGGTCGCGCCGCCGGCCACCAGCAGCGGACCCAGCGGCCCTAGCGCGCCGGCGCCCAGCACGACGCCGGCCGCCGATGGCGGCATGGACTGAACGCCACAAATAACTTGCCTTCCGTTTCCGCCAGGTTCTCAACCTGGCGGAATCGTTTTTGGCCTGACTTTTGCTGGATAATCGCGGCCCATGCCCGCACCCAACCGCGACATTTCCTCGCACAATCCCCGCCTCCTGGCCGCGAATCTGGTCAATGACGTTCTCCTGGACGGTGCCAGCCTGACCCTGGCACTGGGCAATTTACGCAGACTGGCCTCCGACGGTCTCTCCACCGCCCAGAATCTTGCCTATGGCGCCCTGCGCAATGCCGGGCGTTTGAGCTTCTATCTCACCACCCTGTGCGAGCGGCCGCTCAAACCGGTGACTCTGTCCGGACATCTTCTGGTCGGCCTGTACGAACTGGAAGCGGGCGAAACACCCGCCTATGCCGTGGTGAATGAAACTGTGGCGACGGTAGCCGAGCGCTACCCGGGCGCGCGCGGCTTCGCCAACGCGGTGCTGCGCAATTTCCAGCGTCGCCGCGCGGAACTGGAGGCCGCCGCCGCGGATGATCCGGAGGCACACTGGAATCTCCCCCTCTGGTGGCTCAAGCGTCTGCAAACGCAGTACCCATCGGAGTGGCGGGCGATCGTTGAAGCGCAGAACGCGCATCCGCCCATGACGCTGCGGGTGAACCGGCGTCGCGGCAACGTCGCCGATTACCTTGAACGGCTCGCCGGCGTGGGCATCGCCGCGCGGCAAAGCGGCGAGTGGGCCTTGACCCTGCAACGGCCTGTACCGGTGGGAGAACTGCCGGGCTTTTTCGACGGCCTGGTTTCCGTGCAGGACCTGGGGGCGCAGTTCGCCGCCCCCTGTCTGGGCGCCGCCGCCGGCGAGCGGGTGCTGGACGCCTGCGCCGCGCCCGGTGGCAAGACCGGGCATCTGCTGGAACTGCATGACCTCGACCTGGTTGCGCTGGACAGCGATGGCGCCCGTCTTGAACGGGTGCGGGAAAACCTGGATCGCCTGGGCCTCGGTACCAAGCTGAGCGCCACCCTGGTCGCTGGCGATGCCGCCGACACGGCGGCCTGGTGGGATGGCCGGCCATTCGACCGCATCCTCCTTGATGCCCCCTGCACCGCCTCCGGTGTGGTGCGTCGGCACCCTGATGGCAAATGGCTGAAGCGGCCCGAGGATGTGCAACAACTGGCGCGCCAGCAACGCCGTCTCATGGATGCGTTGTGGCCGCTGCTGAAGCCGGCTGGCACAATGCTCTACGCCACATGTAGTCTGTTCCGCGAGGAAAACGGCGACCAGGTGGCGGCCTTCCTGGCCCGACATGGCGACGCTCGCGCCGAGGCGGTGCCGGCGACCCACGCGGGCCAGTTGCTTCCCGGCCCGGAGATGGATGGATTCTTCTATGCACGTTTGCTCAAGGCGTAAATTCCTGCGGGTGGCTGGCCTGGCCATGCTGATGGCGGCGATTCCCGCTGTCCGCGCCGAAGGCATTCAGGCACAACAAATCGATGTGGTGCAGAAAGGCGAACTGTTCCACCTGAACGGCATTTTTGCCATTCAGCTTTCTCCCACCCTGGATGACGCCCTGCGCCGTGGTGTGCAACTCACGTTCGTACAGGCGGTGGAAGCGGAGCGCGAACGCAACTGGTGGCTGGCAGAGGGGCTTTCTGACCTGGAACGTAGCGTGCGACTCTCCTACAACGCCCTACTGCGCCAGTATTACGTCTCTCTCAGCGGTGTTTCCAGCGCCCATGAAAGCCTCTCCGATGCCCTTCTGGCCGTCGGGGATTTGCGCGACTGGGCCGTGGTCAACGTCAAACAGATGAAGAAAAAGGCGGAGTACAAGATCTACGTGCGCATGTACCTGGACATCTCGCAGCTTCCGAAACCCTTGCAGGTCAATGCGCTGGCTTCTTCTGGTCGCTGGCAGCTCGACTCCGGCTGGCAGGAACGCAGCTTCAAGTACTGATATGGGGAATGTGGAGTGGGCGATGCGGGATAGGCAATGGGGAACCCTCACCGGGACTGATTGCCCCGCCCTCATCCGGCTCTCGGTCTGATGCTCTACCTCGTCGCCGGCAGTCTGCTTATCGGTTCGGCGCTGATCGCGCTACTGGCCGCCGCCGCGGGCAATACCGAATTCTTTGCCGGCAATCTGGCGCTGCTGCTCTGGATCACCGTCGCCGCCGCGGTCGGGTTGGTGGTGCTGATCGCTTATCAAGCCTACCTGCTGCTGCGGCGTATCCGCGCTGGCGTGTTCGGCGCCAAGCTCACCACGCGCTTGTTTCTGATCATCGGTCTCATGTCGCTGGCGCCCGGCCTGGTGGTCTATGGCGTGTCGGTGCAGTTTCTGGTGCGCTCCATCGAGTCCTGGTTCGATGTGCGCATGGAGAACGCGCTGGAAGGCGGCCTGGCCCTGGGACAGTCGGCGCTGGAGCATGTGCAGCGGGAAACCGTGAAAAAGACCGAGCGCGTGGCCCAGCAATTGGGCGATCTGCCGCCGATCCTGCAAGCCGCGCGCCTGGACGATCTGCGCGAAGCGGCGGGGTTGCAGGAATTGGGGCTGTTCGACGACAACGGCAATATGTTGGGATTTTCCTCCTCCGACCGCGCCAGCCTGTTGCCCAAGCCGCCGGAGCGCGGCGCCCTCTGGCAGGTGCGCCTGCAACAGACCTGGTCGCGCCTGCAGGCGGTGGCGAGCGGCGGCATCATGGTGCGGGTGGTGGCGTCGGTGAACATGTCGTCGTTGTCCGAGCGCCCGCGTGTGGTGCAAGTGATGCAACCGGTCCCGCGGCAACTGGCCCAGGATGCGCAACAGGTGGAAGAGGCGCGCCAGGGTTACCAGGAACTGCTGCTTTCGCGCCTGGGGCTGAAACGGCTGTACGGTATTTCGCTGACCCTGGCGCTGGCGCTGGCGTTGTTTTCCGCCTTTTCGCTGGCATTCGTTCTTTCCGAGCGTCTCGCCGCGCCGCTGCGTGCCCTGGCGCGTGGTACCCGGGCGGTGGCGCGCGGCGACTTTACCCAGGTGCAGACCGTATCCAGCCGCGACGAACTGGGCATGCTCACTCACTCCTTCAACCGCATGACCCGGCAACTCTCGGACGCGCGCGCCGTCGCCGAGGAAAGCCGCGACAAGCTGCTGGAAGCCAATTCCTACCTGGAAGGCGTGTTGTCCAGCGTCACCACCGGCGTCGTCACCCTGGAACACGATCTCGGCGTGCGCGTGGCCAACCCCGCCGCCGCGAAAATTCTCGGGGTGGCGCGCGTCGACCTGGAAGGGCGTCGGCTCCCGGACTGGAGCAGCGAGAACGCCGGCCTTGCCGGCTTTGTGCGCGAGATGGTGCGGCATTTTCATGACAGCCCGACGCAGCCCTGGCGCGAGCAGATCGAGCTGGCCACGCCCAATGGCAAGCGCATCCTGCTGGCGCGCGGCACGCCGCTCACCGCCGGCGAGGCGCCCGACTACGTGCTGGTGATCGACGACGTCACCCAGTTGCTGCAAGCCCAGCGCGACGCCGCCTGGGGTGAAGTGGCGCGGCGCATGGCGCACGAGATCAAGAACCCGCTGACCCCGATCCAGCTATCCGCCGAGCGCCTGGAAGCGAAGCTGGCGGACAAGCTGGAAGGCCCGGCGCGGGAAACCCTGATCCGCGCCACCGCCACCATCGTCGGCCAGGTCGCCGCCATGAAGGGCCTGGTGGATGCCTTCGCGCAATATGCCCGGCTGCCCTCGCCGCGCATCGAGCGTCTGGATATCAATGTCACCGTCATGGAGGTGTTGCATATGTACGAAGGCGGCGTTCCCATCGAGCGCCATCTGGCGGACGGACTACCGCCGGTCGCGGGCGACCCCGCCCTGATCGGCCAGGTGCTGGTCAACCTGATGAAGAACGCGCAGGAGGCGCTGGAAGGCTCCGCGGCGCCGTTGATTACCGTGACTACGGCCCTGAGCGGGAGTCAGGTAAGCTTGTGCGTGCAAGATAACGGCCCAGGCTTCCCCGAGGAACTGCGCGGACGCCTGTTTGAACCCTATGTCACCAGCAAGCCCAAGGGCACCGGACTGGGCTTGCCGGTGGTGAAGAAGATCGTGGAAGAGCACCACGGCAGCATTGCGGTAGACAATCCGGAAACGGGCGGTGCGCGCGTCTGCGTCAGCCTGCCGGCACTGATGAGCGAGGAAGAGCAACATGCCTGAAATACTGGTGGTGGACGACGAACCCGGCATCCGCGAGTTGATGCGCGAGATTCTGGAAGAAGAAGGTTATGAAGTACGCATGGCGGAGAACGGCACCCGTGCCCGTGCCGCGCTGGACGACAAAGTACCCGACCTGGTGCTGCTGGATATCTGGATGCCCGATGTGGACGGCGTGACCCTGCTCAAGGAATGGCGCAGCCAGGGGCGGCTCACCATGCCGGTGGTGATGATGTCCGGCCACGGCACGGTGCATACCGCCGTCGAGGCCACTCGCCTGGGGGCCTTCGACTATCTGGAAAAACCCATCGCCTACAAGCAGTTGCTGGAAACCGTGAAGAAGGCGCTGGCTTCGCGCCAAGCCAAGCCCACCACCAGCGGCACCCTGGAAGAACTGGGTGGCGGCGACAGCGTGAAACGCCTGGCACAGCGCCTGGGGCTGGCCGCCGGCGCCGGACTGCCCGTGTTGCTGGTGGCGGAGGCGGGTACCGGCGAGGAAGTGGTGGCGCGTTTTCTCACCCCGCCCGACGCGCCCTTTGTACGGATCGACGAAGTGACCGAGTTGGCCAATCGCCCCGCCGACATCCTGGCGCGCGCCAAGGGGGGCCTGGTGTTCGTGCCGGACCTGGGTGGCCTGTCGGTGATGCAGCAACGCGGCCTGATCCTGTTGATCGCGCGGCGCGGTGAGTTCTCCGCGCGCGTGGTGGCGGTGGGTCGGGAAGACCCCGCGCGCGCGCTGGCCGAGGGGCGCTTGACGCCCGAGTTGCATGAGTTGCTCGTGCATGCCGTGGTGGATTTGCCGCCCCTGCGCAACCGTCTCGAAGACATCCCCGGTCTCGCCGCGCGCGCCCTGGAAGCCGCCTGCCTGCGCCTGCGCCAGCCGCCGCTGAAATTTACCGCCGCCGCGCTGGCGCGTCTGGCGGAGCACGATTGGCCGGGCAACCTGGCCGAACTGGATGCCTTCGCCGCGCGCCTGGCCCTGGAGGACGGTGGCGGCCCGATCGACCTGGAGGCGGTTGATGCCGCGCTGCCCGCCAAGGCCGGCCAGGAAAAGACCGGGATCGACCTGATGTTGCATCTGCCCCTGAAGGATGCCCGCGATGCTTTCGAGAAAGCCTATCTGGAAGCCCTGCTGGGGGAATGCGACTGGGGCATGAGCCGCGCCGCCGACCGCGCCGGCCTGGATCGCACCAACCTATATCGGAAGGTGAAGCAATTGGGCATCGAGGCACCAGGGAAGGACAAAGTGTGAGCAACGTAGGATGTGGTTACCGAAGGGTAGGGGCTTCATCAGAGCGATAGCGAACCGCATCACCCATTGCCACGCCGTGCGATGCGGTTCGCTGTGCTCTGATGAAGCCCCTACCCTTCGGTAACCACATCCTACAAAGCTACGCACCAACCCATGACACAACCATGAAAATCATCATTCTCGGCGCCGGCCAGGTCGGCTCCAATCTGGCGGAACATTTGGTGCGGGAAGGCAACGACCTGACCGTGGTGGATGTGGACGTGGAAAAACTCGCCGCCTTGCAGGAACGCTTCGATCTGCGCACCGTTCACGGCCAGGCTTCCCACCCCGCCATCCTGCGCCAGGCGGGCGCGGAAGATGCCGACATGCTGGTGGCGGTGACGCTCAACGACGAGACCAACATGGTGGCCTGCAAGCTGGCCGGCACCCTGTTCAACATTCCCACCAAGATCGCCCGCATTCGCGCCGTCGACTACATGAAGCACCCGCAATTGTTCGACGCGGATCACTTCGGCGTCGACCACGTCATCGCGCCGGAACAGGAAATCACCGACTACCTGCGCAAGCTCATTGATTATCCGGAGGCCCTGCAGGTAGTGGATTTCGGTGGCGGCCGCGCCCGCCTGGTGGCGCTACGGGCGCGCGCCGGCGGCCCCCTGGTGGGGCATGAGCTGCGCGACCTGCAAAAACATCTGCCCGGCCTCGACGCGCGCGTCGCCGCCATCTTCCGGCGCGACCGCACCATCGTCCCGGAAGGTCGCACGGTGATCCAGGATAGCGACGAAATCTTCTTCATCGCCGCCACCGAGAACATCCGCGCGGTGATGAAGGAAATGCGTCGTGGTGACAAGAGCGTGCGCCGGGTGATGATCGCCGGTGGCGGCAACATCGGCCAGCGCCTGGCCAAGAGCCTGGAGACGGATTACGAGGTCAAGATCATCGACCGCAACAAGAAGAACACCGAATACCTCGCCCAGACCCTGAAACGCACCCTGGTACTCACTGGTGACGCCACCGACGAAGACCTGTTGCTGGAAGAAAACATCGAAGACATCGACGTGTTCTGCGCGCTGACCAACGACGACGAGGACAACATCATGGCCTCGCTGCTGGCCAAGCGGCTGGGCGCCAAGAAGGTGATCGCGCTGATCAACCGCTCGACTTACGTCGACCTGTTGCAGGGCGGCGAGATCGACATCGCCCTGTCGCCCGCGCAAGCCACCATCGGCCCGCTGTTGACGCATATCCGGCGCGGCCACATGGCGGTGGTGCACTCTCTGCGCCGGGGCGCGGCGGAAGCGCTGGAAGCCGTGGTGCACGGCGACGCGCGCGCTTCCAAGCTGGTCGGTCGCCGCATCGAACAGATCGAACTCCCCGAAGGGGTTTCCATCGCCGCCATCCTGCGCGGCGAGCAGGTCATCATCGCCCACCACGACAATGTGATCGAGGCGGATGACCACTTGATTCTGTTCGTACCCAACAAGCGACTGATTCCGAAGGTGGAAAAGCTGTTCCAGGTGGGCCTGGGCTTCTTCTGAACCATGCCGCGTCGCCTGTTTCCCGTCCTGCATGTGCTGGGCATGATCGTGATGGTGTTCGGTCTGTCCATGTTGGTGCCTTTGCTGCTGTCGGAACTGACCCGCGATGGCGCCGAGCGCGCCTATGACGAGGCCGTGCTGATCACTCTCGGTTCCGGTCTGCTTATGTGGCTGATCGGCCACCATTGGCGGCGCGAGTTGAAAACCCGCGACGGCATTCTCCTGGTGGTGCTGACCTGGACCCTGTTGCCGGGATTCGCCGCGCTGCCTTTGCTGATCCAGATGCCCGACCTGTCCGTGGCCGACGCCTACTTCGAGGCCATGTCCGGCCTCACCGCCACCGGTGCCACGGTGTTGTCCGGTCTCGATTCGCTGCCTCACTCGATCAACTTGTGGCGCGCGCAATTGCACTGGATCGGCGGACTCGGGGTGATCGTGCTGGTGACGGCGGTGCTGCCGCTGCTCGGGGTGGGGGGGCGGCAGATGTTCAAGGCGGAGACGCCGACGCCGATGAAGGATCAGAAGTTGACCCCACGCATGGCGGAAACCGCCAAGGGGTTGTGGGCGGTGTATGTGATTCTCACGGCGGCCTGCATTCTGGTGCTGTGGGTGCTGGGCATGTCCTGGTTCGATGCCGTGGTGCATGCTTTTTCCATCCTCGGCCTGGGTGCCTTTTCTTCGCACGACGCCAGCCTGGGCTATTTCGATTCACTACCGCTGGAAATCGCCGTGGGCGTGTTCGCCCTGCTCGCCGGCATCAACTTCGCCACCCATTTCGCCGTGCTGCGCGGGCGCCGCCTCAGCCATTATCAACATGATCCGGAGATTCGCTGGTTTCTCGGCATCGTGCTTACGAGCGGGGTGGTGCTGGCGCTGCTGCTGTGGTCGCGTGATGTCTTCCTGGATTTTCCCAGTGCCCTGCGCTACGCCCTGTTCAACACCATTTCCGTCGCCACCACGCTGGGTTTTTCCACCACCGATTATGGCCACTGGCCTTTCTTCGCCGGGTTGTGGCTGATGTTCCTGTGCAGCTTTTCCACCAGTGCCGGTTCCACCGGTGGCGGCATCAAGATGATGCGCGCCATCCTGCTGTACAAGCAGGTGTACCGCGAACTGAAAAGGCTGATCCACCCCAACGCCGAGATACCGCTGCATCTGGGTGAGGAAGTGGTGCCCAACAACATCGTTTATGCGGTATTGGCCTTCCTGTTCATCTATGTGGCCTCCACCATTTCCTTGTCGTTCGTGCTGTCGTTCACCGGGCTGGACGTCCTCACCGCCTTCTCGGCCATCGTCGCCTGCATCAACAACACCGGCCCCGGCCTCGGCGAAGTCGGACCGGCGCATACCTATGCCGTGCTCAACGGTTACCAGCTCTCGGTGTGCACGTTCGCCATGCTTCTGGGGCGGCTGGAACTATTCACCTTGCTGGTGGTGCTGACCCCGGCGTTCTGGCGGAAATAGCCTTATGGCGCACCGTTTGCGTCTCTACAACATATTTCCCATCCTGCATGTGCTTGGCATGATCATCGCCGTGTTCGGGCTTTCCATGCTGTTGCCGCTCGCGGTTTCGGAGTTTTCCCTTGACAGCGCCCAGCGCGCCTACGATGAGGCGGTGCTGATCACCCTCGCCAGCGGTGTGTTGCTGTGGTTGGCCGGGCGCTACTGGAAGCGCGAATTGAAGGCGCGCGACGGCATCCTGCTGGTAGTGCTGACCTGGACGTTGACGCCGCTGTTCGCGGCGCTGCCCCTGCTGCTCTATTTCCCCCAGATGACGTTCACCGATGCTTATTTCGAGACCATGTCCGGGCTCACCACCACCGGCGCCACGGTGCTCTCCGGCCTCGACAAGCTGCCGACCTCGATCAACCTGTGGCGCGCGCAACTGCACTGGCTGGGGGGCCTGGGCGTCATCGTGCTGGTGGTCGCCGTGTTGCCCTTGCTGGGGGTCGGTGGCCGCCAGATGTACAAGGCGGAAACACCGGGACCGATGAAGGACGACAAGCTCACGCCGCGTATGGCCGAGACCGCCAAGGGCCTGTGGCAGGTTTACATTCTGCTTACCCTGTTGTGCATCACCCTTTACTGGCTATTCGGTATGACGCTCGCCGACGCCGTCATTCACGCCTTTTCGGTGATGGGCCTGGGCGGCTTTTCCTCGCATGACGCCAGCTTCGGTTACTTCCACTCGCTGCCGCTGGAACTCATCACTGAAATGTTCGCGCTGCTCGCCGGGTTGAACTTCGCCATGCACTTCATGGCACTGCGTGGCCGCAGTTTCCGGCCTTACCGGGAAGACCCGGAAATTCGCTGGTTTTTCGCTTATGTCCTGGGGAGCTGCCTGCTGCTGGGTGTTCTGCTCTGGGCGCAGGGGGTCTACCACGATTTCCCCAGCGCCCTGCGCGATGCCAGTTTCAGTGTGATCTCGATGGCCACCACGCTCGGCCTGTCCACCGCCGACTTCGGACAGTGGCCCTACTATTCCGGTTTGTGGCTGCTGTTCCTGTGCAGCTTTTCTACCAGCGCCGGCTCCACCGGCGGCGGCATCAAGATGCTGCGCGCGGTGTTGCTCTACAAGCAGGTATATCGGGAATTGCTGCGTCTGATCCACCCCCATGCGCAGATCCCGATCCGCCTGGGCGAACAGGTGGTGCCGAACAAGGTTATCTATGCCGTGTTGGCCTTCTTCTTCGTCTATGTGGCGTCCATCGTCTCGCTGAGTTTTCTGCTCTCGTTCACCGGGCTGGATGTCCTCACCGCTTTCTCCGCCATCGTCGCCTGCATCAACAACACCGGCCCCGGTCTCGGCCAGGTCGGCCCCTCCACCACCTATGCCGTGCTCAGCGATTTCCAGACCTGGGTGTGCACCTTCGCCATGTTGCTGGGCCGCCTGGAACTGTTCACCCTTCTGGTGGTGCTGACCCCGGCGTTCTGGCGGCGGTAGGGGCGACCGGCAGGTCGCCCCTACACGAGCCACTCCACCGATCCATCGGCGAATACCAGCGCGGCGCGCACCGGCCGACCCGGGTAAAGCTGGCGGGCGGCCGCGCGGTAACCCTCGATCTGTTCAAGATAGGGCAGGGCGCGGCGGCTGAGGTCGGCTTCGTCGAGGCCGCCGGTCTTGTAATCCAGCACCCAGATTTCCTCGCTGAACTCCACCAGACGATCGATACGGAAGGTGCCGCCGTCACCGTCCAGGAATTCCAGTTCGTTGTGGGCGCGGCGGTAGCGAGCCGGGTCGAAGGCGGGGGCGAGTTCCGCGATGGCGAGGATGCGGCGGGCGGCGGCGATGACGCGATCACTGGCTTCCGGCCCCAGGCCGTAGGTTGCGGTGAGCTTGCGAACCGCATCATTCATCTCCACGCCTTCGGTGATCCATTCCAGGCAGACATGCACGGCGCTGCCGAAAGCGGCCTCCGGGCCGGAGGGCGGGCGGAGTTGGCCGATGGGGGGAATTTCTCCCCTCCCCCCCTGGGGGAGGGGCTGGGGGAGAGGGAACGACGGTTGATTTGACGTTTGCGCTTGATCGAGCGCCGCTCCCTCTCCCCGGCCCTCTGATGAAGCCCCTACCCTCCGGTATCCCGGAGGGGGAGGGAGCAAGGCCATCTCTGGCAACCCCGCCATCTCCGCCTGTTCCAGCGCCGTTTTCAGCAAACCCAGCCAGTGCGCCGGCGCCTTGCCCGGTTCTTGCAAACCAGTGACGAACAATGCCTGGCGCGCGCGCGTCATGGCCACGTAGAGCAGATTCAGGTGTTCGCGCGCGGCCTGTTTGGCTTCCCGCGCGAACAGATCATCGCGGCCGCCGCCACGCCAGGCTTTGGGGCCGTGGATGGAGAAATGCGCCGGGCGCTCCTGGCCCGGCGGCCAGTCCATGATCACGCCGCTGTGTTCGTCGCGGCCCTCTCCTTCATCTGCCTTGATCAGGAAGACGACCGGCGCTTCCAAGCCTTTGGCGGCGTGGATGGTAAGCATGCGCACGGCGTCGCCGTCGCTGGCGGGGGGCTCGTCCGGCGCGTCCTGCCCGGCCTTGTCACGCAGTTGTTTCAGTTCGTCGAGAAAACGCGGCAGGCTGGGGAAGCGGCCGCCGGAAAGTCCCAGGGAAAGGCCGAGCAGGCCTTCCAGATTGGCCAGTACCCCGGCGCGCAGGTGCGCCGCCACGGCGGCGCCATAGCGTTCAATGACTTCACCTTCATGAAAGACGCGATCGAGCAGGTCATGCACCGGCAGATGCCCGGCGGCGCCACGCCAGGTATCCAGCAGGCGCGCGGCGCGAGTGACGTGGGGCGGAGCGTCGGCTTGCGCCGCCCAGTCATGCAGGCGCCGCCACCAGTGCTTGGCCCCCTCTCCCCCCGGGAGAGGGAAAGCCGCTGGATCAGGCGGTAACGCTGGGTCCGTTGTAGCGCCCTCTCCCCCGGCGGGGGATGAGGGGGGTATCGCCAGATGTTTCAGGTCATCGTCGGAAAACCCGAATACCGGGCACTTCAGCGTCTGCGCCAGGGCGAGATCGTCGAGCGGAGAACTGAGGACGCCGAGCAGAGCCATCAGGTCCATCGCTTCCAGGCTGGCGAGCAGGCCGCCGCGGCGGTCGCCAATGAAGGGGATGCCCGCCGTCTTGAATGCGGCCTCGAACACGTCGAGATCGCGCCGCTTGCCGTAGAGCAGGGTGATGTCGCCATACGTCGCGGGGCCGCCATCGGCCAATACCAGATGGCCGACGATTTCGCTGATGCGTCGCGCCACCCAGGCGGCTTCCTGTTCCCGTTTGTGCGGCGCGCGCGTGGGCGCCTGGGTCAGTGGATTACGGAAGGCGATGGGGGCTTCGGTACTGTCGCCGTCGGCCGCCGCGAGGCGCAGTTCGCAATGGCCGGGCAGGGCGGTCTGGTGCGCGCCGTGCGTGGTGAACAGGGGGTAATCGGCGCGCCCGCTGAATACCGCGTTGACCCAGGCCACCACGCGCGGCGCGCAGCGGCGGGTTTCGTTGAGGGGAAAGTGGCGCGCCTGGAAATTCGCCTCCAGCCAGTCGGCGGCCACCGCGAACAGGCGCGGTTCGGCGCGGCGGAAACGATAGATGGATTGCTTCGGGTCGCCCACCAGGAACACGGTGGGGCGCGCTCCATCAGCGCCATACGCGGTCAGCCAGGCTTGCAGAATGCGCCATTGCAGGGGGTTGCTGTCCTGGAACTCGTCCAACAGCAAGTGTTTCCAGCGCGCGTCCAGACGGGACAGGATGGCGCCGGCGGCTTCATCGTCGTCGAGCAGGCGCGCGGCTTCCAGTTCACCGTCGCTGAAATCGAGCCCGCCGCGTTCGTTCTTCAGGCGCTGGTAGGTGTCCAGATAGGCCTGGCCGACAGTCAGAACCAGACGGTTGAGACGCAGGGCGCGTTGCTCGGCCAGGCGGTCGAGGGTTTGCAGTATTTGCTCGGCCAGGTGGTGATGCAGTTCCACATAAATCGAAGCGTCGCCGCCGAGGCGTTTGCCGAGGGCGTCGCTCAGCTTGCAGGCGCGCACGGTGCCGGCCTGGGTGAGCAGGATCGGCGCGATTTCGACCAGCGATGCCGCCCGGGCCAGTTGTTCCGCGCGCTCGACATCCGTCTTCAAACCCATGGCGCCGTTGCGCGCCAGCAATTGTTGGTACTCGGCCAGATCGCCGCCAAAGCGCGTATCCGCCAGCAAGGTTGCGGCCACGTCTTCCGCTTCGCTTACCCCCAGCCGTGCTTCCAGCGCCGCGCGGGCCGCCGCCACCGGGTCATCGTGGCCCTGGCCCGCGGCCCACCATTCGGCGCGGCGGGCCAGCAGGGCATTGAGCAGGCCGCGCAGGCTGGACAGGGAGAACTCCGACGCCAGTTCGCGAAAGGCGGCCTCCTCCGGGCCGCCGCGCTTGCGGCCCAGGGTTTCCGCCAGAGCGAACCAGGCTTCCTCGCGCAGCAGGGCGGCGTCTTCCAGTACCTCGCCGGGCAGTCGTAGCGGCAGTGGCGCGCGCGCGATGAGGTGGAAGAACCAGCCGTGGAAGGTGGTGATCATCGGCGGCGAGGCCAGCACTTTTTCCAGTAGGCCGCGCGCGGCGGGCAGGGCGGCTAGCGCCGCCGCGCCGGAGAGGCCGCGCTGCTCCAGGAAGTCGAGTGCCTCGGCGTCGGGCAGCAGGGCCAGATCGGCCAGCCAGGTATCCAGACGCGCCTGCATTTCCGCCGCCGCCTTGCGCGTGAAGGTGATCGCCAGCAGTTCCGCCGGAGCGGCGCCCGCCAGCAACAGGCGCAGCATGCGCGACACCAGCAGCCAGGTCTTGCCACTCCCCGCGCAGGCCTCGACGACGGCGCAATGCTTGGGTTCGAGGGCGGGGAGGAGGGGGTTGGCGGCGGTCATTGGGCGATTGTAAGGGGGCCGCGAGGGGGTTGCGTTGTGGCACGGCTTCGCCTCACGCCTCACGCCAATGGCACAATGGCGCTTTGCTTGCGCGAGGGTTGCCATGAAAGGCCCGAAAACTTACGACGAATACGTGGATCTGGTGCATCAGGCGGTCTACGAAGTGGACGAAATGCGCGCCGGTCTCGACTACGACCCGGAGAACGCGGAGCGCTGGGGCACCATGCTGGACCATCTTGATGGTGTGCTGCGCAAACTGTACGACGACATGATTTCCGACAAATACGAATTTCCCACAGGGAAGGATTTGCCCTACATGCAGTTCCTCAATCGCTGGGGGCGCGAGATTCCCTTCAAGCAGTTGTTGCTGGTGGTGAACCAGGCCCACAAGAACGGGTTGTCGCGTGACTAAAATCCTGTTGATCGTCGCCTTCACCATCGCCATCGTGCTCTGGTTCAAGCTCCAGGCCGGCAAGCGCGATGAGTTGCCGCGCAAGGAAAAAACCTCGGAGGACATGGTGCGCTGCCAGGTGTGTCAGGTGAATCTGCCGCGTTCCGAGGCGCTGCTGAGCCAGGGCAAGTTCTATTGTTGCGATGAACATCGCCGCCGCGCCGGCTGAGCGCGGCACCCGTGGCGCCTGACACCGCCACGGGTGCCGGGCGTCCCCTCACCATGCCGTTCTCGGCAACACCTCCCGCGCCGAGTTCCCCGGACGAGGCGGGCGCCTGGTCTCGACTGCGCGGCGCCAGCTTGAAGGCCTCCGAGGTGCCGGATGCGTTCTGGCGCTCGCTCGGCCACCTCAACAGTTTTCGCGTCTTTCTGGCGATCACGCTGGGCATCGCCGGGATGCTGGCGGATCAGACCTTTCATCGCTTCGAATATCCCAGGCTGTTCCAGGCGACCTGCGCGGTTTACCTGCTGGTCGCTTTGCTGTTTCGCAGCCCGCTGATGGCTCGGCGGGAGCGGTTTGAACGCCAGGTCGGTCGCCAGGCGCTGGTCGACATCGTCTGTATCACCCTGTTGATGCAGCTTTCCGGCGGCAACTCCAGCGGCGTCGGCCTCTTGTTGATCGTCACCCTGGCCGCCGCCGGCATGCTTTCGGAAACCCGCATGGTGTTGTTCTGGTCGGCGACCGCCACCCTCGCCGTGCTGGGTGAACAGATCGTGCAGGTGGTGGCGTTCGATGGCAGCGCCGGCGGTTTTGCCCGGGCCGGGTTTCTCTCGCTCGGCCTGTTCGCCTCGGCGCTGCTTTCCCATGCGCTGGCCAAGGGCACCCTGTCCGCGTCGCGAGTAGCGGCGGAAAAGAGCCGCCAGGCGGAGAGCATGGAACGCATCAATGAGCGGGTGATTCAGGAATTGCCCTATGCGGTGATGGTGGTGAACGGCAATGGCGAGGTGGTGCAACACAACGCGCGCGCCGCGGAACTGCTCGGAGTGCATTTCTTCACCCATTGCGGCATCGGGCATTGTTCGCCGCGTCTGGCGGAAATGTGGCTGCGCTGGTGTGCCGGCGAGACGCTGCCGCCGCATCCGTTTCAGGTCGGCCGCGAAGGGCGGCGCCTGCGCGCGCGTTTCATCGAACTGGAATCGACTCATCGAGAAGGCGCGGTGGTGGTGCTGGAGGACATGACCGAACTGGAGGCGCAGGCGCAGCGCATGAAGCTGGCCTCCCTGGGACTGCTCACCGCCAACCTGGCGCATGAGATCCGCAACCCGCTGTCGGCCATACGCCATGCCGCCGGCCTGCTCAGGGAGGACGCCGAAGAAGCCGACAGCGCCACGGCGACGAAGCTCACCGGCATCATCGATAGCAACGCCGAACGCCTGAATTGGCTGGTGGAGGACGTGCTGTCCCTCAGCCGGCGTGATCGGATGACCCGTGAAGCGCTGCCCCTGGCCCATTATCTGAACGCCTTTATCGAGCAGATCGCGCAGCGGGAAGGGATCGCGCCGGATCTCGTGGTGGTTCAGGTGGCCGGTGATCCCGCCGTCTGTTTCGATGTCGCGCATCTGGAGCAGATATTCTGGAACCTGTTTCGTAACGCCCAGCGCTATTGCCTGAAGCGGCCCGGCAGCATTCGCATCCGGGCGGTGGCGGGCGCGGCACGGGTGGATGTGGATGTGGCCAACGATGGGCCGAGCATTCCGGAAACCTTGCAATCGCGCCTGTTCGAACCGTTCTACACCACGGACAAGGCCGGGACCGGGCTGGGGCTGTACATCGCGCGCGAACTGGCCGAGGCCAACGGCGCCAGCCTGCACTATGTGGATATTCCGGATGGCGCCATGTTCCGCTTGTCCTGCCAGGTGGCGCCGTGTTGATCAGGAGCGGTTTGCCATGCCCAATAAATTGAAACGCCCCCGTGTCCTGCTGGTGGATGACGAATCCGATCTGCTCGATCTGCTCGAACTGGATCTCGGGCGCATGGGGCTGGACACCGCGCGCGCCGCCACGGTGGCCGAAGCCCTGTGGCAACTCGAAGCGGGTTCCTTCGATCTGTGTCTGACCGATATGCGTCTGCCCGATGGCGAAGGCATCGAGGTGGTGCGCCATATCAGCGAGCACGCGCCCAACACGCCGGTCGCGGTCATCACGGCATTCGGTTCGTCGGAAAACGCCGTTGTGGCGCTCAAGGCGGGCGCTTATGACTATGTCGAGAAGCCGGTGACCTCGGAAAAGGTGCGCGGCCTGGTGCGTTCCGCGCTCAAGCTTGCCGAGCCGGTGAAACAGGCGGCTGGGCGCGAGGGCGGCCCGCGATTGATCGGCGAATCCACTCCCATGCGGCAGGTGCGCGCGCTGATCGACAAGGTGGCGCGCAGCCAGGCGCCGGTGTTTCTCAGCGGCGAAACCGGAACCGGCAAGGAAGTGGCCGCGCGCATGATCCACGCGCGCGGCAGTCGCGCCGAGGCGCCCTTCCTGGCGGTGAACTGCGGCGCCATTCCGGAAACGCTGATGGAAAGCGAGTTTTTCGGTTATCGCAAGGGGGCCTTCACCGGTGCCGACAGCGAACGCGACGGCTTTTTCCAGGCGGCCACCGGTGGCACCCTGTTCCTCGATGAGATCGCCGAATTGCCGTTGTCCATGCAGGTCAAGCTGTTGCGCGCCATCCAGGAAAAGCGCGTGCGCCGGGTCGGCGGGGTCGCGGAAGAACCGGTGGACGTGCGCCTGATCAGCGCCTCGCACCAGGACTTGCAGGCGGCGGTGAGCCAGGGGCGCTTCCGCCAGGATTTGTTCTATCGCCTGAATGTCATCGAAATCCACCTGCCCGCCCTGCGCGAGCGGCGCGAGGATGTCGCCGATCTGGCGCGCTACCTGCTGGGGCGTCTGTGTGAAGGGGGCGCGGTGCCCGTGCTGGCGCCAGCCGCGCTGACGGCCCTGGCTGATTACAACTACCCGGGCAACGTGCGCGAACTGGAAAACATCCTGGAGCGGGCGCTGGCCCTGTGCGAGGGCGGCCAGATCGGCCCGGACGACCTCAATCTGGTCCCCCAGATTACCGGCCCGGAGAGTCCGGCACGGGGATTGGCATTGCAGGATCATCTCGACGAGGTGGAGCGCCAGGCCATCCTCGATACCCTGCAACGCACCGGCAACAACAAGACCGCCGCCGCTCGCCTTCTCGGCGTCACCTTTCGCTCATTGCGCTATCGGATGGAACGACTGGGATTGGAGTAGGGCGGAACCGCGAAGCGGGTTCCGCCGGAAGGTGGGATGCCCCGCTTGGAACGTGCGGCGGAACCCGCTTCGCGGTTCCGCCCTACCCCCCATGCTTCTCCACCACCATCCTGTCGATCAACTCCATGACCTCGCGGCTGGCGTCCTCGGCTTCTGATATGGCGGCGAACATGGCCTGCTGCATGACCAGATCCTTTTCCCAGCCGCGGTCGAGGTAACTCAACATCTTGTGCGCGCTGTCATGGACGCGGGCGTGCGGGGTGGCCAGGGCGGCGTAGGCGCGGGTGGCGCCGAATTCCACGCGGCCCTCGGCCTCGTACCACTGTCCCAGGCGGCAGTGGTGATGATCCACCGCCACCGCCTCGGTGTAGCCGCGTTCGCCGCCGCTGTTCAGGGCCATGTAGGCGCGCTGTTTGTAGATGACGTGATCCACCTTCACCAGCGAGGCGAAGCTCTTGTCCTGGGCGTGGGCCGCGCGCGACTGAGTCTCCCGCGCCGAGTTGGCGAAGCCGCCGAAGCGCCCCTCCATCTCACCGATGACGTTGCGTGAAGACGCGGCCATGTCGCGCATGGCATGGGAGTCGTCCAGCATGTGCTGGGCTTCGGCGGTCAGGGTTTCCATGACCCGGCCGATGGATTCGGATGCCTTGCGGGTGTTTTCCGCCAACTTGCGCACTTCGTCGGCGACCACCGCGAAACCGCGTCCCGCCTCACCGGCGCGCGCGGCTTCGATGGCGGCGTTGAGCGCCAATAGATTGGTCTGCTTGGCGATGGTGGTGATGAGTTGCACGGCGTCGGTGATTTCGTGGCTGTGCTCGTTGAGCGCGACGATGGAATCCGCCGCCTGGTCGATGCGTCCGCTGATGTCGGAGAGTTTTTCCACCACCAGGCTCACCGCCCCACGGCTTTCCTCCGCTTCCGCCGTGGTGCGCGTGGCCAGGTCCACGACCTGGCGCATCTCGCTGGTGATGTTCTTCAGATCGCTCTGATTGGAGGCGAGGTTGTTCAGCAGGTTGCTGGTGTTGAGCTGGTGCACCCTGGAAATGAGCTGATTGCGCATCTGCCCGCGCTGCTGATCGGACATGCCGTCGAGCAGCTGATTATGGCTTTCCAGGCCGCGCTTGAAGCCGCCGTGGAGGCCGGCCGGGAAGGCTTTGCGATGGAACTTGCCTTCGACATGCAGGGAGAATGCCGTGGTTTCCTCGCGGAAATAGGTTTCCAGTTGATCCAGCATGTCGTTCATGTGCCAGCACAGGCGGCCGAGTTCGTCGCTGTCGCCGATGCCGCTGATGCGCTGATCGAACCGGCCCTGGCTGACTTGGGTGGTGAGCTGGTCGAGCTTGGCGATGGGCGCCAGCCATTGTCGCGCCTTGACCTGGCCCCAGGCGGAAATGGCGAGGCCGAGCAGTAGAAACACCAGCATCAGCCATTCGAAGCCATGCAACACCCAGGCGCCGACGATGGTCGCCAGCACCAGCAAGGAGAAGCCCCAGAGCAGGGCCGTGAGCCTAGATTGCAAGGACCAGTTCGTCATAGCTCATGCCCTTTTCGGCCAGCAGATCGGTGAGGATTTTTGTCGAGGTGGCGATGGCGTCGCGCGCGCCGGCACGCCTTTCCGCTTCCAGCATGGCGCGGTACAGGCCTTCCGCCGTCTTCATGCCGGCGGCCTTGGGTTTGCGGCGTACCGAGAAATAGCCGGTGATCTTGCCGTCGCGATCGAAGCTGGGCGTCACATTGGTGAATACCCAGTAGAAGCTGCCGTCCTTCGCCAGGTTTTTCACATAGGCATTGCACTCGCGGCCGGCCTGGATGGTGTCCCAGAGCAGCTTGAACACCGCGCGCGGCATGTCGGGATGGCGAATAATGTTGTGCTGGCTACCCAGCAACTCCTGTTCCGAATAGCCGGAAAACTCGATGAAGATGCGGTTGCCGTAGGTGATGCGGCCTTTCAGGTCAGTCTTGGAGACGATGAAATCGTCTTCGCGCATCACCCTTTCCACCGAGGTGGGCGTAATCGGATTTTTCATGCCGGCTCCATCCGCGGCGCGGAGAACTGGCGCCGCTCGTTATTGATGCCGCAATAACGGTAGCGGGCAGGAAAAGTTTAGGGATAGGCCCGGAATGTCTCTGGATTTCATCCGGGTTCAGAACAGATGGTCACCCAGGATGTTCAGGATGCGGTAGGACTCACCTCGTTGTCTCAGGATAAATTCGCTGACACCCTCGCGCTTGCCCGGTTTCCCGCCGCGATCCACCCAGGCCTTGTGCCAGCGCACCTGGACGTTGAGCAATCCATCGTTTTCGAGGATGCGGTTAATGGTGAACTGGAGGTCAATGATCTGTTCATCGCGGAAACGGGCTTCCAGTCGGTCGCGCAGTTCTCCGTAGCCTTCTTGATAAGCCGGCGAGAAGAAGCGCTCAACCTTGGACCAGGTGCCAGCCCGCAAGCCTTGTTTCAAGCCTTCCAGATTGCGGTCGATCTGTTCGTGGCGCTGTTGCTCTAACAGGTCGGAGCGGTCGCTTGCGCAACCGGCCAGACTGATGAGCAGCAGGCCGGTGCTCAGCACTGCGAGTCGCGCACTTACTGTTGCAGCCATAGCCTGCCTCCTCGTGTGGCCTGAATTTTGGGCCCATCCTGAGTGAGAACCACAATGTCTTCGACCTGGGCGGATTCCTGATGTTTCAGGTTCATTTGATCCAGGTGGCCCGTGATGGTGGCGGTATAGCTCACGCCATAACGGCCTTGGCCTGCCGGACGGATGGCGAGGCCGCTGATGGCGAACTGGATGCGGTCGAATACCCGGAAGCTGTTGCCCAGCACATCTTCCAGATCGCGTAGGTCTGAACCATCCGAGGCTTTCCAGTCTTCAGTCATGTATCGCAGCAGGCCACTCAGGTTGCGTGCCTGATAGGTGCTGGCAAAGTCCTGGTAGAGCTTGCGTACCGCCGCGTCGCCCCCGCTTTCCAGATAATTTCTGAGCCGGGCCTGGTATCCGGAAAGTGTGTTCAGCAGGCTGGCGATGCCGCTGTTGCCCTGATACTTGCGTGCCTCGCTGTCGCTGGCCAGGATGCGCCCCAGGTCATTGATCCAGTTATTGGCGCCAGATGGGCCACCTTCGAAATCCGGGCGGGCGAGAAACTTGCCCACCCCGTTGGCGACCTGCTGCAATTCACGGGTCAATTCGGCAATACGTTTGGCGCTGTTGTATTCCGCGCCGATCTCGGCGATCCGGTTCCAGAAACCCCCTAGCGCCTTGCCGAAGGGTGAATCGGGCGGAGCATGTTTCTTGTAACCCTGTGAGGCCTTGAAGGCGAGATCAGTTGCCTCGCGGCTGAAGCCGTTGAGCCATGGGCTGAATTCGCTTTCGCTGAGCCCCATGCCCTTGCTTTTCTCCCTGTCCAGACGTTCCCGCAGTTTGTCCATGTCAGCCAGGAACGGGAAGGTCCAGGGGGCCAGTTTGTCCATGATCGTGTGGTAGCGGGCAGCCAGTTCGGCATATTGATCCAGTTGTTCGAACACTCCCGCGCTGGGGTCGGGGAAATCGTTTGGGTTCATCAGGTATTGCTTGTTCAGCACCATGGGCGCATCGAGCCAGGGGGCCGGCTCCCCCTGGATGCTTTCCACGTTCCTGCGCAGGCTGGCATAGCCGCTGTCCAGGCTTTGTTGCAAGGCGTTCAGGCGGCCATACAGGCTGTGGTACTCATTGAAGACGGGGACGATGCTATTGGCGCTGCGTAGCAACTCGCCGCGCAGTTTCCGCACCTGATCGGCGTCAAGCACGGGCTTGCGGCGGGGATCCTGGCTTGCGTTGAGCCCAAGCGCATATTCCACGGCAAATTTCTCGATGCCGAGTTTCGGGACGGTTTCGGCGAGTTCGGCGATCATGGCCGCGGTAACCCCGGCTTGGCCCATTTGGCTCCACAGGACATAGGCGATGCGCGGGTCGTTTAATTGGTATCCATTCTGCCCCTGGAGTTGCCAGAGTTTTCCCGAGATTTCGCCGGCCTCGTTGAGCAGGCGGATCAGGTTGTCTTCCGCGCCGTAAGCCGAGGATAGGGAATTCAGCTTGGCAAGTTGCTGGCGTGCCGCCTGAGTGGTGCGCTGGGCATTTTGGTTCGATGTGGTGATCACGGCGTCGTACTGAATCTTGAAGGTGCGCATGCGTTGGTAAAGATCGGTGCCGTAGCCCCAGCAGCCCCAGAAGCGCAGATTGGGTTCCCAGTCGGAAACCAGGGTGTCGATGTCGTGGGCAGCGGCATCAGCGTCTGACCGGGCGCGGTTGGCGAGATCAAGGTCGAATTCCAGATCAGCCAGGAGTTTTGTGAACTCCTCCAGTTGCCCACCAATTCGTTCACGCATTGGTGGGGCGCCTTTGGGCAGGCCGTAATAAATTTCGAAATAGCTGGGTGGCAGGGCAAGCTGGTTCCAGAAGAGGGCGGTTGCAAGAGCCTGGCCGTTCACCTCCTCGCCGATGTGGTATTCCCGGGTCTTCTTATATCCGAAATCCCCGACGGTGAACGTCTGCTGCTTGATCTCCGCCAGTTTCCTACCGAAGCGGCCCACCTTTGCCGCCTCCTGGTCGAATTGCGTCTTGAGCCATTGTTCGGTGCCGCCAATCTGGGTCTCGTAGTCCTTTGCGACGGTTGCCTCGAATCGCGCGCGGGTGCGCATGCATTCGTCCGACCCCCAATTGCCCATGCAAGGTTTGGCCACCATTTCCTGCCAGAGCGCCTGGCGCTGGTTCCAGGCGGCATTCTGGGATTGCTGAACCAGACTGCTGTATCCCCAGCAATCCACCTGGTTTGCCTGGAGTTGTTTCAGCGCTTCGCGCATGTTGGCGGCCGCAGTGGGAAAATCTGACTTGGCTTGCCAGTCCACCGTCACAGGTGGTGTGGGTGGCGGCGGCGGTATGCCGTTCATCCTGTTATTCAGGTCGCGGGTGCGTTCCCAGTCATGTATTGCCTCGTCCAGGCCCTTGATGTCCCTGTCGATGGACTGGATGACCTCCTCGGCTTCGTTCTGCTTCTGGGCAAGCATGGATTTCAGTGCCTGCAGGGCGTTTTCCGTTTCGGTGCCCTTCGTGATGATGAGCTTGGCCCGATACAGGGCGATGAGGTCGTCGGACAGCTTGCCGCCCGTGATGACATCCTGGATACCGCGATCCTTGGCCAGTTCCGGGGTTTCGTTGCGAATCATGCCGGCGATCTCATCATCGCTAAGGCTCAGGATCCATTGGAATTTCTTGATGGCCACCAAACTGTTGTCGCTCAGGGTGGGCAGGGTTTTGGTCAGGGTGGTGTCGAACAGTTTGGGGTAGTGGTTCTGCAGGTAGTCGGAGCCGGCCGTGACGCCGATGTCCACGAGCGTGGACAGGACGCTGCCGGTGGCGCCGTCATACACCATCTTGAACAACATCCCGGTCTTGACCGTCAGCAGCGCCTTGTTGCGCGCATCCATGACGCGCACCTGATAAAGAATTTGCGAAACTTCGCGCTGGCTGTTGTTGATCTGCAAGAAGGCCTGCTTGAGTTGGTTCCGCAACGCCTCGGTCTTGGCGCGGCCCGCCGCCGCTTCGGTTTTGCTTGCGCGGGCATGCTCAATGAGCCGTTGAATTTCGGCGTCGGCGTCATAGTCAGCCTGGGCAGGATGAATTGGGGCGAGTGCCAGCAGGGCCAAAATCAGGCCGGCCAGCCAGCGGGCGGGATGCATAGTGCAGCGATTCATGGCGTTTTCCCCTTGGCGACGGGTGCAGCCGAAGGCGGCGTAAGCACGGCGATCAGACGCTTGATTCCCGCGAGTTGCCTGTCGCTATTCTGGTGGCGTGCTTCCAGTTGCCGCTGCAATTCCTGGCTGGCGAGGTGAAGGCTGCCGAGCGCGGCCTGTTGTGCCCCCACGGCAGTGAACAGGCTGTCGCGGCGTTTGTCCCACACGCCCTTGGCCGGTCGCGGCGGCGCGGACTTATCGAAGGCCGCGGCGGCCCGCCGGGCACTAATCAGCGCGTCGAGCAGCGCTTTCGTCATGCCGGCTTCCAGCGTGCCGGCTTTGTTTGAGCTAGACAGGGCGGTTTCCCATTCGGCCAGGAGTTTGACCAGTTCGCGGCCTTGCCAGGCGCCGCGCACACCTTCCCAACGCCCCGGATCGGCTTCCATCAAGGCTTCGGTGAGTCTCTGCTGGGTCTCCAGATAGGCCTGGAGCGCCTTGCTTCGCCGCGCTTCCTCCGTGCGCAGTGCGTCGGCCGCGCGTTGCCAGTCTTCCAGACGGATCCGTTCCCGTTCCGCACGCGCCAGCGTGGCCGCCGTCAGCGTGGAGATGCTGTCCTGTCGTGGGGGTGTTGGCTCGACGGTCATGCCGGGTGTCGCCGCGAGCCCCAGGCTTGCGGCCAGAAGGAGGATCGACAGCGGTCGGGCCATGATGTACTCCGTCAGAAGTTGCGGGATCCGTCGGGCTGGTATTTGTAACGGATACCGATGTTGAACGTCCCGCCGCCCAGGGGGGTGACGCTGGAAATTTCCAGGATGGCGTACTTGCCGCCGAGTAACTGGAAGGCATAGACCTGGCCGGCGGAGGCGCCGAAGGGGCCGCCGCCATATCCGGCGGCGGGCGCCTGGGTGGTGGCGGCGAAACTCGTACCCAGAAGTTGCGCCTGATCGCCGGCTTGCAACCACATCAAGGCGCCCTCGAAACGGAAATCTCCCTCGGGGAAGGCGCCGAGACAGTTCTGGCCGGTGTGGCGGTCGCCCGTGCTGAAGGTGAAAGCGTCGCAGGGGTTGTTGCTGCCGTACATCGTGGCGGAGCCTGTTTCCACGCTGCTGGAGCTACCGCCCGGGGTGCTGCCCTGGGTTGATGTGTTCGCTT
Organism: Gallionellaceae bacterium; assembly: GCA_028714875.1. Taxonomy (GTDB): domain Bacteria; phylum Pseudomonadota; class Gammaproteobacteria; order Burkholderiales; family Thiobacillaceae; genus PFJX01. The sequence goes on from JAQTLN010000009.1 coordinate 34,168, forward strand.
CACCAGTATTGCTGTTGATGGTGATGACCGTCTTGCCCACCGACTGCTCGGTAACCGAGGTGGCGATCTCGCCAGCGCCGGAAAGTCCGAAGATCAGCGGCGCGGATAGACGGGAGAGTTTGAAGCCTTCGCCCTCGCGCACGAAACCCGCCACGGAGGCGGCGGCGTCACGCAGAACCACACCGCTACGGGTGGATTGCACTTGGCGGTTGAAGGTGAAGTAGATCTCGTAGCTCTTGTCGAATTGGGCCACCCGGCTGATCTGCGGTTCGATGCGGATGTTGTCGAGGTAGCGGAAGTCATCCGTGATGGCATCTTCCAGGGCGGACAGGTTGCCTTCAAAATCATCCGACACCAAGCGCATGAAAGCCGAACGGTTTTCATCCATGTAGGCGCGCAGGAGTTGCATGAAAGCTTGGCGCACGCCTTCCTGGACATTCAAGGCGGAGACGCTGAGCCGGAAAGCGTGTTCCTCGACATCGCTGGATTGGCCTGTGGTGGTGATGGCGCGAATGCGGAACTCATAGCTGCGTTCCAGTTCCGGCCGCAGTTCGAAGGTGAAAGCGCCGCGATCGCCCAGGGTGGCTTTTTTCCATTTCTGGCCGCCATCCAGAGAAATTTCCACCAGGCCGATAAGGCCGCGGCGTACTTCGGCGCGGCCGCGCACGGTGAGCGCGCCGCTTTCCATGTCTTCACGCGCGAGGATGACGCTGTCGTCGGCGCGGAGTACATCCACACGGTTGAACTTGAGTTCGGAAATGACAGGCTCGCCGTCGGAACGACCAAATTCCCACCAGGCCGCCTGGGCAGGCAGGGCCAGCGCGGCCAGCAGCATTAGCCAGGAAAGCAGGATTCGATGCGGTAAGCGGGTCATTGCTTGGCCTCTTTCTGGAAGTTCCATTGCAGGGACAGTTTCAATATCTGCTCACGGTAGTTGTCTCCGGCTCTTTGTAAAAACTGATGGTCATAGTCGGAATATTCCAGCTTCAGGCTGCCGTCCTTGATCCAGGCTGGGCGGCTCTGCCAGAACGCGCTGGCGCGTTTGTGGCGGTTGTCGCCGGTGGCGGCCACCAGGTCGGACGCATTCCATTCGTAGCTGCAACCGAGCACCGTACCATTGCCCTTGTCAGCGTTCAGGCTCAGGCGCACCCGGTCGTTGACGTCCGTTCCGCTCGTGTTGAGTGTGCCGGTTTCCTGGCGGCCGATGTCCAGATTGGCACGCATGTCCCACTTGTTTTCCAGGCGCTTGCGGTAGCCGATGCCGAGGTCGAACAGGGTGCTCTGGGCGTTGTCGGCGGTGCGATGATCCTTGTCGAGGATCTGTTCCAACTCGCCGCGCACGTCGAAATCGTTCGCGATACGGTCGTTGACCTTGAGTTTGATGCGATGAGTGACCTGATCCCGGCTGGCATCGGAGACGTCCAGGTTACGCACGCGCCAGGACAGGGCGACATTCATGTGGCGACGGTCGAAGGCGCGGGATTTGCGCAAGCCTGCCTCCCATGTGGTGCTCTCCGTGGTGGCTGTCTTCTGGTTATCCAGGTTGTCGCGGTAATCGTCGAAGATACCGAACAGGCGCCACTCTCGCGTCAATTTGTAATCGGCTTTCAGGTAATAACGCAGTCGGTCGGGGGTGGCGCCGCCACCGAGGCTCAAAAAGTCGGACGCCACACGCTCCGCCTGGCCATCCAGGTTGATCGATTTGAAGGCCGCGCGCATGACCAGTTTGTGAGCCGACCCGGATTTGCTGGTTGTGGCGCCGCCCGCCGTCGCTTGGGTGTCAGTGTCGCTGTAGGCATGCTCGCCGCTGACCACCAGACTGCCGTTACGATATTCCCAATCGGCTGCCGGCAGAATCTGGGAATAGGCGGGGGTGGTCGCAAGGCGGTTGGGGTCGTCGTTACGATCCGCGACCTGGGCGAGATTCAGGCCGAAACGGAATTTCTCCCAGGCACGCTGCAGGCGGGCACCGCCGCCGAAGCGATCCATCGGCTCGCCTGACGGGCGATGGTAGAGATAGGCCCACTGACCATCGAATGTGCCGTAGGTCAGTCGCAGGTAGTTCTGGTCGTCCTGGAAGTTGCGCTGGAAACCGACACCCTTGATGCCCTTGGTCAGGGAGTATTGCGAGAGATTAGCGAAATAGTCACCGAAGTTGATCTGGGTATGCGCGTCGTTTAGTTTCCATTCCAGTTTCTGGAAGGAAACCTGCTCCGGGTCGAACTGCTGGCTGTCTGTTACCCGCAAGGTGCCGTTGAAAAGGCTGTTCCACTGATTGCCGAAGGCCTGCCCTTGCCAACGCAGATCGGTTTCATGCAGCAGGTGGGTGCCCGGATCGTAAAAACTGCTTGCCTGCCCGGGGCCGGTGATTCGTTGAAAAAGCAGGTCGCTACGCGTGTTGATGCTGAGCGAGTCGGCCAGCGTTATCTGGCAGGGGAGCCCACACAGGGTAACAAGGCAGAGTGCGGGGAGTTCGCGGGAAAGAAATGGGGGGCGCATAGGGGGCTGCCAGCGATGTAAATGAGGATGCCTGAGTCCCGAATGTAGTGTTCGATGCAGACGCGTGCAACCCGCAATGTGCCCCATGGCGTTCTCGTCAGGTCAAAGCGATGCCGAGATAAGTGGCATAAAGGCCGCCGTTGATCGCCAGATGCCATACCCGCAACTGTCCGCGCATCATCATGAAGCGCAGCCATGATGCCGCGATCAGGGTGATGACCACGCCGGCCAGCACTTCCTTTTGCGGCGCCCAGGGGGTGAGCAGCACGCCGATGGCGGGCAGCAGGGTGCCCTGGAACACCATCGCGCCGGTGATGTTGCCGAACGCCAGGGTGTCCTTGTGTTTGCGTATCCACAGGATGGAATTGACCTTCTCCGGCAGTTCCGTCGCCACCGGCACGATCATCAGGCTCAGTACCAGCGCGGAGATGCCCAGCAACGGGGCGGCCTGCTCGATGCCGTGGATGAAGCCCTTGGCGCCCAGCACCAGCATGGCCAGCGCGACGCCCAGTTGCAGCAGGATGGTGCCCATGTTGGTGGGCAGCCCCAGGCGCGCCAGGAACATCGGGTCATCCGCCTCGGTGGCGTGGCCGTCCTTCACCAGGGCGGCGGAAGCCTTGAGGGTGAGCATCACATAGAAGAAGTAGATCAGCACCATGACCACCGCCAGCATGGCGCGCATGGCCGGGCTTTCGTGCGGCACGAACAGCGCCACCGCCGCGATGGTGAAAGACGCGAGGAAGAAATCCAGGTCGCGTTTCAGCCCGGTCTTTTCCGGCGTCAGATGGCCCTGGGCGCCGCGCTTCTTCCACACCGCCAGCGCCATCAGGCAGAGCGACAGGGTGGACAGCATCAAGGGCGCGCCGAGGATGGCGCCGACGCCGATTTCCTCGTTCAGTCGCTGATTCTGGGTGCCCGCGAAGATCGCCAGCAGCGGCACGATGGTTTCCGGCATCGCCGTGCCAACGGCGGCGAAGATCGACCCGGTGACACCCTCGGAAATCCCCAGTTTCTCGCCCAGATGCTCCAGCGCGTTCACGAATATCTCGGCCGCGATGAGGATGACGATGAGGAAGAAGAACAGTTCGAGGGCGATCATGGACAACTCCGGGTGGAAGGCGGCGCGGATTGTAGCGCCGGCGCCTCGCCGGTGAGCCGCCAGGGTTACCATCGCCCCCATGTTTGCCCTCGACGAATCCCGCTATCACCCGTGCCTGCTCGAAACCGGCGGCGTGGCCCTGGTCTTGTTCACCAGCCCCGCCTGCGGCACCTGCCGGGTGGTGGAACAACGCCTGCCGCCGGCGGTGCCTGAGGGCACGCATCTGTTCAAGGTCGATGTGCAAAAAGCCACCGGTCTGGCGCGCGCCTTCGACATCTTTCATCTGCCCACGTTGCTGCTTTACCGCGATGGCCATTTCCATGCCCGCCTCGATTGCGAAATCACGGCGCCGGCCTTGCGCGCGGAAATGGCGCGGGTGCTGGCCGGACCACCGGAGGATGAGCCGTGACGATTTCGGATTGGCGCCTGGATGGCGAGGGTTGGTTGTCCGCAGCGCGTCGCGTCGTTTCGCCCAATTTTGATGCGCGGCCTGACGGCGAGGTGGTTTCGCTGCTGGTGATCCACAACATCAGCCTGCCGCCTGGCCGGTTTGGCGGGCCGGGGGTCGAGCAACTATTCACCAATCGCCTGAATCCGGACGAACACCCCTATTACGCCGGCATCCAGGGGCTGCGCGTGTCCAGCCATTTCTTCATCCGCCGCGACGGCGAACTGATCCAGTTCGTGCCCTGTGGGGCGCGTGCCTGGCATGCCGGCGCCTCGGCCTGGCGCGGGCGCGAGCGCTGCAACGACTTTTCCATCGGGGTGGAACTGGAAGGCACGGACGAGACGCCGTTCAGCGATGCGCAATACGCGGTGCTGAATCGGCTGCAGGCGGTGTTGCGGGGGGCTTATCCGATCACCGGGCTGGCCGGGCACTGCGACATCGCCCCCGGCCGGAAAACCGATCCGGGGCCGTGTTTTGAGTGGGGTCGGGTCAACAGGGGATGCGATCTGTAGCGCCGGCGTCTTTAAAACAGCCGGCTGGAAGCCGGCGCTACAGGGATTGCGCGGGGATATGCGCGCCGATGCGCTTGATGCCGTTCTTATCGTCGACATAGACCAGCTTCGGTTCGAAGTCGGCCAGTTCGATTTCGTCGAAGGTGGCGTAGGTGGCGATGATCAGGATGTCGCCGACGGCGGCCTTGCGCGCGGCGGCGCCGTTCACCGAAATCATGCCGGAGCCGCGCTGGCCGCGGATGGCATAGGTGGCGAAACGCTCGCCGTTGTTGACGTTGTAGATCTCGATCCGTTCGTATTCACGGATGTCGGCCGCTTCCAGGAGATCGTCGTCGATCGCGCAGGAGCCCTCGTACTCCAGCTCGGAGGCGGTGACGCGCACGCGGTGCAGCTTGGATTTGAGCAGAGTGCGTTGCATGGCTGGTGAAGGCGAAGGACAAACGGAGCGCGATTATATGCCATATTGCGATGCAACAAAAAACCCCGCCCAGCCGGGCTTCAGCCCACGCAAACCTCGATGTTGTCGATCAGCCGAGTGGCGCCTAGACGGGCTGCGGCGAGGATGACCAGGTCGCGGGCCTCCGGCGTGGGCGCCAGCAACGTGGTCTGGTCACGCACCGCGACGTAGTCCACCCGCCAGTCATGGGCGGCAAGCTCGGCGCTCGCCGCCTGTTCGATGCTGGCGTAATCGCGTTCACCGGCGGCGATGCGCGCCGCGGCCTCGCGCAGCAGGTGAATCAGGCGCGGTGCTTCTTCCCGTTCCGCCGCGCTCAGGTAGCCGTTGCGCGAGGACAGCGCCAGGCCATCCGCCGCGCGTGTGGTTTCCGCTTCGAGGATGCGGATCGGCAGGTTGAACTGGCGCACCAGGCCTTTCAGGATGAACAACTGCTGGTAGTCCTTCTTGCCGAAGATCGCTAGCGCCGGTTGCACCATGTTGAACAGCTTCAGCACCACGGTGGCGACCCCGGAAAAATGGCCGGGGCGGAAGGCGCCGCACAGTTCGTCGGCGAGTGGCGGTTGGACATGGAAGGTTTGCGGCTCCGGGACCATCTCGTTCACGTCCGGCGCGAACACGATGTCGCAGCCGGCGGCATCGAGCTGCTCGCAATCGGCTGGCAGGGTGCGCGGATAGCGCTGGAAGTCCTCGCCGGCGCCGAACTGGAGCGGGTTCACGAAAATGCTGGCGACCACCGGGCGTCCGCTCGCGCGCGCCTGTTCGACCAGGGCGATGTGGCCCGCGTGCAGGTTGCCCATGGTTGGGACGAAGGCGGTTTCCCGCTGTCCATCCAGGGCGGCGCGCAATTCGTTGACGCTGTGGATGAGGCGCATCAGAAGCTGTGTTCCGGGCCGGGGAATTCGCCGCCTTTCACCGAGGCGACATAGCCGCGTATCGCGTTACCGAGGTTCCAGGAACCTTCCATGAAGTCCTTGGCGAAGCGCGGCGGTTTTTCGGTGAGGCCGAGCAGGTCGTTGAGGACCAGAACCTGGCCGTTGCAATGCGGGCCGGCGCCGATGCCGATGGTGGGGATGGCGAGATGCTGGGTGACTTCCTCGGCGACCACGGCGGGGATGGATTCCAGCACCAGCATTTGCGCGCCGGCGCTTTCCAGGTCTTCCGCGTCCTCGATCAGGCGGGCGGCGGCGGCGCCCTCGCGCGCCTGGCCGCGGTAGCCGGTGGTGTTGACCGATTGCGGCAGCAGGCCGAGGTGGCCGCATACCGGGATGCCGCGCTCGACCAGGAAACGCACGCTCTCGACCATGACGCCGCCGCCTTCCAGCTTGACCATGTTGGCGCCCGCCGCGAGCAGTCGGGCGGCGGCCGCGAAAGCTTGTTGCGGGCTTTGTTGATAGGCGCCGAAAGGCAGGTCGCCGATGATGAAGGCCCGCCCGTTGGCGCCGCGCGCCACCGCTTCCGTGTGATAGACCATCTGCTCCAGGGTGACGGCCAGGGTGGTGTCGTGCCCCTGCACGGTCATGCCCAGGGAGTCACCGACCAGCAGGATGTCGATGCCGTTCTCCACGAGGAGGCGGGCGAAGCTGGCGTCGTAACAGGTGAGCGTAGCCAGTTTTTCGCCTTTCTCGACCCGCGTCATCAATTGCGGAAGAAACATGGTCAGGGCCTGTTCATGGACGAATTGGGCAATTATGGAGGTGCTGGCGGGATGCGATGCAAGGCGCAGGGCGCGCTGCATGGCCATTCCCTGCAAGCGGCCGGCAGCGGAGTCGTAGCGCTTCAGCGCGTACGAATCCGGCGTGCCCCTTGCGGGTGCAACGCCGCAGCGCGCCCGCCAGTGCATACAGAATGTTCGATTCGTTCATGAACAGGCCCTTAGGTTCCTATGTTGAAGAACTCGCGCGCTCCGCGCATGTCGCGGATGCGTTGCACCAGCAGGTCGAAATCGCTGTCACGCTCGGCGAAATTGAGGTGCTCGCTGTTGACGATCAAGAGCGGAGCCGCCTCGTAATGATAGAAGAACTCGCTGTAGGCGCGCGCCAACTCGACCAGGTAGCTCTCGCTCAGGGTGCGCTCGTAGCTACGTCCGCGCTTTTTCACGCGCTCCATCAGGATGGCCGGATCGGTTTGCAGGTAGACCACCAGATCGGGCGCGCTGTCCTGGGGTTTGAGCCCTTCATAGAGCTGCCGGTAGAGGTGGAATTCGGCTTCGTCCAGGATGGAGCGGGCGAACAGCATGTCCTTTTCCAGCATGAAGTCGGCCACGCTGGTCGAGTTGAACAGGTCGCCCTGGGCGAGGCGGCGCGACTGTTCCACGCGGGAAAGCAGGAAGGACAGTTGCGTGGGCAGGGCGTAGCGGCGGCGGTCTTCATAAAAACGCGGCAGAAACGGGTTCTCGTCGGCGTTTTCCAGGATCAGTTCGGCGCCGGTGAGGTCCGCCAGCTTCTGCGCCAGGCTGGTTTTGCCGGCACCGATCGGGCCTTCGACGACGATGTGACGGAAGCGGCCGAGCATCAGGCGGCGTTCCGATCGTTGCGCGGCAGGTGTCGCAGCCTGGGCACGGACAGATCGGCCAGGCAGTCGGCGACTACTCCCTTGCCGGGAATAAGCTGATCCGGGGCGATTTCGCTCATTGGCTGGAGCACGAAGACGCGTTCGCACATGCGCGGATGCGGCAGGGTGAGGCCGGGTTCATGCAGCACCAGCCCGTCGTAGAGCAACAGATCGAGATCGAGAGTGCGCGGCGCGTTCTTGAACTCGCGGCGGCGACCGTGGCGCGCCTCGATTTCCAGCAGGGCTTCGAGCAGCACGCGCGGCGCCAGCCGGGTGGCCAGCAAGGCGACGGCATTGACGAAGTCGGGCTGTGCTTCATAGCCCTCCGCCTTCGAGAGATACAGCCCGGAGCGCGCGGCGAGGCGGGTTTCCGGCAGGCGAGCCAGTTCATCGAAGGCGCGTTCGATCTGCGCCGCCGGATCACCCAGATTGGCGCCCAGCGCGACGAAGGCGGGTACTTCAGCCAACCTCGTGCTCACTGGTCGCCGCGTCGGTGGGTTTGCGGCGTTTGCGGCGTTTGCGTTTGGCATCTCCGCTCTGAGTCGGCAGCAGCATTTCCGCGCGCTCCGCCTCGTCGGCATCCTGGAAGCGGCCCCACCAGTCGGCGAGTTCCTGGCTGGCGTCGCCGCTTTCGGCGCGGATCAGCAGGAAATCGTAGCAGGCGGACAGGCGCGGGTGGCTGAGCAGGCGGAAGGGGCGGGCGCCGGTGCGTTGCTCGAAGCGGCCTTGCAGCGACCAGATTTCCTTGATCATGCCGTCGAAGCGGCGCGGGAAGGCCAGCGCCCGGCGTTGCCGTTCCAGCACCGTGTCCATCGCTTCGTAGAGCGCCGATTGCTCGTGCAGGCCATGCGCGCGCTTGCGCTCCAGTTCCTGTTGCATGTCGAACCAGAGCAGGCAGGCGAGCATGAAGGCGGGTGACGCCGATTGCCCCTGGCGGATGCGCAGATCGGTGTCGTGCAGGGCGGCATGGAGGAAGTTCTGCCGTGCCGGGTCGTCCAGGATGGTGTCCAGCATGGGCAACACGCCGTGGTGCAGGCCTTCCGCGCGCAACTGCTTGACGCCGCGTTCGGCATGGCCGGAGAGCAGCAGCTTCATCATTTCGTCGAACAGGCGCGACGCGGGAATGCGCGCCAGCATGGAAGCGAGTTCGGCGATCGGCGCGCGCGTGGCGGGGTCGATGTGGAAGTCCAGCTTGGCCGCGAAACGCGCCGCCCGCAGCATCCGTACCGGATCTTCGCGGAAGCGCGTGGCCGGGTCGCCGATCATGCGCAGCAGTTTTTTCTGCGCGTCGGCGACACCGCCATGGCCATCCCAGATTTCCTGATTTTCCGGGTCGTAATACAAGGCGTTGACGGTGAAATCGCGCCGCGCGGCGTCTTCTTCCTGGGAGCCGAACACGTTGTCGCGCAGCAGCATGCCGTCGGCGGCGGTCACCCGGCCATCCTCCTCCTCGTCTTCCGGCGGCGGCGTGGCTGCGCGGAAGGTGGTGACTTCGATCAGATCCGGGCCGCAGTAGACGTGCACGATCTGGAAGCGCCGGCCGATGACGCGCGAGCGGCGGAACAGGCGGCGAATCTCGTCCGGAGTGGCATCGGTGGCGACATCGAAATCCTTGGGCTCGCGCCCGAGCAGGAGGTCGCGCACCGCGCCGCCCACCACGAAGGCGGCATAGCCTTCGCGCGCCAGGGTGTCGGTGACCTTGAGCGCGCAGCTATGGATTTGCTCGCGGCGGATGCCATGTTTGGCGAGCGGCAGGATGCGCGGCCCGGTGGCGGCTTTCTTTCCTAAGACCTTGTTGATCAGGCGGCGGATCATCGGCGCCGGGTTCCTTACAGAATGAGGGAGGTGGCTGTGCTCCCGGCTCGGATAAAGCTGCCGAGCCGCCCCCCGAGGGGGGCAAGTCGTTCTTGGGGCGGCCCGGCGAACGACTTGAGAGTGAAGCGGCGGATTATATGCCGGCTTGCCCGATAGGGGCTTGCAGGCTACAGTACCGCGCGTTTTCGAGTGCTCAAGGAATCCAGTGTTAGCCCTCATCGAAGCCGCCGGCTGGCCCATCTGGCCGCTCATCATCGCCTCCATCCTGGCCCTGGCCATCATATTCGAGCGCTTCTATACCCTGCGCCGGCCCCTGATCGTGCCGCAGGGACTGCTCGACCAGGCGATCGACAACCTGCGCCGCCACGGCGCCAATCCCGATCTGCTGCGCGCGCTGGCGGAAGGCTCCGCGCTGGGCCGCATCCTGGCCGCCGGGGTGCGCAACATCGGCGCCAGCCGCGAGGTGATGAAGGAATCCCTGGAAGAGGCCGGACGCGCCGTCAGCCATGATCTGGAGCGTTATCTCTCCACCCTCGGCACCATCGCCACAGTCGCGCCGCTCATGGGGTTGCTCGGCACCGTGGTCGGCATGATCGAAATCTTCGGCTCGCAATCGCCCACCGGCGGCAATCCGGCGGTGCTCGCGCACGGCATTTCGGTGGCCCTGTACAACACCGCGCTTGGTCTCATCGTCGCCATCCCCAGCATGATCTTCTACCGCTTCTTCCGGGGCCGGGTGGACGCCCTGCTGGTGGATATGGAACAGCAGGCGATCAAGCTGGTGGAAATCGTGCACGGCGAACGCAAATGAATTTTTCCCGTGGCCGCCGCCGCGACGATCCGGAGATCAACCTGATTCCGTTGATCGACGTGCTGCTGGTGATCCTGATTTTTCTCATGGTGACCACCACCTACGCGCGTTTTTCCGAGTTGCAGATCAACCTGCCGGAAGCCAAGGGAGACAGCGCCAAGGAAATGCCGGCGCAGGTGACGGTAAATGTCGATGAACGCGGCAGCTATGCGGTGAACACCACCGGCGTCGCCTATGCCGGCGTCGAGTCCCTGGTGCGGGCGCTGAAAACGGCGGCGGGTGAGCAGGCCGACCCGATCATCGTCATTTCCGCCGATGCCCATGCCACCCATCAGTCCGTGGTGCGGGTCATGGACGCGGCCCGGCGCGCGGGCTATCCCCGGGTGACGTTTGTGACGCAAAGCCCCGCCCAGGAGTGAAAGACTTCCTGGAACGCTGCTGGTACGGCCACTGCCGCGCCCGTTTCCTGCTTGCTCCCTTGAGTCTGGTTTTTTTCTTTCTGGTCGCCTGGCGCCGCTTGGCCTATCGCGCCGGCCTGTTGCGCGCGCGGCGTCTGCCCGTGCCGGTCGTCGTGGTGGGCAATCTCGGCGTCGGTGGCAGCGGCAAGACCCCGCTCACCCTGTGCGTCGCGCAATGGCTGGCCGAACTCGGCTACCACCCCGGCATCATCAGCCGCGGCTATGGCGGACGCGCCCGCGCGCCCATGCCGGTGCGGGCGGACAGCGACCCCGCGCTGGTGGGTGATGAACCGGTGCTCATGGCCCGCCGCGCCGCGTGCCCGGTGTGGATCGGCCGCAAGCGGGCCGAGGCGGGGCGGCAATTACTGGCCTTCCACCCCGAGGTGGATGTGCTCGTCAGCGACGACGGCTTGCAGCATTACGCGCTGGAGCGCGACATGGAAATCGTCGTGGTGGATGGCCTGCGCGGCTTCGGCAATGGCCTCCTGCTTCCCGCCGGCCCCCTGCGCGAGCCGCTGGGGCGCCTGGCCACGGTGGACGCGGCGGTGGTCAACGGCGGCGATCCCGAGGACTTCATCCTGCTGCCGCCTAGTTTCGCCATGAGCCTCTCCGGCGCGACCTTCCGCAATCTGCGCGATCCCGGCCGAACCGCCGTCGCAACGGAGTTCGCCGGGCGCGAAATCCACGCGCTGGCCGGCATAGGCCATCCGCAACGTTTTTTCGATCACCTGGAAGGCCTCGGGCTGAACGTCACGCCACACGCCTTCCCGGATCACCATGCCTATAGCGCCGCCGATCTGCCGGCCGGCACCCTGCTCATGACCGAGAAGGATGCCGTGAAATGCGTTCCCTTCGCCCCCCCGGATGCCTGGTTTCTGGCGGTTGACGCCATCCTTACGCCGGGACTAAAAACCCTCATCAACCACACTCTGAAGGCCCGCCATGGACCCCAAACTGCTTGAAATCCTCGTCTGCCCCCTGTGCAAAGGTCCGCTGGTTCACCAGAAGGATGAGCTGATCTGCAAGGCCGATCGCCTCGCCTTTCCCGTGCGCGACGGTATTCCGGTCATGCTGGAAGAAGAGGCGCGGCGCCTGGCCGAAACCGAAGAAATCGCCTGAGTTCCGATGGCCTCCCGCTTCCCTCTGCAATCGCTGCTGGATCATTCCCGGCACCGCATGGAAGCGGCGGAACGCCTGTTGCGTATCCTCCGGCACAAGGAAGAAGCCGCGCGCCAGCGGCACGACGAACTGCAAGGCTACAAACAGGATTATCAGCAGCGGCTCACCGGCGAGGTGGGCGCGCGCGGCATGGAAATCCACCTGCTGCGCGATTACCACGCTTTCCTGGGCAAACTCGAAGTCGCCATCCGCCACCAGGAAAGCGAAGTCATCCAGGCGACCGCGCACTGGAAAAATGCGCACGACAACTGGCTCGCCCTGCGCCAGAAGGTGAAGGCCTACGAAGCCCTGGCCGATCGCCATCGCCAGCAGGAACTTCAGCGCGAGGAAAAACGCGACCAACGCCTGACCGATGAACAGGCCGCGCGCCGCCATGGCGATGGACTCGGCAAGCCAATGAGCTGATCAGCGTGGCGGCCGCGCCGGCGATGCCGCGCGATAACGGGTGGTATGCGTGATTCGCCATATATTTTTCCAACTTGTTTTTCGGGATCGACATGATGAAACGCGGGTTAGGTTTCGCGCTGGTGGCCGCGCTTGCCGGCGTGGCGATATGGGCCTGGCATCCATGGAAGCAGGCGGATGTCGGTCCCCAGTTCCGCCTCGGCAAGGTGGAACGCGGCGCCTTGTCGGCGGCGGTGTCGGCCAGCGGCGCGTTGAATGCGCTGGTGACGGTGCAGGTGGGCTCGCAGGTTTCCGGGCTGATCAAGGAAATCCACGCCGATTTCAATGCCGAGGTGAAGCGTGGCCAGGTGATCGCGCGCCTCGATCCGGAAACTTTCGAGACCCGCGTGGCGCAGGCCGACGCCGATGTGAAGGCCGCCACGAGCGGCGCCGAGGTGGCGCGCGGCACGCTGCTGGTGCGCCAGGCGGAGGAGCGCAAGGCCCACATCGCGCTGGATGACGCCCTGCGCACCCTGGAGCGCAAGCGCGCGCTGGTGGCGCGGCAGTTCATTTCCCCGGCCGAACTGGATACCGCGCAAGCCGCCGCCGATACCGCGCGCGAACAATCGCGCCTGGTCACGGCCGATGTCGGCGTCGCGCGGGCGCAGGTGGCCAGCGCCACAGCCGGCATCGCGCAGCGCCAGGCGGCGTTGCGCCAGGCGCGCGTGGAGTTGGGGCATACCGTGATCCGTTCGCCGGTGGAGGGCGTGGTGATCAGCCGCAACGTCGACGTGGGGCAGACCGTGGCGGCCTCGTTTCAGGCCCCGGTGCTGTTCGTTATCGCCCGCGATCTCGCCAAGATGGAAGTCAACGTGGCGGTGGATGAGGCCGACGTGGGCCGCGTGCGGCCCGGCCAGAAAGTGCGTTTCAGCGTCGATGCCTACCCCGGCGAGCGTTTCACCGGCCAGGTCAGTCAGATCCGCAAGGCGCCACAGAGCAACAACAACGTCACCACCTATAGCGTCATGGCCACCGTGGCGAACCCGGAACTGAAGCTGCTGCCGGGCATGACCGCGAACGCGCGGGTGCTGACCGAGGAGCGCAAATCGGTGCTCAAGGTGCCCAACGAGGCGCTGCGTTTCCGCCCGGTGGATGCTGAAGGCACTCCCATCAAGCTGGAAGTGCGCGGCCGCGAGGAAGGCCCCGGCATACCCGGCCGCGTCTGGGTGGTGGGCAAGGAGGGGCGGCCGGCGCCCGTCGTCGTGCGCCTGGGCGTGAGCGACGGCAAGGCCACGGAAATCCTCAAGGGCGAGGTGAAAGAGGGCATGGAGATCATCCTCGCCATGGCCGAAGGCGCCGCCAAGGCCAAGAAGTCGACGCGACCGTTCGGGATGGGGATGTGATGATTTCGGATTTCGGATTTCGGATTTCGGATATTTCTCGCGCGGCTGCGCCGCGCCTGATCAACCACATCCGAAATCCGCAATCCGCAATCCGAAATTCCACGCCCCTGATCGAAGTCCACGACCTTGCCCGCGATTACCAGGTCGGTGAAGTCACCGTGCCGGCGTTGCGCGGGGTGACGCTGTCCATCGAGCGGGGCGAGTTCGTCGCGGTGATGGGGCCGTCCGGGTCGGGGAAATCCACTTTCATGAATCTGATCGGTTGCCTGGATGTACCGAGCGGCGGGCGCTATGTGCTCGACGGCGAGGCGGTGAGCGGACTGGGTCCGGATCGCCTGGCCGGCATCCGCAACCGTTACCTGGGTTTCGTGTTCCAGAACTTCAATCTGCTGCCGCGCGCGACCGCTCAGGAGAATGTGGAACTGCCGCTGCTCTATGCCAAGGTGCCGGCCGCCGAGCGACATCGCCGCGCGGCCGCGAAGCTGGCGAAGGTGGGCCTGGGCGAACGCGCCCAGCACCGTCCGGCACAGCTTTCCGGCGGCCAGCAGCAGCGTGTGGCCATCGCCCGCGCCCTGGTCAACGAACCGCCGCTGATCCTGGCCGACGAACCCACGGGCGCGCTGGATACCCATACCAGCCGGGAATTGATGGAACTGTTCCAGGAACTCAACGCGACCGGCATCACCGTGGTGCTGGTGACCCATGAGCCGGACATCGCGGCCTATGCCAAGCGGCTGCTGCTGTTCCGCGATGGGGTGCTGGTCGAGGACAGGGCGGGGGGGGGCGGCGTGAGCCGCCCCAACGTCGAGTTCGGGCGACTGGACGCTGGCGCGTGAGAGCCAGGGTGAAAGCGCCCCTACAGGCCGCTGTCCTGTGTAGCGCAGGCGTCCTCGCCTGCATCGGCGTTCGACCGAAGGCACAATGCAGGCGAGACGCCTGCGCTACAGGGGCGCCCCCAGCCCCTAGCCCCTCCCCCCCATGAACCTCCTCGACACCACTCACTCCGCCCTGCGTTCCCTGCGCGCCAACAAGCTCAGAAGCGCGCTTACGGCACTGGGCATCATCATCGGCGTGGCGGCGGTGATCACCATGCTGGCGGTGGGCGAGGGGGCGAAGCGCCAGGTGGCGGAGAAGCTGAAAAGCCTGGGCACCAATCTGATCGTGATCTACCCCGGCGCGGTCACCAGTAGCGGGGTGCGCCTGGGCTCCGGCAGCCGCAACACGCTGACCGAAAACGATGCCCGCGCCATCCAGGACGAGGTGGCGCGCGTGCTGGCCGCCGCGCCGGGCTTGCGCGGCACCGGCCAGGTGGTGAACGGCAATCTGAACTGGTCCACCCTCATCTATGGTGTCGGCCCGGAATATCTGACCGCGCGGGAATGGCGTGTGTTGCGCGGACGTGGACTGGACGAGAACGACCTGCGTTCTTCCGCCAAGGTGGCGTTGGTGGGGCAGACCGTGGCGCAGATGCTGTTCGGCGGCAGCGACCCGACCGGCGAAACCATCCGGGTCAAATATGTGCCCTTCACCATCGTCGGCCTGCTCGACGCCAAGGGGCAGAATCTCAGCGGCCAGGATCAGGACGACGTCATCCTGATTCCCATCTCCACCGCGCGCGGCCGCATTCTCGGCCAGTCGCAGGGGCGCAGCCGCACGGTGGGGCATATCTACGTGAAGATGGCCGACGGCGCCGACATGAAGGACGCCGAGGAGCGGGTGCGTGAACTCCTGCGCCAGCGGCATCGCCTGCAAGCGGATCAGGACGACGATTTCAATATCCGCAATCTTTCCGAAGTGGTGCAGGCGGAGCAGGCGGCGTCGGACGTGTTGTCCAGCCTGCTCGCGGCCGTGGCGTCGGTGTCTTTGCTGGTGGGCGGCATCGGCATCATGAACATCATGCTGGTGTCGGTGACCGAGCGGATTCGCGAGATCGGTATCCGCCTGGCGGTGGGCGCCCGCCCGCGCGACATCCTGACGCAGTTCCTCGCCGAGGCGATCATTCTTTCCCTGCTCGGAGGCTTGGTGGGCATCGCCCTGGGGGTGGGCGGATCGCTTGCCCTGGCGCGTTTCGCCGGCTGGCAAGTGCTGTTGCAGAGCCAGGCCATCGTCCTGGCCGTGGCCTCAGCCAGTGTCATCGGGGTATTCTTCGGCTGGTATCCGGCGCGCAAGGCATCTCGCCTCGCGCCTATCGAAGCCTTGCGTTACGAGTAATCAAATGAAATTGCCTTTCCGCTTTACCGCACTGCTCCTGGCGGGACTTGCCGTTCCCGCCCTGGCCGCCGACAAGGCACCCGCGAAGGCGCCCGCCAAGGTTGTCCCGGCTACGCCCTCGCTGTCCGACCTGGGGCATATGCTCAAGAACGCCCTGAGTGAGGAGGAAACCCGCCTGCTGATCGAATACATGCGCGATTCGGTCATGGCCGCCTTCAACGACGAGGAAGTGTCGTTGCCGCCGGACCTGGCTTTCAAACTGGAAGTGATGGGGCAGCGACTGAAGAAACAGAGCAACTTCTATCTGGATAATTTGTTGAAGCAGATGGAAGAAGACATCAAGCGCTCCCTCAAGGAAAAAATGGAAGCCCCGCCGCCGGTGCCCTATACGCCGCCCGAGGTGCCGCTTCTGGCGCCGGTCTTCACGGCGCCCGCGCCGCCGCCGGCCGCGCCCGCGAACGGCAAGCCACCGGGCGTGATCTATGTGCCGCCACCCACCAACTACAACCCGGCGCCCTGGGGCTATGTGCCATGGTTTTATGTGCCGCAACCCACTTATCAGGCACCCACCTACACGCCGCCGGAACCTCCCCGGTTCATCCCGCCCGCGCCTGTCGCCGCGCCGCAGGAAGGCAACAAGACCAGATAGTCGCGGGTTCCTTGCGCGCGCCGTATGCGCGTGGAGCGTTTCATGCGTCTGGCGCCCGCCACGCATTCTTTTTCACCGTTTTCCCGCCTGAATGTCGAAACTCCCCGAATACACCGAAGCAGACCTGGCGCGCTGGTATGGCGCCGACAAGGTAGACCGAGCGCGCGCTTTTGTCGGCGGGGTCAGCCAGGTCGAGGTGCGGCCGCCGCGCATTGCCGCCAACGTCAAGGGGCGCGAGCGTCTGCCCTATCGCGTGGTGGTCAGCCTGGACGTGGTCAAGAACACCAAGGCGCGCGCGATTTCCGGCTGTACCTGTGGCGATGGCTGGATGTGCGAACACGCCGCCGCCGTCTTGCTCGCGTTGCTTCGGGACAAGCGCCTGGCGGTGCCGGCGGGCGCGCCGGCGCGTAAAGCTCGCCCCATCTATCGCGAAGACGATGATGAAAACGAACTGGAGGCGACCACCCCCGCGCTAACGCATCCCATACGCGCTACCCGACTGATCGATGTCGATCCGGTGCCGCTGCTCAAGTTGGGCACCCTGGAGGCCTATGACGTCGGCCGCTTCCGCCGCTACTCGCATGTCGACCGCCATTTCGACTACCTCCACCCGGTCTTCAAATATGGCGATGCGCTGGTCGATGCCGGCAGCGACGACGATGTGCTCAGCCTCGGCAATGGCGAAGCCGTGCAGGTGCGGCGGCGGCTCGTGGAGGAGGCCGCCTTGCTGCGCGCGCTGGAAGACGCCGGTGTGGAATTGGTGCCGCCGCACACCTTGTTCGCCGTGCGTTCGCGGCCGCCGCGTCTGTGGGGGCTGGAAAGCCCTTCGCACTGGCCGGACTTCATGTCCGAGCACCTGCCCGCCCTACGCGCCGCCGGCTGGCGGGTGGAAATGCCGGCCGACTTCCGCCATCTGGTGGTGGATGTGGATACCTGGGAGGCCGAGATCGGCGAGGATGCCGGTGGCTGGTTCAATCTCGACATGGGCATCGTCGTCGATGGACTGCGCCTGCCGCTGGCGCCACTGCTCTATGACCTGTTCCGCAACGACGCGCGCTGGCTCGATACCGCTCAGTTGAACAAGCTGTCGGACCAGGCGCCGGTCATTCTCACCACGCCCACGGGCATCCGCCTGCGCGTGCGGGCCGGCCGCATCAAGCCGCTGGCGCTGACCCTGATCGACCTGTTCGACGCGCCGCCGGGCGCCGGCCCGCTGCGCCTGTCGCGCCTGGATGCGCCGCGTCTGGCGCGCCTGGCCGAGATGCGGCGCTGGCGCTTCGCCGGTGTCGAGGCGGTCGCGAAACTGGCGCACTCCCTGCGGCATGGCGCCGGCATCCAGCCGGTCGCGCCGCCCGCCGGCTTCGCGCTCACCCTGCGTCCCTATCAACTGGAAGGCCTGGCCTGGCTGCAATACCTGCGCGAACACGGGCTGGCCGGCATTCTGGCCGACGACATGGGCCTGGGCAAAACCGCGCAGACCCTGGCGCATCTGCTGCTGGAAAAGGAAGCCGGGCGCCTCGACCGCCCCTGTCTGGTGGTGCTGCCCACTTCCCTGATCTTCAACTGGAAGCGCGAGGCGGAGCGCTTCGCCCCGGGCCTCAAAGTGCTTTCCCTGCACGGCAAGGAGCGCGCCGAACGCTTCGCCGCCATTGCCGAACACGACGTGGTGCTCACCACCTACCCGCTGTTGTGGCGCGACGAGGCGAGCCTGGCGAAATACGACTATCACCTACTCATCCTGGACGAGGCGCAGACGGTGAAGAACGCCGCCAGCAAGGCCGCCCAGGCGGTGCGCCGGCTGTCCACGCGACACCGCCTGTGCCTCACCGGCACCCCGCTGGAAAACCACCTGGGCGAGCTTTGGGCGCAGTTCGATTTCCTGCTGCCCGGTTTTCTCGGCGACGCCAAGGGGTTCACGAAAACCTGGCGCACGCCCATCGAAAAACACGGCAACGGCGTGCGCCGCGATCTCCTCGCCGCGCGTGTGCGGCCGTTCATCCTGCGCCGGCGCAAGGAAGACGTGGCGAAGGAATTGCCGGCCAAGACCCTGATCGTGCGCACGGTGGAATTGCAGGGCGGTCAGCGCGACCTGTATGAAGCGGTGCGCAGCGCGATGGACGAAAAAATACGCGAGGCCATCGCCGACAAGGGTTTCGCGCGCAGCCACATCGTCATCCTCGACGCCCTGCTCAAGCTCAGGCAGGTCTGCTGCGACCCGCGCCTGGTCAAGCTGGAAGGCGCGAAAAAAGTGAAGGAGCGCGCCAAGCTCGACCAGCTCATGGACATGCTGCCGGAACTGGTGGACGAGGGCCGCCGCGTCCTGGTGTTCTCGCAGTTCACCAGCATGCTGGCCCTGATCGAGGAAGAACTGCTCGCGCGCAAGCTCTCCTACGTCAAACTCACCGGCGACACCCAGGACCGCGAGGGCGTGATCCGCCGTTTTCAGGACGAGGGCGTGCCGATCTTCCTGATCAGCCTCAAGGCCGGTGGTGTCGGCCTCAACCTGACGGCGGCCGATACCGTGATCCACTACGACCCCTGGTGGAACCCGGCGGTGGAAAACCAGGCCACCGACCGCGCTCACCGCATCGGCCAGAAGAAGAAGGTGTTCGTCTACAAACTGGTGGTGGCCGGCAGCATCGAGGAAAAAATCCTCGCTCTCCAGGAAAAAAAGGCCGAACTCGCCGCCGGTGTGTTGAGCGAAGACGCCGGCGCCCTGAGCAAATTCGGCGAGGCCGATATCCGCGCCCTGCTGGCGCCCTTGCCGCTGGGGAAGGGGTAACCCTGTAGCGCGGCCTACTCCTTGCGGGTGCGCCCGCGCTACATGAACAGCCGCTTTCCCGCACCCGCGCCAGGGCGTACAAAGAAAGTGTGTAACCACTCAGAAACCGCCGCCATGAAATCCACTAATTCCAACAAGCCGCTAGGCTTCGCCACCCGCGCCATCCACCTCGACCACGACCCCAGCCAGCACGAGGGCGCCCTGGTGCCGCCGATCTACCTGACCTCCACGTTCGCCTTCGAAAGCACCGAGCAGGGGATGCGGCGCTTCGCCGGGGAAAGCCCCGGCTACATCTATTCGCGCGTCGGCAACCCCACGGTGGCGCTGCTGGAAAATCGCCTGGCGGACCTGGAGGGCGGCGCGGCGGCGTTGTGCACGGCGTCCGGCATGGGCGCCATCACCTCGGCCATCTACAGCCTGGTGCAGGCGGGCGATGAAATCGTCGCCGACCAGACTCTGTATGGCTGCACCTTCGGCTACTTCCATCACGGTCTCTCGCGCATGGGCGTGAGCGTGAAAATGGTCGACATGACTCGGCCGGAAAGCGTGGGCGCCGCCATCACGCCGCATACCCGCCTGCTTTTCTGCGAGTCGCCGACCAACCCCAACATGCGCCTGATCGACATCGCCGCCATCGCGGAAATCGGCAAGTCTCACAGTGTTCCTCTGATGGTGGACAACACTTATTGCACGCCTTATTTGCAACGCCCGCTGGAACTGGGCGCGACTTATGTGGTGCATTCCGCCACCAAATACCTGGGCGGCCACGGTGACCTGCTGGCCGGGGTGGTGATCGGCCCGGAGGAAGACATCCAGCGCATGCGCTTCTTCGGCGTCAAGGAAATGACCGGCGCGGTGATGTCCCCATTCGACGCCTTTCTGGTGCTGCGCGGTCTGAAGACTCTGGCCCTGCGCATGGACCGGCATTGCGCCAGCGCGGCTGTGCTGGCCCGTTACCTGGTCGCGCATCCGGCGGTGGCGAGCGTGTCCTACCCCGGCCTGCCCGAGTTTCCGCAATACGATCTGGCGCGACGCCAGATGCGCCAGCCCGGCGGCATGATCGCGCTGGAGTTGAAGGGTGGCTTCGAAGCCGGCCGCGCCTTCATGGACGCGCTCAATCTCTGCACCCGCGCCGTCAGCCTGGGCGACGCGGAAACCCTGGTACAGCACCCGGCTTCCATGACTCACTCCACCTACACACCGGAACAGCAGGCCGAACACGGCATCAGCCCCGGCCTGGTGCGGCTGTCTGTCGGGCTGGAGGATGTGGAAGACCTGCAAGCGGACCTGGAGCAGGCGCTGCGATAGGGTTCACTCTCGAATTGGAACCCCCGCGGTAGGGCAGGTTGCGGCTATGTCGCTACCTGACGATCCACAATCAAACTATCCAGATAGACGGAACGATCGTCAGGTAGTCGCTACGCGCCAACCTGACCTACGTCTGGCGCGTGTAACGGCAGCGCACAGTCGGCACGCTCAGCGTTTGCGTGTGGGTGCCGACGTGACGGCACTGATCCGGGCGTAATCCCCGGTGATTCGGTCCATCACTTCGAGTAGCCGCTCGCTGGTGGTGGCGACGTTGGTGGCGTAGGTCATCATGTCCTTGCCGCCGACATCCTGCTGTTTCAGGGCTTCGTCGAAAAACAGCCACTGCATGCGCGCCAGTTCCAGCTCGTTCTTGATGCCTTTGTCGTTTTCCGGCGCCTTGCTCAGTGCCTCCAGGGCACTGTTGAACTCGCGTCGCGCCAGTTGCGCTTCCTGATCCATGGTCGTGGATTTGATGCCCCATTGGCGGAACATGTAGAACTTGGCCATGCGCTGCGACAGCATGCGTTGGCGGCCGGCGACGTTGATGAGGCGGCCGACATTGCTGGAGGAGTGCAGTTCCAGTTGCGTGGTCGCCAGGTGCGCCGTGCGCAGCACGTCCTCGTTAAGGCTGGCGATTTTGCCGGCGTCGGTGAGGTTGGGCTTGCCGGAAAGCAGTTTGTCGTATTGCTGCCAGAGCTTGTCCAGTTCTGCATAGCTCTCCTTGATGTCCGCCGTCGGGGCATAGGCCTTGAGCTCCGCCAACTGGTCGCTGAAGCGTTGCTGTGACGACGAGAGAATTTTCTGTGAGCGGTCGCTCAGGATGCCCAGGCCGATCTGGCAATAGGCCTTGGCCATGCGCTGCGACAACATGCGCTGGCGACCGGCCTTGTTGATGGCGTCGCCGATGTCGCTGATGCCGGCGGCGGAGGCCATGTCCGTCGGCAGCAGCGCGGCCACGCCGACCCCCGCCATGCCGAGAAGAAACTGTCTGCGCGCGGCGCGAAAGTTATTGCCCTTCATCCCTTTCCCTTTTCTTCAGCCGGGAACCAGGATGGCTTCCCTATCCCGATAAATCTATCCGCTTGCCTGGATCGGTGGAGGGGTACGAAGAGGTATTACTCTTGAGGTATTGCGTGGAGGACGCGGGTCACGCGCGGTTAAAGCGGTAGCATGCGAGCGCGGCCTGGCTTGCGCCGGCCGCCGCTATTTCCCGCCATCACCATCAGCCAGGAGACATACATGAATCCAGCCACTTTCAGTCGTCGTGACTTTCTCGCCGCCGCCGCCGCGCTCGCTGTGGCGCCCATGCTCGGCGCGCCATCCAGCGCGCGCGCGGCCAGTCCGTTTGTGTTGCCGCCCCTGCCCTATGGCGATGCCGCCCTGGAGCCGGTGATTTCGGCGCGCACCATCGGTTTCCACTACGGCAAGCACCATCAAGCCTATGTGAACAACCTCAACAAGCTCGTCGCCGGTGGCGAGATGGCCGAGATGAGCCTGGAGAAAATCATCCTGAGCACGGCTGGCGCGCCGGAAAAGGCCGGGGTTTTCAACAACGCGGCCCAGGTCTGGAACCACACTTTCTATTGGGCCAGCATGAAGCCCAACGGCGGCGGCAAGCCCGCGGGTGCCCTGGCGGAAAAGATCGACGCGGCTTTCGGCGGTTACGACGCCATGCGCAAGGAGTTGGCGGCGGCGGCGGGCGGCCAGTTCGGTAGCGGTTGGGCCTGGCTGGTGATGGAGGGCGACAAGCTCAAGGTGGTGAAAACCGGCAATGCGGAGAACCCGCTCACCAAGGGCATGAAACCCCTGCTTACCATTGACGTGTGGGAACACGCCTATTACCTGGACTACCAGAATCGCCGCGCCGACTACGTCAACGCCGTGCTCGACAAGCTCATCAACTGGGATTTCGCCGCCGAGAACCTCGCGCGCGGGTGAGCTTGGCAACTAGGGGGGGCGGCCACGGATGGCGAGTGCTCGGCAACGCGGTCTGTGGCCATCCTCGCGGAGTTTGTTCGCGATCAGAACTCGGGTTCGTTCAGGCCGTAGTGCTCGTCCAGGTCATTCATGCGCGTGGCGTAGATGCGGACCAGGATCAGATAGATGATGAGGGTTCCCTGCGCGCCCATGTAAAAGGCCAGGGGAAATCCGGCGATGACGATTTCGTTCAGTTCCCGAGCGAACCAGATGACCACGAAGGTCGCCAGGAACCAGATGCCGAGCAGCAGGCTGATCAGCCCGAGATTGCGCCGCCAGTGCTCACGCTGTCTGTGTGTCTGTTCCATGAATTCTCTCCGTCTCGTCGTTCATCCGCCGACACGCTCGCCAGCATAGCCTAACAGGGACCGGGTGGCGCGCTTCCATTGATGGCGCGAGCGGCGACCCGGACAAGGTCTTCTGCTATCTTGCCGGCCTTCACTTCAGAGTAGGAACCGCGTCACTTCCCATGCGGCGAAGGTGGCGGGTTACATCACATGGAAATAGGGTTCGTCTGGCTGGCCCGTTTGTTGTTTCTCGGCCTCTTTCTCATGGCTGCGGGGATGTTTTTCCGCGCCTGGCGCATCGCGGGGCGTAAGGACATGCGCTATGTGGCCGACTGGCGTGGCCGTTCCCTTCCCAACGGGGCGCAATGGGCCGCCTGGGTGTTGAGCATCAACCTGATCGGCGCCGGCGCGCTGCTCGCCATCGGACTTTCGGTGCTCGTAGTCGGGCTTGAATTCGTGGTCTGGAGCGGGCTGGCCGGCCTGGTGCTGTGGAGTTACTACTTCATGCTGCGGGTGGTGGTGAATTGGGCTAATTGCCCGGTAAGGAAGGCATAAGAAACAGGGTTCTTGTAAGTACCGCGTAAGCTATCGCCAGATATACTTTGATGGCCAAGGATATGCGGGGAGGGGACGTAACAGCGTTCGCCGAGGCCAAAAATCGCCCACTTCATCAAAGGAGACCATCACATGCCCAAATCCACCAACTTTGATCCAAAGGCATACTGGAGCGCCACACTCCGGTTGCTGACGATGACCATGGTTATCTGGTTCATCGTTTCTTTCGGCGCCGGCATCCTGTTCCGCGACGCTTTGGACGGCATCCATCTCGGCGGTTATCCGCTCGGTTTCTGGTTCGCCCAGCAAGGCTCCATCTTCGTTTTCGTCGGCTTGATCTTCTGGTATGCCAAGCGCATGGACAAGATCGACCGCGAACATGACGTCCACGAAGAATAAGCATCCCACCAGGAGATAACGCTATGGATCTGAAAACCCTGACTTACGTCATAGTGGGCCTGTCTTTCGCCCTCTACATCGGCATCGCCATCTGGGCGCGCGCCGGTTCCACCAAAGAGTTCTACGTCGCCGGCGGCGGTGTCCACCCGATCGTCAACGGCATGGCGACCGGCGCCGACTGGATGTCCGCCGCTTCTTTCATCTCCATGGCCGGCCTGATCGCCTTCCTCGGCTACGGCGGTTCCGTCTACCTGATGGGCTGGACCGGCGGTTACGTCATGCTGGCCGTGCTGTTGGCTCCGTATCTGCGCAAGTTCGGCAAGTTCACCGTGCCCCAGTTCATCGGCGACCGTTATTACTCACAGACGGCGCGGATCGTGGCGGTGATCTGTCTGATCTTCATCTCGTTCACCTATGTCGCCGGCCAGATGCGCGGTGTCGGTATCGTGTTCTCCCGCTTCCTGGAAGTGGAAATCACCACCGGCCTGATGATCGGCATGGGCCTGGTGTTCTTCTACGCCGTGCTCGGCGGCATGAAGGGCATCACCTATACCCAGGTGGCGCAGTACTGTGTGCTGATCTTTGCCTACACTATCCCGGCCGTGTTCATTTCCCTGCAAATCTCCGGCAATCCGTTCCCTCAGCTGGGTTTGGGCGGCCATATCGGCGATGTGTACTTCCTGGATAAGTTGAACAAGACCGTGACCGACCTGGGGTTTGCCGCCTATACCACGGGCAACAAGACCATGATCGACGTGTTCTGCATCACCCTGGCGCTGATGGCCGGCACGGCGGGTCTGCCCCACGTGATCGTGCGCTTCTTTACCGTGCCCACGGTGCATGATGCCCGTCTGTCCGCTGGCTGGGCGCTGGTATTCATTGCCTTGCTCTATACCGCCGCGCCCGCTGTCGGCGCCATGGCTCGCTACAACCTGCACTCCACGGTGAATACCGCGGTCGCGACGGGGGGTGATGTCTTCGCGCCCGAGTCCAGCATCCAGGGCGAGTCTCGTCCTGACTGGATGAAGCGCTGGGAGAAGACGGGTCTGATCGCCTGGCAAGACAAGAACGGCGACGGCCGCATTCAGTATTACAACGAAAAGAGCAAGAACCCGGAATTCCTGGCCAAGGCGGAAGCCGCCGGCTGGAAGGGCAACGAACTGGGCTCTACAAAAGCCGGGAAATTCGAAGGCAAGGTCGACAACGACATCATGGTGTTGGCCAACCCGGAAATTGCTCACTTGCCCGACTGGGTGATCGCCCTGATCGCCGCTGGTGGTATCGCCGCCGCGCTGTCCACCGCCGCCGGCCTGCTGCTGGTGATCTCCTCTTCCATCTCGCATGACCTGCTGAAGAGCGTGTTCGCCAAGAACATCTCGGAGAAGGGCGAGTTGATGGCGGGCCGTGTCGCCGCGGCTGTCGCGGTGGGTATCGCCGGTTATCTGGGCTACAACCCGCCGGGCTTTGTCGCCCAGGTGGTGGCGTTCGCCTTCGGTCTGGCCTGCGCCTCGCTGTTCCCGACCATTCTGATGGGTATCTTCAGCAAATCCATGAACCGGGGCGGCGCCATTGCCGGCATGCTTACCGGCCTGGTTTTCACCTTGTCCTACATCATCTACTTCAAGCGCGATGTGTTGTTGGGCATGGACAAGGTGCCTGACACCCAATGGCTGTTCGGCATCTCGCCGGAAGGCATCGGCGTCATCGGCATGCTGCTCAACTTCATCGTGGCGTTTATCGTGATGAAGATGACCGCGCCGTGCCCGGATCACATCCAGCATCTGGTGGAAGGCATTCGCTACCCGCGTGGCGCTGGTGAGGCTCAGGCGCACTGATAGACACGCCTGCCCCGGTGTTCTTCCGGAATTAACCCCCGCTTCGGCGGGGGTTTTTTATTTTGTGCGTCTCGCGGGGTGCCTCTTTGTTTGGCGCTGGATGTCCACGATAGCCAGGTGGCTGTACGAAAAAAACGCCGGCAAGGATGCCGGCGCTACAGGTTGGGTAAGGCGAGAATCACGCCGTGCGTGAGTAGCGCGGCTGGTCCTGGTTGGCTTGTTTCAGATAGCCGTCGAAGCACATGGCGATGTTGCGCAGGAACAGGCGGCCGAGGTCGCTGACGACGATGCGCGTGGGTTCCAGGCTGACCAGCCCATCCTCGGCCAGGGGCGGCAGGTCGGCCAGGCCATCGGCGAAGTAGCTGTCGAAGTCGATGTTCCAGGCGGCGGCGAAGCTGGCCTTGTCCAGTTCCAGGTCGCACATGATGCGGGTGATGGCGTCGCGGCGGATCTGGTCGTCGCGGGTGAGTTTCAGGCCGCGCTCCACCGCCAGGCCGCCTTTTCCGATCAGTTCCTGATATTTCTTCAGGTTTTTCTCGTTCTGCATGTAGCAGTTGGGGGTCTGGCTGATGCTGGAGGCGCCGAAGGCGTAGATGTCGCAATCCTTGTGCGTGGTGTAGCCCTGGAAGTTGCGCCACAGGGTCTTGCTCGCCTGCGCCTTGATCATTTCATCTTCGGGACGGGCATAGTGGTCCATGCCGATGTTGTCGTAGCCGGCCGCGCCGAGGCGCTCGTGGATGAGTTGTTGCAGGTCGAGACGGGTAGCGAAGCTGGGCAAGTCGCTCTCGCTGATCAGCTTCTGATGCTTCTTCATCCACGGCACATGGGCG
This sequence comes from Gallionellaceae bacterium, assembly GCA_028714875.1. Lineage (GTDB taxonomy): Bacteria > Pseudomonadota > Gammaproteobacteria > Burkholderiales > Thiobacillaceae > PFJX01. The sequence goes on from JAQTLN010000009.1 coordinate 60,616, forward strand.
TAAGCGAAGATGGCGAAGCGATCCGGCGCCCACGGCACCACCTTGTCCAGGGTGTGCGCGAAACTTTCCAGGGTCTGGTGCGGCAGGCCGACGATCAGGTCCATGTTGATGCTGGAAAATCCGAGTTCGCGGGCCCAGCCATAGACGGTCTTGATCAATTCTTCCGGTTGCACCCGGTTGACCGATTTCTGCACCTGTTCGTCGAGGTCCTGGACGCCGATGGAGAGGCGGTTGAAACCGGATTCACGCAGGGCGACCAGATGCTCGCGGGTCAGTTCGCGCGGATCGGCCTCGCAGCCCATCTCGGCGTCCGGCGCAATGCTGAAGCGGCTGCGCATCATGTCCATCAGGCGGCGGATGTCGTCAGGCTTGAGGTAGGTCGGCGTGCCGCCGCCCCAGTGCAACTGCTTCACCTGCCGGCGCGGGTCGGTGAGTTTCGCCACCCGGTCCATTTCCTGTTCCAGGAAGCCCAGGTAGTGACTGGCCTTGTTGTAGTCACCGGTGGCGACCATGTTGCAGCCGCAGTAATAACAGAGCGTGTCGCAGAACGGGATGTGCGCATACAGCGAGAGACCGCGCGCCGGGTCTTGCGAGGTCGTGATCTCATCGATCCAGTCCGCTTCGCTGAAGTCGGTGTGGAAATAGGGCGCGGTGGGATACGAGGTATAGCGCGGCCCCGGTTTGCTGTATTTCTCGAGGAGGGCGGTGAACTGGGACATGGCGGCTATTCCGAGGACGGCTAGGGGCGGGGATTGTAGGCGGGGCGAGAAAGTCCAGGCAAGGAAGCGCCGTGACCTGGGTCAAGCGCGCGGTCAATGCCGGCTGGGCGGTACAAGCCTGTAAAGATGAAAGCCTGACGAAGTCGTCAGAATCTCGTCATCGATCGCATAGTACAAATCTAATAATGCGCAATAACTTATTGATATTTAAAGGCTATATTTAATGCCAAATCAGGCACAGCCATTGCTTATATAAAAGCACTGGACGAGAGTTCAACCCAACCTCCCTGACCGCCGCAATGGCGGTTTTTCAAGCGGCATCGGTTCCCGATGCCGCTCTTTTTTTGTGCGGCCGAAACGTACATGGCAGGAGCCTGCTTCCGCCATGTACGTTTCCCTCACCCCCAACCCCTCTCCCCCGGGAGAGGGGAGCTTCAAGAGTCGCTATCGCGACGGTAATTGCGCTGCTTGCTGGCGGGCGAGCCGCCAAATCAAAGATAATCGCCCGGCTCTCACAGCCAGGATCGACATGGGCGGCATCCCCCCGGAAATCTTCAAGGCCTACGATATACGCGGCATCGTCGGCAAGACCTTGACCCCCGAAATCGTTGAATTGATCGGCCGCGCTGTTGCCTCCGAGGCGCGCGCGCGCGGCCTGCGCGACATTGTGATCGGCCGCGACGGGCGTCTCTCCGGTCCCGCGCTTAGCGCCGCCCTGGCAAAAGGCATTCAGGGGGGCGGCGGCAATGTCATCGACCTGGGCCTGGTGACGACGCCGATGGCCTATTTCGCCGCCCGCCATCTCGCTACGGGCTGCGCGGCCATGCTGACCGGCTCGCACAATCCGCCCGATTACAACGGCCTGAAGCTGGTGATTGCCGATGAAACCCTGTCCGGCGCCGCCATCCAGGATTTGCGCCGGCGCATCGAGGTCGGTGACTTCAGCAGTGGCGAGGGCGGTTATCGGCAACATGACATCGCCGCTGAATACATCGCGCGCATCGTCGGCGATGTGAAACTCGCCCGTCCCATGAAGATCGTCCTCGACGCCGGTAACGGCGTCGCCGGCGCCTACGCGCCCGCCTTGTTCGAGGCGCTCGGCTGCGAAGTGCAGGCCTTGTACTGTGAGGTGGACGGCACTTTTCCCAATCACCATCCCGACCCCTCCGTACCCGAGAACCTGGCCGATCTGATCGCCAGTGTGAAGCGGGGCGATGGCGAAATCGGCCTGGCCTTCGACGGCGATGGCGATCGTCTGGGGGTGGTGGCCAAGGATGGCGGCATCATCCATCCGGATCGCCAGCTCATGCTATTCGCCGCCGATGTGCTGGCGCGCAATCCCGGTGCCCTGGTGCTTTATGACGTGAAATCCACTCGCAATCTGCGCCCGTGGATTGCCGCGCACGGCGGCCAGTCGATGATCTGGAAGACCGGCCATTCACTGATGAAGGCGAAGATGCGGGAGACCGGCGCGCCGCTGGCGGGAGAAATGAGCGGCCATATTTTTTTCCAGGAGCGCTGGTACGGCTTCGACGATGGCCTTTATGCCGGCGCCCGCCTGCTGGAAACCCTGTCGCGGCAACCTGACCTTGACGCAACTTTGCGCGGCCTGCCGGATAGTTTGAATACGCCGGAACTGCACATCCCGATGCGCGAAGGCGAGCCGCATCGAGCGATCGCGCAAATGGCCGAGAGCGCCCATTTCGACGACGCGCGCGAGGTCATCACCCTGGATGGCCTGCGCGTGGAATACGACGACGGCTTCGGCCTGATGCGCGCCTCCAATACCACGCCGGTCATCACGCTGCGTTTCGAGGCGGACAACCCGGCCGCGCTGAAGCGCATCCAGGAACAATTCCGCCGTCTGCTCGCCGTCGCGGCACCCGCCGCGCAACTCCCCTTTTAATCAATGGAAACAACCATGACCGCACCCCTCGTTGGACTCATCATGGGCAGCGTGAGCGACTGGGACACCATGCGCCACGCCGCCGACTTGCTGACCCAGTTCAGCATTCCCTTTGAAAAGCGGGTGGTTTCCGCGCACCGCACCCCGGATTTGCTGTTTGAGTATGCCGAGACGGCCGCCGCGCGCGGCCTCAAATGCATCATCGCCGGGGCCGGCGGCGCCGCCCATCTGCCCGGCATGACCGCCGCCAAGACGCACTTGCCGGTACTCGGGGTGCCGGTAGAGTCGCGCGCATTGAAGGGTATGGATTCCCTGCTCTCCATCGTGCAGATGCCCAAGGGCATCCCCACCGCCACTTTCGCCATCGGCGAAGCGGGCGCGGTCAACGCCGCCCTGTTCGCGGCGGCGATGCTGGCCAACGAATTCCCCGAAATTCGCGAACGCCTGATCGAATTCCGCCGACGCCAAAGTGAAGGCGTGCTGGGTATGTCTTTGCCGGACGAACAATCATGAACCCGCGTGGCGCCAACCTTGGCGGAACCGCTTCGCGTTCCGCCCTACGGGGAGAACTCGCATGATCCTGCCCGGCGCAACCCTGGGTGTACTCGGTGGCGGCCAGCTTGGTCGCATGTTCACCCTGGCCGCCAAAGTCATGGGCTACCAGGTGGTGGTGCTCGACCCGGACCCGCAATCTCCCGCCGGCCAGCTCGCCGACATCCACCTCAAGGCGGATTACCGCGACGCCGTCGCGCTGATCCGCATGGGCGGCCTGTGCCAGGCCGTCACCACGGAGTTCGAGAACGTGCCAGCGGCAAGTCTGGAGACACTGGCCAAGCATTGCCTGGTGGCGCCCTCGGCGGCGGCCCTGGCGGTGGCGCAGGATCGTTTGCAGGAGAAAACCCACGCCCGCGATTCCGGCTGCGTGACCGCGCCGTTCGCCAACATCGAATCCGCCGCCGACCTCGCCGCCGCCTGGCAACAGATCGGCGCCCCCGCGCTGCTGAAAACCCGTCGCCTGGGCTACGATGGCAAGGGCCAGGCCCGCGTGGATAGCGCCGAGGGGCTGGCCGCCGCGTTCAAGGAGCTGGGCGAAGTCCCCTGTTTGCTGGAAGGTTTTCTGCCGCTGGAGCGCGAGGTCTCGGTGGTGCTGGCGCGCAATGCGATGGACGAGATCGCCTTCTTTCCGCTGGCGGAGAACCAGCATCGCAACGGCATCCTCGACATCAGCATCGTGCCCGCGCGGATTCCGGAAAGCCTGGCGGAAACGGCGCGCGACATGGCCGCGCATCTGGCGCGCGAACTCGACTATGTGGGCGTGATGGCGGTGGAATTCTTCGTGCTCAAAGACGGCCGCATCGTGTTCAACGAAATGGCCCCGCGCCCGCACAACAGCGGCCACTACACGCTCGACGCCACCGCCTGCGACCAGTTCCAGCAGCAGGTGCGGGCGCTCTGCGGCCTGCCGCTGGGCGACCCGCGCCTGCTCTCGCCGGTGGTCATGGTCAATCTGCTGGGCGACGTCTGGCGGGATGCCGGGATCACCCCGCCGCCCTGGGATGAACTGCTGAAACATCCCGGCGTGCATCTCCACCTCTACGGCAAGGCCGAAGCCCGGCCTGGCCGCAAGATGGGGCATTACAACTGCCTGGCGCCCAGCGTGGAGGAAGCGCTGGCGCTGGCGCTGGAGACGCGCGCGGCGTTGGGGATCGGCGCGGAGTAACGGCGCCTACGGAGCCTCTTCCAGGCTCAGCACCATCACCTTGCCCTTTTGGTCCAGGGTGCGGATGCGCAGCGGCAGCCAGTGGCGAGATGGCGCCAGCCAGACATCCAGGGTGCCTTCACCGCTTCGGCTGCCTTGCAGATGCAGGGTGTCGATTTCACTTGCCCCTTGCGCCAGGCGTTCTTGGCCCAGATTCCGGAACTGGTACTCGCGCAGTTTGCGGCCGTTGGTCACGGCCAGCGTCCATTCCGTCGTCAGGGAACCCACGGTCATCGCCAGGTGAAAGGGAAAACTCAGCACGTCCTGGCTGGCGGTCGGCAGTTCGACCCCGGTATTGCCTTGCACCAGGCGCCGCGCATCCCAGTCAAAGCGGGCCGTATCCTGTTTGCGTTCACCGCGTGAGAGCCAGTACTGCTCGGGCCGCAAGCCATGCGCGGTGATAGTTCCCTCGCTGGTCTGCACCAGCTTGCCGCTGACGAACAGCGAGGCCAGCCCGGTGGCCTGGGCGATGCTGACCAGAGTGTAATGGCCGTCACGCCGCTGCCAGGAATAGATCGCCTGCCCCAGATTGAAGCCACCGTCGCCGGCACGCACGGCATAGCGCAGGTTCAGGCGTTCCGGAAGTTGGCGCAGGGCGGGCGGTAACGCGGGTTCCACGACGGCGGGCTCTGGCGCGGGGGGCGGCGGTGGAATTGGTGTTGCGATGACCGGTTCGATCGCAACGACCGCCGCCGGCGGGGTGGCAACTGGCGACGGCTCCGGCGACGGCTCCGGCGCCACGGGTGGTCTGGGCTCTGGTGTTTCGACTGTCTTGGGAGCCACAGGCGCCGCCTGGATGGCCTTCGGCCTGGGTTTGGCTACCGGGGGCGCCGGTACCACTTTGGCGGGCGGCGTCACCAGGTTGGCCTCGATGGGGAACGGGACTTCCTCCGCCGGTGGCGTCCACCAGGTACCGGCCGAAGCCAGCATCAGCAGATGAATCGCCAGGGAAATGAGTAGCGCGGACGCGAGAATACGGTGCGCGCGCGGCATGGCTTCTAGCGGCGCGGCGCTTAATCGCTGGGCGAAACCAGCGCGGCCCGCGTCGCGTCGCCGCCGCCGCGCACATATACCGTGCCGTCTTCGCGCCAGGTGACCCGACCTTGCGCGAACCAGCGCACGGCCATGGGATAGATGCGGTGTTCCTGTTCCAGCACCCGCGCGGACAGACTGGCGGGGGTGTCATCCGGCAACACCGGCACGGCGGACTGCGCCAGGATGGGCCCGGCATCGACCACCGGCGTGACGAAATGCACCGTGCACCCGTGTAGTTTCACGCCGCCGGCCAGCGCCCGTTCGTGCGTGTCCAGGCCGGGGAAGGCCGGCAGCAGGGCGGGGTGGATGTTGATCAGGCGCCGTTCGTAATGCAGCACGAAGGCATCGGAGAGTACCCGCATGAAACCGGCGAGGATGACCAGTTCGGGCGCATGGCGGTCGATCTCGGCCGCCATGGCGGTATCGAAGGCGGCGCGGTCGGAATAATCACGATGGTTCAGCACCACAGTGGGAACCCCGTGCGCGGCGGCGATCTCCAGACCTTTGGCGTCCGCCTTGTTGCTGATCACACAGGCGAACTCGACCGGCAGATCGGCCTCCAGCAGGGCCTTCATGTTGCTGCCCCGGCCGGAGATGAGGATGACGACGCGCATCAAACGATGACGGTCTGATCCTGTCCCGGTGCGCGCGCGGCGATTTCGCCGAGGCGGTACACCGTTTCGCCCTGGGCGGTGAGGAAGCGCAGGGCGGCTTCGGCATCGCCCGTCGCGACCACCAGCACCATGCCGATGCCGCAGTTGAAGGTGCGGTGCATTTCCGCCAGCTCAACGTTGCCCTTGTCCTGTAGCCACTGGAATACCGGCGGAAAGGTCCAGGCGGAGGCCGAAATCACGGCGGTGAGGTCGTCCGCCAGGATGCGCGGGACGTTGCCGGTGATGCCGCCGCCGGTGATGTGGGCCATGCCCTTGATCTGCATTTCCTTCATCAGCGCGAGGAGCGGCTTCACGTAGATGCGGGTCGGTTCCAGCAGGGTTTCGCCCAGGGTCTTGCCGCCGGGGTTGCCACCAAATTCACTATTCAGGTCGGCGCCGCTGACTTCGACGATCTTGCGCACCAGGGAATAACCGTTGGAGTGCGGGCCGCTCGAACCCAGGCCCAGCACCGCGTCGCCGGGGCGGATGTCGCGGCCGCCGATGACCTTGGACTTTTCCGCCACGCCCACCGCGAAGCCGGCCAGGTCGTATTCGCCGGCCGGGTACATGCCGGGCATTTCGGCTGTTTCGCCGCCGATCAGGGCGCAGCCGGAGAGTTCGCAGCCGCGCGCGATGCCGGCGATTACCTGTTCCGCGACGTCCACGTCGAGATGGCCGCAGGCGAAGTAGTCGAGGAAGAACAGCGGTTCCGCGCCCTGCACCAGGATGTCGTTGACGCTCATGGCGACCAGATCCTGGCCGATGCTGTCGTGCTTGTTCATCTGGAACGCCAGCTTCAGCTTGGTGCCGACGCCATCGGTGCCGGAGATCAACACCGGCTCCTTGTAGTGCTTCGGCAACTCCATGAGAGCGCCGAAACCGCCGATGCCGGCCAGGACTTCCGGCCGCATGGTGCGTTTGGCATGAGGCTTGATGCGTTCCACGAGGGAGTCACCGGCATCGATATCGACACCGGCATCGCGATAGGAAAGGGAGGTCTGGGGGGCGGATTGAGTGGACACGGGATGGTCTAAAGGGCTGAAAAAACGGTGATATTCTACCGTACATGCCCTTCTCCCCAGCCGCCAACCGTTCTCTGCTCACCATTCTGGTCGCCGCCGCCGGCGGCTATCTGTTTTACCTGCTCACGCCCATCCTGGCGCCCTTTCTGGTGGCGACGGCGCTGGCCTATCTCTGCAATCCGCTGGTGGATCGTCTGCAAGCCCGAGGCGTGAGCCGCGCGCTGGCGACGGTGCTGGTGCTGCTCGGACTGGTTTTGCTGTTCCTGCTGGTGGTGGCGGTGATGGCGCCGCTGTTCCAGGCGCAGGCGCGCTTGCTGATGCAGCAGGTGCCGCGCGTGGCGGAATGGGGCAGCCAGACCCTGCTGCCCTGGTTTTCCACCACCTTCGGGGTCGATCTGATGAACGATCAGGCCGACATCCTGGCCTGGCTCAAAGGACATGTTTCCGAACTCTCGCAACTGACCCGTTACCTGCCGAAGCTCAAGGACAGCGGCCTGGCGCTGCTGGGCTTTGTCGCCAACCTGTTACTGATTCCGGTGGTGTTGTTCTACCTGTTGCGCGACTGGCATGGCGTCATCAAGCATCTGGTCGGCTGGATTCCGGCGCCGTTGCGGGAGAAAAGCGATGTCATCACGCGCGAGGTTGACGTGGTGTTGTCCGAATTCGTGCGCGGCCAGATCATGGTCATTCTGGTCATGTGCCTGTTCTACAGTCTGGCGCTCTGGCTGGCGGGTCTGCATTACGCCCTGGCGGTGGGCCTGCTGGCCGGCATCCTGGTATTCGTGCCCTATATGGGCGTGGTGGTGGGGGTGTTGCTGGGTACTTTGGCCGGCTGGGCACAATTCGGCGCCGAGGCAAACCCGCTGGCCGCCCTGATCCCGATCTGGGTGGTATTCGGCATCGGCCAGTTGCTCGAAGGCATGGTCATCACCCCCTGGCTGGTGGGCGAGCGGGTCGGCCTGCATCCGGTGGCGGTTATCTTCGCGTTGATGGCCTTCGGCCAGTTATTCGGTTTCGTCGGTGTGCTGCTGGCCATTCCCGCCGCCGCCGCTTTCCTGGTGGCATTGCGCCATCTCAAAGTTCAACTGGATTGAAATAGGCATTCATATGCACGCACAGGAAGGTTGGGCCGAGGAAAAGCGTTCCGCCTGGCTCTATCGCATCGTTTCCGACTGCGAATCCGGCACCCCACGTCAAGTGTTGTTTCTGGAATTGGCGCAATCCGCCGAGTATCAGGCTGGCTTGTGGCTAGCGGAAATGGCGAAGGCGGGGGTTACACCGCCCGCCGCATACCGGCCCGATGCGCGAACCCGCCTGGTCGGCTGGCTGATTCCCCGCCTGGGGGTGCGTCCGCTCAAGGGAGTGCTGGCCGCCATGAAGGTGCGCGGCATGAGCCTCTACAACGCGCCCGCGCCGCACGGCATCCCCACCAGCCTGGAACAGCTCGATCACAAGAGCCATCAAACCGCCGGCAGCGGCAATCTGCGCGCCGCGGTGTTCGGTGTGAACGACGGCCTGGTATCCAATGCCAGCCTGATACTCGGCGTAGCGGGCGCCGGGGTGGCGCCTTCCGTCATCCTTCTGTCCGGTGTCGCCGGCCTGCTCGCGGGCGCATTCTCGATGGCGGCGGGGGAATATGTTTCGGTGCGCTCGCAACGCGAGTTCTACGAATACCAGATCGCCCTGGAGCAGGAGGAACTGGACCAGTATCCGCAGGAAGAGGCGGCGGAACTGGCGCTGATCTATCAGGCCAAGGGAGTCGGCAAGGAAGAGGCGCGGCGCATGGCCGACACCCTGTTGTTGGATCCCGACCGTGCCCTCGATACCCTGGCGCGCGAGGAGCTGGGCCTCAACCCGGATGAGCTGGGTTCGCCCTGGGGCGCGGCGATTTCCTCTTTCCTGGCGTTTTCCCTGGGTGCGTTCATTCCCGTGCTGCCGTTTCTGCTGCTCTCCGGCGCCTCCGCGCTTGCGGGCACCTTGCTCGCCACCGGCATCAGCCTGTTCGGTGTGGGGGCGGCCATCAGCCTGTTCACCGGCAAGCAGGCGCTGTTGGGTGGCTTGCGCATGCTGGGTATCGGCGCGGCCGCGGGAGGCGCCACCTGGCTGATCGGTCGGGCACTGGGGGTAGCCCTGAGCTAAACTCGCGCCTTATGCCGCTCGTTCACGCCTTGCCATGACAGACCACACCTTCAGTATCGAATTCTTCCCGCCCAAGACCACCGAGGGCATGGAAAAACTGCGCCAGGCACGGCGCCAACTGGCGCAACTGCATCCCAAGTTCTTCTCCGTGACGTTCGGCGCCGGCGGTTCCACGCGCGACCGCACCCTGGAAACCGTGCTGGAAATTCAGAGTGAGGGCCTGGCCGCCGCGCCGCATCTGTCCTGCGTCGGCTCCACCGGCGAGAATATCCGGGAAATTCTGGAAACTTTCCGCGCCAACGGCATCCGCCACATCGTCGCGCTACGCGGCGACCTGCCTTCCGGCATGGCCGATCCGGGCGAATTCCGCTATGCCAACGAACTGGTGAGTTTCATCCGCCAGGAAACCGGCGACTGGTTCGAAATCGAGGTGGCGGCCTACCCGGAAACCCACCCGCAGGCGCGCAACTACCGGGAAGACCTGCTCAATTTCAAACGCAAGGTGGATGCCGGCGCCAATGCCGCCATCACCCAGTATTTCTTCAACGCCGACGCCTATTTCAACTTCGTCGACGATTGCGCGGAACTGGGCGTTACCCTGCCGATCGTGCCGGGCATCATGCCGATTTCGAATTACAGCCAGTTGTCGCGTTTCTCGGCCATGTGTGGCGCCGACATTCCGCGCTGGCTGGCGCGCAAGATGGAGAGTTATTCCGACGACAGCGCGTCGATCAAGGCATTCGGGCTGGATTTCATGACCGGGCTGTGCGAACGCCTGATCGAAGGCGGCGCCCCCGGTCTGCATTTCTACACCCTGAACCAGGCCGGCCTGACCACCACACTCTGGCAACGTTTGGGACTGGATTGAGCGGGTAACACATGCCACCGGCCGCTATGAAAAAAGAAACCGGACGAGGGAGCGAGGCTCCGACGTCCGGCCAAGTAGGTCTGCTTTCTCGTTGCCTCCCCAACCACCCCAGGTGTCCAGGGATTGCGGAAAATATGCTGGCGGATACTAATGTCGGTAATGGTACTGGTGGAATTTATCTTTAGTACGGTAATACTAGTACTTAAGTTATAAGGAGTCGCTCTTGAGAGTGCTATTGGCGGATGACCACCCCCTGTTTCGTGAAGGGGTCAAGCCTGTGCTGCATAAGCTGGATGCGAAGCTGGAGATACTCGAGGCGATCGACTATCCCTCCGCGTTTGCCACCATGCACCAGGCTGGGGAAGTCGATCTGGCTCTGATCGATCTCTACATGCCGGGCATGTCCGGGGTGGAGGGCGTGATCCGGTTCCGTGCCGCGTTTCCTGGTATCCCCCTGGTTGTGCTGTCCGCCGCGGAGCTGGCCGAGGACATCCATCGCCTGCTCGCCGCCGGCGCATTGGGCTATATCACCAAGTCCTCGCCCAGCGAGGTCATACTCGGCGCCCTGCGCCTGGTGTTGGCCGGCGGCGTCTACATTCCGCCCAGCCTGCTCAATCACACTCATGGCGGGGGCGAGCACGATCCCACGCGTGTCGCCCCGCTTACCTCGCGTCAGGTGGAAGTGCTGCGTGAGTTGGCCAAGGGCCAGAGCAACAAGCAGATTGCCAAGGCACTCGAAGTGACCGAGGGTACGGTGAAAATCCATCTGGCCGCCATCTTCCGCATCCTCAAGGTCAACAACCGCACGGAAGCCGTGCTGGTGGCCCAGAAGATGGGCCTCAACGAAATGGCCTGATTCACCATGGGCGCGGGCACGCCACCCGCGCGGGCCGCGGGCGGTTTTCACCAAAGCCTGCGTTTTCGCATCCTGCTCCTCGCGATTCTGCCGATGCTGGCGGTGGTCGGCCTGTTCGCCACCCATTTCGCCCGGAACAGCATCACGGTCGCCGAACAGCAATTGCGACGGCAAGGCCAGGAAATGGCGCGCCATCTGGCGGAGGCGGTGGCCTTCGATCTGTTCTCCGGCAACCTGCCTTATGTGAAGCGCTTGCTGGATTTTGAACGCTCCGCGCGCCAGGCCGTCGCGGTCGGCATCGCCGAAGATGGGCAGTGGCTATTGGTCAGTGGCCAGGCCGACATGTTGCCCGCCCTGGTCGACCTGCCGGCGGCCAGCGCCTCGCCATCCGGCCAGCTTTTGTACTTCACGCACCCGGTCGGCCTGCCCGGTTCCACGGAACAAGACCCTTATCTCGAACTGAGCCGGCACGCCGACCGTCGCGCCGTCGTGGTCGCTGTGCTGAGCCGGGGGTTGGTGGAGGAGACCCGCGCGCGGGTATTGCGGGCCGCGCTGGTGATGGCCGGCCTGGCGCTGCTGCTGGCGTTGGTCCTGGCCTGGCGTCTGGCGCTGCGATTGAGTCGGCCGTTGCACGACATTACCCATACCGTGGCGCAATTGGCTGATGGCGGCCTGGCCGTGCGCGCGCCCCAGGTTTCATCGGGTGAGCTGGGGTTGTTGGAGCGTGGTGTCAACCGCATGGCGGAGGCGCTGCAAGAGAGCCAGCGCGACCTGGAACAGCGGGTGCTGAACGCGACCAGCGAGCTGCGGTCGCAGAAAGAGGCGGCGGAAGCCGCTGTGCTGGCCAAGTCGCGCTTTCTCGCCGCCGCCAGCCATGACCTGCGCCAGCCGCTGCACGCGCTGACCCTGTTGATCGCCGCCTTGCGTGAACGGACCCTGGATGGTGAGGCCAGGCGCCTGGTGGAGCACATCGACGATTCGGCCGGCGCGCTCGAGGGGCTGCTCAACGCGCTGCTTGATTTGTCGAAGCTCGATGCCGGCGTGGTGACGGCCCATATGGAATGCTTCCCGGCGCAACGCACTCTCGACAATCTGTCCCGCCAGTTCGCCCCGCTGGCACGGGCAAAAGGCCTGCGCTTGCGAATTCATCGCAGCGCCTACTGCCTGCAAACCGACCCGGTGTTGCTTGAGCGCATTCTCAACAACCTGGTCAGCAATGCCCTGCGCTATACCGATCGCGGCGGGATATTGGTGGGATTGCGGCGCACCCTGAGTGGTGCGCGCTTCGAGGTGTGGGATAGCGGGCGCGGCATTCCGGCGGCGTTCCGCGAACGTATCTTCGAAGAGTACTTTCAGTTGGAAAACCCGGAACGCCACCGCGACAAGGGCCTCGGCCTCGGCCTGGCCATCGTCGCGCGATTGGCCCGCCTGTTGGGCAGCGGCGTGCTGGTGGCGTCGACACCAGGGCGCGGCTCCTGTTTCCGCTTTCAGGTGGCGTGCTGCCAGCCGCCGGAACAGCGCGCGGAGGTGGAGCCGACCGCCTTCACCCTGCCGCTGGCGGGCACCCTGGTGGCGTTCATCGACGATGACGAGCAGATACTGGAAGCGATGATGCAGGTGTTCGAGCAGTGGGGCGTGGAAATGGCGGCCGGCAGCGAGGTGGAGGAAGTGCGCGATGAACTGCGCGAACTCGGGCGCGCGCCCGATCTGATCCTGTCCGACTACCGACTGCGCGGCGGGCGTACCGGCATCGACGCGGTCCGCCTGTTGCGCGAGGCGTTCGGGGAGGACATCCCCGCCGCCCTGATCACCGGCGACACCGCGCCGGAAACCATCCAGGCCATCGCCGCTTCCGGCTTGGCGCTACTACACAAACCGTTGAAACCGGCCAAGCTGCGCGCCTTGCTCTCGCACCTGCGCGCGGGCTTGTAGCGCCGGCTTCCAGCCGGCGTTTTTTAAAACTGCCGGCCCGTTACGGTAAAGACACCGGCTGGAAGCCGGCACTACACGCGCTGCATCGGTACAGATCGACGCCCGGCCCAGCTCAGAAGCGCGTGATCTTGTTCTCCTCGTTGGCCAGCACCTCGGAGCCGGAGCCCACCAGTAGGTGATCGGGCGCGTGGGCGACGTGCTCGTCCTTGTCGGGGTAGGGCAAGCTGTGCAGAAAATGGCGCATGCAGTTGAGGCGCGCGCGTTTCTTGTCGTCGGACTTGATCACGATCCAGGGTGCGTCCGCCGTATCGGTGTGGAAGAACATCGCGTTCTTGGCTTCGGTGTAGTCATCCCACATATCCAGCGACTTGATGTCGATGGGCGACAGCTTCCAGTGTTTGAGCGGGTCGTCGCGGCGCGAGATGAAGCGGCGCAACTGTTCCTCGCGGCTGACCGAGAACCAGTACTTGTAGAACAGCACGCCACTGTTCACCAGCATGCGTTCCAGTTGCGGCGTCTGGCGCATGAATTCCAGGTAATCGTGCGGCGTGCAGAAACCCATCACCCGCTCGACGCCGGCGCGGTTGTACCAGGAGCGGTCGAAGAAGACCATTTCACCGGCGGTGGGCAGGTGCTGGACGTAACGTTGAAAGAACCACTGCCCACGCTCGCGATCCGAGGGCTTGTCCAGCGCCACCACGCGGGCGCCGCGCGGGTTCAGATGCTCCATGTAGCGTTTGATGGTGCCGCCCTTGCCGGCGGCATCGCGGCCCTCGAACAGGATCACGACTTTCTGCCCAGTCTCGCGCACCCAGTTCTGCACTTTGAGCAGTTCGATCTGCAACTTCTCTTTCTGCGCTTCGTAATCGGCGCGGCGCATGCGGGTGCGGTACGGGTAACTTTCCGGCAGCGGCGCGTAATCGCTCTCCTCATTGCTGCCGTGCGGCGCATGCGCCACCGTCAGCGCCGCCGGCCCATGGCTGACCGCTTCGATTTCGGCGGCGGCGGCGGGGTTGGGGGCTGGCGCTTCGGTCAGCGTGGCGGTATCCGACGGCGAACTGACGGCTTGCGCGAGCGGTTTGCGGGCGCGGGTTCTGGACGCGGCGCGGGGCGTGGCGGGCTTGGGGTCCGTCATGACATTCTCCTGGGTCAAAAAGCCTGAAAGTATCCACCTCCGGTATGCGCCAGGTGATGGATTGTTCTTATCCCCATGCCGGCAAATCCGTAGACTCGCGCTTCTCTCATTCGTCCCGTTTATGGCTACCTCATGCAACTCTTACGAATTCTGCAATCCCAGGGCTTTGGCGCGCGTCGCGCCTGCCGCGAGTTGATCCAGTCGGGACGCATTCAGGTCAACGGCGTGGTGGTCGAAGACCCCGATTTCGAGTGCGCCACGGCGGACCTGACCCTGACACTGGATGGCCAGGACTGGCGCTACCGCGAGAAGGTCTACCTGGTGCTGCACAAACCGGCCGGTTTCGAATGTTCCCGTCAGGCGCAGCACCATCCCAGCGTATTCAGCCTGTTGCCCGAACCCCTCCTTCTACGTGGCGTGCAGCCCGTCGGGCGCCTGGATCAGGACAGCACCGGCCTGTTGCTGCTGTCCGACGACGGCGACTTCATCCACCGCTACACCTCGCCGAAAAAAGAAGTGGGCAAGCGGTATCGGGTGGTGTGCAAACATCCGGTCAGCGATGAACAGATCGCCGCCCTGCTGTCCGGGGTGCAACTGCGCGACGAACCCGCGCCGCTGGCCGCGCGAGCCTGTACCCGGGTAAGCGAGAACGTGATCGACCTGGGCATCGCCGAAGGCAAATATCACCAAGTCAAACGCATGCTGGCCGCCGCCGGTAATCGCGTCGAGGCGCTCTGCCGCACACAGGTCGGCGGCTATGCGCTGCCCGCCAATCTGGCGCCGGGACAATGGCGTTACCTGGAAGAGGAAGAACTGGCGCGTCTGGCGGAATCGACGTAACCCGCTGTACCATTCGCTTGACCGGCCGCGCGCCGGATTTTTTTTGCCTACTTTGCAGGGGTTAGTCATGGCCGTACTGGAGCTCAACGAGCAGAACTTCGAGGAAACCATCCTCAACAACGATTTCGTCATCATCGACTTCTGGGCGCCCTGGTGCGGCCCCTGCCAGGGTTTCGCGCCGGTCTACGACCAAGCCTCGGATAAATACCCGAACATCACTTTCACCAAAGTGAATACTCAGGACGAGCAGGGGCTGGCCGGGCATTTCCAGATCCGTTCCATCCCCACCCTGATGATTTTCCGCGAGAAAGTCATCATCTACTCGCAGCCCGGCGCCATGCAGGCCAGCCAGCTCGACGACCTGATCGCCCGCGCCAGCGAAGTGGACATGGCCCAGGTGCACGCCGAGATCGCCGCCGAGGGCGAGAAGGGTTGACGGCGTAGGGCGGAACGCGAAGCGGTTCCGCCGATCTCCTGACGGAGTTGTGTCGGATCGCCCTTCGGGCACCCGACCTACAGCGCGCCGCCGCGATCGCCCCGGCTGAATCCAGTCGGGGCGTTTTCAATTCCCCGCCCCAGGGCGATGGCCTTGAACGACTCGCCCATCTCCGAGGGCTGCACCAGCTTCTGCAAGGCCGAGGCGGCGCGCAGGTAGTCCAGCGTTCCCGGCTGCATTTCTCCCAACAAATCGAGCAGTCCCGCGTTCAACAGGAAGTTGCCCTGGCTGGTATAGCCGAGCAGGTCGAGGCCGGCATCCCGGCCCGCCTTCGCTACCGCGCTGAAATCGACATGCGCGGTGATGTCCGCCAGGCCAGGCAGGTAAAACGGGTCGTCCAGGCTGTGATGGCGGTAGTGGACTTTCAGCGTGCCCATGTGACGTTGCGGGTGATAGAACTCGGAAGCCGGAAAACCGTAATCGAGGAATAGCAGCAGACCGTGCCGCAGCCGCTCGGCCAGGCTGGTGATCAGGGCGCTCGCCGCCGGGCAGGCTTCCGTCAGATAGCCACCCACCTCCGGCAAAGTCAGCGCCAACTCGCGCAGCGGCCCGGCGCCGAGTGGACGATCCTCCCAGGAAAATCCCGCGTCCCAGATCACGCCGCGCTCGAACACGCCCGCCGCCGTGCGATGCAGCAGATGCACCGGCAGAGCATCCAGCACCTCGTTACCCAGCACCACACCGCTTATTTCATCCGGCAGGGCGCTCAGCCAGCTCACCCGGTGCGACAGATGCGGCGCCTTTTCCCGCAGCAAGGCAGCCTGGCGCGCGCGCAGGTCGGGGCTCACCTCCAGGATCAGATAGCGCGCCGGCAGCCTGCCTAGGCTTTCCAGTTCCAGCAGCAGATCAAGCGCCAGGCGGCCGCTGCCGGCGCCCAGTTCAAGCAGGTCGCCGCCGGAGGATTCGAGCGCGCCAGCGACCTGCCGCGCCAGCGCGCGGCCGAACAGCGGGCTCATTTCCGGCGCGGTGACGAAATCGCCCGCCGCGCCCAGTTTGGCCGTGCCACCGGCGTAATAACCGAGTCCGGGCGCATAGAGCGCCAGTTCCATGTAACGCGCAAAGGGCAACCAGCCGCCGCCGGAGGCGATCTCGGCGCGGAGGTGTTCGACCAGGCGGCCACTGTGGGCGAGGGCTTCGGGAGCAGGTATGGGTAGTGAGGTCATGGCGGCTGTGCTAGTTTTGTCGGCCATGATAACGGCAACTCGCACCCCCTCATGATCGTCGCCATCCTCGGCGCCGGCCCCGCCGGCATGTCCTGCGCCAATGCCTGCCTGTCGTTCGGCTTGACGCCCGTGGTCATAGAACGCGGCGACCATCTCGGCGGCGCCCAGCGCGGCAACTTTCATCCCAATCTGTGGATGCTGGGTTTTCCCGGCGAAACCGGCGAGGAGATGACGTTGCGGCTGGCAACGCATTACCGTGAATTGCCGGTCACCACGCACTATCGCGCGGAAGTCACCCAGGTGCGGCGCGGCGCCGACGGCTTCCTTCTCACCCTCACGGGCGGAGAGGGCGTTCGTACCCTGGAGGCGCGCGCCATTGTCCTCGCCACCGGCACGCGGCCGCGCGCCACACCCGAACTGGAGCAATTTGCCGCAACCTGTCCACGCGCCATCATCGGCCCGCTTTCCAGCACCATCCGCGACGACATCCGCGCCACCGATGTGCTGATTCTGGGTGGTGGCGACAATGCCCTCGACCATGCCCTGTTTCTCGCCGAGCGCGGCAATCGTGCCGTGGTGTGCGCGCGCGCCGCCTTATCCGCGCGGCGGCCGTTCATCGCGGCCTGCCAGGCGCGCGGCGAAATCGATTTGCGCACGCACTGCCTGCCGCCACGCCTGGCTTGCGGTGACGGCCACGTCATGGCGACCTGGGCAGAACAGGCGCGCGCCTTTGACTGGCTTCTGGTGATGTACGGCTATCTGCCTAATAGCGATGTGGCGCGCTTGTTCGACCCGGCAATTCGCCCGGCGCTGACCGGCGATGGCTATCTCCATGTGGACGCCTGGCAACGTTGCAGCGTGCCCGGCATCTACGCCGCCGGCGACGTCACCGATACACCGCAACCCTCGGTGCCGACGGCCATGGCCCAGGGCCTCACCGCCGCGCGCGCGGTGGAAAAGGATCTGTGTTAGCAGCCTGTCGGGCGTGGTGCGTCATAAAACCTTCACGCAACTGTCATAGCATGCCGCTCATCCTATCCATTAATTGAGGCGCGTATGTCCGCCAGTATTCTCGTAGTCGAAGACGAACCCGGTATTCAGGAATTGCTCAAGTTCAATCTCGGGCATCACGGCCATGAGGTGACCGTGGCCGCGGATGCGGAAGCCGCGACCGCGAGCATGCGGGACAGCCTGCCCGACCTGATCCTGCTCGACTGGATGCTGCCGGGCGCCTCCGGCATCGAACTGGCCCGCCGTGTGCGCGGCGATCCACGCCTGAAAGACGTGCCCATCATCATGCTCACCGCGCGCGGCGATGAGCGCGACAAGATCCTGGGCCTGGAAACCGGGGCCGACGACTACATCACCAAGCCGTTTTCACCGCGCGAGTTGATGGCCCGCATCAAGGCCGTGCTGCGCCGCCGCGCGCCGCAGATGACCGAAGATTCCGTGGAAATCGGCGGCCTGAAACTCGATCCGCTGGCGCATCGCGTCTATGGCCACTTTGCCGGCATCGACAAACCGCTCGACCTCGGCCCCACCGAATTCCGTTTGCTGCACTTCCTGATGACGCACGCGGAGCGGGTCTATTCCCGCTCGCAACTGCTCGACCAGGTCTGGGGCGACCATGTTTTTGTCGAGGAGCGCACCGTCGATGTGCACATCCGCCGTCTGCGCTCGGCACTGGAACCCACCGAACACGACCGACTGATCCAGACCGTGCGCGGCGCCGGCTATCGTCTTTCCAGCAATCTGGGCTGATCCCTCAAGTTAGAATCGCGGGCGTTGCCCACCCTCCTAGCCCGTATGTCCTTCTGGTTGCGCCCCCTGTTTTTCGTCCTGGCTATCGGCCTGTTGGCGCTGATCGCCACTGGAGGAAAAGGCGCGGGTAGCGGCTGGATGCTGTTTGCCGGCGGCCTGGTGATCTACCTGATCTACCACCTGCGCCAGCTCTCCCGGCTTTCCGCCTGGCTCGACAGCAACGACCGCCCGCCTTTGTCCGGCGATGGCGTCTGGGGCGATACCTTCTATCGATTGGAAAAGCTGCTGCGCGCGCGCCGGGGGCTTCAGCAGAAGACCGCCGCCGATCTCGAACAGATGCTGGAGGCGACCCGTTCGCTGCCGGACGGCGTGGTGATACTGGACCAGGAAAACCGCATCGTCTGGCTCAACGACGCCGCGCAACGGCTACTCGGCCTTTCCTCCAAGCGCGACCTTGGCCAGTTCGTGCTCTACCTGCTGCGCAACTCGCGCTTTGTCGAATGGCTGATGTCGGAAGACCTGGCGCGCACCCTCACCCTGGAATCGCCCACCGCGCGGGAACACACTCTGTCGCTGCAGATCGTGCCGCTGCCGCGCCAGCAGAAAATGCTGGTGGCGCGCGACATCACCGAGCTGGCGCGGGTCGAGGCCATGCGTCGCGATTTCGTCGCCAATGTCTCGCACGAACTGCGCACCCCCATCACCGTCATCCTCGGTTTTCTCGAAGCCTTCGAGGACATGCCCGACGCCCATCCGGGCGAGTTTCGCAAACACATTCCCCTGATGCGCGAACAGTCCGACCGCATTCGTCGCCTGGTCGACGACCTCCTGGCCCTGGCGAAGCTGGAAAGCGAACCGGAAGCCCGCGACGAAACCGTGGACATGTCCGCGTTGGCCCGGCGCCTCGCCGACGAAGCGGAAACCCTGAGCCAGGGGCGGCACCGCATCAGCCTTGATCTGGGCTGCCAGGCCCGCCTCATCGGCAACAGCCAGGAGCTGTACAGCGCGCTGGCCAACCTGGTGACCAACGCGGTGCGTTACACCCCGGCGGGCGGACAGATCAGCATCCGCTGGAACATGATGGAAAACGGTGGCGCGAGTTTTTCCGTGACGGATACCGGCGAAGGCATCGAAGCGCAGCACATCCCACGTTTGACCGAACGTTTCTACCGTGTCGATCGCGGCCGCTCGCGCGCCACCGGCGGTACCGGCCTCGGCCTGGCCATCGTCAAGCATGTGCTGCAACGGCACCAGGCCAGGCTGAAGGTCGACAGCACCGTGGGCAAGGGCAGCACCTTCACCGCGCAATTCCCGATCGAGCGGGTGATACCGGAGACCGGCGCGTAGGGCGGAACGCGCAGCGGTTCCGCCGGAAGGTGGATCGCCAGTTCGAGCGTGCCACCTTCCGGCGGATCGCCAGATCGAGCGTGCCACCTTCCGGCAGAGCGCCAGATCGAGCGTGCCACCTTCCGGCGGATCGCCCTGCGGGCATCCGCCCTACACCGGCAATAATTCGCGCAGGCGCTGCTCGACAAGCGCAGCCATGCCGGCGACCACGGGCACCTGCCCATCCCGCCGGGCCGCCGCCCAGATCGCGTCGGGAAAGCAGCGATCCGCTTCCCAGCGCGGAATCACATGCCAATGCACATGCGGCACCAGATTGCCGAGGCTGGCCAGATTGATCTTGTCCGGCTTCGCCACCTCCCGAACCGCCGCCTCCACCGCGAACACCACGTCCATCAGGCGTTGCCGTTCAAGCGGCGGCAGATCGGTCATTTCCTTGACGTGGGCATTCAGGATCACCCGGCAGAAACCGGGATAGTCGGCGTCGTCAACCCAGATCACGCGACAGAAAGGGTCGGACCAGAGGAGGTGTTCGGCGGTGGGGGCGCAGAGAAGGCAAATTTTGTCGGACATTTTTACACCCGCTGTAAAACGGCAATATCGGCAACATGCATATATATGATACTAATAGTAATTGTTTAAATGGCACGGAACGTGCTTTGTGCCGCGTCCCAACCAAAATTTGTATGGAGTGACCATGAAACGAAGAATAGCCGTGGCCGCCTTGGCCTTGCTCGGCATCGCGGGAGAAGGCGCCGCCGCGCCGATAGAACTGATCAGCAACGGCGGATTTGAAACCGGAAACTTTGCCGGCTGGAGCACGACCTTTAATGGGAGCGGTGGTTGTGACACGGACTGGAATGTCAGTTCGAGCGGGGGCGCAACAGGTTGTATGGCAGTCGGCAATCCGGTTGCGGGAAGTTATGCCGCTTTCAACAGCTTCGATGGCGATGGACCCCAGGTATTCCGGTTGAGCCAGTCCGTGCTGTTGCCGACCACCGTGTTGGCCGCGCAGCTCTCGTGGACTCAGACTTACAGCATTCTCGGTATCTTTGGAGCACCACGCCAATCCCTGGTTGAATTGCGCGATGCGAGCAACACCACCACGCTGGGGACGATCTATAGCCAGACTTACAGTAGTGGCGGGGTCCAGGACTGGACCACGCTCAACGCGGATCTCACCTCACTGTTGGCGGGCTATGCCGGCCAGACGGTCACGATCGCGTTTAGCAATGTAATTCCCGAGAACTTAACGGGACCCGCCGGGTTCGGTCTCGATTCCGTTTCACTTCAAGTCACCAGCGGGGCTGCGGTTCCCGAACCCGCCACCCTGGCTTTGCTGGGTATGGGCCTGGCCGGCCTGGGGTTTGCCCGCCGCAAGGCCTGAGCGTCTTTCCGGCAGTGTAAAAAACGGCGACTTCGGTCGCCGTTTTTGTTATTCCCGTTCTTCCATAACCACCTGACTGAGTGGTGTCCCTGATGGGCTGGGTTTGATGGGAGACGAGAATGTGGGCTTGCCGCCAGACCAGGTGGCTTCTCCGCTGGCCAGCATGCGGCGCAATCCTTCGCAATCCGGATCGGGAGTACCGACGATCGGGCAATCGGTCGATTGCGCGAGGTTACCTCGATCATTTCTCCGGCCTGTGCCAGGGCCAGGAAGAGGGATAACTCAGACCGCAACCTGCTGATGCCGACTCGCATAGCTCAATCCACCCACAATCCCCCCAGGGCAAAGCTGATGGCGTCGAAGGGGGGCAGGCTGACCGCGTCATCATCCTTCAGCGCGGCAAGCAGCAGCCAGCGGCCATCGACGTTTTCATAGGCTTCCAGGGTGCGCAGGTCGGGGTCCACCAGCCAGACATGTTTGACACCCCAGCGCGCGTAGATCGGCAGCTTCTCCACCCGGTCGACACGCGCGGTGGAGGGCGAGAGGATTTCGCACAGCCAGTCCGGGGCGAGGTCGAACCAGGCGGTTTCAGGGAGCTTGGGCATGCGCTCGCGGCGCCAGCCGGCGATGTCGGGCACCAGGATGTCACCATCGATGTGAATCTCAGGCTCGTCAAGAATCCACCAGCCGCCGGGGCCGCTACGGCCTCGGTCGAAAGGGTTCCATAACTCGGCCCCCAGGCCTGAATAGGAACGCGCATGTTTCGGTGCTGGCCGGGGATGGGTCACCAGCCTGCCGTTGATGATCTCCCCAACCAGGTTCTCCGGCAGGTCGAACAGGTCTTCGTAAGTCGCGAATTTCTCGGCGGGTAGTCCCATTGCGTGCTCCCAGGGCCAGACATGGGCGGGATTATGGCGCATCTCGCCGGCATGCCGGCGAGACGCCAGCGCTACAAGAGCACCTTCTCAATACCGCCCGCATTGGCCTTGGCGACGAAGTCCTTCAGCCAGCCCTCGCCCAGCTTCAGGCGCGCCAGTTCCACCACGATGTAGTCGGCTTCGATCTTGCTGTCTTCGCCGTAGCGGTCGAGGCCTTGCAGGCAGGAGGGGCAGGAAGTCAGCACCTTGACTTGCTCCGCGCCGGAATCGCGCAGGTCGCCGGCGACACGGTCGATTTCCTCGGCCTTGCGGAAACGGACCTGGGTGGCGATGTCCGGGCGGCTGGCGGCGAAGGTGCCGGATTCACCGCAGCAGCGTTCCGACAGCTTCACGTCCGACCCCATCAGGGTCTGCACGGTCTTGATCGGGTTGTGCAGCTTGATCGGGGTGTGGCAGGGGTCGTGGTACATGTATTTGGTGCCACCCACCGCGTCGAGCTTGACGCCTTTCTCCATCATGTATTCATGGATGTCCATGATTCGGCAGCCTGGGAAGATCTTGTCGAACTGGTATTCCATCAACTGATCCAGGCAGGTGCCGCAGGACACCAGAACGGTCTTGATGTCGAGGTAGTTCAGGGTGTTGGCGATGCGGTGGAACAGCACCCGGTTCTGCATGGTGATGGCTTCGCCCTTGGGGCGGTCGCCGGTGGCGATTTGCGGGTAGCCGCAGCAGAGATAGGTGGGCGGCAACACAGTCTGGGCGCCGAGTTCATAGAGCCAGGCGAGTGTGGCCAGACCGACCTGGGAGAACAGACGCTCGGAACCGCAACCGGGGAAGTAGAAGACGGCGTCAGACTCTTCCGTCACCTTGGTCGGGTCGCGCAGCACCGGCACCACCTTGGGATCGTTGAGGCCGAGCAATTGCCGCGTCGTCTTGCTCGGCAAGTTGGCGCCGGGCAGGGCGCGGTTGAAGAAGTGGATCAACTGGGTTTTCGCGCCCGGCTTGCCGATGCTGGAGGGGGGCTGGCGCATGGCTTCGCGCACCGCCGGCAAGGTGCGCATCACCGCCGCGCCGATGCGTTGGCCGATGTAGCCGAACTCGATGGCGCCCTTGCGCAGGACATGGATGACGTCGCCATCGGTGCTGTTGAGGAAGGCCAGCGCCAGGCGCGAGGCCGGCGCCTTCTTCTTCTTGCCGGCGGCATTGAGGAAGTTGCGCATGGCCACGGTGACGTCGCCGAAATCGATGTCCACCGGGCAGGGGTTCACGCATTTGTGGCAGACCGTGCAGTGGTCGGCGACGTCGTCGAACTCGTCGAAGTGCTTCAGCGAGATGCCACGCCGGGTCTGCTCCTCGTAGAGAAAAGCTTCGATCAGCAGCGAGGTGGCAAGGATTTTGTTGCGCGGCGAATAGAGCAGATTGGCGCGCGGCACATGGGTGGTGCAGACCGGCTTGCACTTGCCGCAACGCAGGCAGTCCTTGATGGAGTCTGCGATGGCGCCGATCTCCGACTGCTCCATGATCAGCGATTCCAGTTCCAGCAGGCCGAACGAGGGCGTGTAGGCGTTACCCAGGTCGGCGCCCTTGAGCAGCTTGCCCTTGTTGAAGCGGCCTTCCGGGTCGACCTGGTTTTTGTAGGCGGCGAACGCCGACAAGGTCTGATCGGAGAGGAACTCCAGTTTGGTGATGCCGATGCCGTGCTCGCCGGAAATGACGCCGCCGAGGTCTTGCGCCAGCCGCATGATGCGGGCCACCGCCTGGTTGGCGGTGGCAAGCATGGCGTAATCGTCGGAATTGACCGGGATGTTGGTATGCACGTTGCCGTCGCCGGCGTGCATGTGCAGGGCGACAAATACGCGGCCCTTGAGCACGCGCTTGTGGATCGCGTCGCATGCGGCCAGCACCGGCTCATATTCGCGGCCGGTGAATATCTGCTGGAGTTCGCCACGCACTTCGCGCTTCCAGGAGACGCGCAGGCTGTGATCCTGGAGGGCGCGGAAGGTCTCTTCTCCCCACCCCCTCCGGGGGAGGGGGTGGGGGAGAGGGAGCGGCGGTTGATCCGGCGGAGTCGCTTGTTCAGGCGTTGTTCCCTCTCCCCGGCCCTCCCCCGGGGGGGGAGGGAGCAGGGCGTCCAGATACCCGGTCCAGCGCGTTCGCACCTGTCTCAGCATTTCCAGGGCGCGTTGGCGGCGGTGTTCGGTCAACTCCGGGTCGGCGGTGCCTTCCTCGTCTTCGGTCAGGGGCAGCGTGCCCTTGATGAAGCCTTCCAGTTCCCCTAGCAGCGCCAGCTTGTTCTTGATCGACAGCTCGATGTTGATGCGTTCCACGCCATCCGAATAGTCGGCCAGACGGTCGAGCGGAATCACCACGTCCTCGTTCACCTTGAAGGCGTTGGTGTGTTTGGCGATGGCGGCGGTGCGGGCGCGGTCGAGCCAGAATTTCTTACGGGTTTCCGTGCTGCTGGCGATGAAGCCCTCGCCGCCGCGCGCGCGCGCGCACTCGACGATGCGGGCGGCGGCGGCATCGACGGCGGCGACGTCATCGGAAGCGATGTCAGCCAGCAGCACCATGTTCGGGCGGCCGCTGCGCTCGGCCTTGGTGGCATAGCCCACCGCCTTGATGTAGCGGGCATCCATGTGTTCCAGGCCGGCGAGCAAGACGTCCCCGGGAGTGCCGCTGAAGTCGCGGGTGATTTCAACTATGGCCGGCACGGCTTCGGAAACCTGGCCGAAGAACTCCAGGCACACCGTGCGGATCTGCGGCGGCATGCGGTGCAGGACGAAAGTGGCTTGGGTGATGAGGCCGTCGCAGCCTTCCTTCTGGATGCCGGGCAGGCCGGACAGGAACTTGTCGGTGACGTCCTTGCCGAGGCCGCGCTTGCGGAAGGCGGCCCCGGGAATTTCCAGGATTTCCGGCTCGCCCTTGGGGCTGCCGTCGGCATGGAAACGCGCCAGTTCGAAGCGCGCCACCGCCACATCGTGAATCTTGGACAGGTTATGGTCGAGGCGGGTGACTTCCAGCCAGTCGGCGTCCGGCGTCACCATTTTCCAGGACACCAGGTTGTCCAGCGCCGTGCCCCACAGCACCGCCTTCTTGCCGCCCGCGTTCATGGAGACGTTGCCGCCGATGCAGGAGGCATCCGCCGAGGTGGGGTCGACCGCGAAGGCCAGGCCGGCGGCTTCCGCCACTTCCATGACCCGGCGTGTCACCACCCCGGCGCCGCAGGTGATGGTCGGCGTGGCGGTGGCATGGCCGGGTAGCACGCGCGGCTCGATGGCGCTTTTGTAATCGAGTTTTTCCGTGTTGATGACCGCCGAGAAACGGGTCAACGGCACCGCGCCGCCGGTATAGCCGGTGCCGCCGCCGCGTGGAATCACCGTCAGCCCGAGTTCGACGCAGCCGGCCACCAGGGCGGGGATTTCGTTCTCGTTGTCCGGGTTGAGCACCACGAAGGGGTATTCCACGCGCCAGTCGGTCGCGTCGGTGACATGGCTGACCCGGGCCATGCCGTCGAAAGCGATGTTGTCGCGCCGGGTGTGGCGGGTAAGGGTGCGCAGCAGGCCCTCGCGCAGGTGGCTGGTTTCCGCGAAGCCGGCCTCGAAGGAGTCCACCGCGCGGTTGGATAGTTGCAGCAGTTTGCCGACTCGCTCGTTGCCCTGGCGGCGCTTCTCGATTTCGCCCAGACGGTGACGCAGCGCCTGGATCAACAAGCCGCGACGAGCCGGGTTGGCGAGCAGGTCGTCTTCCAGGTAGGGATTGCGGGTGACCACCCAGATGTCGCCCAGCACCTCGAACAGCATGCGCGCGGAACGCCCGGTCTTGCGCTCGCCGCGCAGTTCCTCGACCAGACGCCAGCCTTCGGCGCCAAGCAGGCGAATGACGATTTCGCGGTCGGAAAACGAGGTGTAGTTGTAGGGAATCTCGCGGATGCGCTCGGTGGTCATGTCAGCAATTGCTTATATTGAGGCGGCGAATTCTACCGGAAGCGCACCCCGTGACTCCGCTTGATTCCCGATTCAACCTTATCCATCAAGGGGATATGTGATTGCTGCACGGCAACATCGCGGCCTTGTCGGGGCGGCGTAGAATGCGAACGAACTTTTCGCGCCCTCACACCATGATTCCCTTGCTCATCGTCGCCCACGGCAATCTCGGCGACAGCCTCATCCAGTGTGCCAGCCATGTGCTGGGGCAACGCCCGGAGCAACTGGAAAGCCTCGACCTTTCTTCCTCCGACGATCCCGGCGAGATGCTGGAACAGGCGCGAGCACAGATCGCGCGTCTGGATCGGGGCAAGGGGGTGTTGATCCTCACCGATGTCTATGGCGCCACGCCCTGCAACACCGTGTGCAAACTGATTCAGCATGAGCATGTGGAAGCGGTGGCCGGCGTCAACCTGCCAATGTTGCTCAAGGCGCTGAATTACCGCAATGAAACCCTTTCCCTGTTGATCCGCAAAGCGGTGCAGGGTGGGCAGGAGGGCGTCATGTACATCCTGCCGCGTGACGCCGAGGAAGAATATAGCGATGCCTGAACGTGAAATCGAAATCACCAACAAGCTGGGCCTGCATGCCCGCGCTTCCGCCAAACTCACCCAGGCCGCCAGCAGTTTTCCCTGTGAGGTCTGGATTTCACGCAGTGGCCGCCGCATCAACGGCAAAAGCATCATGGGCGTGATGATGCTGGCCGCCGCGCGTGGCAGCAGCATCAAGCTGGAAACCTTCGGACCCGAGGAAGACGTGGCCATGGCGGCGCTGGTGGCGTTGATCGAGGACAAGTTTGGAGAAGGCGAATGAGGCGATTTCGGATTTCGGATTTCGGATTTCAGATTTGGCGGATCGGGCGCGGTACAGCCGCGCGAGAAAAATCCGAAATCGAAAACATCCGAAATCCGAAATCCGAAACCCGAAATTGCCCATGACCTTCTCACTACACGGCATCGCGGTTTCCAGTGGCTATGCGATCGGCCGGGCGCAGCTTTACTCCCAGGACCGCCTGGAAGCGCCACATTACCTGTTGCGTCCGGAGCATCTGGACGCGGAAGTGGCTCGCTTTACCGCGGCGGTGGAGGCGGTGCGCGCGGAAATGCTCGAACTGCGGGAACACATTCCGGAAGGCGCGCCGGTGGAGCTCTCCGCCTTCCTCAACGTGCATATCCTGATCCTCAACGATTCCATGCTGTCCGACGCGCCCAAGCAGCGCATTCGCGCCGACCGTTGCAACGCGGAATGGGCGCTTTCGCAGCAGACCGAGGCGCTGATCGTGCAGTTCGAATCGATCGAGGACGATTACCTGCGCGAGCGCCGTAATGACGTGCGCCAGGTGGCCGACAAGGTGCTCAAGGAACTCATGGGCCATCCCGGCCATGCGCCCTTGAAACCCGCCGAGGAAGGCGACAGCATCCTGGTCGCGCACGATCTGTCGCCCTCCGACATGGTGCTGTTCAAGCGCCACGACTTCGCCGGTTTCATCACCGATCTCGGCGGCACCACCTCGCACACCGCCATCCTCGCGCGCAGCCTCAGCCTGCCTTCGGTGATGGCCTTGCACAGCGCGCGCGCCCTGATCCAGGAAGGCGACTGGCTGATCGTCGATGGCGTGGCCGGCGTGGTCATCGTCAACCCGGATGCCGGCATCCTCGACGAATACCGTCTGCGCCGGAACCAGTGGCATCTGGAACAGAAGAAGCTGCGGCGTCTCAAGACCAGTCCCTCCGCCACCCTGGACGGGCTGGAAGTCGAGCTTCAGGCGAATATCGACCTGCCCAACGACGTGGGCCAGGCGCTGGGAGAAAACGCCAGCGGCATCGGCTTGTTCCGCAGTGAATTCCTGTTCCTCAACCGCGACGACCTGCCTTCGGAAGAGGAGCAGTTCGAGGCCTACCGGCATGTGGCGCGGGAAATGGTCGGGCGCTGCGTAGTCATCCGCACCCTCGACGTGGGCGCCGACAAATCCGTGCGCTGGCTGCACGAAAAAAGCGTCAACCCCGCGCTTGGCCGTCGCGCCATCCGCCTGTGCCTGGCGGAACCGCAAATCTTCATCAGCCAGATCCGCGCCCTGCTGCGCGCCAGCCACTACGGCCAGATCAAGATCCTGCTGCCGATGCTGTCCAGCCTGACCGAACTCGACCAGGCGCTGGCGTTGATCGGCGCGGCGCGCGGCATGTTGCGCGTGGAAGGCATCCCCTTCGATGAAGAAACCCCCATCGGTGGCATGATCGAAGTGCCCGCCGCCGCGCTGTCGGCGGAATGGTTCGCGAAGAAGCTGGATTTTCTCTCCATCGGCACCAACGATCTGATCCAGTACACCCTGGCCATCGATCGCACCGACGACACCGTCGCCCACCTCTACGACCCGTTGCACCCCTCCGTGCTGGCCCTGATCAGCCACACGCTCATGGTTGGCCGCAAGCTGGGCAAACCAGTCTCGGTATGCGGCGAAATGGCGGGCGATCCCAGGCTCACCCGCCTGCTGCTCGGCATGGGGCTGACCCGTTTCTCCATGCACCCGGCGCACATCCTCACGGTGAAACAGCAGGTACTGCGCAGCCATATCGGTGAACTTGCCCCGCAAGCCAGAAAACTCCTGCGCGCCGGCCGCCCGGATCGTATCCAGGAATATCTGGAACAGATCAACCGGTAATCCCCCGTGGGATGGGGTGAGGTACGAACCGCACCACGCAGGCCGATGCGGTTCGCCGCGCTCTGATGAAGCCCCTTCCCTTCAGTAACTACATCCCAGACTCAAGTTTTTCTTTGCTTTGTCGATAGTGCTTACGACATAGAACTATTAGGGCAAAACCATGCAAACACCGGGCAATATCGGCAAACCCATATTTCTCTGGCCGGCGACTTCCAGCGATCTACGGGAAGCCGCCATTCAGCTTGGCTATTACGGTTATGTGGCGGAACTGTTTGACTCCCCCGCAGCGTTGTTGGCGGCGGAAGCACGCAATCCCACCGCCGCGCTGGTCGATTGTGGTGGTGGCGACTGCCTTTCCGAGGCCGACAAGGAAGCGCTGGCCGCGTTGTCCGGTCGCGTGCCGCTGGCCTGCATGTCCAGCAGCGGCACCATCGACGCCCGTCTCGGCGCCGTGCGCATGGGGTGCCAGGCCTATTTCACGCGACCGCTGGACATGGCTAGCCTGCTCGACACGCTCGACCGCCTCACCGCCCCGCCCCAAGCCGAAGCCGGCAAGGTGTTGATCATCGACGATTCCCCCGCGCTGGCCGCCTTTTATGCCGCCCATCTGAACGAGGCTGGTTTCGTTACCCAGGTGGTCAACGATCCGCTGAAGACGCTGGAAGCCCTCAACGAGCATCCCCCGGAGCTGATTCTGCTGGACATGAACATGCCGGGCGCCTCGGGCGAGGAAATCGCCGAAGTCATCCGCCAGCAGGATGCCTATCTCTCCATACCCATCGTGTTTCTTTCGGCGGAAAGCGATGTCGGTCGCCAGCGCGAGGCCATGAGCCTGGGCGGCGACGAGTTTTTGCACAAGCCGATCGAGCCCGAGCATCTGATTTCAGCGGTCAAAAGCCGGGTAATCCGTTACCGCGCCCTGCGCGCGCTGATGGTGCGCGACAGCCTCACCGGCCTGCTCAATCACACCAGTTTCAAGGAACGCCTGCGCGCCGAAACCGCGCGCGCCAAGCGCCAGGGCAAGCCGCTAGCGGTGGCTTTGCTCGACATCGATTTGTTCAAGAAAGTGAACGATACCTATGGCCATCCGGCCGGAGACCGGGTGATCAAGAGTCTTTCCAGGCTGTTGAAGCAACGCCTGCGTGGTGCCGATGTGATTGGCCGCTATGGTGGCGAGGAATTCGCCGTGGCCCTGCCGGAAACCTCCATCGAAGGGGCGCTGCGGGTGCTCAACAACATCCGTGAGAGCTTCGCGGCCATCGTCCAGCATGCCGGCGAGAAGACCTTCCAGGTCAGCCTGTCAGCCGGCGTCGCGGAATTTGGCGCCGGCGGCGACGGCGAATCCCTGATTCAGGCCGCCGACGAGGCGCTCTATGTGGCCAAGCATGAAGGGCGGAATCAGGTGAAGGCGTCGGTGTAGGGCGGATTACCGAAGGGTAGGGGCTTCATCAGCCCAACGGGCGATCCGCCGTATAGCGGCGGAACCGCTCCGCGTTCCGCCCTACATCAAAACATCACCAGATCCGTGTCGTCGCCCGCGCTATCGGATTGATGAGCGGCGGCTTCGTCCTCGCTCTCTTCGCTTTCGAGGATCAGATCGGACACCACATAGCGTGCCCAGACCTTGTTGCCGTTGCCGGAATAGACCACCTGCTCGCACAGGTTCCTCACCAGGGCAATGCCGCGCCCAAACGCCAGGTCATTGCTGGTCGTCAGCGCGGCGGGGTTGTCGATGCGATTCTCGAAATCGAAGCCGGGACCGGTGTCGGTCATGCTGATGTCGAGCACCGCGCGGGTTCCGTCCTGGTGCAACTGGAAAGCGATATCGATACGTCCGTCTCGTAGTCTTGCCAGGCGCTCGCCGCGTTGTCGCATATACAGTTCGAAGCCACCGATCCAGCTCTTGGTGGCCGAGTCCAGGCCGAGCAGGCCGTGGTCCAGCGCGTTGTTGAACAGTTCCGAAAAGATCAGGAACAGCGCGCCCTGGTGCGACTTGAGCGCCTGAATTTGGGTGACGAAGCCGAGCACGGCCGGCACCACGTCGATGTAACGCAGTTCCTGGGCGCCGTAGGAGAGATCCAGGCGCCATTCCGCCAGATGCCCTTGATGCGCGGGCATCGGCGTGTTGAAGCGGATTTGGCGGCGCCGGTCGATCGGCACCGAGACCAGCAGGGCGGAGATGTCGTCGCGCCCCGGGTGTCCACCGAGGTGATCCATCACACCTTTGAGCAGGCTGTCGAAACGCGCCTCGCTGCCCTGCGCCCGGCTCAAGGCATCGCGCACGCCGTCGATGGCGAACCAGCCGCCGGCCGGATTTTCGGCTTCGGTGAGCCCGTCCGAGCACAGCACCAGATCGCCCGGTTCGTGGAACACCACGGTCTCGGTCATGCCGGAAAACAGCTTGTCCGGGAGGATGCCGAGCGGGGGGTGATTGGAAGCCCATTGCATGGCGACCTCGCCGCGCGTGTTGATGAACAGTGCGTCCGGGTTGCCGCCGTTCCACACTTCCACGGTCTGGTTGCGCACGTCGATGGCGGCCAGGGTGGCGGCCACGAAGCGGTCGGGGGGCAGGATGGACTTGAGTTTGCGGTTGAGTTCCTCGGCGATCGAGGGCAACGGAAAACCCTTCGCGGTCATGCTGTAGAACGCCTGCGTCAGCGGCATGGCGGAGAGCGCGGCGGCCAGGCCGTGGCCGGCGGCATCGGCCAGCAACACGTTGAGCACCTCGCCGGGCGCGCGCGCGGCGCACAGCAGGTCGCCGCTGAAGGTTTCCGCCGGCATGTTGAAGTGGCGAATCATCGAGTCGCGCAGGCCGGCGGCGTCCGTCAACCGGTTCATGACGTGCGCGCCCAGGCGCGACTGTTCTTCCGCGTCCATGCGCCAGTTGCGCAGTTCCTCGGTGTTGGCGTGCACCTCGCGCTGCAACATCAACATGCGCGCATAGCTGTTGATCTTGGCGCGCAGGATCTGCAACGAGGCCGGTTTGACGATGTAATCGTCGCCGCCCGCTTCCAGCCCGCGCACGATGTCCTGCATCTGGTCCAGCGCGGAAAAGAAGACGATGGGCGTCCACTTGTCCGTGGGCAGCTCGCGGATGTGTTGCGCCGCGGTGATGCCGTCCATGACCGGCATCATGATGTCCATGAAGATCAGGTCGGGTTTGTCTTCCTTGAACCGGTCGATCGCCTCCTGGCCGTCACCGGCCAGGATCGCGGTATGGCCCAGCTTGCGCGAGACCGCCTCCAACTGTTTGGCATTGGTCGGGGTGTCGTCGACGATGAGGATGGTGAGGCGGGAGCTGATCACAGGGGGCGGCCTGTCAGAGGAAGTTGAACGCGGTCAGGTGCCGCTCACGGCTTGATACTGAACAGTTTTCCGAAATTGGCGATGTCCAGTACCTGTTTGACCGTGCCCCTCAGTTCGGCCAGGGCGATGCTCTTGCCGGTACTCTCGGCCTTCTCGCGCAGCAGCAGCAGCATGCCCAGGGCGGAGCTGTCGAGATAATCGACGTCGCCGAAGTCGATAACGATTTCGCGCACGGCGCCGGTTTCGAGAATCTTCTCGTAGGCGGAGCGGAAATCCCGGTGCGAGTGGAAATCGAAGCGGCCGCCCAGCTTCAGGGTGGCTTGGCTACCGATAACTTCATTGGTGATCAGCATGTCGATACTCCGTTTACTTGGCGTGCCTGTTTATCGGCGTTGGGTGTTATTTCTTTAGGGGATTCGTGGCGCGCGGCGCGCTCACGAGCAAACGCAATTCGTGCGCGCGGCGCACGCTACCCACGTCGCCCCAATCGTTCCAGCACACGACCGGCGATGTCGTTGAGACTGGCCACCTCGACCGCCGCGCCCAGTTCGATGGCCGCCTTGGGCATGCCGAACACCACGCAGGAGGCTTCATCCTGGGCGATGGTGTAGGCCCCGGCCTGGCGCATGGCGAGCAGCCCCGCCGCGCCGTCCTTGCCCATGCCGGTCATGATCACGCCCAGCGTATTCGCTCCGGCCACTTGGGCGGCGCTGTTGAACAGCACATCCACCGAGGGCCGATGACGATTCACCGGCTCGGCCTGAGACAGCTCGGTGTAGTAGTAGGCGCCGCTTTTCCGCAGCAGCAGGTGGGAATGGCCGGGAGCGATGTAGGCATGGCCCGGCACCACCCGTTCGTTGTGTTCCGCTTCCTTCACGGTCATGGCCGAGAGGCCGTCGAGGCGTTGCGCGAAGGAGCGGGTGAAGGCTTCCGGCATGTGTTGGGCGATCATCACCGCCGGCGAGGTGGCCGGCATGCGTGTGAGAAATTCCTTGAGCGCTTCGGTGCCGCCCGTGGACGAGCCGACGAACACGATTTTCTCGGTGGTGTTGATGAAATGGCCGGGCAGCGGCCGCGGCTTGTCGACCGGCTCCGTGTTCAAAGCATGGCGGCGAATGCGGGCGCGGGCGGCGGCGCGTATTTTGTCGCCGATCTCTTCGCCGAGATCACCCAGTCCTTCGCTGACGCCGATGCTGGGTTTGGTGATGAAATCCACCGCTCCCAGTTCCAGTGCCCTGAGGGTGACTTCGTTGCCCCGCTCGGTCAGGGTGGACACCATGAGTACCGGCATGGGGCGCAGACGCATGAGTTTTTCCAGGAAATCCAGCCCGTTCATGCGTGGCATTTCCACGTCCAGGGTCAGCACATCCGGGTTGAGCTGCTTGATCAGGTCGCGCGCGGTAATCGGGTCGGGCGCCTGCCCGACCACTTCCAGATCCGGCTGGCTGTTGATGATCTCGCGCATGATGCTGCGTATCAGCGCGGAGTCATCGATGATGAGAACTTTGATTTTTGGCATGGTCTGGGGTCAGGTAAACAATTCCACATCCCCGGCGATGCTGGAGGACTTGAGGCGTTGGCCGTAGAGTTGCTCGCGTTCGATGATGGTGTTGTTGTGCACGGTCTTGAGCTTGCGCACCATCACCCGTCCGCTGGACGGAAAAAAATACACCTTGCGCGGGTAAAGGCCCATCAGGTCTTGCGAGGCTACCTTGATGCGTTCGGTTTCCAGATATTCCAGGACAAATTCGCTGTTGCGCTCGCCCACGTTGACGGTGGTGAAGCCGCGCAACACCGCGCCGCCACCGAATACCTTGGCTTCCAGGCGATTGCGATTGGCGCCCAGCTTGACCAACTGGTTGACCAGCACTTCCATGGCATAGCCGCCGTAGCGCATCGATGACGACACCACATCGCGCTTGTCGCCGCTTTCGGGCAGCATGAAATGGTTCATGCCGCCGATGCCGGTCTTGGGGTCGCGGATACACGCCGCCACGCACGAGCCCAGCACCGTCACCAGCAGCATGTGGCGGCCGGTCACGTAATACTCGCCCGGCAGAATCTTGGCCGCCTCGATGTCGAAATTGCGGTCGAAATAATGATTCGGGGCGAGAACTTCCTCGAACGCATGCTGGGTCATGTATGCGGCCTCATTTGCGTACCGCTCCCGGAGGCGCCTTCTCGGCGTGCTCATAGACCGTCTGGCCACGCAGGTGGAACAGGTCGGTGGCGTGGTAGAGCGCCTCGGAGTGGCCGACGAACAGCAGTCCGTCAGGTTTCAGCAGCGGTTTCATCTTCTTCAACATGGTGTATTGCGTGGGCTTGTCGAAGTAGATCATCACGTTGCGGCAGAAAATGGCGTCGAGGCCGCCCTTCACTTGCCCCGCTACCGGCCAGCTCGCGTCGAGCAGATTGAGGCGGAAAAATTTCACCATCGCCGCCAGTTCCGGTTTGACTTTCACCATGCCGGCACGCTCGCCGGTACCTTTCAGGAAAAACTGGCGCTGCTGTGCCTCGCTCAATTTCTTGATGCGCTCTAGCAGATAGGTACCTTCCTGGCCTTTCTTCAGGACATTGGTGTCTAGGTCGGAGGCGATCACCTGTACCGGCGCGTTGAAGCCGCCGAATGCCTCCACCGCCGTCATGGCGATGGAATAGGGTTCCTCGCCGGTGCTGGAAGCGGAGCACCAGATGGTGATCGGGCGATCTCGACGCGTGCGCAGAAAGTCCTTGAGGAGGTGGAAGTGGTGCGCCTCGCGGTAGAAATCGGTGAGGTTGGTGGTCAGGGAATTGACGAAGGCCTCCCACTCCACTTCGTCACCCGAGCGGATCAGCGCCAGGTAATCCTGGAAGTTCTTCAGGCCGGTCGCGCGCAGGCGCCGCGCCAGGCGGCTGTAGACCATATCCTCCTTGGCTTCGGTGAGCGCGATGCCGGCATGGTCGTAAATCATCTTGCGCACTTCTTCGAAGTCGCGGTGCGAGAAGATGAACTCCCGTTGTGTCGTTATTGCTTCTGCCATGATTTCCTTCTGGTCGGTGATGCAGCGCCGGCATCCTTGTCGGCTGCTTTGAAAGGCGCCGGCAAGGGTGCCGGCGCTACATCAGAACTCTTCCCACTCGTCATCCGACCCCGCTCCGGCGGGAATGGCCGGCGCGGTCTTGGCCATGGCCCTGACCGGGCCGGGCGCGCGCGGTGCCGGGGCGGGCGCGCGGGCAAGCGAGCGCGCGGGCGCGCGGGTGTTGCGCGTTCCCGCCGCGGCCGGCGCGGTGCGGAACACCGCCACCGCCTGGGTCAGGCTGGCGGCCTGATCCTGGAGCGATTCCGCCGCCGCCGCCGCTTCTTCCACCAACGCCGCATTCTGTTGGGTGACCTCGTCCATCTGGGCGATCGCCGAATTCACCTGCTCAATGCCCTGGGTCTGCTCGGTTGAGGCCGCGCTGATCTCGCCCATGATGTCGGTGACCCGCTTCACCGCATCGACGATTTCCTTCATGGTGTTGCCGGCCTGTTCCACCTGCTTGTAGCCGATGTTGACCTTGTCCACCGAGTCGCCGATCAGGGTCTTGATCTCCTTGGCGGCGCCGGCGGAACGCTGCGCCAGGCTGCGCACCTCGCCCGCCACCACCGCGAAGCCGCGCCCTTGCTCGCCGGCCCGAGCGGCTTCCACGGCGGCGTTCAAGGCGAGGATGTTGGTCTGGAAGGCGATGCCGTCGATGACGCTGATGATGTCGGCGATCTTCTTCGAGCTGTCGGCGAT
The DNA here is from genome assembly GCA_028714875.1 of Gallionellaceae bacterium. Taxonomy (GTDB): domain Bacteria; phylum Pseudomonadota; class Gammaproteobacteria; order Burkholderiales; family Thiobacillaceae; genus PFJX01. The sequence continues at coordinate 96,218 of JAQTLN010000009.1, forward strand.
GGAGCCCATCGTGTGCACCACTTCGCTCACCACGCTGCCGCCCTTCATGGCGATGTCGGAAGCGCCCTTGGCGAGCTGGTTGGCCTGGCGCGCGTTGTCGGCGTTCTGGCGCACCGTGCTGGTGATCTCGTCCATGCTGGCGGCGGTTTCTTCCAGCGAGGAAGCCTGGCTTTCGGTGCGCCCCGAGAGGTCGGCGTTGCCGCTGGCGATTTCGCGGGCGGCGGTGTTGATGGAATCGGTGGCTTCGCGGATCTGGCTGACGATTTCGGAAAGCTTGGCGGCGGTGCCGTTGGCGTCGTCCTTGAGCTGGCCGATGAGTCCCTGATAGTCGGCGTCGATGCGCTCGCCAAGGTCGCCCGAGGCCAGGGCTTTCAGCACGCGGGCGACATCGTTCATGCCGCGTTCGCTGGTTTCCACCAGGTGGTTGATGCCTTCGGCCAGTTGCAGGAAGAAACCTTCCTTGCCCTCCGCTTTCAGGCGTTGGCTGAAGTCGCCGGCCGCCGCCGCGTTGACCAGGCTGGCGACTTCCTTTTCCACCGCGACTTCATTGGTGCGGTCCTGCCATTGGGTGACGCGGCCGGCGTAGGCGCCTTCCGCGTTGTACACCGGGCTGGCCGACAGGCGCAGGGTATGGCTGGCGACATGGGTATCGAACACGCGGTTGTTCCGGAAAGGCTCGGCGTAGGCCGCTTTGAGTTCCTCGTCCTCAAACAATTGCGAGACGCGCCCGCCCATTAGGGATTGCGCGCTGAAACCGGGGAGTCGTTTGCCCAGTTCCGGCGCCATGGCGTCAAACAGTTTGCCGGCGGCGGGGTTCATGTAGATCAGGGTGTTGTCCGCTTGTGACAGCGTGACCGCGGAGGTGATGCTGTCCAGGGCGATCTTGATGCGCAGGTTCTCGTTGGCCGCGCGTCGGGTTTCTTCCATGTCGAAGCCCAGCTTGGTCTGCATCGATTCCAGCCCTTCCAGCACCTGGCCGACTTCGTCGTGGCGGTCGATCTGAATATGGTTCAGATAGTTGCCCTCGGCGATGGAATGGAAAAGGCCGATGGTGCGTTGCAGCGGTTTGACGATGTCGCGTATCAACAGCCAGGCGAACCAGAGCGCCAACAGGACACCCAGCGTCATGCCGGCCAGGCCGAGATTGAGAAGATTGTGGTAGCGCGCATCGGCATGTTCGTAATCGGTTCTCGCCGAGTCCTGCAAGGACTGGCGCAGGATTTCCATCTTGTCGCGCGCTTCGCTATAGAGCGGATTGACCTTGGCCAGCAGAACGTCGGTGGCCTCGCTGTAGTTGGCCGCCTTCAATGCCTTCACCGCCGGTTGCAGGCCTTCCTTGACATAGCGGGTACGCGCCTCGGCAAAGGCGGCCGCGGCGACTCGGGTTTCGGCGGGTATCTCGATCTTGTCGAACTCCGTGATCAGCGCGGTGATCTTGTCACGGTTGGCGAAAATCACGTCGGCATGCTTGTCCACCGGGTGGTCATGCCGCGCCGAGAAGACGCTGTTCGGGTCGTGTTGTACCGCCAGCGCCACCTGGGTCTGGTTTTCACTCATCAGACGCACGATTTGGCCGACCAGACGGATTGGTTCCAGGTTGCTCTGATACAGCCTGGCCATGTCGCCGTTGGTGATCGCCTGACCGCCCAGGCCGATGGCGCTGCCCACCAGGATCATGCCTACCACCATGGTCATGATGGCGGCCAGGCGCGCCTTGATGGAGAGTCGTTTGAGGCTGCTCAAGAGGCCGGCCGGGCGCAGTCGGGCTTGACCATCGCGCACCGACTTGTACAGCGCTTCCGCCGCCGCCACCTGGTCGCGCTCGGGCTTGCGCCGCACCGAGAGATAGCCGGTGGTCTGGCCATTCTGGCGCAGCGGCGTGACATGCGCCTCCACCCAGTAATGGTCGCCGTTCTTGGCGCGGTTTTTCACCAGACCCACCCACGGCCGCCCGGCCTGAAGGTTGTCCCATAAATCCTTGAACGCCTCGGCCGGCATATCGGGATGGCGCACGATGTTCTGCGGCGACCCCAGGAGTTCGTCGCGTGTGAAGCCGCTGATGCTGACGAAAGTGTCGTTGACGTGGGTGATGACGCCCCGCGCATCGGTGGTGGAAACGATGGTTTCCCCCTCCCGCATGAGTCGCTCGACGCCGGTGACGGGCATGTTGACGCGCATGATTATTCCCTCTGAACTAGCGGCTTCTGCCGCGTTGACAGAGCTAATTACGGCAGGGGGTGGGAATACTTTAGCCCCGTATGCGCGGGCAATGACTCCCTTCGTCTGGCCGCCGAGGAAGGTGCCGGATTTCACCGCCGACATGGAACCCGCCACGTCGGAAGCGGGTCGATAAGGCATTTTCCTGCCCTGTGTTAGCCTCGCCGCATGACTATTCGACTCAAGCTACGACCCCTTGTCTTTGCGCTGTGCTGTGCCTCGTCCCTGGCGGCGCGGAGTGATGAAGCCCCGGATTTTTCCAGTTGGCTTGCCCAGTTCCGCCAGGAGGCCCTGGCGCAAGGCATTTCCCAGGCCACTCTGGATGCCGCGCTGGCCGATGCGCGGCCGCTGCCCGAGGTGATCGAACGAGACCAGCGCCAGCCGGAGTTCTTCCAGACCTTCTGGTCTTATCTGGACAAGCGCCTCAGCCCCTGGCGTATCGAACGCGGCCAGGCTCTGCTACAGGAACACCGCGTGCTGCTGGATGAAGTACAGACGCGCTATGGCGTACCCGCCAGCATCCTTGTCGCCTTCTGGGGCCTGGAAACCAACTACGGTGCTTATCTCGGCGACTTTCCCATTCCCGTCGCCCTTGCCACCCTCGCGTTCGATCCGCGTCGCGGCGACTTCTTCCGCCGCGAGCTGCTGCAATCGCTACGCATCATCGAGGCGGGTCATGTGGCCGCCGCCGATATGAAGGGCTCTTGGGCGGGGGCGATGGGGCAGGTGCAGTTCATGCCGTCCACCTACCTTCGCTATGCCGTGGATGGCGACGGCGATGGCCACAAAAATCTGTGGGTCTCCCTGCCGGATGCCTTCAATTCCGCCGCTCATTTTCTTCGTGAACTTGGTTGGCAGCCGGGTGAGATATGGGGTCGCGAGGTACGCCTTCCGGCGAATTTCGATTGGGAATCCGCGCAGCCCAAAGTGAAGAAGCCGGTCAATGTCTGGGCCCGGCTGGGGGTGACTCAGGCCGACGGTTTGCCGCTGCCCAAATCCGACATGGCCGGCGCCATCGTTCTGCCGCAGGGCCATGCCGGCCCGGCTTTCCTGGTCTACCGTAATTTCGAGGTGATCATGGGCTGGAACCGCTCCCTCAGTTACGCCCTCGCGGTGGGCCTCCTGTCCGATCGCCTGCTGGGTCAGCCGGCGTTGCTGGGCGGCCGTGATGCCGACAATCGCCCATTGAGCCGTGAACAGGTCATGGAAATGCAACGGCAGTTGGCCGCGCGCGGGCTGGATGTTGGTGAGCCGGATGGTTTGCCGGGACCGCGAACCCGTCTGGCCATCCGTGCCTGGCAGAAGACGGCGGGGCTACCGGTGGATGGCTATGCCTCGCTGGGCTTGCTGGAGCAGTTGCAGGCGGCGAAGTAGCCCTGTAGCGCAGGCGTCCCGCCTGCTTCGTCCTTCTGATCAGGTCCACGAAGCAGGCGGGACGCCTGCGCTACCTCAAAACTCCTCCCACTCGTCATCCGATCCCGCCGCCACCGGAGCGGCCTTGGCCATGGCTCTGACCGGGGCGGGCGCGCGGGGTGCCGGGGCGATGGCGCGCGCGGCCGGGCGGGTGGGCGCATGGGCATTTCGCCCGCCCGCTGGCGCGGTGCTGAATACCGCCACCGCCTGGGTCAGGCTGGCGGCCTGATCCTGGAGCGATTCCGCCGCCGCCGCCGCTTCTTCCACCAGCGCCGCGTTCTGTTGCGTGGCCTCGTCCATCTGGGCGATCGCCGAATTCACCTGCTCGATGCCCTGGCTCTGCTCGGTGGAGGCGGCGCTGATCTCGCCCATGATGTCGGTGACCCGTTTCACCGCGTCGACGATCTCGTTCATGGTGTTGCCGGCCTGTTCCACCTGCTTGTAGCCGATGTTGACCTTGTCCACCGAATCGCCGATCAGGGTCTTGATCTCCTTGGCGGCGCCGGCGGAACGCTGCGCCAGGCTGCGTACCTCGCCCGCCACCACCGCGAAACCGCGCCCTTGCTCGCCGGCCCGAGCGGCTTCCACGGCGGCGTTCAAGGCCAGGATGTTGGTCTGGAAGGCGATGCCGTCGATGACGCTGATGATGTCGGCGATCTTCTTCGAGCTGTCGGCGATGGAGCCCATCGTGTGCACCACTTCGCTCACCACGCTGCCGCCCTTCATGGCGATGTCGGAAGCGCCCTTGGCGAGCTGGTTGGCCTGGCGCGCGTTGTCGGCGTTCTGGCGCACCGTGCTGGTGATCTCGTCCATGCTGGCGGCGGTTTCTTCCAGCGAGGAAGCCTGGCTTTCGGTGCGCCCCGAGAGGTCGGCGTTGCCGCTGGCGATTTCGCGGGCGGCGGTGTTGATGGAATCGGTGGCTTCGCGGATCTGGCTGACGATTTCGGAAAGCTTGGCGGCGGTGCCGTTGGCGTCGTCCTTGAGCTGGCCGATGAGTCCCTGATAGTCGGCGTCGATGCGCTCGCCAAGGTCGCCCGAGGCCAGGGCTTTCAGCACGCGGGCGACATCGTTCATGCCGCGTTCGCTGGTTTCCACCAGGCGGTTGATGCCTTCGGCCAGTTGCAGGAAGAAGCCTTCCTTGCCCTCCGCTTTCAGGCGTCGGCTGAAGTCGCCGGCCGCCGCCGCGTTGACCAGACTGGCGACTTCCTTTTCCACCGCGACTTCGCCGGTGCGGTCGCTCCATTCCACCACGGCGCCCAGGCGCTCGCCCTTGTCGCTGATCACCGGGTTGGCCACCACGGTCATGCTGCGCACGCCGATGTTGAGCGCGCTCCGATAGGTGCCGCTGAGGTTGGCGAGGAGGCCGGCCTGATGGCCGGGGTTCTTGTGGAAGGTGTCGATGCTGGTGCCCAGCAGTTTGTCGGCATCGAAATTGGGCAGTTGCTGACGGATGTCGGCTTCGGCGTTCTTGAACAGGTTCAGCACCGCCTTGTTGGCGTAGACGATGCGGCGCTCCGTGTCGGCCATCATGACGCCGGAAGAGACGTTATCCAGCGCGATCTTCACACGCAGGCTCTCATTGGCGACGCGGCGCGATTCGGCGACATCGAATCCCAGCTTGATCTGCATGTTGGCGAGGGCTTCCAGCACCTTGCCGATTTCGTCGTGGCGATCGACCTGGATGGCGTTGTCGTAGCGGCCTTCGGAAATCTTGTCGAAGTAGCCCGCCGTGCGCCGCAGGGGCAGCACGATGGCGCGCACCAGCAGCCAACCCACCACGCCAGCGCCGGCGATGGCCAGCAGGAAGACCAGCAGCATGAGGTTGCGCAAGGTCGCGGAACGCGATTCGGCGACGGTGCGCTGCTCCTGGGCGTAGTTGTCCAGGGCGGCCAGCAGGGTATTGGTGTCCTCGTTGACCGCCTTGTAGAGCGGGTTGATGCTGTCGATCAGCATTTCGCCGATGTCGTCATACATCGTCGCTTGCAAGGCGGATTTGGCCGGCAGAATACCGTCCAGGCCGAAGCGGGTGCGCGCGGCCTGGAATTTCTCCAGGGCGGTTTTTACCGCCGAGGAGGCGCCGACCTGGGGATCGAATTCCACTTTGGATAGCTTGGCCCAGGCCTCGTTGATCTTGTTGCTGTTGTCGCTGATGGCATCGAGGTGCTTCTGGATGCTGTGGTCGTGCAGCTTGGAGATTGGAAAGGCGGGGTTGTGCTGCATGCCGAGCAACACCTGGCCACGGCTGTCCGCGAGCAGATAGCGGATCTGGTCGGCCAGCTTGGCGGGCTCAAGCGCTCTGGAATAAACCTCGTCGATGATGCTATTGGACTTGTTCATGCCGACGATGCCGAGACCGCCGATGAGCGCCAGGAACAGCGCCATCAAAACGACCGCGCCGGCCAGACGGGCGCGCAGGCTCATGTTCTGCACGTTTTCCAGAAGGCCGCGCGGGCCGGTGTGGAGCAGGCGGCCTTCCTTGAGATAGATGCCCTTGGCGCGGCCTTCGCGAATGTCCTTGTAAAGCGCTTCGGCGGCGGCTACTTCGTCGCGTCCGGGTTTGGCGCGGATCGAAAGATAGCCGGTGATCTGGCCGTCTTTCTTGATCGGGCTGGCGTAGGCGCGCACCCAGTAATGGTCGCCGTTCTTGCGCCGGTTCTTCACCAGGCCGGACCAGGGATGGCCGGCCGCCAGAGTGTCCCAGAGATCCTTGAAGGCGACGGCGGGCATGTCCGGATGACGCAGGATGTTGTGCGGCGCGCCCATCAGCTCCGACTCGGAAAAGCCGCTGGCCTCGATGAAATCCGGGTTGCAGAAGGTGATGATGCCCTTGGTGTCGGTGGCGGAAACGATCTGAATGCCGTCTTTCAGCATGTATTCGTTGCCGCTCACGGGGAGGTTCTGGCGCATGGTGCGTGCTCCTGTGCGGGGTGCTTAAGCGTGGATTGGGCAAAGCGTGCCCGACCTGCATGTTTCAATGGCTCTGATGCTGTTCTCATGGCGACGAGAAAGACGCCGGCTGGAAGCCGGCGCTACATGGGGCGTCTCAGTGGCTGTGGTGCCGCTTCATGGCGACGATGTGCTGTACGGTGCGATTGGACAGGTCGAAGAAATCACCCACCAGCATGGCGTTGGCGCCGTCTTTATCGCCGGTTTGCGCGTGGCGCAGGATGTCGGCGGCGCAGACGTGGAAGTCGGCATGGGTGAGGCGCAAAGGTTCGTATTCGGGAACATGGGCGAACTCCTTGCCGGCGCCGTAGATCCACTTGCCCAGGGCACACTGGTTGTCCTTGCAGACATCGTCCGGATTCAGATTCCTTTCCTCGCCGCCGCCGATGGCGCTGCGCAGCTTCTGTTTCCAGGCCTGGTGTGCGTCGATGATGGCGTCGAAGTCGACGTCGCTGGCCACCGTATTTGCCACCCTCGGGCCGGCCAGGGACTTCTGCGCGGCGGGCAGCGCGCGCGCGCCCGCCGAACGGGGCTTGACCTGGGCGACGCCGGCCATGGGTTTGCCCGGCGCGCCACGCTGGCTACCCACCTTGAATACGGCGACCGCCTGACTCAAGGCGGCGGCCTGGTCCTGCAAGGTTTCCGCCGCGGCCGCGGCTTCTTCCACCAGCGCCGCGTTCTGCTGCGTGGCCGCGTCCATCTGGCCGATGGCGTTGTTGACCTGCTGAATGCCCTGGCTCTGTTCACCGCTGGCGGCGCTGATCTCGCCCATGATGTCGGTGACCCGTTTCACCGCGTCGACGATCTCGTCCATCGTGTGGCCGGCCTGCTCGACCTGCTTGTAGCCGATGTTGACCTTGTCCACCGAGTCGCCGATCAGGGTCTTGATCTCCTTGGCGGCGCCGGCGGAACGCTGCGCCAGGCTGCGTACCTCGCCCGCCACCACAGCGAAGCCGCGCCCCTGTTCGCCGGCCCGCGCGGCTTCCACGGCGGCGTTCAAGGCCAGGATGTTGGTCTGGAAGGCGATGCCGTCGATGACGCTGATGATGTCGGCGATCTTCTTCGAGCTGTCGGCGATGGCGCCCATCGTGTGGACGACCTCGCCCACCACGCTGCCACCCTTCACCGCGATGTCGGATGCGCCCTTGGCGAGCTGATTTGCCTGGCGCGCGTTGTCGGCGTTCTGCCGCACCGTGCTGGTGAACTCTTCCATGCTGGAAGCGGTTTCCTCCAGATTGGAGGCCTGGGCTTCGGTGCGCCCGGAGAGGTCGGCGTTGCCGCTGGCGATCTCCCGCGCGGCGGTGTTGATGGCGTTGGTGGCTTCGCGGATCTGGCTGACGATCTCGGAGAGGTGCGAGCTGGTGGCGTTGGTGGCGTCCTTGAGTTCCCCGAACATGCCCTGGTAATCGCTGTCGATGCGCTGGCTCAGGTCACCCTGCGAGAGTGCCCGGAGCACGCGGGCCACGTCATTGATGCCATGTTCCGTGGTTTCCAGCAGGTGGTTGATGCCCTCCGAGAGTTGCAGGAAGAAACCTTCCTTGCCGGTCTTGCTCAAGCGCTGGCTGAAGTCGCCGAAGCTGGCGGCTTCCACCAGATTGGCGATTTCGCGTTCGGCGGCGACTTCGTTGGTGCGGTCGCCCCACTGGACGATGGAGCCGAGGCGCTGGCCACTGTCATCGATGACCGGGTTGGCGACCACGGTCATGGTGCGCCCGCCGATCATCAGCGTGCCTTTGTGGGTGCCGCCGAGGGTGCTCAGCATGCCGGCCTGATGGCTGGGGTTTTTGTGGTAACTGTCGATGCTGCTGCCCAGAAGTTTGTCCGGGTCGAAGTGCGGCAACTGCTTGCGGATGTCGGCCGCGGCGCGCTTGAATAGGTTTTGCGTGGCCTTGTTGACATAAATGATGTGGCGCTCGTTGTCGGCCATCATCACGTTGGAATCGACGTTGTCCAGGGCGAAGCGGATGCGCTGGCCTTCCTGGGCGCTGGCTTCGGCGGCCGCGACATCCTGGCGCAACTTGTCGCGCAGGCGTTTGAAGCTTTCCGCGACAGCGCCGATTTCGTCATGGCGATCCACCACCACGTCGATCCCGGCATTGCCGGCGGTGATGGCGTCGATCTCGCCCGACAGGCGTTGCAGCGGCCGCACGATGGAGCGCAACAGCAGTACCACGAACAGGAGCGCCAGCGCCGTGCCGACGCCGCCGATCACCCAGGCCACCAGGTGCTGATGGTCGTAGTCCGCCGCCGCCACGTTGTATTCCGCGCGGGCGTAGGACAACTGGATGATGAGCAGGGTGCTGAGATGGTTGCTGATCGGGTCGATGGCGGCGTAGAGGGGGGCAATGTTGCCCTGAAGCTGGCCCTCTACCTTGCCGCTCTTGCCCTGTAGCGCGGTCTGCACTTTTTCGGTCTCCACGTCGGCGGCGGCGAACAGCGGGGTGGCCTGCTCGATCAGCGGCTTGTCGTCGGCGCTGATCTTCCCGGCGATATAAAGACCCCAGGAGTCCTTGATGGTCTGGCGCGCATCGGCGATGGATTTGCTCGCTTCCTCGGCGGTGAACACCCCGGCATTGGCCTTGTTGGTGGCATCGATGATGGCGACGGCATAGGCATCGGCGACGTTTTTCAGATGGCTGAACGGCAGCACGCGGCCGTTGACCACGTTTTCCAGCCCCTCATTGGCGTGTTTCATGCCGAGGATGCCGGTGGAGCCGACGATGACGATGACCAGGATGATCTGGACGAAGATGGCGATCAAACGCCACTTGATGGAAAGACTACGCAGCCAAGCCTTCATTGCTTTTCCCCTTTATTGGTCCGGCCGGTCAGGCGACGGCGGCTTCGACCAGCGACATTTCCGTGCTGGTCATGAGTTTTTCGATGTCCACCACGATGATCATGCGGTCTTCCACCGTTCCCAGACCGACGATGTAGCGGGTGTCCAGAATCGAGCCGAACGCGGGCGCCGGATGCAGATTGTCGGAACTGAGCTGGATGACATCGGAGACGCCATCGACGACGACGCCCATCACCCGCTTGCCGATATTGAGGATGATCACCACCGTGAACTGGTCGTAGGTGGGCTCGCCCAGGCTGAACTTGATCCTGAGATCGACGATGGGAACGATGACGCCGCGCAGGTTGATTACGCCCTTGATGAAGGGGGGCGAGTTGGCGATCTTGGTCACCGCGTCATAGCCGCGGATTTCCTGCACCTTGAGGATGTCGATGCCGTATTCCTCGGCGCCCAGGGTGAAAGTGAGGAATTCGCCGGAATTGGCGGTTCCCGAGTTGTCGCTGTGTTCCATTCTTGTCTCCTCAGACCGCGCTTCAAGCGGCCAATCTCCGACGTGGATTGGTCAATCCCATGCGGGTGACAGCGGTCACATCCAGGATCAAGGCGACACGGCCGTCGCCCATGATGGTGGCGCCGGATACACCCGGCACCTTGCGGTAGTTCTCTTCCAGACTCTTGATCACCACCTGGTGCTGGCCGAGCAGTTCGTCGACGAACAGCGCGGCCTTGCCGTCCTCGGTTTCCACCACCACGACGATGCCTTTGGTGACGTCCTCCACACCGGGCAGATTGAAAGCCTCGGGCAGCGACACGAATGGCAGGTATTCGCCGCGGATATGCACCATGCGCGAGTCGCCGGCCATGGTGCGGATGTCTTCGAGCCGGGGTTGCAGGGATTCGATCACGCTGGTGATGGGCACGATGAAGGTCTCGCCACCGACCCCCACCGACATGCCGTCGAGGATGGCCAGGGTGAGCGGCAGGCGGATCACCGTGCGGGTGCCGTGGCCGGTGGACGACTCCAGTTCGACGCGACCGCCCATACCTTCGATGTTGCGTTTCACCACGTCCATGCCGACGCCGCGTCCGGAAACATCGGTGACCACGTCGGCGGTGGAAAAGCCGGGCGCGAAGATGAGTTGCCAGACTTCGTGGTCGGACATGGCATCGTTCACCGGCAGGCCGCGCTCGCGGGCCTTGCCGAGGATGCGGCCACGGTTGAGGCCGGCGCCGTCGTCGATTACCTCGATGACGATGTTGCCGCCCTGGTGGCTGGCCTTGAGGGTGAGGGTGCCTTTCGGGCTCTTGCCGGCGGCGACCCGAATTTCCGGGGTTTCGATGCCGTGGTCCAGGCTGTTGCGCACCAGATGGGTCATGGGGTCGCTGATTTTTTCGATCAGGCCTTTGTCCAATTCGGTGTTTTCACCGATGGTCTTCATTTCCACCTGTTTGTTCAGCTTGCCGGCCAGGTCGCGCACGACACGCGGGAAGCGGCTGAACACCATGCTCATCGGCAGCATGCGGATGGACATCACCGATTCCTGCATGTCGCGCGTGTTGCGGGCAAGCAGGTCGATGCCGGCGAGCAGTTTTTCCGCCTGCACCGGATCGAGGTAGCTGGCTCCCTCGGCCAGCATGGCCTGGGTGATGACCAGTTCGCCCACCAGATTGATGAGCTGATCCACCTTTTCCACGGAAACCCGGATGCTGGTCTCGCTGTTGGCGGCGGTGACCGTCTTGTCGTTGTCACGGCGGCCGGTCTTGGCGGTCTCGATGGCCGGGCTGTCGGTGAGGCGGCGGCCGGGGGCGGTGGCCGCGCCGGTTGCGCCGGCGGCGGGATGGCCCAGTGGCGCCGGCGCGGTGGACTGGACCATGTGCTGGCTGCCCGGGGCATTATCGAACAGGCCGACGCCGCAAGGCGCATCGACAAAGATGCCGTAGCCCTGGCCTTCGATGGCGGCGGGACTGTTGCCGGGGGTGATGTCGCGGTTGGGCAGATTTTCCCGTTTTCCGGCGGCATCCTCGAACAGACCATAGGCGCCGCTCGCCTCTTCGTCGGGGATGGCCAGCGGCCGGGTGGTGGCGGTGGGGCTGGCGGCCGCGCCGGGGAGGCCGGGCACGTCATCGAAGAAACCAAAGCCGTCATCGCTCTGGTCGGAGGTGGTGACGTCGGCGGCGGGCAGGCCGGGCACGTCGTCGAAAAAGCCGAAACCATCGTCCTCGGCCGGGGTGGCGGCCACGACAGGTTCATCAAAGAAGCCGTAGGCTTCCGGTGCCGCGTCGGGGTTGGAAAGCGTGATTTCGTTCGGCGACAGGTAGAACGACAGCGCTTCTTTCAATTCGTCATCGCGCTTCAGCGTGGTCAGCACCAGCGAAAGGCGCGGGTTGGCCGCGTCGGGCCGCTGCCGGAAGTCGAGCGCGGCGATTTCCGCCAGGCCATCGAGCAGGTTCTTCAGCATGTCGGGGACGTTCACGACGCTGGCCGGCAGGACGCATTCCAGCAGGGTACGCCGTACCTCGGGCGCCGCCTCGGCGGTGACCGCCGCCGCTACCGGCGCGGCTGGCGCGGCGGCGGCCTCACCGGAAGCCAACTGGTTCAGGCGCGCGCAGACGGCCTCGATCTCTCCGGCATCGGCTTCCGGGCCACCTTGATGGTGTTCGAGTTGCGCGCGCAGGACGTCGCCAGCCGCGAGAAACGCGTCGACCATGTCCGGGCGAAGTTGCAGTTCTTCCTTGCGCAGTCGGTCCAGCAGCGTTTCCAGGACATGGGTCACGCTGGTCATGTCGGTGAAACCGAAGGTGCCGCTGCCGCCCTTGATGGAGTGCGCAGCCCGGAAGACGGCGTTGAGGTCTTCCAGAGAGGGGCTGTCCACATCCAGATCGAGGAGCAAGGTTTCCATGCTCGACAGGTGTTCCGACGTTTCGTCGAAAAACACCTGATAAAACTGGCTCATGTCGATGCTCATGGCATCTCCCGTATGGATCTGGGATTTCGGATCGGGGAATGGGGAAGAGTGGAGGCGACAGGCACCCCGCTATCACCTTCCCGCATTCACCCGAGAACCTTCTTGACGACTTCCAGCAGCTTCTGCGGGTCAAACGGCTTTACCAGCCAGCCCGTGGCGCCCGCCGCCTTGCCAGCCGCCTTCATGGCGTCGGAAGACTCCGTGGTCAACATCAGGATGGGGGTCGAGCGGTATTGCGGCAGGCCGCGCAGGGTCTTGATCAGCGAGAGGCCATCCATCTTCGGCATGTTCTGGTCGGTGAGCACCAAGTCCGCGCTCTTGCCGCGCGCCTTGCTCAGACCATCCTCCCCATCCACCGCCTCGACCACTTCGTAACCGGCACTCTTGAGGGTGAAGGCCACCATCTGCCGGATGGAGGCAGAGTCATCAACAGTAAGTACCACTTTCGCCATTTTTGTTACCTCTCTTTAGAACAGTTCAATGTCGCCGGAATCCATGCTTTCCTGCTTGACCGGGTTGAAGCGGGTGTTATCCAGGTTGGCCAGGGTCGCGACCCGCGCCCTCGCCTCGGCCATTGCCGCATCCATGTCCGCGGCGCCGGTAAAGGACAGGGCCACGCCATGCACGCCTTCGGTGATTGCGTCCAGGCGAACCTGGGCATGGCCGATCAACTGGCTGGACAGGTCCTGGAACTGGAGCGCGGTCACCGCCTCGTTGACCTCGGTGGCGACTTCAGCCGCGTGAGCATCGATGCCACGCGCCGAGTCCGCCATGACGTGATTGAGGGTCTCCAGCCGCTGCATGGTGGTCTGCACCCGCAGTTTTGATTGCAGGGCAAAGTTCATGTCCATCGAGGCAACGGCATAGATGGAGTCGTGGGCGCGGCCGAGCGAGCCGTCCACCTGGTCCATGTGCGCGCGTATTTCGTGGGAAAACTGATTGGTGCGCTGCGAGAGATTGCGCACTTCGTCGGCCACCACCGCAAAGCCGCGCCCCGCCTCGCCGGCGCGCGCCGCTTCGATGGCGGCATTGAGCGCGAGCAGATTGGTCTGCTTGGCGATGGACTCGATCTCGGAAAGGATGCCCAGCATGGTGTTCACCTCGCTATTGATGGTGTCCATGGTTTCCACCAGGCCCATCGCGATCTTGCTGGTGGCGACCGTGTTGTCGACGAAGGCCTCCATCGTCTTCGAGGTGTCCATGACGAAGTCGGCAAAGCTCACCGATTCGCCCCCGCTGTCGGCTTCACTCATGCCGGTGACGATGCTCAGCGCCAGTTCGCGTTGTGCCTGGACATGGTTGTTCATGGCGTGGAAATTGGGGATCAGTTGGTCGATGGCCCCTTGCAGCAGACTTTTCACACGCTCCAGTTCTTCGTGGCTGGAACGGGACTGCACCTTGCCCGCGGCGGCCAGGTCATCGATCAGGACTCCCAGTTCGGCGCGATAGCCATCGTGCGGCGCGACCGGCGCCGCTTCGCTCGGCCGCGACACGCCGTAGCGCGTGGCGACGAACCAGACCACCAGCGCAACACCGGCAATGACCAGTAGACGCCAGATCGGGTCCGCGAACCACGCGACCACGGCAACCAATATGGCTACCAGGGCAATCAACGCGGCGTATTTGTTCGAGGTCAAAACCATCCCCCTAAAGGTTGTGGGCACCAAGCCCTCCGGCCCGTTTATCGGCAGGGGGTTGATAAAACTTTAGGGGTAGAGACAAACAAGAAAAAAGCCGGCACAGGCCGGCTTAGTCTGAAGCGTAGGTCGGGTTAGGCGCAGCCGTAACCCGACATTTGGTGGAGGGTTTATGAGGGTTGGGCGGCGGCCAGCAGCTTCTGCAGCTCGCCGGTCTGGTAGAGGTCGCGCATGATGTCGGAGCCGCCGATGAACTGGCCACCGATGTAAAGCTGGGGAATGGTGGGCCAGTTGGCGTATTCCTTGATGGCGATACGAATGTTGTCGTCCTGCAGCACGTTGACCGCGACGAAGTCGGTCACGCCACAAGCCTTGAGAATGTTGGCCGCGTTGGCGGAAAAACCGCACTGGGGGAACTGCGGCGTGCCCTTCATGTACAGCACGACCGGCTTGCTGGTGACCAACTGGTGAACCTGTTCTTTCATATCCATGACAATACCTTGGCTAAGTTGACAAAAACTGTCGGGAATTATACGGATCGCTTCGAGGTGGTCAAGTCAGGGGGTCAAGCCGGGCTGGACTGGTAATCGAAAGCGTCCGAGAAGAAGGCGTCTTCCGGTAGGCCACGCGCCAGGAAGTCGCGTCGCGCCGCCTGAACCATGGGCGGGGCGCCGCAGGCGTAGACCTCGTAGCCGGAGAGGTCCGGGAAATCGGCCAGCACCGCTTCATGCACGTAGCCGGCGCGGCCCGGCCAGTTGTCTTCCGGCGAGGCGGCGCTCAGCACTGGGATGAAGTCGAAATTCGCATGTTTTTCCTGCCATTGCGCCGGCAGATCGGGTTGGTAGAGGTCGCGCAAGCCGCGCGCGCCCCAATAGAGCACGAACTGGCGGTCTATTTCATGGTGGAAGGCGTGCGCCAGCAAGCTCTTGATCGGCGCAAAGCCGGTGCCGCCGGCCACGAAGATCACCGGTTTGTCCGAGTCGCGCAGGAAGAAGCTGCCGTGCGGGCCGTTGATGCGCATGATGTCCTTGGCCTTCATGGCGTTGAACACATGATCGGTGAAGTTGCCGCCCGGCACGTGGCGGATATGCAGTTCCAGCAGACCGTCTTCTTCCGGTGAATTGGCCAGGGAGAAGCTGCGCCGCCGCCCGTCCTTGAGGAGAAAGTCGAGGTACTGGCCGGGGAGAAACTGCAAGCGCTCGTTGGCCGGCAGTTTCAGGAAAACGGCCATCACGTCATCGGCCAGTTTTTCCATGCGCTCCACCCGGCACGGCAGAGTCTTCACTGGTACATCCTTGGCGGCGCCCACTTCCTTCACTTCGATGCTGAGGTCGCTGTTTGCCGTCGCGCAGCAGAACAAGGCCATCCCCTTGGCTTTGTCCTCCGGCGAAAGCGCGCTTTCCTGGTAGGCACCGAGATCCACGGCCCCGGCCAGAACCTTGCCCTTGCACGCGCCACAGGCGCCATTGCGGCAGCCGTAAGGCAGGGAGAAGCCGGCGTTGAGCGCGGCGGCGAGCAAGGTATCGCCGGTGTTGACGGTAAACTGGTGGCCGCTGGGCTGGATGGTGACCTGGTGGGACATTCCGATTTCCTCTCTGTGCTGAAAAACTGATGCGTATCCTGATTGTGGGTTGCGGCGATGTCGGCTTGCGCGCCGCGCGACTTCTCGCGGGACATGCCCGCCTTTATGGCCTGATTCGTTCGCCGCGACGCGCCGCTGAACTGCGCGCCGTTGGCATTACCCCCGTTTTCGGCGATCTCGACGACCGCGCCAGCCTCAAGCGCCTGGCCGGGCTGGCTGACGCGGTACTGCACTTCGCGCCACCGCCCGCGCAAGGGGAACACGATCCGCGTACCCGCCGCCTGCTGGCCGCCCTCGGGCGCGGCAGTCTATCCCAATTGATCTATATCAGCACCAGCGGGGTGTACGGCGACTGCGCCGGAGAAGTGGTGGCGGAAACCCGGCCGGCGCGGCCCAACAACCCGCGCGCCCGGCGCCGCGCCGATGCCGAAGCGCAATTGCGCCGCTTCGGTTCGCGCGCCACCCGGGTCAGCCTGCTGCGCGCGCCCGGCATCTACGCGCAGAACCGCATGCCGGAAGAGCGGGTGAAGAAAGGCCTGCCCGCCATCGTCAGCGCGGACGACGTCTACACCAACCACGTCCACGCCGACGATCTCGCCCGCCTGGCCATCGCCGCCCTGTTCCGCGGGCGCCACAACCGCCTCTACAACGCCGTGGACGACAGCGGCCTGAAAATGGGTGACTGGTTCGACGTGGTCGCCGATCATCTCGGCCTGCCCCGCCCACCACGTCTCCCGCGTGATCAGGTCATCGCCGCCGTCACTCCGGCCATGCGTACTTTTCTCACCGAATCCCGGCGTTTAAGTAACCGTCGCATCAAGCGGGAACTGCGCTTCCGTTTGCGCTACCCGACGGTCAGGGAGGGATTACGGGGCAGTGGGCTGGCATAAAGGCAGAAGCGTCTGGGCAGATGAGCCTGGCAGCCGCTCAAGCTGTCGCGTCATGAAACCGAATCAGGTTGCGCCCCGCCTCTTTGGCTGCATACATGGCCGCATCAGCCCAATTCAGGATGTCTTCCTGGCTGCTTTCATGATTGATAAACATCGCCACGCCGATACTCGCGGTACAACGATGTTCAACGGTGGTATCGACTTCCCCCTCGGACCGGGTTGTCAGCAGATAGGGTTGCGATAGCGCGGCGCGGATTTTCTCGGCAACGTGTCTGGCTTGTGCGGTCGATTCGGCTTTGCCCGCGTTCAAGTCGCTCAGCAGCACCACAAACTCGTCGCCACCAAAGCGCGCCACGGTGTCCATCTCGCGCACACAGTGATGCAGACGTTCCGCCACCTCGATCAACAGAGCATCGCCAACCACATGCCCATACGTGTCATTGAGGGGCTTGAAGTTGTCCAGATCAAGGAACATCAGGGCGCCATAGCAGGCGCTACGCTTACTGGCCGCCATGGCCTGGCTTAAACGGTCGTCGAGCAGGCGCCGATTGGGCAACTGGGTCAACGGGTCATAAAAGGCCATATTCTTGATCACATCTTCAGCGGCTTTACGCGCGGAAATATCGGTTTGCGCGCCAACGTAGTGAGTGACGCTTCCGTCGTCCGATTTCACCGCCGTGATGGTCAGCCACTTGGGATAGATTTCCCCATTCTTGCGCCGGTCCCAGATTTCTCCCTGCCAGCTCCCGGTGCGCTTGATGATTTTCCACATCTCGGCATAGAAGCTCGCATTGTGGCGGCCGGATTTGAACAGGCGCGGTGTCTGCCCAATCACTTCTTCGGCTGTGTAGCCCGTGGTTTCGGTAAAGGCGCGATTGACCCGGAGAATCACACTATTGGCATCGGTGATCATCATGCCTTCCTGCGATTCAAACGCCACTGCGGCAATACGAAGTGCTTCTTCCGCTTGTTTGCGCTCGGTGATGTCGCGGGTGATGCCGACGAAGTGGGTCAACTGCCCTTGCTCGTCGCGCACGGGCGAGATCGTCAGTTCGTTCCAGAATGTACCGCCGTCCTTGCGGTAGTGGAGGATGTCGCCGGAGAACGCCGCGCCATTCTTGAGGGCCAGGCGTATCCGATCGACCTGCCGGGGATCGGTTAGCGGTCCCTCCAGCAAGCAGTAGTCCTTGCCGATGATTTCTGCCGCGCTGTAGCCGGTGATCGAGGCAAAGGCCTCATTCGCCGAGAGGATGCATTGGTCGGGGCCTCTGATAATGACCCCCTGGGAGACCGCTTTCAGGGCCGCGTCGCTCACCCGAAGCTGGTCCTGGCCCCGCTTGATGGCCGTGACATCCGTCACCAAACCAAAAATACCGGGCACTTTGCCATCGACCCGGTGAGGAATGTAGTGGGCCATAACATGCATGGCTTCACCATCGGCCTTGGTCACCATGCCTTCAAACGACTGGGATTCGCCACGCAAGGCGGCGCGAATATAGGGTTCGCGGACCTGAAACAGTTCGTCGCCGACCAACTCGCGTAGCCCGATACCCTGCATTTCCTCCATTGAGCGGCCAAACCAGTGGCTGTATTCCTTGCTCGCAAAGGTGTAGCGAAGATCCTGGGTCCAGTAGCCAAACAGGGCGGGAATATGTTCGGCCATCGCCTTCATGAAATCCTCGCTCTCCCGCAGTTTCGACTCGGCTTGCTTGCGCTCGCTGATGTCGCTCAGCACGATACCCAGTAGCGCCTCCCCGTTTTCTCCCGCAGTCTCGGCGCCCGCCAGACGCACCCAGAATGACGCGGCGTTGTTCTTCAGCATGCGCAACTCGCGCGATTGCGGCTCTCCCGTTTCGCGGAGTCGTTGCCGCAACAGTTCGTAGAGGCCTTCGTCCTCCTGGAGGATGAAACGGCTGATCGGCTGCCGTATCAGCTCGCCGCGCTCCACGCCCAGCAGGGTGGCCGCCGTGAGATTGGCTTGCAGGATCAAACCTGACTCGTTGAGGGCGAGATAGCCCACCCGCGCCAGGTCATACAGGTCGGAGCAATCCTTCTGCCCGCTCTTCCCTTCTATCCGCATCTCGCGCCGCGCGCGGTGGGGGTTATCCAGCTCAATTCGATGCAACTGAATGGCATGAGAAAAATCCTCCACATAATGCGTTTGTGGCGTCACATCCGAGTCAAAAAAATGGGGGCCGTAGCCCCCATTTTCATGCCTGAATATCCACCAGGAATTACAGCTCGCCCGCGTGCTTGGCCAGGTATTCGGCCACGCCGGCGGTGCTGGCTTTCATGCCTTCGTCGCCTTTCTTCCAGCCGGCCGGGCAGACTTCGCCGTGTTCTTCGGTGAATTGCAGGGCGTCGATGACGCGCAGCATTTCGTCGATGTTGCGGCCCAGGGGCAGGTCGTTGACGACCTGGTGGCGCACCACGCCGGCCTTGTCGATCAGGAAGGAGCCACGGAAGGCGACACCGGCGTCGTGTTCGACGTCATAGGCTTGGCAGATTTCATGCTTGATGTCGGCGACCAGGGGGTATTGCACCTGGCCGATGCCGCCGTTGTTGATGGCGGTGTTTTTCCAGGCCAGGTGGGTGAAATGCGAGTCGATGGAGACGCCGATCACTTCCACGCCACGCGACTTGAACTCGTTCAGGCGGTGATCGAAGGCGATCAGCTCGGACGGGCAGACGAAGGTGAAGTCGAGCGGGTAGAAAAATACGACAGCGTACTTGTCCTTGATCGTGGCGGACAGGTTGAAGCTTTCGTCGAAGCTGTTATCGCCCATGACGGCGACGGCGGTGAAATCGGGGGCTTGCTTGCCAACTAGAACTGCCATGTTGCTTACCTCTTTACGATTGAATTGACGGAAGTTTCCGGCCGGCCTGATTCCCCGGCGGCGCGGTTTTCACCAAGCCGCCATCCGAGGCACCGGATAAGACTCATTCTAACTGGTGTCGGAAGTCTGAGAAACAAGCCGTGTCGTCGGCTTTCGAAGGTGGCAAAAAAACCGGCTGGACACCCGCCAGAGTGTAGGGTGCGGTGAGGAACGAACCGCACCACATGGGGTGCGTATTGGTGATGCGGTTCGCTGCGCTCACCACATCCTACAGCCCCATTTCACTCGCCCAGATAGGCGGCGCGCACCTGCGGGTCGTTCGCGAGTTGGGCGGAAGGGCCGGAGAGGGTGATGGCGCCGCTTTCCATGACGTAGGCGCGGTGGCTGACCTTGAGCGCGAGGTTGGCGTTCTGTTCGACCAGCAGGATGGTCACGCCCTCGCCGGCGATGGTGGCGATGGTTTCGTAGATTTTGCGCACCATCAGCGGCGCCAGGCCCATGCTCGGCTCGTCCAGCAACAACAGGCGCGGGCGGCCCATCATGGCGCGGGCGATGGCGAGCATTTGTTGTTCGCCGCCGGAGAGGGTGCCGGCCAGTTGCGCGCGGCGCTCGGCCAGACGCGGGAACAGCTCGTAGGCGCGCGCCAGATCGGCTTTGATGCCGGGCTTGTCGTTGCGGATATAGGCGCCCATGTCGAGGTTCTCCGCCACCGTCAGGCGGCCAAAGATGCCGCGTCCTTCCGGCACCAGGGCGAGTCCGCGGGCGACGATGGCATGGGTGGCGGCGTGCTGCACGCGCTCGCCGTCGAAATGGATGCTGCCACTGTGCGGCACCAGGCCCATCAAGCCCTTGAGGGTGCTGCTCTTGCCGGCGCCATTGGCGCCGATCAGACAGACTAGCTCACCTTTGGTGACTTCGAAGTCGATGCCGCGCACCGCGTGGATGCCGCCGTAGGCGACCTTGAGGCCGTGCACCGAAAGCAGGGGTGAGGTCATCGGACGCACCTGTAGCGCCGGCGTCTCGCCGGCCCGTTGCGCTGATTAGAAGAAAGAAGCCGGCTAGAAGCCGGCGCTACATTCATGCCTCGCCTCCCAGATAAGCGGCGATCACCGCCGGGTCATTGCGTACTTCCTCGGCCGGGCCTTCCGCGATCTTGCGGCCGTAGTCGAGCACGGCGACGCGGTCGCACAGGCCCATGACCAGTTTCACGTCGTGTTCGATCAGCAGCAGGGTTACGCCGCCTTCACGCAGTTTGCGAAACAGTTCGCCCATCTGCTGACGTTCGTTCGGGTTCATACCGGCGACCGGTTCGTCGAGAGCGAGCAGCTTCGGTTCGGTGGACAGCGCGCGGGCGATCTCCAGGCGGCGCTGATCGCCGTAGGACAAGTGGCTGGCGAGGCCGCGGCTCTTGCCGCCGAGGCCGACATAATTCAGCAGTTCGAGCGCGCGTTCGCGGATGCCGGCTTCCTCGACGCGGGTCTTGCGGCAACGCAGCACCGCGCCCAGCACATTGGCGCGGGTGCGGGCATGGCGGCCGACCATGACGTTTTCCAGCGCGGTCATGTTGGCGAACAGGCGGATGTTCTGGAAAGTGCGGGCGAAGCCGCGTTTCACGATCTGGTGCGGCTTCAGCGCCTGCACCTCGGCGCCCTCCAGTCGCACGGCGCCGGAAGTCACCGTGTAGAGGCCGGTCATGCAGTTGAACAGGGTGGTCTTGCCGGCGCCATTGGGGCCGATCAGGCCATAGATCTCGCCCGCCTCGACCGACAGCGAGACGTCCTCCAGCGCGGCGAGGCCGCCGAAGCGCTTGGTGACGTTGTCCACAGTCAGTAATGCCACTCTCATGCCTTCGCGTCATAAAGGCTGGCCTGTTCCTGCTCGGCCACGCCATTTTCGGCGGCGAACTCGCGCTTCCTTTGCCGTGACGGCAGCAGGCCGGCGGGGCGGAACAGCATCATGCTCACCAGGGCGACGCCGAACAGCAACATGCGCAGGTCGGACGGGTCGACCACCACATGGCCCAGAGTGGCGCGTTGCAGGTCGCCGATGTAGCGCAGCGCCTCGGGAATCATGGTGAGCAGGATGGCGCCGAGGATGACGCCGGGGATGTTGCCCATGCCGCCCAGCACGATCATGCACAGCACCAGGATGGATTCCCACAGGGTGAAACTTTCCGGGCTGATGAAGCCCTGAAACGCCGCGAACAGGCCGCCGGCCAGGCCACCGAAAGTGGCGCCCATGGCGAACGCCAGCAGTTTCAGGTTGCGCGTGTTGATGCCCATCGCCGCCGCCGCCACCTCGTCCTCGCGGATCGCCGCCCAGGCGCGGCCGATGCGCGAATCCTGCAAGCGCAGGGCGATGAAGATGGCGAGCAGAGTGAAGGCGAGGAACAGGTAGTAATAGAAATAGGTGGGCGGCAGCGTCAGCCCGTGGAAATGCAGCGGCTTGCCGAAGGAGAACGTGGCGATCCGCACCGGGTCGATCAGGTTCATGCCCTGCGGGCCGTTGGTCAGGTTGAACGGCGCGTTCAGGTTGTTCATGAAGATGCGGATGATCTCGCCGAAGCCGAGGGTGACGATGGCCAGGTAATCGCCGCGCAGGCGCAAGGTGGGCGCGCCCAGCAGCACGCCGAACAGCCCGGCGAAAGCGGCGCCGATGGGCAGCACCACCCAGAACGGCAGATGCAGGCCGAAATGCGGGCTGGCCAGCCAGGCGTAAAGATAGGCGCCCAGCGCGTAGAAGGCGATGTAGCCGAGGTCGAGCAGGCCGGCGTAGCCGACCACGATGTTCAGGCCGATGGCCAGCAGCACATAGAGCAGGACGAAATCGAGCACCCGCACCCAGGAGTTGCCGAGGCCGAAACCCATGATGAAGGGCAGGGCGGCAAGCAGCACAG
Source organism: Gallionellaceae bacterium (assembly GCA_028714875.1). Taxonomy (GTDB): domain Bacteria; phylum Pseudomonadota; class Gammaproteobacteria; order Burkholderiales; family Thiobacillaceae; genus PFJX01. Next base: position 118,402 of record JAQTLN010000009.1, read on the forward strand.
TGAGCAGGGCGAAAGCCAGACGCGGCCTGCGGCGCAGGGAATCAAGCACGCGTTTCACGCACGGTTGGCGACCCGCTCGCCCAACAGGCCGGAAGGCCGGAACACCAGCACGCCGATCAGCACGAAGAAGGCGAACACATCCTGATAGTGGCTGCCCAGGAAGCCGCCGGTGATGTCGCCGATGTAACCGGCGCCGAGTGCTTCGATCACGCCCAGCAGCAAGCCGCCCAGCATCGCCCCGGCGATGTTGCCGATGCCGCCCAGCACCGCCGCCGAGAAGGCTTTCAGGCCGAGCATGAAGCCCATGTAGTAATGCGCCAGGCCGTAGTAGGCGCTGACCATGACGCCGGCGATGGCGGCGATGGCGGCGCCGATGATGAAGGTGGCGGAAATCACCCGGTCGACATTCACCCCCATCAATTGCGCCACTTCGCGCGATTGCGCGGTGGCGCGCATGGCGCGGCCGAGGCGGGACTTCTCCACCAGCAGCCACAGCCCGGCCATGATCACCAGCGCCAGGACCACGATGACGATCTGCAACAGGCTGATACTGGCGCCGAGGAAGTGAAAGCGCGCGACCGGCAGCAGCGCCGGGAAAGAGATGTACTGGCGGCCCCAGATCAGCATCGCCAGGTTTTGCAGAATGATGGAGACGCCAATGGCGGTGATCAGCGGCGCCAGTCGCGGCGCTTTACGCAGCGGCCGATAAGCGATTTTCTCGATGGCGAAGGCCAGCGCCATGCAGGCGGGAATCGCCACCAAAATGCCGGCCAGCACCACCACCACGCCGGGCAGGTCGGGGGCCGCGCCCATCAGCACGCCGATGACGGTGAGCGCCACCATCGCGCCGATCATGGTCACCTCGCCATGCGCGAAGTTGATCAACTCCAGAATGCCGTAAACCATGGTGTAGCCCAGCGCCACCAGGGCATAGATGCTGCCCAGCACCAGGCCGTTGACGAGTTGTTGAATGAAGATGTCCATCAACGAAGTCGCTGCTTAAAGGCCGTGCTTAGCAAAGATTTCTTTGAGTTGTGATATGGCTTCTTGTGATAGCCGAAGACTTTGGCTTTTTTTACCCTTTAATTGTCGTTGGCTTGAACCGTATGTATCGAGTTGAAGATATTTCTTACCATCAGTGCCCTTAACAACAGCGTACGTGCAGTCAACAACCGTGTGAGTTGAGTCCCGTTCTAATGGCTGGTGGGAAATGTCATTAACAGTCGCCATAAATTACTCGCGTTGAAGGTTACTTGACCGTTTCCAGCACCTGCCAGGCGCCGTTCTTGACTTCGTAAAGCGTCACGGCGCCGCCGCTGGTGTCGCCCTTGGCGTCGAATTTGATCGGGCCGCTCACGCCCTGAAGATCGGTCTTCGGCAGTTCCGCCAGCACCTTGGCCGGGTCGGCGGAATCGGCGCGCTTCATGGCCGCCACCAGCACGTTGACGGCGTCGTAGGCATAAGGCGCGTAGACCTGGATCACGCCGTACTTGGCCTCGAATTTCTTGCGGAATTCCGGGCCGCCGGGCATGGAATCGATCGGCAGGCCGGGCGAGGAAGCGACCACGCCCTCGGCGTCGGCGCCCGCCAGCTTCATGAAGTTGGCGTTTTGCAGGCCGTCGCCGCCCAGCAGTTTGGCGTTCAGGCCGAGGCGCTTGAGCTGCCGCGCCATCGGCCCGCCTTGCGGGTCCATGCCGCCGAAGAAGACCAGATCGGGCGACTTGCCCTTGATGCTGGTGAGAATGGCGTTGAAGTCGGTAGCGTGGTCGTTGGTGAACTCATGCGCCACGATTTCGCCGCCAGCCGCCGTGGCGGCTTTTTCGAACTCGTCGGCGAGACCCTGGCCGTAAGCAGTGCGGTCATCGATGATGGCGATTTTCTTCGCGCCCATTTTGGTCACCGCGAACTGGCCCAGCGCGCGGCCCTGCTGCGCGTCGTTGGCCATCACCCGGTAGGCGGTGTTGTAACCCTGCGCGGTGTAGGCCACGGCGGTGGCGGAAGGGGAAATCTGGGGAATGCCGGCGTCGTGGTAGATCTTCGAGGCCGGGATGGTGGTGCCGGAATTGAGATGGCCGATCACCGCCACCACGCCGGCATCCACCAGCTTCTGGGCGACGATGGTGGCGGTTTTCGGCTCCGCCTGGTCATCCTCGCCGAGGAGTTCCAGCTTCACTTTCTTGCCACCCAGTTCCAGACCTTTGGCATTGATTTCATCCACCGCCAGGCGGGCGCCGTTTTCGTTGTCCTTGCCGATATGGGTTTGCGGGCCGGTCAGGGGGGCGACGGAACCGATCTTGATGACATTGCCGGCATCCTCGGTCTTGCCGCAACCGGATAGGGAAAAAGCCAGCGCGAGAGAGAGCGCGGAAACCGCAAACTTGCCGAAATTCACCTGAGTACCCCTGATAACCGGAAAAAACGCGCGATTTATATCACAGGACACGCATTGCGTTTCCGGCAACGGCTGGTCACCACCGCTCGCCTTATTTGTGCTCGATGCCGATGGCCTCGGAAATCACCGGGAACTGCCCAGGCTTCACTTCCTGCACGAAGTTGGAGCCGTAGCTTTCGTCTTTGCGGAACACCCGCGCGGTGGCCGCCAGCCCGGTTTGCAGGGAACGCGGGTCGCGCACGGTGAGGGTGAGTTGGTCGCGGCCGACATCGCCGGTGAATTGCAGGTATTCCTGTTTGCCCAGGGGTAGCAGGATTTCCTTGCCGGCCGGAATGGAGACCGCCTGGCCGACGGCGGCCGGGTAGATCTGGCGCTGCGCGCCCTTGGGCGTGACGTTGCCCAGCACCACCACGGCGTCGAAGGTGGACAGCACGCGCAGCTTGAAACGTTCGCCAGTGGTGAAGCCGTCGGCCACGGTGCGCAAGCCGATGGGCTTGCCGTTTTCATCGATGCCGACCAGGGCGACATTGACGCCTTGGTAGTTCTCGCCGTCCTTGCCGGTTTTCAGGGGCACTTCCGGGGTGCCGAGCGCGGCGTTGGGAGCGGCGTTGGCGCTGACGCCACCCAGCACGATGTCCTTGCCCGAGAGATAACTACTCAAGTTGACGATGACGGCGACGGCCGCGTTGCCGGCCATGTACTCCATGGAATTCTCTTTGTAGGTGGCGGCGATCTTTTTCTTCACCCAGTCGGAAAAGAAATCAAACACCACCGGCGCAATCAACTTGATCAGGATGCCCCAGACAAATTTGCCCTCGGCCTCCTGTTGCGGAGGGGTGTCACTGACGGCGGGCGGCGCCGTCTGGGCGAGGCTGGCGGTGCTGAAGGTGAGCACGGTCAGGGCGGCGATGAGTTTGTTGCGGCGGGGCATGGTGGGGCTCCTTGGGGGTTGCTCCCTTCTCCCCTCGGGAGAGGGGCCGGGGGTGAGGGACGGCGGTTTATTCGATTTCTTCAAGGCCGATCAGATCGGCGCCATAGGCGTCGGAACAGGTGGCGACCACTTCCAGAGTGCGTTGGGCGCCGGATTTCTCGCAGTCCGGCTGTTCCGCATGCGCTGATGTGGCGGAGACGAACTGGATGTCGCGCGCGCTCATGGACGACGTGGCCAGCGTCGAAAACGGCCCGGCCGGTTTCATGCCGAGCGCGGCGAAGTCGCGCGGGTTGTCGCTCACCACCGCCAGCAGATGGTCGCGCCCGACCGGCCCGCCGGCGCGGATGGCCCAGCCGGGGCGCGGCAGTTGCCAGGTTTCCCCGTCCAGGATGTGGTTGCGGTCATCCTTTTTGTTGGGAAAGAGCAGGTCGAAGCTCTTGCCATCGCTGCCCACCATGAGCAGATAGACATAACCCTCATGGCTGCTGGTCAGGCTGAAGCGCACCCGGTCCTGTTTGATCCGGTAGCTGGATTTATCCGTGACGAGGCGCACCACGCGGCGGTCGTCGCGGTTGGCGAAGACGTCCTTGAGGGCGGCGACGGCAGAGGCTTCCGCGCTGGGCGTGTCGGCGGCGATTGCGAGGGGAGCCGCATCGGGCGCGGCCAGCACCATCTCGGTATTGCCGGTCAGCGCCAGATGATGCGCGGCGAAGCGGCTGTTGCCGGCGGCCTGGCGTTCGATCTTCGGTTGCGCGCAGGCGGCCAGTTCCGCGACTGAGAGTCCGGCGGAAGCGTTGCTGTCGCGCGCCGCGCCGGAGAGGCAATCGAGCCAGGCGAGTGTGGCCAGCCCGCCGCGATCGCCATCGTCCAGCGCCACCTCGTCGTCGCGGGCGGCGGCGATATGGATGAAGTTGAGTTTGCCCGCGCCCGGCGTGGCCGCTTGCAGGCCGCGCACCAGGGCATTGCTCGGGCGCTCGCAGGTGTCCGCGCCGGATTTTGCCCAGAATTTGCCGCTGAGCTTGTCGACAGCCACGGCGCGGGTGGTGGCGCCGCCGGCGTGGCAGGCGTCGAGAAACACCACCAGGCGGCGCGCCTTGGCGGCGATGCGCTGCAATCGGTCCTGCAATTCATCGTCCATAAAAACCTGCGCGTCCGCCGTCACCAGCGCCTCGGCGCAGCGCGCGGCGCGGCCGTCGAAGGCGTTGAGGCGGGTGCCGTGGCCGGAGTAGTAGAGGAACACCTCGTCGTTGGGCATCACCCGCGCTTCCAGAGCGTCGAGCGCGGCGCGCATTCCGGCCAGATCGAGCGCGCCATCCCGCAGCACCGTGGTGTTGGCTTCCGGCACGCCCAGCGCGCGCGCCATCAGCGCGGCGTTGTCGGCGTCGTGAGCCACGCCGGGCAGCGGCGGAATACCGTTGCCGTAGGCGCTGATGGCGAATATCAGCGCATGCGCCGAGGAACGCGGCGGCGGCAGGCCACGGAAGCCGGCGACGGCGACGATGCGCTGGTTGCCGGTGGCCTCGGCGCGGAGCAGTTCCGCCACGTTGCCGGCGGCCGGCAGGGCGGAGCGGGTTTCCCGCAGGGCCAGCACGCGCAGCCAGCCTTCCTTGTCGCCGGCCCGCACCCGGCTCCAGCCACCGCGCCGTTCCAGCACTTCCACAGCGGCATTGGCCGCCAGCGCCGCGACCTCGGCGGCCAGGCCGTCAGGCGCGGCGAGCAGGGGTTGCGCGCGGATCAAACTGGCGGGGCTGGCCCAGGCCGGGACGGGCAGGCAGAGCAGGGCCAACAGGTAAGTCAAGGATCGCATCGACGGCATGTTTATTCCTCAGCAAGTCGCTAAAGTTTAGCGTTATGGTCAGCTACTTTTCTTATGAATAATCAGCCCCGAGGAAGCCGCTTCATGCCACCCAGATTTCTGCGCGCGCTGCTCTGCATCTGCTGTATTTACGTTCCCCTCGCCTGGGCTAACGCGGAGGAGATCAAGTCCCTGCTGGAGGAGACGGCGCGGCTCAACCAGAGCGGCCACCCGGCCGAAGCCGAACCGCTGGCGCGCCAATCGATCAGCCTGTCCGAAGCGTTCAGCGGTAAGCCAGGCGCGCGCGAGAAGCTCCTGGCCACGGCGCAACAACGACTGGGCGTTTCACTGCGTCTGCAAGGCCGCCATGGCGAGGCCGAACCCGTGCTGCGCGAAGCCTTGCGCGGCGCCGAACGCGCCCTCGGTTATGGCTCCCGCCTGGCGGTCAAGACCCAAATTCAACTGGGCCTGGCGATCCTGGGCCAGGGCCGCTATGCCGACGCCGACAAGAACTTGCGCGAGGCGGTGCTGCGGGCGCCCAGCCCGAAGGATGACGAAACGCTGGAGGCCTGGCTGGACGCACGGGTTCGCCTGGGGAAACTGCAAGTCCTGGCCGGTAACTTCAATGAAGCCGAGAGTCTCCTGAACCTGGCGCTGGAGAAGAGCGCGGGCGCGACTGACGAGGGCGCGGGCCGCTGGCGGCAGAACGCCAACTCGACGCTGGCCCTGTTACGCCTGCGCCAGGGACGAGTCGAGGAAGCGGAACCCTATGCCCGCGTCGGCGCGGAACTGTCCTCGGCGGCCTGGGGCGCGCGCCACGCCTCGACGGCGGAAGCGTATGACCAACTCGGCCAAGTGCTGTTCAAGCTCGACCGCCTCGACGAAGCGGAAGTCTGGTTGCGCCGCGCCGCCGCCATCGCTGAGCCGTTGCTCGGCCAGGACTATGGTTCCGCCTCGAAACCGTTCCGCAACCTGGGGCAGTTGCTGGAAAGAAAAGGCCAGGCCAGTGAAGCCGAGGCCATGTTCAATCGGGCGACGGCCGCCGCCGAGAAAAGCGCCGGCAGCGAGGCGCTGACACAGACCCTGCGCGCCCAGGGGCGCTACCTGATGCACCAGAATCGACCGGAAGCCGCGCAGCCGCTGTACGACAAAGCACTGAAACAGGCCGACCGCCTGTTCGCGCTGTCACGCGGGCTGGATGCGGCGGCGCGGGAAAACATGGTGAGTTCGCTACGCCCGATCTACAGCGAGGCGGTGAGCAACCGGGTGAAACTGGACGTGAAACTGCCGGGCCAGGGTCATGACCGCGCGGCGCTGGCCGACATTTCCCGCACCCAGAGCCGCTTGTTCACGGAGATGCTGCGTGCCGCCGATGTCGCGCGCCTGGCCGGAGACGACAGTTTTGTGAAGCTTAAGGCGCAGCGCGATGCCGCGCTCCTGCGCCTGAACGAACTGCATCGCCGTTTCACCCTCACCGCGCGCATGGACGAGACGGGTGATGAAGCACTGCCCGCCAAGCCGATCGACGACCCCTATGTGCTCGAACGCTGGCGCCACGAGGTGGCCGGGTTGCGGCGCGACATCACCCAGGCCGAGCGCGCGCGTGATGACTCGGAATCCCGGTTATGGCGCGACTTCCCGCGCTATATGGAACTGGAGGAGCCGCGCCCGGTGACGGTGGACGACCTGCAAAAACGCTGGCTGCGCCCGAACGAAACCCTGCTCGCCTATTTCCGCCTGAATCGGCAGTTGCTGGTCTTTCTGGTCAGTCGCGAGGATTTCCGCCTGATCCGCGTGCCGGTGGAATTGGAGGAAATTGACCGCCTGGTCACGGCGGCGCGGCAGCCGATGGAGGCCGGAGGCCGCCTGGATGCCCTGGCAAAGCTCGATCCGGGTGTGCTCAACCGACTCTATGAACTGTTGTTGAAGCCGGTCGAGGCGCAATTGCCGGCGGGGCGGCATCTTCTGGTGGTGGGCGACGGGCCGCTCTACACCCTGCCCTATGAAATGCTGGTGGCGCGCTGGGGCGAGGCGGAGAAGACGGCCTTCGCCGCCGCGCGCGCGCGCGATCTTTCCGAATACGGCCGACTCGACTATGCCGGCGCCAAATGGCGTTTCTCCTATCTGCCCAGCCTGGCCGCGCTGGCCATCCAGCGCGCGGAACAGAAGGGCCGGGCCGGCTTCACACAATCGCTGATCGCCTTCGCCGATCCCGTCTTCGAGCGCGCCGATGCCACGCCCGGCGCGGCGACGCGCTCCCTGTTGCAGGAACTCGGGGTCTCGCGCGGCGGCCAGGTCAGCATCCCGCGCCTGCCGGAAACCGCCGATGAAGTGGAAGCGGTGGCCAAAATTCTCGGCGGCGAGAACCACCTCTATCTACGCGAAGCCGCCCAGGAATCCCAGGTCAAGCACGGCGACCTGAGCGCGGCGCGTTACTTGCACTTCGCCACCCACGGGCTGCTGGGTGGCGAGTTCGCCATGCTCAAGGGCTATACGCCCGGAGACGAGCCGGCCAAGAAGGGGTACACCCGCAATCTGGTCGTGGTGGAGGATGAGGAAGCCGCCCCCGTCACCGCCCCGATCAAGGGTCAGCCGGCGCTGGTGCTGACCCTGGTGGGTGACCTGGCCGGCGAGGACGGCCTGCTCACCATGAGCGAAGTGATGGGCCTGAAAATGAACGCCGACCTGGTGGTGCTGTCCGCCTGCAACACGGCGGGCGAGCGGGTGGAAGCGCGCAACGGCGAAGGCTTCGCCGGCCTCACCCGCGCCTTCATGCACGCCGGCGCGCGTGGCCTGCTGGTGTCGCACTGGAGCGTGGAAAGCCTGGCCACGCGCGATCTCATCACCGATTTCTTTCGCCGCCAGAAAGCCGGTACCGCCACCCCGGAAGCCCTGGCCGCGGCGCAAGCCGACCTGCGCGGCAGTCGTGACGAACGCCTGCATCTATCGCGCGCCCACCCCTTCTTCTGGGCGCCGTTCGTGCATGTGGGGGATTGAACCTATGGAAACACGGGTTATCTCGTCACCCCGGCGGGAGCCGGAGTCCAGGTTGTTGATTTCACTGGATGCCCGTCTGCGCGGGCATGACGGAATAAATCAGCACTCCCGTAACCGAAGTTAGCCTGTAGCGCAGGCGTCCCGCCTGCTTCGTGGGCCTGATCAGAAAGACGAAGCAGGCGGGACGCCTGCGCTACCTGGGCGCCTTCGGCGCCGACCTGGGATGAAAAGCGCGTCCCTTCACTCGCTGGATGGCGGTGCTGGCCGCTCTGGTTCCGCCTCGGGTTCCTGTCCCCAGTCTTCCCAGAGATGCCAGTCCGGGCCGAGTATCTCGACCGGGTGCTCGGTGCGACCGGAACCGTTGCCGCAAATGAGCGAATCCGCCGGGCAATACTTGTCGCAGCCCCAGCAGATGCGCTCGGGGTATTTCGGGTTCAATGGAAAGCGTTGTTTCGCCATACGCCGTCACCGTAGCAGGGTTTGCCAGCCGTTGCTGGATCGGGTCGGCCTCTTCACGTTCGCGAGCGCGCAGCGGTTATCCTTGCGCCCCCATTTTCATACTTCATCCCGCTGCGGCGGGGTGATCGCCATGGCCGATTCCGAACTCCACAAGGGCGCCGCCAAGACCGCGCGCATTCCCATCAAGATCGTGCCGAAGCCGCGCATGAAGTTGCCGGCGTGGATCAAGGCACAGGCGCCCTCGGCGCCGGAAGTGATCGAACTCAAGGCGATCCTGCGCCAGGCGAAGCTGCATACCGTGTGCGAGGAGGCGTCCTGCCCCAACCTGGGCGAGTGTTTCCGCCACGGCACCGCCACTTTCATGATCCTGGGCGACCTGTGCACGCGGCGTTGCCCGTTCTGCGATGTCGGTCACGGCAAGCCGCTGCCGCCCGATCCGGAAGAACCGCGCCATCTGGCGGAGACCCTGGCGGCGATGCGCCTGAAATATGTGGTCATCACCAGCGTCGATCGCGATGACCTGAAGGATGGCGGGGCGGGGCATTTTGTCGATTGCATTCGCGCCGCCCGCGCGGCTTCGCCCGGCACCCGCATTGAAATTCTCACTCCCGATTTTCGTGGGCGCCTCGATGTTGCGCTGGACATCCTCGCCGCCGACCCGCCCGATGTGATGAACCACAACCTGGAAACCGTGCCGCGCCTCTACAAGGCCTGCCGCCCCGGCGCCGATTACGCGCATTCGCTGCTGTTGCTTAAACACTTCAAGGAACGCTGCCCGGACGTGCCGACCAAGTCCGGCATCATGCTGGGCCTGGGCGAGACCGATGAGGAAGTGCTGCAAGTGCTGCGCGATCTGCGCGCCCATGACGTGGACATGCTCACCGTCGGCCAGTATCTGCAACCCTCCGGCCATCATCTGCCGGTGGAACGCTTCGTGCCGCCGGATCAGTTCGCGGAATTTGCAAGGATCGCTCTGGAGATGGGTTTCAAGAATGTCGCCAGCGGCCCGATGGTGCGTTCCAGTTACCACGCGGATCAGCAGGCGGCGGGGGTGTAAGAACCCCCCTTTGGCAAAGGGGGGAATTGGCCGGATCAGATTTCGGGGCCTTCCGCGGCGGCTTTTTCGCGTATCAGCCGCTCGGTTTCACGCATTAGCGCGCGCATCACCTTGGTGGCGGTTTGCATGCCGTTTTTCGCCATGCTGCCGGCCACGTTACCCGCCATGTCGCTCAGGGGCGCGAGGTCGATGTTCGAGCCGAGGCCGCAGCCTTCTTCACGAACGACCGGGTTGCTCCGCGCGGGTTGCGCGCCTTCCAGGAAACCGCGCTGGAACTGGGCGATTTCCCATTGCTGGCGCATCAGGCGGCCGGCTTCATAGGGGGTGATCTGGCCGCCGCGCAGGGCGGCTTCGATATTGCCCATTTCGGTTTTTCCAATCTCGCCGCGCGGCATGTTCATGCGCGCACCCGGATTGACGCCAGGGGCCGGCGCGGTTTGCGCGGCGGAAGGCGTGGGCGAGTCGAACAGGCAGGAACGGTTGTCGGCCTGGGCGGCGCCGGCACTGAGGGACAGGAAGGTGATGATCGCCAGGGTTTTCATGGGGGTTTTCATGATTGGACTCCTTGAAGTTGCCCCATCGCGTGGAATACGCGGCGGGTGAGTCCACTATGGTTAGCCGCGGTCAGTCTGGTATGTCTGAACCATTACCGCTTGCAAGAAGGTGTTTCAGGGCGTTACCAGCCAATGAAAACGGGGGCCACCCAAACTGGCGTGGCCCCCGTGTGAGGTGGCGGCTAGCGCCGCCTACGGATTACTTTTTGGCGGTCTTGCCTTCCTTGGCGTGCTTCTCGCGCAGGTCGGCGGCCATTTCCTTGATCTCGGCCAGGTCGCGCAGCATCTCGCTCCAGCCGTACCAGAGGGCGTAGTCCGGGTTGGCGTGGAAGGTGCCCTGGAAGGTGCGCATGCGGTGCTCAAGGTGCATGACGAACAGCTTGTGTTCGATCGGGCGCGGTGCGTCATGGAAGGCGAGCAGGTCGGGGAAGGCATAGGCGTAGGTGGCGGGCTTGGTGATCACGCCGTCCTTGTAAAGGTCGGCGATGATGCGGATACCCTGGGCCAGCAGGTGATCGGCCTCGCGGATGATCTTGTCGCCTTTCTCCAGTTCACCGCGCGCGAACGACTCGGAGTGGCACTGGGTGCAGGTCTTGACCATCTTCTCGCGCTCTTTCTGGAACGCTTCCGCGGTCAGACGCGCCACGTCGGCGGCCTTGACTGCTTCGAGACGGGCGGTGGGCTTGCCGGACGGATCGAGTACGCCCAAGGCTTGCAGGATGGTGACCTGGTCGGCCTTCCACTGCGGATCATCAGGCAGCGGAAGACGCACGGCGAGGAAGCCCCAGGCGGTGCGTACCTCGTGGTTGCCTTCCTGCATGTGGCAGGTCTGGCAGGTGGGCGCGGAGGCGGTCTCCGGGAGGATGCCGGACTGCTTCAGCAGGGCGCGCACGCCATGCTTGGAGGCGGAGTACATCTCCCACTGCGGGTGGTCGAAGCCCATGTGGCAGGTCTGGCAGGCCTGCGGCTGCTGCGCTTCCTTCTTGCTGAAGGTGTGGCGGGTATGGCAGGCATCGCACGAGGCCATGCCGTGCTCGCCCTCGGCGTGCAGTTTCTTCTGTTCTTCCTTGCCGACGCCAAGCTTGTGGCAGCCGCCGCAGCCCTTCATGCCTTCCGAGAACTGCTTGGGCAGCATGTGGGTGGTGGGCATGGCCGACATCGCCAGCCAGGCGTGGTTGTGCTTGCCTTTCTTGAACTGGGTTTCCTGTTTGTCGTGGCAGGAGCCGCAGGTCTCCGCCGAGGGCATCTTGGCCAGCTTGGCGTCGTCCTTGTTGCTATGCGCCCTGCCGTGGCAGGTGTGGCAACTGGCGCCATCCTTGGCGGTGGAGTGTTTGCTGAGCTGCCAATCGGTGACGATGCCGGGTGAGGTTTTCTTGTGGCAATCGACGCAGTCATCGGCCCAGGCGCCGAAACTGAAGAAGGTCAGTAGCAACAGTAGTATCAGACGATACATGGCAGTCCCCTCGTTTTAATCCGCCCACATGAACGTGAGGGTTTTTTTACTTTGCGAGGGGGGTAACCGGAATGATGATAATCAAGTAGTTGGCTTGTATTAGGCAGTTTGTGCGTACAACCAGGCCAGCACGGCGGCGGTCGCGGCCGGGATGGCGGCGGCGACCGCCGCGCTGAGGGTTTCGCCGAAATCCAGCTCCACTTTCGCTTCCACACCCAACACCTGGATTTCCCCGGGCAGGTCCAGGCCCAGTTCGCGCCCCAGCGCCAGCGCGGTGGCAAGGCTCAGATCGTGCACGGAGGCGGTGTGCTGAACGCTGTGGTCGTCCATCTCTTTCGTCGTCATCCGGCGCAGATTGCCGATGGGCGCGCCGCTGCTCATCGCGTCGATGATGATCACGCGGCGATAGCCGGCCAGGTGTTCCATCAGGGCGAGGCCACCGAGAGAGAGGCAGAGAATTTCGATATTGGCGTCGCCCAGGCGGGCTTTGACGGCTTCCGCCACCCGCCAGCCGACGCCATCGTCGCCGAGGATGGGATTGCCGAGGCCGATGACGAGGGTGGTGGCGCCACCTTTGCTCATCCTCGCACCACCTCGACCAGGGCGCCGCCGGCGTCGTGAATACTGACTTGCAGCGGAATCTTGCCCGGTAGCGAGTGGGTGGCGCATCCCAGGCAGGGGTCGTAGGCGCGGTAGGCCATTTCGATGCGGTTGAGCAGGCCTTCCGTGACCACTGTGCCTGCCTTGATCAGCGATTTCGCGGCCTTGCCGATGCTCAAGCTCATGGCGGCGTTGTTGTTGGTGGTGCCGACCACCAGATTCACCATGGTCAGCAGGCCGCGTTCGTCGCAGCGGTAGTGGTGGGTCAGCGTGCCGCGCGGCGCTTCGACGATGCCGACGCCTTCGCCGGGCGTGGCGGTGGGCAACACGCGCACGTCGGGCGAGGTGATTTCCGGATCGGTCGCTAGTTCCAGCCAGCGTTCCGCCGCGTAGAGGAGCTCGATCAGGCGCGCCCAGTGAATCGCCAATCGGCTGTGCGCCGGCTTGCCCAGGGTGGTGAAGAATTTTTCGTATTCGGCCTGGGCCAGCGGCGTGGCCATGCCTTCCGCGACATTCAGACGCGACAAGGGCGTGGCCATGTAGATGCCGGAGTCGGCGCCATCGGTGAAGCCGTTCCAGCCGACTTTCTTCAGGTAGGGGAATTTCAGGTAGCTCCAGGGCTCCACTCGCTCCGCGATCCAGTCGCGGTATTCCTCGGGCGCGTAAGTGCCGTGGTGCGTGCCGTCGGGGCCGACGATGCGCACGCGGCCATCGTAGAAATTCACTTTGTTTTGCGCGTCCACCAGGCCCATGTAATAGGTGCGGTGGGTGTAGGCGTCACCCAGAATCATGTCGAGATATTCCGGGTTGCCCAGCACCAGATCGTGGAACACCTGGAGCGCGAACTGGCCGAATTCCACCGCCCAGCGGCCCATCATTTCCATCTCCTTTCGTTCTTCCTCGGAGAGGGCATGGGTCTGGCCGCCGGGTACGGCGGTGCAGGGGTGGACCTTGCGGCCACCGATGATTTCCACCGCGCGGTGGCCGTATTTGCGCGCCTGGATCACCTTGCCGCCGATCTCCAGGCCGACCTTTTTGATCACGCCGAGAATGTTGCGCTCGGCCACCGGGGTGTCCGGCCCCATGATGAAATCCGGGCCGCCGAGAATGAAGAAGTGGGTGGTGTGGTCGGCGAAGAAGAAAGCGGAATAGAGCAGCTCGCGCAGCTTCCTGGCGGCAGGCGGCGGGGTGACGCCGTACACCGCGTCGGCGGCCTTGGCGGCGGCCATGTGATGCGCTTCCGGGCAGACGCCGCAGATACGGTTGGTCAGCACCGGCATTTCCTCCACCGGGCGGCCCACGCAGAAACGCTCGAAGCCGCGCAGTTCCGGCACCTGCAAGTAGGCGTTGGCGACGTCGCCGGCTTCATCCAGGAAGATTTCGATCTTGCCGTGGCCTTCCAGCCGGGTCAGGGGGTCGATGGTGATGCGTTGCATGTTGGCTCCTTCGGAGCGGTGGGTTACGGCGCCTGTGGCCTAACCCACCCTACGGTGTCTCTGCCAGGGCCGCCCGGTTCGCGCGCAGCAGCGAATGCGCCAGGCTGAAGCGGTAGAAAGTCCCCGCCGGGTCGGGCAGGCCGTCCAACACCCGGTCGATGGCTTCCGGCTCTTTTTCGTCCACTACCGAGGCGATGGCGGTCATCAGGCGGGCGCCCTGGTCGAGCACGCCGGGGGCGGCGCCGTAGCAGCCGATGCAGGGCGCGCCGACGTTGGGGCAACGCGAGTCACAGCCGCTACGGGTGGCCGGGCCGGAGCACATCAACCCCTGTTCCAGCAGGCAGGTCGTGGTGTCCAGGCTGGGGAGTTCCTGGATGCGGGAGAGCTTGGTGAGGCGCTTCACGTCGCGGCTACGCGGACATTCGTCGCAGACGGTGGATTCGCCGGCCCCCAGCACCGCGCCCTTCGGCGGCAATTCGGCCGCGCCGTTCACCACGGCGATCAACAGGTCGAGCACGACGGCGATCTGGCGCGATTCCGGTGGGCAGCCAGGGACGTGGTAATCCACCTCGACCACCTGATCCAGGGTGCGCACCACAGGTTGCAGCGGTGTCAGGGTCAACACGCCTTCCGGCGCCCGCCAAATGGTTTGCGGGCGCAGATGCTCCGGGTTCTCGGTGCTGGGGCCGCTGTAGGCGCGCTCGAAGAGGTCCTCGCGCGTTGACAGATTGGCCAACCCGGGAATGCAGCCCTCGTTGGCGCAGGAACCGAAGGCCACCAGGATCTTTGATTTCCGCCGCAGCAGATGGGCCATGTGTTCGTTCTCGTCGGTGCGGATGGCGCCATTGAACAGCGTGACCAGGAGGGAAGCGTCTTCCATTGCTTCCACCTCCTGGTATTTCACATCCATCGCCGCCGGCCAGAAGGCGACGTCGAAGTTGGCGTCCAGCTCCAGCACCTTCTCGTCGGTGTTGAGCACCGCGATCTCGCAGCCACCGCAGGCGGAGGCCCAGTACATGGCGAATTTGGGTTTGCTCATGGGGTGGCCTCCCGATGTGGTGGAGGGAATGCGGGACCAATGCAAATCCCCCCTGACCCCCCTTTGGCAAAGGGGGGAATTTGTTGCGCTGAATTGCTCCGCCCTGACGCAAAGAGGAGAACCCGATATGCCGCATTGCTCCCCCCTTTTTCAAAGGGGGGCCGGGGGGGATTTCGTCGGACGCTCATGCCGCCACCTCGCTCAGCACGGGAATGTCGGCGGGAACTGTCGCCAGCGGCCGCGGCCGCGCCGGCCAGTTCAACGGTCCCAGCTTCCTCACTTCTTCCACCATTTCGCTGATTTCCGCCGCGAACTTGACGCCCTCGGCGGCGCTGGCCCAGGCCAGGCGCACCCGCTCGGGTTCGATGCCGAACTGGGCCAGGGTTCTTTGCAGCAGGCGATGCCGACGCAGCGCCTTGTAGTTCTGTTCCAGGTAATGGCACTCGCCGGGATGGCAGCCGGCGATCAGCACGCCGTCGGCGCCGTCGGCCAGAGCCTTGAGCACGAAAGTGGGATCGAGGC
Source organism: Gallionellaceae bacterium (assembly GCA_028714875.1). GTDB lineage: Bacteria > Pseudomonadota > Gammaproteobacteria > Burkholderiales > Thiobacillaceae > PFJX01. The sequence goes on from JAQTLN010000009.1 coordinate 133,637, forward strand.
GTCCGCTGCACATGAGACGGATCAGGCGCGCGTTGGGCGGGTATTGGGTGCGCGTCATGCCGGCGTGGTCGGCGGCGCGGTAGCTGCACCAGTTGCAGGTGAAACCGATGATGACAGGCTCGAAAGAATCGCTCATACGACCTCCGTTTCATGCCGCACCTCGCGCAACAACCCCTCGATCTGCGCGAACAATTGCTCGTTGCTGTAGCCGGAGCCCTGGATGGCGCCGGCCGGGCAGGCGGCGACACAAGTGCCGCAGCCCTGGCAGAGGGCGGCATTGATTTCGCTGACGCGGCGCTCTTCCACGAAGGAGATGGCGTTGTACGGACACAGGCCGTTGCACAGGCGGCACCCGGAGCACTGTTCCTCGACGACGCTGGCGCGCACCGGCTCCAGGGCCAGTTCACCCTGGCGGATGTAGGAGAGCACCCGCGCGGCGGCGGCCGCGCCTTGCGCCACACTGGCCGGGATGTCCTTCGGCCCTTGCGCGCAGCCGGCCACGAACACGCCGTCGGTCATGGTGGCGATGGGGTCGAGCTTGGCGTGTTTTTCGATGAACCAGCCGTTGGTGGAGCAGGAAATACCGAAGGTCTTGCCGACCTCGGCGCTGTCGTGGCGTGGCTCCAGGCCGGAGGCCAGCACCACCATGTCCACCGGAATGCGTCGTTGCAGGCCGGCCAGGGTGTCTTCCACTTGGATGTACAGCTTGCCCGACTCTTCGCCTGGCCCCAGTGGCACGTCGCTGACATCGGCGACCTTGCCGCGCACGAAGTGCACGCCTTCATCGATCACCCGCTGGTAGAACTCGTCGTAGTCCTTACCGGGGGTGCGGATGTCGATGTAGAAGTTGTAGACCTCGGCGCCGCTGCGCTCCTTCACCAGGTGCGCCAGCTTCAGGCTCTGCATGCAGCAGATGGCGGAGCAATAGGGGTTGTAGTTGCGGTCGCGGCTGCCCACGCAGTGGACGATGCCCACCGCTTTCGGCGCGGTCTGGCCGTCGCGCAGCACGATCTTGCCGCCGGTGGGGCCGGCGGCGTTGCACATGCGCTCCAGTTCCAGGTTGCTGAAGACATTGGCCAGGCGGCCATAGCCGTATTGCGGAATGCGCCGGGCGTTGAACAGTTCCCAGCCGGTGGCGAGGATGATGTTGCCCACTTTCAGGGTCACCCGTTCTTCCTTCTGACCGAACAGGATGGAGTTGGGCACCGTGGGACAGAAGATTTCGCAGGCTTTGCAGCCGCCCTTGTCTTTTGTTTTCGCGCCGATGAAATAGGTGCAGGTGTCCGGGTCCAGCACCGGCAGGTTGGGCACGGCCTGGGCGAACGGCCAGTAGATGGCCTTGCGGTAGCCGATACCGGCCTCGAAGTTGTCGTCCACCACCAGAACCGGGCATTTCTCGACACAGATGCCGCAGCCGGTGCAGACGTCCTCGTCGATGTAACGGGGTTTTTTCTTCACCGACACCGTGTAGTTGCCGACGAAGCCTTCCACTTTCTCGACCTCGCTCCAGGTGAACAGGTGAATTTTGGGATGGCTGCCGGCGCTGGCCATCTTGGGGGTGAGGATGCAGGCGGCGCAGTCCAGGGTGGGGAAGGTCTTGTCGAACTGCGCCATGTGGCCGCCCAGAGAGGCTTCGCGTTCGATCAGGTAGACCTCGTAGCCGGCCTCGGCCACTTCCAGCGCGGCCTGCAAGCCGGCGATGCCACCGCCGACCACCAGGGTGGCGGCGTCAATCGGCACCTTGATGGCGTCCAGCGCTTCGTTCTTCAGCACCCGTTCGACCGTGCCGCTGACGATGCTCTTGGCCTTGGCGGTGGCTGCGGCGTGGCCGCTATGCACCCAGGCGACGTGCTCACGAATCGAGGCCATTTCCGCGAGATAGGGATTCAGCCCGGCACGCTCGCAGGCGCCGCGGAAGGTCTTTTCATGCAGGTGCGGCGAACAGGCGGCCACCACCACCCGGGTCAGCCCCTGTTCCCGGATGTCCTGCTCGATCAGTTCCTGCCCGGCCACCGAGCACATGAAGGTGTAGTCGCGCGCCAGGACGACGCCGCGATCCTTCAACTCCTCGGCGGCGAACTTCACCACGCTTTCCACATCCACCACACCGGCGATGTTGCTGCCGCAGTGGCAGACATAGACGCCGACTCTTTCCTGTTGGCTGGTCATGGCGAACCTCTTAACGCGGGCATTCCCGCGAGGTGGATGGCGCCGATGTCATGCCTGTCGACATGGCTCACTCCATGCGTGGCGGGGGCAGGCCGTCGCTCGGTTTCGGGCGGCGCTTGCGTTTGGCTTCCGCCACTTTCGGGGCTTCGGCCTGAATCTTCGCCAGGGCCGGAGCGGCGTCGACAAACTCCTTGCCGATGCCCAGTTCCCCGGCGTTCTTGCCGAAGGCCAGACCCATCAACTGGGTGAAGTACAGCACCGGCATTTGATAGTCACTGTGGAAATGCTTGTTCATTTCCACCTGATAGGCGTCGAGATTCAACTGGCACATCGGGCAAAGGGTGGCGACCAGATCGGCGCCGGCCTGCGTCGCGCCGTGGATCAGGCGGCGGATCAGGCCGAACGCCACCTCCGGGCCGATCACCGACATGTGGCCGCCGCAGCATTGGGTCTTCAGCGACCATTCCACCGGCTCGGCGCCCAGCGCGCGCAGCAATTGGTCCATCGCGGTGGGATGCTCGTGGCAGTCCCAGCGGCCGTCGTAATCGGGCCGCGCTACCTGGCAGCCGTAATAGGCGGCCACTTTCAGTCCATGCAGGGGCTTCACCACCCGGGCCTTGATCGCCGCGTAGCCGATGTCGTGGCAGACCACATCGAGCAGATGCCGCACCTTCAGACTGCCCGGCTGGTAGGCCAGGCCGCCGGCCGCGAGGGCTTCGTTGACCGTCGCGTTCAGGTGGGCATCCTCGCGCATCTGGGCGTCGGTCTTGGCGAGGTTGAGATAACAGGCGCTGCATCCCGCTGTGAGCACGTCGCTATCGCTCGCCTGTTGTTGGGCCAGGGCCAGATTGCGGCCGATCAGTGAGTGCGCGGCGACCCGGTGCACCGACATGTATTCGGTGGCGCCGCAACAATTCCAGTCGTCGATTTCCTGGAGTTCTAGGTCGATGTCGGCGCGGATCGCCAGCAGGGAGTCGAGGTAGGGGCGGGCGTTCTTCTGCATCGAGCAGCCTGGGTAGAACAGCGCTTTCATGGTGTTGCTCCTTCCAGCGCCTTGGCCTTGTCGAGGATGGCGCTGAGTTGCGCCATGCCCGCGATGCGGTGCGGGGTGAGATCCATGCGCCCGCGTTTCAACATGCCTAGCCCCAGCGGCGCCATTCCGGCCAGGGACAACGGGTGATGGCGCAGATTGAAACGGGTGGCCAGGCCCAGCTCGAAGCTACGGCCGTATTTCTCCACGTAATCGACAAAAGTCTCGGAGAAGCCCGGCATGGCCGCGTCGTGGTAAAGCCCGGCGCGGATGGCCATGGCTTTCAGTGTGTACATCACGTCGGTGATGTGGATGTTCTGTGGGCAACGCACGGTGCAGTAGTAGCAGGACACGCAATACCAGGGCGCGTTGCTCTTCAGCACGGTCTCGCGTTGGCCCGCCTGGATCAGGGCGAAGAGACGGCGCGGCGTGTGCTCCATTTCCGCCCCGGAAGGGCAGGAACCACCGCAGGAACCGCACTGGATGCAATGGTTGAGCCGGTTGTCACCCGGCGTGCCCGCCATGACTTCGGAAAGGAAGTCCTTCGGGCCAGAGACAGATACCGCGGCCGCACTCACGATCAGATCCTCCAGGGAGAGGAAGGCAGCACCACCGGGAGCGTCGCGGCGGGGAACGGGAGTCGTGAGGATCGGCGGCGATAAGGCTATATCTGGACGTTAGTATCGGCTTAAGGGCCTGTCAAAGCCGCCAGGGGCGGCTTGTTTCAATAGTGATTATTGGCGGGGCCGCTCCCGCCTGGCTCAAACGCCGCGCCGGGCCAGTTCCAGGAGGCGGGCGACGCGCTGCTCGGTCGCGGGATGGGTGCGGAACAAGCCGGCCATGTCGCCACCCGAGAGGGGGTTGATGATCATCATCTGCGCGGTTTCCGGGTGCAGGTCGGCGGTCTCCAGCGGGGTGCCGCGCGCGTAGGCCTCGATCTTGCGCAGGGCGGCGGCGAGCGCTTCCGGGTCGCCGGAGATTTCCGCGCCACCACGGTCGGCGCCGAATTCGCGGGCGCGCGAGATGGCCATCTGGATCAGCGTGGCGGCCAGCGGCGCCAGGATCATGATCACCAGTTGCACGACGAAATTCGGCCGTTCGCGGTCGCCGCCACCGAACAGGAAGCCGAACTGGGCCAGCGCCGAGATGGCACCGGCCACGGTGGCGGAAATAGTGGAGGTGAGGATGTCGCGGTTCTTCACATGCGCCAGTTCATGCGCCATCACGCCGCGCAGTTCACGCGCCGAGAGCATGCGCAGGATACCGGTGGTGGCGGCCACCGCCGCGTGTTCCGGGTTGCGCCCGGTGGCGAAGGCGTTGGGCTGCGCCTCGTCGATGAGATAGACCTTGGGCATGGGCAAATCCGCGCGCCGCGCCAGTTCCGCGACCATGTTGTAGAACTCGGGCGCGTCCGCCGGGCCGACTTCCTGGGCGTTGTACATGCGCAGGACCATCTTGTCGGAATTCCAGTAGGCCCACAGGTTCATGGCGCCGCCCAGCAGCAGCGCGATCACCATGCCGGTGGCGCCGCCTAGCAGCATCCCCACCGCGCCGAACAGGGCGACGATGGCGGCCATCAGCAGCGTGGTTTTCAGCCAGTTGTTGAGCATTGCGGGGTTCCTCAAATGAATTCAGTCGAGGCCATAGATGCGGGGGAGCGGAAAAAATTCAATCGGGGTTTGTAGCGCCGACTTCCAGCCGCTCGTTCTTGCAACCCAAAACAGCCGGCTGGAAGCCGACGCTACATTAGCTTGTCGCCGGGTTTGATCGGCGTGCCGGCGAGAAACGCGGCAATGTCCAGGCGCTTGCCGCCCGGTTTCTGCGCTTCGGTGATGTCCAGCGCGCCGCTGCCGCAGGCGACGCGCAAGCCTTCCTTGTCGGCCGCCAGCACCGTGCCGGGCAGGCCGCCGGGTTGGCCACCGGGTTGGCCAATCTCAGCGACCGGGTGTGCCCGCCAGATCTTGATCGGTTCGTCGCCAAGCAGCGCGTGGCCGCCAGGGAAGGGGTTGAAGGCGCGAATCCGGCGATCGAGTTCTTCGGCGGGGCGGCTCCAGTCGAGGCGGGCGTCATCCTTGGTGATTTTCTTCGCGTAGGTGACCAGGGCGTCGTCCTGTTTCTCGCCGACCATCGTCTCCAGGCGGGGCAGCAGGGCGGCGATTTCGCGCGCGCCCAGTTCCGCCAGCTTGTCGTGCAGGCTGCCGGTGGTGTCGTCGGCGAGGATGGGCAGGGCGGCGCGGGTGAGCATGGCGCCGGTATCCAGGCCTTTGTCCATTTGCATCAGGGTGATGCCGGTTTCCCGGTCGCCCGCTTCGATCGCGCGGTGGATCGGCGCGGCGCCGCGCCAGCGTGGTAGCAGGGAGGCGTGGATGTTCACACAACCGAGGCGCGGCATGACCAGCGCGGCTTCCGGCAGGATCAGGCCATAGGCGGCGACCACCATGACCTCGGCGGCGGCATCCGCGATGGGCTGGCGCGCCGCTTCCGTCTTCAGGTTTTCCGGCTGCGCCACGGTCAGGCCGTGCGCCAGCGCGACTTCCTTCACCGGACTGGCCTTGAGTTTCATGCCGCGCCCCGCCGGCCGGTCGGGTTGGGTGAGGACTAGGGGAATCTCGTGTCCGGCGGCGATCAGGGCTTTCAATGCGGCGGCGGCGAACTCCGGCGTTCCGGCGAAGATCAGGCGCATTACATCGCTTCCCGCAACTGTTTCTTGATCTTCTTGAGGATGCGGTCCTGTTTCAGGCGGGAGAGATATTCCACGAACACCTTGCCGTTGAGGTGGTCGATCTCGTGCTGGATGCACACCGCCAGCAGGTCGTCGGCCTCCAGTTCGAAGGCTTGCCCCAAGCTGTTCAGCGCGCGCACGCGGATGCGTTCCGGGCGGGTGACCGTGTCGTAGATGCCGGGTACCGAGAGGCAGCCTTCCTCGTGTTCACTCTGGCCGCTGGTTTCGAGAATTTCCGGGTTGATGAACACCTGGAGGTTGTTTTTCGACTCGCTGATGTCCACCAGAATCAGGCGGACATGGCGGTCCACCTGGGTGGCGGCCAGACCGATGCCGGGGGCGGCATACATGGTCTCCGCCATGTCGGCGATCAGCGCCCTGATGTTGTCATCCACCGTGGCGATGGGCTGGGCAACCTTGTACAGGCGCGGGTCGGGATAATGGACAATCTTGAGCAGGGCCATGGTCTATAGGGGGGTAGGTGCAAATTCGGAGAAACTGGTTTAAGTTCGCTGCGGGCTCCATTATAAATCAGCGTGTTTCGCGCTTTAACGCCATAAGGTAGTGACCAACACAAGGCAGGAACCATGCGTACCTTTTTTCTGATTACCGTTTTATCGCTGACCTTCCCGGCCTGGGCCGATCAGGTCCGCCTCCAGGATAACGCCCCCGAGCAACACGTCGTGGTCAAGGGCGACACCCTCTGGGACATCTCGGCCACGTTCCTGAAAGACCCCTGGCAGTGGCCGAATGTCTGGAAGCTCAACCGCGATGAAATCAAGAACCCGCACCTGATCTATCCCGGCGACGTGGTGAAGCTCAGCCGCGATGCCGACGGCAATATCCGCCTCAGCCTGGAAAAGGGGCCGCGCCTCAATGAGACGGTGAAGCTGTCGCCGCGCGCTTATGGTGAACCCATCATCATCAAGGAAGCCGGTATTCCCAGTATTCCCGAGAAAGCCATCGCCCCCCTGCTGTCGCGCGGCGGCGTGGGTGACCCGAGCGATCTGGAAAATGCGCCGCGCATCCTCGGTTCCAGCGATGCGCGCGTGATGTTCGGCCTCCACGACCGCGTCTATGCCGGCAAGGGCGATGGCGAGACGGTGGATTGGCGCATCGTGCGCCTGGGCCAGCCGATCAAGAATCCGGATAACAAGGAAGAAGTGCTGGCTTACGAGCTGGTGTACGCCGGCGAGGCGCATACCGTGCAGCCGGGCGACCCGCAAATGCTGCGCATCACACGCTCCGAACAGGAAATCCTGGAACGCGACCGCCTACTGCCGGCCTGGAAAGCGGAGCCCATGCATTACGTGCCGCGCGCACCGGAAAAACCCATCGCCGCCAGGGTCGCCGCCACGCTGGGCGGCACCGTCCATGCCGGCGCCTGGACGACCGTGGTGCTCGACAAGGGCATGCGCGACGGGCTGGAACTCGGCCATGTCCTGGCGCTGTTCCGCGCCGGCCGCTCGGTGGCCGATCCCAAGTGCGTGCGCGCCGACAAGATCGCATTCCTGGCCGGCGGCGAAGGCCATGCCAGCGATTGCACGCCGGACAAGAGTGATAAAAGCACCTTGCCGGATACGCGTATCGGCCTGGCCTTCGTTTACCGGGTGTTCAACAAAGTGGCCTACGCGCTGGTGATGAAGAGCGAAGAGCATATCTCCCTGGGCGACCGCGCCCGCAATCCCTAGTCGCCCGTTTTGCCGGCATGGTTGCCGGCAAACTGACAAATCATGCCGCAACGCCCCGACGCCGTTTTCTGGCTGACCCTGGAAGCCGTGCCCGGCCTTGGCCCGGACGGCGTGAGGCGCTTGCTCGACGCCTTTCCTTCCGCGCAATCCATCTGCGAGGCGAAGACGGCGCAACTGGCCCCCCTGGTGGGTGACAAGCTTGCCCGTGCTATTGCCGCCGGCGCGGATGCCGCCCTTCTGCAACTTGGGCTGGCCTGGCTGGACGCGCCGGAAAACCACCTGATTACCTGGGACGACCCGGCTTATCCCGCGCAACTGCGCGAACTGGCCGATGCCCCCGCCTGGCTGTATGTGAAGGGCGATCCGGATTGGCTGTCGCGGCCGATGCTGGCCATCGTCGGCAGCCGCCATGCCACGCCGCAGGGCTTGCGTGATGCCCAGGCCTTCGCCGAAACCTTGTCCGAAGCCGGCCTGACCATCGTCAGCGGCCTGGCCATGGGAGTCGATGCCGCCGCCCACGAAGGCGGCCTCAAAGGGCTGGCGAGCAGCGTGGCGGTGGTGGGCACCGGCCTCGACCGCGTTTATCCCGCGCGCAACCGGGAACTGGCGCACCGCCTGGCGCTGGGGGGCGCCATCGTTTCCGAATTCCCGATCGGCACGGCGCCGAAACGCGGCCACTTTCCGCGCCGAAACCGGCTCATTAGCGGGCTCTCGCTGGGGGTGCTGGTGGTGGAAGCGGCGCTGCAAAGCGGTTCTTTGATCACCGCGCGCCTGGCCGGCGAACAGGGGCGCGACGTGTTCGCGATTCCCGGCTCCATCCACTCCTCGCTGTCCAAGGGTTGCCATCGCCTGATCAAACAGGGCGCTAAATTGGTGGAATCCGCCAACGACATTCTGGAAGAGTTGGGGCGTCGGCTGCCAGCCGCGCCCCCCGCCGTGGCACCCGTCTCGGCCCCCGACGAACTGCTGGAAATGCTGGCCGGCGGCCCGCTTTCGCCGGATCAACTCGCCGACCGCCTTGGCTTGACGGTGGAAACGCTTTCGGTCAGGCTTCTCGCGGCCGAAATGGATGGTCACGTCGCCAGAATGCCCGGCGGCCTCTATCAAAGACTCTACAACTACTAATGTTCGACATCCTCCTCTACCTCTACGACACCTATCTGTTTTCCGAGCATTTCCCGAACCCGGAACAGCTTTCCCGCAAGCTGTCCGCCGCCGGTTTCGAGGATGACGATATCGGCGCCGCCCTGAACTGGCTGGCCGCCCTGGATAGTCTGACGCCCGGCGATGCCGCTGAAGGCGTGCCGCCCGTGCGTTGTTACAGCGATGCCGAAATCAGCCGCCTGGCCACGGAAGGGCGCGGCTTTCTGACCTTCCTGGAAGGCAGCAACCTGCTCACGCCGCAAGCCCGTGAATGGGTGATCGACCAGGCGATGGCCCTGGAAGACAGCGAGGTCTCCGCCGACCGCATCAAGTGGATTGCCCTGCTGGCGCTTTGGAAGCTCAATGGCGCCGGTGACGTGCTCTGGTTGGAAGACCTGGTACGCGGCGGCATCGCGGACAGCGGCGACGAAGACAGCGGCTGGCATCCCACCCTCCACTAACGAGCCGTCTCAGTGCCCAAACAACTCATCATCGCCGAGAAGCCCTCGGTCGCTCAGGACATCGCCCGCGCGCTGGGCGGATTCACCAAAGAAAAAGACTATTTCGAGTCCGAGCAGTATGTCCTGTCCTCCGCCGTCGGCCACTTGCTGGAGTTGACCTTGCCGGAGGAGTACGAGGTCAAACGCGGCAAATGGTCGTTCGCGAATCTGCCGGTGATACCGCCGCACTTCGCGCTGAAACCGGTCGAGAAGACCGAAGACCGTCTGAAACTGCTGACCCGTCTGATCAAGCGCAAGGATGTGGATGGTCTGATCAACGCCTGTGACGCGGGCCGCGAGGGTGAGTTGATCTTCAATTACATCGCCCAGCACAGCGCCACAAAAAAGCCGGTGCGCCGCCTCTGGTTGCAGTCGATGACCCAGGGCGCGATCCGCGACGGTTTCGGCTCGCTGCGTGAAGCCTCGGAGATGGCCGGCCTGCGCGCCGCCGCCATCAGCCGGGCGGAGTCCGACTGGCTGATCGGCATCAACGGCACCCGCGCGATGACCGCCTTCAACTCCAAGACCGGCGGCTTCCACCTCACCACCGTCGGCCGCGTGCAGACGCCCACCCTGGCCATCGTGGTCGGGCGCGAGGAGCGCATTCGCAAGTTCGTGCCGCGCGCCTATTGGGAACTGGAAGCCCGCTTTGCCGGCGCCAAAGGCGAATACACCGGGCGCTGGTTCGACGAGAAATTCAAGAAGATCGAGGACGACGAGCACGCCACCGCTTATCGCCTCTGGGAGCAGTCGCGCGCGGAGGCGATCCGTGCCGCCTGCCTCGGCCAGCCGGCCACGGCCACGGAGGAAACCAAGCCGTCCAGCCAACTCTCGCCGTTGCTCTACGACCTCACCAGCCTGCAACGCGAAGCCAACGGCCGTTTCGGCTTTTCCGCCAAGACCACCCTGGGCCTGGCGCAGGCACTCTACGAAAAGCACAAGGTGCTGACCTATCCGCGTACCGACGCGCGCGCCCTGCCCGAGGATTACCTGCCCACGGTCAAGGAAGTGCTAGGTAATCTGCCCGAGGAATACGCGCCGCTGGCCGCCACCATTCTGGAAAAGAACTGGCTGGATGAGAGCAAGCCGCTGAACAAGCGCATTTTCAACAACAGCAAGATTTCCGATCACTTCGCCATCATCCCCACCGGCACGGCGCCGAAGTCGCTCAACGAGATCGAACAGAAACTATACGATCTGGTCACGCGCCGTTTCCTCGCGGTGTTCTACCCGGCGGCGGAATACTCGATCACCACCCGCATCACCCGCATCGCGAAAGAGGCTTTCAAGACCGAGGGCAAGGTGCTGGTGAATCCCGGCTGGCTGGCGGTGTATGGCAAGGAATCCCAGGTTGAGGATGGCGATGGCGGACCTTCCCTGGTACCCATCGTTCCCGGCGAAACCCTTCAGACCAAAACGGTGGACATCAAGGCCGCCTTTACCCGGCCGCCGCCGCGCTTCAATGAAGCCACGCTGCTTTCCGCGATGGAGGGCGCCGGCAAGATGGTGGAAGACGAAGAACTGCGCGCCGCCATGGGCGCGCGCGGCCTCGGCACGCCGGCGACGCGGGCGCAGATCATCGAAAACCTGATTTCCGAGGTCTACCTTTACCGCGAAGGGCGCGATCTGATTCCCACCGCCAAGGCGTTCTCGCTGATCACCTTGCTGCGCGGCCTCGGCGTCACCGAACTGGCTTCGCCGGAACTCACCGGTGAATGGGAATACAAGCTGGCGCAACTGGAGCGCGGCAATATTTCGCGCGAAACGTTCATGGGCCACATCACCGCGCTGACCCAGGACATCGTCGAGCGCGCCAAGCGTTACGAGTCCGACACCGTGCCGGGCGACTTCGCCATCCTGAAAACCCCCTGCCCGAAATGCGGCGGTGTGTTGAAGGAAAATTACAAAAAATTCGCCTGCCAGTCCTGCGACTGGAGCACCTGGAAGATCGTCGCCAGCCGCCAGTTCGAAGTGTCCGAGATGGAAGCGCTGTTGCGCGAAGGCAAGATCGGCCCGCTCACCGGCTTCAGGAACAAGATGGGGCGTCCGTTCGACGCCGAGATTCGCCTCAACGACGACAAGATGCCGGAATTCGACTTCGGCCAGCCGCGCGAGGGCGAGGAAGCCGAGGCGGTGGACTTCTCCGCCCAGGAAAGCCTGGGCAAGTGCCCCAAGTGCGGCGCGGCGGTGTACGAACACGGCAATTCCTACGTCTGCGAAAAGAGCGTCGGCGCCGAGCGCGCTTGTGATTTCCGCAGCGGCAAACTGATCCTGCAACAGCCGGTGGAACGCGCCCAGATGCAGAAGCTGCTCGCGGAAGGGAAGACCGATCTGCTGACCGGCTTCGTCTCCGCCCGCACCCGGCGCAAGTTTTCCGCCTTCCTGGTGCGCGACAAGGCCGGCAAGGTCAGCTTCGAATTCGAGCCGCGCGCGGAAGGCCCCAGCAAGCGCGCCGCGCCTGAGCCCGGCAAGGAGCTCGGCGCCCACCCGGGCGACGGCAAGCCCGTCACCCTCAAGTCCGGCCGCTATGGCCCCTACGTGCAGCATGGCAAGCTCAATGCCACTCTGCCCAAGGACATGAACCCGGAGTCCGTCACGTTGGAGCAGGCCGTGGACCTGCTGGCGATCAAGGCGGCTTCAGGCAAATAACAAACCGCCGGCGTTGTTGGCCAGCGCCGGGTCGCATTTGACATCTGGCAGGGCAATCTCCCCGATAGGTATCTAGTAGCCCGTTCCATTAAAACGAATACATATCAAGTCAGGCCGAGGTCAAATTTGTTCCAGCGAAATACGACAGGTGCCGCATTGATCTCAGCGATCCCTTTGAGGACGCGTTCCTTCAGATCCT
>JAQTLN010000010.1 GCA_028714875.1 Gallionellaceae bacterium
TTCCGGCGTCAACACCAACGCCGCCCGCTTGGATTTCCTTGCCATGATCACCGCCTTCAGAAGTTGAAGAGGAAACATGGCAATTATCACCCAGTTAGTAACTGTATTGATGGAACGAACTACTAGTTGTCTTCCGATTTGTGCGCCTTGCGCAGCAAGTGGGGGATCAGCAGGTGTAGAGGCATGCGCAGCCAGTGACTGCGCACATAGAGGGCGAAGGCGGCCGGGCCGGAAAGCGGTGTTTTGCATTCCGCGTGGGCACTGGCGAAGGCGGGCAGGAACAAGGCATCGAGTAGCGCGGCCGCGAGGTGGCCGGGCTGTTCCGGGCACACTAATTCCAGGCCTTGCGGCATGGGCGTGTGCAGCAGGTGGCGCGCATAGCGCAGGGCGTAATAGAGCGGCCGTCCGAGATTGAGAGTTTTTGCGCGTGCCAGCAGTTGCGGCCAGAAGGCGGGATCGGCGCCGTAGGCGCGTAGCAGGGCATCCAGATCGACCAGGTCGCGCAGGCCGTGTTGCCACTCGCCTTCGTGGAACAAGTGGGTGGCGGAGTGCAGCACCTGATCGGCTGGTTGCGGGATGGAGAAACGGGGAAAGCCCGGCAGCGGCAGCGAGGCCGCGAGGAACAGGGCTGGCTGGGTCTTGCGCCGCGCGGTTTCCGGCAGGATGTTGTGATGCACATCGAGCCAGGTCTGACGGCGGATGTGCCGCATCGGTGGCAATTCGTGCATCCATTCGCGGTAGTAGCGAATGTCGTAGGCGTCGTGCGGGCTGGTGATCCAGCCGTCGAGCATCAGCGCCCCCTCGGTCGCGCCCAGTTGCGCGCGTGGCACCAGCAGGTCGATATCGGTAAAGATGCGGCCGGCGGCTGGCGCCAGGTCGGCCGCCGCGTAGGCCGCGCCCTTGAGCAGAACCACGGGACCTTCGGTGCGTTCCAGCGCGCGCCCGAGTTGCCGCAATTCCCAGTGGACCGCGCGGCGCTGCTGTTCCGCCAGCGTCAGCGCCGCTTCCAGGTGTTGCCACACGGCTTCCGGCAACCGCTCGGAGAACCCGGAAGCCAGCGCGCCCAGGCGGCCGAGCAAACCTGATGTGCGCGCCTGGCGCACCACGCGATCCCAGGTTTCCGCGTCGAAGCCGGCCATGACGGTGGGCTCGCGCAGGGCATGCAGAAAGGCATCGCAGGCCGGCTTCATGAGACGAGTTCCTCGAAGACCGCCAGGGCCTCATCCAGACGCGAATATTCGAAGTCCCAGCATTCGCAGGTGTCGATCAGCGCGGCGTTGAGTTCATAACCCAGGCGACCGAGCAGGCTGTAGTTGAAGCCGTGCGTGGCGGCATGGATGAAAGCGTCGGCTTTCGAATGGTGCGTGAGCCTGGCCACCGTGTCGGCGCGCCAGCGCGGGAAAACGATGTGGGCGGCGCGCGCCTTTTCGTCCATGCGCTCCACGCTATTCGTGGGCGGTTTCAGGTGCGCCACCGTGCCCTTGTGGGTGTCCAGGGCGATGTCGCCGATCACGGCCTGGGGAAACGCCGCGCGAATGATTTCTATCGACTGGTTCTTCAGGCTGACCGGACGCGCCAGCGGGACGATGAGGCCATCCTTACGGTCTATCAGGGTGATTTCATCCGAGAGCAGGCGCCAGCCGGAGAGGGTAAGGGCGGCGGTCAGCGTGCTTTTGCCGGCGCCGGGATCGCCCGGCAGGATCACCGCGCGGCCATGCCGCTCCAGCACGGCGGCATGCAGCATCAGGTAATGCTGGGCGTGGCCGGCGATGCACCAGTTCATGCCCCATTCCAAGAGCGGGAAGGCGTGATTGGCGGGCAGGGGCTTGAATGGCGTCAGGCCATCGAACCAGAAGTTGCATTGCGGCCGGTACCAGCGGCGCGGCCCGGATACCTTGTCGGCCCGGATATGGAAATCGCGGAAACCGTCCAGAGGCAAGGGGAAGTCGGGATAGAGCGTGGCCAGACCGCGCGCGACTTCGGGGCTGTGGCTCCGGATCAGGAAGCGGAACGGCCCGGTGCGCAGGTCCAGCCCCCGCGCCAGTTGCCGGCGCAACGCTGTCGGGGAAAGTTTACCCAGCTTCACCGCCATGCCACGAAGTCGATTTTCACCAGCGCGGAGAGGATGACATCGATGTCTTCGCTATCCAGTTCGCACGCCTCGGCCAAAGCGCCCTGCTCCGTTTCGCCGCCTTCGAGCAGTTGCAACAACACCACGCCGGCGGTTTGCGAAAGGCGATGGGTGTCGTTGGACAGGGCGTGGTGGAACACGTATTCGCCATCCCAGTGGCGCCAGGCGAGGCCGGCCTGGTCGGCGATGCGCCAGAAGCGGAGCGGCGCGGACAGGGCGGGGGTCAACGTGAACGTCGCGCGGCGACGCTTGAAGCTCCCCTCTCCCGCAAGCGGGAGAGGGGTTGGGGGTGAGGGAAAGAGCATGGCGGGAGGCGTTCATCCTCCGTGGCGGCGCGAATCGCCATGCCCGTTACGCCAGTGTCTCGATGAGGATGTTGCGATTGGTGTAGATGCACAGGTCGGCGGCGATGCCCAGTGATTCGCGCACGATGGCTTCGGGGGCGAGGTCGCTATGTTCCAGCAGGGCGCGCGCCGCCGATTGGGCGTAGGCGCCGCCGCTGCCGATGGCGGCAATGCCGAATTCCGGTTCCAGCACGTCGCCAGACCCGGTGATGATCAGCGAACTGCCGCGATCCGCCACCACCAACATGGCTTCCAGGCGCCGCAACATGCGGTCGGTGCGCCAATCCTTGGCCAGTTCCACGGCGCTGCGCACCAGATGGCCCTGATGTTTTTCCAGCTTGGCCTCGAACCGTTCGAACAGGGTGAACGCATCCGCCGTGCCGCCGGCGAACCCGGCCAGGATGCGATCCTGATAGAGCTTGCGCACCTTGCGCGCGCTGGACTTGATGACGATGTTGCCGAGGGTGACCTGGCCATCGCCGCCGATGACCACATCCTCGCCGCGACGCACTGAGATGATGGTGGTGCCGTGAAACTGTTCCATGGGCTTTCAGACTCGCGTGCGCCCGCGCACAGCGGCGAACTGGCTGGCGCCGACGATGTTCAGCAGGGTGTTCACCATCTCGTTGCCTTCGATGAACTGGATGACGCGGTCGCCCTGCGCCAGATTGATCAATGTTTCCAGGAGCAAGCCGACGGCGGCGAAGTCGATGCGGGTGACCTGGGCGAGGTCGATGTCGATTTGCTTGCGCTCCTCGGCGAAGCGCGCCAACTGGCTTAATTGGATCTCGGAGCCGGGCCCGATGATGCCGGCCAGGCTGAATACCTGTTCCGATCCACTCGACCGCGCATCACCCGGCGCCTCACCGCCGCGCATGGGCAGGGCAAGGGGCGGCACATAGGACGGCGGGGAAACTTCGAAGGCGACGGCGTAACCCACGGCCGCTTCCTCGAAATCCGCCTCCTTGCCGATCAGGCGCAGGGTGGACAGCCACAGCAGCCAGCCGGTTTCGCTCAGGCGGTCGCCTTGTTGCGCCGCGCCCAGGCGCACCGCGAAGCCGCCGCCACCGATCAATTCCACCGGTTTACGCAGCTTGTCGAGTTGGGCGAGACAATCGAACATGATCTTGGCCGTTTCTTCATCCGGCGCCGGGCACTTGCTGACTTCCATGCGGGCAAATGGCGCTTCCCGCGCTTCCTGCATGAAGCGTTGCAGCTTGACTCGTTCGATGTTGCCGAATTTTTCGCCGAAACTCATCAGGGGCACCGGCAGCGAGGCCGCCTTGAGTTGGCCTCGTGGCGCCCAGGTGGGCGGCGAATGTTCGAACTTCACCGCGAAATCGACCGCCGCGTCCTCGAACGGCTCGGGCTGGTTGCTCGCCTCATAGAGGTCGAACAACATGTACCAGGGCAAGGGGTCGCGATTATCCGGATGGTCGAGCAGATAGCGATTGAGCAGCGCGGCGGCTTCGCCGACTTTGCCGTTGGCGTAGAGCACCGCCGCTTCCTCGAATTCCGGCACCAGGCCACCGCCGCTCTCCTGAACCTCGATTCCCCCCTCGTTGGACTCGCTCGCCGCGTTGGCCAGGGTATAGGAAGGCCCGGAGGCGAATTCCGGCTGTCCTTCCTTGAGAAAGGCCATCAGGTCTTCAGGCTTGTCCTTGCGAAAGAAAGAGAACACGGGCGGGGATTACCAGGGTGGGGCGGAGAGCCGCGATAGTAGAACCTGCATGAAAGGGCGGCAAGCCGCGTGTATTGGGCGAAGCGTCACGGCACGGGATCGTGCCCACCGGGATGCCAGGGATGGCAGCGGGAAACCCGTCGCATGGCCATCCAGCTCCCTTTGAGCGCGCCATGTCTTTCCACCGCCTCGCGCGCGTAGTGCGAGCATGTGGGCGTGAAGCGGCATTGATTGCCGATGAACGGGGAAAGCAGTATCTGATAACCGCGTATCAGCCCGATGAGCAGATGTTGCGCCAGGTTCATGAGGGTGCTCCGCGATTGGAATGGGTCAACGTTGATAGCGACGAGCCAGGCGTTCCGCCGTGCGCAGATCGTCGGGCGTATTCACATTGAGAAAAGCATAGGGATCGCCGCTGAATTCGACGGTTTCCACCGGATGCCTCTCCTGCCAGGCACGCACCTGGCGCCCACCACCCTGAACGTAGAGATCGAGGTCCGTAAGCAGGGAACGGTGCATCAGCATGACCGCGTAGTGGATGCCGGTTTCATCGGCCGCCCGCACCATGGGCACGTCATTGGCCAGCGCCTGCGCATGCAGGTGAATGGCGAGGTCAAGCGGCAGAAAGGGGGCGTCGCAGGGCACCGTAAGCAACCATTCCTGTTGCGCGGTGCGCGCCGCCGCCAGAAGCCCGGAGAGCGGGCCCAGATTGCCGGGCAGATGGTCGGCCACCACGGGGTAGCCGAGGGCCGCGTAGCCGGCGAGATTGCGGTTGGCATTCAGCAGCACCTCGGCCACATGGGCGCGCAGCCGTTCCGCCACCCAGGCCGCCAGTGGGCGGCGGGCAAGCTCGATCAGCCCCTTGTCCTCACCTTTGAAACGACGCGCCAGGCCACCCGCGAGGATGATGGCGGAGACGGGGACGGGGGGCGCTGGTTTCATCGCGCGGTGTGGTAGAGGCGATAGCGTTGATCTTTCTGGCGCGGGCGGGCGCCTTCCCACAGCGGAGCGTTGTCCGTGTCCACCTTGCGATCAGCCGATACCAGTACCCAGGAGCAATCCGCGTCGCGCTTCGGGTGCAGGTGATAGCGCAGCATGGTGCGCATGGCCGGATCGGTCTCGATTTTCAGACAGGCGCCCGCCGGTAGATGCCGATTCAGATCAGCGATCAATGGCTGATAGCCCCAGCCGGCTTCCAACCAGGGACGAAACAAGGCAATCAGCAAGGTCCAGACCAGCACCATCCCGCTCGCCCAGACCAGCACGGGGCGTATTTTCGCGCGCGGAAACAAGGGAATGGCCAACAACCACAGCACGGTGGCAATCAAGGCCAGCAGCAAATTCGCCCCCGACACCGAGCCAGGTCGATAGGCCGGCGTAAGTTCGGCCACATGCGCCGCCAATTTGCTCGGCATCCCCCATTCCAGCGCGGCGAAATAAGTCCAGAAGGCAAAGATGAAGAACACGAAGCAGACCACGCCAAACCAGTAGAAAGCCTGAGCCGCGCCACGCTTCATGCTGTCCACACCATAGGCGGCCAGCAGGGCCAGCGGCGGCAGTATCGGCAATAAGCCGCCATCGCGTGACCAGGATGGCCCCAGGGTGGCGAGCAGCGCGGCCAGCAAGGCGATCAAGGGCAAATGCAATTCCTTGGCGCGACCGAGACGGCGATGCTCATGCCAGAGCGCGGCCAGCGCCAACGGCCAGACCGGCCAGGACAGCCAGGGCATTTCGGAAATCGCGCGGAAAGTCGGCGCGCCCGAAGCCAGCCGCTGGACGCCATGCCAGCGTAGCCACTCCGCGAGCATGCCATCGAGATGGAGATACAGCAGCAGCGCGACGCTCAGCGCGCCGGCCAGCCCGAGTCCCAGCGCCAGGGCGCGGCGATAGGTCGGGCGGCGCCAATCCGATGACAGTAACGGCAGCAACAGCAGCACCAGGCCGGCGGCAAGATCGGACAAGCCGCGCAGGCCCAGGAACAACGCGCTCAACGACAAGCCGATCAGGACGCCGCCGAGGCGGGCCGAATCACGCCCGCAAGCGACCCCGGCCAGCAACGCGGACCAGGCCGCGAGCAGCGTGGTTTCCGGGGCCAGAGAGTGCATGCGCAACATCAGGCCGAGGCAGCCGATCAAAGCCAGCACCGCCGTCGCGCCGAAACCGGGGCCGAACAGGCGGCGCGCGGCCAGCGCGGTAAACAACAGGGAAACCAGCGTGAACACGCCGCTGGCCAAACGCGCGCCATCCTGAAGCGCCAACCAGGGGGCGCCGAGCTTCGCCATCGTGGCCGCCGCCATGACATGCAAGGGCGCGGGCGCCTGCCAGGCGCGGGCAAGATCGGTCGTCGCCTCCAGAATCGGCGCCAGCGCCCGCGCCTCGTCCGGCTTCCAGGCATCGCGTCCGGTCAGGCCATAGAACGCCCAGAACGCGGCCAGCAGAATCAGCCAGAACAGCTTGCTCGACTGGGTAGGATTCATTGACAACGTGGTGTCGGAATGAAAAAAGGCAGCCTAAGCTGCCTTTGTCCAACCAGACCGCCTTCGTTCACTTCTTGAGAGCGTACTTCTGACGGAATTTCTCGACCCGGCCAGCGGTGTCGACAATTTTCTGCTTGCCGGTATAGAACGGGTGGCATGCGGAACAGACTTCCACATGCAGCGCCTTCTTCATGGTGGAACGGGTGGTGAAAACGTTACCGCAACTGCAAGTCACGGAAATTTCGTTGTATTCGGGATGTACGCCGGCTTTCATGATGAGTACCTGGGCTAGAAACCTGGAAAGCGCGCGATTATCCACAAAAACCTGTTGCCAGGCAAATACTTGCTCGCGCCGCGCGTTCTAAACCGGGCTATCCCGCCTCGGCCAGCAAGCGGCCGATCATGCCTTCGGCCTGGGCCGCATAGCCGCCGCCGAACAGGTTGAAGTGGTTGAGCACGTGATAAAGGTTATAGAGATGCCTGCGCACCCGGTAGCCCGCGTCGAGTGGCCAGGCTTCCCGGTAAGCGGCGCCAAACGCCGTCGGATAACCACCGAACAATTCGCTCATGGCCAAGTCCACCTCACGGTCGCCATAGTAGACGGCCGGATCGAACAACACCGGTACGCCGTCGGCGTAGCCGTGATTGCCACCCCAGAGATCACCATGCAGCAACGAGGGGAGAGGCTGGTAACCGGGAAAAAACGCCTCCAACCGCTCCAGCAGACGCTCCCCCAGTCGCGGCAGAGCGCCCGGCGCCCCGTTACCCCGGGCGCGCTCGAGTTGCGGGCGCAGGCGTTGCGCGCGAAAGAATTCAACCCAGTCCGGCATCGGGGCGTTGTGCTGTGGGGTGCTGCCGATAGCGTTGTCGCGCCACCACCCGAACGCGGTCTGACTGTGGCGATGCAATTGCGCGAGTTGCCGGCCAAGCTCGGCGGGCCGCTCTTGCCCGCCAAGATTCAACCATTCCAGGATCAGAAACGCTTCGCCGCCGCTGCCGCCGCAGGCCACCGGGCGCGGCACGCGGATCGCCCCGGCCGCTTCGAGTTCACGCAAGCCATCGGCCTCGGCCGCGAACATGTCGAGATTGTCGGCATCGTTCAATTTCGCGAAATAACGCCGGCCATCAGTACCGGCCAGCGCAAACCCGCGATTGATGCAACCGCCGCCCTGCGCCGTCATGCGCTCGCAGGTGAACGGCTGACTGTCGGCCGCGCTGATGGCGGCCGCGAGATCGGCGAGCAGCGAGGGCGTCACACCAGCGTTTTCGGCTCGCGCGAAGCGCCGGCCTCCTCCATGCGCATCAGATAAGCCTTCCAGTAAGCCTCCTGATAGCGCCCCAGGTCATACAGGTAATCCCAGGAGTAGATGCCGGAATCATGACCGTCGGAGAACACCAGCGAGACGGCATAGTGACCCACCGGCTCAATGTTCTTGATCTCGACATTCTTCTTGCCGACCTGCAACGTCTCCTGGCCGGGGCCATGGCCGCGCACCTCGGCGGAGGGGGAATACACCCGCAGGTACTCGTAGGGAAACTCGTAACGGTCGCCATTGCTGAAGGCGACTTCCATGACCCGTGACTGCTGGTGCAGCTTGATCTCGGTGGGGATAGGGGTATCGGCGGAAAGGCCACCCATGATGCTTCCTTTATATAAGTGATTGGTAATGGAGCCGTAGTGTGCCAGCCGACATGAGGGGCGACAAGCCCGAGTTTATTTGTCGGGTATTTGCGACCCACTATACAGAACACGCGCCAGCCTTGACGCTGGCGGGGCGATACGGTTAAATGCGCGCCTCTTTTAGCCGGGGTTCCCCGGTTGAAGCAGCGGCCAGGTAGCTCAGTTGGTAGAGCAGCGGATTGAAAATCCGCGTGTCGACGGTTCGATTCCGCCCCTGGCCACCAAATAAAATCTCATTGAAATCAACGCAATACAATGAGATCAGGCCAACAGTTCCGCGCCGAAAACCCCGGTTTACCAATCTGTCTGACGCTTTTTGTCGCGAAGACCCGCGATTGCTTGCGCTCGACTGCGTCCAAGAGCCGTTGAACGGGTATTTGTGGCCCCTAGCAGCCTGTCGGACTTTGGATCGTCGGCTGCGAAACGGCCGCGCCGGCCCGTTTTTCGCCGGCTTCTTGGGCAATAGTCCCGGCTATTCCCCGGCGAAGCCATCAAAAACCGACCTCGGCGGGGTCATTTCTCGCTATCGACGCACAAAGTCCAACAGGCTGCTAGCAGCCTGTGGCTATGCACGCTAACGACACGCAAGGTGTCACTTTGGCTTAGTGGGGGTGATGGCCTGGTGGCCTACCAAGCTACCTGGCTCAAGCGGCGCGAAGCGCCACACCGTATCTCTTTCGCGCACACGTTCCCTCCTTTGATTTGCCTGACTTCGTTCCTTCGGGCGACCGCATGAAATAAGCTACACGCTTCGCCAAACCCGCCGACAGCCATGGCCGCGCCCAACACCCTGATCCTCGCCACCGTCGACCATCTCGCCCGCTTCGCGCCGTTCGACAGCATGGAGCGGGAACACCTGATCTGGCTGGCGGAGCGGCTCAAGCTGACCTACTACGCCAAGGGGGAGACGGTCCTGGGGCCGGATTCGGGGCCGGTCAAGACCTTCTACATCATCAAACAGGGCGTGATACACGGCGAACAGGATGTGGTGCGCGCGCAGGAAGATGCTTCCTGGCTGGAGCTGCATGAGGGCGAATGCTTCCCCCTGGGCGCCCTGCTTTCCAAGCGCGGCGTCGCCAGCACCTATCGGGCGGGACATGACACCTTCTGCTTCGAACTGGCGGCGGCGGATTTTCGCGAGTTGCTCAAGGCCAGCGATGCCTTCAACGATTTTTGCACGCGGCGCATCGCCAATTTGCTGGAGCAGTCTAAGCAGGTACTCCAGGCCCAGTACGCTAAATCCAGCAGCGACCAGCAATCCATGTCGAGCACGCTGGAGACGCTGATCCGGCGCGAGCCGGTGACCTGCGCGCCGGAGACCTCGCTACGCGAGGTGCTGGAAACCATGCACAAGCTGGGCATCGGTTCCATGGTCGCGGTGGATGAAAACAGAAAGCCGGTGGGCATCTTCACCCTGCACGACGTTCTCAACCGGGTCGCCCTGGCCGAAGTCGGCCTGGACGTGCCGTTTGCATCGGTCATGAGCCCGAATCCGCGCACCCTGCCGCCCCACGCCCTGGCCCACGACGCCGCGCTGGTCATGGCCAAACAGGGTTTCCGCCACATCCTGGTGGAGGAGGACGGCCAGCTCAAGGGCCTGATTTCGGAGAAGGATCTGTTTTCGCTGCAACGGGTCGGCCTGCGCCAGATCAGCGGTGCCATCCGCAACGCGGAACAACTGGACACCCTCATCCACTCGGCCAAGGACATCCGGCAACTGGCCCACAACATGCTGGCCCAGGGCGTGGCGGCCGAGCAGCTCACGCAGATCATTTCCACCCTCAATGACCTGCTCACCACCCGCATTCTCGAACTGGAGTTGCGTAATGACCCGGCCGCCAAAGCCCTGGAATTCTGCTGGCTGGCGCTGGGTTCAGAGGGGCGCCTGGAGCAGACCCTGAATACCGACCAGGACAACGGCATCATCTTCGCCGCGCAAGAGGGTGGCGACCCCGAGGCCATGCGCGCCGTGCTCCTGCCCTTCGCCAAGCGCGTCAACCTGGCCCTCGCGGAATGCGGCTTCCCCTTGTGCAACGGCGAGGTGATGGCCTCCAACCCGAAATGGTGTCTGTCGCTGCGGGAATGGAAGCGCACTTTCGCCGACTGGATCGATCACGGCGACCCGATGGCATTGCTGTATTCCACCATCTTCTTCGATTTCCGGCCGCTCCACGGCGCCGACCACCTAGCCTTCGATCTGCGTGAATGGTTGCGCGGCGCGGCCAAGGAGAACAGTCGATTCCTGCACCAGATGGCGGCCAATGCCTTGCGCAATCACCCGCCCACCGGCTCGGTGTGGGATTTCTTCACTGGCAAGGGCAACATCCTGGACCTCAAGCTCAGCGGCATCACCCCCTTCGTCGATGCCGCCCGCATCTTCAGCCTGGCCGTCGGCGGCAAACAGACCAATACTCTGCAACGCCTGCGCGAGATCACCGGACCCTTGCGCATCGACCCGCAAGACGCGGAGGCCTGGGCCGATGCCTTCCTCTTCATCCAGTTGCTCCGCATGCAACTGCATCATGACCAGTGCGAGCGCGACGAACCGTTGACCAATCAGGTCGACCCGGACAGCTTCAACAACCTTGACAAGCGCATCCTCAAGGAAGCCTTCCGCCAGGCGCGCAAGCTGCAAACCAAGCTGACCCTGGATTACCAGCTATGAACTGGCTCGCGCGCCTGTTCGGCGCAAAACCCGAGCTGACGCCGGAGCAGGCCGCGCGGCTGGCTGCCTGGCAGGCACTGCCCGCGCCCGACTTGAACGACCCGCATACGGCGAGCCGCTATGTGGTCGTGGACGTGGAGACCAGCGGCCTGAATCTGGTCAAGGATCGTCTCATCGCCATCGGCGCGGTTGCCGTCAGCGCGGGGAGCATCCACCTGATCGACAGCATGGAAATCATCCTGCAACAGGATCGCATCAGTACCCGTGACAACATCCTGATCCACGGTATCGGCGGCACGGCGCAGGCGGAAGGCGTGCCGCCGGTGGAGGCCCTGCTCACCTTTCTCGAATATCTCGGCAAGTCGCCCCTGGTGGCCTTCCACGTCGCCTTCGACAAGACCATGATCGACCGTGCCCTGAAGACCTTCCTGGGCCTCAAGGTCAACCATCCCTGGGTCGACCTGGCCTACCTCGCCCCCGCCCTCTACCCCGATCTCGCGCGCTCGCACCGTTCCCTCGATCAATGGATGGGGCATTTCGGCATCAGCAACTATGCCCGCCACAGCGCCCTCGCCGATGCCCTGTCCACCGCCGAGTTGATGCTCTCGCTGCGCGACCGCATGAGCGCCAAACACATCGAAAACTTCAAGATGATGCGCGACCTGGAGAAGGCCCAGCGCATGGTCAACTGGACCGGCTGAGGCGGACGAGGCGCCACACGCGGTACATCGGCACGATTCGCGGCTGCGAACCGATATTCCCTTACCCCCGCTTACGCATTGCTTCCGATCTAGCCGGAATTGGGGATGTTGCACCGCATGAAATAATGATAAAAAAAGCAACTTAATCGGACGCTCATGTCCGGTTAAGTTGCGCGACGTGTGGCGGCCACGCGGGTTCGGGAACGCGGCGTTCACACATAAAAAATATTTCATCATCAACCAATCAAGGGGAATGCCGTGTTCAAGAAGCATTTGTTGTACCTGAGCCTGTGCGCAGCGCTGCCCGCGTGGTCGGCCAACGTATTGGTTAATCCGGGCTTCGAGGCACCGGATAACAGCAATGGCTGGATCGCCTACGGGGCCAGCTATCCGATCAACACGAGCAACGAAGCCGCCCACGGCGGCAGCCAGTCGGCCCTGGTTTCCGGGCGCGCCGCAACCTACATGGGCATCGCCACGAACATCCTGGACAAGTTGCAGGTGGGTCGGGGGCACGATCTGCGCGTCTGGGTGCGCACCCGGCAGAACGTCAGCGCGACCTATTCCCTGGGCGTGAAGCTGGTCGATGGCGCCGGCACCAAATACATCAACCTGGATGGCCGCACCGTGGCGCCGGGTAAGTGGGTGAAACTGGGCGGCTACTACGCTCACAACCCCAGCGGCACGGCCACCCTGGCGCAACTTTATGTGAATGGCCCGGCGGTGGGTGTGGAGTTCTTCGTCGATGACGCCCGCCTGGAACCGCCCGTGGCCTACGTTCCGACCGGTGGCCCGGCGAGCGATTTCATCCGCGCCTCCGGGCGTAACCTGGTGGTGGGCGCCAACAACGCGCCGATCCGCCTGATCGGCAGCAACTTCTTCGCTTATGGCGACGAGAGCGATACAGCGGAATCGGTGCTGGGTAGCAAGAAGTTCGACCAGGAAGACTATGCCGCCGTGAAGGCGGCCGGCATGAACGTGGCGCGCCTGAATACCTGGTATCGCTTGTTCGAGGACAACGCCGCGCCTTACGTCTACAAGCAGGAAGGCTGGGACTGGCTGAACAAGCAGATCGTCTGGGCGCGCAATGCCGGGGTGCGCGTCATTCTGGACATGCACGCGCCGCAATGCGGTTTCCAGGGGCCGGATTATTCCGGCAATTTCTGGAGCGCGGGCAATGGCGCCGGCTCCTGCCAGGATCGTCTGAAAGCGTTGTGGACGGAAATCGCCCGCCGCTACAAGGACGAGCCGGTCATCGCCAGCTACGACCTGCTCAACGAGCCGAAGCCGGCCAATCAGGCGCAATGGGCCGCCCTGGCGCAAACCCTGGTCACCGCCATCCGCACCCAGGACACACGTCATGTGGTGCAGGTGGAAAGCTGCTTCGCCGACGATTGCGCGGTACCGCCGCTGATCGGAGACAGCAACGCGCTGTACGACTTCCACAACTACGACTTCTGGTCGCACGCCTCGCAGTTGAGCTACGGCGGCGACCTGGGCGATTCCAACATGCGTTACGGCGACCACAGCTCGATGGTTCTGCCCTGGTCGCCCGACTACACCGCCGGTACTTTGCTGGAGAACGCGCCGATCCCCGCCGGCAACAGCGATTGGGCCTGGTACGAGGGCACCCGCTTCACGGTCAACGACAGCAATGTGATCGCCGCCATCCCGGTATTCATTTCCACGAGCAACACCGGCAAGGTGACGTTCGACGATTTCCAGATCAGGGAATACGACCCGGCCGGCAACCTGGTGCGCGTGGTGCAGAACATCGACATGGAAAAGGCGCCGTCCAATCCCTATCTGCTGGAAAGCTACGACCCCTTCCTGTCCTTCACCAACAAGACCACCACGCAGCGCCTTTCCGGCACCACCGGCAGCCGGGTGATCGAGTCCACCGGGCATGGCGGCGCCGCCTCGGTGAGCATCTCCAACGCCAATGGCAAGTATCTGGTCAAGATGCCCAACCTCACCTTCTCGGTACGGCAGGGCTACCAGTACCAGATCTCCGGCTGGATCAAGGGCGCCAACGCAACCGGCGGCACCGGCGCGCTGGGTATCCAGCTCCAGAACAACAAGTCTTATGTGACGCCGACCGCCTACGACAAGGCCTACCTGGAGCAAAGCCTGCTGGAATATGGGTTCCAGTTTTCCCTGGACCACAACGTGCCGATCAACATCGGCGAGTTCGGCCAATCGCCCCGCAATTACACCCCGGAACGCGGCGGCCTGGCCTGGATGACGGACACCCTCGACCTGATGGCCAAGTACGGCGCCTCCGGGCAGAACTGGGACTGGCACAGCACGAGCTGGGGGGTGTACGGCAACCTCTACGGCTACCCCGACGCGGATGCCGTCAACCAGCCCCTGGTCGATTTGTTCCGCGCCCAGAACCTGGGCAACACGGGATCGACAGGCGGTGGCACCCCCCAGCCGCCATCTCCCCCAATACCCGCGCCGGTGGGGATTGAAGTCATCGTCGACAACCTCGACGCCGGCTTCAGCAAGGTCGGCACCTGGAGCGAATCCAGCGTCAGCGGCGAATACCTGGCCAGTTCTCTGGTGAACGGCACCCTGGGAAACACCGCCACCTGGAACGGCACACTCACCGCCGCCGGCAACTATCAGGTCCATGCCTGGTGGGGCGCCTCCAGCAACCGGGTGGCCAACGCGCCTTATACCGTGTCCACCGCCGCTGGCCCGGTCACGGTAACCGCCAACCAACAGACCAACGGCGGCAAGTGGAACCTGCTCGGCACCTGGGCCTTTAACGCCGGCACCAATACCGTGACGCTCACGCATCCGGGGGGGGGCGGTTTATGGAGTTCCGCCGACGCGGTGCGCTTCGTGCCGGTGCCGTAAGCCGGGTCGGTAGCGGAACATGCCCCCTTGTGGCGCCGGCTTCCAGCCGGCGTTTTTTTCGACATCCG
Source organism: Gallionellaceae bacterium (assembly GCA_028714875.1). GTDB lineage: Bacteria > Pseudomonadota > Gammaproteobacteria > Burkholderiales > Thiobacillaceae > PFJX01. Next base: position 14,614 of record JAQTLN010000010.1, read on the forward strand.
GCTTCCAGCCAGCGCTACAAAAGCAGCTTGGGTGTTCCTCGCGTGCTTCAGCCGCGCCGGTACTGGATCGCTTCCGCGAGATGGGCGGCGCTGATCTGTTCCGCGCCGGCCAGATCGGCCACCGTGCGCGCCAACTTCAATACCCGGTGGTAGGCGCGGGCCGAAAGGTTGAGGCGGGTGATGGCCTGCTTGAGCAAGGTTTCGCCGGGTGCGTCGAGTGGGCAGTGGCGGTCGATCTCGCGGCCGGAGAGGCGGGCGTTGGGTTTGTCCTGGCGCGCCAGTTGCCGTTCCCGCGCGGCCGTCACCCGCGCCCGCACCTCGGTGGAAGGCTCGCCCGCCTGGACGCTGGTCAACTCGTCTTGCGGCAGCGCGGGCACTTCGATATGCAGGTCGATGCGGTCGAGCAGGGGGCCGGAGAGCTTGCCGCGATAGCGTGCCACTTGTTCCGGGCTGCAATGGCATTTGCCCGAAGGGTGGCCGAGATAGCCGCAGGGACAAGGGTTCATCGCCGCCACCAGTTGGAAGCGGGCGGGGAAATCGGCCTGGTGCGCGGCGCGCGAGATGGTGATGTGGCCGGCTTCCAGGGGTTCACGCAGGGCTTCCAGGGCGGGCCGGGAAAACTCGGGCAGTTCATCGAGAAACAAAATTCCATGCGAGGCCTGACTGACTTCGCCGGGGCGTGGTGGATTGCCGCCGCCGACCAGGGCGACGCCGGAGGCGGAGTGATGGGGCGCGCGATAGGGTCGCACCTTCCAGGCCTCGGGGCGGAAGCCGCCGGTGAGCGACAGCACGGCGGCGGATTCCAGCGCCTCCGCCTGCGTCATCGGCGGCAGGATGCCGGGTAGGCGGGCCGCGAGCATGGATTTTCCGGTGCCGGGTGGGCCGCTCATGAGTAGCGAGTGGCCGCCGGCCGCCGCCACTTCCAGCGCCCGGCGGGCGGCCCGCTGGCCTTTCACGTCGGCCAGGTCGGGGTAGGGCGGTGGCGTGCCGGCGGCGGGCGCGCTGGCGCGCGGCAGCAGGGTACGGCCGCTGAGGTGGGCACAAACAGCCAGGAGGCTGTCGGCGCCGTAGACCTCGGCGTCTTCCACCAGGGCCGCTTCCAGGGCGCTGCTTTGCGGCAGGAGAAAAGCGCGACCGGAGCGCGCGGCGGAAAGCATCATCGCCAGGGCGCCGCGAATCGGCCGCAATTGCCCGGTCAACGCCAGTTCACCGGCGAACTCGAACTCATGCAGGCGGTTGCCCGGCAGTTGCCCGGAGGCGGCCAGCAGGCCGATGGCGATGGGCAGGTCGAAGCGCCCGGATTCCTTGGGTAGATCGGCCGGCGCCAGGTTGATGGTGATGCGCCGTTGCGGAATCTCGAAGCCGGATTGCAGCAGGGCCGCGCGCACGCGGTCGCGCGCTTCCTTGACTTCCGCTTCCGGCAATCCCACCAAAGTCATGCTGGGCAGGCCATTGGCGAGATGCACTTCCACCGCCACTTCCGGCGCATCCATGCCGGCCAGGGCGCGGCTGGTGACTACGGCCAGGGACATGCGGAACTCCCTTGTTTTTCGATGGGGCGGATATTCGGCTGGCCGGCGCGTATCGGCAAGCCCGCTCCCACGAATGGGTGCGCGGCGTGAGTCAGCGACGTCTGATCAGGCCTACAAAGCCGGCTGGAAGCCGGCGCTACAAAAAAATGGCCGCTCACGGCGGCCACTTTCAGGGGAGCGGGCTCTGCTCAGTCGGCGTAGAGCTTTTCCAGGCGCTCGTGCTTTTCCTGCGCTTCGATCGACAGTTCCGCCGTGGGGCGGGCGAGCAGGCGGGGGACGCCGATAGGGTCGCCGGTTTCCAGGCAGTAGCCGTAGGAGCCGTCTTCGATGCGGGCCAGCGCGGTGGTGATCTTCTTGAGCAGCTTGCGTTCGCGGTCGCGCACGCGCTGTTCCAGCATGTTTTCTTCTTCTACCGTGGCGCGGTCGTTGGGGTCGGCGAAGACTTCGTTTTCCTTGAGGTGCTCGCCGGTTTCGCGGGCGTTATCGAGGATTTCATCGCGCATCATGACCAGCTTGGCCTTGAAGTAGGCCAGTTGCGCCTCGTTCATGTAGTCGACTTCGGGCATCTTCAGCAGGTCCGCGTCGCAGATGATGCTGGCGGCGGCCTTTGCGGCGGCCTTGGCCGTGACTTTGGCGGGTGCTTTTGGTTTCGTTGCCGCCTTGGGTTTTGCGGTGTCCGTCGCGGAAGTGCTGGCCGCTTTTTTGGCTGCTGTTGCCACGCTCGACTCCTTCAAAAATGATGGGGGTAAAAAAATAGGCGCGGATTATGCCATGTTCGCGCCGCTGTCTACTGGCTCCCGCGCAATTGCTGTTTACCCGCGGTATTGCTTAGCGTCCCGCCCGATACGGAAGGGAGTGAATCCGGTGTCTGCGCCAATTGGCGGCATAGGCTTCGGCCAGCGCCGGGTGGCCGCGCAACAGGAGCAGATTCTCCGCGTTGCGGTATTGGGCGGCATGGGTGAAGTTGAAGGAGCCGGTGATCACGGCGGCGTCCGCCGTGCCGTTGTCTATCACCATCACCTTGTTGTGCGCGGCGGCGTGCTCGCCGTCCAGCCAGACCGGCACGCCCTGTTCCGCCAGCCACGCCACCAGGCTGGTGGCGCCGCGCTCATCTTGAAGCGGGTCGGCGATGACCTGCACGTCCAGGCCCCGGTGTTTGGCGTCGACCAGGGCTTGGCCGATGTCCTTGTGGGTAAAACTGTAGGCCTGCACCAGTACCTGGCGCTTGGCCTTGCGTAGGGCCTCGACTACCAGCGTGGCGGCTTCGTCGCCCGGGGTGAACGCCACTTGGGCGGTGCCACGCGCGGTGAGTTGCAGGGGTTCGCCGGCATGGGCGGGGATCGCGAAGGCGAACTGGCACGCTACGAGCAGCGCGACAACCGTGGGATGCGGTGAGCTTGCGAACCGCATCACCGTTATCCACGGTAATGATGCGGTTCGTTCCTCACCGCATCCTACGGGTTGGTGGTTCACGCCTTGCGTTCCAGCACCGCCGCGAAAAAGCCGTCGGTGTTGTGGATGGCGGGGTCGAGGCGCAAATAGTCGCCCATTTCCAGTGCGATGTTCTGCGCCGCCAGCACTTCGCCCGCCGGGACCAGGTGGTAGTCCGGATGCGCGGCCAGGAAGGCCTGGACGATGGCTTCGTTTTCTTCTTCCAGCAGGCTGCATGTGGCGTAGACCAGACGCCCACCCGCTTTTATCAGTCGCGCGGCGGATTCCAGGATGGCGGCCTGTTTGGCGGTGAGTTCCAGCAGCGATTCCGGGCTTTGCCGCCATTTCAGGTCAGGGTTGCGGCGCAGCGTGCCGAGGCCGGAACAGGGCGCATCCACCAGGACGCGGTCGAACTTGCCGGCCAGGCGCTTGATCTTGGGGTCGCGTTCGTGGGCGATGAGTTGCGGATGCACGTTGGACAAGCCGGAGCGCGCCAGGCGCGGCTTCATGTTATTGAGCCGTTTTTCCGAGACGTCGTAGGCATAGAGGCGCCCCGTATTGGCCATCAAGGCGCCCAGTACCAGGGTCTTGCCACCGGCGCCGGCGCAGAAGTCACAGACCATTTCGCCGCGCTTGGGGGCGAGCAACAGGCCGAGCAATTGGCTGCCCTCGTCCTGCACCTCGACGCCGCCCTCGATGAACAAGGGGTGTTTCTGCAAGGCGGGTTTGCCTTGTAGACGCAGGCCCAGGGGCGAATAGGGGGTGGCCGCGACGGCGATGCCTTCTGTGGTGAACATGTGCAACACGGCGTCGCGCGCCATCTTCACCGTGTTCACGCGCAGATCCAGCGGTGCCGGACGATTGAGCGCCTCGGCCAGCGCCGGCAAGTGGTCGCCGAAACGCGCATGCAGGCGCTCATGGAGCCAATCCGGCAATTCCAGACGCACCGCTTCCGGTTGCGTGGAAAGGTCGGCGGCCTTCATCTCCTTGAGCCAGTCGAGTTCGTCGTCTTTTACCGCGCCAGTGAACTGGCGCATGTTGATGCCGCCATGCCGCGCCAGCCAGGCCAACAGTAGACGGCGCGGGGTGGCCGGGGCGGCGATGGTTTGCAGGCCGCGCAGACGGCGCAGGACGCCGTAGACCGCTTCCGCGATGAAGGCGCGGTCGTGGCTGCCTAGTTGCGGGTCGTTGCGGAAGGTGTAGGAGAGCACGGCATCGGCCGGCCGCTCGAATTCGAGCACTCGCGCCAGGACATCGAGCGTGGTCGCCAGGAGGGGCAGGGTGTTGGCTTCGGGGGCGTGGCGATCTTGCGAACGGCGGGGTTTGTGGGAAGCCGGTTTGGTCATGGCTTGGTTCCATCGGATAAGAGAAAGTCGAGAAAGGTACGCGCCACCACGCTACGCAAGCGGCCGGCGGGGTAGACCGCATACCACTGGCGCGGGATGGGAAAGCCGACCGCGTCGAGGATGGCGAACTGGCCCGGCGCGTGCAACGTCAGGGTGTGGCGGGATACCACGGAAATGCCCAGTCCGGCCAGCACCGCCTGCTTGATCGCCTCGTTGCTGCCCAGTTCCATGTGTGGCGTGAGACGCAAGCCGTGGTCGGCGAACAGGCGTTCCACCGCCTTGCGCGTGCCGGAACCCGGCTCGCGCAGCAGCCAGGGCTCCTTGGCCAGGCGGGCGAGCTGAATGTTCTTGCTGTGGGCCAGGGGGTGATCGGGCGCGGCCAGCACCACCAGCGGGTTTTCCAGGAAGGGGATGGCGGTGACCGCCAGCCCCTCGGGCGGTTGCCCGAGGATGTAGAGGTCATCCAGCCCCGCCGTGAGGCTGGACAACACCTGTTCGCGGTTGGTGACGCGCAGGGAGACTTTCACGCCCGGATGGCGCCGGGAAAATTCGCCCAACAGGCGCGGCACGAAGTAGCTGGCGGTGGTGATGGCGACGATGTGCAGATTGCCGCCAGTGAGGCCCTGTCGCGCCACCAGGGAAAGTTCATAACGTTTGACCGCGCCCAGAATCTCGCGCGCGGTGGCCACCAGTTCCTGGCCCTGGCCGGTGAGCCGCACCCGCTTTCCGGTCTGTTCCAGCAAGGGATGGCCCACCACTTCGGCGAGTTTCTTCAACTGCATGGAGACGCCGGGCTGCGACAGATGCAGTTCCTCCGCCGCGCGCGATAAAGACAGATGGCGGGCGGCGGATTCGAAAACCTGGAGTTGCCGGAGGGTCAGATGAAGCATGGGTAAATTATAAGCAAATGCTTATGGCTACTATCAGAAATCATGATTTTTTCTTATGTGGCGCAGTCGCTATAGTTCGCCCCATTCCAGGTAGGGGTACACGTAACAGCAAGCCCCGGAATAGTTCAATTCAGTACAAACGCATCTCTAAAGGAGCAAGTAATGGATCAATCCGCGCGTTACGCCGACCTCAGCCTGAAAGAAGAAGACCTGATCAAGGGCGACAAGCACATCCTCGTCGCCTATCACATGCAGCCCGCCACCGGTTATGGCTACCTGGAAGTCGCGGCGCACATCGCCGCCGAGTCCTCCACCGGCACCAACGTGGAAGTCTCCACCACCGACGACTTCACCAAGGGTGTCGACGCGCTGGTGTACTTCATCGACGAAGCCAAGGGTGTGATGAAGGTTGCCTACCCGAATGACCTGTTCGACCGCAACATCACCGACGGTCGCGCCATGCTGGTGTCGTTCCTGACCCTGGCCATCGGCAACAACCAAGGTATGGGCGACGTGAAGCATCTGCAAATGCAGGATTTCTATGTTCCCTGGTCCATGCTGCGCCAGTTCGACGGCCCCTCCAAAGACATCACCGACCTGTGGGACATCCTCGGTCGCCCCCGCGTCAACGGCGGCTACATTGCCGGCACCATCATCAAGCCGAAGCTGGGCCTGCGTCCCGAGCCGTTCGCGGCCGCCGCTTACCAGTTCTGGCTGGGTGGCGACTTCATCAAGAACGACGAACCCCAGGGCAACCAGGTGTTCTGCCCGGCCAAGAAGGTTTACCCGCTGGTGTATGACTCGATGAAGCGCGCCATGGACGAGACCGGCCAGGCCAAGATCTTCTCCGCCAACATCACCGCTGACGACCATTACGAAATGCTCGCTCGCGCCGATTTCATCCTGGAAGCGTTCGGCCCGGACGCCAACAAGGTGGCCTTCCTGGTCGACGGCTACGTCGGCGGCCCCGGCATGATTACCACCGCCCGTCGTCAGTACCCCAACCAGTACCTGCACTATCACCGCGCCGGTCACGGCGCCGTGACCTCCCCCTCCGCCGTGCGTGGCTACACCGCCTTCGTGCTGTCCAAGATGTCCCGTCTGCAAGGTGCTTCCGGCATCCACGTCGGCACCATGGGCTTCGGCAAGATGGAAGGCGGCCGCGATGACCGCAACATCGCCTACATGATCGAGCGCGATTCCGCCGACGGCCCGTACTACCACCAGGAATGGCACGGCATGAAGCCCACCACCCCGATCATCTCCGGTGGCATGAACGCGCTGCGTCTGCCCGGCTTCTTCGAGAACCTCGGTCACGGCAACGTGATCAACACTTCCGGTGGCGGCTCCTACGGCCACATCGACAGCCCCGCCGCCGGCGCGATCTCCCTGCGTCAGTCCTACGAGTGCTGGAAGGCCGGCGCCGACCCGATCGAATTCGCGAAAGAGCACAAAGAGTTTGCTCGCGCCTTCGAGTCCTTCCCGGGTGATGCCGACAAGCTGTTCCCCGGCTGGCGTGAAAAGCTGGGCGTGCACAAGTAATCAGCAGTTAGTGCACTGAAGCAGCAAGAAGCGCCCCCGGTTTACTGGGGGCGTTTTGTTTCCGGGATGGATTTCCCCTTGAGCGACAGGGGGAAGAAATGGAGCACGCAATGAGCACCGACAAAGAGCAATACAAGGTTCACCAGCAACCCTACTACCAGGCCCAGGGCAAGGAAGTGACGCTGTACGAGGCGGCTTACCGCAACCGCCTGCCGGTCATGGTGAAAGGCCCCACCGGATGCGGCAAATCCCGCTTCATCGAATACATGGCCTGGAAACTGGACAAGCCGCTGATCACCGTGGCCTGCAACGAAGACATGACCGCCAGCGATCTGGTCGGCCGCTACCTGCTGGAAGCCAACGGCACCCGCTGGCTGGACGGCCCGCTCACCACCGCCGCCCGTATCGGCGCCATCTGCTACCTGGATGAAATCGTCGAGGCACGCCAGGACACCACCGTGGTGATCCACCCGCTCACCGACCACCGCCGCACCCTGCCACTCGACAAGAAGGGCGAGCTGATCCACGCGCACCCCGACTTCCAGTTGGTGATTTCCTACAACCCCGGCTACCAGTCGTTGATGAAGGATCTGAAGCAGTCCACCAAACAGCGCTTCACCGCCTTCGATTTCGACTACCCGGACACCGCGCTGGAAACCACCATCCTGGCCAAGGAAACCGGGCTCGACGAAGCCACTTCGGCCAAGTTGGTGAAGATCGCGCATACCGCCCGCAACCTGAAAGGCCACGGCCTCGATGAAGGCATCTCTACCCGCCTGCTCGTTTACGCCGCCACCCTGATCAAGGATGGCGTGGACCCGCTGGACGCCTGCCGCATGGCGCTGGTGCGCCCCATCACCGACGACGCCGACATCCGCGAAACCCTGGACCACGCCATCGACGCGACGTTTGCGTGATGCGTTTCTCCCTCCCCCTCCGGGGGAGGGCCGGGGAGAGGGAAATACGCCGGCACATCCAACGCCGGTTGATTGAGCAACCGCCGCTCCCTCTCCCCCGGCCCCTCTCCCGGAGGGGGAGGGGAGGGAAAAGACCATGACCGAAACTGAATACCAGCACCCCCTGATGAAGGCCTATTGGGCCCAACTCGACACCGGCTTCGAGCCGATCGCGGATGTGTTCGAGGATGTCATGGCGGAAGCCCTGGCCATCCTCAGTCGTGAGGGAATCGACGCCTATCTGGAAGCCGCCCGTGTCATCGGCAAGCTGGGGCGCGGCGTCCAGCCCATGCTGGCGTTCATGGAGGAATGGCCGACCAGCGCCAAGACCATCGGCGAGAGCGGCTTGCCCGCGATCATGGCCATGATCCAGCGGATGCAAAAGTCGCCCAACGGCAAAGCCATCACCCCCTTCCTGGAAACGCTGGCGCCGGTGGCGCGCAAGTTGCGCTCTCAGGAGCGGATGGGGCGTTACCTGGATATCGTCCTGGATTTCATGGAGCGCACCACCGGTTCCATCCACGGCCACCACACCACCTTTCCCAGCCCCGGCCTGCCCGATTTCTTCGCCCAGGCGCCGTTTCTTCTCGGCCAGCTCACCCTGGCCGGCATGAAGAACTGGGTGGAGTACGGCATCCGCAACTACCGCGGCCACCCGGAACGGCAGAAGGATTACTTCAGTCTGCAATCCGCCGACAGCCGCGCCGTGCTGCAACGCGAGCGTCACGGCACCCTGTTCATGGACGTGGAGCGCAAGCTCGACCTTTACCTGCACGGCCTATGGCGGGAATCGGAACAACTGGTGCCCTACTCCACCGCTTTCGACGAAATGCGCCGCCCGGTGCCGTATTACGACAAGCTGGGCATGCGGATTCCCGATGTGTATGACGACGTTATTCTCCCTCTCCCCCTGGGAGAGGGCCGGGGTGAGGGAGCGGCGCTCGATCTGGCGTTATCGGTTGATTCGACGTTGCTCCCTCACCCCCGGCCCCTCCCCCAGGGGGGGAGGGGAGAAATCCGTATCACCGGCATCGACCGTTACCGCGTCACCCTCGCCCACATGGTCGGCCACCGTCGCTGGACCGAAGCTCAGATCGCCGACAACTGGAGTCCGTTTCAGCGCATGGCGGTGGAGTTCTTCGAGGACTGCCGCGTCGAAACGTTGCTCTGCCGTGAATACCCCGGCCTCAAGCGCATCTTCCTGGCCCTGCATCCGAAGCCGGTCGAAGACGCCTGCGATCCGGAGACCACTTCCTGCCTGCGCCACCGCATGGCCATGCTGTCGCGCGCCCTGCTCGACCCGGATCACGGTTACGGTGATGCCGATCTGCTCGACTATGTGCGGCGCTTCCATGACCTGATGGCTACAGGGATAGCCAGCACCAAGGAAATCGCGGTCCTGGCGCTGAGCTACGTCGCCAAAACCCGCCGCCAGAGCGACCAGCTGGCCCGCGTCCACTTCGCCGACACCGTGGTCGACTACCGCGATGACAACCGCCAGATGTGGAAATTCATCGAGGATAGCGACGACGAAGAGATGTTCGAGAAGGAGAAGAAACGCACGCCAAGCGAAGAACTCAAGGGCCTGCCGCCGCGCCATTACCCGGAATGGGATTACCACAGTCAGACCTACCGCCCGGACTGGGTCAGCGTCTATGAGGCCCTGCATCCGAAAGGCAACCCCGCCGACATCGACAAGCTGCTGTTGAAGCACGGCGCCCTGGCCAAACGCCTGAAACGCATCCTCGATTTGCTCAAGCCGCAGGACAAGGTGCGCATCCGTTACCAGGAAGAGGGCAGCGAACTCGACCTCGACGTCGCCCTGCGCTCCCTGATCGACTTCAAGGGCGGAGCCACCCCCGACCCGCGCATCAACATGAGCCACCGCACCAACGGCCGCGACATCTCGGTGATGTTGCTGCTCGACCTGTCGGAATCGCTCAACGAGAAAGCCACCGGCGGCGACCAGACCATCCTCGAACTCAGCCAGGAAGCCGTCTCGCTGTTGGCCTGGGCGGTCGAACAACTGGGCGACCCCTTCGCCATCGCCGGCTTCCATTCCAATACCCGTCATGACGTGCGTTACCTGCATATCAAAGGCTACAGCGAACGCTGGGGCGACGACGCCAAGGCCCGCCTGGCGGCCATGGAAGCGAATTATTCAACCCGCATGGGCGCGGCCATGCGCCACGCCGCTCACTACCTGGAAGCGCGCCCGGCCGACAAGAAACTCATGCTCATCCTCACCGATGGTCAGCCCTCGGACATCGACACCAACGATGAACAGTTGCTGATCGAAGACGCCCGCCAAGCCGTGAAGGAACTCGACCGTAAAGGCATCTTCACCTACTGCATCAGCCTCGACCCGAAGGCCGATGAATACGTCAGCGGCATCTTCGGCCGGCAGTACACGGTGATCGACAACATCCAGCGACTGCCGGAAAAATTGCCGGAATTGTTCCTGGCTCTGACCAAGTAGGGGCGGGGTGCCGTAACCCGACATGGCGGATATGTAGCGCCGGCGTCTCGCCGGCTTCGTAAATCTGATCAGACCCACGAAGCCGGCGAGACGCCGGCGCTACAACTACGGCGCGGCGCCCCTTACTTTCCACACCCCTCCCCACAACACGCCGCGCCACCGCCTGGCGAGCAGGCCGTCTCGCTGCTCTGGGTGAGGAGGAAGTCGAGGAAGGCGCGCGCCACCACGGAGATCTGCCGCCCGGCCGGGTAAGCCGCGTACCAGTGGCGCTGGATGGGGAAAGCTTCCGCGTCGAGCACCGCGAACTGGCCGGGCTGGTGCAGGGTGAGGGCATGGCAGGAGAGCGCGGAGATGCCCAGGCCGGCGAGGATGGCCTGCTTGATGGCTTCGTTGCTGCCCAGTTCCAGCCGCGGGCGAATTTCCAGCCCCTGTTCCCGAAACAGCCGTTCGATCGCCTTGCGCGTGCCGGAGCCGGCCTCGCGCATGACCCAGGGTTCCTGTGCCAGTCGCGCCAGTGGGATGTGCTTTTCCTTCGCCAGCGGGTGGCCGGGGGCGGCGAGGACGACGATGGGGTTATCCATGATCGGCGTGGCGACGACTTCGATTTCATCGGGCGGCTGCCCCAGCAGATAGAGGTCGTCCAGATTGTCGGCCATGCTGGCCAGCACCTGTTCCTTGTTGGTGACGCGCAGGCTGACGTCGATGCCGGGGTGCAGCTTGGCGAATTCGCCCAGCAGGCGCGGCGCGAAGTAGGAAGCGGTGGTGATCGCCATCAACTTCAACTTGCCCTTCTCCAGGCCGCGCCGCTGCGCCACCGACATGGTGTAGCGGTCGAGGATGGCGAAGATTTCCCGCGTGGCCTGGGCCAGTTCGCGGCCGTCCTCGGTCAGCAGTACCTTCTTCCCCACTTGCTCCACCAGCGGTGAGCCGACGATATCCGTGAGTTTTTTCATCTGCATGGAGACGGTCGGCTGGGTCAGATAAAGCTCTTCCGAGGCGCGGGTGAAGCTGCTCAGGCGGGCGATGGACTCGAAGATTTCCAACTGGCGGAAGGTGGTGTGGTGGCGCATGGGCGGAAGAACTCCGTAAGTTGGGCAAAGCGTAGCGTGCCCAACAAGCAGCGGTGATGTTGGGCACGCTACGCTTTGCCCAACTTACGTCATTAGATAGATAAAAATCTATCGTTTCAATAGAAAAACGTGACTGTTATTTATGTTTGTAGGCCTTCAAGATGCGCCCACTTCGAATCGGAACACAACAACCGTTTCGTTGGACCGACCAACATCCCGCAAGGAGCGATACATGGCTGTGAAGACCTACAACGCTGGTGTGAAGGAATACCGCCAGACCTACTGGACCCCCGAGTACACCCCCCAGGACACCGACATTCTGGCCTGCTTCAAGGTCACCCCGCAGCCTGGCGTTCCCCGCGAGGAAGTCGCCGCCGCCGTGGCCGCCGAGTCGTCCACCGGCACCTGGACCACCGTCTGGACCGACCTGCTGACCGACCTGGATTACTACAAGGGCCGCGCCTATCGCATCGAAGACGTGCCCGGCGACGACACCTGCTTCTACGCCTTCGTGGCCTACCCGATCGACCTGTTCGAGGAAGGCTCCATGGTCAACGTGCTGACCTCGTTGGTCGGCAACGTGTTCGGCTTCAAGGCCCTGCGCGCCCTGCGTCTGGAAGATGTGCGTTTCCCCATCGCCTACGTAAAAACCTGTGGCGGCCCGCCCCTGGGCATCCAGGTCGAGCGCGACATCATGAACAAGTACGGCCGTCCTTTGCTGGGCTGCACCATCAAGCCGAAGCTGGGTCTGTCCGCCAAGAACTACGGCCGCGCCGTTTACGAGTGCCTGCGCGGCGGCCTGGACTTCACCAAGGACGACGAGAACGTCAACAGCCAGCCCTTCATGCGTTGGAAGCAGCGTTTCGACTTCGTCCAGGAAGCCACCGAGAAAGCCGAGCGTGAAACCGGCGAGCGCAAGGGCCACTACCTGAACGTGACCGCGCCGACCCCGGAAGAGATGTACAAGCGCGCCGAATACGCCAAGGAAATCGGCGCCCCCATCATCATGCATGACTTCCTGACCGGCGGCCTGACGGCCAATACCGGCCTGGCCAACTGGTGTCGCGATAACGGCATGCTGCTGCACATCCACCGCGCCATGCACGCCGTGCTCGACCGCAACCCGCATCACGGCATCCACTTCCGGGTGCTGACCAAGGTGCTGCGCCTGTCCGGTGGTGACCACCTGCACTCCGGCACCGTCGTCGGCAAGCTGGAAGGCGACCGCGAAGCGACCCTGGGCTGGATCGACATCATGCGTGACGAGTTCATCAAGGAAGACCGTTCACGCGGCATCATGTTCGACCAGGACTTCGGTTCCATGCCCGGCGTCATGCCGGTCGCTTCCGGCGGCATCCACGTCTGGCACATGCCCGCCCTGGTGACCATCTTCGGTGACGACTCTGTGCTGCAATTCGGTGGCGGTACGTTGGGCCACCCCTGGGGCAACGCGGCCGGCGCCGCCGCTAACCGCGTCGCGCTGGAAGCCTGCGTGGAAGCGCGCAACCGCGGTGTCGCCATCGAGAAGGAAGGCAAGACCATCCTGACCGACGCGGCCAAGAACTCGCCCGAACTGAAGATCGCCATGGAAACCTGGAAAGAGATCAAGTTCGAGTTCGACACCGTGGACAAGCTGGACGTCGCCCACAAGTGATCAAGCTTTTCTCCCTCTCCCCCTGGGAGAGGGGCCGGGGTGAGGGAACAGCGTCGGCTTGACCGACCCGAGATCCCTCTCCCCCGGCCCCTCCCCAGAGGGGGGAGGGGAGTCAACCCAAATTAAAGGAAATGAAAAATGTCTGACGTGATGGATTACAACTCCCGCCTCTCCGACCCCGCCAGCCGCAAGTTCGAGACCTTCTCCTACCTGCCCGCGATGGATGCGGCCAACATCAAGAAGCAGGTCGAGTATCTGGTGAAGAAAGGCTGGAACCCGGCGATCGAGCATATCGAGCCCGAGTACCTGATGGACTCCTACTGGTACATGTGGAAGCTGCCGATGTTCGGCGAGACCGATGTCGATGCCGTGCTGGCCGAAGCCGAAGCCTGCCACAAGGCCAACCCGAACAACCATGTGCGTCTGATCGGCTACGACAACTTCAAGCAGTCGCAAGGCGCCGCCATGGTCATCTTCCGCGGCAAGACCGTCTGATTGGCCCCCCTCCCCCCTCGGGGGAGGGGCTGGGGGAGAGGGGGCAACGGTTACTTCGTGGACGCCGTATCGGCTAGCCACCGCCGTTCCCTCTCCCCGGCCCTCCCCCGGCGGGGGAGGGAGCAACCCAGGAGCCCGCTATGAGCAACATCGTTGATCAATATCGCATCACCCAGGAACCCTATTACCGCAGCGTCGCCGACGAAGTGGAGTTGTACGAAGCCGCCTACTCCGTGCGCATGCCGATGATGCTCAAAGGGCCGACCGGCTGCGGCAAGACCCGTTTCGTCGAATACATGGCCTGGAAATTGAGCAAGCCGCTGATCACCGTGGCCTGTAACGAAGACATGACCGCCTCCGACCTGGTCGGCCGCTTCCTGCTCTCCGCCCAGGGCACCGAATGGCAGGATGGCCCGCTGGCCATCGGCGCCCGCCACGGCGCCATCGTCTACCTCGACGAAGTGGTCGAGGCGCGCCAGGACACCACCGTGGTGATCCACCCACTGACCGACAACCGCCGTGTATTGCCCCTGGAAAAGAAGGGCGAACTGGTCAACGCCCACCCCGATTTCCAGATTGTGATTTCCTACAACCCCGGCTATCAGTCGCTGATGAAGGATCTGAAGCAGTCCACCAAACAGCGTTTCGGCGGCCTCGACTTCACCTATCCCGAGCACGACATCGAGACCGAGATCGTGGCGCATGAATCCGGTGTCGCCGCCGACATCGCCGGCAAACTGGTGTCGATCGCCGAACGCTCGCGCAACCTCAAGGGCCACGGCCTCGACGAAGGCCTCTCCACCCGCATGCTGATCTACGCCGGCAGCCTGATCGCCAAGGGCGTGAAACCGGAGGCCGCCTGTCGTGTCGCCCTGGTGCGCCCGATCACCGACGATCCGGACATGCGTGATGCGCTGGATGCGGCGGTGACCACGTTCTTCTGAAAGCGGAATCCGGGCCATCGTTCCCGGATTCCGCCAGCGGCTGCATCCGGGCTACATGAAAAGGACTTGAACCATGTCGATCAATCTCGCTGACTACGCCGAACTCCTGGAAGACCTGTCGCCGCACAGCCAGGCGGCATTGCAGGCCAACTGGCACGAGGCGACCAAGGTGTTCTCGCCGCGTGGCCTGGACAATTACCTGAAGGGCGCCTCCGCGATTCGCGGCCTGGGCAAGGGTGACTCGCTGGTCGAGGCCTGGATCGTGGAAACGCCGCAAGTGGCCAAGGAGGTCGGCGAGGATGTGGTCGGCGATCTCGCCGCCGCTTCGCTGTCGCTGGCCTCGCGGACTTCCGGCGCGGTGATCGAACTGCTGCTGAACACCGCGCCCACCGCCGCCAACCGGCTCGGCGACGCGCATCTGTTCCAGAACTATCTCCAGTTCATCAACACCCTGATCGCTCAGGCGCCGCGCGGCGTGCGGCCGATGCTGAACAAGCTGGAAGTCCTGTTCCAGCAACTCACCCTCGGCGGCCTGCGCCGCTGGGCGCTGTGGGGCGCCCACGCCCACCGCACCAACTACGAAGAGCAGATCAAATACTTCAGCCTCGAATCGAAAGAGTCGCTGGCGATGCTGCAGAAAGAGCGCAAGGGCACGTTGCTGGTCGACGTGCAGCGGCGCATCAACATGTATCTGCGCGCGTTGTGGGCGCGCGACTTCTTCATGCGCCCGACGGCGGGCGACTTCGAGACCCGTGAAGGCTACCGCCCCTACATCGAGGACTACCTGCTGCATCTGCCGGACGCCTTCGACGATTTCGTGCTCCCCTCCCCCCCCGGGGGAGGGGCCGGGGGAGAGGGAACGACCTCCGCCAAATCGACCGGCGCTCCCTCACACCTAACCCCTCTGATGAAGCCCCTACCCTCCGGTATCCCGGGGGGAGAGGGGGACCGGGTTTCCGGCCTGGAGCTCTACCGCGCCACCGCCGCCCATTGCGCCGCCCATGTGGTCGAGACCCGAGTGCCCATTTCCGCCGAGGCGCTCAACCCGATGCAGATGGCGGTGATCAGTGTGATCGAGGATGCGCGGGTGGAAACGCTTTCCATCCGCCGCTTTCCCGGCCTGAAACAGCTCTGGAGCAAGTTGCACACGGCCACGCCCGAGCTGACCAAGAGCATGGGCGACTACCTCAACCGCCTGGCGCGCGCCCTGCTCGACGACAGTTATCAGGACAACGACCCGTGGATCATTGAAGCCCGCGCGCTGTTCGCGCTGGCGCGGGACAAGCTGGACGACAACCACACCTCCTGGGAGATCGGCGTCACCCTCGCGCACAGCTTTAGCCAGAAGCGGATTCCGTTCAATCCGCGCACCGACCTGCTCACCGCGCCCTACCGCGACGACAACCGCTATTTCTGGGAATTCGAGGAATTCGACTTCAACAAGGCGGCCAGCGCCGGCTACGACTCCATCAAGCAGGTACGCAAGTACGTCAGCGTGATGGAGATGGCCAACGAGATCGACGTCGAGACCGCCGGCGACGACGCCGAGGAAATCTGGGTGCTGGGCACTGAATTGTTCCCCTACGAGAACATCGGCGACGAGAGCAACGGCAAGTCCTACAACGAGCTGGAAGGCAAGGAGCCGCTGTCCGACCCATTCCACTATTCCGAGTGGGATTATCAGATCCAGCTGGAGCGCCCGGCCTGGGCCACGGTGCAGGAAAAGCGCGCCAAGATGGGCGACCTGCAAATCATCGAAGGCATCACCGCCCAGTACAAGCGTGAAATCCATCGCATGAAATTCCTGCTCGACGCCATGCAGCCGCAGGGCGTGCAGCGCATCCGCAGGCTGGAGGATGGCGACGAGATCGACATCAACGCCGCCATCGCCAGCTTCACCGACATTCGTCTGGGCAACCAGCCGGACCCGCGCATCATGATGCGTTCGGTCAGGAAGACCCGCGACTTCTCGATCCTGGTGCTGCTCGACCTGTCGGAATCGACCAACGAGAAAGTGCAGGATCAAGAGTACTCGGTGCGCGAACTCACCCAGCAGGCCTGTGTGCTGCTGGCCGACGCCATCAACAAGGTGGGCGATCCGTTCGCCATCCACGGCTTCTGCTCCGACGGCCGCCACGACGTCGAGTACTACCGCTTCAAGGACTTCGACCAGCATTGGGACGAGACGCCCAAGGCCAAGCTCGCCGGTATGACCGGCCAGCTTTCCACCCGCATGGGCGCGGCCATCCGCCACGCCGGCCACCACCTGCAACTGCAACGCTCGGCCAAGAAACTGCTCATCGTCATCACCGACGGCGAGCCGGCCGACGTCGACGTGCGTGATCCGCAATACCTGCGCTACGACACCAAGAAGGCGGTGGAGGAAGTGGCCAAGCTGGGTGTCACGACTTATTGCATGAGCTTGGACCCGCGCGCGGATAATTACGTCTCGCGCATCTTCGGCCAGAAGAACTACATGGTCGTCGACCATGTCCAGCGGCTACCGGAGAAGCTCCCGCTTCTCTATGCCGGCTTAACCAGATAGAAGGCACCATGGCAAACACCTACGTCGGCTTCAATCAAGACAAACACGGCATCACCCAGCTGGGCCGCATCGTGCTCGATAGTTGGGTCTTCGGCTTCATCCCGGAAACGGAGGACTGCGCCGGCTGGGACATTGGCCGTATGCAGAACCTAATGGAACGCGTGCAAGCCGAGTGGGACAACTACGCCGGCCTGCCCAGCCGCCTGCCACCCGAACTGCACCAGCGCCACAGCGACTTCTACGACCGCGCCATGGCGGATGCCCGCGAGAAGGGTTGGGACCCGGAATTGGGCGAGGACGAGTAAGCGGAGGCGAGGCGCGGTTCTTCACCGCGCCGCACCCTGAATGAACGCCCTTTTCGCGTGGGCTCGCGACGCGAACCGAGGTTTCCCCCTTTTCAAGGCTGTTCTCGCGTTAACTTGTGATGCGGTTGGCAGCAGCGGTTCCCCCCTTTATCAAAGGGGGGGCTAGGGGGGATTTCTGAGGCGGCTACCCAGGCAAACGTCGCTAAATCCCCCTCAACCCCCCTTTGATAAAGGGAAAAGTTACATACCACCGGCTTTTGCGCTTATCTCCAGTTGACGCGCAAAACGTCCGAAAGGAAGGATGGTGGATGACGCATTTCGCGGACTTGTCCCAGGCTACGGCTTACCCGGCAAGGTCAGGATGTGCGCCGGTGCGACCGGCCGCCGGCGTTTGCCCAGCAGCGCCAGCGCCGCGTGGAAATCCGCCTGCAAGCGGCGCTGCGTGGCGCTCCCGTCCGGGGTATAGAACACCGCCTCGTAGGCCACCGGCTCATCCAGCGCGACACGGGCCTGCGACTGGAAGCGTTGCCAGGCCACCTCCACCCAGCGTTTGTACTGGCTATCCACAAAGATGATTTCTTCCTGGTCGATCACGGCCAGGTATTGCATGGCGCGAATCGGCACGAACACACATCGGTTTCCGCTGGCGGCGAGCAGGATGCGCGTCAGGTTGTAAGTGGCGGCGGGCAGCGCCGACGCCACCCGTTGCAGCGACTGCTCGCGCTCGAAAGATTCCTTATCGTGGTCCATGGGGAGACTGCCGTAGGGAGACGCGGCCAGTATAGCGAGCCTGTCGTCACGCGCGGAACCACGCGTGACGGGTTGATGACCACGCCCATCCGGCACTTCGATGCCACGGCTGGGGTAAGGAATCCATCCCTTGGCTTCCAGCCGGCGCTACAGGGTCACAGCGTCTTGTCGAGAAACCCGCGCACGTTTTCCAGCAAAACCTTGTCGCGGCCTTCGAAGAAATGATCGGCCTTGGGCACGACGATCTGCGCGGACTTCCCGCGCAAGCTTTTGCCGCGTTGGGCGGCCGCCTTCAGCACCTGCGGCAGATCGTTCTCGCCGTACATGTCCAGCACCGGGAATTTCAATTTGCTGTAATCCAGCGCCTCCGAGGCGCCGATGGCCACCCAGGTCTGGATCGGCGCGTTCGGATTCTGTTCCAGGTAGCGCGCGGTCATGCGGCACCCCATGCTGTGGCTCACCAGCGCGATCTTCTTGTAGCCTTTCGCTTCCATAAACGCCACCGCCTGGGCAAGGCGCGCGGCTGCCTCGTCGAAGGTGGCGGGGTAATCCTCACCCTTGGCGTCCGCCTTCAGAACCGGCATCTGCACCGACAGCGTGGCATAGCCCAGATCGGGCAGATTCTGCCGCAGCGGCCCGATCAGCCCCCAGTCCGGATGCACGCCCATGCCATGCACCACGATCACCCCGGCTTTGGCGTCAGGTACCGCGGTATAGAGCGTGAGAAATTTGTGGCCGCTGTAGGGCCCTTGCAGCACTTCCAGCCAGACCGGGTCGCCGGTCAGCACGGAGGGCAACACTTCGTCGGCCCATTTTTTCTCGCGCGCATAGTCGGAGGCGGCGGCGGGCAGGGCGAGCAACAGGGTGAATAGCAGAGCGAACAGGCGCATGGGTATCTCCAGTGGCAAACGAAACGTGGTTCTAGCTTTCAGCCGGCCAACAGGCCATAGGCCATTCGTACACCCAGCAGATAGAGCAGACCGGCGAAGCCGCGTTTCAGATGGGCGACCGGCCAGACATGGGTCTTGCGCGCGCCGAACGGCGCGGTCAGCCAACTGCCCGCCGCGATGGTCGCCAGGGCCGGCAGATAGACGAAGCCCAGGGTCCAGGCGGGCAACCCGGCGATGCCGCGACCGGACAACATGTAGCCGAGCGCGCCCGAAGCCGCGATGGGCAGGCCGATCGCCGCCGAGGTGCCGATGGCGATCTGCATGCGCACATTGCACCAGGACAGGAACGGCACGGTCAGCGTGCCGCCGCCGATGCCCACCCAACTCGACACCATGCCGATCACCCCGCCCGCCGCCGTCATTCCCGGCCGACCGGGCAAGGTGCGTGTGGCCTTGGGACGGAAGCCCAGCAGCATCTGGGTGGCGACATAGAACAGGAAGCAGGTGAAAAAAACCTTCAAGCCCCGATCCGAGAACAGCGCGGCCAGCCAGGCGCCGGCCAAGGTTCCCAGCACGATGCCGGGCATGATGCCTCTGAATACGCCCCAATCCACCGCGCCATGCGCGTGATGCGCTTTCATGCTGGAAATCGAGGTGATGACGATGACCCCCAGCGAGGTACCCAGCGCCAGATGGATGTTGTAGGTCGCGGAAAAACCCTGTTCGAGAAAAGCCCAAGTCAACACCGGCACCATGATCAGGCCGCCGCCCACCCCCAGCAATCCGGCCATGAACCCCGCCACAAGGCCCAGAGCCAGGTACAACACAATCCATTCCATCATGTAGCGCCGGCGTCTCGCCGGCCTCCAGTTCCTAATCAGCGCCACGAGCCGGCGAGACGCCGGCGTTACAGATCAACCCAGGTGTTTCAGGATGAAATTCCACTCATCCGGGTCCACCGGCGTGATCGACAGTCGGTTGCCCTTGGCCAGAATCCGCATCGTCGCCAGCTCCGGATAACCGCGCAGTTCCGAGATCGGCAGCAAGCGGGTGTGCTTCACATACCTCACTTCCACGTTGAACCAGCGCGGGTTCTCCTGGGTAGCCTTGGAGTCGAAATACTTGCCGCCCGCGTCGAACTGGGTCGCGTCCGGATAAGCGGGGACGCTCACCTCCGCCAGCCCGGCGATGCCCGGTTCCGCGCAGGTCGAGTGATAGAACAACACCCCATCGCCCACCCGCATCTGATCGCGCATGAAATTGCGCGCCTGATAGTTGCGCACGCCAAACCACGCCACATGCCCCTCGCGCGCGAGGTCGTCGATGCTGAATTCAGCGGGTTCGGATTTCATCAGCCAGTAACGCATAAACATCCTCATTAATCGTCTTGCCGGGGTATGTCGGACAGGGCTTGCTTGTTTCGTCAGGACGGGGCCGCTACAGTCGCGGCGCGTCAACCTCGGGAATGGTCGGCAAGATACACGAACAAAACGCTCCCGATTATCCGAGACGCTTTCCCTCAAGGCATTCGAACCTCCCAACCATGTTCCGCTGCGGCCGCACCCTGTTCACCCTGGATCGCCCTCTGGTCATGGGCATCGTCAATGTCACCCCGGATTCCTTCTCGGATGGCGGGCGTTCGCCGCGACAGGCGATCGAACATGGCCTGCGCCTGCGCGCGGAAGGCGCGGACATCCTCGACATCGGCGGTGAATCCACCCGGCCGGGCGCGGCGGCGGTCTCGGTTCAGGCCGAGCTCGACCGGGTGCTGCCGGTGCTGGAAGGATTGCGCGACTGCGGCGCGGCCTTGTCGATCGACACCATGAAGCCGGAAGTGATGCGCGTCGCCCTGGCCGTCGGCGCCGACATGATCAACGATGTGCGCGCCCTGCAAGCGCCCGGCGCGCTGGAAGCGGTGGCGAACTCGGATTGCGGCGTGTGCCTGATGCACATGCAAGGCGAGCCGCGCGGCATGCAGAGCGACCCGCGCTATGAGGATGTGGTGGCGGAGGTCGGGCGGTTCCTGCAAGGCCGCGTGGTGGTGGCGCTTGCGGCCGGAATCAGTCGCGAGCGTCTGCTTATCGACCCCGGTTTCGGCTTCGGCAAGACGCTGGAACACAACATCGCGCTATTCAAGGCGCTTCCCGAATTGGCGCGAATCGCCCCGGTGCTGGCCGGCGTGTCGCGCAAATCGATGCTCGGCCTGATCACCGGCCGCCCGATCGAGGAGCGTCTGGCCGCCAGCATCGCGGCGGCCCTGTTGGCGGCGGGACGCGGCGCGGCGATACTCCGCGTCCACGATGTCGGGGATACCGTGGATGCCCTGAAAATCATGAACGTATTAGGAGACCCACCCGGCGTAGGTCAGGTTGCGAAGGCTACCTGACGAACCAACTCCAAATTTGAAAGTGGGTGGAATGAACGTCAGGGTGCGATAGAGCCGCAACCTGACCTACAGCGGGTTTCCCCGCGCGGGAGCGTGTGGAAATGAGCTTGAACGTATCAGGAGACAAACAATGAGCAGGAAATATTTCGGCACCGACGGTGTTCGCGGCAAGGTCGGTGAAGAGCCCATCACCCCCGATTTCGCGATGCGCCTGGGTTATGCCGCCGGCAAGGTACTGGCGGCGGCGGAAGTCGAGGCCATGCATGGCGAGCGGCCCGGCGTGCTGATCGGCAAGGACACGCGCATTTCCGGCTACATGCTGGAATCCGCCCTGCAAGCCGGCCTTACGGCGGCGGGTGTCGATGTGCGCCTGACCGGGCCGATGCCCACGCCCGGCATTGCCTACCTCACTCGCGCCCTGCGTTTGCAGGCGGGCGTGGTGATTTCCGCCTCGCACAATCCGTATGAAGACAACGGCATCAAGTTCTTCTCCGCGCGCGGCACCAAGCTGCCGGACGACGTGGAGCTGGCGATCGAGGCCGCGCTCGAGCAGCCGATGAAAACCGCTTCCTCGAAGCAGTTGGGCAAGGTCAAGCGGGTGGACGACGCCGCCGGCCGCTACATCGAGTTCTGCAAGAGCACCTTCCCCACCGATATGAATCTGCGCGGCATGCGCATCGTGGTGGATTGCGCCAACGGCGCCGGCTATCACATCGCACCGCATGTGTTCCACGAATTGGGCGCCGATGTCATTCCCATCGCCAACGAGCCCAACGGCATGAATATCAACAAGGAATGCGGCGCCACCCACACCGATTTCCTGGCGCGCGCGGTGCGCCAGCATCGCGCCGATGTCGGCATTGCCCTCGACGGCGACGGCGACCGTCTGATGATGAGCGATGCCACCGGCCAGATCATGGACGGCGACAAACTGCTCTACGCCATCGCCCGCTTTCGCCAGGAAAGTGGCTATCGCAACGGCGGCGTGGTGGGCACGCTGATGACCAACCTGGGCACCGAGCTGGCCATCAAGGCGCTCGGCTGCGAGTTCAGGCGCGCCAACGTCGGCGACCGCTATGTGCTGGAAGTGTTGCAACAGAATGGCTGGCATCTCGGCGGCGAGTCTTCCGGCCACATCCTCTGCCTGGACAAGCACACCACCGGCGACGGTATCGTCTCCGCCCTGCAAGTGCTCGCCGCCCTGCGTGGCGCCGGCCGCTCGCTTACCGACTACACGCGCGATTGTCCGACCTATCCGCAGTTGTTGCTCAACGTGCGCGTAGCCCGGGGCTTCAAGACCGACGGCGACGCCGGCGTGGCGCAAGCCGTGGCGGAAGTGGAGGCGGAACTGGGCGACAGCGGCCGCGTGGTGCTGCGCGCCTCCGGCACCGAACCACTGATCCGGGTAATGGTGGAAGGGCGCGACGAAGCCCAGGTGAAGCGCACCGCCCACCATATCGCCGATGCGGTGCGGACGGCGGCGGGGGTGTAGGGCGGAACGCGAAGCGGTTCCGCCGATTCAAGTGGCGGATCGCCCTTCGGGCATCCGCCCTACCCGATGGGTGAGGGTCGTCGAAAGCTGCGCGATCAACCGAGGTTCCCGCAATTATTACAGCCGTCACAAGGTTGTAATAATCGGCGCATAAGCTGCGCGGGTCCCCAACTGATGACCTTCCTTCCGGAGTTTGATTATGAAAAGCACGATGCTGAAAATGGCCACCCTGGCCGCCGCCATGTCCCTCTCCCTGTCCGCCCTGGCCACCGACATCACCGGCGCCGGCGCGACCTTCCCCTACGCCGTCTACACCAAGTGGGCCGAGGCCTATAAAGGCGCCACCAACAACCAGGTGAACTACCAGGGCATCGGTTCTTCCGGCGGCATCAAGCAGATCAAGGCCAAGACCGTCGACTTCGGCGGCACCGACGCGCCCCTCTCCGAGACTGAACTGGATGCCGCGCATCTGATCCAGGTGCCGACCGTGATGGGCGGCGTCACCATCGTCTTCAACCTGCCCGGCATCGAATCCGGCAAGCTGAAGCTGGATGGCGTCACCGCCGCCAACATCTTCCGCGGCGCCATCACCAAGTGGAATGACCCCGCCATCGCCGCGCTGAACCCCGGCCTGAAACTGCCCGCCACCGCGATCACCGTGGCCCACCGTTCCGATGGTTCCGGCACCACCCATGTGTTCACCCACTACCTGGCCAAGCAGTCCATGGCGTTCAAGCGCGACGTCGGCGCCGACAAGACCGTGAACTGGCCGGTCAATGGCGTCGGTGGCAAGGGCAACCCCGGTGTCGCCGCCAACGTGCAGAAAATCGCCGGTGCCATCGGCTACGTCGATATTGCCGATGCCATGAAGAACGGCATGAATTTCGTGGCGCTGAAGAACCGCGCCGGCAACTTCATCGTGCCGAGTCAGGACGCGGTGGCGGATGCCGCCGGCGGCGCCAACTTCAAGGTCAAGGGCATGGCCCCCGACCTGCTCGACCAGACCCACAAGAATGCCTGGCCGATCACCTCCGCGACCTACCTCCTGGCCTATGAGAAAGGTTCCGACGCCACCCGCCAGAAAGGCGTGGTCGATTTCGTTACCTGGTCCCTCAACAACGGCCAGAAGATGGCCGAGGACCTGGGCTTCGTCGCCCTGCCCGCCAACGTGGTGAAGATGGTCGAAGTGGAAATGAAGAACATCAAATAATCCCGTCTGTTGTGCCGATTCGGGCGCGGAAGACTCTTCCGCGCCCGAATTTTCTCCGCAAGCCTCCTTGTCTAGTTGAGGGGGCTTCCGGAGAATGCCGGAAAAATCAGGAATCAACGCAATGAGCGAAGTGGCCCCGCCCGTCGACCTGCACGCCAGCCAGGTTCGGAAATTTAAAATCCAGGACATGTTCTTTCACCAGGTCACTCTGGTGTTCGCGTTCATCGTGCTGGCGGCGCTGGCGGGCATTCTGGTCTCCCTGGCGATCGAGGCCATGCCGGCGCTGAAGCAGTTTGGACCGGGATTCCTCTGGAGCAACGTCTGGAGCGTGCCGGACGACGAGTTCGGCGCCTTGAGCGCGATCTACGGCACCGTGGTGACCTCGGTGATCGCCCTGGTGATCGCCGTTCCGGTCAGCTTCGGCATCGCCCTGTTCCTCACCGAGACCTGCCCGGTCTGGCTGCGCCGCCCCCTGGGCATGGCCATCGAACTGCTCGCCGGCGTGCCCTCCATCATCTACGGCATCTGGGGCCTGTTCGTGTTCGCGCCGCTGTTCGCCGCGCATGTGCAACCCAGCCTGCAAGCCTTCTTCGATGGCGCCCCGATGATCGGTAGCTGGTTCGCCGGCCCGCCCATCGGCATCGGCATTCTCACCGCCGGCATCGTGTTGTCCCTGATGGTGATTCCCTTCGTCGCCTCGGTGATGCGCGACGTGTTCGAGACCGTGCCGGCGCCGCTCAAGGAATCCGCCTACGGGATCGGTTGCACCACCTGGGAAGTGGTGGTCAACGTGGTTCTCCCCTACACCCGCGTCGGCGTGATCGGCGGCATCATGCTCGGCCTCGGCCGCGCCCTGGGCGAGACGATGGCGGTCACTTTCGTGATCGGCAACGCCAACCGCATCGTCGGCAGCCTGTTCGCGCCGGGCACTTCGATCGCCTCCACCCTGGCCAATGAATTCGGTGAGGCCGATCCCGGCCTGCACATCTCCTCGTTGTTCGCCCTCGGTCTGGTGCTGTTCGTCATCACCTTTATCGTGCTCGCGATCTCCCGCTGGCTGATCCAGCGCGGCGTCAACAAACAAGGCAAATAAGGGGCTGTCCATGAATAACTCGAACATTCTGGCCGCACTGGAGGACGCGCCATGAGCCTGTACACCCGCCGCATCTGGACCAACCGCACCGGCATTGCCCTGTCGATGCTGGCGATGGCCTTCGGCCTGGCCGCCCTGATGTGGATACTCTGGACCCTGTTCTCCAACGGCTTCGCCGCGCTCTCCTGGGACTTCTTCACCCAGGACACGCCGGCGCCCGGCAGCGAGGGCGGCGGCCTGCGCAATGCCATCGTCGGCAGCCTGATGATCATCGGCGTGACCACGCTGGTCTCCACCCCGATCGGCATCCTGGCCGGCATCTATCTGGCGGAATTCGGCACGACCTCCAAATTCGCCGCGACCACCCGCTTCGTCACCGACATCATGTTATCGGCCCCTTCCATCGTCGTTGGCCTGTTCGTCTATGCCCTGGTGGTGGCCACGCTGGGCGGTTTCTCCGGCTGGTCGGGGTCGCTGGCGCTGTCGCTGATCGCCATTCCCGTGGTGGTGCGGACCACGGAAAACATGCTGCTGCTGGTGCCTTCCAGCCTGCGCGAGGCGGCCTTCGCCATCGGCGCGCCGCGCTGGCAGGTGTCCTTGAAAGTTACCCTGCGCGCGGTCAAGGCCGGTGTGGTGACTGGCATCCTGCTGGCCATCGCCCGCGTCACCGGAGAAACCGCGCCGCTGCTGTTCACCGCGCTGAACAACCAGTTCTACAGCACCGACATGTCGCAGCCGATGGGCAATCTGCCCGTGGTGATCTTCCAGTTCGCCATGAGCCCTTATGACAACTGGGTCAGCCTGGCCTGGGGCGGCGCCCTGCTGATCGCCCTGCTGGTGCTCGGGATCAACGTGATCGCGCGGGTCCTGTTCCGCAAAAAATCCTCAGACTGAATACGGAGTCATTGATGTCCGCCCCCCAACAAACCGCCGACGGCGATGCCATCCTGGAAGTTCGCGACCTGAATTTTTTCTATGGCGACTTTCGCGGCCTCACCAATGTTTCCCTGAATATCGCGAAAAGCCGGGTGACCGCCTTCATCGGCCCCTCCGGTTGCGGGAAATCGACCCTGCTGCGCACCTTCAACCGCATGTATGACCTCTACCCCGGCCAGCGCGCCGAAGGGCAGATCAACTTCCACGGCAACAACCTGCTGGACAAGAAACAGGACGTGAACCTGGTGCGCGCCAAGATCGGCATGGTGTTCCAGAAGCCGACGCCGTTTCCGATGACCATCTACGAGAACATCGCCTTCGGCGTGCGCCTGTATGAAAGGCTGCCCAAGTCGGAAATGGACGACCGCGTCGAATGGGCGCTGCGCAAGGCGGCCATGTGGGACGAGGCCAAGGACAAACTGCAACAAAGCGGCCTGTCGCTCTCCGGCGGCCAGCAACAGCGTTTGTGCATCGCCCGCACCATCGCGGTGAAGCCGGAAATCGTCCTGCTCGACGAGCCGACCTCCGCGCTCGACCCGATTTCCACAGCCAAGATCGAAGAACTGATCAACGAGTTGAAGGCCGACTACACCATCGCCATCGTCACCCACAACATGCAGCAGGCGGCGCGCATCTCCGACTTCACCGCCTTCATGTATCTGGGCGAACTGATCGAGTTCGGCAAGACCGATACCCTGTTCATCAAACCCCGGCAGAAGCAGACCGAGGACTACATCACCGGCCGCTTCGGCTGATCTGCCTCCCCCTTTCCCAAAGGCTCTGTATGCGTTTGTTGTTGAAAGCACATGGAGCGCTGACTGGGGCGACTTCCCCCTTTTCCAAAGGGGGATTGAGGGGGATTTAGCGACGTTTGCCTGGGCAGCCGCCTCAAAAATCCCCCCTGGCCCCCCTTTGAAAAGGGGGGGAACCTCCCATGTCAGCGCCATTCTCCAACGCGGACCGGGCGGCGTCGTTGCCGTCACATTTCCTTCATCATTTCGTCACCTTGCGTGGCTACACTGCCGGCTTCATCGTGGTCCCGCCTGAGCCGTGCAAACCCTTCCAGAAATCCAGAGTGAACTGAACGCGCTGCGCGCGAGGGTGGCCGCCGATCAGCTGGCCTTGCTGGCGGACTGGGATGCCATCCTGGCCGGCTCCGGTTATGCGCGGGATGCCGCCAACCTGGCGGCTTACATCGCGTTCCGGCGGCAGGATCTGAGCGGCCTGCAGGAACGTCTGAGCGAACTCGGTCTTTCCTCGCTGGGACGCTGCGAGGGCCATGTCATCGCCACCCTGGACGCTGTCGCTCTGGCGTTGGATGCGCTGGCCGGCGTCTGTCCCGCCGACGCGGTGCTGCCGCGCGCCGGGCGCGGCAATCGTCAGGGCGACAAACGCCTCAAACAGAACACCCAACACCTGCTGGGCCGCGAACCAAAAAAGCGGCGTACCCGCATCATGGTCACCCTGCCCAGCGCGGCGGCGGGCGAGGCGCGTTTCGTGCGCGATCTGGTCGAGCGCGGCATGGACATCGCGCGCATCAACTGCGCCCATGACGATGCCGCCACCTGGCAGGCGATGATCAACCACATCCGCGCCGCCGCCGCCGCGACAAAACGTACCTGTCTCATCCACATGGACCTGGCCGGGCCGAAGCTGCGCACCGGCGAGATGGCGGCCACGCCGGGCCGCCTGCGTCTGAGGCCCAAGCGTGATGAACGCGGCGACACCCGCGCGCCGGCCTATTTTCTCCTCGACGCCAGTGGCGAGCCCGGTGGCCCCGGCCTGCGCGGCGCCACCGGCCTGGCCGGCTACCCGAGACTGAGCGTGGCGCGCGACTGGCTAGACCGCCTGCATCCGGGCGATCTGATCGAAGCGACCGACACACGCGGCAAGAAGCGCATCTTCAACGTGCTGGAACGCATGGGCGAGACGCATCTGCTTGCCTGTACCGCCGATTCGGTCTGGCTGGAACCGGGCTGTGCGCTGAAACACCTGTCCGCCGAGGGCAAGCAGCGCGTCACCAAGCTCGGGGAACTGGAAGCCAGTTCGGAAGTGCTGCTGGTGCATATCGGCGACCGCATCCTGCTCTCGCGTGACGCCGCCCCCGGCGAGACGGGTAGCGAGGAGGGCTACGCTGGACGCATTCCCTGCGCGCAGCCGGAAGTGCTGGACAGCTTGCGCGTGGGTGAGCGGGTGTTCATCGACGACGGCCAGATCGGCGCCGAAGTGGAAAGCCTGGACGCCGCCGGCGCCTGGTTGCGCATTACCCGCGCGCGCCCGGAGGGCGACAAGATTCGTCCCGGCAAGGGCCTGAATTTCCCCGACAGCGAACTGCTGCTGCCCGCCCTGAGCGACAAGGATTTGCTCGATCTCGATTTCGTCGCCCGCGAGGCCGACATCGTGGGCTATTCTTTCGTGCAGTCGGCGGCGGATATGGATCGCCTGGCCGATGAGCTGGAAGCGCGCGGCGCCGGCGGCAAGGGTCGCATCGCCAAGATCGAAACCCGGCGCGCGGTGGCCAACCTGCCGGAAATCATCGTTCACGGCGCCAGCCGGGCGCCGTTCGGCTTGATGATCGCGCGGGGTGATCTTGCGGTGGAAATCGGCTGGAGCCGGCTCGCCGAGATACAGGAAGAAATGTTGTGGCTGGCGGAAGCGGCCCATGTACCGGTAGTGTGGGCAACTCAGGTGTTCGAGCAACTGATCAAGGAAAATCTGCCCTCGCGCGCGGAAATGACCGATGCCGCCATGTCGGAGCGCGCCGAATGCGTCATGTTGAACAAGGGTCCGTTCGTGCTGGATGCGATTGCCATGCTGGATGACATCGCGCGCCGTATGCGTTCCCATCAACACAAGAAATCCGCCCGTTTGCGGGCATTACATTGGTAAGGAAACAAACGTCATGGCCAACGCCGTAAAAAATATCGCTCGATTCATCCGCAAGAATCCGGATGGCAAAGCCGCGTCCGACCTCAGAGATCTCTGCATGGCGCTGGAGTCCTCCGCGTCGTTCGACCTGGGATGCCTCTATCAGCTGGACAAGAAACCGTTCGAGCTGGCGATCGATTTGCTGGAGGAGTGGCGCTTCGACCGCCACGTATTCGAACGCCGCCTGCAGAAATATCTGGATGAGCCGGCGGAAGAGTAAGACCCGCAACGGTGGTCATCGCGGGCAAGCCCACTGCTACGACCGCGCCACCTCCCGCAGTACCGCTTCAAACCGCTCCACGATCGCTTCCCAGCCATGCGCCCGCATGGACTCGCTGGCGCGCTGCCCGAGACGTTGCCGTAACAGCGCATCGCCCGCCAATGCCACGGCCGCGCTGACGAAAGCCGGTGCATCACCAACCGGCACCGTGATGCCGTTTTCCCCCTCGCGAATCAAGATTTCCGCCGCCGCGCGTCGATAAGCAACGACGCCCAGGCCGCTGGCCAGGGCTTCGGTCAGCACATTGCCCCAGGTTTCCGAGAGGCTGCCGAACAGGAACAGGTCGGCGCTGGCGTAATGGGCGGCGAGGTCTTCGCCGCCGCGTGGGCCGGCGAA
Organism: Gallionellaceae bacterium; assembly: GCA_028714875.1. Classification (GTDB taxonomy): domain Bacteria; phylum Pseudomonadota; class Gammaproteobacteria; order Burkholderiales; family Thiobacillaceae; genus PFJX01. The sequence continues at coordinate 44,104 of JAQTLN010000010.1, forward strand.
GACGTGGTCCGGATGCGCCGCGCGCAGTCGCGCGAGGGAGGGGCCGTCGCCCACCCAGACCATGCGCGCGCGGCGCTTATTCGCATCGATGCCGGCGGCGATGGCGGCGAACGCCTGTTCCACCACTTGCAGATTTTTTTCCGGGGCGAGGCGGCCGACATAAAGGCAGACCAGGTCGCCGTCCGCCAGCGCCCAACGGCGGCGCAGGGCGCGGTCGCGCCGGGCCGGATGAAACAAGCGGGTATCGACGCCACGCCCCACCGCGCGCACGTTGGGAATGCCGCGCGCCGTCAGTTCTCCCGCCAGTTCCGGCGTCGGCACCAGCGTGGCCTGGCAGCGCCGGTGCAGGGCGTCGAGCCAGCCGGTGACCCAGGGCATCAACCAGTTGAGGCCATAGTGGCCGCTGTATTGCGCGAAGTGCGTGTGATAGCCGGAAGTGAGCGGCAGCTTGCGGGCGCGCGCGGCATGTACGGCGGCCCAGCCCAGGGGGCCTTCGGTCACCACATGGACGAGGTCGGGGCGTTGCTGATCCATCAGCCGCCCGAGACGCCGCCAGGCCGGCAACCCCAGGCGCAGGCCGGGGTAGTTCGGAATCGGCAGGCCGGGCACGGTCCAGGTGTCTGGAGCGGCCGTGTCATGGCGCTGTCCGGGCCGCACCAGCCCGACCCAATGGCCGCGCGCGCGTAAGCCTCGCACCATGCGTTCCGTGGTCATGGCGACGCCATTGATTTCCGGGGGGTAGGTTTCAGTCACCAGGAGGATGCGCAGTGGGGTATTTCTCCCCTCTCCCGCCGGGAGAGGGGCCGGGGGTGAGGGAGCGACGCATCCGCTCGCGGAAACACCGGCTTCCCGCCTCATTCAGGCAGACTTTGGTAAAGCTCCGCCAGCCGCCGCGCCAGCGCCAGATCGGACCATTCCCGCGCGTAGACGCTAGCCTCGTCACCCAGGCGCGCGCGGGTTTCCCGGTCGTTCAGCAAATCCAGCAGCACCCGCGCGAAGCCGGCCGGCTCGTCCGGCGCGATGCGGCAACCGCGCCGCGCTTCCAGGATGTCGGCCGTGCCCATGATCGACAGCCCCACCACCGGGCAGCCTTGCGCCATCGCTTCCAGCAGCACCAGACCCTGGGTCTCGGTGCGCGAGGCGAAGATGAAGGCATCGGCGGCGGCGTAGGCGGCGGGCAACTCGCGCTTGCGGTCCATGTAACCGAGGAAGCGCGCGCCGTCGCCCAAACCGAGTTGCGCCGCCCGCGCTTCCAGATCGGCGCGCGCCGGGCCTTCGCCTGTGACCAGGAACAACAACTCCGGCAAGACATGGCGGGCAAGCGCAACCACTTCCAGGAGAAAGGCGATGTTCTTTTCATGCGCCACCCGCCCGACGAACAGCACCACCGGTTGCGCCGGGTCAATGCCGTGTCGAGCGCGGAAAGCGGCGCCGTCACCCGGCGTGAAAGCGCCGTCCGGCAGGCCGGTGGGCAATACATGCAGCGGGCGGGTGATGCCGTAGTCACGCAAGCGCGCGCGCATGGCGGAGGAAGGCACGATCACCGCGTCCAGGGCATTGCATTGGCCACGCGAGAAGCGCCGCGCCAGGCCGCGCAGCAGCGCCGCCGGCAGCCAGGGGATGTAGTGCTGGAGGTATTCCTCGAACAGGGTGTGATAAGTGGCGATCACCGGCTTGTTCAGCGCGCGGGCGGCATGCAGGCCGGCGTAATGCGCGGCGAACGGGGTCTGGATGTGGATCACATCGCATGCCTCGGCCGCTTTCAGCGTGGCGCGGCGCAACGCCGCGTAATGCGCCAGGCGATCTTCCGGATCGCCCAGCACCCGCCGCGCCGGCACCCGCGTGACCCCCGGCGCGCGGACATCGTCGCCATAGCTGGGCGCCACCAGGCTGGTCACCACGCCGTGCGCCATGAGCGCGCCACGGAAAGTTTCGATGGAAGTGGAAACGCCGTTGATGCGCGGGAAATACACGTCGGAAACCATCAAGACGCGCATCAATCCGACCCACTCGCTTGATCGTCGCCGCCCTGTAGCGCCGGCATCCCTGCCGGCGTCTTTCGCCAGCCCGAGCGAGCCGGCAAGGATGCCGGCGCTACAGCGCGCCACTCGATCATTTCCAGGCGGCCGTCCTCGTGTTCGACGATGGCGGTGCAGGAATCGACCCAGTCGCCGCAGTTGGCATAGACCAGACCGTCCACCTCCTTCAGCGCCGCCCAGTGGATGTGGCCGCAGATCACGCCGTCAAGGCCGCGTTCGCGCACATGGTGGATCACCGAATCCTCGAAATCGAAGATGAATTGCAAGGCGGTCTTGACCCGCCGCTTGGCGTAGCCCGCCAGCGACCAGTAACCGGAGATGCCCATCACACGGCGCAAGCGCGACAGCCAGCCATTGAGCCGCACGAGCAGGTCGTAGGCCACATCGCCGAGCACCGCCACCCAACGGTGATGCCGGGTCACTTGATCGAAATCATCGCCGTGGATGAGCAGGAGTCGGCGCCCGTCGGCGGTTTCATGCACGAATTCACGCTCCACCCGGATGTCGCCGAACGCGGTCTCGCAGTAATCGCGCAACGCTTCGTCGTGGTTGCCCGGCACGAACACCACCCGTTCACCATGGCGCGCGCGGCGCAGCACTTTCTGGATCACCGTGTTCTGCGCCGGGCTCCAGTGGATGCCGCGGCTCATGCTCCAGAAGTCGATGATGTCGCCTACCAGATAGAGGTGGCGGGCGGGATATTCACGCAGGAAGGCGAGCAGGCTATCGGCCTGGCAAGCGCGGGTGCCCAAGTGGACATCCGAAATGAAAACGGAGCGGACGGCTGGCATGGCCAGCGAATGTGACAGCGGAGTGTGAAAGTCTCATGACAGGCGCGCCAGCCGGTGCAATCTCGTGGAGCCATGTCACCCGGAACATTCCATCTTTCACGGCTCGCGCGCGACGAAGTCATGTAAGCTCTTTGCCAGTGGGGTCATGGCTTGTGAAGCAAATCCATGCAACCCCCACCAGCGTCGGCGCTGAGTGAAATTGAGGCAGAATCGCGGGGAAGCGAGCGTGAAGACACATGCGGGTCGAATCACTTTTCGGCACCCGCATCCACCGCCTCTCCACATCTTCATCTGAACACGCGCCGATTCAGCCCGGGTGGTGAAACTGGTAGACACAAGGGACTTAAAATCCCTCGGCTTAGGCTATACGGGTTCGATTCCCGTCCCGGGCACCATGTTTAGTTCCAAAGACTTCCAACAACTTCCAGAAAGCCCGCCAGGAATCAGCCTTGCGGGCTTTTTTCATTCCGAGGGCTTCCGATAGCTTCCGCTGGAAACCGGGAATGCATGGGGGCACAAATTCACCAATCGTTGGTGCCTCCGAAAAAAGCGCCAGCTTGATCAGGTTCGGGAAATCAGAATAGATGGGTGGGTTGGAGGCTTACCGCCCTGTTTCGACTTTGTGCACACGTCCGCACCGTCCCGGCGCCCGGCCGGGCATCGTCGTTTTCCGCGCGAGAAAATACCTGCCCGCGCCAACCCGCGAGCTATCAACGATCAGCCTTTTTCCCTGGCCATAGTCCCACCATGAGAACCAGGCCAGCGCGGTCTTAGACTTGGCTGAAAAGCGGCTGGCCGATGCGGCACGGCGCGGTAAGTGGTTTGAACCGATACCACAGGCGATATACTCTCAATCATGAACCAAGCCCGGAAACTACTGGCTGCCATCCTCGCCAACCCCAAAGTGGTGCGCTTTGATGACGCCTGCAAGGCAGCGGAAAAGCTGGGGTTCAAGCACAAGGGTGGGCAGGGGTCACACCGTGCATTTGCCAAGCCGGGTGAGCCTGAATTGCTCAACTTCCAGAATCGGGCCGGCACCATCCCGCCGTATCAGGCCCGGCAGTTGATCGCCATGATTGAGAGGTACGGAAATGACACGCTACCCGATTGAAGTTTTTTGGAGCGATGAAGATGAAGGCTTCGTCGCCATCGTCCCTGATCTGCCCGGCTGTTCCGCCTGGGGTGAGGCCGAAGCCGACGCCATCCGGGAAGCCCATGACGCTATCGCCGCTTGGCTGGAAGCTGCCCAGGCAGCCGGCAGGGCGATCCCTGAGGCTACGCCGCCCCAGGATGATGCGGGATACAGCGGCCGTTTTCTGGTTCGCCTGCCGCGCCGTCTGCATGCGGATCTGGCACGCAACGCCAAGCGAGAGGGGGTCAGCCTGAATCAATACCTTCTGTTCCTGCTGGCGGATCGGCAAGCGGGCCGGCGGTTCGGGTATGACATGGGCCGCACGCCCAACTCGCCCCATCCCCGCAATGGCCCTCCCTGCCCGGCCAAATAGGCGCAACGGTTCAGCCACTCCCTAGCCTGGCCAGGCGAACGGCGGAAACCTTTCGCAAGCCGCTCCACATTTCCGCTTTTACAAAAACAAACCCCCGGCAAGCCGGGGGTTTGAGTGTCCGCCTCGAACAAAAAAGCGGACGGGGGGAGGCCGGTACGGGTTTAGTGGGCCGTGGCGCCTTCGGCGTGGATGCCGGTGTTCTGGCGCACGTAGAGTTCGTCCCACATTTCCTCGGAACGCTTGTCGCGGTAGAGCAGCGAACCCAGGATCACCATCAGGAAACCGAGCGGGATGGAGAGCAGGCCGGGGTTCTTGAGGCGGAAGAAGGGCTTCTCCAGGCCGGCCAGGCTGGTGCTCTGGCCTGCCATTTTTTCCAGGTCTTCCTGGGCTTTCTTGATGTCCTTCTCCATCTTGGCGGCGTCCTTTTTCGCCTTTTCCAGGGCGACCGGGTCGGTCAGCGTGGACATGGTCGCTTGCAGCTTGGCCAGTTTCTCGGGCACGGGTGCCTTGGCTTCCGCCGCCGGTTTGGCGGGTTCGGCGTTTTGGCAGGTGGCGAACAGTTCGCACATGAAGCCTTCGCTCAGCTTGGCCGGCACGGCGTCCTTGGCCGGGGCGCCTTCCAGCACCACTTTGGCGTCGGCGATGACCTTCTTGGGATAGGTCATGTTCGGGGAGATCATCACCAGGCCGATGGCGGTGAACGAGCCCACCAGCATGCCCAGCACCACGCCCCCTGTGTTGCAGCGCTTCCAGTACAGGGTCAGGAACACCGCCGGCAGGTTGCCGGAGGCGGCCACCGCGAAGGCCATGCCGACCAGATGGGCGACGTTCTGCCCCTTGGCGGCGATGCCGATGAAGATGGCGACGATGCCGACGATGACGGAGGAAATACGCGCGGCCTTGACCTGCTCATCCGGCGAGGCCTTGTCGCCGCGGATCACGCCGACATAGATGTCGTGCGCCATCGCGGAGGCGGAAGCGAGCACCAGGCCGGCGACCACCGCGACGATGGTGGCGAAGGCCACAGCGGCGACGAAGGCGAGGAAGAAGTTGCCGAGCATGGAGTCGGCGCCGCCGCCCAGGTATTGCGCCAGAATCGGCGCGGCCATGTTGCCGCCCTTGTCGAGCGCGGCGATGTTGGCGGGACCGACCTTGATGGCCGCGCCCATGCCCAGGAACAGGGTGAGGACGTAGAAGCCGCCGATGATGCCCATGGCCCAGACCACGGATTTGCGGGCTTCCTGCGCGTTCGGCACGGTGAAGAAACGCATCAGGATGTGCGGCAGGCCGGCCGTGCCCAGCACCAGGGCCATGCCCAGGGAAATCTGGTCGATCGGGTTCTTCAGGAACAGACCGGGCTCCAGGAAGCGCTGGCCGAGTTCCTCCGGCGTCATGTTGGCGGCGGCGTTGCCGATGACTTTGGCCACCTGCTTTTGCACGCCTTCGTTGTGGATGACGCTGTCCAGGAAGCCCGGCAGGCTGAAGCCATAGGGCGACCAGACCAGGGCGACCAGAATGATGGAGGCGGTCACCAGCAGGATGGCCTTGACGATCTGCACCCAGGTGGTGGCGACCATGCCGCCGAACACCACATAGGACAGCATCAGCACGCCCACCACCATGACCGACACTTCGTAGTCGATGCCGATCAGAGTCTTCACCAGGACGCCGCCGCCGACCATTTGCGCGGTCAGGTAGAAGATGGAGACGGTGATGGTGGAGACGGCGGCGATGGTCTTGGAGGCCTTGGGATGGTTGCGGAAGGCCAGGATGTCGCCCAGGGTGTACTTGCCGATGTTGCGGCAGGGTTCGGCAATCACCAGCAGCACGGTGATGTAGGCCACCAGGAAGCCCACCGAGTACATGAAGCCGTCATAGCCATATAGCGAGATCAGGCCGGCGATGCCGAGGAAGGAAGCGGCGGACAGGTAGTCGCCGGCAATCGCCCAGCCATTCTGCACACCCGACACGGAACGGCCGGCGGCGTAGAACTCGGAGGTCGAGTGCACCCGCTTGGCGGCCCAGAAGGTGATGTACATGGTCAGGGCGATGATGCCGCCGAACACCGAGAAGGTGAGCCACTTGTATTGGTCGGCGACGGCGCCCTCGCCGGCGAAGGCGGCGGCGCTGCCGAGCGCGAGCGCGGCGCTCGTGAGGATCAGTTTCAGATTCATGGCGCGTCCTTTATTTGATGTTGTGTGCGTCATCGATGATTTCCTGGGCCATGGCGTCGAACTCGGTGTTCGCGCGGCGGGCGTAGATCCAGGCGATGCCCCAGGCGACCAGGAACTGGGAGAGCGCGAACACCAGGCCCACGTTCACCGGCCCCCAGACCTTGATCTTGAACAGCTCGGAGAAGTACGCGGTGCCGATGGGCAGCAGGAAGTAATACGCCATGGAGACGATCATCAGACTCCACAGGAATTTGGTCTTCTTGCGATGCAGCGCCTGGAAGCGCGGGTCGGCATCGATTGCCGCCCAATTCATTTCTTGTTTGGACATAAGCAGGACTCCTGTTTAGGAAGGACCGCCTCTGTTTCAGCATGGGCGGCGACGCGAATGCTAGGAGTCGAGGCTTACACGAGACTTAAGAAATGGGGGTGAACGTAAAAAAATAGTGCGGCGCAACATTCGGGTCTGTCGAGACCGTGGTTTTCCCTACGAAATTTGCGTGAACCCGCGTTGGGCATTGGCGCAACCTACGGAAGGCGACTCAGGGTGTCGTCAGAACTGAAAAAAACTCTCCAGCCGACTTTGCAGTTTTCTCGCCTGACGGAAAGCTTCCTTGAGCGCCTGGCGTTCCACGTTGCTGAGATGCTCCGGATTGAAACGGTTGCTCAGTGGCAGGTTCTTTTCGAGTTGCGACTGGTGCAGTTGCAAACGCAGTTGCTGGATGAACAAAAAGCTTTCCACCCAGGCTTCGACTTCCCGTGGATTCATCTTCCAGACCTCGCCAGCGCCGCGCAGGCGCCGTACCGTGCCGGTCTCGTCGAGTCCGGCGGCCAGCGCGAAAATGCGCGCCGCGTCGACGAAGGGCGTGGTGCCATGCAATTTGAGGTCGATGGTATTGGCTTCCACGCCCGCGCCATCCACCACGAAATCGCGCACCAGGCCCAGCGGGGGGCGATTGCCCAAGGCGTTTTGCACCAGCAGTTTGAGGAACAGGCGTTTTTCCTTGATGCGGCCATTGAGCCAACCGCGCAGGGTCTGGGCCAGCCGGGTGTCGCCGGCCAGGGCGCGAAAATCGAAGAAAATGCTGGCGTTGAGCAGTACCGGCGCGTCGCCGCGAAAGATCCAGTCGCCGAAGGTGTGTTGCCATTCCTCCAGGGACAGGCACCAGTTCGGGTTGCCGGCCATGATTTCGCCCTTGCACAGCGGAAAACCGCAGGCATCCAACCATTCGTTGACGCGCCGGGCGGCTGCCAGCATGGGCGCGCGCGGCGCCTCGGCACTGTCGCCTTGCGGCACGCTGAAGATCAGGCCGTTGTCCTGGTCGGTAAACAGGGTCTGTTCGAAGCGGCCCTCCGAGCCCAGCGCCAGCCAGCACCAGCTCACGTCTTCCAGGCCGCTGTCGGCGAAGGCCAGATAGAGGATGCGCTGGGTGAGCTGGTCGTTGAGCTGGGAAATCAGCCGGGTGAGTTGTTCCGCGCCGACCCCCTGCGCCATCAGGTTGCGCGCCAGACGACGGATGTCCTCGGCCGCGTGTTGCAGGGTCGCCAGGTCTTCCGCCTGGCACAGGGTGGCGGCGATGCGCGACACGCCCACCTGTTGCAGGGCGAACAGGTCTTTTTCCGAAATGACCCCGGATACCCGGCCCTCATGTGTCACCACCACGTGGTGGATGGAACGCCGCGCCATTGCCAGGGCCGCCTCGAAGGCCGGGGCGGTGTCGGCCAGGGAAAACGGGTTGGGCGTCATCACCCGGCGCATCGGTTGGCCGATGTCGCAGGCGCCCAAAGCCACGCGGTCGCGCAGATCCTTGAGGGTGAACATGCCGGCCGGCTGGCCTTGCTCATCGGTGAGCAGAATGGAACCGACATTTTCGCGCCGCATGATTTCCAGCGCCTCGCTGACCGCGCCGTCTTGCGAACAGACCACCGGCCCGCGCCGCACCAGGGCGGATAGCGGCGTGGTCAGCGGGTCCACCAGCACGGAGTCGGCGGGCGTCGTTGTAGAGACGGGCGTGGAGTGGGTCACGGCGGATCGGCTAATGAAAATTTCAGGCAGATTGCCATGGTTTGTGCGGTGCAACAAGGGGTTGCTGACTCCCCCCCCTTTTTCAAAGGGGGGCTGGGGGGGATTTCTCCAGGGGTTGTGCGCGTGCGAGCGTCGCTAAATCCCCCCTAACCCCCCTTTGGGAAAGGGGGGACTCGTGCCGCTCAAGTCGGCGCAAGGTTGCACTAGCCGGCTCCCCCCTTTTTCAAAGGGGGGCTGGGGGGGATTTCTCCAGGGGTTGTGCGGGTGCGAGCGTCGCTAAACCCCCCCTAACCCCCCTTTGGGAAAGGGGGGGCTCGTGCCGCTCAAGTCGGCGCGATGCGCGCGCGCAGGAAGTTTTCGAATTCCGTCGCTGGTAGCGGCCGGCTGTAGAAATAGCCTTGCGCCTGATCGCAGCCTTCGTGTTTCAGGAATTCACGCTGGGCATCGCTTTCCACACCCTCGGCGATGACGCTGAAACCGAGGTTGTGGCCCAGGGAGATGACCGCGCGCGTGATGGCGGCATCGTCGTGGTCGCCTGGCAGGTCGCGCACGAAGCTTTGGTCGATCTTGAGTTTGTTCACGCGCAGGTACTTCAGGTAGGAGAGCGAGGAATAGCCGGTACCGAAGTCGTCGATGGCGACCTTCACGCCCAGTTCCGACAGCTTTTCCACCACGGTCATGGCCTGTTCCGCGTTGCGCAACAAGAAGCTTTCGGTGATTTCCAACTCCAGACGTTCGGCCGGCCAGCCGGTTTCTTCCAGCACGGTTCGCACGATGGTGAAGAAGTCGCCGCGCTCGATCTGCGGGCCGGCCACGTTGACGGAAACGGAACCCGCGCCCAGGCCGCGTGCCTCCCATTCGACCGCATGGCGGCAGGACTGGCGCAGCACCCATTCGCCCAGCGGCAGAATCAGTCCGGTCTCCTCGGCGATGGGGATGAAGTCGTTGGGCGGTACCAGCCCCCGTTCCGGAGAGCGCCAGCGCACCAGGGCCTCGGCCCCGAACAGCGCGCCCGTGGCGAGATCGAATTGCGGCTGGAACCAGACTTCCAGTTCTTCGTTATCCAAGGCGCGGCGCAGGCCCTGTTCGATGACCAGGCGTTGCTGCGCGGCGCGCGTCATGTCGGCATGGTGGAAACGGCTGGTGTTGCGGCCGGCCTGCTTGCTGGCGTACATCGCCATGTCGGCCGCTTGCAGCAGGCTGGTGGTATCGCCGCCATCGTCGGGGAAGAGGGCGATGCCGACACTGGCGGTGACCAGCGCGCTATGGCCATCGAGATCGACTGGCTCGGACACCGCCTGAATGATTTTTTCCGCGATCAGGCTGGGGTTGCCGACTGCCTCGACGATCACCGCGAACTCATCGCCACCCATGCGCGCCACCGTGTCCTCGCGCCGCAGCAGACGACGCAGACGCTCGGCGATGATCTGCAACAAAAGGTCGCCGGCGGGATGGCCGAGGCTGTCGTTGACGGTCTTGAATCCATCCAGATCGAGCACCATGACCGCAAGCCTTTCCTTGTGCCGCTCGGCGTGGTCGAGGGCATGGTTGAGTTGGGCATGCAGAAGGATGCGATTGGGCAGGTCGGTGAGTGGGTCGTAATGCGCCAAGCGCTCCAGTTCCGCCTCGGAACGCTTGATGTGGCTGATGTCGGAAAACACGCCGACATAGCTTTGCACCGCGCCATTCGTATCGCGCACCGCGCTGATGGTGAGCCATTCGGGATACACCTCGCCGTTCTTGCGCCGGTCCCAGAGTTCACCCTGCCAGTGGCCGGTGGCGAGTAGCTCCGCCCACATCGCCTGATAGAACTCGTCGGGGTGGCGGCCGGACTTGAGGAAGCTGGGATTACGGCCAAGCGCTTCGGCTTCCGAATAGCCCGTCACTGACGTGAAGGCCGGGTTCACCGAAAGAATATTGCCGCCGAGGTCGGTCAGCATGACGCCCTCGGCGGTGCTCTCGAACATGGCCACCACCTGGCGCACATAAGCCTCGTGGGCGCGACGGCTGGAAAGATCGCTGACCAGGGCGAAGGCGCCGGCCTGCGCCCCGGTTTCGTCGGAAATCGGCGAGGCGCTGAACTGGCAGGGCGCCAAGCCGCCATCCAGCCGGGTCAGATCGACTTCGTAGACGGATTGTTCGCCGCGCTCTCGCATCACCCCTTGATCCAACAGGATTGCGCGGTTGGCGGCATCGACGAAGTCATAGATGGAACGGCCGACAAAGTCCTCCGGCCGGCCCCCCAACAGCTTCGCGAAGGCGGGGTTGACCTGTGCCACCACATCGTCGAGGTCGGTCATCAGAAAGCCCTCCTGGGTGGTGTCCAGGATGCGCCGGATGCGCTGCTCGCTGATGCGCAGGCGGCTGGCCAGATCGCGCTGCCGCCAGGCCATGGTCGCGACCAGCACCAGACCGATCAGCAGCGCGGTGAGGATGCCGATCCAGATCGCCAGGAACCCCGCGGAAAGCCCGGAATCGGCGATGTCCGGACGGCCGTCGCTGATGAAATAGGCGGCCGCCATCGCCGTGTAATGCATGCCGGAAACGGCGCCGCCCATCACCAGGGCGCTCAACAGGGCCAGCCAGCGCGGTGGTACATGGCCATACAGGCCGAAGCGGATCCACAGCGCCAGAAAGGCCAGCAACACGGCTACCACCAGGGAGAAGGCGAACAGCGCCGGGTCGTAGCGCACCAGGCCATCCAGGCGATAGGCCGCCATGCCGGTGTAATGCATGGTGCCGATGCCCATCCCCAACAGCACACTGCCGACCAGCAGGGCGCGCCGGGACAGGCTGCGGCGGCTGATCACGCGCAGCGCCACCGCGCTGGCGAGGATGCCGGGCAAAATGGAAATCAGGGTGATGTCGGGGTCGTAGCTGACGCGGCAGGGCAGATGGAAGGCGAGCATGCCGATGAAGTGCATGGCCCAGGTGCCGCCGCCCATCGCCATGGCGCCGATGCCGGTCCACCATGCCGCTTGCGCGCGCGAGGGACTGGAGGCGATGCGTGTGGCGACATCGAGCGCGGCATAGGCGGCAAACGACGCGATCAGGATCGATAGCAGCACCAACCACGGATCGTAGATGCCGGCGTAAAGCAGGCTGGTATCCGGCGGGCTGCTGACGAATTGCAGATAGGGCGTGAGTTGCGCGGACAAGGATGCGCCTGCGGCGGCGGGTGGGGCCGCCATGTTAACGCGATGCGCTCAGGTTATTGCAAGGGCAACAACACGGTGACCTTGAGGCCGCCACCGGGGGCGTCATCCAGGGTGATCTTGCCGCCATGCAGATCCACCACCTGCTTGACGATGGCCAGGCCGAGGCCGCTGCCGGGAATGTCGGCGCCGGCCAGACGTTGAAAACGCTCGAACACCCGCCCGCGCTCGGCGGCGGGGATGCCGGGGCCATTGTCGCTGACGCTGAGCCGCGCCATGCCGTCCTGTTCGCGCAGTTCCACATCGACGCGGCCGCCATTGGGGGTGTAACGCACCGCGTTGTCGAGCAGGTTGCCCAGCATCATGCGCAGGCTCTCGATCTGGCCGGTGAGGGTGATGGCGGCGCATTCGCCGACACCGAGGTCGATGTCGCGCGCTTCGGCCTGAGTTGAAAAATCCGCCACGGTTTGTTTCGCCAGGGCATCCAGCGCCAGCGGCGCGAACACGGCCTGGCGCGCGGCCGGCTCCAGGCGCGCCATGCCCAGCAACTGATCGACCAGATGCGCGGCCCGATCCACGCCGCTGCACAGTTGCGTCAGGGCCGCATCGCGTTCCGCCTCGTTGCTCGCGCGGCGCGCGATCTGGGCTTGCAGTTTGACGGCGGTGAGCGGCGTGCGCAGTTCGTGCGCGGCATCGGCGGTGAAGCGGCGTTGTGAAACCAGGGCCTGATCCAGGCGCACCAGCAAATCGTTCAGCGTCTCCACCAGCGGCGCCACTTCATCCGGCAGGCTGCGGCTGTCAAGCGCGTGCAGGCTCTGCACGCCGCGCCGGCCGATCTCGCCGCGCACCTGCTCCAGTGGTGCCAGTGCGCGCGTCACCGCCGCATGTATCAACAGGCCCAGCACCACCACCAGCACTACCAGGGGAATGAGCAGCCAGGGCGCGATGGAGGCGAAACGGCGGGCCCGGCTGGCGGCGGTGGTCGCCACCTGGATGGTCAGCCCGCCCTCCTTGAGCGAAAAAACACGCCATTCCGCGTTTTCCCATTTAAGGATGTGCAAGCCCGACTCCTGGCGTGGCGGCCCGACATCGTCGAGCGAGGAGAAGAACAGGCTGCCGTCCGCCGCCCAGATCTGGCTGACGAACTGTCCCCGATCGTTGCGCACCTCCTCGTCGTTGTCGTATTGCACGCCGTGGCGCACCACGGAGTAGGCGATCTGTTCCAGGCCATAGTCGCGGATGCGGTTGAACCCATCCCAGGCCAGCAGGTAGGTGATGACGCTGACCAGGAGGCCAGTCAGCAGCAGCGCGCTGATCTGCCAGAGCAGGAGGCGGCCGCGTATCGAACTCATGCGGGGGACTCGGGCGCCGGTTCCACCAGCTTGTAGCCGACCCCGCGCACATTGCGTATCCAGGCGGTGCCCAGTTTGCGGCGCAGATTATGGAGGTGCACTTCGACCGCATTGCTGGCGACTTCTTCGTCCCAGCCATAGAGGCGGTCTTCCAGTTGTTCGCGCGAGAACACCGTGCCCGGCTTCTCCATCAGCGCCGCCAGCAGGGAGAATTCGCGCTGCGACAGCGGCAACGGCTTGCCGTCCAGCGTGGCTTCGCGGCTGAGCGGGTTCACGCACAGCGCGCCCAGGCGCATTTCCGGCTGCTTGCGACCCAGGTGGCGACGTTGCAGGGCATGAACTCGGGCGACGAGTTCATCCAGGTCGAAAGGTTTGGTGAGGTAATCGTCGGCGCCCAGATTGAGGCCGGAGATGCGATCCGCCACGGTGTCGCGCGCGGTGACGACCAGCACCGGAAGATCGAGGCTGCCGCGGCGCAGTTCCTTGAGCAGCGCCACGCCATCGATCAGCGGCAGGCCGAGGTCGAGCAGCAACAGTCCATAGCCGCCACTATCCAGCGCCGCGCGCGCGGCGCGTCCATCGCGTACCCAATCCACGACAAAACCGGCGAGCTTGAGCCCGCGCACCATGCTCGCGCCGATCATGGGGTCGTCTTCGGCCAGAAGGAGTTTCATGGGGGCATTATCCGAGTCGCGTTGGGCAAACGATAGACGCAAAAAAGCGGGGCGAACCCCGCTTTTTTGTCCAGCCTGAAGCGCCGATTACTTGGCGGCGTCAGCTTTCTTGTCTTCTTTCTTGGCCTTGGCTTTCTTGGCGGGCTTGGCGGCGTCAGCCTTCATGTCGGCGGCGGGAGCGGCCTTCATGTCAGCGGCGGGAGCGGCCTTGGCTTCGGCTTTGGCTTCAACCTTGGCGGCGGGCTTGGCGGCGTCGGCAGCTTGGGCGGCGCCGAAAGCGAACATGGAAGCGGCGGCGAAGAGGGCGATCAGGGTCTTGTTCATTGGAAATCTCCTAGGTGGGTGGGTTGCGCCAGGCAGCAGCGCTTGGCTGGTGCGCATTCTCCAAAACAAGACTTAACGAACACTTAAGAAAGTAGGGTTTTTTGATTTTTCGACCCCGGAAATAGAAACCCCCCGGACGAACCGGGGGGCGGTGCCCATCACCGAAGCAATGGGCGGGGGGAGGACAGGACCGGCGTGGGCGGCTTGTCGGGTTGCGGTATCCTAGCCGCGCCGACTTACAGCCTCCTTACACCGTGCGCGTACTCATCGTCGAAGACGATCCTCTCCTGCAAGACAGTCTCACCCGCGCCATGCGCGCGGCGGGTTATGCCAGCGACCAGGCCGGGGATGGCGAGATGGCTCTGAGTCTGTTGCGTGACGGTGGTTTCGATCTGGTCATCCTCGACCTTGGCCTGCCGAAGATGGATGGTTTGCAGGTGCTGCGCGAGATGCGCGGGGCCGGTTGCCTCGCGGCGGTGCTGATTCTGACCGCGCGTGATGGCGTCGAAGACCGGGTGAAAGGGCTTGATCTGGGCGCCGACGACTACCTCACCAAGCCGTTCTCGGTGGCGGAGCTGGAGGCGCGGGCGCGCGCGCTGTTGCGCCGCGGCCAGGGCGGTACGCCGCAGCTGAGCTGCGGCACCCTGGCCTACGACTCGGTGGGCCGCCGCGCCACGCTGGACAATGAACCGCTGGAGTTGTCGTTGCGTGAACTGTCGGTGCTGGAAACCCTGCTGTTCCGCCAGGGCAAGGTGGTGAGCAAGGAGCAACTCATCGAAAGCCTGTGCGGCTATAGCGAGGAAGTCAGCGGCAACGCCATCGAGGTCTACGTGCATCGCCTGCGCAAGAAGCTGGAACCGGCCGGCGTCAGCATCCGCACCATGCGTGGCCTGGGTTATCTATTGGGCGAGCAATAGTTTTTCAGCATGGAAGAGGACGACATTCCCTCGCTACGTCACCGTCTGGTGAACTGGCTGTTTACACCGCTGTACCTGTGGTTGCTGTTTTCCACGGTCACCGGCTATCTGGCGGCGGTGAACCTGGCCAACCGGCCTTACGACCTGGTCTTGCAGGAACGCGCCAAGCTGCTCGCCAGCCGCTACAACCATGTGCAGGGCACCACGGAATTCGAACTGGCCCAGCTGTTTCCCGAAGCGGAGGGCGAATTCCTGTTCGCGCTCTATGACAGCCAGGGGCATCGCCTGGCCAGCAACGGCCACCTGCCGGTGCCGCACCCCGCCGATTTCCGCATCACGACGGCGGCGCTACGCAATGCCCAGATCGCGGATCGCAAGCTGCGTCTGCTTACCATGCGCACGCCCGGTCCCGATGGCGATCTCATGCTGGTGCAGGCGGCCGAGCCGGTGCAAGCGCGTCTGGCGCTGGGGCGCAGCATCCTGGGCAACATCGTGATCCCCCAGTTCATCTTCATCCTGATCGCCGGTGTGGCGGTCTGGATCGGCCTTAAGAAAGGCCTCAAGCCGCTGGAGCGCCTGCGCCGGCAAGTGGCCAACCGCCCGCGCGACGACCTTCGCCCGCTCGACGAAACCCTGGCGCCCAACGAAGTGCGTCCGCTGATCCGCGAAGTGAACGCATTGATCGAACGCCTGAAATTCCTCATGGAAGGGCAGCGCCGCTTCGTCGCCGACGCCGCGCACCAACTGCGCACCCCGTTCGCCGGCCTGCGCGCGCAGGCGGAACTGGCGCGCCGCGAAGAGGCTTCGGCGCCGGTGAAAGAGGCCCTGGAACGCATTTGCGTCGGCGCGCAGCGCTGTAGCCGTCTGGTCACGCAACTGCTGACTCTGGCGCGCAACGAGCCGGAAGCACGCCTGCAAGCCCCCATGCTGCTGCTCGATCTCGCCCGCGTCGCCCAGGAAGCCGCCAGCCATTGGGCGCCGGAGGCCCTGAGCCGCGACATCGACCTCGGCTTCGAGGCGGAAGGCCGGCAACTACCGCTGAAAGGTGACGAGGCCGGCTTGCGCGACCTGATCGACAATCTGATCGACAACGCCATCCACTACACCCCGGCCGGCGGCCATGTCACCGTGCGCGTGGGTTATGACCAGGGTGCCTGGCTCAAGGTGGAAGACGATGGTTCGGGCATTCCGCCGGAACAACGCAGCCAGGTGTTCGAGCGTTTCCACCGCATCCCCGGTAGCGGCCAACCCGGCAGCGGCCTCGGGCTGGCCATCGTGCGTGAAGTGGTGGCGCGGCACGGCGCCGATCTGGAACTGAGCGACGCCAGCGGCGGCAACGGCGCCCTGTTCACGGTGCGCTTCCCGCATCACGGCAGCGGGCGGTAGGAATCTCCCCCCCCCTTTCTTAAAGGGGGGCTGGGGGGGATTTCTCCAAGCGTCGCGCGACCGCGACCGTTGCCAAATCCCCCTCGGTCCCCCTTTGAAAAAGGGGGAAGACACCTCCGCGCAACCAGTCCCTCCCTTTCCCAAAGGGGGGTTAGGGGGGGCTTCGTGCATTACGCGAGCCCGGCCGTTGCCAAATCCCCCTTGATCCCCCTTTGAAAAAGAGGGAAGACGCCCCGTCAGCGCCGCCCGCCCAGTATCGAGCCCAGAACGCCACGAATGATGGAGCGGCCGACCTGGCTGCCGATGGCGCGCGCCGCGCTCTTCGCCAGGGTCTCGCCGAGCCCCTGGCGGCGGCTGCCGCCACCGCCGAACAGATCGCCCAACATGCCGCCGAGGCCGCCGCCCGAACTTTCCGGGGCTGGGGCTTCAGCGCGCGCGCGGGTCGGCAACGGGGTGTCGGCGGCGGCCTGGGCGGCGCGGCCCTTGAGCAACTCGTAGGCGGATTCGCGATCCACCGCTTTTTCGTAAACACCGGTCACCAGCGAGGTTTCCAGCAAGCGTTTGCGCGTGGCGCCGTCGATCGGGCCGATCTGGCCACCGGGCGGCACGATGAGGACGCGTTCGACCACGCCGGGGCGGCCCTTTTCATCGAGACAGGACACCAGCGCTTCGCCCACACCCAACTCGGTGATGACGCGGGCTTCGTCCAGTTCGGGGTTGTCGCGCATGGTTTCGGCGGCGGCTTTCACCGCTTTCTGGTCGCGTGGCGAGAAAGCGCGCAGCGCGTGCTGCACCCGGTTGCCGAGTTGCCCCAACACCTTGTCCGGCACGTCGGTGGGGTTCTGAGTGACGAAATACACACCCACGCCCTTGGAGCGGATCAGGCGCACCACCTGTTCGATCTTGTCCACCAGCGCGGCGGGCGCGTCGTTGAACAACAGATGTGCCTCGTCGAAGAAAAACACCAGTTTCGGTTTGTCCAGATCGCCGGCTTCCGGCAAGTGTTCATGGAGTTCCGAGAGCAGCCACAGGAGCAGGGTGGCGTACATCTTGGGCGCTTGCATCAGCCGGTCGGCGGCGAGGATGTTGATGACGCCTTTGCCGCTTACGGTCTGCATCAGGTCTTCGATGTTCAGCATCGGCTCGCCGAACAGTTGGTCGCCGCCCTGGCTTTCCAGGGCGAGCAGGCCGCGCTGGATGGCGCCGACGCTGGCGGCGGAGATGTTGCCGTATTCGCTGGTGAAGGTTTTCGCGTTCTCACCGACGAATTGCAGCATCGCGCGCAGGTCCTTCAAGTCCAGCAGCAACAGTCCGTCGTCGTCCGCCACCTTGAACACCAGTTGCAGCACACCGGTCTGGGTTTCGTTCAATTCCAGCATGCGCGCCAGCAGCAGCGGCCCCATGTCGGAAATCGTGGCGCGGATCGGGTGTCCGCTCTCGCCGTTCACATCCCAGAAGGTGACCGGATGCGCCTGGTACTGGAAATCGTCCAGTCCCAGCCGCGCCACCCGTTCTTCCACCTTGCTGTTGCCACCGCCGGCCTGGGAAATTCCCGAGAGATCGCCCTTGATGTCGGACATGAAGCAGGGCACGCCGATGTTGGAAAACTGCTCCGCCAGGGTTTGCAGCGTCACCGTCTTGCCGGTGCCGGTGGCGCCGGTGATGAGGCCGTGGCGGCTGGCCATCCCCGGCAGCAGGAAAATCTCGGTGTGGTCGTTCTGGGCGATCAGCAAGGGGGCGGTCATGGCGCGCTCACGGGAATGAAAGACGCCGGATTATCCCGGATTCCGCGAGCACGCTTGTTATAGCGCCGGCTTCCAGCCGGCTCGTTCGTCTGATCAGAAGTACGAAGCCGGCTGGAAGCCGGCGCTACAGCGCGCGGCTGTGGCCTAAAGTGGAAGTGTCATGAGAGAAGCCGTAATGCCATCACCAGAAATGCAAGTCCTGTTGGATGAAATCCGCGCCGAGGTGCGCGAAACCTGGCAATACACCGGCCGCGCGGCGCTCTCCGAGCATGTGTTGCAAGCCTTCGCCGAAGTGCCGCGCCACGCCTTCCTGCCCGATATTCTCCGCCCCGCCGCCTACGCCAACCGCCCGTTGCCCATCGGCCATGAGCAGACCATTTCGCAGCCCTACATCGTCGCCTTGATGACCGATCTGCTCGACCCGCAAGTGGACGACATCGTCCTGGAAATCGGCACCGGCTCCGGCTATCAGGCGGCGCTGCTGGCGAAGCTGGTCAAGCGGGTGTACTCGCTGGAAATAGTCACCGCGCTGGCCGATACGGCGCGGGAACGCCTGCAACGCCTGGGCTACGGCAACGTCGAAGTACGTCAGGGTGATGGTCATGTCGGCTGGCCGGAACACGCGCCCTATGACGGCATCATCGTCACCGCCGCCGCGCCCGATATTCCAGCGGCGCTGATCGAGCAACTCAAACCCGGCGGCCGCCTGATCATTCCGGTCGGCGACCGTTACAGCGGCCAGGAATTGTTCCTGATCGAAAAAAACCGTCACGGCGGAACGAGCCGTAAAAGTATCCTCCCGGTTATATTCGTACCGCTGACCGGAGCCGCGCCAACAAAACGGCCGCCATGATTCAAATGGGGAGGCGGCAGAACCGGCCTGGGAGAACGGGCCGGACTCATCAACTTTGGAGCATTGACCATGCGTATCCCACTCGAAGTCACCTTCCGCCACATGGAGCCCTCGGCCGCCGCCGAAGCGCGTATCGCGGAAAAAGTCGCCAAGCTGGAACAGTTCTACAGCGACCTCACTCGTTGCCATGTCACCGTCGAAGCCCCGCATGAGCATCACCGCAAGGGCAAGCTGTTTCACGTCAACATCGACCTGACCCTGCCCGGCGCCGAATTGCTGGTCACACGCGGCCATAACCATCAGAGCCACGCGCATGAAGATGTCTACGTCGCCATCCGCGACGCTTTCGATGCCGCCAAGCGGCGCCTGGACGACTACGCGCGGCAGCAGCGCGGTGACGTCAAGCACCACGTTCCCCCGGAAGTGCTGTTGGATGTTCCGCTGGGCGAGGCCATGCCGGAATGAGCGGCATGCCGCGCATCCTGGTCTTCGCCGGCAGTACACGGCGCGAGTCGGTCAACCGACGCCTCGCCCGTGTGGCGGCGGCACAGATCGCCGCCACCGGCGCCCAGGCCACCCTCCTGGAACTCGCCGATTTCCCTCTGCCGCTCTACAACGGCGACCTCGAAGCCGATTCCGGCTTGCCGGACAACGCTTTGAAATTGAAGGAAATCTTCATCGCCCACGAGGCCTTCGTCGTGGTTTCACCGGAATACAACAGCTCCATCCCGCCGCTGCTGAAAAACACTATCGACTGGGTCTCGCGCCCCTTGCCTGAGCAAACCGGCTATGTGCCGTTCAGCGGCAAGCCCGCCGCGCTGCTCAGTGCCTCGCCGGGATTCCTCGGCGGCATGCGTGGCCTGCGCCACCTGCGCGAAGTGCTCACCGAATTGCAGATGATCGTGCTGCCGAAACAGGTGTCGCTCCCAGGCGCCAACAAAGCCTTCGACAGCGAGGGTCAACTGAGCGACCCCGCCACCAACCGCCGTCTGGGTGAACTGGTGGGGGAGTTGCTGGCGATGGCGGGGCGGCTGGCGGCTAAATAGTCCCCCCTTTGCCAAAGGGGGGCAGGGGGGATTTCTGAGGCGGCTGCTCAGGCAAACGTCGCTAAATCCCCCTCAATCCCCCTTTGAAAAAGGGGGAAGCCGCTCGCCCAGGCCCCCTCCGGAAATCCCCCCCAGCCCCCCTTTGGTAAAGGGGGGAGTCCGCGCCCTCCGCTATTCCCCCCGCATCAACGCGATCAAATCATCGGTAGACGGCAGTGCCGTGGTCTCCTCGCCGGAGAGCACGCCTTCGGCCAGGGCGCGTTTGTCGTGGTGCAGGTCGACGATGCGCTCTTCGATCGTGCCCTTGCCGACCAGGCGGTACACCGTCACCGGGCGCAACTGACCCATGCGGTGGGCGCGGCCCATGGCCTGATCCTCGGCGGCGGGGTTCCACCAGGGGTCGGTGATGACCACGTAATCGGCGGCGGTGAGGTTGAGGCCGAAGCCTCCGGCTTTCAGGCTGATTAAAAACAAATCGCCCTCGCCGGCCTGGAAGGCGGCGACGCGGCGGGTGCGCTCGGCCGCCGGAGTGGCGCCGTCGAGGTATTGATAAGGGATGCCGGCGGTGTCCAGCGGCGCGCGCAACAGGGTGAGGAAATCGACGAACTGGCTGAATACCAGCGCCTTGTGGCCGTTGTCGGCGAGTTCGGCGGCCAGTTCCGCGAAGGCCAGCACCTTGGCGCCGGGCAGTTTGATTCCCGGGGTGGTCAGGCGCGGGTCGCAGGCGGCGCGGCGCAAGCGGGTGAGCTGGGCGAGGATGTTCATCCGCGCCTCGCCCGGCGCGCCGCTGGCCAGCGCCTGCCCGGCCTCTTCCAAAGCCTGCCGGCGCAGCGCCTCATAATGCGCGGCTTCCGCCGCTTCCGGCTCGATCAGCAAGGCCAGTTCAGTGCGTGGCGGCAGTTCCTGCAAGACTTCCGATTTGGTTCGCCGCAGCACGAAGGGGGCGATCAGGCGGCGCAGCAGGTGTTGCGCCTCGCGCGAACGGTTGCGCTCGATGGGCGTGGCGAAGCGTTCGTTGAAGCGGCTCAAACTGCCGAGTAGGCCGGGGTTGGAAAACCGCATGATCGACCAGAGTTCCGCCAGACGGTTTTCCACCGGCGTGCCGGACAGCGCCAGGCGGAAATCGGCGTCCAGCTCGAACACCGCTTGCGAACGTTTGGCGGCGGCGTTCTTGATCGCCTGCGCCTCGTCGGCGATCAAGGTGTGCCAGACGCGGCCGGCGAAACGCTCCTTCGCCTGGAGCACCAGGGTGTAGGAGACGATCACCACGTCCATCGGCCCGGCTTCGCTGACCAGCGTATCTCGGTCCCCTTCGCCATAGATTTGCGCGTTGAGGCTGGGCGCGAAGCGGCGGGTTTCCGCCAGCCAGTTGCCGCACACAGAGGTGGGGGCGATGACCAGCGCCGGACCCTTGCCGCCGCGCGCCAGCATCACGGCCAGGGCTTGCAGGGTCTTGCCCAAGCCCATGTCGTCGGCCAGGCAACCGCCGAGGCCGGCGGCGGCCAGGCGCATCGCCCACTGGTAGCCGTCTTCCTGATACGGGCGCAATTCCGCTTGCAGGCTTTTCGGCAGCTTCGGCGTTTCGCTTTGAGCGGCGCGCAGGCGTTCGATCGCGGCGCGGAATTTGCCGTCGCTTTTCACTTCCATGCCATCGAGGGCGTCGTCCAGCCAGGATGCGGCGATCTGCGGAATGCGCGCGCCGTGCTTGTCCATCTCCACCACGGCGGCGAGGTCGGCGAGCCTATCCTTGAGGCTCTGCGTGAGCGCGGCATAGACGCCATCGCCCATCGGGATGAAACGGCTCTTCTGGCGGGCGGCGTCGAGCAGCGCGGTAAAGGCCAGCACCAGGCCGTCGTCCAGCGTGGCCTGACCACCGACGCGGAACCAGTCGCGCTCGCTGTTGACCTGCAAACCCAATTGAGCGGCATCGACGCGCAGCACCCGCACCGGCTTGCCCTTGGGCCACTCCACCGCCGCCACGGCGGGCAAGCCAGGCAGAATTTCCACCATTGCCAGCGCTTGTTCCGGGTCGCTCACCAGCCATTCGCAGGCGCCATCCGGCGCGTCGAGGAAGGGCAGTGCGTCGAGCACGGCGTTCAGGTGCGCGCGTTCCGTGTCGAGGTCGCGTTTCGTGCCCACCGTCTCGGCGCCGATGGCGGCCATGATGCGATTGCGACCGCCGGCCGGTGGCAGACGCGGGCCTTCCGTGCCCAGCGGGGTGACCACCAGGCGCAGCAACAAGTCCTCGCCGGAGGGCGACAGTTCCGCGTGCAAACGGCTTTCCGGCGCCACTTCGCGCGTGGCCTGGGCGCTGTCGGCGTGCACCTGGAAATGCCGCGCCAGGACTTCCAGCGATTGCTTCAACTCTTCCTGCGCCTGCGCCGGCACGGCAAAGCGGCCGGAGACCAGTTGCGCCGCGCGGCGTTGCGCGGCGCTGAGACGAATCACCTGGAAACGCTGCGGCGATTCCTGCACCACGCTGATCAGGCGCAGCGCTTCCGCCTCGCGGCGTGCGTCGGCGTCGGCGTCGGCGTAATAGACATATTCGCCACCCGTCTCCGGGTGCGGCGCGGGCGTTACCCGCATACGGTAGTGCTCGCCGTCGCGCACCACTTCCAGGGTCGGCGTGCCTTCCACCAGTTCGACCAGGCGATCCGGCGCTTCCGCCAGCACCACGGCGGGGTGGCCGATCAGGGCGACGATGGCGGCGGCGCGGTCGAGGTTGAAACGTTTCGCGTAGGCGCGATCCTGTTTGACGGCGCGCGCCACCTTGGCGTCCCAGGGCGGCAGTCGTTCGTTGCCGGCCAGTTTGCCGAGGCTGAGTCCCTTCGCCTTGCCCCAGCCGCGCGGGCCGCGCTTCTGTTCCAGCGGCGTGATGTCGAGCAGGGCATTGTCCTTGCCCAATGACAGCGCCCAGAGGATGCGCGCGGATTCCGCTTCGGCGGCGCTGCCCGCGCCTTCTCCGGCCAGGGCTTGCAGCGCGGCGAGCACCTCGCGCCACTGCTCGCCGCGACCGGCGACAAAGAAGCCGGCCGGCGGATCGTTGCCGCGCAGCACTTCCAGCGCCGCTTCCGCCTGGCCCGCCAGCCAGTCGAGCTTGCAGCGCAACAAATGGTTGCGCGTCGCCATGGCGATGTCCTCGACGGTCTTGCCGCGCTTGTCGTTCATCCCCAACGCCTCCGGCCCCAGCCAGGCCGCCAGCAACAAGCGCCAGAGGTCGCGCCAATCCGGACTCGGCTTGTAGTTGCTGATGCCGGAAAGGAAGGCATCGGCATCGACCGGCGCATCGCCCAGGCGCACCGAGATGGCATGCGCCCACAGACCCCAGTCGTCATAAGGGCTGGGCTCGCGCTTGCCGGCTTCGCCGATGCAAAATTTGCGCGCCAGCTCCAGGTGCTTGGGCGTCTGCTGCGCGATCAGCGCCAACGGGTAGCGCCAGATCAGCGCCTCGGGAAAGATGCGTTTGCGCGCGCCGACCTCGACCTGGCGCAACTTGATCGCGGCCTCGAAGCCCTGTTGCGCCTCCGGGTAGCGCCCCTGCTGAACCAGGAGCGCGGCGCGCAAAGCCTGGGCGCCGGCGTTGTTCATGCCTTCCAGCGCAAGTTGCGCGCGCGCGGCGTCGCCACGCTGCAAAAAAAGATCGGCCAGCGCCAGGCGCAAGCCCACCGGCAGGGTGGCGGCATCGGTATCGAAAAGCGCCACCGCCAGCTCACAAGGCGCGGCCATATCCAGGCGCCAGTACGCGACCGACAGCGTCACCGCGCGGTACAGCAAATCCCACCGTGTCTCCGGCTCGATACGCGCGAAGCTGGCGGCATCGAAGCCATCGAAGATCGCCTCGTGGACCGCTGTGTCGTAATCGCGCCCGCCGTTCCGGATCGCCCCGGCGATGGCCTTGCACTCCTCCGCCGGCATGCCGCTCAACAGCGCCAGGCGCAGCAGCGCCACCGTGCCGGCATGGCTCACCGGCCAGTAGTAACTCCGCCGATCACCCTGATAACCCACAAACGGAAACAACGCCGCGCGCAGCGCATCGCCGGAATGGGCGCCGAGCAGATGGCGATAAAGCGGAACCCGCAGCTTGTCGTGCAGACGCACATAGCCATTGGGCATGTCGAGCAGCAAGCCATGCCCGTGCAAATCCTTGAAAGCGGTCTTCACGTCCTCCGCCGTGAACGCGCGGCCATCGCCCCGCTTCAGCCCAAGCGGGCGCAGCAGGTTGTAGACATCGGTGCGTGGCCGCCAAGTCCACAACAAAGCCTGCGCCAGGGCGATGTTGAAGGTATCGGGGGAGAGGGTGACGGTGGGGGAGGACATGGGCGGGGGTGAGTAGTTGGAATCGGGCGGGTTCTGCACGCAATGACGCCGCGCTTTTAATGACAGGCAGTTACCAGATCGTGGTGATCTCGAACTGTAAATGGGGTCGGGAGAGTATGACCCTGTTCTCCCTCGCCATCGATCCAACCATCGTCATGCGCAATAACGATCGACTAAACTAGCCGCTCCATTAACAGGAGCAAAACATGCAAGCTGTGACGGTATCACCCAAATTTCAGGTGGTCATTCCACTCGCCGTGCGTAAATCGCTCGCTATCGAACCGGGCAACAAAATGCAGGTTATCGCCTACGAGGGGCGCATCGAGTTGATTCCTGTCATGCCACCACAATCCCTGCGCGGGTTTCTCCAGGGCATAGCGACCGATGTCCCACGTGATGAGGATCGCGTATGAACCTGGTGGATTCCTGTGGCTGGCTGGAATATTTCGCCGATGCAGCCAATGCCGATTTCTTTGCCGCCGCCATAGAAGACACTGACCAACTCATCGTCCCCAGCATCTGCCTTTATGAAGTCTTCAAACGGGTGCTCCAGCAACGCGGGGAACAGGATGCCTTGCGCGCCGTCGCCCTGATGCAACAGGCAACGGTGATCGAGATCGACGGCCGGCTGGCGCTGAGCGCGGCTCGCCTATCCACGGATTACAAGCTCCCCATGGCAGACAGCCTCATCCTGGCTAGCGGGCGAATGCAAAACGCCACGATCTGGACGCAAGACAGCCATTTCGAAGGACTCGCGGGGGTTCGCTACATCAGCAAACCGGCCTGACCGCCTGCCAGTCAGGCAAGACACGTTTGCCGCGAGGCGCACCTTACCGTAGGGCGGAAAAGCGGCCTTATCGCGCCTTCCGCCGTGGTTTGTCGGAAGACGCCGGCTTTTTCGACCTACGGGCTGATAACCCACGAACGGAAACGGCGCCGCGCGCGGCGCATCGCCGGAATAGGTATCGAGCAGGTGGCGATACAACGGAACCCGCAACTTGTCATGCAGGCGCACATAGCCATTGGGCATATCGAGCAGCAGACCATGCCCGTGCAAATCCTTGAAAGCGGTCTTCACGTCCTCCGCCGTGAACGCGCGGCCTTCGCCCCGCTTCAGCCCGAGCGGGCACAGCAGGTTGTAGGCATCGGTGCGCGAGCGCCAAGTCCACAGCAAGGCCAGCACCAGAGCGATGTTGAAAGTGTTGGGGGAGAGGGTGACGGTGGGGGAGGACATGGGCGGGTGGAATAGCGCGGGTTTTGCGCGCAATCGCACCGCGCTTTTAATAACAGGCAGTTACCAAATCGTGGTGATCTCGAACTGCTTGAAGGCGGGGTCAAGTGTCAGCAGGGGCAGCGATTCGATCTCCGCTTGCGCCGCCAACATCCTGTCGAACGGGTCGCGATGCGCTGCATGATAGGTACCGGCGCGTAGGCCATGGCGATACGAAACCGGCAGGTGGGTAAAGCCATCAGCAGCCACCAATTCCTCGAAGCGAATCACCGCTTCAGCCGCTTCTTCCAGTTTCCCGAGACGATGTTTAGTGGCGATCTCCCAGGCGCTGGCGGCACTGACCAGAATTTCATTATCGGCGTCGCCGATCAATGCGCGAGCTTTGGTCGAGAGGCGGGCGTCGTCGGTAAACCACCAGAGCAAGGCATGGGTATCAAGCAACAGTCTCATCCGCCGCCTCGCTTGCTGCCTTGGTTGGCACCTTGGTTGTCACATTGGTTGCCACATTCCCAGGCTTGTAACTCTTCCTCAGGTAGCGGTTCAAAGAAGGTCTCGCCCACACGGCCGGCCAAGCGGCCAGGACGGCGGCTGGGCGCTTCATCGCGAATCGGCACCATCCGCGCATAAGCCTTACCCGCCTTGGCCAGAATGATCTCCTCACCTGCATGAACCCGTTCCAGTAAACGGGATAAATGGGTTTTCGCTTCGTGGACATTGATGGTGGCGGTCATGGGCCGGACTCACTGTTGGTGAAATTCGGACAAACTTAGTCCAGTGACTTGGTCATGTCAATATTGCATTTCACACTACGTTCTACTCTCAGGCGCAAGCCAACACTCATGCACCTTACCCAGGTTAAGCGGGAGGATTTGCCATGCGGCGCCGAGGATGGCTGGCTTTAGGGTTTCGGCGGCGGCACCAAGTCCAGATAACGCTTGCCGGCCAGGCGGTAGAGCTTGTGTTGGGCTTCGGCCCAGAAGGTTTGGTCGGCGCGGAGGCCGGGATTGGCGTCCAGAGTTCGCAGCGCCTGCGCCATCTGATCCGCCAGCATAACCAGATCCTTTTCATGGCCCGGCGTGGTGCGAGACAGGATGGCAGCGGCCAGCAGCAGGTCGTCGCCGAGATAAGGGGAGGCGGCCATGCCCGCACGCCACCAATCCAGGGCTTCCCCATTCGTCATCGCGAAGCTGCCGGCGTAGTAATAGGAAAGCCCGTGGCGTGCGTTGCAATCCAGGTTGCGCGCGACGATGGCCTGGCCACGCGCGCGAAGTGTCGCATCCAGCGGCCCCTGAACAATGAGCGCCAGCGCGTCATTGGCATAGGGCAGATAACAAGGGGCGCGCTGCATGCCTGACTCCATGCGCGATAAAGCTTCACTGCGCATCGGGTGGCTGCCTCCCGAGAACAGATCCGCATCCGTCAGTTCCAGACCCATCACTTGCTGCGGTGTGGGGTGGAAGGGCGCTATCACCGATAGCCAATAGGCCACGTCATAGCGCGGATAGGCGATATCCAGCTTCAGCAGCGCTTTCTGGATCGGCTTTGCCTGGCCCAACAAGCCTTCCACCGCCACTTGCCCTATAAGCAGCCAGCCCAGAATCAAGGCATAGCCAACCGCGGCGAGGCGGATGGCGCGGGCGTGCTCACTTGAGCGCGCAACCTCCCCCCTTTTCCAAAGGGGGGCCGGGGGGGATTTGTTCTTGGCCGCAGCGTCATCCATACCGAATAAATCCTCCCCCCGCCCCCCTTTGGAAAAGGGGGGGGCCAGGCGCGCCAGATACAGGCCGACCAACAAACTTACCAGTGCGAAGAAGAACAGGAAATTGACCAGCGCATGCAGCAGGATGGCGGCGATGGCGGCCAGGTAGCCCATGCGTTCCAGCGCCGCCGTAGGATGTGGTGAGGAACGAACCGCATCAATTGCAGCCCTCTTGCGCACTACCCGCCACATCTGCCAGGCCACCCAGGCCGCCAGCCCCAGCATCAGCAGCAACATCGGCAACCCCGCCTCCTGCCAGAGTTGCAGATAGTCGTTATGCACCCAGCCGCCCGCCGTGCCGGCCTCGTCGGCGCAGCGGTAGCGCGGATAAAGCAGGCGGAAGGTGCCCAGGCCGGTACCCAGCCAGGGGTGATCCTGAATCATCAACCAGGCCGATTGCAGCAACATCAGGCGCGGCGGGTCGCCGCCCTGCAAGGTATCCGCCAGACGCCCCACCACGGAAAGCCAACCGACCGCGAAGGCGGCGAGGTAAGCCACCAAGACCACGGTCACCAGCAGGGCCAGCTTGCGTTTGAATTCCGGGTGTTTGCGTGCCAGCCAGAGCAACGGCGGCAGCACCAACAGCAAGGCCAGCGCGGCCCCGCGTGAAGCGGTGAGGAAGGCGATGAACGCCACTCCCGCCAGCAACGCCAAATGCCCGGCACGCCGCCAGGGCGCTTGACTGGCGAGATCGGCCGCCAGATAGCGCGCCAGGATGGGCAGCAGCAGCAGATTGAGCACGGCGGCATAGGTGTTGGGGCCGTTGAACGGCCCCTGGGGTTTGCCGGTGAAGGTATTGGGGCCTTGCAGCAGGCCCCAGAGAATCAGGATCAGGAGGAGCGCGGGTAGGCCATAGTCCAGCAGCCGCGCCAGTTGACCGCGTTGATGCAGCGCCAAGCCAGCTAACCAGCCGAGAGGCAGGCAGATCAGCACCGCCGCCTGCGGCAGGGATAGCCCCGGAGACTGGCTCCAGGCGAGCGTGGCGGGCAACCAGAACAGCCAGCCGAGTAGGAGTCAGGGCAAAGTGCCCCCCGTGAAAGCCCGTTCCCGCCATATCGCGGCTAGCGCTGCCGGCAGCAGGAGCAGCGCCGCCAGAGAAGAAAAGGGCGCGAAGATGGCCGCAGTGAGAGGCAGGGCAACAGGGAACCAGATGGTCATATTGGAACGGGCAGAAAAACGCCGGCTGGAAGCCGGCGTTTGTCGGGGCAGGGGGAATAACCGTGGTCTATCCCCCGTTTCTCAGTTATGAGTTAGCAAATAGCAGCAGCTACGCAGGTGCCAGATTTAGCCCACTGAATAGGCGACCCTACAGCAGCAGCTGTGCCGGTGAGAATATAGGTTTCACCGTTAAGGCCACCTGTCGAGATAGCCGTCATAGTGATTTTTACAGTAAGTGCACCACCGTCTGAAAATACGCCAGAGCCGGCTTTAACATAACCCGCATCTGCTGTAGTCATAGCGGGCACGCCACCTACCTCACTACCAGCCGTAGCATTGTCGCATTTGGCAGTTGCCAAAGTTCCTTCTTGCTGGAAACAGGTCTCCGCACCTAGCTTGAATGGGGCGACAGCAGAAACTACTTCACTGAACTTGGCTTTTTTCGTGTAGCTCTGATAACTCGGCACCGCAATCGCCGCCAGAATGCCGATGATGGCGACAACGATCAGCAGTTCGATCAGGGTGAAGCCGGACTGGCTGGGTGCGCGGGAGAGCCGCTGAGAGAGTTGTTTCATGGTTTGCTCCTGGTATCGAGAGTGAGGGTTCAAGCCCGCCGCCGGAAAAACCCGTTTCGGCATGGTGCAATCCAATAAGCGGGAACCATGCCATGCTCGCCTATCCGCCTCCACCCGTGTGCATCTCACTGTTTATACAGGGAGACTGCCGCGCGCCGCGATCCCCTTCGTCTTCAAGTGCCATCCCGCACCTGACGTTTTTCGTCACCTGGTTGCCGCAAATGGGCATCCCGATCAGGCGTCACGCCAACCGTTCATGGCCGGATAGCCCGCGCCATCTCGCGTGCGGTGAATGGAGTTGGACACGATAACGCTACATAGGGCCCAATGTCGTTAAGCCGTGCTAAGGTATTACCTGTTATTACCTATGGACGAGAGAAGTCATGACTGCCGCCGCCATCCGTCCCACGACGATCAAGATTGACCAGAGCACCAAGGAACGCATGAAGCGACTTGCGGAGGTGCGTAACCGTACCCCGCACTGGATGATTCTGGAAGCCATCCGCCAGTACGTGGACAGGGAGGAAAAGCGCGACGCGCTCCGGCGGGACGCCATCGACGCTTGGAGGGAGTGTCAGGAAACCGGTTTGCATGTGACCGGGGACGAGGTGATCACATGGCTTGATACCTGGGGCGAAGAAAACGAGAGCGTTGCGCCCGTATGTCACGAGTGAAATTTGCGCCATCCGCGCTGCGTGACCTGAAGCGATTGCGCGAGTTCTTGCGCCCAAAGAATCCCGCAGCGGCAAAGCGTGCCGCTGTTGCCATCACCAAGGCCGTTCAGGTTCTTGGTCAGTATCCGCGGATAGGTAGGCCAGCCGATGACATGGAGCCTGAATACCGGGAGTTGCCGATCGACTTTGGCGACAGCGGCTATGTTGCGCTGTACCGCTACGAGGGTGATCTTGTCACCGTCCTGGCTCTGCGGCATCAGAAGGCGGTCGGGTAAACGGCGTGGTGTGCCGTAATTTTGGCGAGGGTCTGGTCTCCGCCTTGCGGCGGCAAACCGGCGTGAAACTGAGATAAGGAAGAACCATGGGTATTCGCTACCCCGCCACCAACGAGCAGCAGGACACCGGCTTTTTCGTCCAGTTCGTCGATTTGCCGGATACCTTCACTGAAGGCGTTACGGTCGAAGAGGCGCTGTTCAACGCGGCTGAAGCTTTGTCGGCCATGCTGGTGGATTGGCACCTGGATCAGGAGCAGGTCCTACCGGAAGCCAGCGTGGGTTTGACGGGAGCGCACTATATTGCCCCCGATGCCAAGACGCAGGCCGCGCTGCTGGCACGTCGCGCGCGCGGAAGCCGCCCCTTGAGCGAAGTGGCGCGGGCCATGCAAACTTCATGGCCGCCGGCTTTTCCGACCTACGGGCTGGACAGGACAGGCACATGGGATGTGGTGAAGCCCAAACCGTCGTATTGATACGAAACAACGCGATGCAACTCGACCTCTTTCTTCACAGCCGTGAAGTCATACTGCGCAACGACGCCCTCGCCGCCATCCAGGAACGGCATGTACAAGAAGGCCGGGCGGCGCTGGCGAAGCTCGCGGCGGAATATCCTGGCGACACCTTCCTGGCCCCGCTCGAAATTCTGCTGCACGCCATGGAATATCCCCCAAGCCGCTGTACCCGCGCCGATGCGGTTCTGGCGGGGAAGGCGCAACTCGAAACCATCGTTCTACCTGTGGCGGAGCGGCTCATGCCCGCCACCC
Organism: Gallionellaceae bacterium; assembly: GCA_028714875.1. Lineage (GTDB taxonomy): Bacteria > Pseudomonadota > Gammaproteobacteria > Burkholderiales > Thiobacillaceae > PFJX01. Next base: position 74,841 of record JAQTLN010000010.1, read on the forward strand.
AGGCTGGCGCCTGGATCGCCGGCGAATGGGAAATTCTGGCCGAAGCCGCCGCCGGCCTGGCTTACACCCCCACCGCCTCGTCAGCCTATGTGGCCCCCCTGTACCTGAAAGCCGGCGTTTGGAGCGCGGCTGAAGCCGCCGTACTAGCCATCCCCTCCTGGCGCCGCATTCCCCAGCCACTCGCCTGGATGGCCGAAGCCCACCTGGCTCAGTTCGGCATGGCGGACGCCTGGCCCTTGCTCATTGAACTGGCTTGGCTCGACCCCGCCGCTTTCGACACCCTCGCCCGCCGCCGGAAAGAGCCCATCCTCGAACGCCAGCTGCACAACTTCGACGCGGACTTCGAGAACGAAACCGGCAACGCGCGGGACAGCCACATCCACCCCGCCGCCTGGTTCCCGGCCTGGTGCCTGATCGTCGAACCCGGCCTGATTCCGCTCCTGCGCGAGGCCCAGCCCGGCCAGGGCCAGAACCCGGAGCGCGCCGCCCGTTTGCTGCTGGACATCCACGCCCTGGAAAAACAGGGCGCCCAGTCTCGCTTGCTGGAACAACGCAAGGCCCTGCGCCAACTCCATCCCGGCCTGTTCGCGCGCTACATGCGGACACGCTGACTCTATCCGGCGCGCATGGGCTGGACGGGCAACCCCCGGATTCCGCTACGCTGCATCCGGGCTACGTGGGCTTTTCCAACCTGCGTGACCGCACATCACCGTGGGAGCGGGCTTGCCCGCGATAGCTGATGTCTATCGCGGGGCAAGCCCGTGCTTACTCCTCATGCCGCACGCTGAACAGAATCTGGAGCTTGCATCCCTTGGGTACAGGTCTTACGATTCTTACCAGGTAATACCACTGAGAGGGCAGTATGGAAGCCACCACCGTCACCAGCAAGGGCCAGGTCACCATCCCCCAGGCATTGCGGCAAGAACTGGGCATCAGGCAGGGTAGCCGAATCGAATTTTCACGGGTGGATGACCACCTGGAAATGCGCGTGATGCACACCCCGGAAGCCCCTTCAGTCAGCGGTTACGGCCTGCTCAAGAGTCGGCGCGCGGCGGTTCCGGTGGATTTTGACCCGGCCAGCCTGCTGAAGCCATGATCGGCCTGGATACCAATGTCCTGGCGCGTTACTACATCCAGGACGAAGCCGATGCCGAAGCTCAGGCCCAGCATGAGGCGGCTCGGAGTTTGGTTGAGTCGGGCAAGCCTCTGATGGTCTGCAAGACCGTGCTGTTGGAACTGGAATGGGTCATGCGCGGCTACTACGGCTTTACCGCCGATGAAATTGCCGGGGCATTCAGTCATCTACTGGCCTTGGAGCATGTCCGTATCGAAGATCGGGCGAGTGTGACGCAGGCTCTGTCCCACATGGCCGGCGGGCTGGATTTCGCGGATGCCCTGCATCTGGCGGCTTATCGGGAATGCGTCGAGATGGCCTCGTTTGATGACCGGAAGTTCGCTCATCGCGCGCAACGGCTCAATCTTGCGCCAAGGGTGTTTATACCTAGAAACGGCAGTTGACCGCTCCCAACCCTCCGAAATCTCGCATGGATGTTGACCTGAGTGCCTTCGATTACCCTCACCGCGTGGGTGAGTCCACTACGCGCCCGCTGGCACGTTCGGGCGGGCGTCTGGCTTTGTCGCTCCTCCTTGCTGGCCCCGGCCAGCAGCGTCGTCGCTTCGCGCCAGCCACCCGCCCGAACGCACCATCGGGCGCGTCCAACTGCCGTTTCTAGGTTGTGCCGAGGTGAGAAAGTAAAACGGGCGCCGCGGCGCCCGTTTTTCAGTGCATCAAGTTCGCCTTACTTGCCCGCGAACTCTTCCAGCTTCCTCGCCCGTACCACGTTGCCGTCGAGCGCGGCTTCCTTGGCGGAGCCGCCGTAGGCGAGGGTCATCAACTGCGAGTAGTAGAGCACCGGGATGTCGAACTTGGTGCCGTACTTTTTGTTGATCGAGCCCTGATACACCTCGACGTTGGCTTGGCACAGGGGGCAGGGGGTGACGATCATTTCGGCGCCGCCGTCGTAGGCCGCTTCGATGATGTCCTTGATCTGCGCCTGGGCTTTTTCCGGCTCGGAGAATGCGAGGGCACCGCCGCAGCAGGTGACTTTCTGGTCGTAGGGGACGGCTTCGCCACCGACGGTTTCGATCAGCTTGTCGAGATACATGGGGTTCTCGAACGACTCGCCACTGATGCCGAAGGGGCGGTTGGTCTGGCAGCCGACATACCCCGCGAACTTCATGCCGTTCAGTGGCTTTTTCACGGGTTTCTTCAGCTCGTCGTAGCCGAGGTCTTCGATCAGCACTTCCACCATGTGCTTGATCTCGGGGATGACTTTGATCTGCAAGCCAGCTTCTTTCAGCGCGAGCTGGGTGTCGGCCATCAGCCCGGAGTTGTGCTCCAGGCGTTCCTTGGATTCGCGCGAACCGAGCCAGCAAGCGGCACAGGTGGCGACGATGTCCTGGCCGGGCAGGTTCTCTTCGGCCAGGGCGAAGTTGCGCGCGTTCATGGCGATGCGCGGCAGTTCGCCGGATTCGGCGTAGCTGACGGAAGCGCCGCAGCAGTTCCAGTCCGGAATCTCGGTCATCTTGATGTCCAGCGTCTTGCACATGGACTCGACCGAGGTCAGGTAGTTGGAGGCCGAGGCGCCCTTCTGGGACGAACAGCCGGGGTAGAAAGCGTATTCCTTGCGTGCCATATTTTTCTCCTTACGCTTCAGCTTTTTCGGCTTTGCGCTTGGCTTCCAGTTCATTCGCCTTGGCGAGCATGGCGTGGATGCCCTTGATGTCTTTGCACTTGTGGGCGATGCCGACGGCTTCGAGCAGGTTGAGGCGCTTGGCCTTGACCAGGCCGAGGGCGACGCTCTGCATTTCCATCGCCTTCTTGATGCCGGAACCGATGCCGTCCTTGAAGTACAGGGACTGGGTCAGCTTGACTTCGTTGACGCGGCCGGTCTTGGTGCAGTTATCCCAGAAGGTCTTGGAAAGGTGCTGGGTCGGCTGGTTCTTGGGCGACTGGCCGATGCGGTAGGCATATTCGGCGATGCCGTGCATGACGTGGGTGACCGGCACCTTGCGCGGGCAGCGCACGTAGCAGTTGTAGCAGGAGGTGCACATCCACATGGAGTTGGATTTCAGCACTTCATCGCGCTTGCCGGCGCGAATCATCATGAACAGTTCCTGCGGCGGGTGGTCCCAGCCGGCCTGGAAGTTGGTGGGGCAGGAGCCGGAACAGAGGCCGCACTGCATGCACATCTTGACCCACTCGCCCATTTCGGCCTGTTCCTCGATTTCTTTGAGGAAGTTGTTCTGGTACTTGGCCGCCATCTTTTGATTGAGATCGCTCATCTGTCTTCTCCTGGCTTAGAAGCCCTTGAACGGGGAGGGCGGGAAGGACTTGATCAAGGCCGCATAGTCGTTGATCTTCTGCGGCAGGGTGGCGATGTCGGTGATCGCCACTTCCAGATCCATGACCCGTTCAGTTTCCAGGTTCATGCCCTTGAGGGTGTCGCCCACCTTGGACAGGCGGTAGCGGCCGAGTTCAGAGCCTTTAACGAAGTGGCACTGGTACTCCTCGCCGTGCTTGCAGCCCATCAGCATGACGCCGTCGTAGCCGCCATTGAGCGCGTCGGTGATCCAGATGGTGTTGACCGAACCGAGGCAACGAATCGGGATGACGCGCACGAAGGGGTCGTATTCGTGGCGGTTCATGGCGGCCATGTCGAGCGCCGGGTAGGCGTCGTTCTCGCAGGCGAGGATCAGGATGCGCGGCTTCTCGGCGAATTCGTCGGGTACGTCCACGGCCTTGATCTGGCTGCCGACGGTGTTGACCGAGTAGTTCTCGAAGGAGATCACGCGCACCGGGCAGGCGCCCATGCAGGTGCCGCAACGGCGGCAACGCGACTCGTTGAATAGCGGGAAGCGTTTTGCGTCCTCGTCGATGGCGCCGAACGGGCATTCCACCGTGCAACGCTTGCACTGGGTGCAGCCTTCCAGACGCACGGTCGGGAACGACAGATCGCCGGCGCGCGGGTGGGCCGCCTTGCCGAGACCGGCATTTTCCATCGCCTGGATCGCCTTCATGGCGGCACCGGTGGCGTCTTCCTGCGCTTGCGCGATGTCCATCGGGCGGCGCACCGGGCCGGCGGTGTACATGGCGGTACGGCGGGTTTCATACGGGAAGCAGATGAAATGCGAGTCGTTGAAGCCGTGCTTGAAGTGCGGCACGTCCGGGCCCTGGCGGTAGGTCAGGTTGAGCACGGATTTGGACATCAATTCGACGACATGCTGCTTGGCGCCTTCATCGCCGCCTTCGGCGACGCGGTTGGCCTCGGACAACTGGTCGAGGTCGGGACCGCTGGTGGGCACCATGCCGGTGGCCAGCACGACCAGATCGGCCTGGGTGTCGACTTCCTCGTTCAGGATCAGGTCCTTGAACTTGACCGAGCAGGCATTGCCGGCGGCGGACACGTCGGAAACCACGCCCTTGGAGAAGATCACGCCCTTGTTCTGCGCGGAACGGTAGAAGTCTTCGCCGTTGCCGGGGGTGCGCAGGTCGGTGAACAGCACCACAGTGTCGATATCGGGGTTGCTGTCCTTGAAGTACATGGCCTGCTTGATGCTGGTGTTGCAGCAGAAGCCGGAGCAGTAGGGCAGGTGAGTGCCGCTGTTGTCACGCTGGCCGGCGCACTGCACGAACACGACCTTGTTGACCGGCTGGCCGTCGGACGGGCGGCAGATCGGCTTGCCGGCGGCCGCGGCGGCGCTCGCCAGGGCTTCGAGGCCGGCCTGATCGACCACATTGGGCGATTTGCCGTAGCCGAGTTCGGGCAACTTGTTGGCGTCATACAGGGTGAAGCCGGTTGCCTGGACGATGGCGCCGATGTCTTCATTGGCCACGCTGCCTGATTCGATGGCGATCTCGACCTTGAAGCGGCCGGGGGCGCCGTCGGTCTTGGCGATGGTGGCGTTGAGGTAGACCTTGATGTTGGAGTCGGCCTCGATGCGGGCGACCATGTCGCTCACGCCGTTGTCTTCCGGCGCCTTGAACGGCTCACGGGTGGGCACGCGCTTGTGCAGCTTGGCGGCCCAGCCACCGAGGGCGCCGGTCTTCTCGACCAGGACGACCTTGTAGCCGGCCTTGGAGGATTCCAGCGCGGAGGTCATGCCGGAAATGCCGCCACCGACCACCAGCAGGGTTTTCACCGCGCCGGTGTTCTGGTTGCCTTGCGGTACCTGCATGGCTTTGACTTCGGCGCAGGCCATGCGGACGTAGTCTTCCGCCATGTCCTGGGTGGTTTCACGCGCCGCGTCGGTATCGGGACGAATCCAGATCACACCTTCACGCAGGTTGCCGCGCGAGACGGCGATGGTGGGGAAGTTGAACGCATCGGTCTTGGCCCGGCGCGAGCAGGCGCAGAGGGCGGCGTGGGTGACGCCTTCGTTGTCGATGTCGTTCTGTATCAGCGCCACGCCTTCGGCGGAACAGAGGAAGTCGTGCTCGCGCACGATGTTCATCTTGCCGGATTTGGTGGCGGCTTTCACGAGGGCGTCGGTATCCAGACGGGTACCGATCTCACAGCCCTTGCAGATATATGCAGCGGTCTTTACGTCAGCCATGTCTTAAACCTCCGCACGGGCAACTTTGTTGACGACCTGGATGGCGCGCAGCGCGGCGGCGGTCGCGCTTTGCACGGAGCGGTTCACATCCAGCGCATTGGTGGCGCAGCCGGCGCCGAAGATGCCGGCGTTGGCGGGGTCGGCCATGATGAAGCCGGAAGAGTCGGACATCACCTCGGCGGGGATGTCGATTCCCTTCACGGACGGCTCCATGCCCACAGCCAGTACCACGAGATCGTGGGCGGTGGCGTAGCGCTTGTAACCTTCGACGTTGACGCCGTTGCAGACCGGGTTGCCTTCCTTGTCCTGGGTGATGCGGGCGACCTTGGACTTCACGAAGGACACGTTCGGATTGGCTTGTACCTTCTGGTAGAAGTCCTCGAAACGGTCGATGGCGCGAATGTCGATGTAATAGATGGTGGACTTGCCGGCGTCACCGAAAGCTTCCTGCACATAATGGGTTTGCTTGAGCGAACCCATGCAGCAGAAGCGCGAGCAATGGCGCAGATGGTTTTCGTCACGCGAACCGGCGCACTGGATGAAGGCGACGTTCTTGGCTTCCTTGCCGTCAGACGGGCGCAGGATCTTGCCGCCGGTGGGGCCGTGCGGGTCGGCCAGGCGCTCGAATTCGACGTTGGTGATGACGTTGGGGAAGCGGTCGTAGCCGTAATAAACGATCTTCTCGGCGGCGTAGGGCTGCCAGCCGGTGGCCCAGACGATGGCGCCAGCATTAAGGCTGATGACTTCTTCCTTGTCGTCCAGATTCACCGCGTCGTACTTGCAGGCGGCCTTTGCGCGGTCGGCGTCGGCGGTGCCGATGATGGACGGGTCGATCACGTAGCGCTGCGGGTAGGCCATGCTGGACGGCAGGTAGGCCGCCTTGATCTTGCCCAGGTTGTAGTTGAAGGCGTCGTCGATCTCGGTCTGAACCGCCTTGCCGCATTCGCCGCAGGCCGTGCAGTTGGAGTTCACATAGCGCGGCTTCAGCTTCACGGAGACGCTGTAAGCGCCCTTGGTGCCGGAGATGCCGGTCACTTCCGCGAGGGTGAGTACCTGGATGCGCGGGTTCGCCTTCAAACGGCGCAGATTGATTTCCAGGCCGCAGGTGGGATGGCACATTTTGGGGAAATAACGGTAGAGCTGAACGGTACGGCCGCCCAGGTACGGGTTACTTTCCACCAGCACGACTTGCTTCCCGGTTTCGGCCGCTTCCAGAGCGGCTGTCATGCCGGAAATGCCGCCGCCCACGACCAGAATGGTCTGGTTGGTCGCCACTACAGACGTCATGTATCGCCTCCGATGGGTGAGGATTTGCAACTTGGCTTGAAAAAACGGCATGGCGACGCCAGATGGTGACCGCCGCCAAAAATAGGCGCGAATGGTACTCGCAAAGCCCCCACCCTCGCGATATTGGTTTAATCGAAAGTTCTTATGAACGAATAGACTGGGACTATCTGAGGGAGAGGCCGGGGTATCGGACAGACCGGTGGCTCGCGGGGTGGGGCGACGTGATCGGCGTCGGGCATGGTGAGGTTGCGGCGGCGAGCCGCGAATGCCTTGATGCGTTGCTTGAACTTTCCCGCATGGCACGCGCGACCGGGGCGCCACAAGGTATTCGTGGCGCGTTCTATCTGCCCGATGCGTCACTCAGAAGCTGTAACGCACTTCCGAGTAAACGCGGTCTTTGCTATCGAATTGGCCGAACAGCCCGGTTCCGCCAAAAACATCCGCTCCGAATACGGCCCGCCAGTTTCCGTCAAGCCGCCAGGTAAGCTTGAGTTGGGCGAGCCAGTCGTTCCGGTCGAGGCTGCGAATCAGCAGGATCTTGGGCTCCAGCTTGGGGTGCAGGGCTTGAGTGCTGAACATGACCGAGACACCGCTCTCTGTCGTGTCCTGGTACAAATCCGGATCATGATTGGGGAACCAGCGCTGATAGAACTGCAAATTGAAACGGGTTTCCTCGGGAAAGCTCCACTCCAATCCGATGATGTAATCGAGCATGTCCTGTTTGACCAGCCCATCCACATCACTGGCTCTGTTTACATAGGATTGCTTGCCTTTCGTGTAGACCGCCTCCGATTTCAGGACCAGGGGACCAAGATCTTTTCCCAGTGTCGCGCCTATCTGAAGGATTCTGTCGTGCATCGGCCGGTAGGCGATGGTCGTGGGCGCGACCAGTTGCCGAGAGAAGGCGGCGGCGGGGTCCTGGGTGCTATAGACGAATCCGGATACATCCCATCCCGAGGTAATTTGTGAGAGCCGGATGCCATAGGCTGAATTTTTGAGCTGTGTCGGCTTTTCTTCTTCCGCGATATATGAGGTCACACCTGGAAGACTGGGCGGTGTGAAGGGGTAGAACTCCGCGCCCGGCTTGCCGATGTTTTCGTAGGTCATGTAGGGAATCACGACGGCTTCGGCATGGAAATCGCCGGAAAAATATTCAGCGCGTCCCGCCCATTGCGGAATGCGCAATATGTCGAATTCCGGGAGCGCAAGTTCTCTCAGATCTTTCGCCGACACGACATCCGCGAAAAACAACCCGACCATTTCTCCCCAGATGATGTGCTGGCGGCCCAGGCGGAAGTCCCAGCCACCCCCGGGAAAGTCGATGTAGGCCTCGCGGATGCTGGCTTCCAGGCGTTGGTTATCTTTTACCTGTGCGTTGTAATAATTACCGAGGTCATAAATGGGGTCATAAATGAAACGCCCACCTAGCTTCCAGGCAAGGCCGCCGTCCGTATTTCCGGTTGTGGCCAGGTCAAGGGTGTTCCTGAATTTCGACCAGTGTCCGGGCTTTCCATAGGTGTAGGCCAGGTCATTCTGATAGAAGCCGGTAATTATGGTCGGGTTCGCCGCGTTTCTCTTTTCGCGGCCTTCCGGGCTGGACGTCAGGCGGGTCAGTGAGGGAAGTTGATCCGCTCCCGGCGGCGCCTTGATCGGCCCACGTGCTTCATTGGAGGGTGCCGCTGATTCGCCAACAGGTTTGAATAAGCCATCCAGGGATTGCGGCTTGGCGGCGGCGTCGCTCTGCGCATGGGCGGAAGTGGCGGCGGCAAGCAAAATATAAATCCATATTGCTGGTTGCTTGTGTATGCCGGGTCGCGCCATGCCGGCGTTATTTCCGTGAGACATTGCCCCTATTTCCTTATGTGACGATCTGTCCATCGCTCAATTCGATTACCCGGTTAGCCATTTCCATAACACGTGGATCATGGGTGGAAAAGATAAACGTCGTGCCTTCCCGCTGGTTCAACTCACGCATCAACTTGAGTATCTCCTCGCCGGTTTTGCGATCCAGGTTGGCGGTGGGTTCGTCGGCGAGAATGATCTTGGGTTTGGTCGCGAGGGCGCGCGCGATGGCCACGCGCTGCCGTTGCCCACCGCTCAATTCGTTGGGCCGGTGGCGACCGAAACGCTCCAGGCCGACCACCCGCAAAGCGTGTTCGACCCGTTCTCGCCGGCTCTCTTTGTTCATGTGCTTTTGCTGTGTGAGGGGATATTCGACATTTTCCCAAGCGGACAGCACAGGTAGCAGGTTGAATGTCTGGAACACAAAGCCAAGGGTGTTCAGCCTCAGATCCGCGAGCGCATCAGCGGTTTTGTCGCTGACATCCTGTCCCTGTACGCGAATGGCGCCCGAGCTTGGTGTGTCGATGCAGCCGATCATATTCAACAGGGTCGATTTTCCGCTGCCGGACGGCCCGGCCAGAGCCAGGAACTCACCCTGGTAGACCGTGAGCGTGACATCTTGCAGCGCGGTCACCTTCTGCTTGCCCAGCGCGTATACCTTGCTCACCCCTTGCACTTCCACGACGACTTGTTGGTCGGACATGGCCACTGCTCCGCGTCAATTTCAGGTTGGTCGTAGCCGGACGCGATGCCGCCAAGGGTTCATCACGTCTTTCTTGCTTGCCGCATCTTAAAGGATAAACGGCCTGTTTCTTGCGCCCTCCGACGCGCATCCGGGGGCGGGGCCAGACCAATACAGGCCGGAGCTGGCTCGAACCGGGCAATATAATGGGGAACGACCACGCTCCTTCGCGGTCACCTTTTTCCGCCCTCAAATTGAATGGAGATCATGATGACGACTCTGCCCACGATGTCGCGGCGGCGCGGTATTTACCTGTTAGGCGCGCTGCTGGTATCACTTTCCTGGGGTGGACCCGCCGCCGCGGAGGATGTCGATGGCAAGCCCGAGTTTGCCCGGGAAGTGCTCGCCAAAGCGGATCGGATCAGGTTCCCGGACGACGGCTTTCAGGTGGATGTCTTGATTACCACGACGGCGCCGGATAGCGAGCCTGAGCAGCGGTCTTATCGGATTCTGTCGAAGGGGAATAGCCAGACGCTGGTACAGACCACCGCGCCGGCGGTGGATCGCAATCAGATTCTGTTGATGCGGGATCGTGATCTATGGGCCTTCCTGCCCAATCTGTCGCAGCCGATCCGCTTGCCGCTGTCGCAGCGGCTGACCGGCCAGGTGGCCAACGGTGATCTGGCGCGCGCGAATTTCGCGGGAGATTACACGCCGAAGATACTGCGCACGGAAAAGATCGACGGGGAAACGCATTACGTGCTGGAACTTGCCGCGATCGACAACTGGGTCACCTACAGCCGGGTTCTCTACTGGGTCAATGCCAAGAACAGCCATCCTTACAAGGCCGAGTTCTACGCTTTGTCGGGCCGTCTTCTGAAGGTCTGCCACTACCAGAAATTCAAGCGCATGGGCGGTGGCATACGCCCCAGTGAGCTTGTGATCGATGATGCCTTGCGCGCGGGCAACCGGTCGCTACTCGAATACTCCAACATGGCCGAGCGCGACCTTGAGGACAAGATATTTGCCAAGGACTATCTGAAGAAACTGAGCCGCTGATCCGTTACCTGGACCGGCATCAGATGTTGTGCCGCAGCGCGTCGACGACCTCTAGTTTGGCGGCGCGACGCCCCGGCAAGATGGCCGCCAGTACGGCGGCCGCCGACCCGGTGAGCATGGCTAGAAGCAGTACCCAGGGAACGATGCGGATACTGGCGGTGTAATCGGCGTTGGAGCCGGGCGGCGGTGGCATGGGAATGCCCACACTCGAAATCGCCGCGGCGAGAGCCACGCCAACGACGACCCCGGCCACCCCACCCAGCAGGCCAAGCAACGCATATTCCTGCATGATCAGTTGGAACAATTTTCGGCGGCGCTGGCCCAGCGCCAGCATGGTTCCGAATTCGCCGGTGCGCTCGTAGACGGCCATATTGACCGTGCTCGCGACACTGAGAACCAGCATGACCATGATGATGAACTGCAAAGCGCCGAACTGGCGGCGATAGAGCGCCACGGTCTTTTCATAGAACTCCGCCAGTTCATGCCACGGTTTGACCTGGAAGCCGAGGGGGCCAAGCTTGGCCCTGGCGGCACTGACGACCTGATCGGTGGCGCTCGTGTCATCCAGCGATACGACGATGCTGTGGATGGCGCGCGTATAGAGCAGTTCCTGCGCCGCGGCCTGCGGAATCCTGACGGCGCGGTCGTCGTACTCCTTGAAGAAGGTGCGGAATACGCCGATCACCTGAAATTCCAGTGAGTTCAGCGCGCCTTCCGGGGTGCTGACCAACAGCGTGATATAGCCGCCCGGGCGCAAATGCAGCGCGGCGGCGACCCCTTCGCCGACGACCACGCCATAGGCATCGGAATCCTTGAGCTGACGCCCCGCGACGATCGTGGTCGCGCTGCCGAAACTGGCCTCCTTGTCGGACTCGATGCCTTCGCCCATCACCGGCAAATCGGCGCGGCCGTTGTTGGCCAGTCCGGAGAAATTGACCCGCGTCATCACGTTTTTGACGTGAGGAAGCGACTTGAGCGCCGCCACGACCGGCTGCGTATCGGAGATCAGGTAACGCGAGGGTTCGCGTTTGCCATATTCGAGATAGCCCTTGCGGTAAACCTGCATATGGCCAATGCGGGAGTGGATCGTGGCTTCGCTCAACTGGATGAAGACATCTTCGACAAAGCCGCCGCTGACGATGATCGCGGCGACACCCGAGATGATCGCGGCCAGGGTCAACGCGGTGCGCAATCGGTTTCTGAAGATGTTGCGAAAGGCGAGCTTGAGCATGGTCTGTCTATCTGGACTAGATGTTGTGTCTGAGCGCGTTGATGATCTGCATACGCGATGCCATCCAGGCTGGATAGAGGCCCGCCAGCAAAGTCGTGACCAAGGCCAGGCTGAAGGCGCTGAGCAGGAGATCCCAACTGACCCGTATCGCGCCCAGATAGCCTTCTTCCATGCCCGGGGGCGGGGGCATCGGGATGCCGACGTAGGAGATCAGTTCCGCCAGTCCGTAACCCAGCACCACGCCGAGCAGCCCACCTATCAATCCCAGCAGCAGACTCTCGGTGGCGAACAATTGCATGATCTTCTTTCGCTTGAAACCGATGGCCAGCAGCGTGCCGATTTCACCGGTGCGTTCCAGCACCCCCATGACCAGCATATTGGAAATGCTCAAGACGATGATGCAGCCGATGATCAGCCTGAGCACGCCCATTTGCTGGGCGAACAGGGTGACGGTCTTGTTGTAGAAATCCGCGCGCTCATACCAGGGCACGAATTCCAGTCCGCTTGATTGGGACGGGTACAGGGCGCGGAAACGTGACAGGAAATGGTCGGTTCGCTCCGTTTCGTCGAGCAGCACCAGCCAGGTATGCGCGCCGTCGGCGCGCAACAATGATTGCGCGAGCCCGATGGGCAGGCGCAGGGCGGAATCGTCATAGGTCTGATTGGCGGTAATGAACACACCGGCCACCGTGGCTTCGACGCCATTGACGCCACCACTGGATGGGCTCGCCAGCAGCGCGACCGTGGCCCCCGGCTCGACCCCGAGATTGCGCGCCAGGCCGCGCCCGAGGACGACCTCCTTCGCGTTCGCGCTGGACAGGTTTTTCCCGGCCACGATGCGGAATGCCTTGCTGAGATCGGCCTCCTTGGCCGGATCGACGCCATCGGCCAGAAAAGAGACCGTGGTATCGCCATGGCTGACCAGACCGTTGACCGAAAGACGTGGCGCGACCAGTTTGACGCCGGCGGTGGACTCGATGGCTTGTCGCTGCGGCAGGGAACCGGGTAGCAGGTACTGGAAGGGATTGGCCGCGCCCGCCTTGAAGTAGCCTGGCCGCACCACCTGGATGTGGCCCAGTTGCGACTGGATGGTGCCTTCCCGCATCGCCCAGAAAATCCACTGGACGAAGCCTTCCGCCAATATCATCGAGATCACGCCAACCGACACGATCGACAAGGCTATCGCCGCGCGGCGCTTGTTACGCCCTAGATTGCGGGCGGCTACGAATAAGTTGGCCATGATCCTTCACATGTAACAGAATTTATTCATGTCTACGCCGACGTATTGCCTGGAGCAGGTTTGATGCCACCCACGGAACGCCCGGTCATTCTACTCGTCGCGGAAGCGGTGACACTTGCGCATTTCGCGCGTATCGCGACGCTGGCGCGGGCGCTGGATACGGACGCCTACCGGGTCGTGGTTGCCAGCGACCCACGCTTTTCCGCGCTGGACGGCGATGCGCCACTTACGCTTCAGACGATTTCATCCATCGCCACGCAAGCGTTCGCCACCGCGCTGGTCAAGGGTAAGCCGGTCTACAGCAGCGAGACCTTGACCCGCTATGTCGAGGAAGATCTGGCGCTGATCGACCGGGTAAAACCGGATCTGGTGATTGGTGATTTCCGCTTGTCGCTCGCGGTGAGCGCGCCGTTGCGCCGAGTGCCCTACGTCTCGGTGGTCAATGGCTACTGGAGCCCCTATGCCGATACCGCCTATCCGGTGCCGGATTTGCCTGTGACACGCCTGCTTGGCGTCGGGATCGCGCAGCGGGTGTTCGACCTGGTTCGGCCGTTGGCATTTGCCAGCCATGCCGCGCCCTTGAACCGCGTCCGCCGCAAGTTCGGCTTGCCGTCACTGGGGCGTGATTTGCGGACGGCCTACACCTGGGGCGACTACACGCTGTACGCGGACATTCCCGAAGTCACCCCGACGCGCGGCTTGCCGCCCAACCATCGTTATCTCGGCCCCGTCTTGTGGTCCACCCAGACCCCCCTGCCGGATTGGTGGGAACGCCTGCCGCGAGACAAGCCGATCGTGTGTTTCACCCTGGGTAGCTCGGGCAAGGCCGATTTTTTGCCCGCCGCGCTCAAGGCGTTGGCGCGATTGCCTATCACCCTGATTGTCGCCACGGTCGGCAGGGTGGTGCTGCCCGCGCTGCCGGACAACGTATTCCAGGCTGACTATCTGCCTATGGAAGCCGCGCTTCGGCGCTCGCAATTATTGATATGCAACGGCGGTAGTCTGACCACCTACCAGGCTCTCGCCGGTGGCGTGCCGGTCATCGGCGTTTGCTCGAACCTGGACCAGCTGTTGAACATGACAGCCATCGCGCGCCTGGGTTGCGGCGTCATGCTGCGCGCCGGAGGACTGGCGCCCGCCACTTTGCGCGAAACGGCCAAGGCGGTGCTGGCGGTGCCGGCATATACGCAAGCAGCCGCCCGCATGGGTCAGGTGCTCGAACAGTACGACAGCAAGCAGCGCTTCCGCGACACCGTGTCGGAACTGCTGGGAAAATAGCCGCACCTTCATAAGTTGAACAATCGAAGAGGAGTCCATCATGCGAACCATCAACGCGAAACAAGTCTCGCTGTTCTTTCTCATGCTGGGTGTCATTGCCATCCTCTGTCTCGCCACAACCTGGTGGACACTGGGGAGAGTGCCTCTCGGCGATTTTCGCGGTGTGATCCTGGTTGGGGCGGGCGTCGTGTTCTTCTATCTCTATGCTTTCGCCGTCTACCGCCTGTTCCTGCACTTCATGCCGCTGAGCGAGGGTGAACTGCCTGAAGGGTCGCGGGAAGAATTCGCCGCCCAGGTGAACATCCTGTTCTATCTGCTGCTGTTCAATAGTTTGATTCGCACTCACTTCCTTCCTGTGCCCTTGATGCGACTTGTCTATCAGGCGCTAGGCACGCGCATGGGGCCAAACACCTATAGCGCCGGTGTCATCCTGGACCCGCCCCTGACCGAATTCGGCGCGAACTGCATTATCGGCCACGATGCCGTGCTGTTCAGCCACGCCATCGAGGGGCGCCATTTCGCGTTATCCAGAATCCGTGCCGGAGACAACGTCACCATCGGCGCCACGGCGGTCGTCATGTCCGGGGTGACCATCGGCGACGGCGCCATCATCTCGGCAGGTTCGGTCGTGCTAAAGGACACCACAATTGGTGTCAATGAAGTCTGGGGCGGCGTGCCGGCAAAGCGCCTCAAGTAATACTGTCGATGGTTTTTACATGGTGGAAAACCCGGTCTTGTTGCCGCGGAAACAATCACTTAAGTGTGATTCACGGCAGCGTGAAGCGGGCTGGCTAGCCCCAATGGCTCACCACATTGGAACGATCAACCTTCTGGCGGCAGGGATGTCGGATATTTTTACAGTCGCGCATCTGGCGCCGCTTGAATTTCCTGATGTGACCTGTAACCAATTGTTTTGTTGGTTTATTTTGTACTTGGCACAGTACCTGCTTTAGATAACGCAAGTAGATGTACATGATTCAACACAATGGTTAGGCAGGTGGCCTTACCGTTTGAAGCGAAACGAACCGAACTGGAGAAAGATCATGAAACTGAAGCAAACTACACTAGCGGCCGCCATCGCCACCGTTCTCGCTATTGGCGCGTCTGGTCAGGCATCCGCGGATGTCTACGCGGGCTCCCGCCTCGAAGTCAAAGATTTCGTCCTCCAGTTTGTACCCACGGGGCCGATCAATCCTGGTGACATCGTGGTCAATGGCTACTCCTTTACCGCGAACTCCAACGCGAACCTGAATGGCGGTAACACCACTGGTAACGCGGACTGCAGCACGATTGGAACGCCTTGCGGCAGCGTTGCGCCCGTGCTGACTTCCGTGGCCAATGCTCCGGGAAGCTCGCCGCTGCGTACTGCGGGCGATTTCACCTTCTTCGGCCCGAGCACCGGTCTGACCTATTCGAACGCGGGCGCACAGATTTATCAGGCGGAACTGGCAACGGCTACCCCTACGATAACAAGTCAGATTTCCGAGGTTGAGATTGCGCGCAATGGCAAGGGTGACTCCAATACCAACGTGGGCTCACAGACCACTCTGGTCTTCACCTTCACAATTACCGGCACCACGACGGCCAACATGAATCTGTCGTTCATGGCTGATCCGGACATGTTCCTCAAAGTGAACACACCCGGCCTGGTCTCAGTCCTGGGCACCGCGTCGATTAGCAGCAGCCTTGAGCTGACTGGTGACAATGGTGTAGGTCTGACTTGGGCGCCTAATGGCATTACCTCGGGCATACAGGCGTTCGATTTTCCGAGTTCCTGTACCAACCTCACCTCATGTACCGAGACTGCCGACACCGCCAACCTCAACCTGACCAAGAGTCTGCCCAATGTTAATGGTTCATCGAATGGCTACAGCGATAACCGTACTTCGGGAGGCACGCTCTCTCCTGACCTGGGTTGGCAAACCTTTGGCATCTCTATCGTGGGTTTGACCGCTGGTAACTACACCCTGGCCTTGACTTCCACGACTACGGCCCGTGCGGAACAAGCCGTACCGGAACCCGGCATCCTTGCGCTCCTCGGCATTGGTCTGCTTGGCTTGGGCACCATGAACCGTCGTCGCCGCAACGCCTGAGCGACTCACGAATAAAAAAGGGGCGCGATTTGCGCCCCTTTTTTATGGTGCGCCCGGCAGGGCGCACTTACTTGGAGGTGAAGGTCCTCTACTCGCCCGACAAGGGGGAAGTGAACCGCACGTACGGTGGTGTGAGAGGGAGACGGAGGTACCTTCGCCCCGACTCGATTGTGAGTTCATTCAGCATTACTTGACTGCGTAGTAAACGGGCAAGATATGCCCGGCGAAATGCTTCTTTCTTAGAGCCAGTTCTCGATGGTATCCGCCGCGAGTGCCGCGCCATTCCATGATTTAAGCAATGGAATATATTCCGAGGCAGCTTGCTGGTAAGTGGGCGTTCTCAGGACATCCGCCACCGCCTGGACCAGCTTCCCCATACCCTGGCGGCGAAGTTGCTTGAGAGTCATGGCTTGACCCAGACCCAATTGCTGGATGCGTTTTCCCCCATAATGCTGCTCAGCGTGAGTGGCGACGACTACACAGGGCAATCCATATGAAAGCGCTTGATATAAAGTGCCATTGCCGCCGTGACAACAAACCAGGTCACAGTGAGGCAGAAGTGCATCGGTGTTGATATATTGTTCAAGAAATACGCCGTCGGGGACATCTTGTCGGCCCACGACATCCGTGGCGCCTGTAGCGACTACGATCTGTATTCCGCGTCGAGTCAGAATATCGAGATGGACTACCAACTCATCTAATCCTTCGCTGCCCAATGTTAAGTAAACAGTGGGTCGCTCGGGGTCTAATCGATCAAGACAGGTGGGAGGGGGAAGTGTGTTGCGCCAAGTAATCGGGCCAATGAAGCGCATGTGGGCCGGCAAGTGCTCCGCTGGGTTGAATTCAGGGACATCCGCGAGAAAGCTGAGATTCCCCTCCTCATGCTGGTAGCTATATAACTGGCCTAATCCCATCCGCTTCCGGATATTATTCAGATCTCCCATCACCACACGATCATAAACTTGTCGCTCAATCGCATTTTCGATATGGTCAGCTAGAGTTAATCCAGGTATGGGAAATCTGCCCGCCATCTGGACATAGCTTAAAAAGGGAATGCGTCTGTAGTTGCTCATGTGTACATTAAGCACAGCAGCTGTTCTCAGTCCTGCTTTTTCTGCTGAGGTTCGCGCCGTGGGGCGATTATCCAGGAGTACCAACTCTGGTTGGAACTCGGCATAGAGCGCTAATTCAGCCTCGATAAAATACTCAAGTTCCTCGGTCCGATATAACTCCCAAAGTTTCTGCGTTCGTACCGCGCGAACAACCTGTTCAACCGTGATGTAAGGAAGTTCACGGGTGGCGAACCCGTCCAATTCGGCGATTTGCAAGTACTTGCCATGCCCGGCAAAGAGAATTTCGTGACCTTTTTTCCGCAAAATCTTGGCGATTTCGAGAAGACGCGAAACATGCGCCAGAGCATGCGCATTGGGTATGGCAAGAATTCTCATCAACGCGCCTTGGAGCCAAGAGAGTCCAGCAGAGTCCTGGCCTCCTTGGCTTGGGAAGTGCCTTTTGCGATGAGGTCATCAAGAAGCTTGCGTGCTTGGGGGATGCGCTGTTGACGTAAAAGAACTTGCCCAAGATGGAGTTGAATGAGCGGCTCACGCGGCGCCAAATGAAAAGCTTCCTGAAGCAGACGTTCTGCATTGGCTGATTCCCCCCTCTTTAGTAAAAGCATCGCGAGCGTGTCTTTCACATAGGGATCCTTGGCTGCCAGAGTATGGGCATCCTGCGCATATTTGATCGCTAGGTTAAGGTCGCTATCTTGAGTGAGCCAGGCGAGGTTATTAAGCGAAGCTACGTGGCCAGGGTAATACTCGACAATTTTTGCATAAACAGTTCTAGCCTCGTTGTTATTGCTCTGGCTGAGATAGGCGCCTGCTAGATGAAGAAGCATGTCGAGATCCTTGGGATACTTGCCAAGCCAGCTCTGCATGCCTTTGATTGACTTGTCATACTCCTTTTGCGCCCATTGCGCACGCGCAAGCAAAATCGCAACTTCTGAATTCGGGGTCATATTGAATACGCTAGAAAGTGCGCGTTCGGCTTCAGCGAATTTTCCAGTCACCAAGTAATGCCATCCCGCGATGCCTAGTGTTTCCGGGCGATTGGGGAAGTCCTGTTTGAGTTTGTCTAATGCTTGCTGAGCTTTGTCGAGCTGTCTGGCTTGGACCAACACCTTGATCTCGGCGATTCTCGCTGGTAAATAGCGCGAGTTAAGCTTGAGCGCATGCTCAACCTCCTTACGTGCTTCTGAAATATTTCCAGCTCTAGCCAGGCTCTCGCCATGGTAAAAATAAGCTGCCGCTGAGTTTGGCGCAATTTGTTTCCACCTTTCGAATGTTTTCTGCGCTGTAAGTGTATCTCCTGTCAGCATCAATGCTTTGCCACGTAATTCAAGCAAGGAGGGCATGCTTGTTAATTTCTCTTCTGAAATTCCTTGGGTTAGCGTCAACACATTCTGTAACTGACGCTTGTTCAAGTATTCTGAAGCAAGTCTTGCTCGAACCGCCAATGAGTTTGGGGTGCTCTGCAATGTTTGCTCCAAAAATGGCATGGCAATTGCTACGTTACCAAGTCGAGTAGCTATATCAGCTAGCTGTAACACGGCAAGTTGATCCGTGGGAGTGTTCTTCAGGTAGGAGAGCAAGATATCCTGCGCTCGCTTTGGATTTCCGGTATTTGCTTCAATCGTGGCTAGTGCTCTTGTTGCTGAAGGATCATTGGCTTGGCGTTTTAATACATTTTCCAATTCTGGCTTTGCCTTGTTCCATTGGCCAGCCAGCATATAGATTGCAGCTACCAAGTTGCCGGGTTCGATTGTATTCGGGTACGCTGCTTGGAGCTTTCTAGCTTTATCTAGCGCAATGTTGAGGTGTTTGTCACGCACGGCCTCCAGCGCCAGCAAGAGTTGCACCCGGTAGGCGTCGTTAGACTCGTGCTTGCTGCTGAGTTGTTCTTCATTAAGTGATTGCCCAGCTAGCAATCTGGAAACCATAAGCTGATTCCTGGTGAACGTGGATTGCGGAGCCAACGCCACGGCCTTCGTCGCATATTGGAGTCCTTTGGCGTTGCTGCCTTGAGACATGGATAAGTCGGTAAGCATGTTGAGTACATCTACATCATTGGGTGCTAGCGCTAACGCTTTGTTGAGTGTTGCGGAGGCAGAGGGATAATCCAACTGGTTGAGGTAAATTGCTGAGATTAGTTTCTGTATTCTTAATGAATTCGGCACGGCAAGTAATACCTGCTGCGCGTTGGCAAGCGCCTTCTCCATTTGACCTGTTAGATAATATGATGATGCCAGGAAAAGCCTGCCAAGAATGGAGTTGGGCTCGACAGCAAGGCTTGACTCAAATGATTCCGCAGCTTTGTTGTATTGTTTTTGTGAAAAATATAAGCGGCCTGCAACATAGTTAACATATGGGTGGTTGCTGTAGCCCTGCCCTCTAATTTCCACAATATCCTGCTTGGCTGCGTCAAGCTTTCCGGCTAGAACACGTACAAATGCGCGTTTGGCGCTGTCCAGCGCTAAATAATGGCGAAATTCTATTGCTTTAGAAAATGCTTCGTCCGCGGCGGCAAGGTTGTCTTGCGCCAGATCCAAGTCGCCTTTTGCGCTCCAGACGTCTGGTGATTTTGGCGCGGATTTAACAGCTAATGCGATCCATCGTTGTGCCTCTGTATACTCTTTCTGGTACCCATGCATGGCAGCCATTCCAACCAGTGCAATAGCCGAGTCGGGCTCAACCTTGAGTGCTTCATTCAAAACCTGTTTGGCTTCTTCAAACTGGCCTTTCAACACCAGTGCCTGACCTCGGAGACCAAGAAGCGTCGCTTTCTCTTCGGCAGTTGGCATGCCAGGCAGTGTATCGGTCTCCTTTAAAACTCGGTCAAGATCCCCTTGTTGCAGAATTGTCGCGACCAGGAAAGGCTGCACTTCATTTTTTGGTGCATCAAGAGCGACAGCCTTGCGTGCCTCCTTTTCAGCCCCCGCAAAATCACCTAACTCTCGAATGGCCTTTGCACGCATCCAGCGTGCCTCCATGGATTTCGGATTCTTGGTGACTGCGTTGGCTAGTTCAATGGAGGCTGCCTTGTAATTTCCTTTGAGCATAAATGCGTTGGCCCTGGAAATGTGCTCTTCTACTGTGTAGTTGTGCCCACAACCGGAAATAAAAAACACAAGGATAAGTGCTGACAATATTTGTGAGTACTTTTTCGCTGAGCGGTTCCGCATAAGTGATATCCTTAATTATGAGACAAGTGATTAGCCTGACATGCTTCGCGAACGGCAAAAGGCTCATCGTAGGGCGATTAGGTGCTGATCGGGAAGAAATAATGAATTATCCCGTTGCCAGAATTTTTCGTCCTTGTTTGTTGGGCCATAAAACCTATTCCGAATTCATGTGCGGACCCTATTAATTTCTACGCAACCGTGAATGCATTTTTTGAGTTATCAAGTCGACAGAGGCTGTCGCACCCTCTACAAGACTGCTCACTCAACCGTCCTCCTGGCATCGGACTATATACCAAGCTGGTTTCTTGCTATTGCTATTGCAAGGCGATTGATTGGGTGACGATTGCCGCCCGGCCGCCAGGTGTGGGCAGTGCGATTGCGGTAGCTATCGAACTGAATGCCATGTGGCGCGGCCCAGACCTTGCCGCGTCCGAGCAATATTTTGAGCGCTTCGCTTGCCGCCACGCCGGCGCAGAGTGAGCAGGCCATCACGGTCGACGGCCCCTTGCGGGCCGCGAGGTTGACTCGCGTTTCATCGGCCAGATAGGGGCGATGCAACAGCGCGGGCGCCAGGCCGATCAGGAAGCGCACGGCCTTTTCCATTTCCGGCTTGCCTTCGAGTTGAAAATATTCCTCGAAACTCATGCCTCCAGGCATGAAGTTGAGGAGGGCGGCACTCATGCCAAGAGGGGCGACGGTTGTTGCCGGAATGCGCTTCTCAGAACAGTAACGAAACATGTCCTCTCGCGCGCGAAAAGCAAAGAAGTCGAGCCCATCCACATAGAGGTCGACCCCCGCCATGAATTCGTCAAGGTTCTCGGCATGGACACCTTGCGGAAAAATCTTGATGTCGCAGTCCGGGTTGATATCTCGCGCCATCCGCGCCAGTGTCTCTGCCTTGTGCTGATCCAGGCTGCTCATGGTGGCGCCAGCCTGGCGATTGAAATTGGCCAGCTCGAAGGTATCGAGATCGGCGATATGAAAATGTTGGATGCCGAGACGCGCCAGGGTCAAAAGATGAAAACCACCGACGCCTCCCATGCCGGCGATGGCCACCCGCTTTTCTGAGAGTTGTTGCTGCTCGGCTTCGGTAACCCAGCCAATGTTCCGGGAAAATGCGGTGGCGTAATCGAAGATGGCGGTCATTGGCGATTATTTGGGTTCAGCGCGTAGCAAACGGTCGGTGATGCGCGCCTCTTCCTGAGGTGGAAAAAAGTAGGGATAGAGTGTTCTGTCCTGCTTGGCGAGTTCATGTTGCCCCGCGACTTCCGCGACCTTCTTTTCCACCTCCACCAGGTCCAGCCAGAGCAGTACCGCCGGCGCATGGACACGTGGACACATGCGCTCACTGCCGATCTCCTTGAACCCAAGCATTCTTTTGTAAAAAGCGGCGTGGGTGGGGTTGACCTCGATCACAGCATCCGAGTAGCGCCATAGTTTGCGCAGGTAAATGTATGAAACATTGAACATGGCGGCCAGGAAGCGCTTCGAGGTCAGCTTGGTGTCCAGCGCAAATTTCGTAATTTCGGCCACGGTGCACCCACGCGCGCGCAGCATGTCTATTTCGGCTTTATAGAGTTCATCCGCCATCAGCCCGTTGCCCACGTCGAAACCGAGAGTCTGTGTGCCGATGACTTGTTCTCCCTGGTAGGTCGCCAGGGTAATGCTGTCCGGGCAACTGTTCGATCCAGGGCCACCAGCGCCATGGTAGCCCACTTCGCCATAGCGTTTTTCCACGAAAAACTTGGCATCTCGTGTGCGTTCGTCATTGTGTGCCAGACGGATCTTGAACTGATCCTCGCGGGTAACCTGACCGCTTGGTTCGGGCGCGTGTTCACCTACCTGCCCTCCTACCTCACGCAGTCGGGGAGGCGACTCAAAGGCCACGATAGTCTTCGCCCAACTCCGGCTCGCGGTCTTGAAGCGATCCATTATTCCCATTGATACGGCTCCCCCATCACGGCGTTAGATGAAATGATTGTGTGCAATCGAAATATGCCTTACGGAGTATAGGGTTCAATCAATGCGGCCTCAAACAGGGGCGCACATATCGATACAATATACCTATGAAGATCGAACTGCTTACTAGCGAGGACGCCGACCGTTACCTGGTGCGGCACTCCGTCGAGATCGAGCGCGTTCTGCGCGATGTGATGCAGGACAGGGCCATCGTCGCGGCCTATGGGGAGAATGGCAAGGACTTCCTCCTGACCTCCATCGTCGCCGTCGAGCCCAAGGAGAACGCCATTTATCTGGGTTATGGTCCGGACGAGAGAATGAACGCCCAACTCCTGGAAGCGCACAACGCCACCTTCGCCACCACGCACAACCAGGTACGTGTGCAGTTTTCCTGCAAGCGCATCGAGCGTGTCACCTATGGTCACGAGCCGGCATTCCGAGTCGCGATGCCAACTGAACTGCTGCGCTTGCAGCGGCGCGAGTATTACCGGCTGGTCACTTCCGTGGTCAACCCGGTTAAATGCATGATCAATACCGAGGCCGGTATGCTGGAAGCGCTGGTGGTGGACATCAGCATAGGCGGGGTGGGCATCCTGGCCTACCAGGAAAGCGGTGAGCTGACCGCGGGTGAGACCTATCACGGTTGTCGGATTTCCCTGCCGGGTTCCGGCGAGTTCGCGTTGAGCCTCGCCGTGTGCACCACTTTTGAAATCACGTTGAAGAATGGTCGCCACACCCACCGCGCGGGTTGCCAGTTCATCGATTTGCCGCCCAGCGTGGAAACCGAGATCCAGCGCTACATCATCCGCGTCGATCGTGAGCGCCGGACACGTTATATCTAATCAGCCTGGTTTCAAGCCTCGGCCAGCCAGCGCGCCGCATCCAGAGCAAAGTAGGTCAGCACCGCGTCGGCGCCGGCGCGTTTGAATCCCAGTAGACTTTCCAGCACGCAGGCTTTCTCGTCCAGCCAGCCGTTCTGCGCGGCGGCCTTCAACATCGCGTATTCACCGCTCACCTGATAGACGAAGGTGGGCGCGCGGTAGGTCTCTTTCACGCGATGAACGATATCCAGGTAAGGCATGCCCGGTTTGACCATCACCATGTCCGCGCCTTCCTGTAGGTCCAGCCCGACTTCCCAGAGCGCTTCGTCGCCGTTGGCCGGGTCCATCTGATAGGTGTACTTGTTGCCCTTGCCCAGATTGCCGGCCGAACCGACGGCATCGCGGAACGGGCCATAGAAGCTGGAAGCATATTTAGCCGAGTAGGCGAGGATGCGGGTGTGGATGTGTCCGGCGGCATCGAGCGCTTCGCGCACCGCATGAATGCGCCCGTCCATCATGTCGGAGGGCGCCACGATATCGGCGCCAGCGGCCGCATGGCACTCCGCCTGGCGGGTGAGTACGGCGATGGTCTCGTCGTTGAGCACATAGCCGTTCGCGTCGATCAGGCCGTCCTGGCCGTGGCTGGTGTAAGGGTCCAGGGCGATGTCGGTGATGATGCCTAGTTCCGGGAAGCGCGCTTTCAATGCCGCCACGACGCGCGGCACCAAGCCTTTGCGGTTGTAAGCCTCGGCGGCATCCAGGCTTTTCAGTGCGGTATCGATCACCGGGAACAGCGCCAGGGCCGGCACACCCCACTTCAGACAGTCTTCCGCCACGTTGTATAGATGGTCGAGGCTCATGCGTCGCACACCCGGCATCGAGGCGATGTCCTCGACACGATTCTCGCCGTCAAGCACGAACACCGGCAGGATCAGGTCGGCCGCGGTCAGGGTGTGTTCCCGCATCAGGCGGCGGGAGAATTCGTCGCGGCGCATGCGGCGCATGCGTTTGCGCGGAAAACTGGACAAATCAAACATCGCAAGGCACTCCATCTGAAACAAAAATACCAAGGTCGCGGCTGAATCTATCGGGAACCCTGCTCACCTTGTTGGCTTAATACAAAAGACGAATCGTTTCGTCTCCCGCTTTTCCTCCCTGAGCGGGTGCCTTGATGCAATATCAAGGCGAACTTTCCCCGGTCTCTTCCTCTTCCCCTTGGGCCGGGGCTTTTTTTGTCACCCCCAGCCAGCCGCGCACCACCGCTTCCGCCTCTTCGACACCGACACGTTTGGGGCTGGAGAATAATTGCACCGTGGCATTGAAACCGGCTTCGAGCAGGTCCGCGCTCACCTGACGCAGGACCGGCAAGGCCTGGCTGCGTGACAGCTTGTCGCTCTTCGAGAGCAACACGTGCACTGGCCGACCGGAGGGGCGAAACCAGTCCAGCAGGGAACGATCCAGGTCCGTGAGCGGGTGGCGGATGTCCATGATCAGGATCAGACCGGCCAGTTGCGGGCGACGACCGAGATAACCCCCGATCAACGCCTGCCAGACGTGTTTCTGATCCTTGGGTGCGCGCGCATAACCGTAGCCGGGCAGATCGACCAGATAGCGACTTTCTTCCACACGGAAAAAGTTGAGATGTTGCGTGCGTCCCGGCATCTTGCTCACGAAGGCAAGTCGCTTGTGGTTACACAAGGTATTGATGGCGCTGGATTTTCCGGCGTTGGAGCGCCCCGCGAAGGCAACTTCGGCAAAGCTGTCGGCGGGGAGTTCGCGCAATTGCGCGATAGTCGTAAAGAAGGCGGCGTTGAGCATGGCAGTATGTGGTGGCCCGATAGTGGCCCGGTAACCCGCTCGAAAGGCTGGCATGATAGCAAACAGGCCGCTAAAATGCCGCGATTTCCCAGCCGTCAACCCGTATTCAGGAGCCTCAACCATGAAACTTCACGCGCTTGTCACCGGCTTGCTGTTTGCCGCTACGTTTGGAGCCAATAGCTGGGCCAATACGCCCGCGCCGGCCCCTACCGCCAAAGGCGATGCCGCCAAGGCGCAGAAGATCGTCAATGATGTCTGTGCCGCCTGCCACACCTCCGACGGCAACAGCACCAACCCCTCCTATCCTGCTTTGGCGGGTCAGTCCTACGAGTACATCGCCAAGCAATTGCACGAATTCAAGACCGGCGCGCGCAAGAACGCCATCATGGCGCCCAATGTCGCCCATCTTTCCGAAGACGACATGCTCAACCTGGCCGCCTACTTCAGCGCCCAGCAGCCCAAGCCGCGCCAGGCCAAGGACGCCAGCCTGATCGCCGCGGGCCAGAAGATCTACAAGGGCGGCAATGCCGGCAGCGGCGTTCCCGCCTGTGCTTCCTGCCATGGCCCCAGCGGCGCCGGCATCCCGGTCCAGTTCCCGCGTCTGGCCGGCCAGCATTCCAAGTATGTGCTGTCCCAGCTCAAGAACTTCCGCAGCGGTGACCGCAGCAACGATGGCGGCAAGATGATGCAGGTCATCGCCAAGAAGCTGACCGATCAGGAAATGAAAACCGTGGCCGAATACGTCAACGGCCTGCGCTGATACTTATCTTCCCTGACGACGGCCCGCCTCGCGCGGGCCGTTTTCATTTATGACCGCCCCCAACCTCTCCGACCTCAACCCGCAACAGCGCGAAGCCGTTAAATATCTCGACGGCCCCTTGCTGGTGCTGGCCGGCGCCGGTTCCGGCAAGACTCGGGTCATCACCCGCAAGATCGCCTATCTCGTCACCGAGTGCGGCATCGACGCCCGTCATATCGCCGCCATCACCTTCACCAACAAGGCGGCGCGGGAAATGCGCGAACGGGTGGGCGAACTGCTCCCCGGAAAGCAGGGCAAGGGACTCACAGTTTCCACCTTCCACTCACTCGGCCTGCAAATCCTGCGCCATGAAGCGCGTCGCATCGGCTACAAGCCGCGCTTCTCGGTGCTCGATGCCGCCGACGCGCAGCAGATCCTCTCCGACATCCTGAAAACCACCGACAAGAGTAGCCTGCGCCAGGCGGCCGCCGTGGTGTCCAACTGGAAGAACGCCCTGCTACCGCCCGGCGCCGCGCTAAAAGCCGCCGGCGATGAAGTCGAGCGCCAATACGCCGCCGCCTACCAGGCCTATCAGGACACCTTGCGCGCCTATCAGGCGATGGATTTCGACGATCTCATCCGCCTGCCGGTGCAACTATTCCAGGAACATCCCGAGGCGCTTTCCACCTGGCAAGGCCGCCTGCGCTACCTGCTGGTGGACGAGTACCAGGACACCAACGGCGCCCAGTACGCCATGATGAAGTTGCTCGCCGGCCCCGCTGGCCGTTTCACGGCGGTGGGCGATGACGACCAGGCCATCTATGCCTGGCGCGGCGCCGACGTGGAAAACCTGCGTCGTCTCGGGCAGGACTATCCCGCCCTGAAAATCATTCCGCTTACGCAGAACTACCGCTCCAGCCAGCGCATTTTGGCCGCCGCCAACAGTGTCATCCGCAACAACCCGCGCCTCCACGAAAAGAACCTGTGGAGCGAACACGGCCTGGGCGACCACATCGAACTGGTGCAATGTCGCGATGATCGCCACGAAGCGGAGACTGTCGCCTTGCGTATTTCCGCGCACAAGTTCGAATACCGCACCCGCTTCGCCGATTACGCCATCCTCTATCGCGGCAACCACCAGGCCCGCTTGTTCGAGGAGGCATTACGTGAAGCCAAGATTCCCTATGTGCTCTCCGGCGGGCAATCGTTCTTCGACAAGGCCGAGATCAAGGATCTTTCCGCCTACATGCGCCTGATCGCCAACCCGGACGACGACCCCGCCTTCATCCGCGCGGCCACCACGCCCAAGCGTGGTGTCGGTGTGGCAACCCTGGAAAAACTTGGCGACCATGCCGGACAACGCCACATCAGCCTGTTCACGGCCGCTTTCGAGTCGGGATTCCAGGCCCATTTGCCACCCCGGCAACTGGAACCTTTGCTGACCTTCTGCGACTTCATCAGCCGCATCGCCGAACGCGCGGAAAAGGAGGCGGCCGGCAAACTGCTGGAAGAACTGCTTGCCGCGATTCACTACGAGGAATGGCTGTACGACTCGGAAGACGAGCGCGCCGCTCGCGCCAAGTGGGCGAACGTGCGTGAATTCGTCGACTGGCTGACCAGCAAAGGTGAAGAAGACGGCAAGACGCTGATCGAACTCACCCAGACCATCACCCTGATGAACCTCCTGGAAGGGCGCAAGGACGAAGCGCCCGATGCGGTCCGCCTCTCCACCCTGCACGCAGCCAAGGGTCTGGAATATCCCCACGTCTACCTGGTTGGCGTGGAAGAGGAAATCCTGCCGCATCGGGAATGCCTGGAAGGGCCGCGCCTGGAAGAAGAGCGCCGCCTGATGTACGTCGGCATCACCCGCGCGCGCCGCGGCCTGGTCATCACCTGGTGCGGCAAACGCAAACGCGGCGGCGAAATGGTGGTGTGTGAGCCATCGCGCTTCTTGAGTGAAATCGACCAGAACGAAATCAAACGCGCCGGCGCTCCGCAAACGGCCGGTGGAGATGTCAGAGAAGAAGGGCGGCGCCGGCTATCCGCGCTGAAAGCCATGCTGGGAAAATAAAAAACGCGGCAAGGGGCAAACCCCCTGCCGCGTTTTTCACGCGTGCCGGAAAAGCTTACTTCGCGGCGGCTTTGGCCGGCGCGCTCGGGGCAGCGGCGGCCTTCGCCTCGGCCACCATGTAATCCACCGCCACCTTGGCGTCGGCATCCGACAGTTTCTCGTTGCCGCCCTTGGCCGGGCCACCGAAGCTGCCCTTGATCGCCGCGTTATACAGGTACGCCTTGCCTTCCTTGAGCAGCGGTGCCCAAGCCTTGGCATCGTTCAGCTTTTGCGCGCCGGTCACGCCCGTGTCATGGCAGGAAGCGCAGTTGTCGGCATAAACCACCTTACCGCGTGCCAGATCAGCGGCGCTGGGCTCGGGTTCTTTCTTCAGGACCGGCTGGAAATTCGCCCCGGCGGCATTGGTCATGTGCACGATAGCGCGCGCCACTTCAAGATCGGATAGATCGGGGTCGCCACCACGCGCCGGCATCTTGTTGAAACCATTGGTCGCATGGCTGAGCAGTGTTTCATAACCTTGAGCGATCCGCTTGCCCCAGGCCGCCTTCTCCTTGAACTTGGGTGAACCCAGTGCGCCGGATTCATGGCAGCCGGAGCAAACCTCGGCATAAACCGCCTCGCCGGTGCGTTCGATGTGCGGCGCGTTAGGGTCGACCGCCACGGAAACACCGAAAGACTGAATACGCTCGCGCACCGCCTTGTCAGCCATGGGAGCGGCATCAGGAGCCCCCAATCCGGCCCGCACCCCCAATACAAGCATCACGATAAGAAAAATCGTCAAGCCCGGCGCGAACAAGCCGCCCAGCGTAGCCAGCAGAAAATCCTTAGGCGTGGTTTTGGTCATTTCGATGTGATCGGACATGGCGAACTCTCGGCCTGTTCAAGTTGGGAAACCGCGCGATTATAGGTGCAACGCCCTGCCGACTGAAAGGTTGCTGTGCTATCCTGCGCGGCCATTGCTTCACCGGAAAGATGCAGCCCCGCGAAATCGGTCGCATCGGCCCCGTGAAGACAACTGACCTCTGGTCTCCAAGCAGTTCAAGACAACGCGGTCGTAGCTCAGATGGATAGAGTATCGGCCTCCGAAGCCGAGGGTCGTGGGTTCGAGTCCCGCCGACCGCGCCAAACATCCCTTAGTAACCTACTGTTTTAACAGCGGGTTTCTGAGTAGGCCATCAACACATCACTTCCTGCCAGTCATCCCCGCTTAGGTTTCAGGGTGACTCACGGGTGGCCTTGAGTGCCCTCGATGAAATGTTCCGGATGTTCTCCGGTAGGCCATCGAGACACTCAAGGATCGCCCTTGCGGTATCGATGGTCAGGCCACCTTCCTTGCCTTCCCTTGAAAGCCTTGCCAACGGTTTCATCTCTCCAACCTGTCCCAGCCACAGGCTGCCAGGGAAAGTCTCATGGAGTGTTTTGGCATCCTCGTGTCCCACCGTGAGAACACCTTCCGGTCAGTGGTTGGAATGGCCTTCCTGATGGAACTACGCCCAACTGCTTGGTAGATCGTGTGGATGCGGTAAGCCAGCAAAGTCTGACTCATGGTCAACCCCGTCCTTTCCTTGATCCACGTGGCCTGTTGAGGAACAGGGTTGGTGACAGCCAGCGCAGCCACGTTGTCGCAGTCCTGGAACTCGTTCAGCCCATGGCTCAGCGTAGGAATCTTGACCGCATTCCCAGGCAAGGAAGGGGAGCCGGCGTCGTACCCATAACGACTTCAAACATAATCGGGCCGGAGCAATAGCATCGCTCCGTGCGCCAGCGTACCTATCGAGCGAACCTATTTCGAGCGCTGCCTGTGTGTGCCAGCGTACAGATAGCCTTCGGAAAGGCGGTGATGATCAGGCACCTACTTGGAATAGACGTAATGTCTATTCCGGCTGTGGCGCCTGATCTTCTGTTGTCGGCCCCGCCAGCGCCGTCCCCGCCAGCGCCGTCCCCTCCGGATCATCGCCCCCTTTTTTTGGAACTCAACCATGCCTGAAACAGGAAACCCGCCCACTCTTGCCGACGCCGCTGGAAAGGTGGAAGGCAGCACGGAAGCGCGGCGCCAGGTCACGTTGCTGAAAACGGGCGCTTTGCAGAATGCGATCCTCAACAGCGCCAACTTTTCGAGTATTGCCACCGACGAAAAGGGCGTTATTCAAATATTCAATGTCGGCGCGGAACGCATGCTGGGCTACGCGGCCGCCGATGTCCTGAACAAGATCACCCCGGCTGACATTTCCGATCCGCGAGAAGTGATCGCGCGCGCCAAGGCGTTGAGCGCCGAACTGGGAACCCCGATTGCGCCGGGCTTCGAGGCCTTGGTGTTCAAAGCCTCGCGCGGCATCGAGGACATCTACGAGCTGACCTACATCCGCAAGGATGGCAGCCGCTTTCCGGCTGTCGTGTCGGTCACCGCGCTGCGCGACGATCAACGCGCCATCATCGGTTATCTATTGATCGGCACCGACAACACCGCGCGCAAGCAGATCGAGGCAGAGCGACAGCATTTACTCGAGGTTCAGGAGGAAACGAATAAACACCTGCAGCGGACCAACGTCACGCTACAGATCAGCGAGGAAAGGCTTGCCGTTACGCTCAACTCCATTGGTGATGCGGTGATCGCCACCGATGCCGAAGGGCGTGTGACGCTCCTGAACCCCTTGGCGCAAAAGCTCACCGGTTGGACGCAGGCGGCAGCCACCGGTCGCCCGGTGGACGAGATTTTTCACATCATCAACAAGGAAACCCGTCGCCCCTCCACCATCCCGGTGATCGATACTTTGGCGCATGGCACGATCCAAGGCCTGGCCAACCACACCGTACTGATTGCACGCGATGGCAGCGAGTGCGATATCGCCGACAGTTGCGCACCGATTCGCGACCGCGACGGTCAGGTGATCGGCGCCGTGTTGGTGTTCCGCGATGTCACCGGGGAATATGCCGTGCAGCAAGCTTTGCGCGACCAGCAGTTCTACACACGCTCGCTCATTGAATCCAATATCGACGCGCTGATGACAACCGATCCGGCCGGCATCATTACCGACGTCAACCAACAGATGGAAGCACTCACCGGTTGCACGCGAGACGAGTTGATCGGCACGCCCTTCAAACGTTATTTCACCGACCCGGAGCGGGCCGAGGCAGGCATCAAGCGGGTGCTGAGCGAAAAGAAAGTGACCGACTACGAACTCACCGCGAACCACAAGCGCAACGGGGAAACGGTGGTGTCCTACAACGCGGCCACCTTCTACAGCGCTGATGGCAAGCTACAGGGCGTGTTCGCCGCCGCGCGCGATGTCACCGAGCGCAAACGCCTGGACCAGGTGCTGCTGGACAAGAACACTGAACTGGAAAGCGCCAAATTGGTGGCGGAAAAAGCCAACCTCGCCAAGTCGAATTTCCTTTCCAGCATGAGCCATGAGTTGCGCACTCCGCTCAATGCCATCCTCGGCTTCGCCCAGTTGTTGGAGGCCGGTTCACCGCCACCCACGGACACTCAGGTGGTCAGGCTGAACCAGATCATCAAAGCAGGCTGGTATCTACTGGAGTTGATCAACGAGATCCTTGATCTCGCGGTGATCGAGTCCGGCAAGTTATCGCTGTCGCGAGAAGCGGTGTCACTGACCGAGGTCATGCGCGAATGCCAGGCCATGATCGAACCGCAGGCGCAACAGCGCGGCATCCATATGAACTTTCTTCCATGCGACAACACCTGGTTTATCAATGCCGATCAAATCCGAATAAAGCAGGTGCTGATCAATCTGCTTTCCAATGCGATCAAATACAACCGCGCGCATGGAACCGTGGTGGTGGCATGCACCGCCATCACGCCGGAACGCATACGCATCAGCATCAAAGACAGCGGTATGGGGTTGACCGCGGAAAAAATGGCGCAGCTATTTCAGCCGTTCAACCGGCTCGGACAAGAGATGGGCAGCGAAGAAGGGACGGGGATCGGCCTGGTGGTCGCCAAGCAACTGGTCGAACTGATGGGCGGCGGCATCGGTGTGGAAAGCACGGTCGGGATGGGCAGCGAATTCTGGATTGAAATGATCAGGGACGTGATGCCGCAGCTTGCCGCCGGCAATACCATACCCACGGAATCTTCGCCGCAAGCCCAGGGAAACGCGGTGCGGCGTACGCTCCTCTATGTGGAAGACAATCCGGCCAACCTGATGCTGGTCGAGCAAATCATCGAGGACCACCCGCATATACGTCTGCTGAGCGCGAACGAAGGCAATCTCGGCATCGCGCTGACGCGCGCGCATCACCCGGATGTGATCCTGATGGACATCAATCTGCCTGGCATCAGCGGCTTTCAAATGCTGCAAATCCTGCGTGAAGATCCGTTGACGGCACGCATTCCGGTGCTCGCCATCAGTGCCAATGCCATGCCGCGCGATATTGAGAAGGGCCTGGAGGCAGGGTTTTTCCGCTATCTCACCAAGCCGATCAAGGTCAACGAATTCCTGGTGGCGCTGGATGAGGCGCTGGCGCTCACGGAAACGGAATCAGACGGCGCGGTGACGCCGGAACCCGCATCATGATCAGCCCCGACGATATGCTTGCCGCCAGTATCCTGATCGTGGATGACAAGGAAGCCAATGTGCTGTTGCTGGAGGAAATGCTGCGTGATGCCGGCTATCGCGGCATTGCGTCGACCATGGACCCGGAAGCCGTTTGTGAACTGCATCGCGCTCATCACTACGACCTGATTGTGCTCGATCTGAAGATGCCAGGCATGGACGGCTTTCAGGTCATGGAAGGCCTGAAGGAAATCGAAGCCGATGGCTACCTTCCCGTGCTCGTGATGACGGCCGAACCGGGCCACAAAGTGCAGGCGCTGGCCGCCGGCGCGAAAGACTTCATCAGCAAACCATTCGACTTGATGGAAGCCAAGGTACGCATTCACAACCTGCTGGAAGTGCGCTTGTTGTACAAGCAACTGGAGGAATACAGCCGTGCGCTGGAATCCCTGGCGCTGCATGACTCGCTGACCGGGCTACCGAATAGACGGCTTTTGTTTGACCGGCTTGAGTTGTCCATCGCCCATGCACACAGGAACAACAGCACGATGGCGGTGATGTATCTGGATCTGGACGGGTTCAAGCAGATCAATGACACCTTGGGGCACGATGCGGGCGACGCGCTGCTGGGTATGGTCGCCGCGCGCCTGGAGGCCGCGGTACGGCAAGAGGACACGGTCGCGCGCATGGGGGGCGACGAATTCGTGATCGGCTTGTGGGAAATAAGCCATGCCGACGCCGCGGCCAAGTTGGCGTCAAAAGTAATCCAGGCAGTGTCACGCCCCTATCGCATTCAAGACCGCGGCGTGAGCGTGACCGCCAGCGTCGGGGTCGGTATCTATCCCCTGCATGGGGAGGATGTGGAAACGCTGATGAAGAGCGCGGATCTGGCCTTGTATGAGGCCAAGCGTTCAGGCAAGGGCGACTACCGTATCGCGGCGCGCGGCGACCTGTCAGCGATGGCGCAGGGTTGACGTAAGTTGCCCGCACAGGATTGGGGCTCAGCAAGTGAACGAACGAGGACAAAGACAATGATTAGCGAACAAGAAATTCTCAACGCCCATGTTCTGATCGTGGACGACCAGGAAGCCAATGTGCAGTTGCTGGAGGATTTGCTGCGTGAAGCCGGCTACCAGAACGTGGACGCGACCATGAATCCGCACGAAGTCTGCGCGCTGCATCGCAATATCCACTACGACCTGATCCTGCTCGACCTGCAGATGCCCGGCATGGATGGATTCCAGGTGATGGAAGGCCTCAAGACCAACGATGCGGACGGCTACCTGCCGGTGCTGGTGATCACCGCCCAACCTGGCCACAAGCTGCACGCCCTGCAGGCCGGCGCCAGGGACTTCATCAGCAAGCCGTTCGATCTGGTCGAAGTCAGGACGCGCATCCGCAACATGCTGGAAGTGCGCCTGTTGTACAAAAAACTCGAGGACTACAACCAGGAGCTGGAACAGACGGTGCGGGAACGGACCGCCCAACTGCGCGAGAGCGAAGCGCGCTATCGCAGCCTCACCGAGCTGGCCTCCGACTGGTACTGGGAGCAGGACGAGAACATGCACTTCACCAAGGTTTCCGGCCCGGTTCTGGAAATGCTCGGCATCCAGGTGGACGGCCTGGCGGGCGATGTCGGTACGGTTCAGGCGGCAGGCTGGAATGAGTCGGAGCGGAAGATCCTGCAGGCGACCATCGCCACCCGCCAACCCTTCCTGGATTTCCTTTTCAGCCGTGTCAACGCCGATGGCTCGAAACAACAGTTCCGGGTGAGTGGCGAGCCGATGTTCACCCAATCCTGTCGCTTCATTGGTTATCGCGGAATCGGCGTGGAAGTCACCAGCAAGGAATTGACGCTCAGTGATGTCCACATCCTCTAGCCCGAATCAGAACCATCTTCTCGCCGCCCTGCCCACGGTGGAATTCGAGTCCTTGGCCGCGCATCTGGAACTGGTCACGTTGCCGCTCGGTGAAATGCTCTACGAACCCGGCGGCCAGATGCGGCACGCCTTTTTCCCCACCAGCGCCATCGTCTCGCTGCATTACGTCATGGCGGATGGCGCTTCGGCCGAATCCGCCGGAGTGGGCAATGAGGGCGTTGTCGGTGTTTCGCTGTTCATGGGTGGGAATACCACGCCCAGCGCGGCCGTGGTGCAAACCGCCGGCCACGCCTACCGCCTGGAGAGCCGCAAGCTGGTTGAGGAATTTAATCGCGCCGGTCTGATGCAGCGTTTGATGCTGCGCTACACCCAGGCGCTGATGACCCAGATGGCGCAGACCGCGGCCTGCAATCGGCATCATTCGGTGGAACAGCAACTCTGCCGCTGGTTGTTGTTGACGCTCGATCGCATGGCGACGAACGAGTTGGTTATGACCCAGGAATTGATCGCCAGCATGCTCGGCGTGCGCCGCGAAGGCATTACCGAGGCCGCCGGCAATTTGCAGCGCGCGGGGGTGATCAGTTACCGCCGTGGCCACATCGCCGTGCTCGATCGCCACGGCCTGGAGGCGCGCGTCTGCGAATGCTATGCGGTGGTCAAGACGGAACTGAAGCGACTGCTGTCCGACGTGCGCTATCGCCAGGGCACAGATGCCGGCGGCCACTGAAGGCGCCCGAACGCAGCAGCGGGTGCGTAGCGGGTTATCGAAGGCGCTTTTCTCGTGAACTGATGATGCGGTTGGCGCGGCGGTTCCCCCCTTTACCAAAGGGGGGTTAGGGGGGATTTCTGAGGCGGCTACTCAGGCAAACGTCGCTAAATCCACCTCGGTCCCCCTTTGAAAAAGGGGGAAGTCACGTACCCATCGGCTTTCGCGCCTATCACGAGCCAACGCACAAAACACCTTGTCGAAGCCACGAACGCCACTATCCCAGAGGCTTTTCGAGGATAAGTAAGCGGTCAACCGCCGTTTCCAGAATCAATACTTGCCGCTGTCGGTGTTGTTGCCTTTGGCTGTGTCCTGGATGTTTTCACCCACTTGCTCAATCTTCTGCCCGGTCTTTTCCATCGCGTCGTCGACCTTCTTGCCGGCCACTTCCATCGGGCCTTCCTGCTTCTGGCAACCGGGTAGCGCGATGAGCAAAACACTGACGGCCAGGCCAGCGCCGAGGATTGTTCCGAATTTCGTCATGGGATTCTCCTGTTGATCCGCGCGCGCGCGGTGGTGGTCTCGCGCCACGCTGACCAGGCTGGTCGGCGCGGTGCGCGGGCCATCAATCACTTCCCGACTTCGTGGCCGATCACACCGCCAACGGCGGCGCCGCCCACGGTTCCGACCGTGCTGCCGCCGGTCAGAATGGCACCGCCAACTGCGCCGACTCCGGCGCCGATGGCGGTGTTCTTGTCCTGCGCGGACATCCCGGCACAACCACCAAGCAACATGGCTGCGACAGCGGCACTGAGTGTGAATTTCTGCATGGATTTCATTTGATTACCTCTATCTGAATATGGTCCTCCCGGTACGGCGTACCGGGCGGTTTCGACTTACGACTTACCAAAGTGCGCTTTGGCTTGATTCACACAAACCTCTTTTGCACCACCAGTCAGAGCGTCGCACTTTTCCTTCGCCACCTTGTATCGGGCATCCAGCGTGTCCGCCGCGGCGTCCTTCCGGGCTTCGCTGATCTCGCTCCTGGCGGTGGCCGTCGCGGCCGAGGTCTTCAGTTCAGCCTTGGCGCCGGCCTTGACGCTGGTCTGCGCGGCCTTCGCCTCCTTCACGCAAACATCTTTCACGTTGCCGGCCACGTCGTCGCACTTTTCATTGGCCACCGCATAGTCGGCATCCGCCTTGGCGACGCGCGCCAGGTAGTGGTTCTTCCGGGTGGGCTTGTAGCTGGCTTCGAGTTCGGCCAGGGCGACTTTTTCCTGGCCCTTGGCCTCGGCCGCGCAAATATCGTTCAGGTTGCCGGCCAACGGCGCGCAGTTCGCCTTGCTTGCCTTGTACTCGAGCGCAATCTTGTCCTTGCCGGCCTTGTAGTCGGATTTGGAAATACCTTCCGCCATCGCGCCGGCGTTTACCGTCATGCCGAGTGCCAGCAGGAGAATGTTGATATTGAAAGTTTTCATTTTTTGATCCTGAGGTAACGAGATTGGGGTGAGGTTCGGCAGGTCATGCCGGACCCTTTTCTCTTCGCCAGGAACGCGTTGCCTGCGACCTTCGCTGGTCGCCGCGCGGCGGACATTGCATTTGGCTCCGATGCTTCAATATTGAAGAGCAGGTTTGGCGCCGTCTGTCTGCTGACGCACATAGACGATCGAATATCCACGCGGCCGCCATCGGGAATCGCTGGGGTTCAACGAATTCCTCGTGCTCGGCCTTCCCGCCCTGGCCTACGCGGCGGTGCTACCCGGCTAAGGAAACGCTGATTATTTATTTCGTCACCCCGGCGAAAGCTGGGGTCCAGGTTATTGATTTCACTGGATTCCGGCCCCGGATAAGTGCATTCCGGGGTGACGTGCTATCGCCGGAATGACGTCACCGCATTTATTCAGCGCCTTCCTAAAGAAATTCCTTACGTGGGTGTATCGACGCTGGCCTATGATCGGAGCGCTAACTCATTCGATGCAGGCCCGCCGGAAAGGTCATTGCCCGTATCCGATACTTCGAGATCACTCATGCTCAGCAACCATGTCCCCCCCCCGCAGAACCACCTGCTTGCCGCGCTGCCGCCTGAGGAGTACGCGCACCTCTCGGCGCAACTGGAACTGGTTCCGATGCCGCTCGGCGAAACGGTTTGCGAGCCTGGCATGCCGATGCGCCACGTCTATTTCCCCACCACCTGCATCGTCTCCCTGCTCTATGTCATGGAGGATGGCGCCTCGGCCGAGATTGCCGTGGTCGGTAACGAAGGCCTCGTCGGCGTTTCCCTGTTCATGGGTGGAGAAACCACAACCAGCCAGGCCGTGGTGCAAAGCGCTGGCCACGCCTACCGCTTGAAGGGGCCGCTGTTGAAGGCAGAGTTCTTTCGCGCCGGCCCGATGCAGCGTCTCCTTCTTCGCTACACCCAGGCATTGCTGACCCAGATGGCGCAGACGGCGGTGTGCAACCGGCATCATTCCCTGGACCAGCAACTCTGCCGCTGGCTGCTCCTCAGCCTCGACCGCCTCCCATCGAACGAATTGGTCATGACTCAGGAACTGATCGCCAACATGCTCGGGGTGCGCCGCGAGGGGGTCACTGAGGCCGCCGGCAACCTGCATCGGGCCGGCCTGATCGACTACCGCCGCGGCCACATCACCGTGCTCGACCGCAAGGGCTTGGAGGCTCGGGTGTGCGAGTGCTATGCGGTGGTCAAGAAGGAGAATGATCGCTTGCTCTCGGCCTCACGGTTTCACTGATCAGTGGTTGCGATTCGAGCGGGGATCCCCCCCTTTATCAAAGGGGGGCAGGGGGGATTTCTGAGGCGGCGGCCAAGTCCCTGCTTATACCCTTCGGTACCTTGATCCCCCTTTGACAAAGGGGGAGGCCATTCCCTCGGGCGCTTGCTCAGCGATAACCGCGTACCCCAACCGCCATGCGCGTTATGTGCGCTAGCGTCCAGACGAGTGGTGAATATCGCCGCAGCCTGTGAAGCGCCCGTCTCGGGCCGCCTTCGCCCCCACCCGGAGAGTTCACGTGCCACGCGCCCAGCCAGCTCCAGTTGCCAATCGTCTTCTTGCCGCCTTGCCGCGCAAGGATCGCCAGCGTTTCGTGGCGGGTTGCGCGGAAGTCGAACTGGTGTTCGCCGAAGTCCTGGCCGAACCCGGTGAACGCATTCGCCATGTCTACTTCCCAACGCAAAGCTTCATTTCCCTGGTCGCGCCTATTGAGGGTCGCCCCGGCCTGGAGGTGGGCATGGTCGGCGACGAGGGCATGCTCGGAATATCGCTCATCCTCGGCGTGGACGTTTCCCCGTTGCACGCCTTGGTGCAGGGTGCTGGCCCGGCGCTGCGGATGAGCGCCACGCCGTTTCGCCACGAGCTCGAACTGAGCCCGGCGCTGCAACGCCTGCTTCGGCGCTACCTTCATGTCTTGATGACACAACTCGCGCAAACAGCCGCCTGCACCCGCTTCCATCTGGTGGAGGCGCGCCTCGCCCGCTGGCTCTTGATGACGCGGGATCGAGCGCATTCGGACGAGTTTCGTCTCACCCATGAATTCCTGGCCTACATGCTGGGCGTGCGCCGCGTTGGTGTCACCAAGGCCGCGGCCGCGCTGCAACTGCGCAAATTGATCGGTTATCACCGCGGTGACATCACGATTCTCGACAGCGCCGGCCTGGAAGCGGTTTCCTGCGGGTGCTATGCGGCCGACAAAACGACTTACACCGGGATGCTGGGGTAACCGTGTTCTACCGTGTGCCGTTACTTCGCTCATATTGTTCGCCAGCGCACAGAGCGCGCCCGCAAAAAAGTGGATCGTCGCGCTGGACGAAACACCGTTTTATTCCCCCGGGCCGGCGTCATGACTCAAATTGTTGCCACGGCTGATTACAGGCTTTCGGCGGTATGACAGATCGGTTTTTATTCAGCTTTCTAAGGAGTACGAAAAATGCTCGGAACCATTGCGGTTGTGTTGATCATCCTCTGGCTGCTCGGCCTGGTTTCCTCATACACCATGGGCGGGTTCATTCACATTCTCCTGGTCGTTGCCGTGGTGATGATATTGCTGCGGGTCATTCAGGGCCGCCGTCTGTGACGAGCCGGAAAATGCTTATGCGGCGCGGGGAACAATAGCCGTTCGGAAAGTCCAAAACACTGAAACTCGCCATGCCCATGGCGGGGCTTGTTCAATCGCATCAAGGAGATGGAAATGATGAAACTCGGAAAAATTGTCGGCGCGGTCGTGGTCATGAGCGCGTTGCTGGTAGTCCTGCCCGGATGCCAGAAGAAGGAAGGTCCGGCGGAGCGAGCCGGCAAGGAACTCGATATGGCGGTAGAGAAAGCGGGCAACGAAGTCGACAAGGCTGCGGCGAAGGTCGGCGAGCAGGTGGAAAAAGCCGGTGACAAGATCCAGGACGCGGCCAAGGGCAATCAGTAGTACCCGTTCCATTGAACGCCGAGGTTTCGCGCGATGCCCACGGAACAACGTCTACGGCAATTCGTGCAACTGGCCGCCCTCGGCATCGTTGTCGTCGGCTGCTACCAGGTTCTGCTCCCGTTCATACCCGCCATCCTGTTCGCGGTGGTGGTGTGCATTTCGACCTGGCCACTTTATGAGCGGCTGCGATGCTCCTTGGGGGGCAGATCCACCCTGGCGGCACTGGTGATGGTGCTGCTGTTGGTGGTGCTGGTGATCGGGCCGTCGGCCTTGCTGGCCGCCCGACTCACAAACAACGTGACGAGCATCGTCGAGGCGGCCAGGACTTTGCTGGAAAATGGGCCTATCCATGCGCCGGCCTGGCTCAAGGACATCCCCATTGTCGGCGCGCAACTCGACGACTACTGGCAAGGGTTGGCCAGCGGCCGGGAAGAGGCGGCGGCGCTGTTCCACGGCCTGCTGGAACCGGCCAAGGATTTCCTCCTGATTGCCGGCAAAGCCATCGGTCAAAGCCTGCTGCAGATGACCTTTGCCGTATTCATCGGTTTCTTTTTATTTCGCGACGGTGACGCCCTGGTGGAGACACTGCGATTCGGGCTGGACAGGCTCGCCGGGCCTATCGGCACCGATATGCTGGCAACCATCCGCGGCACCGTGGCGGGCGTCGTACATGGCATTTTCGGCACGGCGCTGGCGCAGGCCCTGGTCGCCTGGATCGGATTCCTCATCGCCGGCGTACCGGGCGCCTTCCTGCTTGCGGTCGCCACCTTTTTTCTTTCCATGGTCCCAGTCGGTCCACCGCTGATCTGGGGCGGTGCAACTTTCTGGCTGTTCAATCAGGGCAACACGGGCTGGGCGATTTTCATGGTCCTGTGGGGCTTCTTTGCTATCAGCAGCATCGACAACTTCGTCAAACCCTACCTGATCAGCCTCGGTAGCGGTTTGCCCCTGCTCCTGATCGTGCTGGGCGTGTTTGGGGGTGTAGTCGCCTTCGGCTTCATCGGCATCTTTATCGGCCCGCCGCTGCTCGCGCTTGGCCTGACCCTGGTGCGGTTGTGGACGACAGCGCCAGCGGCGGAGGCCGAGGCTTCCGCCACGGAGCCATCCTCCTAATCGGGCGGTCATCGCTTCGCTCAACCCAGCTATCAGCTGCCAGTAACGCCCTGCTAAGGAAGCGCTGATTTCGCGTTACCTGGTGATATGCGCGAAAGCCGATGGCAACGTGGCCTCCCCCTTTTTCAAAGGGGGAATGAGGGGGATTTCTCCAGGGGTTGTGCCAGTTCAAGCGTCCGAAAATCCCCCCTAACCCCCCTTTGAAAAAGGGGGGGACCTGTTCCCCGACTTCATCAACGGCTAACGAGAAAAGTGCCTTCCCTAAGTGTGTTGCCGCACAGACTGCCCTCCCCATGCCCGGATAACCTGCCAAGTGAAGACCTGAAGTCAGTGCCGTTTTGCTTGATAGCCATTGGCTCCAGCGCTCGTTATCGAACTGGAGAGCGATCATGCGTAATCGACTAATTGTGCTGTGTTTGATGCTGGGCACGGTGGTTCCGGCTTCGGCGCAGGTGAGCGTCCGCATCGGGTTTCCCAACGTGAACATCGGAATCAACCTGCCGCTCTATCCGGAACTCGAACCGATACCGGGCTACCCGGTTTACTACGCGCCACGGCTGGATTCCAACTACTTCTTCTACGATGGCATGTACTGGGTCTACCAGCGGGATAGCTGGTATGCGAGCTCCTGGTACAACGGGCCATGGGCGCTGGTGGACCAGGAGGCCGTGCCGCTGTTTGTCCTGCGCATCCCCGTGCG
Source organism: Gallionellaceae bacterium (assembly GCA_028714875.1). Taxonomy (GTDB): domain Bacteria; phylum Pseudomonadota; class Gammaproteobacteria; order Burkholderiales; family Thiobacillaceae; genus PFJX01. Next base: position 116,164 of record JAQTLN010000010.1, read on the forward strand.
CTATTACCGGCAACCGCCCGTGTACTTCCGCGACTGGCAGTTGGATGCGCCGCCACGCTGGGGTAATTTCTGGGGATATGGATGGGCGCAACGTCGCAGCGGCTGGGACCGCTGGGACCACCACTCGGCCCCCGCGCCCGCGCCTCTACCGATCTATCAGCGGCAATATTCCGGTGACCGTTATCCCCGATGGGAGCAGCAACAGAGGCTGCATGAGCAGAGTTACCGTTACCAACCGCAAGATCCCGTGGTACGCCAACAGTATCAGGGGCAGCGAGTGCAACGCGCGCCCGAACCGCCTCAGCGCGGAACGCCGGGAGCGCGGGAGGAGAGACATCCCGCGCCGCAGGATGCCCAGCGCCACAACCCATACCTGCCGCAAGTGCCGGAGCAGCAGCGCGAGCCGAGGGAGAGACATTCTGGAGCGCGCGAGGAGCAGCGTTTCAACCCCTACCTGGCACCCCCATCGGTGCAGCAGCGCGCGTCCGCCCCTCCTGTTCAATCACCGCAAGAACGCGAAAAAACCCCGCAGCGGCCAGCGCCGAACCCGGCCCCGCCGCAAAGGAGTGGCCCGCCTGTCCAGCAGCAAAGTCAGCCGCGCCAGCAAGACGCCGCCCAGCATCAGCCGCCGGAACGCGATGCACACGGCCAAGGGCCGGCGCCACAGGGCAAAGGGGCTCCGCGCTCATCGGAGAAGGAAGAGCGGTCTGGACAGGAAAAAGGTCGCGACCGGGATGATGACCGGGGCCAGGGCCAGCAGCGCTAACGCCACGACGACCAAAGTCCGACAGGCTGCTAGCGTCATGACAGCCGCTTGACCATTTAGACGCCCTGGCCCGCGAGGGGCAGGGTCTTGTTAGCCAAATGAAAGGAATCATCATGAAACGTTTGTTCTTCGCCTTAGCCCTAGCCGCCTCCGCCGCGCCGGTACTCGCCGCCGACGTTGGCGTATCCATCAACATCGGCCAACCCGGCTTTTATGGCCGTATCGATATCGGTGACTTTCCGCAGCCGCAAGTTGTCTATCGGCAACCGGTGGTAATCGAACGAGTCGTGGTTGCCCGCCCGCCGGTCTACCTGCACGTCCGCCCTGGCCATGAGAAGAATTGGCGCAAACACTGCCGTGAGTACAACGCCTGTGGCGAGCGGGTCTACTTCGTGCGGGACAACTGGTACCAACAAGACTACGTGCCGCGTTACCAGGAGCGTCATGGTGACCGCCGTGACAAGCACGAGGACAAGCATCATGGGAATGGCAATGATCGCCATAACGACAATCGCGACCATGATCGCAATCGCTGAGTCATGGGCTTGACCGCTCTCTTTGCACAAGCCCCTCCGCAATATCGCGTTGGTGGATGTGCCGATCCCTCTGTGGATCATTTATTTACAAAGGATGTGTCATGAAAAAACTATTGCTGATTGCAAGTTTGATGATGGTGGGTTTGAGTGGCTGTTATGTCGTGCCACACGATCGGGGTCACGATGACGGCTATCGGAATGACCGGGATCATCATCGAGATGACGATAGAAAAGGCCACGATGACCGTGAGGACCGTCGCGGAGGCGGTTATGGCGGCCATGACGGGTATCACTGAGTCGCTCCGGGGTCGATGAGCAACGATTAGGGAGAAACGAAGTTGGCATGGCTGACGCGGTGGTTGTTTTTCTTGGTAGCGCTTTCCGGCGCCGGGGGGATATTTGCCTCCGTGCCGGACACGCAATCCGCCGCATCACTCCACGCGCAATACGCGTCCTTGGGTAAACGGCTCCATCACAACCCGTTTCTACGAACGCTTTCCCTCGACTCTTTCGAATCCGCCCACGACCTGAAAGGCGACATCTACGCCGTGGTCGATTACCCGTTTGCCACCGTCAGTGCGGCTCTCAGCGGGTCCGAGCAATGGTGTGAGGTACTCATCCTGCATCTCAATACCAAGTACTGCCATGCCATGAGCGAAGGGGCCGGCACCATACTGGCGGTCAGCATCGGCAAGAAATCCCCGCAATCCCTCGACGATGCCTATTCCATGGAATTTTCCTATCGTGTCGCCGCGACGACACCGAGCTACCTGGATATCCGGCTCGACGCGGAGAAGGGACCGCTGAGCACCAGCGACTATCGCATCCAGTTGGAAGCCACTCCGGTCGAAAATGGTCGGACCTTTCTGCATCTCACCTATTCCTATGCTTACGGTTTCGCCGGGCGGCTCGCCATGAAAAGCTACCTGGCCACAATCGGAAGCGACAAGGTGGGATTCACCGTTATCGGCAGGCAACCCAACGGGCAGCCCGAATATATCGGTGGCGTGCGGGGCTTGGTGGAACGCAACACCATGCGCTACTACCTTGCAATCGATGCCTTTCTCGGTGCTTATTCCGCACCGCCTTCTTTGCAGCTCGAAAAACGCCTGCAAAGCTGGTTCGCCGCAACGGAGCAATATCCCCGCCAATTGCGAGAGTTAGGCAAATCCGATTATTTGAATATGAAACGAAGTGAATATTCTCGGCAGCAACAATTACATTGATGCGTAGCGCAATGCGCCATGGCGGTGCGGGGTGATCTACAGAGGCACTGCCCAGCACATGGACCACGGAGAGAAATTCAACGCTTTGACTCACCTCGTCGGGGCTGTTCTGGCGCTTGTCGGAAGCGTCGTTCTCATCGTACTGGCCGCGCGGAACGGTGATCCGTGGCAGGTGGTGAGCGTTTCGATCTACGGCGTGACGCTGGTGCTGCTTTACAGCTTCTCCACGCTCTACCACAGCCTCCACGGGCACGCCAAAAGCATCCTGCGCAAGCTGGACCATCTCAGCATCTATCTACTCATCGCCGGCAGCTACACCCCGTTCTGCCTGGTGACGCTGCGCGGTCCCTGGGGCTGGTCGCTGCTCGGGGTCGTGTGGGGGCTCGCGGTGCTCGGTTGCCTGCATGAGTTGAGGCCGCGCGGCGGCGCGCGAATTCTGTCCGTGGTGCTCTATGTCGTGATGGGATGGGTGGTCCTGGTGGCCTTGGTTCCACTCCTGCATGCGTTGGGGTCGGCCGGGTTCACCTGGCTCGCCGTCGGCGGACTGTTCTACACGGTGGGCATCGCCTTCTATGCGCTCGGCAGCCGTCAAGCAGCCTGTCGGACTTTGGTCGTCGATAGCGAAAAGCGACCCCGGCGACGTCAGTTTTTGTCGGATTCGCCGCCTCATAGTCGAACTATGGGGCAAGAAGCCGGGGAAAAATGGGCCGTCGCGGTCGCTTTGCAGCCGACGATTTCAAAGTCCGACAGGCTGCTAGCCCACTCGCACGGCATCTGGCACTTGTTCGTCATCGCCGGCAGCGCCGCACATTACTTCGTGATCCTGCGCTATGTGCTGGGCGGGGCCTAGTGTCGCGAACCAGACGTAGGGTGTGGTGAGCGCAGCGAACCGCACCATGCAATGCGACCGTACTTGATGCGGTTCGCAGCGCTCACCACATCCTACAAACCATCCAGTCAATGTGACTGGCTACCAGGTGCGCCTGCCGAGTGTTGCAAACGGTAGGTCCGGGGAGCCACCTCCCGGAGCGACGGTCGAAGCCTGTCTTCCTTGCGGTGGGGCTTGTGTACGGCAACGCACAGACCAATCCGGTCTGCCGGCGCATGTTTGAAACAGGTGGTGCTTAAGACGGCATTTGCCGGCTTCTGCACCGATTTTTGATCCGGTTTTTGTAAAGGAGTCACCATGTTCAAACGAGTTTTCATGACACTACTCACGCTGCTATCCATTGTCGGCGCTGCCGCGACAGTTACTGGCTGCAACACGATGGAAGGCGCGGGAAAGGATGTTCAGCAGGCTGGACAAGCCATCAAGAGCGAGGCGAATGAGCACAGGTAATCTTCCCACCTGACCCGTTTGCGTCATTCACCCGAGACAGCAGGAATGGCCGAAGCTCTTCGGCCATTCCTCTGACAGACAAGGATCAGACGCATGAACGACGCTAGCAAATCCTGTCCGGTCTGTGGCGAAACCATCAAGGCCGCCGCCATCAAGTGCCGTTTCTGCAATACCGATCTGGCGGCTTTCGCGGCAACGCGCGAGTCCGAGCATGAAAAGCTGTTGTTCTCCGGCCACCCCGCCGTCCTTTATAGCGCCTGGCAATGGGTTGCCGTGATGCTGACACTCGGCATCGCCCTGGCCTTCTTCTGGCTGAAAAGCCTCGCCACGACCTACGAGATCACCACGCAGCGAATCAGGATCGAGCGCGGCATTCTGTCGAAAATAAAGGACAGCATCGAACTATTCCGCATCGATCACTTCGATTTGCACAAGCCGCTGGGAATGAGGCTCGCGGGTTACTGTCTGCTGCATCTGCGCGCATCGGACGCCAGTTTTGCAACCGTGAGCCTCTATGGCATCCCGAATCTGGAGCAGCTTGCCGATACGTTGCGCGAGGATACGTTGCGCGAGCGTACCAGACGGCGCGTGACCACTTTCGTGCAGGCGTAACCGCACATCCGGAATTCCGGGGTGTGTTCAAGGACACCTCCACAGGTGCCGGTGGTTCTCGCTTACAGCCAGTATTCCCAGATCCGGGCAAACAACTCCTTGAAGCGCAGCTTGAGCGGGCGGCGTTCCCACGCCTCCAGCGTGATCGCGTCGGATGCCGCCAGGTCTTTGTCGAACATGGTCTGCACCTGTTTGCCGAACTCCGATCCCAGTACTACCGCATTCAGCTCCTGGTTGTGCAGGAAGCTGCGCCAGTCCAGGTTGGTCGAGCCCACCGTGGCCCAGACGCCGTCGATCAGCGCCGTCTTGGAATGCAGGATCACCCCGCGCCGCTCGTAAATCTTCACCCCCGCGCGCAGCAGCCGCTCGTAGTAGCCGCGCCCGGCGTGGAACACCAGCCAGGAATCGGTGCTGCTGGGCAGGATCAGGACCACGCTGACACCACGCCGGGCGGCGGCTTCGAGTGCTTGCAGCAACTGCGGGTCGGGGGCGAAATACGCGTTGGTCAGGTGCACACTGGTCTCGGCGCTGCCTATGGCCGAGAGCAAGGTGGCATAGATCAGGCTGAAGGGCTCGTCGGGCGAACTGCCGATCGCGCGCACCACCTCCCGGCCGGCGGTCACGGGGGGCGGGAAGTAGTTCTTCTCTTTTAGCGGCGCGCCCTTCTGGCTTTCCCAGGTGGCGAGGAACAGTTTCTGCAACTCGGCCACCACCGGTCCCTTCAGTTGCAGGTCGGTGTCGCGCCACGCCAGGTTGTTCTCGATCCCACCGTCGGGTTCGGTTTTGGGTTTGCTGCGCGAACCCGTTTTGAAAGAGCCGCCGGAGTAGACGCTGCTGATGTTGATGCCGCCGAGAAATGCCGTGCTGCCGTCGACGACCAGAAGCTTGCGGTGATCGCGCTGGTTCAGCACCCATTCCTTGCGGGTTGCCAAGGGGTTGATGGGATTGAATTCGAGCACTTCGACGCCGCTGTCAGTCAATTGCTGGAAAAAGGCCGTCGGAGTGTTCAGGGTGCCCACGCTGTCGCGGATGAGATTGACCTGTACGCCTTGCCGCTGCTTGTCCATCAGTGCCTGGGCGAAGCGTTGGCCGACCTCGTCGTCGTCGAGGATGTAGGTCTCCATATTGATGTGGTCCTGGGCCGCCAGGATGGATGCGTACATCGCCCGGTAGGTGGCCGGGCCGTCCTCGAGCAGCCGCACCTGATTGCCAGTGGTCAGCGGACTGCCGACGATGGCCTCTTCCACGGCTAAATGGCGCTCGAAGATGTCGGTGTCCTGGCCGCGGTGCTCCAGGCGTTTTAGGATTGCCTTGCTCTGTGCCGCCGATAGCGGGCCACGCGCCCCTTCCAGTTGCACGGGAGGGCCGTGGTGTCGCGCCAGATCGGGCACGATGGTCGGCAGGCTGCTGCAACCGGCCAGGCCGAGCAGGCACACGGCCAAGCCAAGATACAGACGTGGAAGGCGGCGTGCCGGTCTCGGGGTCGATGCAAACATCAAGGCTCCATCAATGCACACACGCACGCTCGTGGCGGCACTGACAGCAGTGCTGCTCCCGTCACAGCCGTCCCATCAACAGCAGGACGATGACGATGATCACCACCAAGCCCAAACCGCCACTGGGCCCGTAGCCCCAACTCCTGCTATGCGGCCAGCTCGGAATGGCGCCGATCAGTAGCAGGATCAGAACGATCAACAGTATGGTTCCCAACATGGTGTTCTCCTCGATGTGAAATCAGTTCGCCGGTTTGACGGGCGGTACCACGATAACTGTGGTGGCATCGCCGCTCTTGCCGGCCTCGCCCTGGCTACCCTCGTTGCCCTGGTAACCCTGCATGCCCCGATTGCCTTGCATGCCCTGTTCGCCCTGGTTACCCATCATGCCCTGGCCACCGGCTTCGCCCCGCGGACCCGCGGGGCCGGGTACCGCACTGGTCGTGGCGGGCACCGTGACCACGGTGGGTCGGTCACAAGCGGGCAGGCTCAGCACAGTAACCAGCGCGGCTGACAGCGTCACAAAAATCATTGAACGGTTCATGGGGAATCCTTTGAAAATGGAAAAATCGGGCGCGAATGGCACTGCAACGTTCGCGCAACGAGCCGGCTCGACTGGGAATGTCGCCCTCGGCACATGAGCAAATTAAGTGAATCCCGGGCGTAGTTCAGTGCGCTGGCGAACACAGATGAAAACTTTCGCGGCGCACAGCCCCGCTTCCGTTCGTTTCAGTCCCGGTGATGGCCGATCCCGCCCGGCGCCTGTCTCGATAACTCACGGCTGAGCGGAAGTTGTAGGTCAGGTTGCGGTTTCATCGCTACCTGACGATCCACTGATTTTCTTGCTCTGTACGGCAGCGCACCGAAGCCGTCAGATCATGCGACTAGCCTCAATCCCGCATCCGGAATTTCCCCCGTAATCAGACCAGACGCTCTTCCTACACTTCCCGCCACTGCCCGCTGTGGCGCGCGGCGCGCGGATGGCGACAAGTAGGCACGGAGGAGGGATGCTCGATTGGCAATTCCGCCAGGCGGGTTACGAACAAAAGGAGTTGGAAATGAACTGGGATATCGCTAAAGGCAACTGGAAACAGTTCAGGGGCAAAGTACAAGCACAGTGGGGCAAGCTGACCGACGATCACCTCGATGTGATTGCCGGCAAGCGTGACGAACTGGTGGGCAAGATCCAGGAGAGCTACGGCATCACCAAGGACGAAGCTGAGCAGCAGATCAAGGATTTTGAAGCGCGCAGCAAGGACTGACGTCCGGCGTCCTCTGGGAGACCGTTCGGCAGGCAAGTAGCGCCGGCGTCTCGCCGGCTTCGTGGGCCTGATCAGAAGGACGAAGCCGGCGAGATGCCGGCGCCACATGAGGGGCCGCCTCTGTTGCCCTTTCCTGAAAAAAGCACATTCATGGCCAGTCCGGAATCAGGCCAGTGCACCCGTTCGTTTCATTCGTAGCGTCGAAGATGTAACAAGAGCTCGCTATGTTCGGGCCCGCACAGACCGCGACTGGATGGCGCTCCATCATGAGCACCTGACTACTTCGAACGGCGGGATCGGATACCCACCCACCTTGGCTTCGGTAGTTGTTACTTCCAACAGGAGAAATTCATGAATGCAATTTTGAGAAATGCGCTAACGGTGGCCGGTGTGATATTCGCCACGCAGGCGGCCGCGGACGTCACCTTCTACGAACATGAAGACTTTAGAGGCCGGTCCTTCAACACCGAGCAACCTATCGCCAACTTCAAGCACTTCGGCTTCAATGACCGCGCTTCCTCGGTCGTGGTCGACCGCGACTGGTGGCAGGTTTGCGAAGATGCCCAGTTCGCCGGCCGCTGCGCCGTTCTGCGTCCGGGCCGCTATCCGTCGCTGGCCGCGATGGGTATGAACGACCGTATTTCATCGGTACGGATCATGGGCGGTAACGCGCGTGGCGATGACTACCGCAATATGGCGCCTCCTTTTGCGGACGAAGATCACCATCGTCACCACGACGAGCGCGGCAATCGCAATCCTTACCTGCCCGCGCCCGTCATGGCCGAGGAGCACCATTGGCGTCACGATGAGCGCGGCTATGTCAATCCCTACCTGCCCGTCGCGTCCTACGACTACCAGCGGCGCTACAACGAGCGGACTTATGAGGCGAACGTCACTTCGGTACGCGCGGTGGTCGGGCCGCCCGAGCAGCGCTGCTGGGTCGAGCGCGAACAAGTTGTGGAAGAACGTAAATCCAACGCGCCCGGTGCGATTGTCGGCGCCTTGATCGGCGGCATCCTTGGCCATCAGATCGGCGATGGCAGTGGCAAGGATCTCGCCACGGCCGGTGGCGCGGTCGCGGGAGCCGTGGTGGGCGCCAACATCAATCGCAAGCAAAACGAACAGCAGGCATCCACCCAGGACGTCCAGCATTGCGCCAACACCGCGCGCCATGCCCGACCCGAATACTGGGATGTCACCTACAACTTCCGCGGCCAGGAACATCGCATCCAGACCACCGACCGGCCGGGATCAACCGTGACCGTCAACGAGCGGGGCGAGCCCAGGGTGTAACGCCTGGCCCACCTGAAATGACAAAGCGGCCCTTCGGGGCCGTTTTGCCGCGCCAGGCGAGTGGGCCATCCACCTGGTTCATGCGGGCTTCCCGATAGAGCCACTTGTGGCGCGTGCCGAAATTATTGCCTGCCTTATGTGCGACAGCGTACAGATCGATTTGCGGGATAGCGTGAGCATGTGAACTCCATAACCCGTTACAAGAAAGGAATGACATGAAAAGCAAACTCGCGACAAGCTGTTTCGTCATCGGCTGTTTGCTCGGCCCCGTTATTGCCCATGCCGAGGATGCAGACGCAGATCGGTCACGCCCCATGACGTTCGTCAAGGACTCGGTCATCACGACCAAAATCAAGGCCAAGCTGGCTGAAGAAAAAATGCGTACTCTGCTGCATATCGGGGTCGATACCGACAGCAAGGGCGCGGTGGTGCTGAGCGGCAAAGCCAGAACCCAGGAAGCGGCGGACAAAGCGATTGCAATCGCGCAAGGAACCGAAGGCGTCACCTCGGTCACCAGCAAAATTGAAGTCAGCAATACAGATACGGACCGAGTACACCCCATGACGTTCGTCAAGGACTCGATCATCACGACCAAAATCAAGGCCAAGCTCGCCAAGGAAAAAATGCGTACTCTGCTGCATATCGGGGTCGATACCGACAGCAAAGGCACGGTGGTGCTGAGCGGCAACGTCAGAACCCAGGAAGTGGCGGACAAAGCGATTGCAATCGCGCAAGGAACCGAAGGCGTCACCTCGGTTATCAGCAAAATCAAAGTCAAAAAGGATGATTAGGCTTCTGCTTGAAAGCGGGAGACCCAAGCTGATCCGGCCAAGTCCGGAACCCGGCTGATACCTGCGCGGACCGGCCTCGTTTCCCACAGGAGCGAGGCCGGTCTGCTATTTGAGCTTCCGAAATCACACCAACTCGTCGCGCAGCCATAGGCAGCGCTTCATCGAAGCGCCACCGCCGCAACGCACCTCATATGGCCGACCACTGAAACTGCTTGCCGTCGTGGCGCGGTCGAGAAAGTCTTCGCAGTTGTTGATCAATTGCACCGCCGCCATCAGTGAGCTTGATGGCATTGGACCGATCTGCCCGCGCTTCAAAAGCGATAGGCGAGGCCCGCGCTCGTGTAGTAATTCGAGTTGCGTTCCGCAAGTGGGCTCCGTGAGGCATCACCAAGCAGGTGTCGCGATTCCAGGTTGCCGACCACAACCCAGTTCTTATTCAGGTCGACTGACCAAAGAACGCCGAAGCTGGCGAACAACCAGCCGCTTCCTCCACTGAACGCCGGCAAGCCGGTGGCGACAGACTGCTGCGGCGTAATGTCATAGAAAGAGCCAGTCGATTTCGTGTTCGCCCAGGTTCCTTGCGTAAACACGCCCGCGGCGAAGCGCCCACTCTGGTAGACCCCCGCGCTGAGGCGAAAGTCGGCCTGGGCGCCGCGATCAGCATCGGCGTGCTGCCGCACCCGCGCGAGCAGGGTGATCGGCATGGGGCCGAAGGTGTGGTCCCATTCAAGATGCGCGCCGACCGATGCGCCACGGTCAAGGCCCGGGACGCCGTGACGCTTGAGGAAATCGGATTCGCTCGTTTGACGCCCGGGCTCGTAGGCCAGTTGCGCGCCGGCATGGAGCCCAGGTGCAAGTTCCACCCGGACGCCGCCTTCAAGTACGCCCTGGGTCGAGCGCACGAACCAGGGGTGGCCGAAGTAGCGGACAACCGGCACCAGTTCGCCCCGTTGAGAATCCGAACCATCGTAGGCTGGCCGCGAGCGCAGGCCAGGTCCAAGCAGGGGTTCATTGGAGAGCTCCGCAAGGGCAGCCAGCGGCACCATCAAAGCGAGTACGAATGTCGTGGATCGAATCCCGAATGAAGAGGGGGCCCATCTTGGGAGAGTAGGGTTCATTTGAATTTTTGCTCCGCGTCAGGTACTTCGATTCTGGAGCCGTCCATTCCGACTGGCTCCCGCTTAATGCAATGACACCGTGCCCTGGGAATCGTGTCCGCTGTGATCGCCGGATTCATCTGGAGCGGCTCCCCTGGCAGATCAAGGGGGCTCATATCCTGTCCACATAGTTGATCGGGGCGTGATCGGCTAATGGTTTGGGTGGGCCGAAGACACGATTGAGGGATAGGGCTTGGCCGTGAGAGGACAGACGTAATTCTGTCCCGACGTGCCGGAATCCGAGCGATTCCGAAGGGACCGTCGTTACGATATCTTCGTCATCAACGATCCGGTAGATGGGCACGTTGTTGAGTGAAGCAACGAACGCCTGGTTGCCAACGCGTGGCGAGCCGAACGTGTAGACCGCGCTGGGCGCATGGCGCGCCGCGGCCAGCGTGGCAAGCGCCGCACCCATACTGTGTCCGGTATAGAAAATCGGGCTGTTGAGTCGGGCAATCGCTGCGGCCATGTCGCGCCATACCGAGTCGAGCGCTTCCATAAATCCTGCGTGCACCTCTTTTTTGTTTCTATCCAGCGACAATTCCCCGAATTCGAGATCGGTGAGGTAGTCCTTGACGCTCTGCTCGGTGCCGCGAAACACCAGTACGGTGAATGGCAATGTCCCCCCAGACTCGACCAACATGGCTTGTGTCCCCGTTTCCTTCGAATGAAAGAACTGCCGTTGCGTGAATCCGGCATGCTCAAGAAAATGGGTTCGGGTTGGCAGCGGAGGCGGGACATCTTCCTCGGCATCGTGGCGGTAGACCAGCCGGCTCAGCTCAGCGAGCCACAGCGCGTTAATCGGACTGTAGGCGGGGGTCGTCGGATCGAATACCGGAAAGGGGCGACGCAGGAAAAAATCCGTCGCATCGCCGGGATGCAGGAGATCCTGCCATGAGGTGTCGGTTTGCATGGATTGATCCGCTCGTTTTACAAATTCGTGAGCCTTTCGTTGAAAAGCGGGGTGATACGCGAAGCCAGCATCAACGGGAGCGTTCATTTAATCAGGCTATTTTTGAAATGCTCATTGGTACGCATGAATAAAAGTTCGTCACGCAGCCACTGGTTACTGGTAATCGTCGTGCCGCCGTTGCATTTCACCTTGTAATCCAGACCGGTAAAACTGCTTTCCGTGGCAGCGCGTTCAATAAAATCTTCAGCGGTGTTGATCAGGTTTCTTGCCGCCAACCATTGGTACTTGTCGCGCAAATGCGCCTGCGCTTCTTTCGAGTCGTGCCAGGTGCCGTTGCGATAAAACGCACATCCTGATCCCTCAACATAGCCAAGCAGAAAATTGACTTCTGCTTGCACACCCACTGGGGGCTCCGCATGGGCGACGGAACCCCACAAGAGCCCAAGCATCAATATCCAACCCATTACCCAGCGTATGTTCATAGCTCATCATCCAGTGGCAGCAGCGACAAGAGATGGACCTTGATTCTTTGCCAGCCACTCCGGGCCGGCTCCGTGTCGTATTCAACGGCTTCGCCGTTCTCTTCGGTGCGCCAAACCAAGGTGGGTGAATCCTCGCTGTTGCTTGGGCGCAGTGCCAGCGTGTAGGCGTTGACTGGCTGCACCATGGCCTCGAATCGTGCGGCAACCTGTTGCGCAAGTTCGGGGCTGTCAATCACCAGGCCAATCTCGGTATTAAGGTGCATCGATCGTTGATCGAAATTCATTGAGCCTATAAACACTCTCTGGCGGTCGAATACGAACATTTTTGCGTGCAGTGAATAATTTCCAAAACGGGAAATTGCCGAAGTTTGGCCGCTGCCTCTGGAATTACCCAGAAGTGAGCGGATCTCATACAACTCCACGCCCTTTTTCAGCAGCGGGAAGCGATATTGCATGTAGCCGGACTGCGCCAGCAACATCGTCGATGATTCAAGTGAACTGGTCAGAATGCGGACGCGCACATTGCGCTGGCGCAGATCCTCGAACATCCGCATCCCTTCATCGCCGGGTATCAGATAGGGCGTGATCATCAGCAACTCGGACTGCACCTTGCTCGTGGCATTGGCCACCGCCCGATGCATCAGCCGGCCCACCATCTCACCGCTTTCCACTTTTTTCTTGTCTGGGCTGTCGACGATCAGTTGCGCATGCGCCCAGGTCAGGGGCAAGCGGCCGGAGAGCACCCCGTTGAAGGGCTCGCCGGTGGCGACCCGCTTGGCATAATCCACACCGTCAGCCTTCAACTTCTTGTTCTCGTCATGCAACACCACGCGATGCTCGCTCAAGGCGGCGCGTGAGGATTGTTCGCGTGAAAGCGCCTCAGCCGGGATCGACAGGCCGCTATTCCAGAATTCATCGAAAGTCCATGACAGCCTTTTGGCGATGGGGCCGGCAGCGAACACGTCGTCATCGGCGAATTGGGACTCCGGGTCAATCTGAAAGTACTGGTCTCCGATATTGCGCCCGCCGATGAGCGCCACGGCATTGTCAGCAATGAGCAATTTGTTGTGCATCCTGTAGTCGAGGCGGGACGCGTTGAACAAGAATTCGGTGAAGCGAAATAGCGCGACAGCGCCGCGATACGCGAATGGGTTGAAGATCCGAATTTCCACTGAAGGGTGCGATGCAAGCGCTGAAATCTGGTCGTCGCCGCCCACCGTTTCGCCATCGTCCACCAGCACCCGCACCCGCACGCCGCGGTCGGCCGCGTGCAGCACGGCGTCGGTCAGCAACCGTCCGGTGTCATCACCGCGAAAAATGAAATATTGCAGGTCGAGGGTCCGCTCCGCGGCACGGATCATCTGCATGCGCATCAGGAATCCGTCGGCGCCCACCGGAATGATGCGAAATCCCGAGTTGCCGCCATGCGCGTGCGAAGCGTCCTCGAACTGTCGGCCGAGACGGGTAGTCTCCGGATGCGCCAGCGCGGAGCTGGCCTTTTTTACATAGTCCGAACCCGGTGGAAGCGCGGCACACCCGCTGAGGGCCGCGACAATCAGGAGGACAAGAGACAAGCGGAGCTTGCCTTTCATCGACGTACAACAGCGGGATTGCTCCATCGTTCAAACCTTTAGTGTGTCGATCAGGCCCATTCGGGCCACCGTTAAATTCCGATCTTCGACTCGCGCACATGCATCGGTTTGAACAGTTACAGGCCTTCCCTTCCAAAGTCTGTGCACTAACGAACATAGTCTGCAAACGGCACCGGCAGCGCGAATGGCGGCATATTCAGGCGGCTGGAAAGTCCCACCCCCCCCCCACCAACCAGCCTGGGCGTTCGCAGCCCTTGCGTTCGCCAGCGCACAGACCGCGTCGGCTCACACGACCAGCATGTAAGCCAGGCAGATTTGCGGCGTTCCCCGCCGCAACCTTGACCGGGCAGCCAGCGTGGCAGTCGATCAAAAAATCTTAGGAGAATGACATGGACCAACTCGTCGACCTGTTCACGCAATACGGCCTGTTCTTCGGTCTCCCTCTGCTTTTCCTGCTTGTCGTGGCCTGGATCTACCGACCCAGCGCGAAAAAACGCTATCAGGCGGATGGCAACCTCCCCTTCCTCGGGGATAAAAAAGCGAACAAGGGACGGCCGGGCACGCATTGAGTTGCCGTGGTTGAGCCGCAAACCCGACACCCCCCTTTATGCAAGCCCTCGCGCCGGAACCCGCCGCAATCGCCCAGCCGACCCCACAGCGCCTTGCGTTTTCGGGGTGCTGGACCGCGCGCGGCATCGGCGCCATCGAACACCGGCTCGAATCGCTGCGGGTGGCCGCCACAACCATTGCCGACGCGACAGGGATCGCGGCCCTCGACACGGCCGGCGCGTGGCTGCTGCAAAAACTGCTGCTTCGGCTGCGCGCGGCGGGCAGCGCCGTGACGCTGGAGGGCTTGCGTCCCGATTTCGCCAAACTTTTGGATACCGTGGCGCAATACGTCACCGATCAGCCCGTGCCGGCCCCCATCCCGCCCACCACTGCATTCGAGCGCGTCGGCCGGAGCACCGCGGCTGCCGGGGAACAAGCCGTGGCCCTGCTCAGCTTCGTCGGCGAATCCGCCATCGCGCTGGCGCGCTGCGTCGCGCATCCCGCGCGCTTCAGGTGGCGTCCCATTCTGTACAACATCCGCTGCGCCGGCTTCGACGCGCTGCCCATCGTCGGGCTGCTGTCTTTCCTGCTCGGCGTCGTGGTCGCCTATCAGGGCGCCGGACAACTCCGGCAATACGGCGCCAATATCTTTGTCGCCGATCTCATCGGCCTGTCCATGCTGCGCGAGTTCGCGCCCCTGATCACCGCCATCATCATCGCCGGCCGCTCTGGTTCCGCCTATGCCGCGCAGATCGGTACCATGTCGGTGACCGAGGAAATCGACGCCATGCGCACGCTCGGCATCGCGCCGCTGGAATTGCTGGTGCTGCCCAAGATCATCGCGCTATTGCTGGCGCTGCCACTGCTGACCGTGTTCGCCGACGTGCTCGGCGTAATCGGCGGCATGATCATGGCGCACGCTCAGTTGGGCATCGGCTACGGCGAATTTCTCGACCGCCTGGTCAAGGCGGTCAGCGTGACCGACTATCTGATCGGCGTCTGCAAGGCCCCCGTGTTCGCCGGAATCATCGCCGTGGTCGGCTGTTTTCAGGGCTTTCGCACCCAGGGCGGCGCCGACAGCGTCGGCCGCCAGACCACGCGCAGCGTGGTCCAGTCGATCTTCCTGGTGATCGTGGCCGATGCCCTGTTCTCGATCGCCTTCAGCGCGCTGGACATCTGACATGCCAGACAGCGCGGTCATCGAGATCAGCAAGGTGTCCACCCGTTTCGGCGAGCATGTCGTGCATGCCGAGCTCGACCTCGAAGTGCGCCGGGGCGAGATATTCGCTTTGGTCGGCGGCAGCGGCTCAGGCAAATCGACCCTGCTGCGCGAAATGATCCTGTTGCAACGCCCCGACTCGGGCTCGATCCGGGTGTTGGGCGTCGATCTGCGCGACATCGCCGACGACGCGGCCATGTCCCTGCGCCGGCATTGGGGCGTGATGTTTCAGCATGGTGGCCTGTTCGGCTCGCTGACGGTGCTCGAAAACGTCGGCTTGCCGCTGCGCGAACACAGCAGGCTCGATGACAAGCTGATCGATGAAATAGCAGCCTGGAAACTGGCCATGACCGGCCTCGAACCGGAGGTCGGCGCTCAGTACCCGGCCGAACTCAGCGGCGGCATGATGAAGCGGGCATCACTGGCCCGCGCCCTGGCGCTCGACCCGGAACTGCTGTTTCTCGACGAGCCGACCGCGGGCCTCGACCCGAACAGCGCCGGCGAAATCGATCAACTCGTGCGCAAGCTGCGTGATCAGTTCGGCCTGAGCATCGTCATGATCACCCACGACCTCGACCTGTTATGGCAGGTCACCGACCGTGTCGCCGTCCTCGCCGAGGGCAAGGTGCAAGGCGTCGGCTCGATGGCCGAACTCTCGACGCTGGACAACCCCGCCATCCGGCAATTCTTCGCCGGCCCGCGCGGCCGGGCGGCGCGGGAACAGGCCGAAAAACGCAGTGAAACCGGGAGTCCATGATGGAAACCAAAGTGAGCTACACCGTGGTCGGCGCCTTCGTCATCGTCCTCGGCGCCGTGCTGGTCGCGGGCGTTCTCTGGCTCGCCACCGGCGGCTCGTTCCAGAAAAAATTCGACCTGTATCGGGCGATCGAAGACGAGTCGGTCGCCGGCCTCAATCTGAACGCGCCGGTCAAATACAACGGAGTCGATGTGGGCAAAGTGCGGCAAATCCGGCTCGACCCGAGCAACCCGGAGCGGGTGAACCTGCTCTTCGCCATCGAGCACGGCACGCCGATCAAGGAGGACACCGTGGCGGTGCTGAAAACCCAGGGACTGACCGGCATCGCCTATGTGGAACTGAGCGGCGGCGCACTCGCCTCGCCATTGCTGCGGGCCACGGCGGACAGCAAATATCCGCTGATCCGCACCAAGCCCTCGCTGGCCGCGCGCCTGGAGAATGTGCTCACCACCGTGCTGGGCAAGCTGGACAGCACCTCGAACAACATCAATGCCTTGCTCAGCGACGAAAACCAGGCGGCGTTCAAGAGCGCGCTCGCCGACATCGCAACCGTGGCGCACACCATTGCCGGGCGCCGCGACAGCATCGACGCGGGCATGGCCAGCGCCGCCCGCACATTCGCCAACACAGACGCTCTGACGCTGAAGCTCAGCCCGGTGATCGACCAAATCGGACATAGCGCCATGGCCATCGAGAAGATGGGCAACGCGGTCGCCGATGCCGGCAAGACAGTCAATTCAGCCGCCGTCGACGTGAAGCGCTTCTCCTCAAACTCGCTACCCGAACTGGAGCGCTTGCTCGGCGAACTCAGTGTCCTTTCGACCTCGTTACGTCGCCTCAGCGAGCAAACCGAACGTAATCCGTCCAGCCTCCTGTTCGGCCACCGGCCGCTGCCGGAAGGGCCGGGTGAATCAGCCAGAGGAACTCGATAGCCATGATCCACTTCTCTCTCACAGCGTCATGCCGCCTTGGCATCGCCGGCCTGGCGTTGGCGCTGGCTGGCGGTTGCAGTTCATTGCATCCGCTGGCGACGCCACAACCGTCCTTCTATGCACTGCAAAGTCTGCACAGTGAAACCAGCGTGGCCGCGCCCACTGCGGCAAAGTTGCCCGGCGCGGCACCCACCCTGATCGTCAATCCCCCGCATGCCGCCTCCGGCTTCGACAGCCAACGCATCATCTACGTACGCGCGGCCCACCAGCTCGAATACTTTGCACACAGCGAATGGGTCGATACGCCGGCGCGCATGCTTGCCCCGCTGATTGTCAGCGCTGTCGAAACACACAATGCATTCCGCGCGGTCGTCCTGATGCCGAGCGCCGCGGCCGGCGACCTGATGCTCGACACCGAGATCATCCGTCTACAGCAGGATTTCTCCAGCCCGCCGAGCCAGGTGCGCTTCACGCTGCGCGCCTACATCGAGGACAACTCGACGCGGCGGGTTCTCGCCTGGCGCGAATTCGACGCGACCGTCGCCGCTACGAGCGAGGACCCCTACGGTGGGGTCGTCGCGGCCAACCACGCGGTCCAGTCCGTGTTGAAACAGCTTGCGGACTTTTGCGTCGCAACGGCGGCGAACAGGCAAGCCCTCGCACCCCCCGACAGCGCACCCTGAGCGCTCAGACCGCGCTGCCGAAGCCCAGGTCCCGCGCGCCCGCCGGCGCTTGCAGGCCCGCGAGCAGACAGCCTTGGGCCAGGGGCCCCTTGGGGAACAGGGTGTAGAGATAGCGAATGCCGCCTTCGCCATGGAATTTCTCATCGAGCGCGTCATGCAGTTCACGCACGTTCACGCCAGGTTCCTCATGGTGTGCATGAAACTCTTGCAGCGCACGCACGACCTGCCAGTGCGCTTCGGTCAGCGTCAGGCCTTCCGCACGGGCCGATTCCTCGGCGTTTTCGCGCGACCAGTCACCGGGGGCATGGGGGAAATCCGGAATCGGCTGGGTTTCGTAACCTGGGCGTATGAAATCCTGAGTGGCGTGGTTCATGGTCATTCTCCTGAAGTTCAAGTGATTTACTCGTGGTAGGGCATGCGTGAAAGTCGCGCAGCGAATGACGGCATCGCGGCCGTATTTCGCTAATTACGGCGTTTTCTTGTCACCCATGTCCTCACCGCGTAAGGCTACTCGTGTGGTGGCAACCCTCTGTTCGTCACCGTACAGACATGGCCTGGGGCTGTGATCATCCTTGAGCGGAAATCCAGAGTTCAGACCAGCCAGCCGCCGCGGGTAGTGTGCATGTGGCGAACGGGCGGTCAGGGCCAAGGATGTTCGATCGGCAATTCAGCCGGTCGAATTCAGGACACAAGGACGCTGCAATGAACTGGAATATTGTCGAAGGGAACTGGAAACAGTTGCGGGGCAAGGTATGACTCCGCAAGCAACGAAACCCGCTCAAGACGTCGAATGTCCCTTGTGCCATGGCGCTGTGTACCGAATCCCACGCCGGTCCCTGGATAGACTGCTGAGTCGCTTCGTATTGGTTCACCGCTATCACTGCGGATCGATGATCTGCGGCTGGCAAGGGGCGATGCGGGTCAAGCGGCAGCCCCAGCCATCCCTGGACAACACCGCATTGTTGGGGGAACGGCCGCAATAAGCCGTCTGATTCCAGTATGGCCATCTCCACGAACACACATGCCATGACCGATGTCCAGACCAGCGTGCTTCTCGTCGAAGGCGATGTCGCCGCGGCCGGGCTGATCCAGACGGTGCTCGCAGGCACGAGTAATCCGACCTTCAGCGTCGAATGGGTGACACGGTTCACCGATGCGCTCGCGCGCCTGGACCGGGGCGGGTTCGATGTGGTCCTGCTCGACCTGACCCTGGCCGACAACCAGGGCATTGAGGTGTTCGATCAGGTGTTCCAGGCCGCGCCGAATGCCCTGATTCTGGTCTTGAGCGCGGCGGGCGATGAAGAAACCGCGCGCCTGGCGGTGCAACGCGGCGCCCAGGATTATCTCGTCAAAGGTCATGTCGACGCCCACTGGCTGCCGCGTGCCCTGCGCTACGCCCTCAATCGCAAGGCTGCCCTCGACGCGCTGCGGGCCAGCGAGGCGCGCTTTCGCGCGATGAGCGATGCCTCCCCGCTGGGGCTATTCGTTTCCGATGCCCAAGGGGAGTGCGTCTACACCAACGCGGCGTATCAAAAGATATCGGGGCTGACCAGCGAACAGGCGCTGGGCATCAACTGGAGCATGGCAATCCACCCGGAAGACCGCGCGCGCGTCCTGGCCGAGTGGGGTGTGGCGGCGCGAGGTTTGGCGCCCTTCAAAACCGAATTTCGCTTTCTGCGGGACGACGAGAATGTTGTGTGGACGCGCGTCAACAGCGCCGCCATGCGTGATGGCGAACAGTCGTTCGGTCTCGTTCAAACGGTGGAGGACATCAGCGAACGCAAATCGGCGGAGTTCGTGTTGCGAGCGGCGGAAGAAGCCTTGTTCGAGGAAAAGGAACGCGCCCAGGTCACGCTCAACTCCATCGGTGACGCGGTGGTGACCACCGATCTCCTCGGCAACGTGACCTATCTGAATCTGGTGGCGGAGGCGATGACCGGTTGGCCACGCGAGACCGCGCGGGGGCGGCCATTGGCCGAGGTATTCAATATCATCGACAATAAAACCCGCGCGGTCGCCGTGAACCCGGCGCTGCGCGCCATCGCGGAAAACCAGACGGTGGCCCTGGCGATGGATAGCGTGCTGATCCGCCGCGATGGGATCGAGGCCGCGATCGAGGATTCCGCCGCGCCGATCCACAACCGGGATGGCCGGGTCAGCGGCGCCGTCCTGGTGTTCCATGACGTCAGCGAATCACGGGCCATGGCGCTGAAGATGGCGCACCTGGCACATCACGACTTTCTCACCGGACTGCCCAATCGGATGCTGCTGACCGAGCGCCTGGCCCAGGCGATCGGCCTCGCCGACCGGCACAAGAAGCAGGTCGCGCTGCTGTTCCTGGACCTGGACGATTTCAAGCACGTCAACGACTCGCTGGGTCACGCCATCGGCGATCTGTTGCTGCAATCCATCACCGAACGCCTGAAGGCGGGCGTGCGGGTCACCGATACGGTGTGTCGCCAGGGGGGCGACGAGTTCGTGATCCTGCTGGCGGAAATCGAGCAGCCACGAGATGCGGGCCAGGTCGCCGACACATTGCTTTCCTCATTGGCCTTGCCGCACCTGATCGATGGCCATGAACTTCATGCCACTGTGAGCATCGGCATCAGCATCTACCCGAATGACGGCATCGACCTGGATGCGGTGTTGCAGAACGCGGATACCGCGATGTTTCACGCCAAGTCCAGCGGCCGCAACAACTACCAGTTCTTCCGGGCCGACATGAACACCCGCGCGGTGCGCCGCCAGTTCGTGGAAAGCAGCCTGCGCCGCGCGCTCAAACAGGGTGAGTTCCTGCTGCATTACCAGCCGCAGATCGATCTTGCTTCCAAACGGATGATCGGGGCCGAGGCCCTGATCCGCTGGCAGGATCCGGAACTCGGCCTGGTCTATCCAACCCAGTTCGTACCGATCGCGGAAGAGTGTGGCCTCATCGTGCCGATTGGGCGCTGGGTGCTGCGCGAAGCCTGTCGGCAAACCCAGGCCTGGCTGGATGCGGGACTCAAAGCGGTGCCGGTGTCGGTCAATATTTCCGCCATGGAATTCCGCCGCCAGGGCTTTCTCAAAGGTGTAGCGCAAATCCTCAAAGAGACTGGACTGGCGCCGCGCTATCTCGAACTGGAACTGACCGAAAGCATCCTGATGCACGACACGGAGGCATCGGCATCGGTGCTGCGGGGCCTCAAAGCCATGGGCGTGAAACTTGCCCTTGATGATTTCGGAACCGGCTATTCCAGCCTCTCCTATCTGAAACGCTTTCCCATCGACACGCTCAAGATCGACCAGTCTTTCGTCCACGACATCACCAGTGATACGGACGGCGCGACCATCGTGTCCGCGGTGATCGGCATGGGGAAAAACCTCAAGCAGCGGGTCATTGCCGAGGGTGTGGAAACGGACCAGCAACTCAAGTTCCTTCTGGCGCGGCAATGCGACGAGGGGCAAGGTTTTCTGTTCAGCCACCCTTTGGTCGCCGAGGACTTCGCGCGCCTGCTGCTCAGCGGGGATGAAGTACGGTGTTTTGCCGACTGAACCGAAGCATGCCTACATGACTGCCTGCCGCCTCCGAACTATGTGCGGCAGCGTACCGACGGCTCAGCGCTTTGCCTTCAGAGTGTCGCCAAGGTGTCGCCCCACTTTACCAGGCGTCCGGGTCGATACCGGCATTGCCGATTGCCATCGGCAACCGTTCCCGCACTCCGATCAAGGAGACGAAAATGAACCGCGCGCTACTCGTCGTGACCGCCACTTCCATCCTGGTTTTCATTGGGATCGCGCCCACGCGGGCGGAGATCAAGCCGTTCTACGACCCAACCAATGCCGCCAGCCCAACGGGGTATACGATCGGCTACAAGCTATACCGGACCATCGGTTGTCCAGGCAGGGAACTGCTCGGCAAGCCTTGCCCAGTTCCGGAGCCGGCTCGAATCCCCTCGCGCGCCATGGAAGACGTCCCGGTCATGGCGCCTGTTCTGGCGGCGTTGCCAATCGCCACGCCCGCACCGGCGATGACCGCCATGCCGACCCCGGCCATCACCTTGGCAAAGGGCCAGCCGTTGATTCTGGATGATGTCAATTTCAAATTCGACTCGGACAAACTGCTTCCCATGGCGGAGTCCATCCTGAGCCAGGCAGTGGTTGACCTCCGCTCGGCCGGCTATCCACTTACCCTGATCGATGGCCATACCGATAGCACCGGGCCTGACGCCTACAACGTCAAGTTGTCGGAGCGCCGTGCCCAGTCGGTCAAGGTGTTTCTGATCGGCAAGGGCGTTCCGGCCGATACCTTGATTACCGAGGCATTCGGCGAGAGCCTTTTCGTCGCCACGAACAGCACGAAGGAAGGCCGCTACCGGAATCGCCGTGTCGAGTTGAATGTAGCCGAGTGACGACACGCCCGGTTGGGCTGAAGTCCATCTGCCGTATGAGCGCGCGATCTTGCGTCAAACCGGCACTTGGCCCGCCTATACGTACTTGAGGAGTTTTCCATGCTGGTGACTTTTTCAACCAATGCCTACGCCGACATCACCTACTTCGGGGATGTTGCCCTCGCCATGCTGAAAATGATGGGGCACAGCGCCACCGTGCCCGGCGCGATTGTGGCCGAGGATGTTCCGGCGGCGCTGAACAACCTGACCGCAGCCATCGAGACGGGAAAAGCCGCGCCGCCCGTCGAGGACAAGGATGCGGATGAACGCGTAGTCAGCATGGCGAATCGGGCGCAACCGCTCATCGATCTATTGACCGCCGCCGTCAAGGCAAACACCTATGTCATGTGGAAATGAACCTCAACCATGATGGAACCCCTTGCCATTCCTGAACGCGGCGGCGGCTATCCTTCAACGCGAGGGCGCGCAAGCCTTCGCAAAATCCTGGCATGACCAGATGGACTGCATTGCCTCAAAAAACGCCGACCTTACGCATCTCAATGCAGGTGGAGTCAAGACATGATCGCCCACGCGCAACAGGCGCAGCCTGGTATCCCGTACACCCATGGATGCCACTTCGACGGCGACGCGTAACGCTCTGAGTACGGCAGCGCACAGACCCGCCTTTTCAGTGCGGCCATTCTTTCAGGTGCGTACTCGGCTGAAGCTGTGCCGGTGAACGTTTGCTGCGCGAGGCTTGTCCGCGCCATTACTTCTTGATGGAGGGTGTCTGATGCTAAATAACGAATTTCGACAAAACCAAGAGATCCTTCTACTAAGCCCCGAAGGGCCGCTTGAAGCGGCAGACTTCACGAAGCTGGCGGGGCTCGTTGATGCCTACCTGGCACGAAACAGGAAGTTGCGCGGCGTATTGATAAAAGCAAAATCATTTCCGGGCTGGAAGGACTTCGGCGCGCTGCTTGCTCACCTGAAGTTCGTCAAGGCGCATCATCAGGATATAGAGAAGGTTGCGGTCGTCGCGGATGGTGCTGTCGCGAATGTCATGCCGAACATTGCAAACCATTTTGTCCATGCGCAGGTGCGGCATTTCGATCTGGAGAGCGAGAACGCCGCATGGGTCTGGCTCAAGGAAAACGGCGAGTTGCAGATGAATCAAGCCGCGTGATCAGATAATCCGTGCCTGCAATTCGCGCGCCATGCATTCAGTCAGGTGACAGGCGTGTCCGTCGAACTCGACCGGCAGTGCATCCGTGCCTGCCGCACCTGAGCAGTTACGGCCTTTCCCTCGACAATCTGCGCCAATTCCGCCTATGGGGCGGCAAAGCCCCTGGGCTGCTGCCCGGCACCGCGCCGTGATGGGGACATCTGTTCGCTACCGCACGGAGAGGAATGACCTTGTCCGGTAGCTTCACCAGCCTTACCCGCTATCGACCGACTTGGGAAGCCAAATGCACACTACAAAACAGGCCTGCCAGCCGAATTTTTCAGGCTCTCAGGACTTCATGAAGACGCCACGAGCCATGTTCAAGGAGCAGGGCTGTGGTCAGACCCTGCATGATGGCGAGTTGGGAATGGTGTTGCGCGGGGCCGCTCTCGTGTTCGCGCTCATGGCTCCAGGTACTGTCCTTGCCGAGGGCGCCGAGGCGGATGACAGCGAGTTCATCCCAGCCAGGTTTGATTATTCCTTGCCGCTAACACTCGACCGGCGTGGACACTATTTTCTTGCACAAAATCCCGACAGCAATACGCCCGGTTTACGACAGGCCGATTCCTCGACACCCGGCACCCATAGCAGTGAGCCGGAAATATCCGGAAAAACGCTGGCCGGCAAGAGCGAACTCATCCCGGCCGCGGAAATCGTGGGCTTCAACCTCCTGCTCAATCGCTTCAACTACCACTTCATCGACAAGGCGGTTTACGGCAGCACATTGCAATCGGTCCGGGACAATTTGAGTGGCAAGTGGGTGGTGGATACCGATCCCTTTGCTGTGAACCAGTTCATGCATCCTTATCAGGGGTCCGTCTACTTCGGCCTGGCGCGTTCGAGTGGTAACGATTACTGGGAATCTCTGGGCTATACCTTCGGTGGCAGCTTGCTCTGGGAAATCGCGGGGGAAACGGGAGCGCCCTCCATCAATGACCTGGTCACCACCGGCTTCGCGGGGACTTTCCTCGGCGAGCCGCTGTTCCGGATGGCGAGTCTGTTGCTCGAAGAGGGTGGCGAAAACCCCGGGTTCTGGCGCGAGTTGGGTGCCGCCGCGATCTCTCCATCGCTCGGGTTCAACCGGCTCGCCTTCGGTGACCGATTTCGCTCGGTATTCGACAGCCGCCATCCCGCCACCTATTCCTACATCCGGCTGGGTTGGAACAGGGTTGATGATGTATTCGACGAGGCCGTGTCACAAAAGGTGAAACGCGATGCGGCGAGCGCGGACTTTCACATGTCCTATGGATTGCCTGGCAAGCCCGGTTATCGCTATACGCGCCCGTTCGACTACTTCGATTTCGAATTCAGCGCCAACACCGCCAACACTTTCGAGAACATCATGAGCCGCGGCCTCCTGCTGGGGAAAGAGTACGCGGTGGGGGATGGCTATCGCGGCATCTGGGGCCTTTATGGCAGCTACGACTACATCTCGCCGCAGATCTTCCGCGTTTCGAGCACGGCGCTTTCCCTCGGCACCACCGCGCAGTGGTGGCTTTCCAAATCCGTGGCGCTCCAGGGCACGGCCCTCGTCGGCCTGGGCTACGGCGCGGCCGGTACCATCCACGGCTCGGGGGAACGCGATTACCACTACGGCGCCACGCCCCAGGCGCTCCTGGCGCTGCGCCTGATGTTCGGAAAACGCGCCGACCTCGACCTGACGGCGCGCTCCTACTATGTCAGCGATGTCGCCTCCACCGAGGACAATGGGTCGGAACGCATCTTTCGCGCCGACGCGGCGTTCACCGTGCGCGTGCGTGGCCCTCATGCCATCACCCTCAAATACAACGATTCCCGGCGAAATGCGCGCTATCCCGGCCTTGCCGACACGCAGCAGACGGTAAAAACCCTGAGCTTGCTCTACACCTACTACTTCGGCGGGGACAAGTCCGGCGCGGTCGAGTGGCGTGCCGCCGACCGGCTCGGAGTGGCTCAAATCGGTGATCCCGCGCAATGACACACGAAAAGCATTTCTCGATGATCCGCGAATTCCATCTCGCGGACTGGCTCACGCTGGGTAATGCCGCCTGTGGCGTCGGCGCGCTGTTCGCCGTGATGAGCTATCTGCGCAGCCAGGAGGTCATGCACCTGTTCATTGCCTGCGCCCTGATTCCGCTGGCGCTGATATTCGATGTGTTCGATGGCCGCGTCGCCCGCTGGCGCAAGCAGATGTCGGCCATGGGCGGCGAACTGGATTCCCTGGCCGATGTGATCTCCTTCGGCGTCGCCCCGGCGGCCATCGCCTTCGGCGCCGGCATGGATGGCCTGTGGGACCGGGTGATCCTGGTCTACTTCGTGGCTTGCGGCGTCAGTCGCCTGGCCCGCTACAACATCACCGCAGAAGCCCTGGCCCAGGGCAGCGACAAAGTGAAGTATTTCGAGGGCACGCCGATTCCGACATCAGTGCTGCCCGTCATCGCCATTGCCATCGCCGCCGCCTACGGCGCCGTCGGCGACCAACTCTGGCTCGGCATGATTCACCTCGGCCCCTGGCAACTCCACCCCCTCGTGTTGCTGTTCGCGCTGTCCGGCTCGTTGATGATCAGCCGGACCATTCATATTCCGAAGCTTTGAACAGGGGGTTGCTGCCTCGGCAAAAGCAGAATCCACCGTGATATGGCATCAATCGTCATATTGAATTGCCCCATGGCACGGCCAGGAATGGCTTCATGGGCAAACCCGAAGGAAACGCCATGCACGAGCAAACACGAGCCGGCCACCCGAAAGAACTTCTCTTGCCCATGGACGTGGCGGGGGTTTTATGTGATCCCGCTTTCCGCAAGAACATCGACGACCTGGTGCAAGCCAGACGGGAAACCGTCGCGGCACCGGCGTGGTTTCAACAGACCCACCCGCAAGCCCCGCTAAACGGTGTCGCTGCAATGGACGCCTATCCTTGTGGCAGCGGTGATTCGATGACGCATCCATGAAACCCACTAACCCAGGCATCCTGACCATTAACGGCGGCTCGTCGAGCATCAAGTTCGCGCTGTTCGAGGCGGGCGACCCGTTGTGGCGGGTCCTGTCGGGTGGAATCGAGCGGATCGGCCTGCCGGAGGCCCGCTTGCGGGTGGAGGGCGTCAGCCCGGCAGACACCTTTTCGCGCTTGCTGGCGGCGCCGGATCACGCGGCGGCGGTGGCTGCGCTGATGGATTGGGTCGAGGCACGCCTCGGCCGTGATGCCTTGGCGGCGGTGGGGCATCGCGTGGTGCATGGCGGGCCGAACTATAGCCAGCCACGGCGCATCACGGCGGAAATGGTTGAGGAATTACGCCGGCTCAGCCCCTTCGACCCCGAGCACCTGCCGGAGGAAATCCTGTTGACCGAGGCCTTTCAGCGGCGCTTTCCCGACCTGCCCCAGGTGGCCTGTTTCGACACGGCTTTCCACCATGAACTGCCACGCGTGGCGCAGTTGTTGCCGATTCCACGCCGCTACGAGGCGCTGGGACTGCGGCGCTATGGCTTCCACGGCTTGTCTTATGCGTTCCTGATGGAAGAACTGGCCCGCGTGGGCGGAACGGAAGCGGCACAAGGCCGGGTCATCCTCGCCCACCTGGGCAACGGCGCCAGCCTGGCGGCAGTGCGTGGCGGTAAGCCCGTCGACACCAGCATGGGTTTCACGCCAGCGGCCGGGGTGCCGATGAGCACCCGCTCGGGCGACCTCGATCCCGGTCTGCTCTGGTATCTGGCGCGCTCTGAAAACATGAGCGCGAAGCAATTCAACGAGATGGTCAATTTCCAGTCCGGGCTGCTGGGTTTGTCGGAGACCAGTTCCGACATGCGCGATCTGCTGAAAAGCGAAGACCAGGACGAGCGCGCGGCGGAAGCGGTTGCCCTGTTCTGCTATCAGGTGAAGAAATGGATCGGCGGGTTCGCTGCGGCCCTGGGTGGCCTGAATACCCTGGTGTTCGCCGGCGGCATTGGCGAGAACGCGCCCCCGGTCCGGGCACGGATTTGCGAAGGCTTGACGTTCCTGGGCATCGAACTGGATGAACCGCAAAACGCGGCAAACGCCGGGGTGATTTCCACGGCAACCAGCCGGGTGTCGGTCCGCGTCATTCACACGGACGAAGAACAGATGATCGCCAAGACGGTCTGCCGCGTTCTCGGACTTGGCTGAAAAATGAGGGTAAGGGTTACGGCAATCGGCCCAACTGCATGAGCCCGTTCAGCCATTTCAGGTCCCCATGTTTTTCGACTTGGAATCGGGTGGTGGAGTGAGTATTTCCGACTTGGCCTGCTCGATTTTGCTGATATCGAACAGGGCGAGACGAAGCCGCGGAGCACCCTCCACTGACCGCAGTCGCCGGCAGTCCAGATAAGCTCGAAAGGCGTCGTTGTCGGCACGCATCATCTCAAGCGCCAGGGTTTGCTTCTCGAATTCGGAGCCTTTCATCAGACCCACAAACACAAGGTCCCAACGATCTCTATCCTGGGGCGCAACAAACATGGAAAAACGGCGATGGATCAGTTTGCCGCGGTCCATACCCAGCAATTCGGCACCGGTCAGGTTGATTTCACCGATCAGGCATTCCCGGTCCAGGGTGATGTAGCCGATCGGAGCCAGTTCATAGAATTCCGCATAATGATCCCGTGCTTCTTCCATCTCGGCATGCGCCCGGCGCAATTCCTCAACCTGCATCTCCAGTTCCACCTTGTGGACGAGGAGTTCATGCAGCATGACCTCTTCAGGCTGAGCCGTGTTCTCCGCTGGGGACAAGTTGGAAAGCATCCTGGCTGCGTCAGTCCTTAGTGCCTGGCGTTTTTCGATCCAGTCGGTCTTAGGCTTCATGCAATATTCTCCTGACTCACATACGGTGGTTTGGGACAAGTGGCAAATGGCAAATGGCGGAACCGAGCCGGTTTGCATTGTGATGACCGCGTTTATTTCAGTGGCATCGAGCGGCACTTCGTTTCAAGGTGGCCGCCCATTGTGACATTGCCCGGAAGCGCTCCTGGCCCCCATGCAGGATTCAACTGTTGACCTGGCCTACATCTGAAAAGGCACTTTTCTCGTTACCTGGTGATGCTGTCGGCGCGGCGGTTCCCCCCTTTTCCAAAGGGGGGGCAGGGGGGATTTCTGAGGCGGCTGCCCAGGAAAACGCCGTTAAATTCCCCTTGTATGTTTCTTTTCCATCGAATTTCTTCAAACTGAATATGTGCCGTGGTGGTTGTGGACAATTCCTCGGCGGGGTTTGCCGGGGAATTGTCCACAACCACCACGACCCCCAGTTGCGGTGC
>JAQTLN010000011.1 GCA_028714875.1 Gallionellaceae bacterium
TGCGGGAGACCCTGGAGAAGCTGCCGGCTTGGCCGAATAGCCGGATCGATGAGCTGCTGCCGTTGCGGGGCGTTTCCAACTCCTGACTTGCGGGCTTTCGTACTGGTGGGACGGCTGGACGCTTACGCGGCTTCATCGCTACCTGGCGATCCAACTCCAAGCTTGAGCGGGACGATCGTCAGGTAGTCGCCGCGCGCCAACCTGGCCTACGCCGGCGGCACGGGCGTTACGGCCGTAGGCCAGGTTGCGGCTTCATCGCTACCTGGCGATCCAACCCCAAGCTTGAGAAGGATGGTCGTCAGGTAGCCGCTACGCGCCAACCTGACCTACGCGGGCGGCGCGGGCATTACGACCGTAGGCCAGGTTGCGGCTTCATCGCTACCTGGCGATCCAACCCCAAGCTTGAGCGGGACGATCGTCAGGTAGTCGCCGCGCGCCAACCTGACCTACGCGGGCGGCGCGGGCTTTACGGCTGTAGGCCAGGTTGCGGCTTCATCGCTACCTGGCGATCCAACCCCAAGCTTGAGAGGGACGGTCGTCAGGTAGTCGCTACGCGCCAACCTGACCTACGCGGGCGGCGCGGGCATTACGACCGTAGGCCAGGTTGCGGCTTCATCGCTACCTGGCGATCCAACCCCAAGCTTGAGTGGGACGATCGTCAGGTAGCCGCTGCGCGCCAACCTGACCTACGCCGGCGGCACTGGTGTTACGACCGTGGGCCAGGTTGCGGCTTCATCGCTACCTGGCGATCCAACCCCAAGCTTGAGCGGGACGATCGTCAAGTAGCCGCTGCGCGCCAACCTGACCTACTCGGGCGGCGCGGGCATTACGACCGTAGGCCAGGTTGCGGCTTCATCGCTACCTGGCGATCCAACCCCAAGCTTGAGCGGGACGATCGTCAGGTAGTCGCTGCGCGCCAACCTGACCTACGCCGGCGGCACGGGCATTACGACCGTAGGCCAGGTTGCGGCTTTATCGCTACCTGGCGATCCAACCTCAAGCTTGAGAGGGACGGTCGTCAGGTAGTCGCTACGCGCCAACCTGACCTACGCGGGCGGCGCGGGCGTTACGGCCGTAGGCCAGGTTGCGGCTTCATCGCTACCTGGCGATCCAACCTCAAGCTTGAGTGGGACGATCGTCAGGTAGTCGCTACGCGCCAACCTGATCTACGCTGGCGGCGCGGGCGTTACGGCCGTAGGCCAGGTTGCGGCTTTATCGCTACCTGGCGATCCAACCCCAAGCTTGAGCGGGACGATCGTCAGGTAGTCGCTGCGCGCCAACCTGACCTACGCCGGCTGCTCAATCACGGACTGCTTCAAGTTGAAGTACTCTGCGGATGCATCAATGGCTTGCGTCATCGGCGCCCAGTTCGCGCATACGCGTGCTGAAAGTTTCAAAGCGGCTCACCCGCCAATTGCCGCTTTGCCTTCAGATAGTTACTGAAATGTTGTTTCCAGCGGATATCCGGCGGTACCGATTCGATCACGGCCAAGGGTCTTGATCCCGTCAGCCATGATTGGAAGCGAACGCTAGCACGACGGCTCAAGATGTTGCGCTTCTTTGGCGAGAATGCCACTTCAATGGTTTTCAGGGCACGAGGACGTCCGTCAGCGGATGCCGTTGCCTGAGCGCCGTTGCCAGGGCCTGCTTGGCGCTGTCATCACCATGCACCAGGCGGATTTGTTTTGGTTTGCCGCGCATGCGGCCGATGAAGTTGAGCAGGTCTTTCTGATCGGCGTGGGCGGAGTAGCCGCCGAGGGTGTGGATGCCGGCGAGGATGTCGTGGCGCTGGCCATCGAGTATCACGTAGCCACCCTTGGGGCCGTATTTCTGGATGTCTCTGCCCGGGGTGCCCGCCGCCTGGTAGCCGACGAACAGAACGTCGTGGCGTGGGTCGCCGAGCATGGCCTTGAGGTAGTTGACGATGCGGCCACCGCTGCACATGCCGCTGGCGGCGATGACGATGGCGGGGCGGGCGGTGCGTGCCAGGTAGTCCACCGTTTGCAGGTGGGTGGCATGGTCGTCGATGGTGGTGAGTTGTTCGAAGGCCAGGGGGTGGCGGCCAGCGGCCAGTTTGCGCCGGGCTTCGTTGTCCCAGTGTTCGCGCAGTTGTGCGTAGCCGGCGGTGAAGTCCGCCGCTAGAGGGGAGTCGACGATGATGTCCAGGTCGTCCCAATTCACGCCAGGCGCGGCGGGGCGCTGGCGGTTTTTGTGGATAATCTCTTCCAGCTCGTAGAGCAACTCCTGGGTGCGGCCGATGCTGAAGGCGGGAATGAGCACCGTGCCTTTGTTGCCGAAGGCGTGTTCGCACAGGGCTTGCAGGCGCTTGCGGCGGTCTTTTCGGCTTTCGTGGGTGCGGTCGCCATAGGTGCTTTCCAGGACGACGACATCGGCGGCATAGGGGGATTTGGGCGCGGGCAGCAGGGGAGTGTAAGGGGCGCCCAAGTCGCCGGAGAACACGATGCGTTGCTTGCCTTTACCCTGCTTCAACTCGAATTCGACGTAAGCGGAACCGAGGATATGGCCGGCGGGGGAAAGCTTGACGCGCAACCCCGGGTCACCCGCGATGGCGGTGTGCCACTGCTTGTAGGGCAAGGCGATGATCTGCTGGCGCATCTGCGCCAGGAAGCGGTCGATGAGGGTTTGGTTCCGGGTGAAGCCGATTTTGAGGGCATCTTCCAGCACCAGCGGCAAGAGTACGGCGGAGGCCTGGCTACATAATATCGGCCCACGGAAACCGGCGGCCAGCAGGTAAGGAATGCGCCCGACATGGTCGATGTGAACATGGGTGACCACCAGGGCACGCACCTGATCGACAGGGAAAGTGATGTTGAGCCGATCGGCGCCGGCACCCTCGCTGGAAGTCTCCGCACCCTGAAACAGGCCACAATCCACCAGCACGGACTGGCCATCGCCCAGGGCAAGTTGGTGGCAGGAGCCGGTGACACCATTGACGGCGCCGTGGTGGGTGATTGCGTATGGAGGGTTCGTGATTGTTGCAGTAGCACACATATGGGTACCTCCCGTGTTATTGCCGCGTCAGCGGGCATCGAGTTGGGTGTGATTTTAGTCGTAGGGCTGTTGGATCGTCAGGTAGCGATGAAGCCGCAACCTGACCTACGTCGTCTTCGCAGGTGCAGCCATCCCCAGTAGGTCAGGTTGGCGCGCAGCGACTACCTGACGTAGCGCGCCGCTCAAGTTGGATCGTCAGGTAGCGATGAGGCCGCAACCTGACCTACTCGGGAATATTCACGCTTGCGTTGTAGGCCAGGTTGCCGGAGGCTACCTGGCACTCCAGACATCAAACCTCCACGCCATGTCCAACCTGCGCCGCTACCCCAACCTTGGCCATCCGGTATTTCTCACCTTGGTTTGCCGCGACCGTGCGGCGCATCTAGGCAGCGACAATGCGAAGACGTTGTTTCTCGAAGTGTTGCGTGGTCTCAAGCAGGAACAGCCGTTCCGACTGCACGCACATGTTCTGCTGGATGACCATGCTCATCTGTTGCTGACCCCGGAAGATGGTAATTTCTCCGCGATCGTGCAGCGCTTGAAATTGCGTTTCACGCGGCGCTTGAAGCGAGGGGAATCGGCTTCCCTCTGGCAACCGCGCTTCTGGGATCACTGCATTCGCGATGCCGATGATCTCGCCCGGCATCTCGACTACATCCACTACAACCCGGTGAAACATGGACTGGCCCGATGCGCGACGGAATATCCCTGGTCTTCTTTGCGTGCACATATCGAGCGCGGACATTACCCGGCGGATTGGGGTAGTTCAGGCATGCCAGGGCAACTGGCCGGGATGGAGTTGGAGTAATGGCAAGTTTGAGGGAACGATCGTCAGGTAGCCTCCGGCAACCTGACCTACGCTGGCGGCACAAGCGTTACGGCCGTAGGTCAGGTTGCAGCTTCATCGCTACCTGACGATCCAACTTGAGCGGCACTATCGTCAGGTAGTCGCTACGCGCCAACCTGACCTACGCCGGCGACACAAGCGTTACGGCCGTAGGTCAGGTTGCGGCTTCATCGCTACCTGACGATCCAACTTGAGCGGCACTGTCGTCAGGTAGTCGCTACGCGCCAACCTGACCTACGAGGTATCACGAGACAGGCGGGCCAGACACGTTGTCGCGAGTTCCACTGCGCGTTCCTGGTTGTCGGCCTCGGCATAGCAGCGCAGCTCCGGGGCGTTACCGGAGGGACGCAGGTGGATGATTTCACCGTTCTCGAAGGTAATGCGCAGGCCGTCGGTTTGATTCATTTCCTTGGGCTCGCCGCACAAGGCGCCCAATAAATCGGCCAGGGCGGATTTCGACGCGACCAGTTGTTGCAGCAGTTGCCGGCTGCGTTCGCTGGGAAAGGATTGCAGGCGGTCGCTGGCTGTGTAGCGAGGCGGCAGGCCAAGGCTCAATTGCGATAGCTTGAGCCCCTGCGCGCGCGCGCTGACCAGGAGGGCGAGCATCGGCAACACGGCATCACGGGTGGGCAGGGCATGCAGGATGCGGCCGTCTTTTTCCAGACAGCTGCCGAGCAGGAAGCCGCCATTGGCTTCGAAGCCCGCGATGTTTTGGGTGCCCGACGCCGCCAGGTGTTCCATCGCTTCAATCACATAGGGGGAGCCGATGCGGGTCCGCATAACTTGTTTGAAGACACCGGATTTTTCGATGGCGGTGTTGCAACTGACCGGGGTTGCGAGCGCTTCGGCACCGAGGTAGCGGGCGCACAGGAGCCCGACGATGTCGCCGCGAAACCAGTTGCCCTGTTCGTCGCCGATCAGAGGCCGGTCGGCGTCGCCGTCGGTGGACAGGATGGCGTCGAAACCATATTCGGCGGACCAGCGGCGTGCTTGCTGGACATCGGCTTCGCTGACGGCTTCGGTATCAATGGGAGTGAATTCGTCAGTGCGACCGAGGGAAATCACTTCAGCGCCTAGCGCTTCGAGTAGTTCCCGCAGCAGATCACGCGCGACGCTGGAGTGTTCATAAAAGCCGAGGCGCATGCCGGCCAGGGCCTGGGGCGGGAAGAAGTCCAGATAGCGATCCAGGTACATCCGGCGGACGGCGGGATTGACTGCCGGCAGCATGGTGCTCAGGCCCTGCTCGGGCAGTTGCACGTCGGCCACCGCAATGCCGGCTTCATCCGACTTGGTGATTTCGCCCGTGGCGCGATAAAACTTGATGCCGTTGCGATCGAAGGGAATGTGGCTGCCGGTGACCACGAGCGCGGCGACGCCTTGCTCCTGGGCATAGTAGGCGAGCGCGGGGGTGGGCAGTGGCCCGCAGTAATCAATCTCCAGGCCGGCATGGCGGATGGCGGCCGCGCAGGCTGCGGCGATTTCGGGGCTGCTCGGGCGCAGGTCGATTCCCAACGCAACGCGGCTGCCGGCGGGCGCTGCGATTACTTGCAGAAACGCGGTGGTGTAGGCGTAGCAAACCGCATCGGTCATGTCGGCTACCAGGCCGCGCGCGCCGCTGGTGCCGAAGCGCACGCCGCTGGAGTCCATGAGAGTTTGGATTTTCATAGGGTCTGGTTGCTTGTTAATAGATTGCTGAAAGTTTGATTGTGGATCGCCAGGTAGCGATGAAGCCGCAACCTGGCCTACGGTCGTAATGCCTGCGCCGCCCGAGTAGGTCAGGTTGGCGCGTAGCGACTACCTGACGTTCGTCCCGCGCAAGCTTGAGGTTGGATCGCCAGGTAGCGATGAAGCCGCAACCTGGCCTACGGCCGTAAAGCCTGTGCCGCCCGCGTAGGTCAGGTTGGCGCGTAGCGTCTACCTGACGTTGGTATCGCTCAAGCTTGGGGTTGGATCGCCAGGTAGCGATGAAGCCGCAACCTGGCCTACGGTCGTAACGCCTGTGCCGCCCGCGTAGGTCAGGTTGGCGCGTAGCGTCTACCTGACGTTGGTATCGCTCAAGCTTGGGGTTGGATCGCCAGGTAGCGATGAAGCCGCAACCTGGCCTACGGCCGTAACGCCCGCGCCGCCGGCGTAGGTCAGGTTGGCGCGTAGCGACTACCTGACGATCGTCCCGCTCAAGCTTGGGGTTGGATCGCCAGGTAGCGATAAAGCCGCAACCTGGCCTACGGCCGTAACGCCCGCGCCGCCCACGTAGGTCAGGTTGGCGCGTGGCGACTACCTGACGATCGTTCCTCTCAAACTTGGGGTTGGATCGCCAGGTAGCGATGAAGCCGCAACCTGGCCTACGGTCGTAACGCCCGCGCCGCCGGCGTAGGTCAGGTTGGCGCGCAGCGACTACCTGACGTTCGTCCCGCTCAAGCTTGAGGTTGGATCGCCAGGTAGCGATAAAGCCGCAACCTGGCCTACGGTCGTAACGCCCGCGCCGCCGGCGTAGGTCAGGTTGGCGCGTGGCGGCTACCTGACGATCGTCCCGCTCAAGCTTGGGGTTGGATCGCCAGGTAGCGATAAAGCCGCAACCTGGCCTACGGCCGTAACGCCCGCGCCGCCGGCGTAGGTCAGGTTGGCGCGTGGCGACTACCTGACGATCGTCCCACTCAAGCTTGAGGTTGGATCGCCAGGTAGCGATGAAGCCGCAACCTGGCCTACGGCCGTAACGCCCGCGCCGCCGGCGTAGGTCAGGTTGGCGCGTAGCGACTACCTGACGATCGTCCCTCTCAAGCTTGGAGTTGGATCGCCAGGCAGCGATAAAGCCGCAACCTGGCCTACGGCCGGCTGTCACTCAGGCGGCGACGAGGTGGTTGGCGGGGATCATGATCTGCTTTTCCCGGCCAAGCAGCGTCAGCAGCACGGCAACGCGTTCATCGGCGACATTCGAAACCAGCCCGGACAATCCTTTCAAGGGGCCGTCCGCGACCACAACCCGCACCCCCACCGCGAAGAGCGCGGCTTTGTCCGCCACTTGGCGCCCGCTCTGTTCAGCCAGTTCGCGTATCGCTTCGACCGCGGCATCGCTCAGCGTGGCGACCTCGCCGCCAAAACGAA
Source organism: Gallionellaceae bacterium (assembly GCA_028714875.1). GTDB lineage: Bacteria > Pseudomonadota > Gammaproteobacteria > Burkholderiales > Thiobacillaceae > PFJX01. The sequence goes on from JAQTLN010000011.1 coordinate 6,962, forward strand.
CCAAGCCAAGAACGCCGGGTGTACTCCGTATCGGGGCGATGCTCTGTCCGTCACGGCCGCGGCGCACGAAGCAGTAGCGCGGGAACATGACTTGTTCCGTTCTGCTCCATGCCTCTTTCTTGCGCTCCCAATGAGCCAGCATGGGCAGGTAGACCGCGTAGCCTTGCTCGTTCAGCCGAGCCAGAGCTTTGGCTTCCTGCCGGGGTTTGGTTTGGCAGACATACCAGGCTTGAGCGGGGGTGGACGTGGACATCAGAGCTCTTGCCGCGCGTGACAACCCAATTGATCAGTTCTTCTTGTAGGAGTAGCTGTAGACATAGCCGTGGTAACCATAGCGATAGCGCTGTCTGACGGTATCCATGTCGTTGAAAACGAAGCCCTTGACCTGCACGCCCGCCTGATTGAGGCGTTTCACCGCCTGTTCGATTTCACGGATGGGGTGCTTGCCGGCACGGGCAACCATCAGCGTGGCTCCGGTATGGCGGCCGATGATGGCGGCGTCTGACACGGCCAGGATGGGCGGGGCATCGACGATGAGGATATCGAACAGGTCGCCTAGTTGTTCCAGCAATTCGCCGAAGTGAGCGTGCATCAGCAATTCGGAGGGGTTGGGCGGGCGTTGGCCGGTGGTGACGACCGACAGCCCAGGCACCGAAGTCGGCTTGACGATCTCACCCAGGCTGGCCGTGCCGCTGACATATTCGGATACGCCAATCTCGCGCTGCATGCCGAATTCGCGATGGATGTGGCCTTTGCGCAAGTCGGCATCAACGATGGCAACTCGTTTGCCGGACTGGGCCAGCACCGCACCCAGGTTTTTGGAGATGAAACTCTTGCCGATGCCAGGACTGGGGCCGGTGATAAGTAGCGAACCCTTGTCGGCATCCAGCAGGGCGAAGTGGATGGTGGTGCGCAGACTGCGCAGGCTTTCCACTGCATCGTCTTCGGGATAGTCGATGGCGAGTAGTTCACCCTTTTTCTTGCCAGTCTTGATGTCATGCGCCAGCGTCACTTCGGTCTTGCTGTGCGGGATGGTGGCGTACACCGGCAGGCCGATTTGTTTCTCGATCTTGTCCGGATCTTCCACCATCACACGCAGGGAGCGGATCACCCAGATGACCATGACGCTGAGCAACAGACCGAGTATGAAGGAAACAGCGATAATCAAGGCGCCCTTGGGAGAGACGGGTTTGCTGTCGACCATCGCGGCGTCGATGATGCGCGCTTCACCCACCGTTCCCTCTTTGGAGACACGCAGTTGCTGGGCGCTGTTGAGCAGTTCCGTATACAACTTGGTGGAAACCTCGACATCACGCTGAAGACGCAAGGCGGTCTGCTGCGTAACCGGCAAACGAGCGACGCTGCTGTCCAACTGGGCACGCATACCTTTGAGGCGTGCAATCTGGGAGTCGATGGACTGCATGCGCGGGTGTTCCGAAGTGAACTGCTGCCGCAATTCGTCCCGTTGCTGCTGCAACTTCACCGTTTCCTTGTCGATATCGACTATGGAAGTCAGCACACCTTGGGTTTCCAGGGCAAGATCGACCGACCCCTTGCTCTGTCGATACGCATTGAAGGCCGCTGTGGCGTTATCCATCTGCGCTTTCAGCGTGGGCAATTGGCTGTCGAGGAACTTGAGCGTTTTTTCCGCTTCGGCAGAACGGTATTCCACGTTCTGTCGCACATAGCCGTTGATGACTTCATCCAGAATCATGGGAAGCAGTACCGTATCCGCATGCTTGAGTGTCACTTCGATGATGCCTGACTGCTTGGCACGTTCCTTGACCGTGTACTGTCCTTGCAAAGCGTTGATGGCATCTTGTTGAAGCAGCTTGGCCAGCCTGAAGCGGGTACCCGGCCTGGCCGTCAGTTGCGAGACGAACAGCTTCATGCCACGCGAAGCGGCTGGCTGGCCTACTTGGCCCTCCAGCAGCTTGTTGTCGTCCTCATCGAAGACCTGGTAGTTACCAGTCTTGCCGGCTACCAGGGTGAGCTGCTTGTTGGTAAGCACGCGAGGCACTTCCAGTGTCTCAACTTTGATCTGTTCACCGCCCCAGGCGTAGCTGGACAGTCCGAACAAGGGATCGGCCAAATCCGTACCTGCATAGCGCCGCGCTTTGGCCTTGCCGATTACCGGGAAGTAGCCAGGTACCGCCACGATGTCCAGTTTGAGCTTGTCCACCACACGTCCAAGGATCATGCGGGATTGCAGGATTTCCAACTGCGCCGCAACCGAGGTGCTATCTCCCAATAGCGGCTGCAATTCCTTGAGCGCGGTCAGCCCCCCCCCCCCTTTCTTGTCGTCCACCTGTAGCAGGGCATCCGCCTGGTAGACGGGCGTAGCCACATACAGATAGGCGGCACCCAGCAGCAAAGCGGAAAAAGTGACCGCGACTATCAGCCACTTGTATTCCAGCAAAGTGGCGAAAATTTCACCCAGGTTGATTTCATCATCGCCGTCCTCTGCAATGGCGTTGGGCGCGGAACTGATCTGATCTGCGGACATAAGCGTGGTGGGCTGGGTTCGTTACACGTTGACTGCGACGGGGCTATATGAGAAAGCCGGATGAATCATCAGCGCTGTCGAGCGCCAAATAGTGGGTATTGGGTTGTACTGATGGTGTTCAGCATGGTCGCCGTGGGCAATACGTTGCTGATTACTCGGTTCCAGCGTGCCACCTCGGCGGCGTCGACATAGACGATGTCACGCGGGCGCAGAGGGAAGCGATCCGCAAGCACCAGGGAGTCGGGTGATTTGGAGTTCAGATGGAAAAGCTCCGGGCTGTCAGCCTGGCCGCGCATGACGAAGATCCAGGCCGGATTGGAAGTCAACTGATTGACGTATCCAGCATCTGCCAGCGCCTCGGCCAGAGTAATGCGCTTCTTGTTCATGAAGTAGGAGCCCGGCTTTTGCACCTCGCCCAGCACGAACACCTTGTTGAGCGCGCGATCCGGCACGTTGACGATGTCGCCGGGTTCCAGCCTGAGGTTCTGGTCTACGGCGCCGTCTTCATAGAGCGCCTGCAAATCCACCCGCCAGGTGGTGCCATTCCGCGTAAGCAGAACTTGGCTGTAATCCGATTCGGTGGTAAAGCCTCCCGCACGGCTTACCGCGTCCAGGATTGTGGCGGGGACATCGTTAAGCTCCTGCTGGCCGGGCGTCTTGACCTCTCCCACCACATAAACTCGCTTGCTGCGGAAAGCGGTGATGCGTACGTCGAGTTGCACCTTCTCGATGTACTTGGAAAGCTTCTGCGCCAGAATATCTCGCACCTGACGCGCCGTCTTGCCGACGACCGGAATGATGCCCGCATAAGGATAGTAGATCGTGCCGTCCTCGGTGACCAGATTGCCCGATACATCAGCGGTACGGTAAGGACCAGCAGGTATCGTCAACTCGGGGTGATCCCATACCGTGATGTTCAGGATGTCGCCCGGGCCTATTTTGTAATCGGCCATATCCGCGACCGTGAACTTTCCAGGGGAGGCAATTTGCCCACCCTTGTCTGTCGACGCTTTGTTTTTCAGCGCCTTGTCCATCTCGATAATCAATTCAGCGGTGATGGCCTTGACCTTGACGTTGCCAGGCACCACCTCATCACCTTGTCTCACCGGCAGTGGCACGGACGATTGCTCGCGCATGTTGTACGTTTCCGTACCTGGAATGATGGCGCATCCGGCCAGCGCGCCCAGTACAACCGCCAATGACAGCAAGCGTGAAATGCCACCAAATTCAGCCTGTCGGCGGCGGGGGATAGAAGAACACATAGAGACTTGCATAGGGTTTCCTTGCTAGTACGCCATCACGGCAGCCTAGTAGTCAGTCAACATAAATCGAATGGATCGTAGGATGTGGTGAGCGCGGCGAACCGCATCAAGTACGGTCGCATTGCATGGTGCGGTTGGGGCACGTTTGCGTCCTTGTGTTTCAACATGACTGACTACTAAGGGTGAGTTGGACATCGATGATGGTCTGACACATGGCCGTTCGCGGCCTCGTGGCGAAGGCTTGGAGCGGTGTCTTCCCAAAGCCGTGGGGCAAGTAGGCGCCGGATTGTAGTGGTTCACCCGTAGAAGCCGCAATTTGCCTAGGCGTCTGGATCAGGCTACCGGCCACTTGAACATTCGCGGTGTGGTTGTGACCCGCCGACCGGCCTGGCAAAGCGTCGCCACCTCGCTGCAACCCTGGCCGCCTCACAGTTTCTTCATCCAGCTATCCAACCCTTCCTCAATCAGACTCAAAGCACGTGTGTAGACCTCATCTGCTTGCTTGTAAGGGTCCGGGACTTCCTGCCCGATCCAATGGCCCAATAAATAGGTTTTGCCGCGTGCGGTGGGGTCGATATCGAACATGGCGTCACGTTGCCGCGATTCCATCACCAGAATGAGGTCAGCCCAGCGAGCCAGTTCCGGGGTCGCCTGCTGCGCGCGATGTGGCGAGATATCGAGCCCCCTGGTCTGCATCAGGGCGCGCGCGGGCTCATCGGCGGGGTAGTTGCGCAAGGCGCCGACACCCGCCGAACGCACTTCAACCGTGCGCCCGGCGGCACGCATCCTGTGCAGCAACAGGGCTTCAGCCATGGGACTGCGGCATATATTCCCCGTGCACAGAACTAGAATTCGTTCAAACAATGTCAGCCCCCGGATTCCCTAGCGTCATGCCATGACCGCCATAGGCTGGCTGATGCCGTGTGCGCTGTGTATCAGTTTCTTGTGATGTTTCGAGCGGCGATCGATGCTTCTGAAATCCTGGGTGATGTGCTTGGATCCCACTCTGCGGTCATTGGCGCTATTCCTGATAAGGAACTGGCGCACTCGTATGCCCGCCTTTCCCTTGAAGCGCCGCTTCAATTTCTCCACCAGGCCTTTGATTTCCCCCACGGAAGTCTCTGTATCTTCGTTCAGCACCTCAAGTACGGCATACACATAACGATCCTGGCGTCCCTCACGCTCAGCCTGGTAGACATGCAGTTGATAGTCATCCCGTGACTTCATTTCGGATGCGATACCGGCGATCAGATCCAAGGCGCCGTTCAGGTCGCAATTGCCCAGAAACACGCCACGGGTATCCGGAGAGGTGAGGCCCAGGAAGGTATGAACCCGCCTGAGCACCGGCACAAAACGCCAGGGGCGCACGATCAGGTAGAAATACCCGGCAAAAACCACCAGGTAGGCGGCCAGCATCCAGATCCCGGGCACACCCATCCGCAAGCCGGCGATTCCGATCAAGCCCAGCGTGAGATGGACGAGGGCGATCGCATAGACAATATCCTGAACGCGAAACCCGGCACGGATGAACAAATGATGCAGATGATGCCGGTCAGGCCGAAATGGCGATTTTCCAAGCCAGAGCCTGCGCAACATGACACCCAGAGTATCCATGAGCGGAATGGAAAACAGCCACAGCGCCGTAACGGGCCTGATCACCCGAACCGGCTCCTGTGACAAGGCAATCAACAACCAGGCGAACAGAAAACCAAGCAGCATGCTGCCGTTGTCACCCAGAAACACCCGCGCGCGGCGATGCGACCAGTAGCGCATATTGAAATAGAGAAAACCCGCCACCCCGCCCAACACCCCGACAGCAAGAACCGCATAACCATAGGCTCCTCCTGAAAACGCGACCAAGGTCAACAGGAACAGGGTCACCAGGGAAACCGAACCGGAGAGACCATCGATACCATCAATCATGTTCAAGGCATTGATGACGCCGATGGTCGCAAAAACCGTGAAGGGAATAGCCAGAAAGCCAAGTTCAAGCTTATGCCCAAAGGCCAGATAACCGAGATCGAAAAGCACCACGCCCCCGCCCAGCACCATGACCAGCGCCACAACCGCCTGAATCACGAAGCGGATTCTGAAGCTCAGGTGGTGGATGTCATCCACCAGCCCCGTGAAAAACATGACTGTGGCGCCCAACGCGACCGCCTGCCATTGCACCGCGGCACTGTCCATGCCGGGCAGAGCCCCCGTCAGCGCCAGCGTACCCAGTAGCGCGACAAACACACCTACGCCACCCACAAACGGCGTGCTGTGATCATGCAGCTTGTGCCCACCGGGTTGATCGACCACGCCCAGTTGCTGGGAAAGCGGAATACCAATGCGGATGGCAACCCCGGAGAGCACCAAGCCAAACCCGAACAAAATCGCCAGGGACATCATCTCTACCTAGCCCGTAATTAGTTGGTTGTTATGAATGAAGGCACTTCATGGAGCGCGTTGGCACCCACACGCGGCGCGGCCCTCCGCGCCCTTTTCTCGGCAATCAGAGACCAGCTATCGAAGCCACAGACAGACTGCATCCAGACACCTCATGTATATCGGCAACATCACACCCGCCCGCGATTATCGGGGCACCCCACCCGTTGTTGCAAACAGTGCAATTTCTGACGCGAGCGCAGACAACAAGCAAAGGGCTTGCCAACCAAACATCAAGCCAGCAAATCAACAACTTGTACACCACGCGCGAAGTTTCACGATCAGGAGCGTAAGAAACCCCGACAAATGATTACCGCACGAAACCAGCGTCGCAAAAAAAACAGCGGTCAATGACCGCTGTTTTTTACTGTAAGGAAAACCGACAGTCTTCAGACTTTGCGACGACGCATAAACGCCAGGCCTGCAAATCCGAGCCCCAGCAACGCCAAGGAAGCCGGCTCGGGAACGACAGTGGTGCGGCCGTTATAGGAATAAGTAGGCGCCCCAGCGGAGTAGCCGGTCGGCGTGGAAGTGAACCCGTAGAGATAACTGTCAAAGCCTTGATAGGTCACCTTCACCACTTCGCTGACACTATGCACCCCGGTGAGTTGCTGAGTCAGGCCATTGCCAAGGAACAAGACATTGAGGAAGGGCGTCGCATTCAGGAGGCCATCCAGACCCACCACAACCCGGCCATCGATCAGGTTAACGTCCGACACATTGGGGTCACTGACCACCTGGTACATGGGCTGAACCCCAGAAGCCAAAGGATCGCCATCAGCATTGAAGAATTTGAACAGAGCGGTTGTCATCTGAGCCGAGGTCAGGCTAACACCCACTGAAGAAGCGGCATTCGTGATGTACTGGATTGCCAGGGCGTTGCTGTTGGCGGTCCAATCCCCAAGCACCAAGCTGCTCAAAGACACGGCGTTACCGGCGAAATCACCGCTCAACGTGGTAACCGGACCCGCATACTTGCTCAACTCGACGTTACCAGCGCCCGACAGCACCCCAGCCAGGGTTCCAAAACCCGCCTGCAACACGCCAGGAGACGACTCACCCCAGATGATAGAGGTGCCGCCCGATAGGGTCGCGTTAGACAGCGGCACCGCCTGAGCACCCATCGAAGCAAGCAACACGCCCGCGGCGATAGCCAGTTTGCTTTTTGTTCCAGTAAAGGCCGTCATTTGCGACTCTCCTAAGAAAAAATTGAAATATTCACACTCGGCATGGTCACCACTGAACCACGCCTGCTTGGAGCTCAATAAGCACATCCCATGCCAGGCACACTCAACGGCAGAATGCCATTAACAATAACAACATGTTAGACGCATACCAGAGCACTTAGGCCGCCACCATTACCCCCTTGGCAGCGCCAGACTGTAAACATTCTCGACACTTCGCAATTGCGCTGAAAAGTCCAAGCGAAAAGACTTTCCACACAGCGTCCGATTCAGAGCGGGCTGGGAACGGCCTCTGAATCAGTAGACACCCCTCCCGCACAAAATCCGCCCAAACGAATGGGGCAAGACACCGTTGCCGGCGCAACCAAACACACCTACCCCCCGATCACCTCCAGGGAACGCTCTCACCGCCGGATGCATAAATATTATTTATTACCAATCAACATTTCCTATCGCTATGATGCCGCGCCACTCCGAGGGAGATGTCCAAATGTACTATCCAACCCTACTCGCCGCATCCTGACGCATGGACATCCTCTACCTCCTCATTCCCCTTAGCCTGGTCTTCGTTGCGGTCATCGCCTACGTCTTTCTCTGGGCTGTCAAAAGCGGGCAGTTCGAGGACATGGAAGGCCCGGCGCATCGCATCCTCATGGACGACGACATCGCCCCACCGTCCGCCAAGCAAAGCACACAAAAATCGGACAAGAATGTCGATTGACATTAATCAAGCCGATTAATAGCATTCGACCGTCGAATTTTCGGCGTTCGTTTTTTTAGACCCAGCCTCAACTGCGAAGGAGACCCGTATGGAAGCAACATACAACTACAAGGTCGTCCGCCAATTTTCCATCATGACTGTTGTATGGGGAATTGTCGGGATGTTGGTGGGCGTCATCATTGCCGCCCAACTCATCTGGCCTACACTCACCGAAGCCCTGGGGCCCCTGGCTCCGTACCTCTCATACGGGCGCCTGCGTCCGCTGCACACCAATGCGGTTATTTTTGCCTTTGGTGGCTCCGCGCTGTTTGCTACTTCGCTGTATGTCGTACAGCGCACCTGCCAGACCCGTGTACTGTCTGACGGACTGGCCTCCTTCGTGTTCTGGGGTTGGCAAGCCATCATCGTGATGGCGGCTGTCTCGCTACCGATGGGTTACACCTCCTCCAAGGAATATGCCGAGCTGGAGTGGCCCATCGACATCCTGATCACCGTGGTCTGGGTGGCCTATGCGGTGTTGTTCTTCGGCACCATCATGAAGCGCAAGACCCAGCACATCTATGTGGCCAACTGGTTCTTCGGCGCCTACATCCTCGCCATTGCCCTGCTGCATGTGGTCAACAACGTGGAACTGCCTATCGTGATGGAAGGCGGTAGCTGGTTGAAGTCCTACTCCGCTTACGCCGGTGTGCAGGACGCGATGGTGCAGTGGTGGTACGGTCACAACGCGGTGGGCTTTTTCCTGACCACCGCCTTCCTGGGCATGATGTACTACTTCATCCCCAAGCAAGCCGGCCGTCCGATCTACTCCTACCGCCTGTCCATCGTTCACTTCTGGACCCTGAACTTCATCTACATGTGGGCCGGCCCACATCACCTGATGTACACCGCGCTTCCCGACTGGGCGCAGTCCCTGGGCATGGTGTTCTCGCTGATGCTGCTCGCGCCTTCCTGGGGTGGCATGATGAACGGCATCATGACCCTGTCCGGCGCCTGGCATAAGCTGCGTACCGACCCGATCCTGAAGTTCCTGATCACCGCGATGTCCTTCTACGGCATGTCGACCTTCGAAGGCCCGATGATGTCAGTGAAGACCGTGAACGCCCTGTCGCACTACACCGACTGGAACATCGCCCACGTGCACTCCGGCGCACTGGGTTGGGTGGCAATGATCTCGATCGGTTCCCTCTACCACCTCATCCCGCGACTGTATGGCCGTGAAGAGATGCATAGCGTGAAGCTGATCAACGTGCACTTCTGGTGGTCGACCATCGGTGTGGTGCTGTACATCGCTTCCATGTGGATCGCCGGTGTGGCTGAAGGCTTGATGTGGCGCGCCACCAACGTCGACGGCACGCTGACCTACAGCTTCGCGCAATCGGTCGCCGCGATCCATCCCTTCTATATGATTCGTCTGATCGGTGGCTCCATGTTCTTCGCGGGCATGCTGTTGATGGCTTACAACGTGTGGAAGACCATCGCCGCGGGCAAAGCTGTCAACGACGCCCGCATCCCCCAAGCTGTCGCGGCCTAAGGGCAAAGGAGATACTTCATGTTCTCTCACAAGACCATTGAAAAGAACGTCGGCTGGCTGATTGTGCTGACGTTCATCGTCGTGTCATTTGGCGGACTGGTGCAGATCGTGCCCCTGTTCTTCCAGAAGTCCACCACTGAGCCTATCCCTGGCCTCAAACCGTACAACGCGCTGCAACTCACCGGACGTGATATCTATATCCGGGAAGGTTGTGTGGGCTGCCACTCCCAGATGATTCGTCCGTTCCGCGCCGAAACAGAGCGCTATGGGCACTTCTCCGTAGCCGGCGAGTTCGTCTACGACCGCCCGTTTCTCTGGGGTTCCAAGCGTACCGGCCCGGATCTACACCGCGTCGGCGGGCGTTACTCGGATGATTGGCATTACACCCACCTGATGAACCCGCGTGACGTGGTACCGGAATCCAACATGCCTTCCTACTTCTGGCTGGCGGAGGCTCCGTCGGATGCCACCGATATCCAGGCCAAGATGAAGACGCTTAACCTCGTCGGACATGGCTATACGGAGCAGGAAATCGCGGAGGCGCCCGCCATGCTGGCAGGCAAGACAGAAATGGATGCGCTGATCGCCTACCTGCAAGTGTTGGGTACTTACGGACCGAAGGCACAGTGACATGGACGCCGGCACCGTAGGTTCTGTCGTGACCGTCGTCTTCTTCGTGCTGTTCATCGTCATCGTCTGGTGGGCTTTCCTCCGCGGGAACAAGCAGAAGTTTGATGACGCCGCGCAGCTTCCCTTCCAGGAAGATGCCGTCGATGCCGGCAAACGCCAAACAGACTAGGAGAAACTCATGCTTGCTGGATATGCAGTACCCGATTTTGTCAGTGAGTTCTGGCATTACTACATTGCCGCGATCAGCATCGCCGGTATCATTTTTTCCCTCTGGGTGCTCAGCAGCCAGACCACCAAAAAGCTTGCCGAAGGTGAGCAGGCTGAATTGATGGTCCACACCTGGGATGGCGACTTGCAGGAACTGAACAACCCGCTGCCGCGCTGGTGGATGTGGATGTTTATTGGCCTGACCTTCTTCGGCATCGTCTATCTGGTGCTCTATCCGGGCCTCGGCAAGTATGCCGGTACTCTGGGTTGGAGTTCTTTCCAGGAATGGAAGGATGACAAGGATACCGTTGACGCCGAGTTCGACAAGGTCATGGCGCCGTTCAAGTCGCAAGACCTGATGGCCGTCGCGGCCGACCCGAAAGCCAAGGAAATGGGCCAGAACCTGTTCATGACCTACTGCTCGCAGTGTCACGGCTCCAGCGCCCAGGGCGGCAAAGGCTTCCCCAACCTGACCGACGGCCAGTGGCTGTTTGGCGGCACGCCGGAAGACATCCAGGCCAGCATCACCGGCGGCCGTATCGCCGAAATGCCCCCGATGGGTGATGCCGTGGGTGGGGAGCAAGGCGCCAAGGAAGTTGCCAACTATGTTCTGTCCCTGGGCGGCAAGCCGCATGACGCAACCCTGGCCGCCGCTGGACAGGCCAAGTTTGTCGCCTGCGCGGGTTGCCACGGCGAGAACGGCAAAGGCATGGCCGTCGCCAGCTTCCCCGACCTGACCGATGATGCCTGGCAGTATGGCGGCAGTGAATCCGCCATCGTGCAAAGCATCCTCAAAGGCCGCAAGGGTGGCATGCCCGCGCAGTCGCAAGCCGCCGGTGGAGCCTTGAATGACTCCAAGATCCACCTTCTGGCCGCCTATGTCTGGGGCCTGGGTGGTGGCAAAAAGCCTGCCGCCCCGGCACCCGCCGAGGCCATGGCCGCTCCGGCTGAAGCAGTAGCCGCACCCGCGGCCAACTAAGCCCGCGAGGGCTACGAGGCTGGCCGCAACAGGCCGGCCCCGGAACCCAGCCCATTCCCGAGAGTGGGCTGGCTTCCGGCCAGACAATGACCCCAGGCACTTCAATCAGAGGGTTCCACCGGAAACAGGTAACAAGCCAGGCCCGCTTGGCTCATACCTTTTTTGAGAAAGAGGAATACTGTGTCCGATAGCAAACCCCCAAGCATCCCCATCATCAAGGATGCCGGAAGCGACCCCGAGCAATCGCTCTACGCCGTTCACGAGAAAATCTACCCACGCGCCGTCTCCGGCCTGTTCAATTATTGGCGCATCGCGCTGGTGGCAGTCACCCAGGCTATTTTCTATGGTTTGCCTTGGCTCAAATGGGACGACCGTCAAGCGGTGCTGTTCGATCTCGGCGCGCGCAAGTTCTACCTGTTCGATCTGGTGTTCTGGCCACAGGATTTCATCTGGCTCGCCATCATCCTGATCCTCTCCGCGCTCGGACTATTCCTGTTCACCGCCATCGCTGGCCGCCTCTGGTGCGGTTATGCCTGCCCGCAAACGGTCTACACCGAGTTGTTCATGTGGATCGAGGGCTGGATCGAGGGCAACTACAAGAAACAGCAGAAGCTCAATGCCATGCCCTGGAACGGCGAGAAGCTCCTGCGCCGGGGTGGCAAGCATCTCGCCTGGGTACTGCTCTCGCTGTGGACCGGCTTTTCCTTCGTGGCCTATTTCACGCCCGCGACCGAACTCTGGCGGGAAACGCTGACATTCAGCTTCGGCCCCTGGGAAGGCTTCTGGATCTTCTTCTATGCCTTCGCCACCTGGGGCTTTGCCGGTTTCATGCGCGAACAGGTGTGCAAATACATGTGTCCCTACGCCCGTTTCCAGAGCGTGATGTTCGACACCGACACCCTGATCATCACTTATGACTACAAGCGTGGTGAATCTCGCGGCACGCGCAATAAAAGCGCGGACTACAAGGCGCAGGGCCTCGGTGATTGCGTGGATTGCGGCATCTGCGTGCAGGTCTGCCCGACCGGCATCGACATTCGCAATGGCCTGCAATACATGTGCATTGGCTGCGCGGCCTGCATCGACGCCTGCGATCAGGTCATGGAAAAGGTGGGCTATCCCAAGGGGCTGATCCGCTACTCGACGCAGAACGCCATCGATGGCGCCTACCCCGACAAGGAAATACCCAAACATGTATTCCGTCCGCGCACGCTGTTCTACATCGCCGTCGTCAGCCTGATTACCATCGCCTTCTTCTATACCCTGGCGATGCGCATCCCCATGCGCACCGACGTGATTCGTGATCGTCAGACGCTGTCGCGTGAAGTCGAAAATGGGCAGATCGAGAACCTCTACCAGCTGCGCATCATCAACATGGAAAACCGCGCCCATCACTACCGCATCAAGGCCAGCGGCATCGAAGGCCTGCGCATGATGGTGGGTGACAATGTGGAAGTACCGGCACTGGGCACGGTCAACCATAACGTCGTTCTGCGTGCCGACCCCACGCAACTGAAACGCCCCAGCCAACCGGTCATGTTCACGATCCAGGCGGATGAAGATGCCGGCATCGTGCGTGAAGCAAAATCCAGTTTCCTGAAATAAGGCGAAAACATGATGGCATTAGATCCCACCCCAAACCGCCCCTGGTGGAAAGAACCGATGGTCTGGATGGTCATCGGCCTGCCCGCCATCGCAGTGGTGGGGAGTTTCACCTCCTACTACTTTGCCGCTCGCGACCCTGACGGCCTGGTCAAAGCCGATTTCCGCAAGGAGGGCTTCGCGGTGATGGCCCCGTCCTCAGCGGCAGACAAAGCGGCAGCCGCACTCGGCCTGTCGGCACGATTGATTACCAGGAATGGCCAGATGGAACTGGTGTTGCGCGGCCACCTGACGAGCAATCCGCCGCGCCTCGCCCTGAACATCGTGCATCCCTCGCGGGAGAATCAGGATATCCATATCCTCTTGGCACATTCGAGAGAGCTGTCGTATATTGCCCCTGCCCCGGACCTGGGATCAGGGAAACGAATTCTGGTACTCGAACCGGAAGACCGGGCCTGGCGTATCACCGGCCAGTGGACGGCACCTTTCTCCGGCATGACGGAGCTGGTTGCCGGAGCAAGCAAACCATCAACGCACCCGTAAAGGGGCAATTAACAGGAGCATGCACATGGACGCCGTAATGAATCTGCTTTTCCACTCTTTTATCGGGCAGCTCAGCCTGTTCACCCTCGGCTTCATCGTTGCCATGGGCTTGTTCATCTGGTTCAAGCTGGCCAAGAAGTCTCAAGAGCACTGAGATTTCCCGGCGTCCTCCGGGCGCGTACACATGAAAAAGCCGGCCTAGCGCCGGTTTTTTCATGGTCGGCCGGAACGCGGCCACATAGGTCAGGTTGCGGCTACATCCCTACCTGACGATCAACGCGACCGTCAGGTAGTCGCTGCGCGCCAACCTGACCTACATAGGGAGCAGGCGGGACCTGGGTAGGTCAGGTTGCGGCGTCATCCCTACCTGACGATCCACCCCAACTCAGTCGAACACCACCGTCTTGTTGCCGTAGACCAGGATGCGGTTGTCGATGTGCCAGCGCACGGCGCGCGACAGCACCACCTTTTCCAGATCCGCCCCCTTGCGCACCAGATCGTCGATGTCGTCGCGATGCGAGATGCGGGTCACGTCCTGTTCGATGATGGGGCCATCGTCGAGTACTTCCGTGACGTAATGGCTGGTGGCGCCGATCAGCTTCACCCCCCGCTCGAACGCGCGCTGGTAAGGCTTGGCGCCGTGGAAAGCGGGCAGGAAGGAGTGGTGGATATTGATGATGCGGCCGGGGTAATGGCCGATGAAATCCGCCGATAGCACCTGCATGTAACGCGCCAGGACCATGAAATCGACATGATGGGCCTCCAGCAAGGCGCGTTGCTGCCGCTCCGCTTCCGGCTTGTTGTCCTTGTTCACATGGATGTGCTGGAACGGCACTTTGTACGCCGCCGCCAGCCAGTGCGTATCCGGGTGGTTGCTGATGATCAGCGGGATGTCGCAATACAGCTCGCCGGCATGCCAACGATAAAGAAGGTCCGCCAGGCAATGGTCGTACTTGGAAACAAAGATCGCCATGCGCGGCTTCACGCTGGACAGCGAGAGCTTCCAGTCCATGTCATGTTCCAGAGCGATGGGACCAAAGGTCTCGTCGAACTTGTGCAAGCCCAGCTCGAAGCCTTCCAGTTCCCACTCCACCCGCATCAGGAACAGTCCGGCCGCGCTGTCCTGATGTTGATCGGCGTGCAGGATGTTGGCGTTGTGTTCGAGCAGAAAATTGGCGATCGCGGCGACCAGGCCCTTCTTGTCGGGACAGGCGATCAGCAAAACGGCGGTATTGCGCATGGCGGTGTACGGGGCAAAAAACGGTCGACATGATACCCCGGCATCCGTGCCACTTTCTGTGGATAAGTCAGCGACAAACCGCTTATTCCCGCGTCCTACCTGGCATTGCGTCGGGAGGCGGGCTGTAGACAACCTTGTGGCTATCCTGTGGATAGCCTGTGCATAAGAAAGCGGTTGACGGCCTAGTCTTCGACACTAGAATTAGCGCCAAGCAAGACGAGATAACACTATATTTAGTGTTTTCTAATAAACCAGGCAGCAAACACCGAATGCCGCGCCAGCACCGGCATCAGACACCAAGGAGACTCACCGATGCAGCTTTCCAGCGATTTTCAGACCCCCGGCAACCCCATCCTGAGCAACGCCGCCCCGGCGCCCGAAACGGCCGCGACGTCACCTTATCCCGACCACAAGATCATCCGCCGCAACGGCGCCGTGGTCGCCTTCGAACCCAATAAGATCGCCATCGCCCTGACCAAGGCGTTCATTGCCGTCAATGGTGGACAGGCCGCCGCCAGCGCCCGCATTCGCGAACTGGTGGAGAATCTCACCGACAACGTCGTCAGCGCATTGATCCGTCGCCAGCCCAACGGTGGCACCTTCCACATCGAAGACATCCAGGACCAGGTGGAACTGGCGCTGATGCGCTCCGGCGAACACGAAGTCGCCCGCGCCTATGTGCTCTACCGCGAGAAACGCAACGAGGAACGCGCCAAACAGAAGCGGCAGCAGGTCGAGGAACACACCCTGTTCTGCCTGGAAAACGGCGAACGTCGCCCTCTCGACCTGCAACATCTCGCCGCCGTGGTTGGCGCCGCCTGCGAAGGCCTGGCGGAAACCAACCCGCAGGCCATCCTGCAAGCCACCCTGCGCGACATCTACGACGGCGTGCCGATGGACGAGGTGCGTCGCTCGCTGATCCTCTCCGCGCGCTCGCTGATCGAGAAAGACCCGGAATACAACTACGTCACCTCACGCCTGTTGATGCACTCCATCCGCCGCGAGGTTTTGGCTGAAGTCATGGGGCTGGGCGAGGAAGTCGGCCAGGCCGAGATGGCCGGCCACTACGCCGACTATTTCACCACCTACATCCATAAGGGCATCGAAGCCGAACTGCTCGACGAGCGCCTGCGCCAGTTCGACCTGCCGCGCCTGGCCGCCGCGCTGGACTCCGGGCGCGATCTGCAATTCCAGTACCTCGGCCTGCAAACCCTGTACGACCGTTATTTCCTGCACATCGACGAGCGCCGCATCGAACTGCCGCAAGCCTTCTTCATGCGCGTGGCCATGGGTCTCTCGCTCAACGAAATCGACCGCGAAGCGCGCGCCCTGGAGTTCTACGAAGTCCTTTCGCGCTTCGACTACATGAGCAGCACACCCACCCTGTTCAACGCCGGCACCCGCCATTCACAGCTGTCCAGTTGTTATCTGACCACCATCCCGGACGACCTCGACGGCATCTACCAGGGCATCAAGGAAAACGCCCTGTTGCAGAAATTCGCCGGCGGCATCGGCAACGACTGGACCCGAGTGCGCAGCCTGGGCGCCTATATCAAGGGCACCAACGGCAAATCGCAGGGCGTGGTGCCCTTCCTGAAAGTGGCCAACGACACCGCCGTAGCGGTGAACCAGGGCGGCAAACGCAAGGGCGCGGTGTGCGCCTTCCTGGAAACCTGGCACATGGACATCGAGGAATTCCTCGAACTGCGCAAGAACACCGGCGACGACCGCCGCCGCACTCACGACATGAACACCGCCAACTGGGTACCGGACCTGTTCATGAAACGGGTGATGGAAAATGCCGAATGGACCCTGTTCAGCCCGTCCGACACGCCCGACCTGCACGACCTCTTCGGCCGCGCTTTCGAGACCGCCTACACCCGCTACGAAGAAAAAGCCGCGCGCGGCGAGATCAAGGTATTCAAGAAGGTGGCCGCCGTAGGCCTGTGGCGCAAGATGATCTCCATGCTGTTCGAGACCGGGCACCCCTGGATCACCTTCAAGGACGCCTGCAACGTGCGCTACACCAACCAGCACGTCGGCGTCGTCCACAGTTCCAACCTGTGCACCGAAATCACCCTGCACACCAACGACAACGAAATCGCCGTGTGCAACCTCGGCTCGGTGAACCTGGCCAACCATGTCAAAGACGGCGCCCTCGACCTGGAGAAGCTGCAAAAGACCATCCGCATCGCCATGCGCATGCTGGATAACGTCATCGACATCAACTTCTACAACGTCGGCAAGGCGCGCAACTCCAACCTCAAGCACCGCCCGGTCGGCCTCGGCACCATGGCATTCCAGGACGCATTGCATCTGCTGCGTATCCCTTACGCCTCCGCTGAAGCGGTGGAATTCGCCGACCGCGCCCAGGAAGCCGTCGCCTACTTCGCCTATTCGGCCAGCGCCGACCTGGCCGAGGAACGCGGCCGCTACAACACCTTCAACGGCTCGCTGTGGAGCAAAGGCATCCTGCCGCAGGATTCACTGAAACTCCTGGCCGAGGAACGCGGCGGCGACGGGGTTTCGTATCTCGAGGCCGACTTCTCCGAGACCCTGGACTGGGACGCCTTGCGCCGGCGGATCATGACGGTGGGCATGCGTAACTCCAATTGCCTCGCCATCGCCCCCACCGCCACCATCGCCAACATCGTCGGCGTCTCCGCATCGATCGAGCCGACTTATCAGAACCTGTTCGTCAAATCCAACCTCTCCGGCGAGTTCACCGTGGTCAACCAGTACCTGGTGCGCGACCTCAAGGCATTGAATTTGTGGGACGAAGTCATGGTCGGCGACATCAAGTACTTCGACGGCAGCCTCGCCAAGATCGACCGCATTCCCGGTGAGCTTCGCGCCCTCTACGCCACCGCTTTCGAGGTCGACCCGGTGTGGCTGATCGAAGCCGGCGCCCGCCGCCAGAAATGGATCGATCAGGCGCAAAGCCTCAACCTCTACTTCCACGGCGCTTCTGGCAAGAAGCTGGACGAGACCTACAAGCTAGCCTGGGTGCGTGGACTGAAAACCACCTACTACCTACGTTCCCTGGGCGCCACCGCCGCCGAGAAATCCACCGGCAAAGGCGGCGAACTCAACGCCGTTTCCGCGCACGGAGGCGGAAATGGTGGCAACAGCGGCGCTGGCGGCATGGGTGTCGGCGGCATGAACACCGGCATGGGTGGAGGCGCCGGCGGTGGTTATGTCGCCAGCTCCAATCCTTCGACTGAACTCCGGGCAGACCTCCCCGAACCCGAATTCCTTGGCCGCGCCTGCACCATGCGCCCCGGCGACCCCGGCTTCGAGGAATGCGAGGCCTGCCAGTAGCCAGGCTGGCCGTGCAATCCCCCGCGCCTCCCTGTCGCCCCCCTTTCCCAAAGGGGGGCCGGGGGGATTCGTGGGGATCGAACATGCGCGGACCTCGCCCAGGCTTCTTGTTCCCCGCGATTCACGGTGATACCTTGGTGACACCCGCAACACAGGAGATTGAAGATGCCCGCCACCACCACGCTGAAGCTTCCGGACGCGCTCAAATCCCGCATCGCCAGCGCCGCCGAATACGCCGGCAAAACGCCACATGCGTACATGCTTGAAGCCCTGCAAGCACAAACCGAACTGGCGGAAAGACGGCGTGAATTCGTGGATGCCGCGCTACTGGCCAGAGAAGAAGTCGCTCAATACGGTTTGGTCTATGACGCCGACGAGGTATTCAGCTACATCCAGTCCCTGCTTGAAGGTAAGCAGGTTGAACGCCCCACTCCGACCAAGTTGTAAGTCTCATGACGCGACTGGTCATTGCGCCACGAGCGCTGCTGGATATGGAACGGCTGGCAATTTTCCTGCGAGACAGCGATGCCCATGCGGCAAATGAAACCATACCTGGCCTGATGCGCGGCCTGACCATCCTCAAAGAACACCCGTTAATCGGCCGCAAAGTGGAAGCGGGATTGCGGGAACTGATCATTGCCCGCGGCAAAGCCGGCTATGTAGCGCTCTACGATTTCGACGTGACAAATGACACGGCCATCGTGCAGGCGATCCGGCACCAACGCGAACAAGGCTACGCCCCGTGATGAAGCTGACCCATTCAAGCCTCCCGACCTAGTCCACGCAAACCATGATTTTCGACATAGACCCGCTCAGCGAAGCCGAATCGATCGACCTCAACCGCCGCATCGTCGAGCGTTTGAAGTTTCTTTCGCAGATGCGCGCGCATCGTCGCATGCTGGATTTCAGCGTGGGTGACCGGGTGAGTTTCCAGCCGGACGGGCGCCCACCTTTATTCGGCATCCTCACCCGTTACAACAAAAAGACCGTGACAGTCATTACCGAGGGCGGCGAACACTGGACCGTATCGCCGCATCTGCTGCGTAAAGTGGTGGATGTCGCGGAGCACGACACGTCGCTGAAAGCGCTCCCCCAAGGACACCACCCATGACCCCGCAATCCCTCGCCGCCGAAGTCGAATCGCTGTTCGCCCTGCCCGATGCGGTGCTGCGCGTGCAAGCCCTGCTTGATGAGCCGGAAGCCAATGCCCGCGAAATCAGCGCCGCCGTCGAACTTGATCCCGGCCTTGCCGCCGGGGTGCTGCACCTGGCCAACAGCCCGCTTTACGGGCAGCGCGGCCGGGTCGATACGGTGGCGCGCGCCATCGACCTGATCGGCCGCCGCGCCCTGCGCGACATGGTGCTGGCCACCTCGGTGGTGAAGGTATTCCACGCCATCCCGGAAGAATTCGTGGATATGGCCACGTTCTGGGACAACAGCATCACCTGCGGTGTCGTGGCGCAATTTATCGCCCGCCATCTCCGCGCCCGTGACGCCGACAGCCTGTTTCTCGCCGGTCTGCTGCATGGTGTCGGGCGCCTGGTGTTCTATGCGCGGCGCCCGGAGGAATACCGCGCCCTGCTGACGGAAAAACCACAAGGAGAAAAGGCGCTGGCCGCAGCGGAGCAAAACGCCTTCGGCTTCACCTATGCCCATCTCGGCGCCGCCCTGCTGAAGAACTGGAGCCTGCCGGAACGGCTCTGTGTCGCCATCGAGCATCAACTCAGCCCCGAAACCACGCCCGCCGCCCACGCCCGCGAAGTCGCCATCATCCATATCGCCAACGACATCGCCGCCAGCCTGGCGCCCTGCCTCAAACAACGCGAAACACCCGCCCCCTACCTCCCCGGTTTCGACCCCGGCGCCCAGGAAATTCTCGGCATCGCGAATGAAGACCTGGAGGCCATTCGCCTGGAAGCGCTGGCCCAGACCTTCGACATCATTGAAATCATCAACCCCGGTTCCACGCTGATCTTCTGATCGCGCCGCGCCCACACAAGGAGACCCCAATGCTTAATTTCGACGACGACTACGCCGCCCCCGCCGCCCACCCCATGCCGCCCGCCGCGCCACCGCGTCCGCAACTGCAACCCGCCTGGGGCGCCCCCCCCTTTCCCAAAGGGGGGCCGGGGGGGATTTCCACACCCGCCGCCGCGAAGCCGGCCGATGACATCGCCCACCGCCGCGTCCGCGTCGAAGACAAGCTGATCATCAACGCCCGCGCCGACGTCAACCAACTGGTGCCGTTCAAATACAAATGGGCCTGGGAAAAATACATCGCCGCCTGCGCCAACCACTGGATGCCGCAGGAAGTGAACATGAACCGCGACATCGCCACCTGGAAAGACCCCAACGGCCTCTCCGATGACGAGCGCCACATCATCAAGCGCAACCTGGGTTTCTTCGTCACCGCCGACAGCCTGGCCGCCAACAACATCGTGCTCGGCACCTATCGCCAGATCACCGCGCCCGAGTGCCGCCAATACCTGCTGCGGCAAGCCTTCGAGGAAGCCATCCACACCCACGCCTATCAGTACATCGTGGAAAGCCTGGGCCTGGATGAGGGCGAAATCTTTAACGCCTACCACGAGGTGAGCAGCATCAAGGCCAAGGACGAATTCCTGCTGCCCTACATTGACGTGCTCTCCAACCCCACCTTCAAGACCGGCACGCCGGAAACCGACCAGGCCTTCCTGAAAAGCCTGATCGCCTTCGCCTGCATCATGGAAGGCCTGTTCTTCTATGTCGGTTTCGTCCAGATATTGGCGCTGGGCCGCCAGAACAAGATGACCGGCGCCGCCGAGCAATACCAGTACATCCTGCGCGACGAGTCCATGCACTGCAATTTCGGCATCGACATGATCAACCAGATCAAGCTGGAAAACCCCGGCCTGTGGACCAACGCCCTCAAGGCCGAGCTCAAAGGCATGTTCGAAAAAGCCGTCGAGCTGGAATACAAATACGCCGAAGACACCATGCCGCGCGGCGTACTCGGCCTCAACGCGCCGATGTTCAAGGAATACCTGCGCTTCATCGCCAACCGCCGCGCCACCCAGATCGGCCTCGACGAACTTTACCCGGGTGCTTCCAACCCCTTCCCCTGGATGGCGGAAATGATCGACCTGAAGAAGGAAAAGAACTTCTTCGAAACCCGGGTCACCGAATACCAGACCGGTGGCGCGCTGGCCTGGGATTGAACCGACACTTCGCTCCAACCACACCCTATCCAACCAGGACTCCACCGATGAAAACCCTATTCCTGCTCTCCTTGCTCACCCTCTCCACCAGCGCCCTTGCCGCCACTCCGGCCAGCAACCCGCATGCCGGCATGAACCTGCCGGCCATGAATGCGCCCGCCGTTCAGCCATTGCAACAAGCCACCGTACTGAGCACTCTCAGCGCACCCCCGTACATCTACATCGAAGCGATGCAAGACAAGAAAACCCTCTGGCTGGCGGCCAACAGCATTGCCGTGAAGAAAGGCGACGCCATTCAATTCGCCCCGGATATGGTCATGGAAAACTTCTACAGCAAGACGCTGAAGCGCACGTTCCCCAGTGTCGTCTTCGTCAGCCGCGTGGTCGTCGGCGGCGCGAAGAAATAATCCTAGAAACGGCAGTTGGGCGCGCGGCGGTCTCACCGTTACTGTGAGCACGATCGCGGGCTCAAGTGTTGCATGAGCGGTCAAGCGTGGTTTCCAGGTTGATCCACCACTCCCCTCATGGGTAGATGACAGCAACCTGGAATCCGCTTGCACAGGCTTTTCCAGCCTGGCCAGATGTCCTCCTGCCTGACAGGCTGTCGTTCCTCTCCCACATCCGTAGTCTTCTGTTTCTCCCCGTTTACACATGGGTTTTCCCCATGCCTGTGATACATGAGAAAATTAGCATTCACTAATTTTCAAACGCCCGCCCGAGCATTTCCGACCAGGCGGGTTCGCCGCACAGGCAAGGACAATCCACGTGACCACAGCCACCACCGACTCCAAGGACGGTTCCACCACCCTGCACGAGGAAGTCCGCACCACCACCTGCTACATGTGTGCTTGCCGTTGCGGCATCAAAGTGCACTTGAAGAATGGGGAAGTGCGCTTCATCGAGGGTAATGCCGACCATCCGCTGAATCAGGGCGTGCTTTGCGCCAAGGGCTCCAGCGGCATCATGAAACAGTATTCGCCGGCGCGGCTGACCCGGCCGTTGCGCCGCAAGGCGGGAGCCGATCGGGGTGCCGGCGAATTCGAGGCGATTTCCTGGGAGGAAGCCTTCTCCATCCTGGAAGAACGCCTGGGCAATATCCGCGCGACCGATCCGAAGAAATTCGCGCTGTTCACCGGGCGCGACCAGATGCAGGCGTTGACCGGGCTGTTCGCGCGCCAGTTCGGCACGCCCAACTACGCGGCGCATGGCGGTTTCTGTTCGGTGAACATGGCGGCCGGGCTGATCTACACCATCGGCGGCTCGTTCTGGGAATTCGGCGGGCCGGACCTGGACCGCGCCAAGTTGTTCGTGATGCTGGGCACGGCCGAAGACCACCATTCCAACCCGATGAAGATGGCGCTGTCGAAGTTCAAGCGCGACGGCGGCCGCTTCATTTCGATCAATCCGGTGCGCACCGGCTATTCGTCCATCGCCGACGAGTGGGTGCCGATCCGCCCCGGCACCGACGGCGCCCTGCTGCTGGCGCTGATCAACGAGATCATCAAGCAGGGACTGTACGACCGCGAGTTTCTGGTCAATTACAGCAACTCCGCCGAGCTGGTGAACCAGAACCCGGACAGCCCGGAGTACGGCATGTTCGTGCGCTTCGAAGTGCCGCCCGAGGAGGGCTGTTTCGATCCGCAGAACAAGTTGTGGTGGGATCGCGAGTTGAACCGGCCGGTGTCCACCCAGACGCCTGGTGTCGAGCCGCGCCTGCTGGGTGAATTCACCTTGCCCGACGGCACCCCGGTGAAGCCCGCCTTCCAGTTGCTCTCCGAACGGGTGGAACACTACACACCGGATTGGGCGGCCGGCATCACCGGCATTCCGGCTGCGACCATCAAGCGCCTGGCGCACGAGATGGGCGTCACCGCGCGCGACCAGAAGATCGAATTGCCGATCGCCTGGACCGACGTCTGGGACAACGAGCACGACACGGTGACCGGCAACCCGGTGGCCTTCCACGCCATGCGCGGCCTGGCGGCGCATTCCAACGGTTTCCACAGCATCCGCGCCCTGGGCATCCTGATGTCGCTGCTGGGCACCATCGACCGCCCCGGCGGCTTCCGCCACAAGGCGCCGTTCCCGCGGCCGATTCCGCCTTGCGCCAAGACGGCCAAGGGGCCAGAGGACGTGCAACCGAACACGCCCTTGAACGGCATGCCGCTGGGCTGGCCGGCGGACCCGGATGATCTGTTCGTGGACGACCAGGGCCAGCCGGTACGCATCGACAAGGCCTTCTCCTGGGAATTCCCACTCTCGGTGCACGGCCTGATGCACAACGTCATCACCAACGCCTGGCGCGGCGACCCGTACAAGATCGACACCCTGCTGATCTTCATGGCCAACATGGCGTGGAACTCGACCATGAATACGGTGGAAGTGCGCAAGATGCTCAATGACAAGGAAGAAGACGGCGAATACAAGATTCCGTTCATCGTGGTCGCGGATGCCTTCCAGTCGGAAATGACCGCCTTCGCCGACCTGATCCTGCCGGATACCACCTACCTGGAACGCCATGACGCCATGTCCATGCTGGACCGGCCGATTTCCGAGTTCGACGGCCCGGTGGATTCGGTGCGTATCCCGGTGCTGCCGCCCACCGGCGAGTGCAAGCCATTCCAGGAGGTGCTGATCGAACTGGGCACGCGCCTGAAACTGCCCGCCTTCACCACGGCCGAGGGCAAGCGCAAGTACCGCGACTACCCGGACTTCATCATCAACTTCGAGACCGCGCCCGGCTCCGGCATCGGCTTCCTCGCCGGCTGGCGCGGCAAGGGCGGCGAGAAGTCGATGAAGGGTGCGCCCAACTCGAACCAGTGGCAGATGTACGAGAAGAACAATTGCGTGTTCCAGTACCACCTGCCGAAGAGCTACCAGTACATGCGCAACTGGAACCAGGGTTACCTGCAATGGGCGCAGGCGCATGGCATGACGCGGCACGCCGAGCCGATCAACATCCACATCTATTCCGAAGTGTTGCAGAAATTCCGCCTCGCGGCGCAGGGCAAGACCGATGGACGGCAACCGCCGGAACACCTGAAAAAGCGGGTCGAGACCTATTTCGACCCCCTGCCCTTCTATTACGAGCCGCTGGAAGCCACGCTCACCGACAAGCACAAGTACCCCTTGAGCGCGATCACCCAGCGGCCGATGGCCATGTATCACTCCTGGGATTCGCAGAATGCCTGGCTGCGACAGATCCACGCCTACAACTATCTCCACATGAACCCGCTGGCGGCGCGCGCCCAGGGCATCGGCGACGGCGACTGGATCTGGGTGGAAAGCCAGTGGGGCAAGGTGCGCTGCCTGGCGCGCTATTCCGAGGCGGTGGAACCCGGCACGGTGTGGACCTGGAACGCCATCGGCAAGGCGGCCGGCGCCTGGAATCTGTCGCCGGAAGCCAACGAGGCCACACAGGGCTTCCTGCTCAACCACCTGATCTCGGAAGAACTGCCGCCGAACGAGGATGGCGAACACATCTCCAACTCCGACCCGGTGACCGGACAGGCCGCCTGGTACGACGTCCGGGTGCGCATCTACAAGGCCAAGGAAGGCGCCCACGACACCTGGCCGCAATTCAAGGCGGTGCCACCGGCACCGGGTACGCCGCCGCGACGGCCGTGGCAGAACTATTTCGCCGGGGTGTTCCGGAAAGGGGAAGGCAAATGAGCCCGTCGACTCGCCACCATTCCCCCCTTTACCAAAGGGGGGCCAGGGGGGATTTTTCAGAGGCTGGCTTATCCACCGGCGTCAAATCCCCCTCATTCCCCCTTTGCAAAGGGGGAAGGTGTCACGCGACATGCGGCGGGCTTGATCAGCGTAGTGCTTTGGCAAGGAATAAACCGTGACCCAACTCGCCCTGGTCATCGACCTCAACGTCTGCGTCGGCTGCCATGCCTGCGTCACCAGTTGCAAACAGTGGAACACCTCCGGCGAGGCCGGCCCGCTGTTCGACGACAACCCCTATGGCCGCGACCCCACCGGCACCTTCTTCAATCGAGTGCAGACCTATGAGGTCGGCGAATACCCCTGCACCGAGACGCTGCATTTCCCGAAGTCATGTCTGCATTGCGAAGACCCGCCCTGCGTGCCGGTGTGCCCGACCGGCGCCTCCTACAAGCGCAAGGAAGACGGCATCGTCCTGGTCGATTACGACAAATGCATCGGCTGTAAGTACTGCTCCTGGGCCTGCCCCTACGGCGCCCGCGAGCTGGACGAAAAGCAGCAGGTGATGAAGAAATGCACCCTGTGCGTCGATCGCATCTACGACACCCGCATTCCGGAAGACCGCAGAAAACCCGCCTGCGTGATTTCCTGCCCGACCAGCGCGCGCCTGTTCGGCGACGTGCACGATCCGGAATCGGATGTCTCCATCGCCATCCGTGAAAGCGGCGGCTACCCGCTGATGCCCGAGTGGGGCACCAAGCCTTCCAACCACTACCTGCCCCGGCGCAAGACCAAGATGCGCATCCATGAAGACGAACTGGTGCGCGCCGACAACCCGCTCAGGAAGGAAGACATCCGGCACGAAGTCAGCAAGGACGCCACGCTGGACGATTGGTTGATGTAATTGTTTTTCTCCCCTCCCCCGCCGGGGGAGGGGCAGGGGGAGAGGGAACGACGGTGGCTAAATCAACCCGATCTCCCTCACCCCCGGCCCCTCTCCCAAAGGGAGAGGGGAGTACCGCACCTGGAGTTAACTTATGCACCCCGCTTTTTCCGTCATTTTCCTGACCACGCTCATCGGCGTCGGCCAGGGCCTGTTCCTCGCCCTGTTCTCCAGCCAGGCCTACACCAGCGTCAACGTGCTGCCGACACAGCCGGGTGACTATTACGCCGTGGGCGGCCTCATCGCCCTGCTGTTTTTGGTGGGTGGACTCATCGCCTCCATCTTCCACCTCGGCCACCCGGAACGCGCCTGGCGCGCCGCGACGAAATGGCGCACGTCCTGGCTGTCGCGCGAGGTGATCGCCCTGCCGGCGGTGATGGGGCTGATCGCCTTGTATGCGCTGGTCAACTGGCTGGGCCTGGACTACGACCTCTACGGCCTCGGCCTCTCCGGCCAGGTCGCCCTGAGCGTCGGCGCCGCCGGGGTGGCCGCTACCCTGGCGCTGTTCCTGTGCACCGCGATGATCTATGCCGCGATCAAATTCCTGCAGGAATGGGCGAGCGCGCTGACCGTGGTGAACTACTTCCTGCTCGGCACCGCTTCCGGCTTCACTTTCGCCACCGCCTACGCCGCCTTGCGCGCGCCCGACCTGGCATCGTTCTATGGCGGCTGGGCGATCGCCCTGAGCATCGCCGCTCTGCTTACCCGCTCCGCTTCGCTATTCCGCAATGCCCGGATCAAGCGCGTCTCCACCCTGCAAACCGCCATCGGCGTGCGCCACACCCATGTGCGGCAGCGTTCGATGGGCATGATGGGCGGCGCCTACAACACCCGTGAATACTTCCACGGCCGCACCGTCGCCTTCCTGAAATCCGTGAAATGGGTCTTCCTGATCCTGGTCTTTCCGGTGCCGGTGCTGCTGCTCTGGGCCGGCCTCGCTAACGCCAGCACCGCTCTGCTGATCCTGGCCTTCGCGGTGCAATACCTCGGCCTGCTGTTCGAACGCTGGTTCTTCTTCGCCCAGGCCAACCACCCGCAGAACCTGTATTACCAAGTGGTGGGGTAACACCGCGGCGGCGGCTTCCCGCAGGGCGCACCCACAAAAAAGGGCGGCCGCGGCCGCCCTCTTCATTTCCGGAAATAACGCCTTACTCGAACGGGTGCCGCCGCACGATGGTCTCTTCCCGGTCCGGGCCGGTGGAGATGATGTCGGCGGGGACGCCGCAAAGTTCTTCCATACGCCGCAGGTAGGACTGGGCGTTGGCGGGCAGTTCTTCGAAGGTCTTCACGCCGACGGTGGTTTCCTTCCAGCCGGGATGCTCTTCGTAGATCGGTTCGCAGTCAGCCAGCAATTCCGAACCCACCGGCAGGATGTCGCAGACTTCGCCGCCGAGCTTGTAGCCGGTGCAGATGCGGATGGTGTCCATGCCGTCGAGCACATCGAGCTTGGTGACGCACATGCCGGTGAGGCCGTTGATCTGGATCGCGCGTTTCAATGCGGCGGCGTCGAACCAGCCGCAGCGGCGCGGGCGGCCGGTGGTGGCGCCGAATTCATGGCCCTTTTCGGCCAGCCATTTGCCGTCGGCGTCGAACAGTTCGGTGGGGAACGGGCCGGAGCCGACGCGGGTGGTGTAGGCCTTGGTGATGCCGAGGATGTAGTGCATGGCGGACGGCCCCATGCCGGAGCCGGTAGAAGCGCCGCCGGCGGTGCAGTTGCTGGAGGTGACGAACGGATAGGTGCCGTGATCGATGTCCAGCAGGGTGCCCTGGGCGCCCTCGAACAGCAGGTTCTCGCCGCGCTTGTTGGCTTCGTACAGGTTGCGCGGGACGTCGCCAATCATCGGCTTGATCTTCTCGGCCAGTTCCATCGCCTGGTCCAGGGTCTTGTGGAAGTCGACCGTCTCCCACTTGAAGTAATGCTTGAGCACGTAGTTGTGATAGTCGAGGACTTCGCCCAGCTTGGCGGCGAAGCGCTCGCGATGCAGCAGATCCTGCATGCGAATGGCGCGGCGGGCGATCTTGTCCTCGTAGGCGGGGCCGATGCCGCGTCCGGTGGTGCCGATCTTGCCGGCGCCCTTGGCCGCTTCGCGGGCATGGTCGAGGGCGACGTGGTGCGGCAGGATCAACGGGCAGGCTTCGGAGATGGTCAGGCGGCTGGCGACGTCGATGCCGCTCTGTTCCAGCATTTCCACTTCTTCCATCAGCGCCTCGGGCGAGACCACCACGCCGTTGCCGATGAAGCAGCGCACGTTCTCGCGCAGGATGCCGGAGGGAATCAGGTGCAGGACGGTCTTCTTGCCCTTGATCACCAGGGTATGGCCGGCGTTGTGGCCGCCCTGGAAGCG
This sequence comes from Gallionellaceae bacterium, assembly GCA_028714875.1. GTDB lineage: Bacteria > Pseudomonadota > Gammaproteobacteria > Burkholderiales > Thiobacillaceae > PFJX01. The sequence continues at coordinate 35,275 of JAQTLN010000011.1, forward strand.
CACGACCCCCTGAGCGCGATCGGTCAGCCAATCGACGATCTTGCCCTTGCCCTCATCACCCCACTGGGTACCGATTACCACGACGTTCTTGCTCATGCTTGTTTCCTCTGTAGCGCCGGCATCCCTGCCGGCTATAGACGGGCCGGCAAGGATGCCGGCGCTACACGTTATTCAACCATCCAACCAGTATCTGTTTTCACGAGTCGCCGGTTGCAGCCTGATTCCGCGCCATGCGCTTCTCGCCCCGGCAATTCGACCACGACCCGCTCCCCGGCGGCGCGCAATTCAGCAATTTTGCCGCGCAGGCCGGCATCGGCCACGCAGGGCGCCAGGATGCCGCCACGCGGCGCGGGTTGCGCCAGACAGTCAAGAATCTGGCGCAAATCCAGGGAAAAACCGGTCGCCGGGCGGCCGCGCCCGAACACGGCGCCGGCGCCGTCGTAGCGGCCGCCCAGGGCCACCGCGCGCGCCTGACCACCGGCATAGGCGGCGAAGGTGGCGCCATTGTGATAACCATCGCCGCGCAGGTCGGAAAGATCGACGGCGACGCTGGCCTTGCCCTCGGCATTGCCGGCGGCAAAGAGACGGTCGAGTTGATCCAGCGCCTGGCGAATGGCGGGTTGGTCCGGCAATACGGCGCGGGCCTGTTGCAATGCCTCGGCGCCGCCATAAAGGCCTGGCAGTCGGCAAAACGCTTCTTGCCAGGGCGCGGCGAGATCGGCGCTCAAGGCTTCCACTTCCGGCACGTCCTTGCCGCGCAAGGCGACGAACAGGGCGGCGGCGCGTTCCTCACTCAATTCGGCGCCCGCGGCCAAGGCGCGGAACAGGCCGGCATGGCCCAGGGAGAGGCGCGCATCCGGCACGCCGGCGCTAGCGAGGGCGGCGAGCAGGAGTTCCTGGATTTCCAGATCGGCTTCGATGCCGGCATGGCCGAACAATTCGGCGCCAAGCTGGAACGGCTCGCGGCTGGCCAGTCCGGCGGGCTTGGTACGCAGCACCGGGCCGGCATAACAGAGACGGGTGACGCCCTCATGGTTGATCAGGTGGGCGTCGATGCGGGCGGCCTGCGGCGTCATGTCGGCGCGCACGCCCATCATGCGGCCGGAGAGTCCGTCCACCACCTTGACTGTTTTCAGGTCGAGATCGCGCGCCGCGCCGGTGAGCAGGGAGTCAAGATATTCCACCAGCGGCGGGACGACCAGATCGTAACCATAGCCGTCGAACAGGTCGAGCAGGCGGCGGCGCAATGCCTCCGCCTGGCCGGAATAGGGCGGCAGGATGTCTTCGACGTATTCGGGCAGGAGCCAGGCCTGGGTCATGATTGGCAAATAAGCGTATGGATCATTGAGAGAGGTACAGAAGGGCAAGGCCGGCGAGCATGGAAATCAGGCCCATGAAGCGCACCTGACCATTGTTGAACTGGATCATGCGGGAAAAGGTATCACGCCAGGCGGTGGGGGCCAGGAAAGGCAGCACGCCTTCCATGACCAGCATGAGCGCGAGCGCGGGAAGCCATACATCGCCCAGACTCACGCCATACCACCTTGCTTATTTGCCGCCGCCGCGCGGAGACTTCATGTAACGGAAGAACTCAGAATTGGGTTGCAGCACCATCACGTCGTTCTTGCTGGAAAAACTCTGCTTGTAGGCTTCCATGCTGCGATAGAAAGCATAGAACTCGGCGTTCTTGCCGAATGCCTCGCCGTAGATCGCGGCGGCGCGGCCGTCGCCCGCGCCCTTGACGCTCTGGGCATCGCGGTAGGCCTCGGCGATGATCACCTCGCGCTGCTTGTCGGCATCGGCGCGAATCTTTTCCGCCTCGGCGGAGCCGGTGGAACGCAATTCGTTGGCCACCCGCTTACGCTCGGCTTCCATGCGACGGTAGACCGACTCACTGACTTCCGAGGGTAGGTCGACACGCTTGATGCGCACATCCATGACTTCGACCCCGAAACGACGCGCATCGTTATCCGCCGACTTGCGCAGGGTTTCCATGACGTCGTCGCGTTGCCCGGAAACCACGTCATGCACGGTGCGTTTGCCGAACTCGGCGCGCATGCCGTCGTTGACGGTCTGCGACAGCCTGTTTTCGGCGCGCCGCTCATCGCCGGCGAAGCTGACATAGAACGTGCGGACATCCTTGATACGCCACTTGACGTAGTAGTCCACCAGCACGTTCTTCTTCTCGGAGGTAATGAAGCGCTCCGGATCGACCGCATCCAGGGTCAGGATGCGGGTCTCGAAGTAGCGGATGTTCTGCACCAGCGGCAACTTGAAGTAGAGGCCGGGGTTTTTCTTGATGTCGACCACTTCACCCAACTGGAACACGATCGCATTCTGTCGCTGATCCACAGTGAACAGCGACAACGACAAGATGAAGAGGACGACGACCAGTCCGACCACGACTACGGCATGATTCTTCATGGTCGCGCCTCCCGATCACGTCCGCGGAAGGCATCACGCGAACGAGACAGGTCTTCGCCGCGGTTGGACGCGCTGTCCTGACGTTGCGGCATCAGTTCGATCTGCTGCGGATTGGCCTGCGCCGGCTGGCCGCTTTGCGTCATGTTCATGAGTTTGTCCAGCGGCAGATAGAGCAGATTGCCGCCCTGCTTGTCGTCCACCATAACCTTGGTCGTGTTGGAAAGAATCTGCTGCATGGTGTCCTGATAGAGACGCTCGCGGGTGACCTGTGGCGCCTTGGAGTACTCGGTCAGCACCTGCTTGAAACGGGATGCTTCGCCCTCGGCCTGAGCCACCACGCGTTGCTTGTAACCTTGCGCCTCTTCGGTGAGGCGGGCGGCGACACCACGCGCTTTCGGGATCACGTCGTTGGCGTAGGACTGGCCCTCGTTCTTGAAGCGTTCCAGATCCTGTCCGGCCTTCACCGCGTCATCGAAAGCGGCCTGGACCTGCTCGGGCGGCTGCGCGTTCTGCATGTTCAGCTTGCTGACCGTGATGCCGGTCTTGTAACGGTCGAGGATGTCCTGCATCAGTTTGGTGGCGCGCGCGGCGATGTCGGCGCGGCCTTCGTACAGCACGTAATCCATCTTGCTCTTGCCGACGATCTCGCGCATCGCGGTCTCCGCCACCTGCTTCACCGCCTCATCCGGATGGCGGTTGGCAAACAGGTAATCTTCCGGGTCTTTCAGCAGATATTGCACGGAGAACTGGAGGTCGACGATGTTCTCGTCGTCGGTCAGCATCAGCGCTTCGGACAACACCTTGGCTTTCATGTTGTGCTTGTAGCCCACCTCGACGGTACGTACCTGCTCGACATTGACCGTTTCGACACTTTCCAGCGGGGTAGGCAAATGCCAGTTCGGGCCGGGCTGGGTGGTTTCCAGGTATTTGCCGAAGCGTAGTACCACACCGCGCTCACCGGCATCGATGATGTAGAAGCCGGATGCCAGCCAGACCAGAAGCGCCAGGCCGATCAACAGACCCGCGCCGCCGGGAATATTGAACTCACGCCCGCCACCGATGCGCGGCGGCTCGTCGCCGGAACCGCCCCCTTTCTTGCCGAACAGCTCGTTCAGGCGACGATTGAAGTTCTTCCAGAGCTCATCGAGATCCGGCGGGCCACCGGCATTTTTATTGCCGCCACCACCCCATTGCGGGTCATTCCAGGCCATCGATATTGGTTTCCACATAGCTTTGAGAAAATTTGGGCTCTTGAGCCGCCAGCACTCGGGTTTCATGTTGTTGATCACGGGCAAATTCCGCGAGGGCGCCACGGAGCAACTTCACCCCCTCGCCCGTCCTGGCGGAGAGCCAAACGGCGGCGATCTTACCATACTCGTCCCGGGCCACCTGAGGCGCGGCGCCGGTAAGATCGACCTTGTTCATGACCTCGAATCTCGGTACCTGTTCCGCGCCGATTTCCTTCAACACCTTCTCCACTTCGACAATCTGGCGCTCACGGTTGGGGCTGGCGCTATCGACCACATGCAGCAGGAGATCGGCGTGGATGGTTTCTTCCAGGGTGGCATGGAAGGCGGAAACCAGGGAATGCGGCAGGCGGGTGATGAAGCCGACGGTGTCGGAGAGAACAATTTGCCTGCCCGCCGCCAGGCCGCCCCATGGCGGGTAGTCCACCCCCTCGGGAGACGGCGAATGGGAGGGGGCGTCCACGTCCGCTTCCGGCAACCAGAGCTTGCGCGAGGTGGTATCGAGGGTGGCGAACAACTGGTCGGCGGCATAGGCGCCGGCGTGGGTCAGCGTGTTGAACAGGGTGGATTTTCCGGCATTGGTGTAGCCCACCAGCGACACCGAGAGCACGCCACCGCGCTGTCGTCCACGGCGCTGCACGGCGCGGCTTTTCACCAGCTTTTCCAGCCTTCCCTCGATGTTCTTGATCTTGGCCAGGATCATGCGACGATCCAGTTCCAACTGCGATTCACCAGGGCCGCCGCGCATGCCGATGCCGCCTTTCTGGCGTTCCAGGTGGGTCCAGCCGCGCACCAGCCGGGTCGAGTAATGGCGCAATTGCGCCAACTCCACCTGCAACTTGCCTTCGTTGCTGCGCGCGCGCAGGGCGAAAATTTCCAGGATCAGCGCGGTGCGGTCCAGTACCCGGCATTGCAGGCGCCGTTCCAGGTTGCGTTCCTGAACCGGGGAGAGTTCGTGATTGAAGATGACCAGGGAGGCATCGGCCGCGCGCGCGGCGTCACCGATTTCATCCGCCTTGCCGGAGCCGGCGAACAGCGCGGGATCGGGCCGCTTGCGCTTGCCTTCGACCACGCCGACAACATTCAAACCCGCGCTGCCGGCGAGTAGTTCCAGTTCGCTTAGACCCTCGGAGTAATCCTCTTTGCCGAAATCCAGGGAGGCCAGGATGACCGCCTGCCCATGTTCGGGACGCTCAAACACGTATCAGTCGGCTTCGCTGGAGGGGCCAGCGCGTTGCACGGAGATCGGGCGAGCGGGCACCACGGTGGAAATGGCGTGCTTGTAGACCATCTGGGTGACGGCGTTCTTCAGCAGCACCACGTAGGGGTCGAAGCTTTCGATGATGCCCTGGAGCTTGATGCCGTTGACCAGGTAGACCGAGACCTGAACTTGTTCCTGGCGCAGCGCGTTGAGGAACGGGTCTTGTAATTGCTGCCCTTTGCTCATGATGAATCCTTTGTATGAATGGGTATGTTATGGAGTAAAGCGGACTGAGGGCGCGGATTTTATCGGGTTTTATTTCCCCGACCTTGATTTTATTCAAGCCGAGTCGGCGGTGACTGGGGTGGCGTCGCTTTCATCCAACAAATCGCGGCGGCGCCTCAAGTAGTGGCCGGCCGTGGTCGGCCTTGTCACGGACCACGCCGATTACCCACAAGATGGGCGCTTTCCGGGGATCGGCGTGGATGATGGGCCGGAGAGGCTCATGAACGCGGCCTACGCCGCGCCCCAATGCGGCGTGGCGATGCCTTGGCCCAGGTCAGCCTCCACCAGGCGGCGGCGCACTTCCAGCAACTTCTCGATCAGGGCCGGCTCGGCGCGGCCATAGGCATCGGCGTCGGGAATCCGTTTGACCACCACGCCCAGCAATTCGGTGATGGCGTTGCCGATGGAGTTCTGGCTGATGGTGACGATCAGCTTGCCGGCATCGTTGCGGTAGATCAGTTGCTTGAAGGCCGGTTGCCAGCGGATCGAGTTGGCGTACTTGGCATCTTTGATGCAGCGATCGCGCACCATCTTCGCGGTCTTCAGCAGGCCGTTGTTGAACTGCAACTTGTTCTCCACCAACGCGGGGAAATAGATGTCGCGCGGCAGGGGCGCGTTGCGGGTGGAAACCTGGCCGAAGAAGGTGCGGTAGAAGTCGATGAAGCCTTTCAGGAGGGTGTCGTACTCTTTCCAGAAGCGGACTTCCTTCAGCGACTCGGCGCCGCCGGTCACTTCCCAGCTGGGCAGTCCCTGCGGGTAACCGGTCAGGGCGATACGGCAGGAACCGGACTGGCACGGGCGCAGGATTTGCAGATCGAGTTCGTCGAAAAACGCCTGGTAGACATCGCGCATATAGGCCTGGAACAGCGAATGCTGGCCGCCATCGGTGAGGTTGGGGTTGCTGGCGTCGGCGATGGGCGCGTCGCGCAACTCGGTCTTGTTGAACACGATGAAGTGGTTATGCAGCATGCGGATGCTCGGCACCCCCGGCGAAGTCAGCGGCCAGGTCGCGTCCAGGCTCGCCTCGCCAGCCAGCACCAGGGTCGCGTCCGGGTCGGGATACTGCTCCAGCATGTACTCGATGATCACCTGGTTCATGCGGTTCCAGACGTTCTTCACCTGTTCCGGCACCTGGGTGCGGCGCACCGGGCGACCGAGCGGATCGAGGATGGTCTGCGAGGTGTTGTAGATGATCGAGGTATCGAATTCGTTGCTGTGGCCCAGCGCCTTGCGGTACAGCAACAGCCCTTCCGGGTTCTGCAACAAGCCGTTGTTATGCACCAGATCGTTGAGGTTCTCGGTGCTGTTGAAAAATTCATTCGCCTTCATCCCCTCGGGAACATCGAGCGGAATCTGGCGAAAGGGGGTGACGATCTCTCTGGGGCCGGAAAGCATGGGATACCTCGAAAAAGCCTGTGGAAACGGGATGCGAAGGTCGGGAATCATAGCCGCCACAGGGTGCAATAAGCGATAGCGCATCGCGCCATTCACCGCGATGCGCTCCCGTAGCGCCGGCAGGGATGCCGGCGCTACAAGAGCTTTCCTATCAGGGAATATCGACCACCACTTCCGCCGACGCCTCACCCACCGCGCCGTTGGCGGAACGGTAGCGCAGACGATAGCGGGGGGTTTCGCGACGCGGCGCGAGGTCGACGGCTTCGCCACCGACGACCGGGCCGGCGGCGGGATGCCAGTGTTCCGCCTCTCCCGCCTCGACCAGGACGGCAAGCCCCCTGGGCGGCGCGGCGAAAGTCAGCTTCACATGCGGGAAGGGTTCCGCCAGATAACGCGCCTCGGGTTTGCCCGGCACGCCCAGCGGCGGCGCGCCGACGCGCACCTGAACGGCCGCGCCGGGGTCGCCGCGATTGCCGGCGGCGTCGACGGCGACCAGGCGGTAGACGTAGGTCTTGCCGGCATCCACCCAGGTGTCGAGGAATTCGCCTATGACCACGGGCACCGGCTCGCCGATCACCAGGCCGGGGTCTTCGGCATTAGCGCCGCGCAGCACCAGCACGCTGACCGTATCGGCTTCCGGCAGGGCGGCGCGGAAGGCGAGGCGAACGCGGCCGTTCTCGCCGGAGGTGGCGGTGATGTGGGGGGGCTGCGGCGGCACGGTGTCGGGCAGGGCGACGCTGAGCGGTGAACTCGGCTCGCCGGTCTGTTCGTCCGGGGCGACGGCATAGACGCGGTATTCGAAGCGGCCACCGGGACTGCCGCCGTAAATATCGTCGTAGCGGGTTTCCGGCGTGGGCGCGGTGGTCAGGCGGCTCCAGGCGCGCGACTCGCCGGCGCGCCGTTCGACGTGATAGGCGGCGGCGCCTGACGCCGCTTGCCAGGCCAGGCGTACCCGGCTATTGCCCACTTCAGCGGTCAATCCTTCGGGTGCCGCCGGCGGCTCGCCGCGCACGTTGACCGGCAGCGGTAAACCCGGTTCACCGAAGTCGCCGCGCGGCCCGATGGCGCGCAGGCGGTAGAACAGGGTAGAGCCGGGCCGCGCCTCGCGGTCGGTAAAGCCGGTCGCGGCCAGACCGGTTGGGGTGAGGACTTCCCAGGGGCCGGCGGTCTGAAAGGCGCGTTCGACCAGGTAACCCAGGGTGTTGCGGCTGGCATTGGCCCGCCATTGCAATTCCACCGGGGTTTTCATTGCGCGCGCCTGGAGGCCGAGTGGCGAATTCAGGGCGGTGAAATCGGGGACGAAGACGCGCGCCGTGGCGGCCGCGGATTCACGGCCCAGGAGGTCGATGCCGCGCACCTGGTAGACGACTTCCGTTTCCGTGGGCGCCTGGGTGTCGCTGAACGCCGCGCCCACCGCCGACCAGTCGTTGCCCAGCGCCAGAGGTTGCCGGGTCAACCGGATGCCGGCTCGGCCATCGTCACGTTCCACCGTATAAGCCAGGAGCGGCATGAGGCCGGGGTTGGGGCGCCAGTAGAGCTTGACGCCCTCCGCCGTCGCCTCGGCGCGCAAATCCTTGGGCGGACGCGGTGGTGGCGCGGCGCTGGCGATGTCGATCGGCGTGGTCTTGAGCCAGGCGCCGTCGGGTTCGCCGCGCGCGTCGAGGCGGCGCAACACGAAGCCGGCGCGGCGCGGCGGCAAGTCCTTGAGTTCGATCGCGAGACCGGCGGATTGCGCGTAGTCCCAATCCGACATGGCTTTCAGCCCGAGCATGATGGCGCTGCCGCCAGGTTCGAAGCCGCTGGCGGGAACGATGCGACGAGCGAGGACGTGGCCGCTGTCATCCTCGACGCGCCAGCCGTGGCCCCATTTCTCCGGCGGAATGAACCAGAGCAGGCGCACCGCGCCCTGGCCGTCGCTGGCGGACCAGACGCGGGTGATGAGCTTGCCGGTGGGCGTGGCCTTGGGCGCGGCGGCGGCGCCCACGAGCGGCAAGAGCAGAAGCAGGAGGAGGAGCAGGCGGCGCATGGTCAGCAGAGTCCGAAGCAGGAGGTGACGGCATCGTAAGCATCCTCGGCGGCGCCGGTGACCGCGCCCCAGGCGTCCGAGACGCCCGAGGCGATGGCGCCGCCGATCTCGCCGAAGGAACACAGGTCGGCGCTGATGCCGGGGTCGACGCTGGGCAGCACTTGCAGGCTGACGTTGAGCTTGCCGATGGGGCAGGCGCTCAGGCTGTAGCCGAAGCCGAGGGTGAGTGGATTGGGTGCCGCCGCGTGGACGCTGACCGATTCGTTGAGCGAGGCGCAGGCGCCCGCCAGGCAACCCCTGGCGGTCACGCCGGCGCTGCCTTTCGCGTCGATCTGGATCGGCTTGAGTTGCACGCCGCTTTCCACGCCGACCTCGCCATCGACATAAGCACAGGTGCCGCCGTCGCACTGGATGTCCGGGAAGCGGGCATGGGCCTTGGCGCCGACATGGAGGCCGCCGGAACTGTTGAGGTCGAACCAGGCCTGGCCGCTGGCGACGAAGAAGTAGCCGGTGATCGGGTCGGCCTTGCTGCCGGCCTTGAAGTACCAGTCGCCGCCGCCGACCGAGAAACCGATGGCGGTGGGATTGGCCTCGACATAGATGCGGTCGGCCAGGCCGGGCGGCCCCCACTTGCCACCCATCGTGCCGGTGAAGGCACCGCCGCCATAGCCGAGGGTGCCGGCGATTGGCCCGCTCCCCGAGTGGCTGGCGCTGAGCAGCCAGGCGCTATAGGTCATGTCGACGCCAGCATCGCCGCCGCCGGGCTTGATATTGAGGTCACCACGCGCGGCGAAGATGAAACCGCCATCCACGGTGCCGACCAGCGCCATTGCGTTGACCACCGGGACGGCGGCGGGGCTGTATTCGACGAAGTCCAGGCTGCCGCCGACCAGGGAATCGCGGGTGACGTGATAGCCGAGGCCACCGCCGAATTCGTACAGGCTCAGCACGCCGGGCACCAGCACCACGCCGGAAGGCAGCGCCCAGGTGAACTTGGTCGCCCAGAAATCAGTGTCGCCGTGATAACCGAGCAGGAAATGCCCCTTGAGTGGCACCGGCATCTGGAACTGGGTGAGATCGACATCGCCCTTGAACACGATGGTATCGCCGCCGCCCAGTGCCACCATGAACGGGGCATCCGAGGCGTAACCGAGATCGGCCAGGGCCAGCAGCACGGGGTTGGAGGCCACGCTGCCGCCATCCTTGGGCCCGCTATAGACCGGCTTGATCGCGGCCTTGACCAGGGGCGAGTCGAATTTCACCTCGAACGACCCGGTATAGGGGCCGCTGCCACTGTATTGCGCGGTGGCGGGCTCGTTCACCTGATAGGACACCGGCACCGGCACGGCGGGCAGGGCCTGGGAAATCTTGAGATCGGTGAGGAAATCGAATCTCAGGCGCTGGCCGCCGCCGGCGCTGGTGCCGATCTTCACTTCCTTCAGGCTGACCGTGCCTTGCGCCAGCTTGCCGCTCTTGCCGGCGAGGCTGACCGACTTGTCGGCGGCGCCGGCGAAATAAGCGCGGCCGTCGAAGGCGAAATAAAGGCCGCTGACGCACACATCCTTGGCGAACACCTGGCTTTCGCCCTGGAAGTCGAAACAGGCATCGCTGCTGGCGGCGGGCAGCGAGGGCGGGTTGGCGCCGGGACCGAGTGGGGTCTTGGTGAAGGCCAAGTTAGCGACTTTCAGCGTCACCGGGCCGTGGGTCAGGGTCTTGGGCTGGCCCTTGAGCACCAGGCTGATGCCGCCCTGTCCCTGCCCCTTGCCGGCCAGGAGCACCGGGTCGCCAGCGCCGGTCAGTTTGGCGTTGAGCCAGGGCACATAGACCCAGAGGTCATCGTAAGTGGCCTTGAAAATGCCGTCCCAGGCGCGGGCCTCGACACCGTTCCAGCCGATCTTGCCGCGCATCCAGTCATGGCTTTCCGCGCCGCTGACGGCCTTGCCGCAGAGGCCATCGGCGTCGATGCCCCAATCGGATACCACCGCCTTGGGCGGCGCGCCGGGCAGGTCGAAATTGAAGAACAGCAGGTCCGACTTGCCCAGGGCGACGCCGCGCCAACCGTTGCCGCCACCGCTGTTGCCACCAGCCGCACACTGGCCGCCAGGCGCGGCGCCCTGCTTGGTGGAAAGATCGAGCACCACGGTTTGCGGCTTCATGCGGAAACCGCTGTCATAGACCAGAAACTCCGCCATGGGCAGGCCGTCGGCATACCAGTCGCCGTCAGGTGACAGACTCGCCTTGGCCGCCTTCCAGCGCGGCACGGCGGAACTGGATTCCTTCAGCGATGAATTGGCCAGTTGCGCGTCCATCCAGGCATCCACCTGTTTGCCGGCAACGCCATCGAGACGGGTGAACTGCCCTTTCAGGGCGGGCATGGCGAGTTCCGGCAGGCCGGGAGCGGTGATGCTGAACTGGCCTTCCAGCACGGTGAGTCCGTCTTCCGCCACTTTCCAGTTCTTGATGTTCACCGGCGCCTTCTGCGTGCCGCCGCCGGGAATCGGCACCAGCAAGTCACCCGCGCCGCTGTAACGATCGCCCGATCGCGTCACCTTGGGCTTGCCGCCGGGGGTTTGCAGGCCAACCACCTTGAATTTGCCGTCCGCAACCGGGAAATCGAAGGTACAGGGCTGTGTCGGATCGTTGCCGACCACCAGATAGGGCTGGTCTTCCGATACCGCCCAGACCGGAGGATTCTTGGCCAGTGGCGTGACCTCCACCTTGGGCAGGTCGCTGACGCTCTGCGTCGGCGCATAGTTCTTGCCGGTCGCCGCCAGTTTCACAGTCGCGGCGTCATTGAACCATTGGTTGAACATCAGGTTCAGGACCGGGCCGGGGCCGCCGGGTTTGCCGCCGCCGGGGCCGCCCTTGATCGGCACCTTGGGTCCGGCCAGCACGCCCAGTTTCGGCAGCGCGCCCTCCCGCGCCGCCTTGGCCAGGCCCGTCTGGGCGCCCGCGTCGCCACCCAGCGCAGCCTTGACCATTCCGAACAGATGCGCGCTGTCGGGCAGGGCTTCGGCTTCCACGCGCAATTCGTGCATGCCGAGTTTATCCAGGCCGACCGGGCTTTGCGCCGGCAGGTTGACGCCGCTTACCGGCGGTGGCCCCCAGGTGGCGGGGGGATTTTTCAGCACCGAATCCGGGCGCGCTTGCGACGGCCCCACCGGGCGCGGCGCATCGGCGGGCAAGGCCATGCCATCCACATACCAGCGGGTACGCACCTCGCCCTGGCCGGTGTAATGCAGCAGGCCGTAGGGCGTGAGTTGGTAATCGCAGGTCGAGTAGGCGGGAACGCCACCCAGCATGGCCAGGGCGTTGAAATTCAGTTTCGCCTTCTCCAGCGACAGCGCGCCGGTATCGGCCTTGGCCAGCGAAACCGCGCCGCCGCTGGCAACACCGGTTCCGCCCGAGCCGGCCTTGGCCTTCGACTTGGCCGCGACTTTGCCAGCCTTCACGGCGCCCGCCTTGGGCGCCTCGTCGCCGGAATCCACCCCTTCGACCACAATATCCACCAGCTTCAGCGGGCCACCGGCGTCCGGATCGGTACGGTGCTGGATCGTCAGCGGCTGGCAGAACAGCATGTAGGCGCGGCTGGCCACCGTCTGGCCGTATTTCACCTCCGCCTGCGCGGCCTGGGACTGGCTGCCCCCGGACAGGTTCAAAGCGGCGTTGTAGAGGTTGCCCGTGCCCAGGGTGGCGTTGCCGAGATCGGCGGAAAGCGCCGCCACCTGCTGGCCGCCACCCTGAATGTCGTCCTCGCCCAACTGGAACAGCCGCACGATGTACTGGCCGGCGCCGGCGTAGGCGTGAACATACTTGATGCCGGAGTTGTCCAGATCGACCGTATCGCCGCGCTCGTAATCGCCGGCATCGCCGGACATCAAGGTAGCCAGGGGTTCCTGAGTGCCGTCACCCCAATCCACGAACACGTTGTCGAAATTCCATGTGGTGAACATCACCTGCGACGGCGAGCCCATGGTGACGCTGCCGCCCAAGCCGGTGGAAATCGTCGTTTGCGTATCCGGCGTACTGGCCTGGCTCTTGTCGACGTGGGTGGCGTAGGGGCTTTCACCGAGGTTGAGGTGCCCCTCGATACGGAATCGGTCGTAGGCGAAACCGGAGGCGCCGGCCAGCTTGCCTTTCTGGGTGGCGGAGTCGATGTTGCTCACCGACAGGCCGGCTGAAATGGCCGAGGGGCAGCCGAGGCCGGTGGGCGCATCGGGCAGGTAGAGCGGCCAGCGATCGGAGATTTCCACTTCGATGTCGACCAGCTCCGGCTTGGCGTACTGGCTATAAACCCCCTGCGCCTGGGTGACATCCGATGCGCTTTTCGCTTTCGGCGCGAACCCCATCGCGAGTTGAATCGGCGGCGCGTCGGGAAGGTCGGCCAGCGCGCTCTTCACCACGCCGCTCTTGGCGTATTCACGGAAACCCGCCACTTCCCAGGAAATATCGGCCTTGGCCTGGGCAAGCCCGAGTTCGCCACCGGATTCGCCCACCACGCCCGCGCTCACCGCCCCCGGCGCCAGCTTGGCCTTGGCGGCGCCCTGGGACTGGAACCCCTGGTTGACGCCGAGTTGCCCACTGGCGGCCGGCGGCTTCAACGCCTGGAACAGTTCACCGATCAGCGCGGCATCCGGCCGGTAATGCGGAATGGAACCCCAGCCGGAGCCGCTGGGCACCGCCATGTCACGTTTGGCGAGCAACTTGTCATGGAGATAGAAGCGAATCTCGAAACGCTCCGCCAGGCCCTTGTTCTGCTCGTGCCAGATGAACAGCAGGGTGTCGTCCAGAGTGGGGTGCAGATCCTGGTAGATCGGCGTCGGCGGCCCCAGGGATTTGCCGTCCGGCCCCTTGGGCGCGGCCTGGCTGGCGGTCTGTTTGTGCCAAGCCGGGGCGTCGAGCAGGATTTTCCCCTTGAACACCTGTTTCAGATCGGTTTCCGGAAGCATCACCAGCTTGGCTTTGGGCGCGGCCGCCTTGGCCGTCTGCTGGAGCACCTGGAATTCCACCTGCTGTTCCAGCGCCGCGCCGAACACACCCGCCAAGCCCAGCTTGCGCTTGCCGGTGGCGGCGAACGGCAACACGTCAATGGACACCTTCAGCTTGCCGCCATGAAGCAGTACCGGCGCGCCTTTCACGAGGATGCCGGCGCCGAAATCGGGCTTCAAAATCGGATTCAGGTTCTCGCCGGACAGGCTGACGCTATAGCTGGTGCCCTGCACGAATTCGTTGGGGTACATGCCCAGCACGCGCGGCGCCATCAGGCTGGGCGGCTGGAACGGCCGCGGAATGCCTGGCGCTCGGGTGGCCGGCGCGCTCAGGCCATCCGAGGTTGACGGTGAACGAGTATCGCCGCTCGGCGCGCTGACAGGCGCGGCAACCGCATCGGAAGCGGGCGCGAAACCGCCGCGCTTGGGTGGTGGCGCGCCGATGGCATCCGTGCTACCGCCATCGGCCCCAACGCCGGCGAAGGGGCTGGACGCCCAGGAAGAGGGCAACGGCAAAAGCAGGGCGAGGATGCACGCCGCGACACGAACCAACCCGCGCTGGCCTGGTTTGCGCTCCACCGTGTCAGGCCGCGATGAACCCGCAGCCTGACCTACAAAAACCCAGCTTGGCACATTTGCCCACATTGCTCCGACTCCTCACGACAAACGCCCCCGCAGCGCCGGCGCTACCCACGGCCATCAAGGAACCCGAATCACTCGCCACGAACTCTCACCCAGCACCACGCCGTCCTTGCCCAAGCCCAGCACCCGCCAGAGGTAGGCGCCGCCTGATTTCAGATGCGTTCGCGCCATGGCCGAGAGCGTCACGCCGCTCTGTCCACCGGGAACCACGATGCCGGCGGCCGGCGCGGCCTTGGTCAGTTGCGCCAGTTCGGCGGCATCCGGCAGCGGCGCGGCACCCAGTTCCGGCAGGTTGCCGGCCAGTCCGGCCGGGCGCTCATACAGCACCAGCAACCAGGACTGCGTGCCTTCCTGGGACGCCCAGGTGAAGCGGGTGTTTTCCTCCAGCAGCGCGCCGGGGCCGGGCGACAACAAGCGCAATTCGCGCGCGGCCGGGGTGGCGCCGGGCTGGGCGACGAAATAACGAATTTCCGGCGCGTCGAACTCCGGTAGCGGTTGGGTCAGACGCAGGCGCAGCAGATAGAGGCCGGGCGAGTGGGTGGGCAGCGCCGGGCTGTCCAGGCGCAGCGGCGCGCCGCTCTGGGCGAACTGGCGCACGACGCGCAAGGTACGGAATACCGCCTGGCCGGAGGTTGATGGCGGCTCGGCAATTTCCCAGACACCTTCCACCAGACCGCTGCCACTCAGGGTGATTTCGCTCCAGGCGCCGAGAAACAACCGTGGCGCCACGATGCGCACCGGCGTGTTGTCGTCGAAGGCGATGGCCTGGCGATTCACGCTGAGGCCGGCGGCCTGGGCGCCGGTGATGACGACGCGGACATCGAAAGGTATCGGCACTACGTCGGTTGGATCGGCATAGTAGCGGCGGTAGACAACCTCGTCGACATTGAGCGCGAGCGCTTTCTGAATCACCACCTGCGGCACATTCACGCTCTCCGTGATCAGCGCCGAAGCGCCAGCGGCGACGCTGCGGCTCAATGTCAGCGGCACCGTGCCCAGCACGGCCCCCCCGGCGCGACCACCAGTCAAAAACTGGCCCTGACTGGAAGTCACACTCGGGCCGCTGGTGGTCCGCACCCGCCAGGTGACGTTAAACCCCCCAGTGCGCCCCGATGCCACATAAACAGTGGCCGGTACCACTCCGGAACTCAGCGCATCGACGGCGGCATGGGCGCCAACGGATGCCAGCGGCAGGAAAGTGATGAATGCAAAAAGAACCCGCTTCATTGTCGTATCCCCCTCAAGGCGCCTCGTTCAAAGCGCCTGATTCAAAGCGCAAACGGCAAACCGATCACCGCGCGCAGGAAAACTTGCCAGTTGTCAGCGCCGGCACTGCTACCCGATTCGTCATGTTGGCTGCCGTCCAGCATCAGGGTCAGGCCGGGGCGGCGTTCCTTCGGCGGCGCCACTATCCAGGATAGGCGCGCGTTGAGATCCTGGGCACGGCGCTTGGCGCTGCCATCGGAGGTTTTGTCGTCGCTCAGGGTGTAGCCGGCGCCCAGGTTCAGGGTCTCGCTCACGGTATACGAGGCATAGAGGCCGGCGGTCAGGGTTTTCCGATCCTTCGCGATCACTCCGGCCGGCGCGTCGCTTTCCGAGGTAATGGAATAGCTCACGGTCGGCCCCAGGGTGAGGCGCTCACCCACCTGCAGCGAGGCGAACAACTGGGTGCTGGAAAGCGAGAGATCGGGCGCGGTCTGGCGCAAATCCTCGTCCTTGCCCAGGGTCTGGCTGACGCCCCAGGACCAGGTGCCGCCGCTGAAGGTGGCGGAAAGCGTGAGGCTGTCAGTGCGATGCAAGGCGCCCGCCGTCAGGGCGCTGGTGCCGTTGATGACATCAAGTTCGGTACGTCCCAGAGCCAGCCCCAGATAAGGCTGCCCATACCAGGGGATCGCCGGCTGGCCGCCGGCATCGCGGGCATATTCGGGGTACCAGCCCATGCTGAGATTGCTTTGCAGCGAGCGCGAACGCGCCACGTTGGGCTGGTCGTCGACGTTGTCGGTGGCGCGCGCCAGGCTGGCGTCACCATGCACCCCGGCCCAATCGAAATGCGCCCCACCCTTCCACAGATCGGTATCGCGCGCCGCGCCGGGCGCGGCCGGGCTGCGGAACCAGGTGCCAGCAAGGCGCCGCTCCAGTCCGAAGCTCAGCGCCGCCGGACGGCCGCCGGCTTCCAGCTTGTCCCACGGGCTCCAGTTGATCATCAGAAGATGGCCGTTGCCGTCGCGGTAGGGTTCATTGCTGTCGATCACGCCGTCGCCGTTGGTATCCGTACCCGGCCCATCCGCGTCGAAATGGCTGCGCGCCGTTTCCGCGCGCACCTGCACGCGATTGTCGAGAAAGGTGCCATAACCGGACAGTGCCGCCGCCTGGCCCTTGCTACGCGCGGCTGCGCCGGCCACGCCGGAGCCACTGGCGCCGGTCTGATCCTGCCCGGCCCCGGAGACCCAGGTGCCCCAGATGTTGAGATCCTGCCCGGCCAGCGGTTTGATGCTGGCGACGGCGCCCACGGTACGTTTGTCCGCGTCGCCCACACCCAGCCCGTCCTGGAAGCCGATTACATTGCCGGTGTTGAGCGCGAAGGCGGTCAGCGTGGCGCCGCCGTCCGCCGATTTGACGCCCGCGGACACCCCGCGCCGGCTGAATCCCTGCATCACCAGACTGTCCGGCCCCACCGCGTGATGGCCGACCTGCGCCACCACCGGGCCTTTTTCCGCCGTCAGCAAAAAAGTCGCCAGGTCGATCGGGCCATCCTTGCGCGGCAACTGGCCATGCTGGCTGTTGCCCAGCAGATCGGCCGCGCCGGTCAGTTTCCAGTCGCCATCAGCCAGCGCGCCGCGCAGGCTCAAGGCGCCATCGGCCTGGTTCGGACCCGGCGTTGCCGCGGCCAGATTGTGTGAAGCCAGGCGGTGGGTCAGGTTGAACACCAGATTGCCGTTCAGACTGGCCTCGCGATACCCCTCGCCACTGCGAATTTCCAGCGTCCAGCGACCCCGCTCCAGCATCTGCCCACCGGCCAGATACTCCACCAGACGCAACTCGTGCTTGCCGTGGCTGAGCGGCTGCGGCGGCGTGAACACGGCCTGGCGCCCATCCGCGCTGCTCACATAAGCCGTCACATCGAAGCTATCCAGCTCCAGCGCCAGCTTCTCCAGGGTTTCCGGCGGCAGCGCCGGCAAGCGGAACCGCACCGGCGCCAGCGGCGCGCGTATGCCCTGTTCCGGCGGCAACAACTCGGGCGTCCAGTCCGCCGCCGAGGCAACCGTGGCGAACAAGGCGGCGGCAAGGAAAGGGAGCGATTTCATGGGGAAAACAATCAGGGGAAGACCGGGGCAAGCATATACCCGACATTGCCATCCGGAAATAAGCGCAATGCAATAAGTACCATCGAGTTACGGATTGCGCCCGTAACCCGATTGCGGCTTCCGATGGCGGCTTATTTCTTGAACGTTTTGTTGCGCCGCCGGGCGTCGCGCTCGGCGGTGCGGATCTGGCGCGGCGTGAGGGGATTGGGGTTGCGCGCTTCGAACGGGTTGTGGCCGGACTTGAAGTCCACCCGCAACGGCGTGCCTTGCAGATTGAAGACGGTGCGGAAGGTGTTTTCCAGATAACGCTTGTAGCTGTCGGTGATGCCTTCCAGGTGGTTGCCGTGGATGATGATGACCGGCGGGTTGCTGCCGCCTTGGTGGGCGTACTTGGGCTTGGGCCGGAACAGGCCGGAGCGGCCGGGTTGTTGCTGGGAAACGGCGTCTTGCAGAACACGGGTGAGGCGCGGCGTGGGCAGCTTGGCCATGGCCGCCGCGTAGGCTTCGTCGACGGACTTGATCAGACCGCCGACACCGTCGCCCTTGAGCGCGGAGATGAAGTGGAAGCGGGCGAAAGAAAGGAATTCCAGGCGCCGCGTGAGTTCCTGCTTGATCTGTTCACGCGAGTAATTGTCCATGCCATCCCACTTGTTCACCGCCACCACCAGGGCGCGCCCGGCTTCCAGAACGAAGCCGGCGAGGTGGGCATCCTGATCGGAGATTTCCTGCTGGGCATCGAGCACCAGGATGACGACATTGGCATCCTCGATGGCTTGCAAGGTCTTGATCACGGAGAACTTTTCGACAACCTCGGTCACCCGCCCCTTGCGCCGCACCCCGGCGGTGTCGATCAAAGTGTAGGGCTTGCCGTTGCGCTCGAAGTCGACGTAGATGGAATCGCGCGTGGTGCCGGGCTGGTCGAAGGCGATGACGCGCTCCTCGCCGACGAAGGTATTCACCAGCGTGGACTTGCCGACGTTGGGGCGGCCGATAATGGCGATCTTGGGATGGTCCGCGTCGGCGCCGTCTTCCGGCTCGACCTCGAACGACTCCAACGCCAGATCCACCAGATCGCGCACCCCTTCGCCGTGGGCGCTGGAAATCGACACCGGTTCGCCCAGGCCGAGTTCGAAGAATTCGGCGCTGACCACGCTGCGGTTCATGCCCTCGGTCTTGTTCACCGCAAGAAACACCGGCCGCCCGCTGCGGCGCAGTTTCTCGGCAATGATCAGATCCTGCGGCGTGACGCCGGCGCGGCCATCGACCAGGAAGACGACCACATCGCCCTCCGCCACCGCCTGCATGGTCTGCTTGGCCATCGCGGCGAGGATGCCGGTTTCCACCACCGGCTCGAAGCCGCCGGTATCCACCACCAGAAACGGCTTGGAGCCGCTACGGCCATGACCGTAATGGCGGTCGCGAGTGAGACCGGGAAGATCGTGAACGAGCGCGTCGCGCGTCTTGGTCAGACGATTGAACAACGTGGATTTGCCGACATTGGGCCGGCCGACCAGGACTAGGGTGGGTTTCATTTGTGCGCTGCGTGAGGAGTAAGGGGTGAGGCATGGACTAGCACGGGCTGTTTCGTCTCAGCGGAAGGATGGGCACAGACCACGGTTTTCATTCCCCACTCCCCTGTTTCAGCCGTTTCAGCATCGCCTTGTCCAGCAAATCTTTTTCCCGATAGTCGGTCTTGGCTTTCAGCAAGCCGTCGATGTCGAGCACCGGGATGCTCACACCTTCCAACTCGACCACTCGGACATGGGGTTGCAGAGTCTCGTAGGTTTCGCCATTCACCGCGAACAGGATGTCGATGACGATGCGATCGGCGACGCGAATATTTTCAATATCGGGGTCGTTGGCTTCGCGGGTAAACCAGGCCGGGTCGATCTCATGAGCGGATTCAAGAAATGACAGTCCTGCCACGAGGCGCACGCCGTTTTCCAGATCAAACGGCACCAAAATATCCACATCCTCGGTGGCGCGCAGTATGCCGTTGAGGCGGATGGCGTGCCCTCCCACGAGGATGTAGCGCACCCCTTGGGCTTGCAGGTTGCGACAGACTTCAATCAGGTCGTTTTGCATTTTTCTGAAACCAGAGTTGCCTGTTGCGTTCTTTCTCCGCGTCCATCGCATCGAAGAAAGCTTGCGTACCGCGAAACAGGCCGCGTGGCTGGAAGTCCGGCACGCCGGGCAGGCGTGTCATGGCGTCGAGGCGCGCGCCGCGCCGTAGAGCCTCCAGCGGACTTGCGGCGAATTCACGCCAGTGGCGGTTGCCCACCAGACGCGGCGGTTGATCATTCATCCTTGATTCCTCGGTTGATCGGGCACGAAGCGGACTCACCCAAGCGGTGAGCGTGATCGAAGGCGCAAACCTCAGCAACCATGTGGTCTCACGAGGGAGATTGAGTGGTCAACCGAGGAATCAAGGTTCATGGACATGGCCTGCTTTCCGTTCATACCGGGTTGAAAAATCAACCCTGCAACCGGGGTTGGACGTGCCTGAGCAACCTACTGGATTTTCAGCGCGTACACCCCGCCATTCGTGGTCTGCACGACCAGACCGGATTTAAGCGGGATCATGGCGCTCTTGATGGGGCTGCCGTCGGTCGCGGCGCGGGCGGCGAAGGCACCGTCTTCGGCATTGATGAGGTGGACCTGGCCCTGATAGTCGCCCACCGCCACGTAACGCTCGGCAATGGCGGCCGGACTGGACAGGCCGCGGCCACGCAGTTTGTCCTGTTTCCAGGAGTTGCCGCCGCGCGCGCGTTCGTAGGCGAACAAGGCACCATGGTCGTCGCCGGCGAAGACATAGCGGGCATCCATGTCCACGCCACGCAGCGAGGAGAGTTCGCGCGCCCAGGTACCGTTCCCGGTCGCGCGGTCGACACAGGCAATGCGGCCCTGGTAGGCGGCGGCACAAATCTGCCGTTCATCCATGGCCAGCGGGCCGACCACGTCGGCGATACGTTCCAGTTCAGTGCTGCCGCGCGGCAGGGCGATGTTGGTTTCCCAGAGCGGGGCGCCGTTGACCAGCGAGAGCGCGTTCAACTTGCCGCCGGCGTTGCCCGCGTAGAGCACGCCGCCGCCGAGCGCCAGATACCCTTGTTCGCGCAGGGTGAGGGCCGGCAGCGCGCGACTGTTGGCCCAGCGCTGCTTGCCGTCATTGGCTTCGAACAGGGCGATCTTGCCGTCGTTGCCACGCGCGGCAACGACACCGCCGGCCGCCACGGGCGGCACCAGGATCTCGCCGGAGAGCCTGGCTTTCCAGGCGGCGGCGCCATCGGCGGCCTTGTAGGCAAGCAGTTCGCCCTTGGGCGTGCCCACCAGCACCAGGCCTTCGCCGACACCGACGCCGGCCGAGATCACCTGGCCGACATCGATGCGCCAGAGTTCGCGGCCACTGGCGAGGTCCAGCTTGACCACCTTGCCGTCGCGACCGGCGGCGTAGACGGCCTGGCCGTCGGTGGCGGGTGAGAATTCGTAAGGACCGGCGCTACCGACGTTGGCATCCCACTGTCGAACCAGACTGGCGCTAGCCTTGAACTCGCTCAGTTCGGCCGGTTTGGCGGCGGGTTTATCGGAGCCGAACCAGCCGCTGAACCAGGAACAGCCGGATAGCGTGGTGGCGAGGGCGGCAAGCAATAGGGCACGTTTAAGCACATTAGCCTCCCAAGGCGTCCAGGCGGATTTCCAGCAGGGGTTTGAGGGAACTCTTGTCGCCCAGTTTTTCCAACGCCAGTTTGTAGGCGGCGCGGGCTTCCTCGGTCTTGCCCTGTTCGATCAGGACATCACCCTTGAGTTGAGCGGCCAGCCCCTGGAAAGCGGGATCATAGGATTCGTTCAACAAGGCCAGGGCGCCGGGGGCGTCTTTTTCCTCGAACAGGACGCCCGCCAGGCGTATCCGCGCCAGCTGCTTGAGACCGCCGTCCTTGGCGTGATCCAGGGCATATTGATACTGGGCGCGCGCGCTTTTCAGGTCGCCGCTCTCGTAGTTGACGCGGCCGGCCAGCCAGGCGGCGGGCGTGGCATAGGCGCTACGTCCCTGGTTTTCCATGATGCGGGCGGTGGTGTCCTTGGTGGCCTTCAGTTCGTTCATGGAGGCGGCCTGAACGGCGGTATCGAACAGCATGGAGGCTTCCACCGCCTGGTTGCGCTGCCAGGTTTCCCAGGCGCGCCAGCCGCCGACGATCACCAGAAAGGCGGTCACGCCGAGAATGACCTTCATGCCGTGCAGCTTCCACCACACCTTGAATTCGTCTATTTGTTCCTGTTCTTCCAGATCGAACGCCATTGCTTGTTCCTTCTAAAGTTCCGTCGCCGCCGGAGCGGCTCTCAAAGCTGCCGGCTGGAAGCCGGCGCTACAAATGCCTTCAATAAATCCACGGCCGCCGCCAGGGCGACGCGCTGTTGTTCACCTTCCCCACGCAGGGGTTTGATCGTCACTTCACCGGCTGCGGCTTCGTCGTCGCCGATGATCATGGCGTAACGGGCGCCGCTGGCATCGGCCTTCTTCATTTGCGATTTGAAACTGCCACCACCGCCGTGCAACACCACATTGAAGCCGGCATCGCGCAAGGTTTCAGCGGCTTGTTGGGCGAAACGGCTCGCGGCTTCACCGACATTGATCAGGTAGACATCCGCCACATCGGCGGGCGCGGCCACACCGACATCGAGCATCAAGGCCAGCAGGCGTTCCACGCCCATCGCGAAACCGCAGGCCGGTGCCGCTTTGCCGCCGAGTTGCTGGACCAGGCCGTCGTAGCGGCCGCCGGCGCAGACCGTGCCCTGGGCGCCGAGGCGGTCGGTGACCCACTCGAACACGGTGTAGTTGTAGTAATCCAGGCCACGCACCAGGCGCGGGTTGATCGTGTAGGCAATACCGGCGGCATCCAGCCCGGTCTTGACCGCTTCGAAATGCGCCAGCGCGGTCTCGTCGAGTTCGTCCATCAGCCTGGGCGCGGCTTCCACCAGCTCGCGCATGGCCGGATTCTTGGTGTCGAGAATGCGCAGCGGGTTGCTGTGCAGGCGGCGTTTCGCGTCTTCATCCAGCAGGGCTTCATGCGTCTGGAAGTAGGCGATGAGCTTTTCCCGGTGGCGGGCGCGCGACTCGGCGCCGCCCAGGGAGTTGAGTTCCAGATGGATGCAGTCGGCCAGACCCAGCAGCTTCCACAGGCGCGCGGTCATCAACAGGTGTTCGATGTCGAGATCAGGCCCGGCGTAGCCGAGGGCTTCGATGCCGAACTGGTGGAACTGGCGGTAGCGGCCCTTCTGCGGCCGCTCGTGGCGGAACATGGGGCCGGCGTACCAGAGCCGCTTGCCACCGTCGAACAGGAGATTGTGTTCGATCACCGCGCGGACACAGCTTGCGGTGCCTTCCGGGCGCAAGGTCATGCTCTCGCCGTTGAGTTCGTCGACGAAGGTGTACATCTCTTTTTCGACGATGTCGGTCACTTCGCCGATGGCGCGCTTGAACAGCCCGGTGTGTTCCAGGATGGGGGTGCGCAGCTCGCGGTAGCCATAAGCTTTCAGCCAGGCGCGCAGGATGCCTTCGAAGTATTGCCAAAGCGGCGCATCCGTCGGCAGGAGGTCGTTCATGCCGCGCACGGCGCGGAGTGGGTTGCTCATGGGAGGTCTTTGCTTGTTCTTTACTTATTGCGGGCCGTAGGTGCGCACGACGTAGTCTTCGACGATGGCCTGGAATTCCTCGGCGATCTGGTCGCCTTTGAGGGTGACGGTTTTCTTCCCGTCGACATAGACCGGGGCCACCGGAACTTCGCCGGTGCCGGGCAGGCTGATACCGACGTTGGCGTGTTTACTCTCGCCGGGGCCGTTCACCACGCAACCCATCACCGCCACATTCATGCTCGCCACGCCGGGGTACTGGCCACGCCAGACCGGCATCTGGGCGCGCAGCCAGTTCTGGATTTTCTGCGCCAGTTCCTGGAACACCGTGCTGGTGGTGCGACCGCAGCCGGGGCAGGCGGTCACCAGGGGAGTGAAGGAACGCAGGCCGATGGTTTGCAGGATTTCCTGGGCGACCTGGACTTCGGTGGTGCGCGATTCACCCGGCTTCGGCGTGAGCGAAACACGGATGGTGTCGCCAACACCTTCCTGCAGCAGGATGGCCAGGGCGGCGGTGGAGGCGACGATGCCCTTGCTGCCCATGCCGGCTTCGGTCAGGCCGAGATGCAGGGCGTAATCGCTACGGTTGGCGAGGTCGCGGTAAACCTCGACCAGGTCCTGCACGCCGGACAACTTGCACGACAGGATGATGCGGTCGCCCGGCAGGCCCAACACTTCGGCGCGGGCGGCGGATTCCAGGGCGGAGACGATGAGCGCGTTGCGCATCACCTGCTCCGGTTCATGCGGCTCGGCGCGTTGCGCGTTCTCGTCCATCATGCGCGCCAGCAGTTCCTGATCCAGGCTGCCCCAGTTGACGCCGATGCGCACGGCCTTGCCATAACGCGCGGCGGCTTCCACCAGAGTGGCGAACTGCTCGTCCTTCTTGGCGCCGCGACCGACATTGCCGGGGTTGATGCGCAGTTTGGCGAGTGCCTGGACGCATTCCGGAACCGCCTTGACCAGGCGGTGGCCGTTGAAATGGAAGTCGCCGATCAGGGGCACATCGCAGCCCATGGCATCGAGTTTTTCGCGCACGGCGACCACCCCGCGCGCGGCTTCCTCGGTATTGACCGTGAGCCGCACCAGTTCGGAACCGGCCTGCCAGAGGTCATAGACCTGGATGACCGTGCCGGTGACGTCGGCGGTATCGGTGTTGGTCATGGACTGCACCACCACCGGGGCGCCGCCGCCAACCGCGACATGGCCCACCATGACCCGCCGCGTGGGGCGCCGCACGATTGTTCGACTCATAGTCATTGCGCTGTCATTCCGGGTTTATTCCAAAGTCAATCGGGCGACCTTCTGCCCGATGAAGGGGGCGAGGTCGATGTGGTGGCCGTCGTAGCTCAATTGCACCTGGGCCGCCTCGCCCACCACCAGCCTGAACGGCGCCTCGCCCGCGAAGGTTTCGACACTGCCGGCGGACACCAGCTTGGAATAGCGCTTGCCCTGGCCGTCCACCACCTGAATCCAGGCATCCAGACCCGGAACAAAACGCAGGGTGTGGATCTTGCCGCCCGGAACGGCGCCGGCGGGCGCGCTTGGCGCGGCCAGGTTCGACGGCGGCGCCGGTTTGACGGCCGGCGTGGACGCCGGCGGCGGCGCGGGCGTGGGTGATACGGCGGGCGGCAGGCTGGCCGGCGCGCCGAGAACGACGTCGGCGGGCGCCACGAACTCGGGCGCGATGGGCTGCGGGATTGGCGGTGTGGCGATCGGCGCCGGCGGGACGACCGGCGCCGGCGCGGGCGCCAGCAGCGCCGCCGGATGCGCGCCCGGCTCGTTGACCAACGCATTCTCGCCTTGGCGCAACCAGTAGTAGAGCAGCGCCACCAGCAACAAGAAGAAAGCCAACCCCAACAAGGGCAACAACACCCAACGGCGCATACCGGGAGACGTGAAAATCACGCCTTCGCTGGGCGCGGTAATAGTCTCGGCGACAGCGGCATGAATGTCCACCGGCACGATCAATTGCTCCGGGTCGATCTCCACCAGGCGGGCGTAATTGCGAACGAAACCCCGCGCGAAGACATCACCCGGCAGATGCGCCAAGTCTTCGGCTTCCAGCGCCTCGATCTGGCGGGCGCCGAGTTTGAGCTTGGCGGCCACATCGGCGTGCGTCAGACCGAGCGATTCGCGCGCGAGCTTGAGCTTTTCACCGAACCCGGGGTGAAAAACCGCGGGCTGCGTTGCCTCACTCATAACAGACTCCCCATCTGGTCATATTGGCCGGTGATCAGCCATTGTGTTTGCATGGATTCCGGATAACGGCGACGCAACTGGGCGCCATAGTTGGCTTCCGCCTCGCGGTCACCCAGGCGGCGCTCGATGCGCACGCCCAGCCAGAGCGCCTGCGGGCTGACCTCAGCCTGCTCCGTGAGTTGCCGCAACAGGGCGCGCGCCGCCAGCCAGCGGTCCTGGCGAAAGAGGACTTCGGCCAGGCCCAACTGGGCGGAAGCATGGTTGGGCGCCAATTTGGTGGCACGCAGGTAATAAATTTCCGCCTTTTCCAGGTCGCCCTGTTCCAGGCCGCACCCGCCGGCGTTGGTGAGCGCCTTTTCCGGCGAGGAGTAGAGCGGATTGCTCAGCGCCACCTCGAAATGCTCGCGCCCTTCCTTCATGCGCTTGCGCTGGCAGAGGAACAGGCCGTAGTTGTTGTGCGCCTCGGAGAACTGCGGCGAGCGCTCGATGGCGCGACGGAAGTTCTCCTCCGCGCGCTGATCCTCGCGCAGTTCGCCATATACCAGGCCGAGCATGTTGTAGGCCGGGGCATAACCGGCGTCGGCGCTGAGCGCTTCCGCCAGTTCCTGCAGGGCAATCGCGTACTGGGCGCGCAGGTAGTAGTTGGCGGCCAGATCGGTATGGATCTGAGCGCGGGAATCGCCACCACTACTGGATTGAGCCTCCGGAGCGCGGTTGGAGACGGGCTGCGCCACACAGCCCGCGAGAGCGAACAAGGCAAACAGGAGTAGCCGCTTCACACCGCCCCCATGAATTTCTCGATGCGGCTGCTGACAAGTCGACCGTTGGGCGGCTCGGACGCATTTTCCGAGCCGGGGGCGGTCTTGCTTCGCTTCGACTTGTCCTGCACCTGGCCGGCCAACTGGCCACAAGCGGCGTCGATGTCATCGCCGCGCGTCTTGCGCGTGGTGGCGATCTTGCCGCCCGCCATGAGCTGGCTGGCGAAACGGCGCACCGTCTCGGACGACGAACGACGAAAACCGGAATTGGGGAAGGGATTGAAGGGAATCAGGTTGAACTTGCAGTTCACGTCACGGGTGAGATGCAACAACTGCTCGGCATGCTCGGGGCGATCATTGATGCCATCGAGCATGACATATTCGAAAGTGATGAAGTCGCGTGGGCCGTCCTGGGTATAACGCTGGCAGGCGGGGATCAGCGCCGATAGCGGGTATTTGCGGTTGATCGGCACCAACTGGTCGCGCAACGCATCGTTGGGCGCATGCAGGGATACCGCCAGGGCCACCGGCATCTGGGCGCGCAGCCGATCCATCGCCGGCACGATGCCGGAAGTGGAGATGGTGACGCGCCGCTTCGACAGGCCATAAGCATGGTCGTCGAGCATCAGGGACACGGCGGTCACGGTGTTGTCGTAGTTGAGCAGGGGCTCACCCATGCCCATCAACACCACGTTGGAGACGATGCGCTCCCCCTTGGGATCACGCCCCATCGCCTTGTTGGCCCACCACAACTGGCCGATGATTTCCGCCACCGACAAATTGCGATTGAAACCCTGCCGCCCGGTCGAACAGAAAGCGCACTCCAGGGCGCAGCCCACCTGGGTGGAGACGCACAGGGTGCCGCGCTCGGCTTCCGGAATGAACACCGTCTCGACCCGATTTTGTGGGCCGACTTCCAGCAGCCATTTACGGGTGCCGTCGTCGGACACCTGCTCGTGGTGCAGCAACGGCGGCCGAATCTCGGCCACCTCGGGCAGCTTGGCGCGCAGTGACTTGGCCAGATCGGTCATCTGATCGAAGTCGTCGGCGCCGTATTGATGCAGCCAGTGCAGCACCTGGCGGGCGCGAAACGGCTTCTCGCCAAGGCTTTCAAAGAAAGCGACGAGTCCGGGAAGGTCGAGATCGAGGAGGTTTTGCACGTGGGTGAGCGTTGAGATTGAGGGGCGAGGCGGTTGCGCTCACCCCTCTCCGATTCAGCGACCCGAGTAAACGTTCATTTCCGGGAAGAAATAGGCCACTTCCACTTTCGCGGTCTCGGGGCCGTCGGAGCCGTGCACAGCGTTGGCGTCGATGCTCTCGGCAAAATCGGCGCGTATGGTGCCGGCTTCCGCTTTCTTGGGATCGGTGGCGCCCATCAGCTCACGGTTTTTGGCGATGGCATCCTCGCCTTCCAGCGCCTGGATCATCACCGGGCCGGAGGTCATGAAAGCGACCAGATCCTTGTAGAAAGGGCGATCCTTGTGCACGGCGTAGAAGCCGCCGGCTTCCTGCTCGGACAGCCAGGCCATGCGCGCGGCGATGACCTTGAGGCCATTGCTCTCGAAACGGGAATAGATTTTGCCGATGACATTCTTGGCGACGGCATCGGGCTTGATGATGGACAGGGTGCGTTCAACGGCCATGTTGCGGTGCTCCGGAGACAAAGTGGGGATTGAGAAAAAGAGAGGGAAAGCTTTGAAAAGACGTGAAAAAAGCGCGCGGAAGTTACCATGAAACCCCCCTAAAATAAAGGCGGCGCGCCACCTCTGGGCGCGACAAGGAGTGTGCAATGGCGGTGGAAAATAGCCCGATCGGCGGGTTGATGGAAAGTGACGATGTGCGGCGGCGCGCGCTGCTGCGCCTGGCCGTGGCGGGTGTGGTGACAACCGCCGCGCTGGCCGGCCTGTGGTGGCTGGATCAGGGCGCCAAGAAACCCGAAAAACCGGTTCCGGCGGCCCTGCCCACCCCCATCGTCACGGCGCCGCCGCAGGAAAGCGCGGCGCCGCAACCCGCGCCAGAGGAATCCGTTCCCGCCGCCCTGGAAGCTCCCGCCCCGGAACAGGGCCAACCGCTGCTCACCACCACGGCGAAGCCGCTGACCACGTCGGTGGCTTCCGAACCACCGCCACCGCCCAAGGTCAGCAACGCGCCCAAGATGCTGGGCACACCCAGCGCCGCGCCGCGTGCCACACAGCCGCCCGCCACACAGGCAGCCCCCCCCCCCGCTCCCTCGGGTGAACATTTCGTGGTGCAACTGGGTGTGTTCAGCAATCCGGAACGGGCCCGTGAACTGGTCAACCAATTGAGAAAACAAGGCATCCACGCCCATATGGAAACGCGCGTACAACTGGGGCCGTTCGCCAACCAGGGCGAAGCGGAGAAAGCCCAGGCGCGCATGCGCAAACTGGGGCTGAGTGCGCTGGTTACTCCGGCCGCCGCCATGAAATGAGCCAGCCGGCTTCCTCGGGGCCAACCTGAAACGCGGCATCGGCGCCGATCTCCGCCGCCCAGGCGAGGCGGCCCTCCAGGTAGATCAGCGGCAGGCACTCACGCAACCAAGGCGGCACGGCGGCTTCGCGCAGCAGGTTTTTCAGGGTGCGCGCGGGTCGCAGCGCCTCCGGCCGGAGTTTCTCGCCACCGGCGCGCAACCGCACCATCGCCCGCGCCGGCAAACGCACTCCCCGCCCCACGGCCGCGCTGAAATACAGCGTGCCGGCCGCCCCCAGATCCAGCTCGGCCTCGCCCCGCCAGTGCCATGTCCGGGCATCCACAGCCGGTGGGTTAACTTGAAACAAGCTTGTGCTGTAGCACCGGCGCCTCGCCGGCGAGGCGCCGGCGCTACAGCCGCCCAGTCGATCTTGGGGCGGCTTGGGCGTCGACTTGAGCCGCACCAGCACGACATGCCCCTGGAAACGCCGTAGCGTGGCCACGCCGAAATCGACCCTGGGTTGCGCGTCCTCGCGGGCATCCAGCATCTGCTCCAGGGCTACTCGCAGGCGTTCGCGCTGGACGGGGATGCCGCGCAGTTCCAGATAGTGGCGCAGCAGATTGCGCGCGCGCGCCGCGTCGAGTTCCTTCAGTCGGGTAACCGGCAATCCCTCCGGGCCGATGGCGGCGGCGCCGTCCTGGCGCGCCAGGACATCAAGCAGGGCGGCGCTTTCCGCGAATTGCGCGGCGGCTTGCGCCAGGGTGACGGCGGCCCCCGGGAACAGGTCTTCCAGGATCGGCATCAGGCGGTGACGGGCCGCGTTGCGGCGCAATGCGATATCGGCATTGCTCTCATCGTCCACCCAGGACCATCCCCGCGCGCGGGCATACGCCTCGATTTCCTCGCGCGGCACGTCGAGCAAGGGACGCAACAGTTTGAGTGAACCGAGAGCGCGCGCTTCCGGCATGGCCGCCAGGCCCTTCATGCCGGCGCCGCGCAGCAGTTGCAGCAGCACGGTTTCCGCCTGGTCGTCGCGCTGCTGCGCCAGCGCGAGGGCATCGACATCCAGCGCGGCGAACACCCGATAGCGCGCTTCCCGCGCGGCGGCTTCGAGCCCCTGGCCGGCGCGATGCACTTCGACCCGCTCTACCCGCAAAGGCACCTCCAGGTCGGCGCACTGCCGGCGGCAATGTGCCGCCCAGGCATCGGCTTGTGGGGAAAGGCCGTGATGCACATGCACGGCAAAGAGATGGAAAGCGAACTCGCCACGCAGGCCGGCGAACAGGTGGAGAAGCACCGTGGAATCCAGCCCACCGGAGTAGCCGATGGCCAAGCGCTGGCCAGGAGGGTGGCGGCGGAGGAAACAGGCGACCCGCGCGGACAGGTCGTGGTGGCGCAAGCTCATAACCTGAGCGCCCCTGTAGCGCCGGCAGGGATGCCGGCGCTACAGGTGTTCAGGCGCGTGCTTCCTTGAATTTGCCGTACCCCATGAGCCGGGCGTAGCGGTCATTGAGCAGCGCATTGCGCGGACGCTCGCCGACCTCACGCAAGACTTCGGAGAGGCTGGCGCGCATGGATTCCATCATCGCCTCGGGGTCGCGGTGGGCGCCTCCGAGGGGCTCGCTGACGATGCGGTCGATCAGGCCCAGGGTCTTCAGGCGCGGCGCCGTGATGCCCAGGGATTCCGCCGCCAGCGCGGCCTTGTCGGCGCTCTTCCAGAGGATGGAGGCGCAGCCTTCCGGGGAAATCACGGAGTAGGTGGCGTATTGCAACATCATCACCACGTCACCGACGCCGATCGCCAGCGCGCCACCAGAGCCGCCCTCGCCGATGACCGTGCAGATCACCGGCGTCTTGAGCTCGGACATCACATAGAGATTGCGCGCGATGGCTTCAGACTGGCCGCGTTCCTCGGCGCCGATGCCGGGATAGGCGCCGGGCGTGTCGATGAAGGTGAGCACCGGCAGGTGGAATTTCTCGGCCAGACGCATCAAGCGCAGCGCTTTGCGATAGCCCTCCGGGCGCGGCATGCCGAAGTTGCGGTATTGCCGCTCCTTCACGTCACGACCTTTCTGGTGCCCGATCACCATCACCGGCTCGCCTTCGAAGCGGGCGACGCCACCGACGATGGCCGGGTCGTCGGCATAGGCGCGATCGCCATGCAGTTCTTCGAACTCGGTGAACAGGGCCTGGATGTAATCCAGGGTATAGGGGCGCTGCGAATGGCGGGCGACCTGCGAGACCTGCCAGGCATTGAGCTTGCCGTAGATCTGCTTGGTCAGCGCCGAGCTTTTCTTGCGCAGGCGGCCGATCTCCTCGGAGATGTCCAGCGACGAGTCGCCCTGTACCTCGGAGAGTTCCTCGATCTTGGCTTCAAGTTCAGCGACAGGCTGCTCGAAGTCGAGAAATGTAACTTTCATGGGATTAACGCCTGAAAAAGGGCGGTCATATTACTAGACCGCCCACTATGGGAACCATCAGTGGTGATGCCCATGCGCGCCATGCACATGGCCGTGTTCCACTTCCTCGGGCAGCGCGGCGCGAATGTCCTGTACCCGGCATTGCAGCCTGAGGCTTTGCCCGGACAGAGGATGGTTGCCATCCACCACCACCTGGCCTTCGGCCACGTCGGTCACGGTGTAGAGCATGGTGTGTTCGCCATCCTCGCTTGCCCCTTCCAGTTGCATGCCGATCTGGACTTCCTGGGGAAACAAATGGGCCGGTTCGACCCGCACCAGTTCGGCGTCGTATTCGCCGAAGGCATCTTCCGGCTCCAGCACGACATCGAGCTCGTCACCCGTGGCCTTGCCTTCCAGAGACTCTTCCACTTTGGGGAAGATGCCGTCATAACCACCGTGCAGGTAGACAGCGGGCGACTCCAGGGTCGCTTCTTCCAGCAACTCTCCGGACAGCGTGGTGAGCTGGTAAGTCAGGGTAACGACCGTATCCTTGCCGATTTTCACTTCATAACTCCTTGACGAGATTGAGAATTTCCTCCGCGTGCCCCTTCGGGGTTACAGCGTGGAGCGCGTGACGGATGACCCCCGCCGCGTCGATGACAAAAGTGGAACGATCCACACCCACGCGCTGTACCCCGTCCACCTCGCGGGTAACCAGAACATCGTAGGCCTTGCAGGCGATACCTTCCTTGTCGGCCAGCAGCGGCACGGTAATACCGTGCTTTTCACGGAAGGCGCCATGACGAATGCAATCGTCGCGGGAAATCCCGACCACGGCGCAACCCAGACGCGCGAAACGGGCTTCCCGGTCGCTGAACTCGATCGCTTCGGTGGTGCAGCCGGGCGTATCATCGCGCACGTAAAAAAACAGCACGAGCGGTTTTCCCCGGAAATCCGCCATTCTGGCGATGTTCATATCCGCATCGGGTAATTCAAAGTCGGGGGCTATTGCACCGACACTCGTACCTTCGTTCAGCATCATGCAAACTCCTCGAAATAGGCCGAAAGTATTATATGGGTAAACATCCCCCCCCCCGTTCCGCGCCAGTTTCCACTGGCACCTTTTCCATGTCGGATTTTTCACTGGAGCAACTGCTGGGCGGCATCTCGCCGGAAACCTTCCTGGCCGAATACTGGCAGAAAAAACCCCTGCTGGTGCGCCAGGCCCTGCCGGGCTTCGGAGATTGGCTGGATCGCGCAAGCCTGTCCGAACTGGCGCTACGTGACGACGCGGAGAGCCGCCTGGTGCGCTTCATCCGTGGCCAGTGCCTGCTTGATCACGGCCCGTTCGAGGTCGACGACCTCGCCGGCCTGCCCAAGAAGAACTGGAGTCTGCTGGTTTCCGGGGTGAATCATTTCCTGCCGGAGGGCGACGCACTGCTGCATGCCTTTGATTTCATTCCTCTCGCCCGCCTGGATGACCTGATGGTCAGTTTCGCCCCGACCGGCGGCGGTGTCGGCCCGCATTTCGACTCCTACGATGTCTTCCTGATCCAGGGCCAGGGGCGTCGCCGCTGGGAAATCAGCGCCCAGGATGATCTGGAAATCATGGATGGCGCGCCGCTGCGCATTCTCAAACACTTCCACCCCGAACAATCCTGGGAGCTGGAACCCGGCGACATGCTCTACCTGCCGCCGCAATACGCCCATAACGGCGTGGCGCTCAACGATTGCATGACCTGGTCGGTGGGGTTCCGGGTTCCGACCGCCGAGGACATGGTCGGCAACTTTCTCAACTACTTGCAGGACAACCTGAAACCCGCCGGGCTATACAGCGACCCCGACCTGAAACGCCCACGCCACCCGGCGGAAATTCCCACCACCATGCTGGACCAGGTGGCAACCATGCTGAAGGCGATCCACTGGGACAAGAAGCTGGTCGAAGACTTCCTGGGCGGCTACCTCTCGGAACCCAAGGCCCACATTTTCTTCGACCCGCCCGAGCGCCCGCTGAAGGCGGCGGCCTTCGCCAAAATAGTGGCCAAACAAGGCCTGCGCCTGGACCCGCGCAGCCAGCTCCTGTTTCGCGGGCATACCTTCTATATGAATGGAGAGCGGCTGGACGCATCGCCGGAAGCCCTGGCCACCCTGCAAAGCCTGGCCGACCATCGCCAACTACCGCCCACTGTCCTCGTGGAGCCGCTGTTGCCGATACTGCTGGAGTGGTACAGCGCGGGTTACCTGTTGCCTGGCATGGCCCGCTGAACTCGCCACGCGACGGCGGGAATAAATATTTATGAACTAAGTTGCACATATCTCTTCGACCCTCTAGCGGCTTGAGTTTTTTTTGCTAGAATCCGCGCGATCGGTCGGGGCGCAAGCTTCCCGGTTGATTAAATCTCCGTTGACCTTCTTTGTTTATTAGGAAACTCAAAATGAAATATTCCGTCCTGCTCGCCGCCCTGCTCGCCTTCTCCCTGACCGCCTGTGGCAAGAAAGAAGAAGCCCCGGCTCCCGCTCCTGAAGTTGCCGCTCCGATGCCCGCTCCGGCTCCGGAAGCTGCCGCTCCCGCTCCGATGCCCGCCGATGCAGCCGCTCCCGCCGCCGCGCCCGCCGACGCAGCCGCTCCCGCCGCGCCCGCCAAGTAATTCGGCGCGCAAAGCAAGAAAAACCGGCCTTCGGG
Source organism: Gallionellaceae bacterium (assembly GCA_028714875.1). Lineage (GTDB taxonomy): Bacteria > Pseudomonadota > Gammaproteobacteria > Burkholderiales > Thiobacillaceae > PFJX01. The sequence continues at coordinate 68,880 of JAQTLN010000011.1, forward strand.
CCGGTTTTTTTTCGTCTATCGATCATGCCGCCACAAGGGACATGACGAAACAACAGCAATAGTTTTTATCAGATTGACTTGTTTTCGTCAGTTCTGCCATTTAACCCATCAACGGACGCCAGGAACATCTCGACATAATGACCTAACCATATGATAGATATATAGATTTATCCTTGGCACGACAAATGCTAAATGCTGTTCAGACACCCAACTGGAGAACAGCATGAGCAACACCCTGATCCGCGCACTGGCCCTCGCCACCTTGCTCAGCGCAAGTAGCGCCCAGGCGTTCGTCATCGACGGCAATCTGAGTGACTGGGGTGTGCAACGCAATGGCAGCGCCACCGGCTGGACGCCCAACAGCAGCGCGTTCGCCTACAAGATCGAAGACCAGCATGACAGTTACCTGAACCCGGGCTATGGCGGACAAGCCTATGACGCCGAGGCGATGTATGTGGCCTGGGATACCAGCTATCTCTACATCGGCATCGCCACCGGCCACAGCCCGTCGACCCCCAACAATCCCACCGGAAACAGCTACGGCGCCGGCGACATCGCAATCGATTTTGGCATTAATGGCAGTTACGACTACGGCATCGAACTAACCGATAGCGCCAAGAAGGGAAAAGTTTATTCCAACGTCAATTGGGCGCTGGGCGTATGGCAGAGCAACGGTGCCTGGACCGGCTACTACGACCCCGACCTCGCGGCCAGCAGAGCACTGGCCGATCCCGCACATCCCACTTCAATCCTGAGCGGCACGGTTGTCGGCACTGGAAACGTGGCCTACACCACCGTCGATCAGAACAATTACGGTGCCTGGACCACCGATCTGCATTACTTCTATGAAGTCGCCGTTCCCCTGTCCGCGTTTGGCACGGATTGGGCCGACGGCGCCAACTTCCGGGTGCATTGGTCGGAAAACTGCGCCAACGACAGCATCTGGGTCGATGCCACCGCCACCCATCGGGTACCGGAACCGGGGACACTCACCTTGCTGCCGCTGGGTATGTTGGGCCTGATGGCTTTACGCCGGAACAAGGCTGCCGCGTAATCTCGACACGCGGCCCTGAAAAAATGCCGGACCCGCGGGTCCGGCATTTTTTTGTTTGTTATTGGGCCACCTCTTGCCCCCTACCGGGGGAGGCGTATTTCCCGTTCCCCGTAACGGCCTTCGTTGGCGCGCGGGTGGCAGGCAGCGCAATTGCCGGGGATGCCGATGGCTTTGCGTTGCCAGTAAGACTTCGGCACTTCATCGTGCATGAACTTGAAGAACGCGGTTTCCGTGATGCGCTGTGGCGCGGTGTTGACCGGCACGGAGCCGGCGATACGACGCATGCGCATGTCGGCAAAAATGCCATCGGCGGCCATGTCCTCCAAGTCCTTGAGCAAGGCCAGGCGCACCGGTTCCAGCAAGATGACATCCTCACCAAAATGGTTGCCGAGTTCCGCCAGCATCTTGCGCCAGGAGCGCGCCGGCAGCATGCCGGGCGCGTAGACGATATGGCAACTCCCACATTCATTCACCAGCGCCCTGCCGCGCGGCAAGGGGAACACCGCATCGTCGTCGGACGCCGTATTGCCGATCCAGAGGGTAGCCAATCCCACCGATGCGCAAAGAATGGCCAGACCTTTCCAGGTGATGCTGCTTGGCATGTCATTCCACCAAGGTCATGAAGGCTGCGAAATCGGACATGTCATTCCTCTTCCCGCTCAACCTTGCGGTACTGGAAGCCGCTCACCATCGCCTGTGCCAAAGGCACCCCATGGCGAATTTCATGCAGGATCAGCAGGGCGATGTGCACAACCACGAAGGCCAGCAGGCTGTGTGCCATCCAGGCGTGCGGCTCGCGAAACAAGTGCTTGAGGGTAACCTCGTGACCCAGCCAAAGGTAGAGCGGGCCGCTCCCCTGATCGATGGCCGCCAGCGCCAACCCGGTCACCACCATCGTGAGCATGGCTAGATAAAACAGCAGGTACAACGCCGTAGCCGCTACCGGCGGGCCCCAATCCGGGGCAGCGGAAGACAGTTCACGAGTCCGCAACATCCGCCACCATGCGCGTGGCCGCCACATGGCGGTGAAGCGGGCATGCACCGGCCCGACCAGACCCCAGGTAATGCGGGCAACCAGGCCCAGCACCAGGCCATAGCCGAGCAGAACATGAAAATGCCAGAGGCTGGCGGCGTCCGGCGTGTAACCCAGCCACTCGGCGACGTGCCCGCCGAGCAGTAAAAGGACAATGACCAGCGCATTCCAGGCGTGGATGCTCCTCAGAACGAAGTCGTAGACTTTTTCCCGCTCGAGGATCATTTCCGTCACCAGGGGAAAACGTTACCCGGCATTGCCGCGAGGCCGGGGGAGATGCCGCACGCCATCGCCCTTGATCGGAAAGGACGGCGCGCTGAGAGCCGAAAGAGCGAAGGCGATTGAATTCATGGGGAATTCTCGAAGAAAGCGGAGGAAGGTACGGCGTGGGCAAACATAATCTTTGAATCTACTTATATTGTCACTACCCAAACCAACCAGGTTAGGGAATGCCCTCCAGCGGCAAGCGCTTGCATTACATGCGCTATCCCTCCGCCATGCAGACATATTTTGTTTCCAGATACGCCTCGATGCCCTCCTCACCCCCCTCGCGTCCAAGACCGGATTGCTTGACGCCACCGAAGGGCGCGACTTCCGTGGAAATCACGCCGGCATTGACTCCGACCATGCCGTATTCCAGCGCTTCGGACACGCGCCATACGCGCGCCATGTCGCGCGCATAAAAATAGGCGGCCAGCCCGTATTCCGTAGCATTGGCGAGGCGAATCGCCTCGGCTTCATCGTGAAATCGAATCACGGGCGCCAGCGGCCCGAAAGTTTCTTCGCGGCAGACCCGCATCTCCGGCGTCGCGTCGGCCAGCACGGTGGGCTGAAAAAAGGCGCCACCCAGGGCATGGCGTTTGCCGCCGCAGACCACGCGGGCACCCTGCCCCACCGCTTCGCTGATGTGCGCTTCCACTTTCGTCACCGCCGCTTCGCTCACCATCGGTCCCTGGGTGACGCCCTCCTCCAGGCCATTGCCGACCTTCAGCCCGGATACCGCCTTCGCCAGGCGGGCGACGAATTCGTCATGAATGCCGTCCTGCGCCATCAGGCGGTTGGCGCACACGCAGGTCTGGCCGGCGTTGCGGTATTTCGAGGCCAGCGCGCCCGCGACCGCCGCGTCGAGATCGGCATCATCGAACACGATGAAAGGCGCATTACCGCCCAGTTCCAGAGAAACGCTCTTCAAGGTGGCGGCGCATGCGGCCATCAACTGTTTGCCGGTTTCCGTGGAGCCGGTGAACGACAGTTTGCGCACCAGTGGATTGGCCACCAGTTCCGCGCCTATGGCTTCGGCATTCCCCGTCACCACGTTCACCACCCCGGGTGGAAAACCGGCTTCCTCCGCCAGCCGCGTCAAAGCCAGGGCGGTGAATGGCGTCTTCGAGGCCGGCTTCGCCACCACCGTGCAGCCGGCCGCGAGCGCCGCGCCCGCCTTGCGGGTGAGCATGGCGGCGGGAAAATTCCAGGGCGTGATCAGCGCCGCGACACCAATCGGCTGCTTCAGGGTCAACACCCGTCGCCCCGGCCACGGAGAGGGAATCACCCGGCCATAGACGCGCCTGGCTTCTTCCGCGAACCACTCCAGAAACCCCGCCGCGTACACCACCTCGCCGCGCGCCTCGGCCAGTGGCTTGCCCTGCTCCAGGGTGATCAGGCGAGCCAGATCCTCACTGTTCGCCAGCATCAGCTCATGCCAACGCCGCAACAGGGCCGACCGCTCTTTCGCCAGACGCGCGCGCCATGCGGGCAGGGCGGCCTGAGCGGCGGCGATGGCGCGGGCCGTCTCCGCCCCGCCGAAATCGGGTACCTGGCCGAGTCGCTCGCCGGTAGCCGGGTTGCCGACCGCCAGGGTCGCGCCGTTATCCGCGCCCACCCAAGCGCCATCAAAATAGGCCTGCTGGCGGAAAAGATCGGGGGTATTGAGTCCGTGCATGGTGTTTCCTCCAAACCAGTCATGATCCCAGGGAACGCCCCCACGCATGAAAAACCCGCCGCAGCCGTAGGTCAGGTTGCGACCTCATCGCTCCCTGACGGCCGTTCCGTCCATTTTCAAGCTTGATGGTGGGTCGTCAGGTAGCCTTCGGCAACCTGACCTACACCGGGCGCCACGAGACTTCCACATTATTCCAAACCCTCTCGCGCAATCTCGCGCACGTCCGCGTCTTCATCACCCAGCCGCGCTTCCAGCCACGGCCGCGCCTCGGAACTGCCGCTCAGGCCGAGATAGTGGCAGGCATCGGCGCGCACCCGCGCATCGGCATGGCCGGACAGCTTGCCCAGATCCGGAACCAGGCCGTGCAAAGCCGCCGAACCGATGTACTCCTCGAACACCACCCCAGCCCCCAGGCGCACATTGATGCTCGCCTCCGGGTTGCCGACGATGGGCAGCAGGGCGGCCAGGCGTGTCGTATCGGCCGCCACCAACGCCAGAACCTGAGCAAGGCCGCCGGTTTTCAGCAGATCGTGGAAGGCTTCGGCCATGCCATCCGGCTCGGATGCGCGCCGCGCCCAGATGGCCAGATCACCCACCGCGCGCGCCCCGGGCAACTCGAACGGCCCCAGGCGCAGCCAGGGAACGGAACGAACCGCGTGCGTTTCGGCGGCCTCCGGGTGGATCTCGATGTTCACCACCTCCAGGCGACCGATGCCACCGTGTTTCACCAAATCGGACAAACCGGCCAATACGGCGGGGCAGTGCGGGCAATGGCTGGAAATAAACAACAGGGCGTCGGCGGTCATGGGCTGGCGGAGGAAGGGAAGCGCCGCTAGGCTAGCGCACCTCTGAAGGAGAACGCCATGTCCGACATCAACCTGTTTACCCCGCTGGCCCTTGGCCCCCTCACCCTGCCCAACCGCCTGGCCATGGCGCCCTTGACGCGCAACCGCTCCACTCCCGAGGGTGTGCCCCATGCGCTCAACGTCGAGTACTACCGGCAGCGCGCCGGCGCCGGGCTACTGATTACCGAGGCAACCTGCATCGCGCCGGAAGCGGTGGGTTATCCACTCACTCCCGGTATCTGGAGCGATGCCCAGGTGGCCGGCTGGCGGGCGGTCACCGAAGCCGTGCACCAGGAGGGCGGGCGCATCGTCTGCCAGCTCTGGCATGTCGGGCGCATCTCGCATCCCTCGTTGCAGCCGAATGGACAACTGCCGGTCGCGCCCTCGGCCATCGCCCCGGTCGGCGACGCGATCACCTTCCAGGGGCCGCAGCCCTTCGTCACGCCGCGCGCCCTGGAAACCAGCGAACTGCCGGGCATCGTCGCGCAATACCGCCATGCCGCCGCGCAAGCGAAAGCGGCCGGCTTCGACGGCATCGAAGTGCATGCCGCCAACGGCTACCTGATCGACGAATTCCTGCGCGACGGCAGCAACCAGCGCACGGATGCCTATGGCGGAGACGTCGACAACCGCGCCCGCCTGTTGCTGGAAGTGCTGGATGCGGTCTGTCCGGTATGGGGCGCGGATCGCGTCGGCGTGCGCCTGTCACCGATCCAGCCGTTCAACGACATGCGCGATTCCGACCCCAAGTGCACTTTCAGCCGCGTGGTGGAACTGCTCAACCGCTTCGGCCTGGCCTATCTGCACCTCACCGAGATGGGCAAGGACGCGCCGGGCGCCGCCGGCCCCCACTTCGACCCACTGGAGCTGCGCGATGTTTGGCGCGGCGTGCTGATGACCAACGCCGGCTACGACCGAGATCGCGCCAATGCCCTGCTGGCGGCGGGTCGCGCCGATCTGGTCGCCTTCGGCGTGCCGTTCATCGCCAACCCCGACCTGCCCGCCCGCTACCTGGCCGGCGCCCCGCTCAACGCCCCCGACCCCGCCACCTTCTATGGCGGCGATGCCAAGGGCTACACCGATTACCCGTTCATGGACGCGGCATGAAATTCACCATTCTCCCGGTCACCCCCTACCAGCAGAATTGCTCGCTGATCTGGTGCGAAGCGACGCGCCAGGCGGCGCTGGTCGACCCCGGTGGCGATGTCGAAATGCTGATCACCGCCGTCGAGCGCGCCGGCGTCACCCTGACCAAGCTGCTACTCACGCACGGCCATCTCGACCATGTCGGCGGCGCGCTGGAACTCTCGCGTCGACTTGGCCTGCCCATCGTCGGGCCACATCCGGGAGATGCCTTTCTTCTCGACAACCTGCCGGCGCAGGCCGACATGTTTGGCTTCCCCCCCGCCGAGGCCTTCGCGCCCAAGGAATGGCTGCGCGACGGCGATAGCGTGGCTGTGGGCGACCTGGCGCTACAGGTCATCCACTGCCCCGGCCATACCCCGGGCCATGTCGTGCTGTTCGAGCCGAAAAGCCGCCACGCCTTCGTCGGCGACGTGCTGTTCAAAGGCAGCATCGGCCGCACCGACTTCCCACGCGGCAATTACGAAGATCTGATCGACTCGATACGGAACAAACTCTTCCCCCTGGGCGACGATGTGGCTTTCATTCCCGGCCACGGACCGATGAGCACGCTGGGATACGAGCGACGCACCAACCCATTCGTGGGGGAAGATGCCTGATGCGCGTCACTTGCCCCTTTTTTTCAATGGCTCAATTGGCGTTAGCTGTTGAGCCGAGTGAAAGAGCCTGGGAAAGCGGCCTCCCCCTTTCCAAAAGGGGGAAAGGGGGATTTTTACAAGGCTCGCGACCGCGAGCGCCACGCCTCGCTTATCACGGCAGGCAGGTTGCCGAGTGCACGGCCTGGCAATACTCCGGAACCCATTCGCGCAACTTGGCGCGTACTTCCGCGTCACTGGCCGACTCGCTCCGGGCAATCCAGTCCAGCATGACGGCCACGTCTTCGGCAACCGCGTCGCGCGCCCGCGCCACCCGCAACTTGGGATGCGGCGTCGGCAAAGTTGATTCGGAATCCGCGAGCAATTCCTCGTAAAGCTTCTCGCCGGGCCGCAAGCCGCTGTATTCGATGCGTATTTCGTCTTCGCTTTTGCCCGATAACCGAATCATCAGGCGCGCCAGGTCCGCGATCTTCATTGGCTCGCCCATGTCGAGCACGAAAATTTCGCCGCCCTGCCCCATCAAACCGGCTTGCAAGACCAATTGAGCGGCTTCGGGAATGGACATGAAGAAGCGGGTGATCTCAGGGTGCGTTACGGTGATTGGCCCGCCCGCCTCGATCTGCTTCTGAAACTTGGGAATGACACTGCCGGAAGACCCCAGCACATTACCGAAACGCACGGAGATGAAACGGGTCTCTCCCCGCCCCCCCCGGGGGAGGGGCCGGGGGAGAGGGAAAGACGCAGGATTTGTCCCATCCCCTTGCATCGCCTGGCACACCATTTCCGCCAGCCGCTTCGACGCCCCCATGACATTGGTGGGATTCACCGCCTTGTCGGTGGAAATCATCACGAACTTGCCCACTCCCGCCTGCTTGGCCGCCTGAGCCACCACCCAGGTGCCCAGCACGTTGTTTTTCAACGCCTGGAGCGTATTCACCTGTTCCATCAACGGCACATGCTTGTAAGCCGCCGCATGAAACACCACGTCCGGGCGGTAATCCCGCATCACCTGGCCAACCCGCACCGCATCCTTCACATCGCCGATGACACAAGCCAACGGCTGTTCAGGGCAGCACTGGGCGAACTCCTGTTCCATACCATAGAGCGCGAACTCCCCCTGCTCGAACAACACCAGCAAGCGCGGCTTGAAGTGCGCCAATTGCCGGCACAGTTCAGAGCCGATGGAGCCTCCCGCGCCGGTGACCATCACCACCTTGTCGGTCAGCAGCTCATGCAAACCCTGGCTATCCAGTTTCACCGGCTCGCGCCCGAGTAAATCGTCCAGCTCGATCTTGCGCAAGGACGCAACCGACACACGGCCCTGCATAAGGTCGTCCATGGAAGGCACGGTCAGAATATTGAGCCCGAGACCCGCGCACTGGTCGGCCAGTTGCGTGCGTACTTCGTGAGCGGCGGAGGGGAGTGCCAGGATGACATCGCGCACCCCGTTCTTATCCGCCCAACGCTTGACCTCCCGCGTCGTCCCCAATACGGGAATACCTTGAATCAGCCGCCCCCGCTTGCCCGGTGCGTCATCCAGCAGCCCCACGGGCTGATAACCTGAAGCCGTGCGGTTCAACTCACGCAAAAGAAAATCTGCCGCCGAACCGGCCCCGAGAATCAACACGGGTTTGGTTTCCACCAGCAATCCAGCGAAACGGTGGTCCTTCCAGGCACGGTAGGCAAAGCGGCTGCCACCCATGATGAGCACCAGTAGTACAGGGTCCAGGATCAGCACGGAACGTGGCACCACGGCTTCCACCCGGAACAGGATCAGTGCCAACCCTGTCGCCACTGCCGCCACCCCAACCGCCTTCAAGATACGTTTGAGGTCGGGCAAGCTGGCAAAGCGCCAAATACCGCGATAAAGACCGAAGTACCAGAACAGCGCGGCTTGCAGCGGCACCACCCAGACCAGGGTGGATAAAGCCGCCGGCAGATATTCCGGCGGCAGGGAAAGATTGAAACGCAGCCAGTACGCGCCCAACCAGGCCAGCACGGAGGCGGAAAGGTCATGAAGAATGACCAGAAAAGAGCGACTAATAAGCAAGACCAGATTCCTTCCAGCGATGGTCTATCACAACAGCCAATGCAAAATAGAAAGCCGCCCAGAGCACAACAAAGGCGGACTGCCAATCGGGATGACGCACCAGCAACAGACCTGAAACACCGGCCAGGACCATCAGGCCGTATTCCGCCAGGGCCAGGCGGCGATGGCTCCAGCCCAAGCGCACCAGGCGCTGGTAATAATGGCTACGGTGCGCTTGCCAGACTTTCTCACCCCGCAACAGGCGCCGAAGCAAGGTCAGGCTGGCATCGACGATGAAAGGCGAAAACACCAGAAGCGGAAACGTGATGGGCCACAATCCTGTTGCCCAACCAGCCAGGCCCAGAGCAGCGGCAAGATACCCCAGGGGAATCGAACCGGCATCCCCCATGAACACCCGCGCTGGTGGAAAGTTGAATAGCAGAAAGCCTACTGCGGCGGCCGCAATAATCCATGCCAGAAAAGCAAACGACTCCGCGCCCCCAATCCAGGCCGCGATCCCATAACTGGCAAAACCAAACAGCGCCATGCCACCGGCCAGACCATCCGAACCATCCATGAAGTTGTACAAATTGGTCATCCAGACCAGAACCGGCAATAACAACCACCACGACCAACTTGGCAAATCTGGCAAGACATACAAGGCCACCCCGGCCGCAACAGCATGGCCGGCAAACCGGACCTGAACCGACAAGCCCCGCAGATCATCAAGGAGGGACAGCGCACACAATCCCAGCGCGGCCAGTGTCAGAACGAATACCCCCTCGGGACGCAATAACAAAACACAGATCGCCAGGCCCGTCATGATGCCCAGACCACCAATGCGTGGCGTAGGGCGGACATGCAAGGAGCGATCATTGGGATGATCCATCGGCAGCACCGCCTCGCGGCGCAGCAATAGATTCAATGCAAGCCAGCAAGAAACCAGCGCGAGGGCGGGAAGGAACCAAACTCCAGACATGGCGGCGACTCTAGCCCAGGGGGTACTACTTAACCAATATGCTGGAGGAAATAGGCCACAGTCTGGCCTAGCCCATCCTCCATCGAAAATGGCGGTCGCCAACCCAACTCCTGACGAATTTTCGAGCTATCCACGACCAGGGAACCCAACAGACGATCTATCTCCGCAGAACGACCGGACAACACCCCCGCCATACGTAACCAGAATGCAGGCACAGACAACAGGCGCGCGGGCCGATTCATGGCACGCGCCAAACGGCGAGCAAGATCGGCACTGGAGACATCCTCACCATCGGAAAGCAGATAAGTCTTGCCGGCTGCGGCAGGGTGTTCCAGACACAGACGTATGGCATCCGTGAAATTACCCAGATAAAGCAGGCTGCGACGGTTCTCGACGCGCCCAAACGGCAAGGGCCTACGCTTTTCCACCATACGCATCAAGCGGAGAAAGTTGGCGCCCACGCCGGGGCCATAGACCAGGGGTGGGCGCAAGATCACCACTTCCATCCCCGTTGCCGACTCGATTTCTCGCAAACCTTGTTCTGCTTCCCACTTGGAGATCGCATATGCATCCTGTGGCAACGCCAGATCCGACTCGCTGTAGGGCTGTTTCCGCCCCTCGCCATTCACCTTGATCGAACTGATGAAGACAAAACGCCTTACCCCGGCGACGGCGCACTGACGGGCCAGATTCAATGTGCCGTCGGTGTTGACGGAGCGAAACGCCGCGAGTGGATTTCCTTCCTTATCACTCATTACATGCACCCGTGCCGCAAGATGCACCGCTGTGTCGATCCCTCGTAGCGCAGGAGACCAATCGGTGTCGGGGCCAATTTGCCCAACTACACGTTCGTTGTGTATGGTTCGAGAGCAGCGCACAGCGGGAATCACGTCGTGATCCACATGCGACAGTACTTCACATAAAGCCCCCCCCACAAAGCCGGAAGCACCCGTGACAAGAACACTCATGGATGCAGGAATTCCAGCATCTTGGCGGGATACTTAGAGAGCAGTTTCAGAAAGTTGGTGGGAATACCGTGTTCTCGACAAGCCCGCAGAACCTCCTTGTTAAGTAACAAGGTGTTGCGCCAGCCTCCTGTACTGATGCCGCCGGTGCGCATTCTGACCAGCACCTCGGGCAAATAGTTGTAACGAAGGCCGGGCTTGGAGAATACCCGCGCGATCCACTCATAGTCTCCAGCGATCCGGTATTCCCGGCTGAACATTCCGAATTGGTCGAACAATCTTCGACGCACAAACAGGGTCGGATGCGCGGGCATCCAGCCCCAACCTATGCGGTCTGGACGAAATCGCGCTGAAGAATATCGCCGTACCACTCGCTGGGTATTTTTTGGGGATACGAAGGTAGCATCGGCATATAGCGCATCCAAACCCTCCTCTGCAAATGCAGCCGCGACCCGAGCCAGCACAGTGTCATTGGCATAAACGTCATCCGCGTTGAGGAAACCAACCACATCACCTGAGGCCAACGCAATACCCTTGTTCATCGCATCATATACACCGAGATCAGGCTCTGACACGACATGCGCCAGATAGGGGGCGTATCGATTTACAATGCTCATGGATCCATCCTGAGATGCCCCATCGATCACGATGTGCTCTCGCTTGGCATGTGTCTGGGCGTGAACCGAGATCAGGGCATCCTCGATTGTCTTCTCTGCGTTGTACGTCGCGGTGATGATGGATATCTTCATTAGTGAACCCTGGGGACAGGCCGGCTAGCTGTGGCTATTGTCGCATAGCACCCAAGACGATCACCCAACCCGCAAGCGCACTTGATCCGGTGTGCGTCGTTACCGCCCGTGATGGAAGACATGTCCCGTGAAAGTTGTGTTCGATCCACAGATTTTTTCGCTGCAGGAATATGGGGGCATTTCCCGTTATTTTGCGGAACTTGCGTCGCACCTGCATGCCCTGGAAGGAACTCAAGTTGAGGTATGCAGCCCGTGGTACGCAAGCCGCTACTTGTCGGGCGTTCCTCAGGCCATCTTGAACGTGAGGGCAAGCATTCCCGCTCGTCGATACATTCGATATACCCGCCATCTGTTTACGGCGGCAAACATGGCACTGTTCAGGAAGCGGTTGACTACCCAAGCATTCGATATTGCCCACCACACCTATTACTGGCCGCTGCCTGACAGCCTCTCTGTGCACGCCAGAGTGACAACCATCCACGACATGATCGATGAAACCATCGTCCCCAACCCCAGGAAATCCAGTCTGAAACGGCGATCCGTCCAGCAAGCGGATCACGTAATATGCGTCTCTGAGCACACTCGCAAAGCCCTACTTGAGTGCTATGACATTGCACCGGAAAAGGTCTCCGTTGTACACCTTGGGAAGCCTGCCCCCCCCCCTCTCCCTCCTGCCACACCGGATGAACGCATAACACCCTATATTCTCTATATCGGAGAACGTGGGGGGTACAAGAATTTTGGCTGTCTCGCCCAAGCCTTTGCATCATCGGTGCGGCTCAGCCGGGATTTTCAGTTGGTATGTTTCGGAGGCAAGCCGTTCTCGTCCGACGAAATTAAGTCATTTGCAGCGCTAGGTCTGGCATCGAACCAAGTACAACATTGCTCTGGGGACGATGACATGCTAATTGCGCTATATCGAGATGCGAGTCTGTTCGTATATCCATCACTTTATGAGGGCTTTGGCCTACCACCTTTGGAAGCCATGTCTATGGGAACCGCCGTTGCGTGCAGCGACGCCACATCCATTCCGGAAGTCGTCGGAAAAGCTGGTGAGTACTTCGACCCAACACGTATGGACTCCATCATGCACGCAATGGAATCAGTACTTTATGCAGCAACGCGGCGGCAAGAACTCATCGCATTAGGACATGAACGATCTGCGCATTTCAGTTGGGACAGGTGCGCGCGAGAAACGCTCGACATATACAGGACGCTGACTTGAACAGCGCAGGACACAGTTATGGACCAGACACCGGAAAAAACCCTGAAAACCACTGAACTAACCGCCATCGTCGGTAGAGAGAAATTCGACCGGCTGGCAGATGTCGTCGGCCGCGAGGCATGGGAACAATATCGCAGCAGCTACGAGGCAGCCGCCAATCTTGAGGTAGTCACGAACTATCCGTTGCAGATTGATTTCGAGCTCAATGCCTCATGCAACCTCAAATGCCCCATGTGCCCCATCTCGGCTGAATCGCCCAAGGGCAAAGGAAAAAAGACCTGGTTCCCATTCGATCTTTACAAGGAAATCATCACTGATGGCGTAAAACGCGGCTTGTGCGTCGTCAAGCTCAACTACGTCAACGAACCCCTGATCCGCAAAGATCTGCCCGAATTCGTCAAACTTGCACGTGACATCGGCGTGCTTGATGTTTATTTCAGCACCAATGGCCTGCTGCTCGACGACACCGCTTCGAGGCTCCTCATCCAGGCCGGCTTGACGCGCATCCAAGTGTCCCTGGATGCGCACACCACCGAGATTTATGACCAAGTTCGACCGGGCGGCGATCTGGAAAAAACTCGTGAGAACGTAGAGCATATGATGGCGCTCAGGCATGAAATGGACAGCATTACACCCCTGGTCCGAGTCAACTTCGTGCGCACCGAGCTCAACGAGCATGAACTGGAACCATTCGTGGCCCATTGGCAAGATCGGGCGGACATGATCGGTATCCAGGAATATGTAAAACCCCCCAAGGCCTCCGGAAATTTGGTCAGCCACACCACGGAATATAAGCGGCTGCGAGGCTTCCGCTGCTCCTTTCCATTCAAGCAACTGGTGGTCACAAATGAACGCAAGATTCTCCCCTGTTGCACTTTCTGGGGAGAACATCTCGTTCTGGGGCACTGCGAGGATGCAGATTCCATCATCACCGCTTGGAACAGCGAGAAAATGAAAGAATTGCGCCACATTCATTCCCAAGGCGAATACTGGCGGATTGAGCCTTGCCGTCAGTGCGTCGAGGGTGGTGTACTCGCCTGATCTGTGACGACTTTCCGCCCGAAAATTCTGCGCCAGCTCGGAGACTTGCTCTCGCCAAGGGACAAGCTGATCCTGGCTGTACTGCTTCTGATGTCTGTGATCTTCGCCGGCGTAGAGACCGCCAGCATTTCACTGGTCATGCCGTTCATCACTCTGGCCACGGATCCCACCTCGGCACTCGAACAAGCGAATTATGCGAAGGTCTACCACCTGCTCGGCTTCGAATCCACACACCGATTCGTCATCGCCGTCGGATGCGTTCTGATTGTGTTCTACCTGTTACGAGCGGCCTACACCCTTACTTACACCTATGCCCTGAACCGGTTCACATGGGACCGCTACCACGACTTGGCGACCCGCCTTGTTTCCACCTATCTCGCTCTACCCTACCGGGAATTCACTCAACAAAACTCCTCCCAACTCGAAAAGAGCATCATCACCGAGGCGGCCTACCTGGCCCAGTTGATCGTATCCACCCTGCGCTTCATAGCCGAGGCGGCGGTCGCAGTGCTGCTCTACACCGTGCTGCTATTCGTCAATCTCCAGGTCACCCTGGTCATCACCATCCTGCTGGCTGTGAAGATCGGCGCCCTGACTTATCTCATCAAACGCATCACGACGCGGCAGGGGGTGTTGCGAGAACAGCATCAGTCCCGCTTCTACCACCTGCTCAACGATGCCTTCGGCAATTTCAAGCTGGTAAAACTCCTGTCCAGCGAGAAACAGATAGTGCAGCAGGTATCCCAGGCCGCCTCCGGTTACTGCCGTTCCAACATCGTCAACACCACTGTCAGCCAACTCCCCCCCACCGTATTGGAAACGGTTGGACTATCCCTGCTGGTTGGCATCGTGCTCTACACCCTACTCACCAGCACGGATGGCCACCAGATCATCCCCATCATCTCCATGTATGCCCTGGCCCTATACCGGATGATGCCGGCCGCGCACCGCATGTTGTATTACTACAACAATATTCTGTATTACCGGCGTTCGCTGGAGATAGTGCATAAGGAATTGACCCGGCCGATCCCCGCCGATGGGGACGATCCAGTCCAGTTCACCCGACAAGTGGCATTGGAAAACGTCGGATTCAACTATCCCGGGCGTGGGAGCGTGTTCGACAGCGTAAGTTTGACCATACGCAGGAATGAAAAAATCGCCATCATTGGCCCCTCCGGAAGTGGCAAATCCACCCTGCTCGATCTGCTTATCGGCATCCACGCCCCGGACCAGGGTCGGGTGCTGGTCGATGATATCGCGCTCACTCCCAGCAATGTGCGGGCTTGGCGGCGCGCCATCGGTTATATCCCACAGAACATTTATTTATTCGACGGCAGCGTGGCCGAGAACGTGGCTTTCGGAAAAAACTACGATGAGGAGCGCATCGCCCTGGCCCTGACGCAGGCGAGAATTTACGACTTTCTCCAACTCCATGAAGGCATCCACACCCAGGTGGGTGAAGGCGGCGTAAAACTCTCCGGAGGGCAAAAACAGCGCATCGGCATCGCCCGGGCCTTGTATGGCGATCCCGAGATCCTGGTGCTGGACGAGGCCACTTCGGCCTTGGACCCCGCAACAGAGGCACAAATCATGTCGGAAATGCATGATCTGGTACGGGACAGGACCTTGATCGTCGTTGCCCACCGTGCCTTATCTACGCAATATTTCGACCATATCTACCGGGTTGAAGCTGGGCAACTCCACACCACCACGGAACAATCTCCCGCCGCTCATCCCTGCTAAGCCCTACCATTCTTCCGACACCGCCAAGCACACGACAATTCATGACAGACATGCAAATCTGGCTCTGCGACCTTACCTATACGCAGCAGACCGTAGCCGCAGACACCATGCCCATGGCCATCGGCTGCATCGCAGAATACACGGAGAAACGTCTTGGTCTGACCACTCCCATTGTTTTGTTCAAATATCCAGAGGATCTCATTGAGGCGCTGGAAACCGGACCCCTGCCCCAGATATTGGGCTTCAGCAACTACTGCTGGAACCTGGGTCTGAGCAGCGATATAGCTCGGGCGGTCAAAGATGTCGCGCCGCACACTGTCATCGTATTCGGCGGCCCTAACTACCCGCTTCCAGACGAAGAACGGGTAACTTTCCTGCTTGAACATCCGGAAATCGATTTCTACCTTGCCGGGGAAGGAGAGGCCGCTTTCGCTGATCTGGTAGAAGCACTCAGAATTAATCGCTTCGACACAAAGACAGTCAAGCAATCGGCGCTACCTTCCATACACTGCCTCGATGCTGACGGGGGGGGCAGCTTCCCGCCGAAGAGGGACCGACTGGTTGAGCTGGATGAAATCCCGTCTCCCTACACCAGTGGCCGCCTGGACAAGTTCTTCGACGGTAAATTAATGCCACTACTCCAAACCAACCGGGGCTGCCCCTTCAGCTGCACCTTCTGCGTGGAGGGGGACACCTATTACTCCAAGATCCGAAAATATTCCGCGGAGCGAATCCGTGCCGATGTTGATTACATCGGTAGTCACATGCACGCCATCCGCAGCGACCGTTCCCGTAATGACCTGTTCATCGCCGACTCCAATTTCGGCATGTATGCAGGCGACATAGACACCTGCCAGGCCTTGCGAAAAACGCGGGAAGATTATCAATGGCCGGAATACATCAACGTCGCTACCGGCAAGAACAGCAAGGAGCGCGTCATCGAGGCGGCAGAACTCCTCGACGGCGCCTTGCGGTTGTCGGGCTCGGTACAAAGTCTGGATGCCAATGTACTGACTAACATTCGCCGCAAGAACATTTCCGTCGAGCAACTGGTCGAGCTTGGACTCCATTCCAACAGGATCGGCGTCAACTCCTACAGCGAGATCATTCTTGGCCTGCCTGGCGACAGCAAGGTCGCGCACTACGACACCATCCGCCAGGTGATCGACGCCGGATTCAACATCGTTCTGCCCTGGCAGTTGATGCTGATCAACGGCTCGGAACTCGCCACGCGCACTCACAAGCAGCTGTACCAGATGGATGTCCGCTATCGAATTCTGCCCCGCTGCTTCGGCAGTTACCCGCTTTTCGGCAAGACCATCAACAGCGCCGAGATCGAGGAGGTCTGCGTGGCCAATGCCACCCTGCCTTTCGAGGACTACCTGGAATGCCGGCGCCTGAATCTGTTCGTCGCCATTTTCTACAACGACAGCATTTTCTCGGGCCTGCTTAAACTGTTCCGCCTGCTCGACATCTCCATCTTCGACTGGATACTCCGGGTCATGGAACACAGCCGCCAAACGAGTCTCGAGGGCGTGGTGACCGAGTTCCTCCAGGCGACTCGGGACGAGTTATGGTCCTCGCGCGCCGAACTGGAAGCTTTCTGCCGTGACACCGAGACCATCCAGCGCTATGTCCGGGGGGAACTAGGCCGTAACAACCTGTACTACTTCCGCACCCTAGCGATCACCCAGCACATCGACACATTGAAAAGCATGGCATTGAACACGGCCCTGGCCATGCTTCAGGAGGCCGACCAGGATGACGCCGAACTTCGGCGCTTCGTAGGGGAGTTGCTGGAATACCATGCGCTGCGCATCCGGGACGTATTCACTGAGCCGGATCGCGCCCTAACCGGCACATTCAATTTCGACTTGCTCCGCTTCGACAAGGACAACACTGTCACGTCCTATGCCAGTGTGCGCGCCGACCACCCACGAACCTACCACTTCACATTGAACGAACAACAGCGTGATCTGATCAGACGCAACCTGATCGTACACGGTAGCAATTCGGTGGGTATTGCCCGCATCCTCTCACGGGTATTCGTGAAGAAGTTGTACCGCCAAGTCGAAGAAGTCTGACGCAAAGGATATAAGACCCAACCCCATTACCTCCCAGGCAGAGCCTCTTCGGCAGTCACGGCTAATGAGTGGGGTACAGGCAACAGCCTACCAAACTCTGGGAAGTCAGTCGGCGCGCGCCAACCGTATGGAATTCAAACAGATACGCAAGAAGAACGTAATAAATACAAATCATCACCGCAACTACCGCACCTCCGCATCCGATGCGGGCATAGCGGTCATGATCAGCTGTTGGCGCAGCGCTTCAAAATCCCGCTGAGTCCGGGAGCGAAGCAATGCTCGTGCAAAGGGGAATGCCAGCACGCCCCAGCGCGAGGCCAGCACACGAAACAGGAAAGGAGAGACTGCCCTCCTGGTGAACAGGTGGAGGTCTCCGCCGTGCACATAGTGCATGCCCAGGCTTCTGGCCATTAGGTCCAAAGTGCGACGCTGATAAAAACTGATGTGTTGACCGCTTTCGAACGCGTAGTAATACCAGTCCGGTGACGGAGGTTCGCCCTCGAACAAGGTAGTGCTGAACAGCAGGCTGTCACACCCTGTTTCCTCGACGATGGCGGTGACAAATGCCATGGGTGAGGGCACATGTTCCAATACCTCCATAGCCGTGACCAGGGCGTATTCCTGTCCCGGTGCACGCTCGAACCCCTTGGCCAACAGGTTGGCGCAGTACTTATCCTGCCAGTGGAAATCGAAACCGATATCACGCATCAGGCGGGTGAACACACCATATCCGCCAGCGAAATCGAGATAGCGGGCACTGCGAGAAAAGAGAGCGGTAAGAATGCCAGTTACACGCAGGGCGTTGAGCACGTTTCGCCGCATCACCCCGGTGTCGATCTGGGCGATGGGATGCCTATATGCCTCATCCAACCAATCGGGTTGATCAGCAAACAACAGGCCACAGTTCTGACACAGGCTATAGCTTGCCGCCCGGCCGCCAAGCACCTTGGCGGTGAACACCGCTCGTGCTTCGTTACCGCAGAGCGGGCAAACACACATGCCATCCTCGACTCAAACAATTCATTACGTTGACCTCATCAGGTGGTAAAGGCGAAAATCAGCGTTTAATCGAATAATTCCAATTGGGTAGGATTGGCACTCTAGGCATGAAAACCATCGCATTCCTCCCGCTGACCCGGACCAACTGGCCCATCATGGTCAGACTGGCCACCACAGTCAGGGACAGCGGGCAAGGCCATCCAGTCATCATTCTATCCAACCCGCTGATGAAGAGCCTGTCCCGCGACATGGGCAGCAACATCGAATCGGTAGAAATAGGTGAAATTTCCACCCCCACCCCGCATGCCACTCATGATCTGCCGCCGGCAAGCGTCGTTGAAAGCTGCTTGCGTGCCGGACTGCAGGGCGTCAGACGCAGCCGAATGCTCACCCCACTCCTGTCTTGGCACAAGGGCCGGGCGATGCAAAGGCAGTTATGCATAGCGGAGAGTCTGCTGCGCAAACTCCAACCCACGGCCATCGTCGTATCCGGCGATCGCAACACTGGCATTGAGCCCGCCATCCTGCGTGCCGCGCGCAAGCTCGAAATTCTGTCCATCATCCCACCCTCCGCCTTCTCCGCCACCCTGGAAGGTTTATTCATCGCGCGACGGCAAAATCCGGCCCATTTTGTGACGCATCGGGCAGACTTCAAGCGCCAATTTCCCAATCAATGGCGGCACGATCCTATGTCAGGAGAAGACATCTGCTTCTTCGGGGTGGCCACGACTCGTGCCTATGCCAGCCTCGGCATGCTTTCGGAAAACCCCTGGGTGCTGGGTGGCGGGCTCAGCGACTGGATCCTGGTAGACAGTACGGATGTAAAGCAACGCTACATTGATTTGGGTGTTGATCCCGACAAGATTCTGGTCACGGGACACCCGGACCATGATGCCCTGTCACAAAACGAGCAGCGGAAGGCTGAAATACGCACTCTCCTTTATGACAAATACCAACTCGACCCGGCTAGGAAGCTGATCTTGCTCTGCTTGCCCAACTGGGCCGAAGTCGGCCTGAAAAGCTGGGAATGGCATTGGCGTGAAAGCGAGATTTTGTGCCGCAACGCAGTTAAGCAGGATTGCAACGTCCTGCTCTCCCTGCATCCCAGCCAGGAACGAGCACGCTATATACATCTGGAAGATAGTTTCCGCCCTTTGCGTATTCTCGATGAGCGTCTCGCTATGGTCATGCCGGTGGCGGACATCTATCTCACCGGGCTAGCTTCCTCCACCATCCCCTGGGCGGTGTTGTCCTCTGTACCCACAGTGATTGCCGACCACTATCCAGAGAAGGATCGCATCCATGCTGGCCTGCCGGGTGTCCTTTATGTTCCCGAGGCTGATCAGTTGGCCAATACGCTCGCGCGCCTGGTCGGCGACGACACCTATTTCCAGGCATTGAGACAGCGCCAACAGGAATCCGCAAATCGCTATGGCACCATCGATGGGCATGCCACCGAGCGAATCGTCCAGGCGCTGCTCAACTCAAGCTTCAGGAATGGCGGAGAAAGGCTTGCCCATGCCGCGTAAAGTCATGGTACTGACCGGAAAACGTGGTGGTTTCGGCGCCATGAAGCCGATGCTGCGCTTGTTGCGCGACGATCCCGCCTTCGAATTGCAACTGGTGGTCACGGACCAGCATCTCGATCCGCGTTTCGGCCGCACCATAACCGAGGTCGAACGGGAGTTTTCTATTGCCGCCGCCGTCGATATGGAACAGCGCGACGGTACGGCGGCGGGCCGGGCACGCGCTCTAGGCGTGTGCGCGACCCGCATGGCGGAAACTCTGGATGCTCTGAAACCCGACCTGTGTCTGCTGTACGGCGACCGGGGCGAAGTCCTGGCCAGCGCCATGGCCGCCACCGCAATGAGCATCCCCATCGGCCACATGCAGGGTGGAGATGTGTCCGGCTCGGTGGATGAGCAGGTCCGCCATGCGGTCACCAAGCTGGCGCATCTACATTTTCCGTCCACCCGGGAAAGCGCCGAACGCATCCTGAAGATGGGGGAGGAGCCCTGGCGGGTGGTGGTCACCGGCGATCATCACCTCGACCTGATCGTGGCCGGAGAGTACGCCGCCAAGTCCGAGGTCGCCGAAGCCACCGGCATTGATCCCGACCAGCCGGCGATCGTGCTGCTGCAACACTCCGAGACCACCGCCCCGGACCAGGCCTACCAGCAGATGGCCGAGACTCTGCTCGCGGTGCGCGACACCGGCATGCAAGTGGTCGTGGTCTACCCCTGTTCCGACGTAGGCTACGAAGGGATCGTGCAAGCCATCGAGGAATTTGCCACCGGCCCGCAATTCCGGGTCTTCAAGAATCTCGAAGCGCCGTTGTTCTGGGGTCTGCTGGCCACCGCCAGCATCATGGTGGGCAACAGTTCTGCAGGCATCATCGAAACCCCCTGCTTCCGTTTGCCCGCCATCAACATCGGCCGGCGCCAGGAAAACCGCCTGCATGCGGAAAACGTGATTCATGCGGAACACGACCGCAACACCATCATGGCAGCCATTGACCATGCCCTCAACAATGAATCTTTTCGTGAGTCCACCCACATGTGCAGGCAGGTCTACGGTGATGGCACAGCGGGATGGCGGACGGTGGAGGCCATCCGCAACCTACCGTTGGACAACCGCCTACTCGTCAAACGCATGACCTACTGAGATGCCGATGACTGCTCCGCCCTCCCCCTTGCGTTCCTGGGCCTTCGTCCCAGCCCGTGGCGGCTCCAAGGCCATTCCACTGAAGAACCTGGCCGACCTGGGCGGCAGGCAGCTGATGGACTACTGCATAGAGGCCGCCAAAAGCAGCAGAATCTTCGAACGCATCATCTGCTCCACCGAGCATGCTGGCATTGCTGCCCGCGCGGTCGCACTTGGGATCGAACACGACCAACGACCTCTGGAACTGTGCGGTGACGAAGTTTCCACCCGAGCGGTCATACTGGAGTTCCTGGAGCGACACCGGAACGAACTGCCAGACCTGTTGTTCATCGTCGAGCCCACCAGTCCCTTTCTGCGCCCTAAGGACATCGCAGCCCTGCTGGAACGGATGCAGGAGAATCCTGTCGCCGTGACCGGCCAGACCATCGCCCAGCCACCGCATACGCACCACGCATGGAACCAGCGCGAGATGCGCGACGGCCAGGTGCGCTTCATCTTCGAGGAACGCAAGAAGGTCTTTGCCAAGCAGAACAAGCCCGTACTCTACGTATTTGGCAACCTCATCGCCTGCCGTACAGCTGAACTGCTCGCTGGCGGTGACGTGTTCGCGGAACCCTCGGTAGGAGTGGAAATCGACTGGCCCTACGACATCAACATCGACTATCCGAATGACCTCACTCTTGCCAATATCCTGCTAAAGGCCGGGCTGGTTAACCTGCCACACATGCACCGCAACAGCGTATGCGCAAGCTGAGATCGTTCTGTCAACCCCATACTGCTGAGCGATGCCACTTAAGACGCCGCAGCCATCTCAATTACCTAATTAAAGCAATGGAGTTTCACTCATGCGCATCCTGATTCTGGGTGGTGACGGCTATCTGGGCTGGCCGACCGCCATGTACCTGTCCAATCGTGGTCATGAAGTCGCGGTCGTCGACAACATGGTCAAACGCTTCTGGGAAGCCGAAATCGGGGTGCAGCCGCTCATCTCCGTGCGCCCTTTCCATTTGCGCGCCAAACGCTGGGAGAACCTCACCGGCAAGCGCATCCAGTTCTACACCTGCGACATCGCCAGTAATCACCGGCACATCTACAACATCTTCGAACAATTCCAGCCAGACACCGTCATCCACTACGCGGAACAACCCTCGGCGCCGTTCTCCATGATCGACCGGGAGAAGTGTGTCACCACCCAGCAAAACAACGTGGTGGGCACCCTCAACATCATCTTCGCCATCCAGCATACCAACCCGGACATCCACCTCATCAAGCTCGGCACCATGGGCGAGTACGGCACGCCCAACATCGACATCGAGGAAGGCTGGCTGGATCTGGATCACAACGGACGCCACGACCGGGTGCTCTACCCCAAGAAACCTCATTCCTTCTACCACCTGTCCAAAGTCCACGATTCCGCCAATCTGGAATTCGTGTGCCGGGTGTGGGGAAGCCGGGTCACCGACCTCAACCAGGGCTGCGTCTATGGCATCGACACCGACGAAACAGCCATGCACCCTGAACTGAACACCAGTTTCCATTACGACGCCGTATTCGGCACGGTCATCAACCGCTTCGTCATTCAGGCAAGCCGCAACCTGCCCCTCACTGTCTATGGCAGCGGCACCCAGACCCGCGGTTATCTCAACATCCGCGACACCCTGCGTTGTGTAGAACTGGCCGCCCTCAACCCCGCGGAACGCGGCGAGTTCCGTGTATTCAACCAGTTCACAGAACAATTTGACCTCAACACCCTGGCTAAGAATGTGCACTCAGCCGCCGCCGGTATGGGCCTGCCGGTCAACATCGACCACATCGCCAATCCACGTGTGGAACAGGAGCAGCACTACTACAACGCCAAACATTCCGCGCTGCTTCAATTGGGCCTGGAGCCCCACCTGCTGACCCAGGAAGTGCTCGCCGGCATGCTGGAAACCGCGCTGCTTCACAAGGACAACGTGGACGAATCCAAGATCATGCCCAACGTGAAGTGGAAGAGTTGATGAATTTTCCCGCCAGCTTCAGCATAGCCGGCCGCGAAATTGGCCCGGGCGCACCTTGCCTGGTCATCGCCGAAGCTGGCGTCAACCATTTTGGCAGCATGGAGAAGGCCTTCCGACTGGTGGACATGGCCGTGGAGGCCGGGGCAGATGTGCTGAAGATCCAGCACTTCCACACCGATCGTCTGATCGGCAACTCGGCGGCCGACTGGCGCGATCGCATGCGTTCCAAGGAACTCTCCGAAGTAGACGTGCGGCGTATCAAGGAATACTGCGACCAGAGCGGCATCCTATTCTTGTGCACTCCTCACGACGACTGGGCCTTGCGCTTCCTGAACGAGGACATTGGCCTGCCCGCCTTCAAGATTGGCTCCGGCGAGGTGGAAAACTGGCCGTTCCTGGCCCAGGTCGCCCAATGCGGCAAACCGGTCATTCTGTCCACCGGCATGTACCGCCTGGGGCAGATCCGAGAGGCCATCCAGGTGCTGGCCGAAAATGGCTGCCCCGCTCTCTCCATCCTGCATTGCGTGACCAGTTACCCAGCCCCGCCGGAGGCCATCAACCTCAAGGTCATGGACGAGATACGCGCCTTCTTCCCGGGTCCGGTGGGCTATTCCGACCACACCGCGGGCACAGCAGTCCCTCTTGCTGCGGTGGCCCGGGGCGCGAACGTGCTGGAAAAGCACATCACCCTGGATCGCGACGTTCCCAATGCCCAAGATTGGAAAGTATCCTGCGACCCCTCGAATTTCGCCACCTTCGTTGCCCAGGTGAGGGAAATCGAGGCCGCACTGGGGAGCACCGAGAAGAACCTCGGCGAACTGGAGCAAAATGCCCTGCTTTGGGCACGCAAGAGCCTGCATGCGGCGAAACCAATCCCCGCCGGCTGCGCCATCGACCCAACCATGCTCGTGGCCCAGCGCCCCGGCAAGGGCATCTCGCCCGCCCACCTCACCGCCATCGCCGGACACACCGCCAAAAGTGACATCCCCGCAGGCGCCATGATCGACTGGGACATGATTGCATGATCACCTGGGACATCGACGAAAGTCTCCTGAGCTCCCCCGCCATCACCAACCGGAACCTCTTCGCGCAGACGCTCGCCTCTCAATCCGCCGAGGTGATCATTACCCAGTACGCAGGGCTGACACCCCAGCAGATCGAGCAGGAGTTCAGCGAGATCTTCGCGATTGTGCGCGACCTCGGCATCGATCTTCATGGTACGGGGCTGGAACTGGGCGCCGGCGTCGGTGTGTTGTCGGCAGTGGCGGTGAACTGCTGGCCGGATATCGAACAACTCTACGCGCTTGAGGTCGTGCCCAAAGTCATCGAATTGCTGCAACCGCAGACCGTGCGTCATATCGCCCCAGCAACGGCGGACAAGATACTCGGTGTGCTCGGCTCCTTCGACGACATGCGTGTGCCGGATGGGCATTTCGACTTCTGCATCGAATATGCCTCACTGCACCACAGCGACGACCTGCTGCGCACCCTGCGCGAGACCGCGCGGACACTCAAACCCGGGGCCCCCCTGATCGCCATTGACCGCGCGCATTACGATGGCGTATCGGGCGAGCAACTCCGGTTCATGCTCGACGTTCACTACTCGGCGGAATGGAAGCGGCGCAACGGTTATTCCGATGCCCCCTTGAGCCGTGCCCGGAACGGAGAACACGAGATTCGTATGCGCGAATGGCTGGCCGCATTCGCAGCCACAGGGTTCGAAGTCGTCCGCCGCGTCGAGCTGCGCCCCACTGGCTGGCGCCAGTTGCGTTACAAGACGGCCCTGATGCTGCCGTTCCGGCTACGCCGCACCCTCGGCCTCCATCCCTCACGGGTCCGTCCCGCCATCGCGGAACTCATCTGGCTGGCGGCAGGATTGCTTGGCTGGTCGGCAGGCTCCAACACCTATCTCCCGGCCGCCAAGGAGCACACGCTTTTCATCGCCCGGAAACGCCCATGAGCAGGCTCATGATTCTGCCGGCCTTCGGCGTATGGCCGATGCTGGAGTTCGAGCTGGACATCGTCGAGCGGCGACTTGCCGAGGGCCACGAGGTCGTCTGGCTGATGTGCGAGGGCAATGCCCCGTTTTGTCCGGCCAATCTGGCCCTGAAAAAACGGGTATGCATGGAATGCCGCTCCCGCACCCGGGCTGGCCTCAACTGGCTGAGCCACCACAAGAACCTCAAGGTTGGCAGCCTTTACGCCCTGGAGCCGGCCCAGTGTAGCGAAAGCGAAGACTGGGCCGGCAGGGCCGTGCTCGGCCCCAAACCCACGGCACCCGGTTTGCCAGCGGACCTGGCCGCCACCGACTGGTATGAA
Source organism: Gallionellaceae bacterium (assembly GCA_028714875.1). Classification (GTDB taxonomy): domain Bacteria; phylum Pseudomonadota; class Gammaproteobacteria; order Burkholderiales; family Thiobacillaceae; genus PFJX01. The sequence continues at coordinate 94,287 of JAQTLN010000011.1, forward strand.
TCGGCCTTTTCCACTTTACAGACCACCTACAAGGAATTCCGCCCTGATCTGGCCATGCGAGAGCCCATGTTGCGGCAAATGATCCTGGACTTCTTCCAGTCCCATCTGGCCTTCCGCAATAACCTTGCGCGCCATGCCCCAGACGAAGTGTGGCTTTTCAACGGCCGCATCACCCGCTTCCGCCCCGCGTTGCGGGTCTGCCAGCGCGAATCGCGGCGAGTGTATGCCTATGAATATCCGTACCATGGATTCAAACGTTACGTCGTATTCGAAGGGCAATACCCACACGACTTTGGCTTCCGCTCTCGTGCCTGGAAACAACGTTTTGATTCCTATCCACTGCCCCTGGAAAAGAAACTGGCCATCGGCGATACCTGGTACCAGAGGCGTTTGTCCCGCATCCAGATTGGTTATGAAAAAGTATTTTCCGTCTGGCAAACCGAGGGACTGCTGCCGCCGGACTGGAATAGGGAGCGCTACAACGTGGCGGTATTCAACAGTTCAGAGTGGGAATCCGCGGGGGTACCAGAATCCCGACGCTGGAACTACGAAGACCAGTATTCGGCACTGGAACGCATCCTTCAGGACACCCAACACCTGCCCCACCTGCACTTCACCTTTCGCATTCACCCCCATATGGCCAAGAAGGACACGGAAAGCGCAGAGCGCTTCCTGACCCTGGCCCGCTTTCCCAACGTGACCGTCCTGCCTCCTGAATCGAAGTACGACACCTACGCCTTGGTCATGGCCAGCAACGTGGTGTTGACCTTCTACTCCCTGGTGGGGGTGGAAACGGCATGGCTGGGCAGGCAAGCCATCTGTCTCGGCCCGACGCCCTATCAGGATTTCGGCTGTGTCTATCTACCCCGCACCCACGAGGAACTGCTGGACACCCTGTCGCACCCGGAACAGATGGCCGATCGCTTCCCGAGCATCGAGGCACGCAAGCGTGGGGCCCAGGAATTTGCCTTCGCCCGCATATTCGCTGGAACCAAACCACGCTATGTGGTCAAGCGCCACTACACCCGAGCGCTCATGCGACGGGACGGGGTAGCGACCGAGATCAAGGCGGGTTTTGCCATCCGTGCCCTGAACCGGGTGCTCTCGCTGCCGGCCTATACCGTCGAAGCCGTGCAGCGCATCCGCAAGGATGAGTTCCTGCGCAAGGAAATTGCCCAATCGCCCGGCCGCGCCGTGCTGCGTTTCATCCGCGAGCGGCTGATGGGCACCGTGCCTTGAGCGACCGTCTCTTCAGCGCCGTCCTGGCCGCATCAGTTTCCGCACCACAGCCTGCGGACTAGGCAGATAGCTTCCCTTGAAAGTGTAGCGGTCGGCTTCCTGGTCGGGCAGGAGGGCCTGCGGATGAGCCAGCGGAAAAGCCAGCTCGCCCGCCACCATGTTGGCGGCGCTGGTCAGGTTGCGCGTGTGGTGCGCCTGCGCACCGAAACCGATATTGCTTACCAGATTGACCTGGGGAATCACGTTGACGCGGTGGTTGAGCCAGTTGGAGAACAACCACTGGTAGTCCCAGGTATCGATCAGGCCAGCGTGGGTGCGATCGAGAATGCGCCGCCAGTAGGCGCGTTCCAGCGGACCCTCCAGGCTGTCCAGCACCCTGGCTCGATAAGAGGGCCACAGGCTCATCGTCGCGTCGTAGCTTGCCCAGCGATCCCGCCAAGTCGCCCAACCCCAGATATGGCAGTAGCGCGAAAAGTAATAGCTTGCTTCGCCGCGATGCCGCCCGTACTGGAAGTTATCGCCCGAGATCATGCCCACGCGCTGATCATCGGCGTAACGATCGAGGAGCTCGCTGGCAAAACGGAAGAAACTAGCCGACGGGACACAGTCATCCTCCAGGATGATGCCGTGGGGCTCGTTCTCAAAGAACCAAGAGATGGCCCCGGAGATGGAATCCCGTGCACACAGGTGCTCATCGCGGAACAGGCGGTGCACGCTACAGGGCCAATCCACCGTATCGAACAGACGGCGCACGTCGGCACACTGCTCTGCCTCCTCCGGCCGGTCCGGACGGGGTGCGTTGCATGCCACGTAGAGTCGTTCCGGGCACGCGTCTCTCACCGCCGCAAGCACCTTTTGCGTGGTGTCTTCACGCCGATAGGCAATGATCAGAATGGGGGTGGAGAGCGACTGTTTGCTCACCACAGTTTCCAAGGCGCGTTTTCTTCGTTCCACAGTTGGTTCAGATGGTTGCGATCACGCAGGGTATCCATGCAGTGCCAGAACCCGTGATGGCGGTAGGCGTGGAATTGGCCCTGGGCTGTCGCCATTTCCAGCGGCTCCCGCTCCAACACGGCATCATCGCCCGCGATCAAATCCAGGAATCCCGGTTCCAGCACGAAAAATCCGCCATTGATCCAATCTTCGGCAAATTCCGGTTTTTCCGAGAAACGCATGACTTTATCCTCGCCGCTCAACTCCAACTTGCCATAACGGGACGTAGGATGAACGGCAGTCACCGTAGCCAGGCCACCATGGCCGCGATGGAAAGCATGTAGCGCGTTCAGATCAACATCGGACAGGCCGTCACCGTAGGTCACCATGAAGGCCTCCTCGTCCAGATAAGGCGCAAGTCGCCGAATACGCCCGCCGGTCATGGTTTCTCCGCCCGTATCCACCAGCGTCACCCGCCAATCCAGAAACTCGCCGCCGTGGTAGGTGGCTTGGCCGGTCCCCAGATCCACAGTCATATTGGCATTGCGCGCGTGGTAATTGAGGAAATAATCCTTGATCAGATGCCCCTTGTAGCCCAGCGCAATAATGAAATCCTTGAATCCCTGGGCTGCATACAGATGGAGGATGTGCCAAAGAATGGGACGGCCGCCAATTTCCACCAGTGGTTTTGGAATTTCCTGGGTTAGTTCCGCCAAGCGTGTTCCATACCCACCCGCGAGAATCACAACTTTCATATCACACCATCAATATCAATAAAACAGGACGCTTCCAGTATCACTTCACTTTAAAGTCTCACATTACATGCGTACAACACAATTAGTGGGCAATTACCGTGGCACACATCTGGCCAGCTTTGTTCGAATTACCCGCTTCAGGGCGTGTCTCTTTGAGGACCAAGGCATAACACAACCACATCACGAGGCAATTACTGAGACCTGTCACGACGAACCTGGGCTGAAGCAAACCCACGACAATTCCAACCAGTAACATGAAATGCAGACCACAGCCATCATATTTTCCCCGGTATTTGCAACTGAAAGGTAGCCAGACCAAAGCTAGAAGTGGCAGAAATGCTCCAATGCCAAGTTCACCCAGTATCTTTAGAAAGACGTTATGCACCATCCAGGTTCTGCTGTCAGCCACCACATCAAAATGGCCTATGCCCTTGCCGACCAACAATGCCTGTGCATCAAGCGCCCCGACCGCGTTTATCAAGATACGAACTCGATGTGCTGAAACGCCATCAGCATATTCCACAGCCTCATCCACCCACTGTCGCTCGATTGGCTTGGATCGCAAATCAGGCTCCAGTTCACGAAATATTGAGATGTCTTCGTTCACTTTTGGCGTGATCGGTGAATTATGGCCAGTCGCCCACACCAAGACCAGCAGGTAGGCCAGTACGGCGAATTTGGTACCAGCACCATCCAGACGTCGTAGAGTGAAATAGAACATGACCGCAAGTGAAGCCAGCACACCGATGCGCCCGCCCGAATATATCTGGAGAACCAGCACAATGGAGGAAATCGCCAAGGCCAGGAAAAACCCACCCTGCTGCCGACCAGTCAGGAAATAGTTGAGAAAAACGATCTGCCACAACCATATCGAGAAGTTCACACGATTCCCATTGAATCCCGAAGCGACTAGGTCGTTTATTTCCTGGTCACCGAGAAGGCAGCGAACAAGCACAAACAGGGCCATCAGATTGATTACTACCAAGCCTGCGCGCAGATAGCCCAAGAATCGATCCAGAGGAAAACGCTCGTCAACCACCTGGTGCACAAACAACCATATAAATGTAATGGAAAGCACGTTGTAGATATATTCTCCAAGCATATCCTGGCGGACGATGGCACTCCCCATGACAACCAGGGCCAGAAAACCGCAGGCGATAGAGAAACGACGATCTATTGAGAAGAATTTTCCAACCAGCGCCAGAATTGCAAGTAGCCCCATGAGCGCCAGGTAATAAATGCGCTTGGAATAAACGATCCAGTCCGCCGAAATCGACATATAAGGGATGGCATAAATCCCGCTAACGAGCAGAAGCACGGCAAGGCCCACGACCACTATCTGGTCCAGCATAGGTAACCAGTCACCATGTACCCGTGGCAACACCGTCCCCCCCCCGGTATTACTTTTAATCATTCGACACTATTAGCAAAGACTGGCTTACCAGACACTTCGCCCCCCATCCATGACGATGTTCTGCCCGTTCAAATAGGAAGAGGCATCCGAGCAGAGGAACTGCACGGCCGCTCGATACTCCTCCCGGCTGGCCATGCGGCCCATCGGGATAAGGGCGGACAGACGCTGCACGAATTCGTCGCCCTGACCATTGAACACCCCGCCGGGCGACAGGGCATTGGCGCGCACACCCTGATCGGTCCAGTAGGTGGCCAGGTAGCGGGTCAGTCCGATCAGCCCCGCCTTGATGACCGAGTAGGTAACCGGCTTGACCGGTTGCATGTCCTCCGCCAGCCCCTCCTTGCGGTAGAGGCGCTGATCTGGCGAGAACACAGACAAGTCGGAAGCGATGTTGAGGATGACCCCCCCCTTGCCGTCGTGGGCCATCGCCGAGCCGAAGACCTGGCTGCACAGAAAGGCGCCGGTCAGGCCCACCGCGACCTGGAGGTTCCACTGATCCAGTGGGAAGTGCTCCAGCCGTGAAGTTTCCATCATCCCCTGTTCACCCTTCACCTTGGGGTCAATGGCGGCATTGTTCACCAGGATGTCCACACGCTGGCTCCGCGTTTCGAGTTCGGCCGCCAGTGCCTGAATGTTGGCGGGGTTCGCCACATCCATGACCTGGCAGACGATACGAGCCGCATCGGCGTCCTTGGTCAAGGTCGCCTTCGCCACTTCCAGGGCTGTCATAGATAAATCAGTCAGGATCACCGTGGCGCCGCTCTCAAGTAGCGCGGCGGCATGCTCCACACCAAGCAGTCCGGCAGCGCCGGTAATCAGGGCGGTCTTGCCGGTCAAGTCGAATTTGTTGAAGCGGTCTGTCATGTGTTGATCCAGGCAATCAGGGTATCGCAGCGGCCTTGGGCGGCAAGCTGCGCGGCATAAGCCTCGGTAAGTGCGGGGGAGTCAAGGAAGGACCAGGCAGCGTGACCTCCCGGCCTTCCTTCGGCCAACCACATCAGATGATTGGCCAAGGGGTAGCGTTGATACTGGCTGACCGTGAATCGATCCCGCGTAATCCCCGCCTTTTCCAACAACCGCGCCAAAGTGGCGGGGTTGTACAGGAACAGGTGTGGGCTCCAGTAGGTGAATTCGGAAAACGCCTTGCTTTGGTAAAGGCTGAGCAGCGCGTCATCGGCATTGGGAACCTCGATAACAACCCGGCCGCCGGGCGCGGACTTGGCCAGCAACTCGCGCAGGAAAGGCAGGGGATCAGAGATGTGTTCGAGCACATGGAACAGCGAAATGACGTCCTGGCTGGCATCAGCCACCGCAGCGAGCGAGGCCGCCATGTCCACTCCCGCCTTGGACAGCAAGGGGCGCCAACGTGCCTGGGGCTCCACCCCCGTAGCTTGCTTGCAGTGTTCGCGGGCCATCAGCAGGACACCACCGGCACCACAACCCACGTCGAGAAAGCTGCGGTTGCCGATCAACGGACGCAACTGGCCGAATCTGCGTTCGTCATCTTGGCGGCATTCATTCAGATAAGAACGCCAATCCTGGGTAGCGTGATTCTCGTCGGTGTAATCCGTCTCATAAAAAGCGTCATGCACATGCGAAAAGCTCCCCAGAAAGACCAATCCGCAAGCGGTGCAACGCAAGATTGGAATCTCCGGCCTATCCCGTACTCGGCCGGGAACGGGCTCGAAAATTTCTCCACCGCAGAGGTAACAGGCCATCAACTTTCCTTCAGGAGCGGATCTGTCCGCCGTCCAGTACATAGACCCCGCCCGTGGCAAACCCCGAGCGCGCGGAAGCCAGCCAGGCAACCAGATCGGCGACTTCCGCCGGGGTGCCGAGTGACGCCAGCGCCACGTCGCGTTCCAGCATGGCGCGCACCGCGTCGGCATCCTCCGCCAGCTTGCGCGACCACACCGAGCCCTCGAACAGAATGTTACCCGGTGCCACGGCGTTGATACGCACGCCCAGTTTGCCCAGCGGCCGGGCGATACCACGCACATAAGCATTCAAGGCAGCCTTGGCCGCCGAGTAGGTCACCGGCGCGCCAGGCACCACTTCCATGCCGCAGATCGACGACACGCACACAATCGCTCCCTTGCTGGCGGCCAGGGCATCACGCGCCGCCTCCACCATGTTGGTGGCACTCCACAGGTTGAGCAAGAATACCCGCTGCCACTCGTCGAACGATTCCTCGCCGGGGCGCACCGAGGCACCGCTGCCCACATTGCACACCAGCACATCGAGTTTGCCGAACGCGGCCAGAGTATCCGCAACGATGCGTCTGGCCTCCTCGGGCCGGGTCACGTCGCCCACGACCTGGGCAAGGTTCTCGCCGCCCAAGGCGCGCGCCGTGTCATCGAGTTCCCTCACATTGCGGCCGTTGAGCGCGACCCGGCAGCCTTCACGCAGCAGGCCTTCGGCAATGGCGCGGCCGATGCCCCGGGAAGACCCTGTCACCAGCGCCGATTTGCCGTTCAGATCAAGCTGCATGAGCAGGATAGCGCGACAGCCAGCCCTTGATCATGTCGCGGTAGCGGGACAAGGCTGCGGCATGATCGCCGTCGCCGGCGCGGGCGGTCTGCATGATGCAGTTGCCGCGATAGCCGATCCGGGCCAGATGTGCGAACACCGTCTCGAAATCGGCATTGCCGGTCCCCAACGGCACGGTCGTCCCGCCCAGCACACGATCCTTGACATGGACATTGACGATGCGCGCGCCATAAGCAGCGATCTCGGCGGCCGGATCGAAACCCAGGGCGGCGCTGTTGCCGATGTCGTAGTTGATGCCGAACAAGGCGGGGTCGAGGCGGGCGATGAAACGCGCCAGCTCCTCAGGCCCGAAATCGGACTCGAACACCACTTGTAGCCGATGTTCCGCGAGGAAACCGGTCTGCTCTCCCAGGAAAGCGATCAGGGTGTCTTCCTGTTCGGCATTCTCCAGGCGGCCGTTGTCCACCAGCGGCACCACCATCATGGTGATGCCCACGGCGACGCTGGCCTGGGCCACGGCAATGAAATCCCGCTCCAGAGCGATCCGTTCCGCCCCCGTCGCCTTCCAGAACGGCGCCTGCATGAAGCAATCGCCGGTCAGCGAGGGAATGGCCAGCCCGTGCTTTCCGCACAGGGCGCGGATTTCCGCCTGGCCCTCGGAAGTCATCAGCGGATTCTCGTACAGGCGCTCCTGGTCCAGCGTCCATTCCATGAGGCGGATGCCAAGCTGTTGCGCCTGGGGAAATTCCTCGCGCCAATACGGCCAGGGGAAGCACTGGATGCGGCCGTCAATGAGGGGCGACAGGCGGCCCTGCATGAAACCGATACGTGAGCTCATTCCGCCGCCTCCGCGAGAGGGGCCATGGGTTTGGTGGCACTGGACAGCAACATGATTTCCTTGGAAAAACGCACGAACTTGCTGTGCCGGCGCAGAAAGGACGGGGTCGCTATCCGGGCCAGTTCGGCCACGGGCAACAACCAGGGCCACTGCCACAGCACCGGCAGCTGGCGGAAGCGCTCGCAGCGTATCGCCACGAAGCCGTGGATGAGCTGGATGTCGCGCAGGGAGGACAGCATGAACGGCGTGCGGTGGGTGTAGTCCTCGAAGTAGATGCGGTAGTTGAACTCCCAGTCGGGACAGAGTGTGATCACCAGCCCGCCCGGTTTCAGCACCCGGTAGATTTCCCGCATCAGCTTCTCGGGGTTGTGAAAATGCTCGATCACCGACTTGGAGAACACCACATCGAACATCGCATCGTCAAACGGCAGGCCATCCTGCTCCAGATCGGCAATGCGCAGGTCCGCCTCGGGGCAGATCCTGGCAGCGGCATTTGAACGATCGACACCGAGGCCCTGGACGCCGCAACGCATGAAGCCGCGCAGGAATTCCCCGCGCCCGCAGCCGATGTCTAGCAGACTCTGTCCCTGACGAATCCCATAGCGCTGGGTCAGGTAGAGCGCGAGCTGGTCAGGGTAGGTAGTGAACGGGCGGTCCTGCTCGTTGTAGACGACGTCGACGTAGTCCCTCCTGGTTGTTGTCATGGCATCAGCACCTCCACCAGTTCCAACAACACCCCCTCCGGCCCCCGGCAATAGGTCACCTTGGCGTAGCCATCCGGCGAAATCTGGGGTGGAGCACTGAATGTCACCCCCGCCTCGGCCAGACGTTGGCAGGCCGCATCCAAGTCGTCCACGGTCAAAGCGATATGGGTAAAACCGGTGGAATAGGGTGTTCCAGTCCAGACAGGTTGATCCGGGTGCGTATGAAAATGCAGGAGTTCGACCAGATTGCCGTCTGGCGCGGCCAGTTTGACCGTGGTGACCTTCACACCATCAAGGCCCATCATCGCGTCGATATGGGCACCGGATTCGTCCATGCGCTTGGTCACCTTGAAGCCAAGAAGATCGCACCAGAAACGCATTGCCGCCTCCAGGTCGGCGACCACGAGACCGGTGTGGCGAATATGGGTGATCATTCCGCAGCCACTTCGGCGATGGCCTCACCAAGAACCGCCACGCCTTCGAGCAGAGCTTCGTCCGTAATGGTGAGAGGCGGGCCGATCTTGATGGATTCTCGCCCGGTGTGAACCACCAGCAGCCCCTTCTGCATACAGCGCTCTGCCACTCGGCTGGTGAAAGCGCCATCCGGCTTGCCGCTTCTGGGGTCGTGGATCAGCACGGCGGCAATCAGGCCGCGTCCCAACAGATGGGGGATGCGTCCAGGGAAGCGGTCCTGGAGACTGCGCAAGGCGTCGAACAACAGACAGCCCTTGCGCTCGGTCTCGGCGATCAAATCGCGTGATTCAATCTCCTCGATCACAGCCAGGCCGGCAGCGCACACCAGAGGATTGGCGGAGTGGGTGCTGCTCATATTGCCCACTTCCGGCAGATCCATAACCTCGGCCCGGCCCAGCACGCCGGAGAGCGGTACTCCGCCGCCCATACCCTTGCCGCAGCAAATCAGATCGGGTTCCACACCATAGTGCTGGAAACCAAAAGCCCGGCCGGTGCGCGCAAAGCCTGCCTGCATCTCGTCAAAAGCAAGGAGAATGCCGTGACGGCGGCACAACCGCTCGATGCTCTGGACGAAATCATCCGGATAAAACACCGCGCCCCAGCCCTGAAAAGTTTCCAGCATGAAACCGCAGACGTCCTGAGCCAGGTCGATACCCGCTGCTTCCAGCTTGTTCAGACCTTCGGCCAGGAACTCCTCGCCGGAACGGCCGTTGAGCGCCCAGGGATAAGGGAAAGGGATATGGTGGATGTCCGCGTCCTGGTAGCCGATCCACTCCTTCTGGGCGAGGTTGCTGCTCATCATCTGGGCGCCGAGCGTGCGGCCATGCCAGTTGTTCTCGATACAGATAATGCCGCGCCGGCGCTTGCCGGTCTTCTGGCCGTGCATGCGCATGAGTTTCAGCGCCGCCTCGGTGGCCTCGGTGCCTGCCGAGAGCAGAAAGGCTTTCTCGAATGGCGGGCCGGCGAAAGCCACCAGTTTTTCCAGATAGCGCGCGCGGGACTCGTTGGCGTAGGCGTAACAACTATAGAGTGGCCTATCCAGGGCCGTCTTCATGGCCGTCGTGACACGGATATTGGAATGCCCCACGTTAGCCACGAAGATGGTGGATGTGAAATCGATCCAGCGGTTACCGGCGCTATCGAAGACACTGAATTCCTCTGCCCGGTCCCACACCAAGGGCAACTGCCCCTGCATGGAACGGGACTCGCAGGCTTCCAGGCGTTCCAGGATTTCACGCGTACCGGGAACAGGAATGGCGGTCTGGATCAGACGGTTCTCTGTTGTAACGAACGGGACAACCTTGGGTTCCCGCGAAAATTCATATCCCGACATGGGAGCTATCTCACTCGAATAATTGGCTGATGATTTGTGGATACCGGGCAGCCAGAAACTCCAGATGTGCGAAATCCTCTTCGGTATCCACTTCCACCACAGGCGGCGTGATGAACGGCATGACCCGGTCGCCATGAATCAGACCGGCGCGCCGGATGAAGGCGGTGGACAGCACATCCACATAACCATTTGCCTGATAGGTAACCGGAAATTGCTGGCGGGCATTGTTGGCTGCGTCAAGGGCCGTGCTGTCACTACCAAGCCGCTTGAGGTGCCCGCCCGCAGCGATTTCGAAAGATTTGTAGGCTGATTCCGGCATTTCGTGGACCGAGCGCAAGGCGGTGGCTTCTGGCGTGGCCATGAATGCCCGCACCGCCACATCGATCAGGCGCGGTTCTCGCAGGGGCGTGGTAGGCCGCATGTGAACCACGAATTCGGGTGTATCGCCGTGTTCCGCCAGCCAATCCAAGGCATGGACAATGAATTCATAATCTGTCGAACGGTCACCCGAGATTTCCGCCGGCCGTAAAAAGGGGGCCTCGGCACCAAGTCGCTGTGCCAGATCAGCATATTCGGGAGAGTCGGTGGAAACGATGACGCGCTCCACACTTGACGCCTTCTTGCAGGCCGCGATAGTCCAGGCCAGCAAGGAATGGCCGGCCAAGCCTCGGATATTCTTATTAGGCACACCTTTCGAGCCGGCGCGCGCAGGAATGAGGGCAACGATTCTAGCCATCGACCTCGACCCGCAGCTTCTTGCGAACCGCGAGCTCCGCTGGCGTGATCTCCTTGATGCCAGTCCCCATCAAGGTCGGTACCTTGCGCACGGTTTCAACAAAATCGCGCAACGCGTGGGTCTCGATCGAAGCCGCCTGATCCGACCCATACATGGCGCGATCCAGCGTGATGTGGCGTTCCAGCGAGGTCGCGCCCAGGGCCACGGCGGTCACGCAGACCTTGATCAGCGAGCTTTCATGGCCTGAATAGCCCACCTCGCAGCCGTAGCGCTGTTTCAGCATCGGAATGCAGCGCAGATTGGCGTCTTCCTCGCGCATCGGGTAGGTGCTGTTGCAGTGCAGCAGCTCGTAAGGGCAGTTGGCCTGCGCGAACTGTTCTACGATGGCATCGATCTCCTCCAGGGTGGCCATGCCGGTGGAGATGAAGGTGCGCTTGCGCTCTTCCATGATCTCGCGCAGCAGGGGCTTGTGGCCGAGCATGGCGGAGGCGACCTTGTTGAAGGGCACATCGAAATCACGGATGAAATGCTGTGCATCCACGTCCCAGGCCGAGGCCGACCAGGCGATACCGAGTTCCTTGCAGTAGCGATCAATCTCCTGGTACTGCTCTCGGGTAAATTCAAGCCCCATCTTCTGCTCACGCTGCGTCGTGCCCCAGGGGCTTTCACGAGGACTATCGAGAAGCTCTTTGGTGTAGACCTTCTCCACCGTGCGTTTCTGGAATTTCACCGCATCACAACCGGCATCCTTCGCCGCGTCGATCAATTGTTTTGCCAGATCCAGGCTGCCGTTATGGTTGATGCCGATCTCAGCAATGATGAACAAACTCATGGAGTTCCTCTAAGGTCATGGTGTCAATGGCCAGCAATTGTTCCACAAACGCCCTGATGAATCCCTCGCCACCCCGTTGTGGCAGGACTACCGAGGCACGGCGTCGGATGACTGGATGCGCATCTACGGGCGCGACGGAAAACCCCGCCGCCAGGGTAAGTGAGAGATCATTCAAATCATTGCCCAGGAATACCAGGCCACCATAGGGGCTGGGGTCATCGGGCCGATTTTCCGCAAAATAGGCATCCATGAAGTCCTTCTTGCGGGCCACGCCGTGCTTGCATTCGAGTTTGAGTTTCCGTGCCCGAGCCAGAACAACGGGATTCGGCTCCTTGGACAGGATGAAGACATCCGCGCCAATCCGCCCCTGCTTGCGTGCATGGCGCAGAAAATCAATTCCCAGACCATCGCCCCGATCACAGCGCACGCTCTCGACGCCATCCTGATTGAGATAGACCTTGTTGTCGGTGAACACACCATCGAAATCAAACACGATGGTGTGTATCGAGGCCAATGCCGGCCAGGCAGGGGCGATGCTCATATTCGAGCCACGTTGGCTTCCAGCAGATCACAGAGGATGTGCCCAACAGTGATGTGCATCTCCTGAATGCGCGCGGTGTCTCGTGACGGAATCACCAGAGAAAGATCGCACAGTGCCTTCAGTTTTCCACCATCACACCCAAGCAACCCGATGCAACGCACTCCCCTGGATTTGACGGCCTGCGCGGCACGCAGCACGTTTTCACTATTCCCCGAGGTGGAAATCAGCACCAGAACATCACCGGGGGCAGCCAGGGCTTCCACCTGTCGGCTGAATATATCGGAGAAGCCGTAATCATTACCCACGCAAGTCAGGATGGAGGTATCTGTAGTCAACGCGATGGAAGCGATGGGCTGGCGCTCACGCTTGAAACGGCCGATCAATTCAGCCGCCAGATGCTGTGCATCGGCGGCGCTACCACCATTGCCGCACCACATGATCTTGCCGCCAGAAAGACTGCACTCGATCAATATCGTGGCTGCCGCCGCCACGTCAGGCATGAGGTCGCGGCGCACCAAGTCAAGTAGTCCCGCGTGCTCTTCCAATGCCCGCTCAATCACATCGATCATGGCATTACTGCTTTGTGTACTCGCGATACCACCTCGCCCAATTCCCAATCCCCACCGCCAACTCCGTCTTCGGCTCGAATCCCACATCGCGTTTGAGATCGTCGACATTGGCGTAAGTCGCCACCACGTCGCCGGGCTGCATCGGCAGGAAGTTCTTTTTCGCTTCCTGACCGAGGGAGTCCTCGATGGTCTTGATGAAGGTCATCAGCTCCACCGGCTGGTGGTTACCGATGTTGTAGACGCGATAAGGCGCATAGCTGGTGCCGGGATCGGGCGCGTCGGTGGTGAAGTCCGGGTTGGGGGTGGCGATTTTATCCAGCACGCGCACCGTGCCTTCGGCGATGTCGTCGATGTAGGTGAAGTCACGCTGCATCTTGCCCATGTTGAACACGTCGATGGTGCGACCTTCCAGGATGGCGGAGGTGAACAGCCAGGGCGACATGTCGGGGCGGCCCCAAGGGCCGTAGACCGTGAAATAACGCAAACCCGTTGTCGGCAGGCTGTAGAGGTGGCTGTAGGTGTGCGCCATCAACTCATTGGCCTTCTTGCTGGCGGCGTAGAGGCTGACCGGGTGGTCGACGTTGTCATGCACCGAGAAGGGCATGTGGGTATTGGCGCCGTAGACGCTGGAACTGCTGGCGTAGACGAAGTGCTCGACGCCGTTGTGGCGGCAGCCTTCTAGCAGGTTGCCGAAACCGACCAGGTTGGTCTGGATGTAGACGTAGGGGTTCTTCAGCGAGTAGCGCACGCCGGGCTGCGCGGCGAGGTTGATTACCTTGTTGAATTTCTCGGCGGCAAACAGGTCTTCCACCGTCACCCGGTCGGCTATGTCGCCGCGCACGAACTTGAAATTGGGGTAGGGCTTGAGCCGTTCCAAGCGCGCCAGCTTGAGCTTGGGATCGTAGTAGTCATTGAGGTTGTCGATGCCGACGACCTCATCACCACGCTTGAGAAGGATTTGTGCGACATGCATGCCGATGAAACCTGCGGCGCCGGTGACGAGCACTTTCATTACGATCATCCCTGAAAAAAGCGCGCGGATTCTAACATGCCGCCCCCGCCATCCACATCGCTAGAATGCCGCCCATGCGACTGTTCTATTCCCTGGTCTGGCTGTTTGTGTTGCCCCTGGCCTTCCTCCACCTACTGCGCCGCGCGTGGCGGCAGCCGGCGTATCTGCGGCACTGGAGCGAGCGACTGGGTTTCGCGCCCGGTGTACCAACTCGACAACCTTTGATCTGGCTGCATGCCGTGTCGGTGGGTGAAACCCGCGCCGCCGCGCCGCTGCTCAAGGCGCTCAAGGCGCGCCATCCCGACCACGCCATCCTGCTCACCCATACCACGCCGACCGGGCGGGAGACCGGCCGGGAGTTGTTCGGCGATTCGCTTATCCAGTGTTATTTGCCGTATGACTTCCCGCCTCTGGTCTGGCTGTTCCTGCGCCGCGCGCGGCCGGTCATGGGGGTGATCATGGAGACGGAAATCTGGCCCAATCTCTATGCCGTCTGCGCGCGGCGCGGCGTTCCGCTGTTTCTGGTCAATGCGCGGCTATCGGAGAAATCAGCGCGCGGCTATGCGCGTTTCCGCGCCCTGACGGCACCGGCATTACGCGGCCTGGCGGGCATCGCGGCGCAGACGGAGAGCGATGCGCGACGTCTGCGCGAACTGGGCGCCGTGGATGTGGCGGTCGGCGGCAACGTGAAGTTCGATGTGACGCCGCCGGCCGACACCCAGGCGCGGGCGCGCGCCTTGCGGGCCATGTTCGCGGGCCGCTTCGTGTTTCTCGCCGCCAGCACGCGCGAGGGCGAGGAAGCATTGATCCTAGACGCGCTCGATGGCGTGAACATTCCCGGCTTGCTGCTGGTGCTGGTACCGCGCCATCCACAACGCTTCGACGCGGTGGCAAGGCAGCTGGAAGAGCGAAACATGGCTTATGCGCGGCGCAGTACGAATCAGCCGTTGCAACCCACTACCCGCATCTTCCTCGGCGACAGCATGGGTGAACTGGCGGCTTATTACGCGGCGGCGGATCTCGCTTATGTCGGTGGCAGCCTGTTGCCGCTGGGCGGGCAGAACTTGATCGAAGCGGCGGCGGCGGGCTGCCCGGCCCTGATCGGGCCGCATACCTGGAATTTCGCGGAGGCGGCGGAACAGGCGGTAGCTTGCGGCGCGGCGCGTCGGGTGGTGAACGCGGAAGCACTGGCGGAAGCTGTGTCGGCGCTATTCCGCGACCCGGTCGCGCGCGAGCGGATGCGGGAGGCGGGTCTACGCTTCGCGGCGGCGAATCGGGGGGCGACGGAACGGGTGATGGAGATGCTGGAACGGTGCTTGTAATCCCGGATTCCGCCGCGCCGCATCCGAACTACGTCCCGCGCGCGGGAAACCCCGCTGTAGGTCAGGTTGCGGCGTTATCGCTACCTGACGATCCAACCTCACATATTCAGGACAATTGCCAGGTAGTCGCTACGCGCCAACCTGACCTACATGGGCTGAGCGGTCTGGATTACTTCCGCGCTTCCCGCAGCAACGCGTCCAATGCTTTCAGGTCGACCTCGGTGAGGCCGCCGGCGGCGGCTTTCAGGGTCAGGCCGGCGATCAGGGACTGATAGCGGGCAGCGGCGAGATCTTTGCGGGTGGTGTAGAGCTGTTGCTGGGCGTTGAGCACGTCCACGCGGGTGCGCACACCAACTTCCAGGCCCAGCTTGGTCGACCTGAGCTGTGCTTCGCTGGAAACCAGGGCCTGCTCCAGTGCTTGCACCTGGGCATTGCCGGAGAGCACGCCGAGATAGGCTTGGCGCGCGTCCAGGGTCGCCTGACGGCGGGCGTTATCAAGCTCGTGACGGGCTTTTTCCAGGTTGGCGGAAGCTTCCCGCACGCGCGAACTGGTGGCGCCGCCCTGGTAGAGGGGCAGGGCGAATTCCAGGCCGATAGTGCCGGTCTGCGTGGCCACATTGGAAAAACCTCCAAGCGCCTGGCCGCGGTTATCGCTGTAACTGGCTTTCAGGTCGAGGGTGGGCATATGGCCACCCTTTTGTTTGTCGACTTCACGCCGCGCGGCTTCCTGCGCGGTGCGGCCCAGCGCCACGGCGAGGCTGTCGGTTTCCGCCTGCTTGACCCAGGCGTCCATGCTGTTGGGCTCGGGCAGCCGCATCTTGGCTTGTTCATTGAGCAAGTCGAGTGTCGGCGCTTCCTGGTTGACGATTTTTTCCAGGGCGCGTTTTTTCACTTCCAGGTCGTTTTGCCCGGCAATTTCCTGCGCCGTGGTGAGGTCGTAACGCGCCTGCGCCTCATGGGTGTCGGTGATGGTGGCGGCTCCCACCTCGAAACTCTTGCGCGCCTGCGCCAGTTGCTCGGCATAAGCCTGTTTCTGGGAGCGCGCGGTGGCGAGCACATCCTGGGCCTGCAACACGTCGAAATAGGCCTTGGCCACACGCAACTGTAAATCCTGTTCCGCCACTTTCAGTTGCTGTTCCGCCTGTAACACCTGCAACTTGGCCTGCTCATAGGTTTCCAGGTTCTGTTTGCGGTAGAGCGGTTGTGTCAGGGAGAGGCTGTAGCCATAGGGGTCGGAGGATTTTGAATACGCCGCGATGCTGGATTGGGCATCGGTGTGATTGAAGTTGGCGGAGAGGCTGATCGTCGGCCGCAACAGGGCTTTGCCCTGCGGCAGCTTCTCCAGGCCAGCCTTGTAGGCTTCTTGCGCGGCGGCAAATACAGCGTCGTTGTCGCGGGCGAGTTGGTAGATCGAACTCAGATTGGCGCCCCAGGCAACCTGGGTAACACAGGCCAGGGCAACGGTTAACAGGGTCAGGCGCATGATGGATTCAACTCAGTAAGTGGGCATGGCGCGATCGACTTCCTTGGCCCAGGCATCGACGCCGCCGGTCAGGTTGATCACATTGCTGAAGCCATTGGCTTCCAGGAAGCGCGCGACATGAAAGCTGCGCACGCCGTGATGGCAGATCACCACCATCTCGCGTTGGGGGTCGAGCTCACCCAAGCGGGTCTGGAGGGTGCTCATGGGCAACAGCGTTGCCCCGTCGAGATGGCAGCGCTCGTATTCCCAACCTTCACGCACATCCAGAAGCAAGGGCTTGGGGCGCGCGGGATCGTCCAGCCAGGACTTGAGTTCAGCGGGGCGGAGTTGTTGCATGTTCAGAATACGAAACGTTCCGGCTCAGCCGCGTTCACCAGGCTTTTGCTGACCGTCTCGAAGATGGAATCGCTGTGGCAAATGCCGGGGGCCGTACAGGTGACCAGGGTAGCCGCCATCGCCGGGCCTTCGCCAACGAGGGCGAACAGGCGGCCGCCGGGGTTGAGGCGCTTCAGATAAGCCTCGGGCAGCAGGGGAACTGAGCCGGTCAACACGATCACGTCGAAATGGCCGTCGATGATCCAGTCGCGGGCGCCATCGCCCAGGCGGGTCTGGATGTTGCTCAGGCCGTGCGCGTGAAAGCGTTTTTCCGCCTCCTCACGCAGATCCGCATGCAGTTCCACCGTGATGACCTGTTCCGCCTGGGCGGCCAGGAGCGCGGTGAAATAGCCGCTACCGGTACCGATCTCCAGCACCCGGTCGGTAGATTTGACCTGGACGGCCTGCAACGCGCGCGCCTCGATCACCGGCGCCCACATGGTTTCGCCATGGCCCAGGGGAATGCCCATATCGACGAAGGCCAGCGATTGATACAGCGCGGGGACGAAATCCTCGCGTTTCACCTTCAACAACAGATCGAGCACCTTGGGGTCCAGCACTTCCCAGGGGCGGATTTGCTGCTCGATCATGTTGAAACGTGCCTGTTCGTAATCCATGTAAAGCTCCATAAACGTGAGACATCCGCAGCGATTGCCGGGCTACTTCGCGCTGACGTGAAACCAGCTGGCGCCTCAACTGTAGCGTCGGCTTCCAGCCGGCTTCGTGCTTCGATCAGACTCACGATGCCGGCTGGAAGCCGGCGCTACAAGTGCGCGCGGGATTGTAACCCGCGCCCTCCGGGGGCCGCACCCGGAACCAGGCGGCGTACAGCGCCGGCAGGAACAGCAGGGTCAACAGGGTGGCGATGAACAGGCCGCCCATGATGGCGGTGGCCATCGGCCCCCAGAACACGCTGCGGGTAAGCGGAATCATCGCCAGGATCGCCGCCATCGCGGTCAGCATGATCGGCCGGAAGCGGCGCACGGTGGCGCCGACGATGGCGTCCCAGGCGGCGTGGCCGGCGGCGATGTCCTGTTCGATCTGATCCACCAGAATCACCGAGTTGCGCATGATCATGCCGAACAGCGCGATCACCCCAAGCTGCGCGACGAAGCCAAACGGCGCATGGAACAACAGCAACGAGGCGGTGACGCCGATCATCCCCAGCGGCGCGGTGAGCAACACCAGCAAGGTGCGCTGGAAACTCTGCAACTGGATCATCAACAGCGTCACCACCACGATGATGGCCAGCGGAAACACGGTGCGGATGGAGTTCTCCGCGTGCCCCGACTTCTCCGCCGTGCCGCCGAGGTCGATGCGATAGCCGGGCGGCAGCTTCGCGCGGATGGCATCCAGCTTCGGGTTGATGGCCGAACTGACGGTGGGCGCCTGGATGCCTTCGCGCAGGTCGCAGCGCACCGTGATGGTGGGCAGGCGATCACGCCGCCAGATCAGCCCCTCCTCCAGTTCCGGCGTGAGGGTGGCGATCTGCGACAGCGGCACGAAGCGGCCATCGCGGGTATGCACCTGCAAGTCGGCGAGTTGCGACAGGCGATTGCGCTCCAGCCCTTCCGCCCGGCCCATCACGTCGATCAACTGGTCGCCCTCGCGGAACTGGGTGATGGCGACGCCGTTGAGCAGGTTGTTGACGATCCCCGACAGCTCCTGCGAGCTGATGCCCAGCGCCCGCGCTTTGTCCTGGTCGACATTCAGGCGCACCTGTTTGATGCGCTCGTTCCAGTCGAAATGCACGTCCTTGGCATAGGGGTGGGCGCGCATCACCGTCGCCACCTCGCCGGCAATGGCGCGCAGGGTGTCCGGGTCGTGGCCGCTCACACGGAACTGCACCGGGAAGCCCACCGGCGGGCCGTTTTCCAGCCGAAGCACGCGCCCGCGCAGGCCGGTGAACTCCCGGGCAAGACGCTGTTCCAGGCGCGCCTTCACCGCTTCGCGCGCCTTCAGATCGGTGGTCATCAACACGAACTGGGCAAAGTTGTCGTTGGGCATCTGCGGGTCCAGCGGCAGGAAGAAGCGCACGCTGCCCATGCCCACATAAGCCGCGTAGTGGCTGATGCGGCCCTTGAGTTCCGGGTCGCTCGCGAGAATGGCCTCCACCCGCCGCACCTCGATGTCCGTGGCCTTGACCGAGGCCCCTTGCGGCAACCACAGGTCGATCAGCAGTTCCGGGCGATTGGTGGTGGGGAAGAACTGTTTTTCCACGCCCTGTTTGAAGCCGACGATGGCCAGCACGAAAGTCGCCAGAGTCAGGCCGATCACTATCCAGCGATGCGCCACACACCAGTTCACCATGTGTTTGACGCGCCGATAGAACGGCGAGGCATAGGGGTCGCCGGCATGTTTCGCCGCCTTTGCCATCAACGCCTCGCGATTCAATAGACGAGAGCCCAGCCAGGGAATGAACAGCACCGCCGCCACCCAGGAGGTCAACAGGGCGATGCCCACCACCGCGAAGATCGAGAAGGTGTATTCCCCCGCCGCGCTCCTGGCGAAGCCCACCGGCAGGAAGCCGGCGGCGGTGATCAGGGTGCCGGTGAGCATGGGGAAAGCGGTCGAGGTATAGGCGAAAGCCGCCGCCTTGGATTTCTCCCAGCCCTGCTCCATTTTCACCACCATCATTTCCACGGCGATGATGGCGTCGTCCACCAGCAAGCCCAGGGCGATGATCAGCGCGCCCAGGGAAATGCGTTGCAAGTCGATGCCGGCCGGCTTCATCAAGAGAAAAGTCACCGCCAGCACCACGGGAATCGACAGCGCCACCACCAGGCCGGTGCGCAGGCCAAGGAAGAGAAAGCTCACCGCCAGAACGATGGCGACCGCTTCCAGCAGGCTCTTCATGAATTCGTCGACGTTGCGCTTCACCACCGCCGGCTGATCGGCTACCTGGTGCAGTTCCAGGCCCACCGGCAATTCGCCGCGCAGGCGCGCGGTCGTGGCCTGGAGTTGCTCACCCAGATTCATCACATTGCCGCCCCGGGTCATCGACAGCGCCAGGCCGATGGCCTCCTTCCCGCGCCAGCGGAAATGCGCTTGCGGCGGATCTGCATAGCCACGCCAGACTTTTGCCACGTCGCCCAGCTTGAACAGCTTGTCGCCGGCGCGGATGCCGATGGCGCGAATCGACTCCACGCTATCGAAACTGCCGGTCACATGGATGCGGACGCGGTCACTGGCGGTGTCGACGAAGCCGGATGGCGTCATCGCGTTCTGCGCTTGCAAGGTCTGCTGGATCAAGCGCGGGTCGAGGCCCAGGGTGGCGAGCTTGGCCGCCGACATCTCGATCCAGATGCGTTCGTCCTGCACGCCGACCAGTTCCACCTTGGCCACGTCCGGCACCCGGCGCAGTTCCTGGGCGATGCGCTCAGCCTGGCGGCGCAGTTCGGCCATCGTGTAGCCGTCGCCGGTCAGGGCGAAGACGTTGCCGAAGGCGTCGCCGAATTCATCGTTGGGAAACGGCCCGCGCACCCCTGCCGGGAGGCTGGCGCGAATGTCGTCGATCTTCTTGCGTACCTGATACCAGAGTTCCGGCACCTGTTTCGGCGGCGTGAAATCGCGCAATTCAATGAACACCAGCGACTCGCCCGGCTTGGAATAGCTGCGCACGTTGTCCAGGGATGGAAGTTCCTGGAGCTTCTTCTCGATGCGATCGGTGACCTGCTGTTCCACCTCGCGCGCCGTTGCCCCCGGCCAGAAACTGCGCACCACCATGGTCTTGATGGTGAAGTCGGGGTCTTCCGAACGCCCCAGATTGAAATAAGCCAGGATGCCGCCCAAGGTCAGCACCAGCATGAAATAGGCGACCAGGCTGGGATGCTCCAGCGACCAGGTGGAGAGGTTGAAGGATTTCATGGCGCGGCGGCCTGTAGCGCAGGCTTCCAGCCTGCGTCTTCAAGGCATGCAGGCTGGAAGCCTGCGCTACAGGGCGATGTGATCATGGCCGTCCCCCTTCCGCCACCCGCACCGCCTCGCCCTCGACCAGCTTGTGCGCCCCGGCGGCGACGATGCGCTCGCCTTCGGCCAGGCCGCCGCTCACGGCGACGCCATCCTCGCGCCAGGCCGCCACCTGAATCGGGCGCAGATGCACATGGCCATCCGTGCTCAGCAGCCACACCGCCGGCTGCGTCCCTTGCTGGAACACGCTGCCCAGGGGAATCAAGGTCAGCGCGCCGCCGGCGGCGTTATTCAGCAAAACTCGCGCGGTCTGTCCCAGGCGCACCTCGGCATCGGCATTCAGGATGGAGACTTTCGCCGCGAAGGTGCGTGTCACCGGGTCGGCCTGCGGCGCCACTTCGCGCACCCGGCCGCGATAGTGTTTCTCCGGCGCCGCCCATAGCGAAACCGCCACTTCACCGGCCTTCGCCAACTCCGCCACGCGGTTCTCCGGCACGGCCACCAGCACCTCCTTCTCGCCGCTTTGCGCCACCCTCAGCACCGGCTGTCCCGCCGCTACCACTTGGCCGGCCTCGGCCAGTACGGCGGAAACCACCCCGGCGGCGTTCGCGCGCAATTCCGCGTAACCGCGCTGGTTGTTCGCCAGACCGGCCTGAGCGGCCAGCGCCCGGTATTTTTCCTCGGCGGACTTGAGCGTGGCTTCCTTGGCATCGAGCAATGCCTGACTGACGAACTGCTGAGCGCGCAGCTCGCGATAGCGCTTTACCTCCGCCTGGGCATAGGCGCGCTCGGCGGCGGCGGCGGCAAGATTGGCCTCGGCGCCCGAGGAAGACAGCGTCAGATCGGCCGGATCGAGATGCGCCAGCACCTGGCCGGCGGCCACCTGGTCACCGACATCGACCGCGCGCGCCAGCAATTTGCCGCCGACCCGGAAAGCCAGGCTGATTTCATGGCGCGCCCGCACCTCGCCGGAATATTCGGCCTGGGCGACGGCGCTGCCGGCCCGCACCGTATGCGCCAACACTATCTTCACCTGCGCGGCGGGTGGCGCCGCTTTTTCACCACAGCCCGCCAGGGGCAACAACAACAGGGTCCAGAGCAGACGGTTCATCAGAGTGTTCCTCTCAATCGGTCGTGCTATTCGTGGCTTGGGCGGCGATGCCCGCGAGCGACATATCGAGTGCCACGGCAAAGTAGCGTTCCATATCCAGCGGCGTCTCCTCCAGGGGCATGAAGGAATGTTTCCAGAACACCGCCATCATCATCGGCGCGACGAAGATGCGCACCGCCAAGTCGGCAGGCAGGCGGCGAAACTCGCCATTCGCCATGCCTTCCTCCATTACCTGCCGCATCAGCGCCCAATGTCTCTGGATCACGGCCTCCAGGAAGAAACGCGCCAGCTCGGGAAAATTACCAGCTTCGGACAACATCAACTTGGGAATGCCCGAAAGCGGCGACAGGGCGATGCCCCGCCACATGGCGTCGACCATCTTGATCAGCAATTCGCGGCTAGCCCCGCTGTGCTCTCGCGCCAGGGCCTCGACATTCTCCAGTTGCGGCACGATGGCGCTTTGCACCAGCGCCTTGAGCAGCTCCTCCTTGCCGGAGAAATAGAGATACACCGTGCCCTTCGACACCCCCGCCCGCTTCGCCACCTCTTCCAGCCGCGCCGCCGCGAAGCCGCGCTCCACGAACACCGCCAGGGCCGCGTCGAGCAGTTCCTGAGGGCGCTCTTCGGCGCGGCGTTGCCAACGGGGGGAAGCTTCGACGTCCTGCATACGGGCCTCTTGGTTAAAAGTTACTGACCAGTCGGTAATTTACCGGCGCCGCAATCAGCTTGTCCAGTGGAAAGGTGAACACTGCACATAAAAGGAAACGGCCGGGCAAACCCGGCCGTTTTCCGCGTTCCGCAATGCTTACTTGGCTTTCAAGCACTCGCTCATGAAGGCTTTGCGATCCGGGCCCTTGAGTGCCTTCTCGCCGGCCTGCTTGTTGCAATCCTTCATGCGATTCTGTGGAGATGCCGGCGGGGTGGCGGCTGGCGCGTTGCCGCCGTGCATGCACTCACGCATGAAGTCGCGCCGTTCCGGGCCTTTCTTGCCGGCGGCTTCCTTGTTGCAGTCGGCCATGCGCTGTTGCGAGGTCGTGAGTTTCTTCCCGGCAGCGGGCGCCGGGTCGGCGGCCTGGACTGATCCGGCGAAAAGAAACAGGGCCGCGGCTAGGGTAACGAGGTTGATCTTCATGAAATGCTCCTTGAATAAGTGAGACTCAGTTAAACAGGCCTTTCAACAACTTGCTCTTGAGTTGATCCTCCACGCTTTCCTTCTTTTCCGGAGCTGGCGCGGGAGCGGGTTGTACGACAGGCGCCGGCTGAACGACCGGTGCCACGGGTACGGGTTGTGCGACCGGCGCCGGGTGCGCGGCGGTGGGCATGGGATAGGAAATGACTTTGGCTTTTTCCTCGGCGGCTTTCTTGGCGTTGAACGGCTGGCCGTCTTCACCCAGCTTGATACCTTCGATCAGCAAGGTGATGTCCACCTCGTTGCCGACCGGGCCGTTGACGGCGTATTTGGTGATGCCGAAATCGCTACGGTTGATATGGGTGGTGGCCTTGAAGCCGGCGCGCATGCCGCCCCAAGGGTCGGGTCCGATGCCGAGTATCTGGTACTCCAGGGTCACCGGCTTGGTGACGCCATGCAGAGTGAGATTGCCGGTCATCAAGCCCCTTTCGGCGGTGACCGGCGATACGCCGGTGGAGGCAAATTTCATGTCGGGGTAGTTGCGCGCATCGAGAAACTCATCGGTGAGGACATGCACGTCGCGCCGGATATGGCTGGAATTGAGGCTATAGATACTGATCGTGGTATCCACCGAGGATTTCGCGAGGTTGGCGGTATCCAGCACCACCTTGCCCTTGATGTCGTGGAAAGTGCCGCTGGTGCGAGCGACCACGTGACGCAATTCCCAGTTGGCGAAACTGTGGCTGTTGTCGATGCTGAAGGTTTCCGCTTCCGCGCGGGCGCCCGCGGAAAAAGCGATGGCGGTAACGAGGGTGGCTAGGGCGATCTGCTTCATGGGGGGTCTCCTCTTGTTGGCTGGCTGGCGTGAGTCGTTTTATAGCACTAACCTTGGCGCACTCATGTGACCGTCCACACCGCGCCCCTCCGAAATGACCCGTATCGACTTCTATTTCAACGCGCCCTCCAAAGCCGATGTGGCGCGCAAACTGGCGGCCAAGGCCTTCAATGCCGGCCAGCAGGTACTGGTCTATACCCGCGATGCGGCATTGGCCCAGGAACTGGACACGGCGTTCTGGACCGCGCAGCAGTTGTCATTTTTGCCGCATGTGCGTTGCGGCCATCCGCTCGCCCGGCAGACGCCCGTCCTGATCGGCGGCGACCCGGATGAGCTCGCCAGCGCGGACATCCTCATCAGCCTGGACGACGAACCACCCGAGTTCTTTGGCCGCTTTCAGCGCCTTCTGGAAGTCGTCAGCACCGAGCCGGGCGACCGGGAACGGGCACGCGAACGCTTCCGTTTCTTCAAAGGGCGCGGCTACGAACTGGCAACCCATGACCTGGCGGAAAAATCATGAGCAAAAGCCGCGACCTGTTCGGCCAGATCGATGCCTTGTTCGAGAAGCGCGCCCTTGACGTGTTGATCGACAAGAGTCTGGAGCATGAGGATTTCCCGGTGCTAACCGAGGTGGTGGCGGGCAAGGAAGAACAAAGCGCCCAGGAACATGCCACGGAACGCCGCGCCAGCGACCGCCGCGAGTTGGATCGGCGCGATCAGGACCGCCGCCTGGGCGATCGCCGCCAGATCGGCCTCAGTGTCCCCCTCTCCCCTCGCCCAGCCGCCGCCAGCGAAGATTTCGAACACCTGGTCGCGGCGGTGGAGCAACGCCTCTCCGACCTGTTCATCCGCCAGCAGTTGCGCATGGAAGAAGCCGTGCGCAAGGTGATACGCGAAGAACTGGAGAAGGCCGCCAAGCCTTTATAATCCGCCGCTTATTTCAATTTCAGAACGCGGGTGCGTGCCCATGCACCCGCGTTTGCTTTTACCGGACCGCCCCATGGAACTCGCCAAATCCTTCGAACCCCACGAAATCGAAAAACGCTGGTACGCCCACTGGGAGGGCGAAGGCTTCTACGGCATGGGGACCGAGGAGAACAAACCCTTCTACGCCATCCTGCTGCCGCCGCCCAACGTCACCGGCACGCTGCACATGGGCCATGCCTTCCAGCACACCATCATGGACGCGCTCACCCGCTACCACCGCATGGATGGCGACAACACCCTGTGGCAACCGGGCACCGACCACGCCGGCATCGCGACGCAAATCGTGGTGGAACGCCAGCTCGACGCGCAGAAAGTCAGCCGCCACGACCTCGGCCGCGAGAAGTTCCTGGAAAAGGTGTGGGAATGGAAGGAGCACTCCGGCTCCACCATCACCCGGCAGATGCGCCGCCTGGGCACCTCGCCCGACTGGTCGCGTGAACGTTTCACCATGGACGATGGACTGTCGACCGCCGTCACCGAAGTGTTCGTGCGCCTCTACAACGAGGGCCTGATCTATCGCGGCAAGCGCCTGGTGAACTGGGACCCGGTGCTGGGCACGGCCGTCTCCGACCTGGAAGTGGTGAGCAGCGAGGAAGACGGCTTCATCTGGGAAATCAACTATCCGCTGGAGGATGGCTCCGGCTTTTTGACGGTCGCCACTACCCGCCCGGAAACCCTGTTGGGCGACACCGCCGTCGCGGTACATCCCGAGGACGAGCGTTATCTGCATTTGATCGGCAAAACAGTGCGCCTGCCGGTGGCGGAACGCACCATTCCCATCATCGCCGACGACTATGTCGACCGCGAATTCGGCACCGGCGTGGTGAAGATCACCCCCGCCCACGACTTCAACGACTGGCAGGTCGGCCAGCGCCACAAGCTCGCCGCCATCAGCGTGTTGACCCTGGACGCGAAGATCAACGAATTCGGGCCAACCGAATATCAGGGCCTGGACCGCTACGTCGCACGCCAGAAAATCCTCGATGAGTTACAGGCGAAAGGCCTGCTGGTCTCCGCCAAGCCGCACAAACTGCAAATCCCACGCGGCGACCGCACTCACGCCGTGATCGAACCCATGCTCACCGACCAGTGGTTCATGAGCATGGAAAGCCTCGCCAAGCGCGGCCTGGAAGTGGTCGACAACGGCGAGATGAAGTTCGTCCCGGAAAACTGGACCAGCACCTACCGGCAATGGCTCAACAACATCCAGGACTGGTGCATCTCGCGGCAACTCTGGTGGGGCCACCGCATCCCCGCCTGGTACGACGAGGACGGCAACATCTACGTCGCCGCCACGGAAGCCGAGGCCAAACGCCAGGCGGGCGGGCGCGAAATCCGCCGCGACGAGGACGTGCTCGACACCTGGTTCTCCTCCGCCCTGTGGCCCTTCTCCACCCTCGGCTGGCCGCAGGACACCTGGGAACTGAAGCACTACCTGCCTACCAGCGTGCTGGTCACCGGCTTCGACATCATCTTCTTCTGGGTGGCGCGCATGGTCATGATGACCCTGCACTTCACCGACAAGGTGCCGTTCAAGGAGGTCTACGTCACCGGCCTGGTGCGTGACAGCCACGGCAACAAGATGAGCAAGTCCAAGGGCAACGTGCTCGACCCGATCGACCTGATCGACGGTATCGGCATCGACGACCTGGTCGCCAAGCGCACCAGCGGCCTGATGAACCCCAAGGACGCCGCCAAGATCGAAAAGGCCACCCGCAAGGAATTCGCCGAAGGTATCCAGAGCTTCGGCACCGATGCGCTACGCTTCACCTTCGCTTCGCTGGCCACCCACGGCCGCGACATCAAGTTCGACCTGCAACGCTGCGAGGGCTACCGCAACTTCTGCAACAAACTGTGGAACGCCACCCGCTTCGTGCTGATGAACTGCGAGGGGCAGGAGATCAAAGCGGGCGAACCGACCTTCGTCGACCGCTGGATACTCGGCCGCCTAAATGAAGCCACCAGCGCCGTGCGCGCCGGCTTCGACCAATACCGCTTCGACATGGCCGCGCGCGCGGTCTACGAATTCGTCTGGGACGAGTACTGCGACTGGTACCTGGAACTGGCGAAGACACAAATCGCCGAGGGCGGCGAGCGCGCGGCGGCCACCCGCCACACCCTGCTCACCGTGCTGGAAAGCGTGCTGCGCCTCGCCCACCCCATCATCCCCTTCG
The DNA here is from genome assembly GCA_028714875.1 of Gallionellaceae bacterium. GTDB lineage: Bacteria > Pseudomonadota > Gammaproteobacteria > Burkholderiales > Thiobacillaceae > PFJX01. The sequence goes on from JAQTLN010000011.1 coordinate 121,482, forward strand.
TCACCGAGGAACTTTGGCAGGCGGTCGCGCCGCTGGCCGGGCAAATCCCTGATGAAGCCCCTACCCTTCGGTACCCCAGCCCCCCTTTGGGAAAGGGGGGGGCGTCGATCATGCTCGCCGCCTTCCCCAAGGCCGACCCCGCCCGCCAGGACACGGCAGCCGTCGCCGAGATGGCCAACCTCAAGGAACTCACCAACGCCGTGCGCAACCTGCGCGGCGAGATGAACATTTCCCCGGCGCTGAAGGTGCCGCTCTATCTGGAAGGCAACGCCCAGCAGGCCAATGCCTGCGCGCCCTACATGAAGTTGCTCGGACGCCTCTCGGAAGTGCATGTGGTTGAGAAACTGCCGGAAGGCGATGCCCCCGTCGCCATCGTCGGCGACTGGCGCTTGATGCTGCACATCGAGATCGACCGCGACGCCGAAATCGCCCGCCTCGACAAGGAAATCGCCCGCCTCAGCAATGAGATCGCCAAAGCAACGGCCAAGTTGAGCAACGCCAGCTTCGTCGACCGCGCCCCGACCGCCGTGGTGGAACAGGAGAAGAAACGCCTCGCCGACTTCGAATCGACGCTGGAGAAGGTGCGGACGCAGCGGGTGAAGCTGGGCTGAGAACGGTAACACTCCCGTAGGTCAGGTTGCGGCTGTATCGCTACCTGACGATCCACCCTCAAACTTCCAGATTGATGGAACGCTCGTCAGGTAGTCGCTGCGCGCCAACCTGACCTACAACTGCGCCGCGATCTTGTCCGCCACCCTCAACGCATTGGCGTAAATGGTCCAGGTATACGGCACGCTGCCGCCGGTGGGCATGAAGCTGGCGTCGGCGACGAACAGGTTGTCTACGCCATGCATGCGGCAATCCGGGTCGAGCACTGAAGACTTCGGGTCGCGACCGAAGCGGCAACCACCGGCGACCAGGTTGGTCGGCGGCGAATCGGAGACGCCCACGGTCACGTCTTTCGCGCCCAGTTCCCGCAGCACATTGGCACCGCGTTCGGCCAGATAGCGGCCAACTTTCAGGTCGTGCGGATGCGGCGCCAGGCGGACCCGCGCGACCGCCCTGCCCCACTTGTCTCTCACCTTGCGATCCAGCGCGACGAAGCCGTTGTCGGTGGGCAACCAGTCGCAGAAGGCTTCACAGTCGATGCGGCGCTCGCCGCGAATGGCGGCCTCCAGGCGACGCTTGAAGGCGCCCCCCCAGACCAGCTTGCCATCCTCGTCACGGCGTTCCGACAGGGCGCGCGAAACCACGTTGGGATGCCCCATGAGAAAGTCGAGCACGCCCCCTTTGATCCGCCCCAGTTCCGGGTCGTCGATCACATACCAGTCGTGCAGGGTGCGGTTGACGAAGGGACCAACCACCCGCGCCTCCGCGCCGCGTTGCGGCCCGAGTTCGTCAAAGTCCAGACGGCCGTGGCTGACGCCGCCGGCGGAGAAGATCAGGTTGCGGCCTACCTGGCCGTAACGGTTGCCGAGGCCTTTCGGGTGGCGTGGCCCGGTGCTGGCGAGCAGCAGGCGGGAAGTCTCGATGGCCTGGCAGGCGACCACATACACCTTGCCACTCACCCGCTGTTTCTTCCCCGCCCGGTCGAAATATTCCACCGCCTTGACCCGCCCTTTCGCGTCGGAAAGCAGGCGGAACACCTGGCTGTGCGGGCGCACTTCGCAACGGCCACTGGCCACGGCGTCATCCAGCAACGCGGCGCGGGCACCGCCCTTGGCGCCGCTGGAACAGCCATAACTGCCGCAATAGCCAGAATACTCGCAGGCGCGCCGCTTGCCCTTGGGCCGTGACAGGACGGCGCGCGGCAGCGGCAGGGATCGGTAGCCGAGCTTGTCGCAGGCGCTATCGATCCACGCGGCAAGTGGGTGTTCGGCGGTAGGGGGATAAGGGAAATCCGGCGTCGAGCGCGGTTCCAGAAAAGGATGCTTTACCACCCGCCCGGAGACCCCGACCACGCGCTCCACTTCGCTGTAATACGGCTCCAGGTCTTCGTAGGCAATCGGCCAGTCGACCACATTGGCGCCGGGAATCGGGCCGAATTCACTACGCAATCTGAAATCGACTGGCTTCAGGCGATGGAAGAAACCGGACATGAAATTGCTGGAACCGCCGACGACATTGCCGTTCCAGAAATCCCAACCGGATTCGCTGGTGGAAGTGGCGCTCCAGCCGTCCCCATTGCGTTCCTCGATCACATGCCGCTCATCGCGCAGATCCGGCGTGTAGACACTCCTGCGGCAGCAAGCCATCTCGTCCTTGAAATAATCGGCCTCGGTGAACCACGGCCCCTTCTCCAACACCAGCACCCGCTTGCCCGCCATCGCCAGGCGCCAGGCCACCGCCCCGCCACCGGCGCCGCTGCCGATGATGACGGCGTCGTAATCGGTCATGTGCCGGTTCCCCTCGACGTAGGATGTGGTGAGCTTGCTAACCGCATCGCGGTGTTTGATGCGGTTCCTTCGTCACCACATCCTACGAGCCTCTGTAGGGCTCGTGTCGGTCTCGGAAACCCCGCCTGATGCCCCAGCCACGCCCAGCCTATGCCCTCCGGATTGCCGCCATAGACCGGATCGGCCAGTAGCGCTTCGCAGATATAGAGCAACAGCGTGGAAAGCCAGTTTTCCCCCGGCCCGGAGTTCGCCACCTCGCGCAACACCTGTTCGCGCCGGATCGGATCGAGATCGACGAAAGAGGCCTTGTGGCGTTGCCGGCTGAGGTCTTCCAGCCAGTCGACGCCTTGCAGGATGAAACGCTGTTCGTCGCGGTCGCCGCGCGGATCGCCCAGCACCCCTTGCAGGTAGGACAGGGCGTTGATTTCACGGGCACCGGGGGAACCGAGTTCGCTGGGAAACAGGTGATTCTGCACGGCGGCCAGAACCAGCCAGGAATTGGCGGTCGCCGCAAGCGTGCCGCCCGCGGTGAACAACGCGGCCAGACCACCGGCACTGGCCAGGAGAAAGGTGCGCCGGGTGAGCAACGTGTGGCGCCATTCGTCCAGCGCGCCAGGTTTGGCTCCCCCCTTTTCCAAAGGGGGGCTGGGGGGGATTTCTACAACGGCAGCGCCAGTGGTCGCCTTGCAAATCCCCCCTGCCCCCCTTTGGTAAAGGGGGGTGGAGGCTTGCGAAGCGTCATCCGGCGCAACCGTCGTATACCCCCCCCCCCGCCCCCCTTTGATAAAGGGGGGAGTTAGGGACGCTCCATCACGGAATCTCATGTTCCAGCGTGTAGCTCGCCCCCGAATCCTGGCCCAGGGTTTTCACCAGCCAGGGCAGGGTCGCTTCCAGCAGCGCCGGCAGGGTCCAGGGCGGGTTGGCGATGTAGAGGCCGCTGCCGTGCATGCCGAAGCCATCCTTCAAGGGCGCGTGCACGGTCAGCGTGACATTAAGCCAGCCCGGCGGGCGCGCGGCTTTCAGGCGCGAGGGCAATTGGCGCGCGTCCGGCTTCTGCAACAGCGGGTACCAGACCATATAGGTACCGCCGACAAAACGCGTGAGGCCATCCTTGAGCGCTTCCACGGTACGCGGGTAATCGCTCTTCACCTCGTAGGAAGGGTCGATCAACACCAGGGATCGCCGGGTCGGCGGCGGCAGCACCGATTTCAGGCCGGCATGGCCGTCTGTCGCCTCGATCCGCACCTGGCGGCCGGCCTCGCTGAAGGTGCTGGCGAGCAGACGATGATCGCTGCTGTGCAGTTCGAACAGGCGCAAACGGTCGTCGCGGCGAGCGCGTCGCAGCGCGCACCAGGGCGAGCCGGGGTAAAGGCGCAAACGCCCATCCGGATTGAGGCCGCGCACCAGTTCAACGTAGCTTGCCAACATCGGTGGTAAATCGGTGCGTTCCCATAAGCGGCCAATGCCGCTATCTAACTCGCCGGTCTTGCGCGCGTAATCGCCGTGCAGGTCATAGATACCCGCCCCGGCGTGCGTGTCGATATACCACCAGGGTTTGTCCTTCTGGTTGAGGTAGTCGAGTAGCGCGATCAGGACGGCGTGTTTGAGGACGTCGGCGTGGTTGCCGGCGTGGAAGGCGTGGCGGTAGCTGAGCATGGGAGCGAGGTTAGCACGGGGCGTTACCATGCGGCTTTGCCCCCCACGCTGGAACCGGCATGAACCCGAAAATCAACGAATTGCTGAAGCGCGAGGAAACCACGCCGCATGCGGGATAATCCCCGTCCTTTCCCGACGCGTTAATCCCATGCCTATCCAGTGGTACCCCGGTCACATGACCTCCGCGCGCAAAAAGGCGGCGGAAACCATGGCCAATATCGACGTGGTGATCGAAGTCCTCGACGCGCGCCTGCCGGAAGCCAGCGGCAACCCGCTGATTACCGAACTGCGCAACTTCCGCCAGCGCCCCTGCCTGAAATTGCTGAACAAGGCCGACCTCGCCGACCCGGTCGCCACCAAGGCCTGGCTGGCCTTCTTCAACGCCCAGAAGAACGTCAAGGCGGTCGCGATCTCGGCCAAGAAAGCGAGCGATGTCGCCCGCCTGCCGGCGCTGTGCCAGTCGCTGGCGCCGCACCGTGACGACAACTTCAAGCCGCTCAGAATCATGATCATGGGCATCCCCAACGTCGGCAAATCCACTCTGCTCAACGCCCTGGTGAAACGCAAGGTCGCGGCCGTCGGCGACGAACCCGCCGTCACCAAATCGCAGCAGCGCATCGCCCTCACCCCGCGCCTCACCCTGGTCGACACCCCTGGCCTGATGTGGCCGAAGATCGAAATCGACAGCGACGGCTACATGCTTGCCATCTGCCACGCCATCGGCCGCAACGCGGTGATCGACGAAGACGTCGCCACCCACCTCGCCGGCATCCTCCTCGCCCACTACCCGGAAGCCCTCACCGCCCGCTACGGCCTGAAGCTCGAGGGCCTCGACGCCCCCGGCGTGCTGGAAGGCATCGCGCGCAAACGCGGCTGCATCATCAAGGGCCGTGGCGGCGAACTCGACCTGGAAAAAGCCGCCATGCAGTTCCTCACCGAATATCGCGGCGGCACCCTCGGCCGCATCAGCCTGGAAACCCCGGAGACGCGGCGGGCGATGCTGGCGGAACTGGCGTCTCAGCATGTGGAAACGCCGGCGGAATAAGCGCGGCATTTTCTCTCCCCTTTCCCAAAGGCCGTGGGGATTTCAGCCGTACCGAGCAGCCACCGCCGATTCGGATTAACCCGCACCTGTAGCGCCGGCTTTATGGCCCGAAGGGCCGGTATCCTTTATGGCCAGCCGGCTATATTGCCGGCGCCACAGGAGGGGCATGCGTGTGCGGAGCCCTTATGATTACCTGGCTAGCCGCGCTGACCACCAGCCTGGCGAAGCTCATGGACCAGTCGGTTGATGTCGGCGTCGCTCAGCGCGGTCAAGCCGGCATCCGCTTCGCCGGCAAGCTTCTCGCGATAGGTGGCGAACCAGCGCGCCGCTTCCTCACGCCGCTCGCGCACATCGACCAACTCCCGCATGTCGTGCCCGGAAACCACATACGCCACCGTGCGGCCGCGCCGGGTCACTTCAACCGGCTCACGCTGCGAGCGGTCGATCAACTCGCCAAACTTGCTCCGCGCTTCTGCCGAGGTGACGGTAATCATGGCGAACTCCGTGAAATAGCTAATTCGGCCATTCAACTGAGTGGACAGCATTCACTCCAACTCACCGCGAAAACCTCGCCCCCACCCTCTCCATATACAAATAAATCACCGGCGTCAGGTACAGCGTGAGGAACTGCGACAGCGCCAGGCCGCCGACCACGGCGAGGCCCAAGGGGCGGCGGACTTCGGCGCCGGCGCCCCAGCCGATGGCGATGGGGAGGGTGCCGGCCAGCGCCGCTAGGGTGGTCATCATGATCGGGCGGAAGCGGACCAGGCAGGCCTCGCGGATGGCGTCCGCCGCCGCCAGGCCGTCGCGGCGCTGCCGGCTGAGAGCGAAGTCGATCATCATGATGGCGTTCTTCTTGACGATGCCGATGAGCATGATGATGCCGACGAAGGCGTAGAGGCTGAGGTCGACCTTGAACAGCCATAGCGTGAGCAGAGCGCCGAGGCCGGCGGAGGGGAGGCCGGAGAGGATGGTCAGCGGGTGGATGAAGCTCTCGTAAAGTATCCCGAGCACCAGGTAGACCACCAGCAGCGCGACCAGCAGCAACAGGCCCAAGCCCTTTTGCGAGTCCTCGAAGGCTTGCGCCGCGCCTTCCAGGCTGCTGGTGAGCGAGGCGGGCAGGCGTAGTTCCTGTTCCAGCGCGCGGATGCGTTCCACCGCTGTGCCCAGCGAGACACCCGCTTGCAGGTTGAAGGAAATGGTCACCGAGGGCAGTTGCCCCGAGTGGTTGATGGTGAGGGCCTGCGAGGAGCGCGTGACTTTCGCGACGGTGTCGAGCGGCACCAGGGCGCCGTTGCTGGACCGCACATGCAAACGCGCTAGGGTGTCGGGGTCTTCCTGGAATTCCGGGGCGAGTTCGAGGATGACCTGGTACTGGTTGCTGGCGCCGTAGATGGTGGAAATCTGGCGCGCGCTGAAGGCGCTTTGCAGGGCGTCTTCCACCTGGCCGAAGGTCAGGCCCAGCGCGGCGAGTTTGTCGCGGTCCACTTCCAGGGCCATCACCGGGCTCTTGTTGTTGAGGTTGCTATTGACGTCCTCGAAGCCGGGCAGTTTGCGCAGGCGCGCGAGCAGTACGTCGGTCCAGTGGTACAGCTCGTCCAGATCGGTGTCTTGCAGGGTGTATTGATAGAGGCCGGTGGTGGACTGGCCGCCGAGGCTGATCGGCGGCGGGTTCTGTAGCGAAACCTTGATGCCCGGCACGGTGGCCAGCTTGGGGCGCAGTTTCTGGATGACCTCGTCGGGGGTCATTTTCCTTTCCGCGCCCGGTTTCAGGCGCAGCAGCAGGATGCCGCTGTTGGGTGTGATGCGGGAGCCGCCGGAGCCGACCACGGACATCAGGATTTCGATGTTGGGGTCCTTGGCCGCGATGGCCGCCACCGCGCGCTGGCGTTCCACCATGCTGGCGAAGGAGGTATCCGGCGCGCCCTCGGTGCGGCCCATGATGCGGCCGGAATCACCGCTGGGCAGGAAGTCCTTGGGGATGTCCCGGTACAGGGCGACGCTGCCGACGATGCTGAGGAAGAAGGTGGCGAGCACCAGGCGCGGATGCGCCAAGCTCCAGGCGAGGCTGACGCGGTAGCCGCCGAGCAGGCGATCGAAGGCGTTCTCGAACAGCCAGTACAGCTTGTTGTGCTGTGTGCTTTTCTCCTGGCGCAGATAGCGGCTCGCCAGCATCGGCGTCAGGGTCAGGGAAACGAAGCCGGACACCAGGATCGCGGCGGAAATGGTCACCGCGAACTCGTGCAGCAGACGGCCGATGATGCCGCCCATGAACATCACCGGAATGAACACGGCGACCAGGGAAAGCGTCATGGAGACGATGGTGAAGCCGATCTCGCGCGCGCCATGAATTGCCGCTTCGAATGGTTTTTCCCCCGCCTCGATGTGGCGCACGATGTTTTCCAGCATGACGATGGCGTCGTCCACCACGAAACCCACCGACAGTGTCAGCGCCAGCAGCGAAAGGTTGTCCAGGCTGAAACCCAGGGCGTACATGGCGGCGAAGGTGCCGATGACGGAAATCGGCAGGGCCAGGGCGGGAATGGCGGTGGCCGAGAGATTGCGCAGGAATAGCAGGATCACCAGCACCACCAGGAAGCCGGCCAGGATCAAGGTGAACTGCACGTCGTTGACCGATTCGTGGATGGAAATACTGCGGTCGTAGAACACGGAAAGCTGGATCGAGGCCGGCAGCTTCTCCTGGAACGCCGGCAGAATGGCCTTGATGGCTGCCACGGTGGCGATGGTGTTGGCACCCGGCTGGCGCTGGATGGCGAGGATGATGGCGCGCTGGTCACCTTTGCTATCCACGATCCAATTGGCGCGGCGGTTGTCCTCGACGCTGTCACGCACTACCGCCACCTCGTCCAGGCGTACCGGCGCGCCGTTCTTCCAGGCGACGATCAACGGCCGGTAGGCGGCGGCATCGTCCAGTTGACCGTTGGCGCGCAGGGCGAAGGTCTGCTTCGCCCCTTCCAGGTTGCCGATCGGCTGGTTGACGTTGGCGGCGGCCACCGCCTGGCGCAGTTCGTCGATGCCGATGCCGCGCGACGCGAGCGCGTTCGGGTCGGCGTGGATGCGCACGGCGTATTTCTGCTCGCCGTAGATCAGCACCTGCGCCACGCCGGGGATGGTGGAAATGCGCTGCGCCAACTGGGTCGAGGCGTACTCGTTCACCGCCGGCAGCGGCAGCGTGTCCGAGTGCATGGCGAGATAGAAGATGGGCGAGTCGGCCGGGTTCACCTTGCGGAACGACGGCGGCGTCGGCATATCCGAGGGTAGCTTGCGCAGCGCGGCGGCGATGGCCGCCTGCACGTCCTGGGCGGCGGCGTCGATGTCACGATCTAGGCTGAATTGCAGGGTGACCGAGGTGGCGCCGCGCGCGCTCACCGAACTCATATTGTCCAGCCCGGCGATGGTCGAAAACTGTGCTTCCAGCGGCGTCGCCACCGCCGCAGCCATGGTCTCCGGCGAGGCGCCGGGGAGACTGGCGGAAACGGAAATCGTGGGGAAATCCACGCTCGGCAATTCCGACACCGGCAGGGCGCGGTAGGCAATGACGCCGAAGATCAGAAACGCCGCCATCAGCAGCGTGGTCATCACCGGACGGCGAATGCAGAGTTCGGGGAGTTGCATGGGTGGCGTCAGGCGTATTGAAAAAGCCCAGGCGGCGCTTTTCCTGTAGCGCCGGCATCCTTGCCGGCGTGGTCAAAAAACGCCGGCAAGGATGCCGGCGCTACAACGGCGCACGCCCTCATCACCCCTTGCCCCCCGGCCACTTCACCTTCACCTTGGCGCCGGGCGTCAGCCGGGAATGGCCGTCGGTCACCACCGTCTCGCCGCTGGCGAGGCCTTTGC
>JAQTLN010000012.1 GCA_028714875.1 Gallionellaceae bacterium
AGCCGCGGGCGTCTTAACCCGCGTGGCGTCAGGCGAAAGATGAGCAATTACGCTATTCGACGGCGCGGTATGCCGCTTCATCAGAAGCATGAGCCGGTACCGGTATTGCGTATCTGAACAGTATTGCGCCTAAAACGCTCGCCTGCTTCCCATTCACACTCGCCAGCGCGCCGCCGCATGGTCATCGCTTTCGCGCGCATCGACCCAGCGCTCCCCTTCCGGGGTAGCTTCCTTTTTCCAGAATGGCGCCTGGGTCTTCAGAAAATCCATGATGAATTCACAGGCGGCGAAGGCGTCGCCGCGATGGCCAGAGGCGACGGCCACCAGGACGATGGGCTCGGTGGGGCGCAGGGTGCCGACACGGTGGATGACGGTGGCGTCGAGCACTTCCCAGCGGCGCCCGGCATCGGCCACGATTTCCGCGAGGGCTTTCTCGGTCATGCCGGGATAGTGTTCCAGGCTCAGCGTCGACACGCCCTGCCCTTCATTGATGTCGCGCACCAGGCCGAGGAAGCTGGCGACGGCGCCGACTTTCGGATTGGCCTGGTAGAGGGCGGCGACTTCGGCGTTAAGGTCAAAGGCTTCACTCTGGACGGCGATTTTCATTCAGCCCCCCGTTACCGGCGGAAAGATCGCGACTTCATCGTTCTCATGCAGCAGCGCATCCTGTTCGATCAGATCCTGATTGATGGCGGCCCGGTAAGCGCGTCCCGCCGCCAGTTCCTCGGCCCAGACGCCGCCGCGTTGCCGCAGCCAGTCGAGCAGATCGGCCAGGGTGGCCACACTTTCCGGCAGTTCCGGCGTTTCCTGTCCAGTGGCGAAAACCTCGCGCAGACGGGCGAAATAGAGCAACCGGACTTTCATTTCAGCAACTCCGACAAGGGAATGAAGCGCACCGACTCGCCATTCTCGACGCTGGCTCCGGCCTCAATGTCGACCAGGCCATCGGCCCAGGCCAGCGAGGTGAGCACCCCGGAACTCTGGTTGGGATAGAGCATGGCCCAGCCATCCTGCAAGCGGGCGCGCAGGAATTCGCGGCGTTTTCCAGGCTTTGGCCAGTCGAACCCGGCCGGCATGGTGAAACTGGCGGCGGGTTGGGATTCGGCACCCATGCGGCGCAGCAGGAAGGGGCGCACGAACAGGCAGAACACCACGAACGCGGAGACCGGGTTGCCGGGCAGACCAAGGAAGTCGGCGTTGCCGACGCGGCCATAAACCAGGGGTTTGCCTGGTTTCATCGCCACTTTCCACATCTCGATGCGGCCGAGTCGTTCCACGGCGGCCTTGATGTGATCCTCCTCGCCCACCGAGACGCCGCCGCTGGTGATGACCACATCGGCGGCCAGCGCCGCTCGTTCCAGAGTGGCGATGGTGGCATCCAAACGATCCGGCACCTGGCCCAGGTCGACGACTTCGATGCCCATCTGGCTGAGCAAAGCGACCAGGGTGGCGCGGTTCGAGTTGTAAATGCGGCCGTGGGCCAGCGGCTGACCAGGCAGAACGATTTCATCGCCAGTGAAGAACACGGCGGCCTTCAGACGACGCATCACGCCAAGTTCGACCGCGCCGACCGAGGCGGCCACACCGAGTTGCGCCGGGCCAAGGCGGGCGCCGGCTTCCAGCACGGTTTGCCCGGCGCGGATGTCCTCGCCGGCGCGACGGATGTGGCTGCCCACCCTGGGGGCGGTGACGAGGCGCACTTTGCCGTCATTGACCTCGCAGTCTTCCTGCATCACCACACAATCGGCACCGGAAGGCACCGGCGCCCCGGTGAATATCCGCGCCGCCGTGCCGGGCGCCAATTCGCCACCCAGGCTCCCGGCGGGAATGCGCTGCGAGATCGGCAACCAACTCTCGGCGCTCCAGTCAGCCAGGCGCAGGGCATAGCCATCCATTGCCGCGTTATCGAGCGGCGGCACAGTCACTTCGGAGACCAGCGGGGTGGCCAGGACGCGGCCTAAAGCCGCTTCGGTGGGGCAGGTTTCTTGATCGGTAATCGGCAGGGCGGCGGCGAGCAGGTTCGCCAAAGCCGCGTCGACAGAAAGTGCGGATTCACTCATTGTGCGTACTCAAGAATGAAGGCCAGGATGGCCTCGATGTCATCAATGGGAAGATATTTGATCTGACTGGGCGGCGTCTGATCCGCCGCCACAGCGATGAAGTTTGCATCATCCGGATGCAGCCAGGGCCGTTCATTGGCGCCGCGCCAGATTTCCAGTTTGGGTATGTCGGCGTGCTTGTAGCCTTCCACCAGCACCAGGTCGCAGGGTGACAAGCGTTGCAAATGTTCGTCCAGCCCTGGTTCCCGCGCACCGCGCAATTCGTTCACCAGCATCCAGCGATGCGGCGAAGTCAGCAACACTTCCTGGGCGCCCGCCGCGCGATGCCGCCAGGAATCCTTGCCCGGCACATCCACCTCGAAATCGTGATGGCTCTGCTTGATCACCGAGATGCGAAGACCGGCCGCCCGTAGCCGAGGCAGAAGTTTTTCCAGCAGGGTGGTCTTGCCGCCGCCGCTGTAACCAGCGATGCCGAGCGCTTTCATGGGCGGATTCTCCAATCACACGGGGTGGCCGTTTCATGACCAAAGTCAAGGTTGGCGGCGGTTGGAACCATGATCATGCGGCGCATTGCACCTCCAGGAATTCGCGAGTGCTATATTCTGCCGTACATAACGCTTTTTAGGCACGACCGCTGCCATGACCACTGCATTGACGTCAAACCCGCTAGTCGATCGCTTCGGACGCACCATCGAATACCTGCGGCTTTCCGTGACGGATCGCTGCGACCTGCGCTGTGCCTACTGCATCCCGGAAGGCTTCAAGGACTTCGAGGAACCGGAACACTGGCTCACCTTCGACGAGCTGGAACGCCTGCTCGGGCTGTTCGCCAGCCTGGGCATGAAGCGCGTGCGCCTGACCGGCGGCGAGCCGCTGCTGCGCCGCAATGTGGTGGATCTGTGCGGACGCATTGCCGCGCTGCCCGGCATTGAGGATCTGTCTTTATCCAGCAATGCCACGCAACTGGCCAAGATGGCTGGCGACCTCAAACAGGCCGGCGTCAGCCGCCTGAATATCAGCCTCGATTCCCTGCGCCCGGAAGTGGTGGAGAAGATCAACGGCCGCCCGGTGCTGGGCCAGGTGCTGAATGGCCTGGAGACCGCGCGCGCGGTGGGTTTCGCGCCGATCAAGGTCAACATGGTGGTGATGCGGGAAAACGCCGACGATGTCGACGCCATGGTCGCCTACTGCATGGAACGCGGCTTTGTCCTGCGCCTGATCGAACTCATGCCGATGGGCGACACCGCCCGGCGCATGGGCTACGTCGACCTGCAACCGGTCATCGCCCGCCTGCGCCAGCGCTTCGGCCTGGTCGACACACTGATGCGAGGCGGCGGGCCGGCGCGTTACCTGGGCACCCCCGACGGCCGTTTCACGGTGGGCTTCATCACCCCCATTTCGCAGCACTTCTGTGAAACCTGTAACCGTGTGCGCCTGACCGTGGATGGCGTCCTGCACCTGTGCCTGGGCCAGGAAGAACGGATGGACTTCCGCGTCCTGATGCGCGCCGGCGCTTCGGACGCCGACCTGGTCGATGCCATCCATCGCGCCATCGACATGAAGCCGGAACGCCATGAATTTCGCGAGCAACCACAAAAACTGGTTCGTTTCATGAGCATGACCGGCGGTTGAACACGGCCATGGCGTTGAGAGCCCCTTCTTCAAGCAGTAGAATCGCGCAAATTTTTGTAATCGGAGTGACACGATGAACATCTTCAGCAAATACAACCTGCCTTTCACCTTGGTCATTGCCATGATTGCCTGGGCCTGGCTCAGCCTGTTCTCGGTGATCCTCGGTTCGTTGTTCTGATCTATCCGAAGCGCAATGTAAAAGCCCCGCGTCGCGGGGCTTTTACATTGCGGTGAAGCCGGATCAGGCGGTCAGTGCCGTGCGCATTTTCTGCAAAGCCTTGGCCTCGACCTGACGCACACGCTCGGCGGAAATACCATACACGGCCGCCAGCTCATGCAGGGTGGCGGGATTTTCCTCGTTCAACCAGCGCGATTCGACGATATGCCGGCTGCGCGCATCCAGGCTCTCCAGCGCGCGTGAGAGACCCACCGTGGCCAACTGCTCGCGTTCCTTGTTTTCGATATGTTGCGTCGGCTCGGCATTGGCGGCGGCCAGGTAAGCGATCGGCGCGTAGCTTTCCTCATCGCTGTCCACACTCGGCTCCAGCGACACATCCTGCCCGTACATCCGGATTTCCATTTCCCGCACGTCGGCGTGGTTGACATTGAGCACGCGCGCCATTTCCTCGACGGCGCCGCTGGAAAGGCTGCCGTCGCTTTTCTTCATGCTGCGCAGATTGAAGAACAGTTTGCGCTGCGCCTTGGTGGTCGCCACCTTGAGCAGGCGCCAGTTCTTCAGGATGTACTCGTGGATTTCCGCCTTGATCCAGTGCACGGCGAACGACACCAGGCGCACGCCGCGTTCCGGGTCATAACGTTTCACCGCCTTCATCAGGCCGACATTGCCTTCCTGGATCAAGTCGGCGTGGGGTAAGCCATAACCCAGATAGCCACGCGCGATAGCCACCACCAGACGAAGATGCGACAACACCAGCTGGCGCGCCGCCTCGACATCTTCCTTTTCACGGAAACGCACGGCCAGATCATGTTCCTGCTCGGCGGTCAGCAGCGGGAAACGGTTCACCGCCTGGATGTAGCTCTCCAGACTGCCTAGCGTGGACGGGACGGGAAAATCAAGCGTGGTAGCGGACATCTGCTTACTCCTGTAGCTCAGTTCAAACGAATATTAGCACTCGCTTACGTGGAGTGCTAAGCGTTGGAGCGAGTTCCCGAGTTTTTTTATCAACTTTAATCATGCTCCCGCAGCGCTCGACCCACCGCGAAGTAAGCCCCCAGCCAGCCCAGGGCGGTCGAGAACAGGAGCAGAAGGCCGGTTTCCTGGAGCGAGAGGCCGGCCAAGTGGAATTGCGAACCATAGGCGGCGGCCACCTGGGCGACGCTGTTTTCCAGCAGCAGGCCAGCCACGATCACCAGCAGCCAGCCGGCAAGACCACCGACCAGACCCTGGATACCGCCGAAATAGAGGAAAGGACGGCGAATGAAGCGGTCGGTGGCGCCAATCAGGCGGGCGACTTCGATTTCGTCTTTCCGCGCATAGATTTGCAGGCGAATCGTGTTGGCGGTGATGGCGGCGAGCGCCGCGCCGAGCACGAGGATCAGCATACCGACCAGATCGCGCCCCAGTTGCATCAGGGCGGCAAGGCGCTTGATCCAGTCGCTGTCCACCAGCACCCGCTCGATGTCCGGGTTGGCCTTGACTTCAGCGGCCAGGGCTTCCAGGGCAACCGGAGTGGTTTCCCTGGGGGTGAGTACCAGGGTATGCGGCAGCGGATTTTCCGGCAGGCCGACAGCGACATCGGCGAGGCCGGCCGCCTCCAGGCGTTTGATGCCGTCGGCTTTGCTGACGAACAACACTTCGGCGACATCGGCCCGCTTTTTCAGGCTGGCGGCCAGGGCGCGGGCACGTGCTTCGTCCACTTCCTTGAAGAAGGCGGTGACTTCCGCCTGCGGTTTGACGCCGCCGGCCGCGCGCTCCAGGTTGCTGAGCAGCGCGTAGAGACCGGCGGGCAGGCTGACCGCCACCCCGATCACCAGGAGGGTGAACAGCGTGGCGACCGGCGCGCCGCGGAATTGCTCGGCGGCGATCTTGAGACTGTGCAGGTGGTGAGCGAGCCAGGCCTTCATCAGGAAACCTGCTTGCCGTAGGCCAGGGTGACCTTGCGGCCGCCATAGCGGTTGATCAGATCCTGGTCGTGAGTGGAGATGATGAGCGTGACGCCGACTTCGTTGAACGCGCGAAACATGTCCATGATGTCACGGGCATAGGCGTCATCCAGGTTGGCTGTCGGTTCGTCGGCCAGCACCAGGGCGGGACGGCTGACGATGGCGCGGGCAATGCACAGTCGCTGCTGCTCGCCGCCGGAGAGCGTGATGGGGCGGGCGCGCTCCTTGTTGAGCAGGCCCACCTTGTCAAGAGCGGCGCGCACTCGCTTGGCGGCGTCGTTGCCGATCACGCCCTGGATGTGCAGGGGCATCAGCACGTTGTCGAACACGCTGCGGTCGTACAACAACTTGTGGTCCTGGAAGATCAGGCCGATGTTGCGGCGGAAGAAGGGCAGCGCCGGGCGTTTCATGCGGCCGACGTTCTGGCCATTGACGATGATGTGGCCGCTGGTGGGGCGCTCGATGGCGGCGATGAGCTTGAGCAAAGTACTTTTTCCGGCGCCGGAATGGCCGGTGAGGAATACCATCTCGCCCGGTTCGATGCCCAGCGAGATGTTGGACAGCGCTTCGTGGCCACCAGGGTAACGCTTGGTGACTTCGGAGATTTCGATCAGCGGCTGCGCGGACATGGGGGTTACGCGAACAGCGCGTCCACGAATTCAACGACACGGAACGGTTGCAGGTCTTCCAAGCCCTCGCCGATACCGATGTAGCGCACCGGCACCGGTTGCCGTTTCGCCAGCGCCGCGATGACGCCGCCCTTGGCGGTACCGTCCAGCTTGGTCATGACCAGGCCGGTCAAGCCCAGCGCCTCGTCGAAGGACTTCACCTGGGTCAGCGCGTTCTGGCCGATGTTGGCGTCCAGCACCAGCAGCACTTCGTGCGGCGCGCTGGGATCGACTTTCTGGATCACGCGCTTGACCTTGCGAATCTCTTCCATCAGATGCAACTGAGTGGGCAGTCGCCCGGCGGTATCCGCCAGGACCACGTCGATGCCGCGCGCGCGGGCGGACTGGATGGCATCGAAAATCACCGAGGCGGAGTCGCCGGCCTGCGAGGAAATCACTTCCACTTTGTTGCGCCTGCCCCACTCGGCCAGTTGCTCGCGCGCGGCGGCGCGGAAGGTATCGCCGGCGGCTAGCAGCACGCTCTTGCCCTCGGCCTGGAAGCGTCGCGCCAGCTTGCCGATGGTGGTGGTCTTGCCGGCGCCGTTGACCCCGGCCAGCATGATCACAAAGGGCTTGTGGCTGTTGATGTCGAGCGGCCGCTCCAGCGGCGCCATCAGCTCCACCAACTCGGCCTTGAGCGCGTTGCGGAGCTGGCTGGCATCAGTGAGTCGCTCGCGTTTCACGCGGCCGCGCAGTCGGTCGATCAGATGCTGGGTGGCCTCCACGCCGACATCGGCGGAGAGCAGCACGGTTTCCAGTTCCTCGAACAGTGACTCATCGATCTTGGCGCCGACGCCGAACAAGCCCGTGACCTGGCTGGAAAAAACATTGCGCGTGCGTGACAGGCCCGTCTTGAGACGTTGCGCCCAGGACAGCTTGGGCGCGGGAGCCGAAACCGGCTCTGGAGTAGGCACGGGTTCCACCGCCACCTCGGTAGCCACCTCAGTGATCACTTCGGCTATCGCCTCAGCGGCGTTGCCGGCGACATCGGACTGCGTCTTGCGGGATTTTAAGAAACCAAACACGGGGAATGAGCGTCAGAGGCTGCGTTATAAGCCCGGAAATTCTATCATGCGCCCCCCTCTGCCCCGCCTTGGTCACCCCTCCATGAAGAGATTGTTATTTGTCCTGAGCCTTGCCGTCACAGCCGTGGCCCACGCCGAAATCGTCGAACAGACGCTCGACAACGGCATGCGCGTCATCGTCAAGACCGACCGCCGCGCGCCGGTGGCGGTATCGCAGGTCTGGTATCGCGCTGGCAGCATGGACGAGAGCTATGGCACGACCGGCGTGGCGCATGTGCTGGAACACATGATGTTCAAGGGCACCCACGATGTGCCGGCCGGCGAGTTTTCGCGCCGCATTGCCGCCGCCGGTGGGCGCGAGAACGCCTTCACCTCGCGCGACCACACCGCTTATTTCCAGACCTTGCAGAAAGATCGCCTGGAACTGGCGCTGAAACTCGAAGCCGACCGCATGGCGAATCTCAACCTGTCCGCCGACGAGTTTTCCAAGGAAATCCAGGTCGTGATGGAAGAACGGCGGCTACGCACCGAGGACAGCGCGCAGGGGCGCCTTTACGAGGGGCTGATGGCCAGCGCATTCCAGGCGCATCCGTACCGGCATCCGGTAATCGGCTGGATGGACGACCTCAAGAACATGAGCGTGGATGACGCGCGCGCCTGGTATCAGCGCTGGTACACCCCCAACAACGCCACGCTGGTGGTGGCGGGCGATGTCGACCCCACCCAGGTGTTCACCTGGGCACGACAGTATTTCGGCCCGCTCGCCGCCCACGCCCTGCCGCTGCGCAAGCCGCAACACGAACCGGAACAGAACGGCGAAAGACAGGTGACCGTGAAAGCGCCGGCCAAGCAGCCGGTGGTGGCACTCGCCTGGCAGGCGCCGACCCTGACCGACCCGGAGAAAGACAGCGACCCCTATGCCCTGGAAATTCTCGCCGGGGTACTGGACGGCCACGCCTCGGCGCGACTGAACCAGTCCCTGGTACGGGAAAAGCGTCTGGCCACCGAAACAAGCGCCGGTTATGACCCGGTCGCGCGCGGCCCTGTTCTGTTCATGGTCGACGCCACGCCGGCCGAAGGCCATACGGTGGCGGAAGTCGAAGCGGCGCTGAAACAGGAAATCGCCCGCATCGTGAAGGACGGCGTCGACGACAAGGAACTCGCCAGGGTCAAGGCGCAGGTGCTGTCAAGCCAGGTGTATCAGCAGGACTCCCTGTTCTATCAGGCCATGCTGATCGGCGAGTGGACCACCGCCGGACTCGATTACCGAGCGCGCGACATTCGCTTCCGAAAATTGAAGGAAGTCACCGCCGAGCAAGTACGCGCGGTGGCCGCGAAATACCTGGTGGACAGCAAACTGACTGTGGCGCAACTCGACCCGCAACCGCTGGACAGCAACAAACCCGCCCAACGTGGCTTCGGAGGCCGTCATGCGAATTGAGCGTCTTTTCTGCATCCTCGCCGCGCTGCTGCTGACCGCGCAGGCACAGGCCGGGCTCGACATCCAGAACTGGACCACGCCGCAGGGCGCGCGCGTCTACTTTGTGGAAAACCACGAATTGCCGATGCTCGACATCAGTGTCGATTTCGACGCCGGCAGCGCCCGCGACAGCCGCGAGAAATCCGGCCTCGCCAGCCTCACCCGCCATGTCATGGCCCTGGGCGCGGGTCATTATGAAGAACGCGACATCGCGGAAAAAATGGCCGATGTGGGCGCCAACCTGGGCGGACGCCTCGATGCCGACCGCGCCGGCTTCCAGGTGCGCACGCTCTCCGGCAAGGCGGAGCGCGATCAGAGTATGGACCTGCTCGCCGCCATCCTGTCCGCGCCGCGCTTTGATGCCAGCGTGCTGGAGCGGGAGAAGGCGCGTGTCATCGCCGGTTTGCAGGAGGCCGAAACGCGCCCCGAGTACATCGGCGCCAAGGCCTTCCAGGCGGCGATCTACGGCGATCATCCTTATGCGCTCAACGAAGGCGGCGAACAGGAAACCGTGGCGAAACTCGGGCGTGACGACCTGGTCGCCTTCCATCGCGACTATTACCGGGCACACAACATGGCCATCGCGGTGATGGGCGACATCAGCCGCGCGGATGCGGAAATACTGGCGGAAAAACTGACCAGCGGCCTGCCGCCGGGCGCGGCGCCCGCCGCGATTCCGCCGGTCACAGCCAAGCGGCAAGGTATGCAACAAGTCATTCCCCACCCCGCCACGCAAAGCCATTTGTTCATGGGACTGCCTGGACTCAAGCGCGAGGATCCGGATTACTTCCCGCTTTATGTGGGCAACTACGTCCTCGGCGGCGGCGGCTTCGATTCGCGCCTGACCAAGGCCATCCGCGACAAGAAGGGCCTGGCCTACAGCGTCTACAGCTACTTCATGCCGATGCGCGAACTGGGGCCGTATCAGATCGGGCTGCAAACTCGGCGCGAAGCGACCAACGACGCGGTGGAGTCCGCCCGCGTCGAGCTGGAGCGCTACCTGAAAGAAGGCCCCAGCGACGCCGAACTGACCCAGGCCAAAAACAATCTGGTCGGCGGCTTTCCCATGCGTATCGACAGCAACAAGAAGATCCTCGAATACCTGTCCATGATCGGCTTCTATCGCCTGCCGCTGGACTGGCTCGATACCTATACACCCCAAGTGGAAGCGGTCAGCCATGACGACATCCTGCGCGCCTTCCGCGCGCGGGTATCGCCGGCGGCGATGAGCACGGTGATCGTCGGCGGGCAAACAGATGGCCAGGGCAAGTAACTCGGTCCGCATCATCGGCGGCCAATATCGCAGCCGGGTGTTGCGATTCCCCGATGCGCCCGGCCTGCGACCAACGCCGGACCGGGCGCGGGAAACCCTGTTCAACTGGCTCGGCCAGCGCCTCGACGGCCTGGTCTGCCTGGATGCCTTCGCCGGCAGTGGCGCGCTCGGTTTTGAGGCCGCATCGCGCGGCGCCACGCGCGTGGTGATGCTGGAAAAGGAGCGAGCCGCCCATGAAGCCCTGCTGAAAAACGCGCAAGCACTGGCGATCTCCGGCGTGGAAATTCTGCGCCGAGACGCGCGCGCCCATCTCGCAAGTAGCGGCGACAGCTACGACCTGATCTTCCTCGACCCGCCCTTCGCCGGCGATTTGTTACAGATCATCCTGCCGCTCGCGGCGACACTTCTTACGCCTGACGGTAGAATCTACGCTGAATCGCCCAGGCCACTGGCACCGGAAGGCATGACGGTGTTGCGCCAGGGCCGCGCGGGACTATCCCATTTCTGCTTGCTGGAGCTCGCTTGAAACGTATCATCGTCTACCCCGGTACATTTGACCCAGTCACCCGTGGGCACGAAGATCTGGTCCGGCGCGCGTTGAAGCTGTGCGACGAAGTGGTCGTGGCGGTGGCGGACAATGCGCCGAAGAGTCCCTGTTTCAGCCTGGATGAACGCGTCGAGTTGCTGAACATGGCCCTGGCCGATCTGCCGGGGCTACGGGTACAGCCGTTCAGTGGATTACTGGTCGATTTCGTGCGTAGCGTCGGCGCCAACCTGGTGTTGCGCGGTCTGCGCGCGGTATCGGATTTTGAATTCGAGTTTCAGCTGGCGGGTATGAATCGCCGTCTCGACCCGGAAATGGAAACGGTTTTTTTGACGCCGGCGGAACAGCACATGTTCATTTCCGCCAGCATGGTGCGCGAAATCGCGCGGCTTCATGGGGATGTGAGGCCGTTCGTACATCCAGAGGTGGCCAAGCGACTGGCCGCCAGATACAGCAATTGATTTGATAGAGGAAAAAACATGGCGCTGATAATCACCGACGAATGCATCAACTGCGATGTGTGCGAACCGGAGTGCCCGAACGGGGCCATCACCCAGGGCGAGGACATCTACATCATCGACCCCAACAAGTGCACCGAATGCATCGGCCACTTCGACACCCCGCAGTGCCGCGAGGTCTGCCCGGTGGATTGCATCCCGGTCAATCCCAATTACGTGGAAGACAAGGATCAGCTCTACGCCAAGTACCAGAAGCTGACCAGCGCGGGCTGACACGTCAGCTCGCCTCCAGTAAAAAAGCGCGGCTCGGCCGCGCTTTTTTACTTCACCCCCCCGACAGACTTACCCGCGCGGCGCCACCGTCGGCGCCACCGTCTCTTCCATGTGGAAGCGATAGACATCCACGCTGGGGGTGGATTCCAAACGCTTCTCCACCTTGATGGTGTGCTTGCCGCGTGCGGTACGTGCCTCAGCCGTGATATCCGGAGCGAATGCACTCGGCAGGGAGAGCAGCATGGGTGCCTGGCGGGTGACCGGGTTGGGCAACAATAACAGGCCAGGCCATTGGCGGCCGTTGTCGAGACGGCGCAAGTGCACAGCATCCGCCTGGGGCGCCAGAAGTTGCACGCCGAAAAACACCTCGCCCGCCGCCGGAATGCGGAACCAGCGCACCAAGCCGATGCTCCAGACGTTGCCGCCCTGGCGCAAGCCCACCACGTCACCCACCCGGATCTGCACGCCGGGCCCGCTATGGCGCAAGGCCAGGCCACCCATGCTGTCGTTCACGGTCTTGCAACGCAACGGCACCGGCGCCGCTTCATGGCTGCCGCTGCCGTAGACGATGGCATCGCCGCTGCTGGGCGGAGAAATCAGCGCATGCACCGACTTGAGGCCGAAGCTCACCTCGAATTCCCGTCCATTCTGAAGCCTGCGGCGCTGCGCCATACGTTGCAGGGAAGCGCCCCAGTTGAGTTTGAGACGACGCAGCATGGTGACATAGGCGGGGTCGCGCGCGGCCTCGGGCAGACCGAGTTTCTCGATGTCTTCCTGGCCGCGCAGATGCGAGCTGAGCAGCGCCAGATGCTTGGCCAGTTCAGTGGTGGTGAGCAGCAGATCCCAACGCGGATTCATGGGATGCGGCTCACGCGCCAGGGGCCTGGGCGGCGCGTCGGTGTTGACCTCGACCAGAAACAGGCCGGCATGGCCCTTGACCGAGTCTTCAGCGGGATGCAACTGCGCCAGATTGGCGTAGCGGGCGATGATGTCCTTGGCCCAGGGCAGCTCGCTTTGCGGAAAGTGATAGGGGTCGGCCAACATCAGCAGCAGGGTGGCGAGATAGATCTGTTCCAGCGACAGCATGTGCTTGCTGCCCTCAGGGACGGAATCCTTGAGGCCGCTGCGCAAGGCGTAGTTATAGGTCTGATGCAGATCCACCCAGATCCCATGCGGGCAGGACTCGTGGGTTTCGTAGCAGACTTCCAGAATCGACTGCAAGGTCAGAAGCGTGCGTTGCAGGTAGTGCGGCAACGGATTGCCGCCGAACAGATGGAAGCGCTTGCTCAGCCACTCCAGGGTCAACGTCTTATAGCAATCGGCACATTCCAGTAGAAGGCGCTGAGCCAGTTCCGCGTTGTGACGCTGCTTGGTGGGCAAAGGCAGGGCAACCGATCCGTACTGCTCGCGCAAGGAACCGATCACATCCTCGAGCACCGGATAGAGGCGCTCGACCACCTTGGCGCGCACATCGTGGGAAACGTCGGCGCGATTGAGGGTGGCCAGGTAATCGGCCAGTTCCTCCGCCGCCTCGGCGGGGTTGGACATGGGCAAGCGCAGGAGCCAAGCATCAACTTGCTTGGGCTTTGTCTCCAAGCTTATAGTGCGCGCCGGCTCGCGAGCGGGCAGGACGTATCTGGGTTGCATGTGTTCCCGTTACTCCTACGAGGGATTCGACGCTTACGCTGACCGCGTCGGGCCGTAGCATTCTACCTTCCGATATTTCCCCCCGGAACGGCATTTTCCCCTCCTGTACTCCGGAGTCTTGGCGATGGATCTGATCGAAAAAATCTTTGAAGGCGTGCTCTGGCGCAGCCGCTATGTGGTGCTTTTCGCCGTGTTGGCGAGCATGGCCGCCGCTTTCGCCATCTTCTACATGGCCACCGTGGACGTGGTCTATCTGGTTTCCCACATCCTGCATTATTCCGACCCGGACCTGGCCGCCGAAGCGCGCAAGGCCCTGCATGACGAGACCATCACCCATGTGGTGGAAGTGGTGGATGGCTATCTGCTGGCCACGGTGATGCTGATTTTCGGCCTGGGCATGTATGAACTGTTCATCAGCGACATTGACGAGGCGCAGAACAGCAAGGCCTCCAGCGCCATTCTGGTGATCCACAGCCTGGACGACCTGAAACAGCGTCTGGCCAAGGTGATCATCATGATCATGATCGTCACCATCTTCGAGATGGCGCTGAAGCTCCATATCAGCGGCGCCCTCGACCTGCTCTATCTGGCCGGCGCCGTCGCCCTCATCGGCCTGGCGCTGTACCTGACCCATGCCGCCGACGGACATGGCGGGTCCGCGGCCGGGCACGAGTCCGAGAAATCCCACTGAACCTCCGCGAGGCCGCCCGGTCTCACCCACTTTTCTGGATATGACCATGATCCCGCGTCTTTGCGTGTTTCTCTTGCTCCTCGGCGGCGCCTTCGCCGCTCAAGCCTTCAACCTCACCGACAGCAAAGGCAAGACGCACACGCTGGAGCAATACAAGGGCAAGTGGGTGCTGGTGAACTTCTGGGCCACCTGGTGCCCGCCCTGTCTGGCGGAAATCCCCGACCTGGTCACCCTGCACGAGAACAAGAAGAACAACCTGGTGGTGATTGGCGTGGCGATGGATTACCGCGACCCCAAAGAGGTATTGCAGTTTGCCGAGCAGATGATGATTTCCTACCCGATGGTGCTGGGCGACTACAACCTCGCCAAACAGGTCGGCGGGGTCAATGCCCTGCCCACCACTTACCTGTACAACCCGCAGGGCAAGCAGGTGGCCTACAACGTCGGCGCCGTCACCCGTGACGCCATCGAGCGCTACATCCGCAACAAGAAATAAGGACACCCCCATGCGCTGGCTCCTCCTCACGCTCGCCCTTATCCTGCCGACTCTGCCCGCCCTGGCCGAAGTGCGCGACCCGCACAGCCACTTCTTCATGTCCAAGATGGGCGACTTCAAGGACGAACTCGTCACCGCCAAAAAGGAAGGCAAGGAGGGCGTGCTGATCATGTTCGAAATGGAGGAGTGCCCGTTCTGCGCGCGCATGAAGGGCACGGTGCTCAACCAGTCCGAAGTGCAGGACTGGTATCGCAAGCACTTTCTCATCTATGTGGTGGACGTCAAAGGCGGCACCGACATGACCGACTTCCAGGGCAACGCCACCAGCGAAAAAGCCTTCGCCCTGGCCAACCGCGCGCGCGCCACACCCACCTTCCTGTTCTTCGATCTGGAAGGCAACGCCATCACCCGCTTCACCGGCGCCACCCAGACCGCCGAAGAATTCATGCTGCTTGGCCGTTATGTGGTGGAAGGCGCCTACAAGACCCAACCGTTCAACGTCTACAAGAAGGCCGCCAAACCATGAAATGCGGGTTGTTGCTCCTGGCATTCCTCGCCGGCGGTGCCCTGGCGGCTGAACCGGCGCCGACCCTCACCCTGGAAGCCGTGCTGGCGCAAGCCGACGCGCCGCACCCCGACCTCGACCTCGCCCGCGCGCAACAGGCCGGCGCCCAGGCCGAACAACAACTCGCCGAGAGCCTCTCCGATTTCCGCGTCACCCTCGAAGGCGCGCTGCGCACGGGGCGCAACAAGCTCTACAACGACCGTTTCCAGCCCGACCACCAGGCCCGCCTCAACGCCCGCAAGACCCTGTTCGATGCCGGTCGCCAGGACAGCGGCCTGGCCGCCGCGCGTGACGAATCCGCCGCGCGCGAGTTGCAACTGCTCGACACCCGCGGCCAGCGCCGCCTCACCCTGATGGCACGCTATTTCGACGTTCTGCTGGCCGACATGCAATACGCCGCCGACACCGAATTCATGGCGACCGCCTATGTGTCCTGGGACAACGCCAAGGATCGCCTGGCCCTGGGGCAGATGGCGCAATGGGAACTGGCGGAACTGGAAGCGCGCTACCTCGACAGCCTGGCGCGGCGCAACGACGTGCGTCGCAAGTTGCGCGACAAGCGCCTGCAACTCGGCCTCGCCCTCAACCGTTCGGAAACCGTGCCGGAAGACCTGGTCGACCCCAAACTCGCCGGTAACGAACGCAAGTTGCCGGAACTGGCGCCGCTGCTCGACACCATGCTCGCGCACAACCCCCGTCTGCTGGCCCAGAAGCAATTGCTCACCGCCACGCGAAACCGCATCGAGGGCGTGCGCGCCGACAACCGCCCCAGCGTCGAATTCGAAGCCGAAGCCGCCGCCTGGAGCCGCAACGCCAGCACCCGCGACGACGTCCGCGCCGGCCTCAACTTCGTCTGGCCGCTGTGGCAAGGCGGCCGCGTCGATGCACGCATGGCGCGCGAACAAGCCACCTTCCAGGAACGCCAGGCCCAGCACGACAAACTGCAACAGGATTTGCGCCAGACCCTGGCCGACACCTGGGAAGAAATCCAGGTACTGCGTGAATCCGAACGCCGTAGCAGCGAAGCCAACGCCCTTTACCGCGACCTCTCCCTGGAAAAGGCGCGCGCCGAATACGAACTGGAACTGAAAACCAACCTGGGCAGCAGCATGGCCGAAACCCAATCCGCCCGGCTGCGCAAACGCGCGGTCGAATACCGCCTGGCACTCGCCCTCGCGCGCCTGGAAGCCCTGCTGGGCACACCGCTGGAAACAATGAAAGTGGAGGAAAAGAAATGATGCTTCGCACCTTGTTACTAGCCCTGATCGCGGGCAACGCCCTCGCCGCGGCCGATGTTGCCACACTCCCCGCCACACTCGACTGGTCCGGCCGCGTCAGCCTCACCCTGCCGGTCGCCGGTGTGGTCGAACAAGTCAACGTGCAGGCCGGCCAGACGGTGAAGAAGGACGAACTGCTCGCCGCCCTCAACCCCACCCTGTTCAAAGCCGGCGTCGCGGAAACCCGCGCCGACCTCGACCGCCTCACCCAGGAAGAAGCCGACGCCAGCCGCGACCTCGACCGGGTCAAGGAGCTCTACGCGCGCACCGTCTCCTCCACCACCGAACTCGACGCCGCCAAACTCCGCCACGCACGCGCCCAGGCTGGTCTCGCCGCCGCCCAGGCGCGCGTGGAAAAAGCCCGCCGCCTGCTCGCCGAATCGGAACTGCGCGCCCCCTTCGATGCCGTCATCCTGGCTCGCCACGGCGAACCCGGCCTGGTCATCACCTCCCCCTGCCAGCCCGCCGCCATCGTCAGCGTCGCCCGCGCCGACGAATGGCTGGCGCGCGCGCCCATCGAAGCCGCCCGGGCCGCCAACCTGCGCCTCGGCGAAGAGGCCAGCGTGCAAATCGCCGGCCAGACCGTCAAAGGCCGCATCCGCGCAATCACCGCGCAACCGGAAGGCCGCGTCCTCCTCGACGTCGCCCTCCCGCGCGCGCCCGGCACCTGGGCTGGACAACCCGCCGGCATTCACCTGCCCTGAGTCGCGTCCGCCGGCGCCGCGCGATCCAGCCCCGAGACGACCGGGGGATTACGCGGCGCGATTCGCCTTGCCCACCCGATACGCCGCCAGCAAGGCCGCCTTGATGTCTGAACGGCCATCCAGATCGCGCTCCCCCAGCGTCCGCTCCGCGATCTCTCTGACGACTCGCAAATCCTGTTCCTCGCGCCAGTCCCGCTCGAAGCGCGGCCAGTCAAAGCCGCCGTCATGGCAGCTTTGCGCCGCGACCCCGGTGGCACCGGAGAACACGATCTCGTGCGACTCCATCACTTCATAAAGGTAGGAATAAGGATCGATCCCGCCGGTCCTGGCCAGGAACAGATGGAAATTGGGCGCCTCGCCGACTTCCCCGACACAGCGATCCAGGTCGATGGTGGCCTCAAGTTCATAAGCCTCGGCCTTGAACGAGAAGGCCAGGCGAGCGCGGACGGTGCTGTTGCTGTTCATACATAAGCCATAAGCGAGAAGAGCCGTGATTATCCCGGATTGCCATAGGTGGCGTGGGGTGTTGATGTTTCGCGACCCTCGCTCGCCTCTCGCCCGATCAATCGATGCGCCAGCCCGCGCGAGTCTCCAATCTGGCGATGAGATCCGAACTGGCGCGAGCAATTTCCGGGCGGGCGCGCAAGGCCAGCGCTAGCGTCGCGTGGAGATTGAGTGCTTCACCTCGCCTCATATCTTCTTCATGGCGGCGGGCGAAGTCCGGTGGCACCCGCGGGATCCAGTTGTTCTCGGTCACTGTGCCCGGCACGTTGTAGCTCTCCTCCAGCCCGAACAGGTCGGAGAAAAACACCATGACATGGCGGGCGGGGCTCAGGAACAGGTCCGCCACCTTGGCGTGGGCCAGTTTGCGATAGTCCGCGGCCAGAACGGCGGCCAGGGGCTCGGGGGCATCCGGGCGCAAGCGACGCGCGAGATAGGCCGCCTGCCGACTTCCTTCTTCCCGTCCCAGCCAGCCTTTTGCCAGGCGCCAGAGCGACGGCGTGTCGTGATTGCCCACCATGATCCAGTCCTCGGGCTGCGCGTTCTCGCCGCGATAGACATCGCCGGGATCGTCCAGATTCGCCTTCTGCGTCACCCGGAAGCGACCCAGGCCATGCTGCAAGCGTACCCGCCGCAGCGGCAGCGGCTCGGTTGAGAGCACCTCGCACAGGATATCCTCGCGGCGCCGGCCGTGGGTGCTCACCTGTGCCATGAGGGCGTCCACGACCAACGCGTAGCGGCCCTCCTGCTCGGGGCCGAGGTCGCGCACCCAATCTTCCGCATAACGCGGCCGTGTACGGTCGATCTGCTCCGGCCGCGCGATGGCATGGCGACCCAGCCCGGGATGGTCGGGCAGGTCTGGGGAGGCGAACAGCCGCGCGCCGTTCCGCACCGCGTGATACGGGTCAGGGTCGTCAGCCCGATAGGCCCAGGGGCAAACCAGGCCGTGCGGATGATCCAGGCGCAAGCCGTCGAACTCCGCGAGCATCTTGCCCAGGCGCTCGGCGACGAAATCGAGCACCGGGCCGGGGCCGCCATCAGCGTCCAGATAGCGCGCGGGATCCAGCACCTGGTAGTTCCACGGCTGGCCCTCGAGATTGGTGCGGCTGGGCGGCGCGCCCATGTAGTAGTCATGCAGCAGCAATGCCTGCCGACTCCAGGCATCGCGCTGAGAAAACCCCACTTGCACATCGCCGTAGATTTTCAGGCCCAGGGCGCGCATGCGGTCCTGGAACGCCCGATGCTGTTCCAGCAGGATGAGTTGGACCAAGGCGTAGCGTTCCATGCGGCCACCATATTTCAACCGCAAAGCCTGCCGCCGATCCTCGCAGGCCGCCGCGACCGCGGCCGGCGGGTCGGGCAGCAACCGGTCCAGACCACCTTCACCCGTTTGCGGCCATTGCCGCCAGGGCAGGTGTCCGTGTTCCTGGCAAAGCGCCTCATACAGGGCGTCGTCACGCAACCAGCGGTTGTTTTGCCAGAAGGCGGCAAGCGCGATACTCAATCGCGCCGCTTCGGGCTCGCCGTGCTGGCGCGCCACGCTGAAACGATGATGGATCTCGTCCAGCGCATGCTCATAGACGTCGAAAGCGTAAGCGTAGGCCACCCCGCACCCGTCGGGACGCGGATTGCCGGCTACCGCCGCGCGCCAGGTGTCTTCGCTCAACCAGCCGCCCCACTCGGCATCATGAGCGAGGGCGCCCAGGTCCAGGGAAAGGAAATTGCGGGAGAACAGCGTGCCGTCGTAGGGCGAGGGATTGACCGGAGAGGTCTGCCCCTGCGGGCCCAGTTGCAGACCAGTGAAGCCCAGGGAACGAGCGAAACCGGCCAGCGCCAGCCCCCCCGCGCCATAGGGACTGCCACGCCCGCAGTCCTCGCCCGCCACACCGGGAAAGCTGGCATCGTGTACCGCCAGAAGAAAATCCGACTTGCCCAGCAGGGCCAGCGCTTCGACCAGGTCGGGGTCGGGCTGCGAGGACATCAATCTTGGCGAGTCGATCATCAGAAGTGCTGTCAGTAAGTTTTTCCCACCTTACACCAACCTCGTTTCCGGGATGGCCGGATGGATGGTTTGTAGGATGTGGTGAGCGCGCGTCACCGCGAGACCCCCTGCTACCGGCGCGGCTCGCTCATGAGTGCCAGCACTGACGTCACCCCCTTGAGCAAACCTTCCAGATCCGTTTTCGGCAAAGCCTGTAGTGCGCGGCGTAAGCGACCCTGCATGGGGCCGGGGATATTTTTGACCAGTTCGAGACCGAGGTCGGTGAGATAAAGACGCACCACGCGGTTGTCCGTGTCGCGCCGCTCTCTGCGCACCAATCCATGTGTCTCAAGTTTGTCGAGCAGGTTGCTGGCCGTGGAGGGGTGGAGGTGCTGCCCCTCGGCAAGTTCGGTAACGCGCAGGCCGGGTTGCGCGTAAACCTGCCATAGCGCCCAGACCTGGGAGCCGCTCAAGCCGTGGCTGGCGTCGATGTTCTGCATGCCGGACTGCACCGTGCGCACCAATTGCAGGAGTTTGCCGAAAACCACTTCGGTGGATGCCACATCCGGCTCTGATTCAGCCGGCTGAGCGCTGGCGGCGGAGTTCTCAGCCACTTCTCCGCCCTTCTTTCCGCTTCCTTTTTCCACCATCGTTTGCTCCTTTAGCTTGCCGGGAAAGCTATATTGTGAAAACATGTTTTACGCAAAACATTTTCACAGCAAATATTATTTTGTACAAACATTAAGTCAACACTTTTCGCGAACTCCTGTGAACCACGATGGAAAGCACAGTCAACGCACTCGCCGATAGACGTAGAAACACAGCCCAGGAGGTTCTTCAATGAATACCGCCACGCAGCCAACTGCCAGCCAGATCACCGAGCACGATGTATTCCTGTTCA
Source organism: Gallionellaceae bacterium (assembly GCA_028714875.1). Taxonomy (GTDB): domain Bacteria; phylum Pseudomonadota; class Gammaproteobacteria; order Burkholderiales; family Thiobacillaceae; genus PFJX01. Next base: position 20,301 of record JAQTLN010000012.1, read on the forward strand.
AGGAAGGCACCCATGCGCGTCTTTCCGAAAAGCTGGGCGCCCATCTCATCACCCATGACGGCGTGGCTGGCGCGCGCTTCGCGGTGTGGGCGCCGAATGCCGCGGCGGTATCCGTCATCGGTGATTTCAATGGCTGGGACAAGTCATCACAGCCATTGAAATCGCGGCTGGACGATTCCGGCGTGTGGGAGGGCTTTGTGCCGGGCATCGGCAATGGCGATTGCTACAAATTTCACATCACTTCACGCGACGGCGGCTACCAGGTCGACAAGGCCGACCCCTATGGCATGTTCAGCGAGGTGCCGCCGCGCACCGGTTCTCGCGTCTGGGATATGGCTTACACCTGGAATGACGTGGAATGGATGGCGCGGCGACGGGCGGCCAACGCGCTGGATGCGCCGATGTCGATCTACGAAGTCCATCTGGGCTCATGGCGGCGGGTACCCGAGGAGGGCAATCGTTCCCTGAGCTACCGGGAACTCGCGCCGCTGCTGGTCCAGCATATGCGCGACCTCGGCTTCACCCACGTCGAATTGCTACCGGTCACGGAGCACCCCTTCTTCGGCTCCTGGGGTTACCAGACCACCGGATATTTCGCCCCGACCTCGCGCCAGGGCACGCCACAGGACTTGATGTATCTGATTGACGAACTGCACCAGGCCGGCATCGGCGTGATCCTGGACTGGGTGCCCTCGCACTTTCCCAGCGACGAGCATGGTCTGGCCTATTTCGACGGCACTTATCTGTTCGAACATGCCGATCCGCGCCAGGGTTTCCATCCGGAATGGAAAAGCGCCATCTTCAACTACGGTCGCAACGAAGTGCGTGCCTTCCTGATTTCGAGCGCCCTGTTCTGGCTCGACAAATACCATGTCGACGGACTGCGCGTGGACGGCGTCGCCTCGATGCTTTACCTCGACTACGGCCGCAATGAGGGCGAGTGGATTCCCAACGAACATGGCGGACGGGAAAACCTGGCCGCCATGTCCTTCCTGCGCGGCCTCAACGAGGCGGTGTATCGCGATCACCCGGACACCCTGACCATCGCCGAGGAATCGACCGCCTGGCCGATGGTGTCGCGCCCGACCTATATGGGCGGCCTCGGTTTCGGCATGAAGTGGAACATGGGCTGGATGCACGACACGCTGAAGTACTACCAGCAGGACCCGGTGTTCCGCAAATACCACCACGAAAAACTCACTTTCAGCATCTGGTATGCCTTCACCGAGAACTTCGTCCTGCCGATGTCGCACGACGAAGTGGTGCACGGCAAGGGCTCGCTGCTCGGCAAGATGCCGGGCGACGAATGGCGGCAGTTCGCCAATCTGCGCCTGCTCTACGGCCACATGTGGGGCCATCCCGGCAAGAAGTTGCTGTTCATGGGTAGCGAGTTCGGCCAAAAGCGCGAATGGCAGCATGACGAGAGCCTGGAGTGGCATGTCCTGCAATACCCCTTGCATGGCGGCGTACAACGCTGGTTGGGCGACCTGAACCGCTGCTACCGCGCGGAACCGGCGCTCTACCAGAAAGACTTTTCCGGCGACGGCTTCAGTTGGGTGGATTTTCACGACTGGGAGGAAAGCGTGATCAGCTTCCTGCGCCATGGCAAAAATCCCGAGGACACGGTGCTGGTGGTGTGCAACTTCACCCCGGTGGCACGGCGGAACTACATCGTCGGCGTGCCGCGCGGTGGCTACTGGAAGGAAATTCTCAACAGCGACGCGGAAATCTATGGCGGTAGCGGCGTCGGCAATCTGGGCGGCGTCGAGGCGTCGCCGGTGGCGGCGCAGGGCCATTACCATTCGCTCTCGCTGGCGCTGCCGCCGCTGGGGGTGGTGTATCTGAAACGGGTATCGGGAGAAACCGCATGAAGAAACGCACTCCGCAAGGTTCAACGCCACCCCAAGCCGACCGCGCCCGCGCCATGATCGAGCGGGTCAGCCCCGAGATCGACGCCGGCCGTTTCCCGATCAAGCGCGTCGTCGACGAGGAAGTCATCGTCGAGGCGGACGTCTTCACCGACGGCCACGACCAGTTGCGCGCTTTGCTGCGGCATCGCCCGGCCGGCGCCAAGACCTGGAACGAAGTAGCGATGACCGCCAGCGACAACGACCGCTGGCGGGCCGTCTTCCAGGTCGGCGCCCTCGGCCGCCACGAATACACCGTCATCGCCTGGGTGGATCGCTTTCTCACCTGGCGCCACGACCTCGCCCGACGCCAGGACGCCGAGGACATCGGCGTCGCCCTGCGCATCGGCGCCGAGCTGCTGGAAGCGGCCGCCGCGCGGGCCAGCGGCGATGATCGAAAGTCCCTCAAGACGACCGCCGCCGAGTTGCTCGCCGCCGCGCCCAAAGCCGGCCAGGCCCTGGCGCAAAGCGACAGCCTGGCCGCCCTGATGGCCGCGCATGGCGAGCGGCTGTTCGTCACCGAGTACGACCGCATCCTGGAAGTCGTGGTGGATGGCGCGCGTTCGCGCTTCTCGGCCTGGTATGAGTTGTTTCCCCGCTCCTGCGGCGAGGCTGATAAACACGGCACTTTTGCAGACGTCGAAAAGCGGCTGCCGGAGATCGCCGCCATGGGCTTCGACGTGCTCTATCTGCCGCCCATCCACCCGATCGGCCGCACCTTCCGCAAGGGCCCCAACAACAGCCTCACGGCCGGCCCGAACGATCCCGGCAGCCCCTGGGCCATCGGCGCCGCCGAGGGTGGCCACCGCGACATCCACCCGGAACTGGGCAGCGCCAAGGATTTCCGCCATCTGGTGACTGAGGCGCGCACGCGTGGCCTGGAGGTCGCCATGGACATCGCCTTCCAGTGCGCGCCGGATCACCCCTACGTGAAGGAACACCCCGAGTGGTTCCGCCACCGTCCCGACGGCAGCATCCAGTACGCGGAAAACCCGCCGAAGAAGTATCAGGACATCTACCCCTTCGATTTCGAGTGCGCCGACAGCGACGCGCTGTGGCAAGAACTGAAGGGCGTGGTCGACCACTGGATCGGCGAGGGCGTGCGCATCTTCCGCATCGACAACCCGCACACCAAGCCCTTTCCCTTCTGGGAGTGGCTGATCAACGGGGTCAAGGCGGAACACCCGGATGTCATCTTCCTGGCCGAAGCCTTCACCCGGCCCAGGATCATGCACCGCCTGGCGAAGCTCGGTTTCACCCAGTCCTATACCTACTTCACCTGGCGCAACACCCAGAAGGAACTGATCGAGTACTTCACCGAACTCGCCCGCCACCACTCGCGCGAGTATTTCCGCCCCAACCTCTGGCCCAATACCCCGGACATCCTGCCGGAGTTCCTGCAATACGGCGGTCGCCCCGGCTTCCTGCTGCGGGTGGCGCTGGCCGCGACCCTGGGCGCCAACTACGGCATCTACGGCCCGGCCTATGAGTTGATGGAAAGCGAGCCACAAAAACCGGGCGGCGAGGAATACCTGGATTCCGAGAAATACCAACTGCGCCAGCGCGATCTAAACCGCCCGGACAGCCTGCGCGACTACATCGCCCGCCTCAATCGCGTCCGCCGCGAGAACCCGGCCCTGCATTCGGACTGGAGCCTGGCCTTCCACGACATCGACAACCCGTTGATGCTTTGCTACAGCAAGAGTGCCGGCGACGACACCCTGGTGATGGTCGCCAACCTCGACCCGCACAATGTCCAGGCCGGCTGGATCGACTTGCCGCTGGACGACCTCGGTCTGGCCGAGGACACGCCGTTCCAGGCGCACGACCTACTGTCCGGCGCCCGTTTTCTCTGGCAGGGCGCGCGCAACTTCGTCCGCCTCGACCCCCAGGCCTCGCCGGTGCACATCCTGCGGTTGCGCCGCCGCCTGCGCAGTGAACGCGACTTCGACTACTTCCTTTAAGCAGAGGGCAAGATGACTCAAGACAACAACACACCCGCCGCCCCGGAGTGGGCCGACGACCCCCTCTGGTACAAGGACGCCATCGTCTACGAACTGCACATCAAGGCTTTCTATGACAGCGACGGCAACGGTCTGGGCGACTTCAGAGGGCTGACCGAGAAGCTGGACTACCTGCAGGATCTCGGCATCAACACGATTTGGCTGCTGCCGTTCTATCCGTCACCGTTCAAGGACGATGGCTATGACATTTCCGATTATCACAACGTGCATCCGGAATACGGCAACCTCACCGATGTGCGCAACTTCATCCGCGAGGCGCACCGGCGCGGCCTGAAGATCATCACCGAACTGGTCATCAACCACACCTCCGACCAGCACCCCTGGTTCCAGGCCGCGCGCAGCGCGCCGCCCGGCTCGAAGAAGCGCAACTTCTATGTCTGGTCAGACACGGACAAGAAGTTCCCCGAGACCCGCATCATCTTCACCGACTCGGAGAAATCCAACTGGGCCTGGGACGACGAGGCCAAGGCCTATTACTGGCACCGCTTCTTCTCGCACCAGCCCGACCTCAACCACAACAACCCGGATGTGGTGAAGGCGGTGATTCGCATCATGCGCTTCTGGCTTGATCTCGGTGTCGACGGCCTGCGCCTGGATGCGATCCCCTACCTGTGCGTGCGCGAGGGCACCAACAACGAGAACCTGGCGGAGACCCACTCCGTCATCAAGCAGATGCGCGCGGTCATCGACGCCCACTACCAGAACCGCATGCTGCTGGCCGAGGCCAACCAGTGGCCGGAGGACGTGCGCGAGTATTTCGGCGACGGCGACGAATGCCACATGACCTACAACTTCCCGGTGATGCCGCGCATTTTCATGGCCGTGGCCCAGGAAGACCGCCATCCCGTGGTCGAAATCATGCATCAGACGCCGGATATCCCCGCCAACTGCCAGTGGGCCATCTTCCTGCGCAACCACGATGAGCTAACCCTGGAAATGGTCACCAAGCGCGAACGCGACTACATGTATCAGATGTACGCCACCGACCCGCGCATGCGCGTCAACGTCGGCATCCGCCGTCGCCTGGCGCCGCTGATGGACAACAACCGCGACAAGATCGAGCTGGTCAATTTCCTGCTCATGACCCTGCCCGGCTCACCGATCATGTACTACGGCGACGAGATCGGCATGGGCGACAACATCTATCTCGGCGACCGCAACGGCGTGCGCACGCCGATGCAGTGGAGCCCGGACCGCAACGCCGGTTTTTCCAAGGCCGACCCGCAGCGCCTGTTCCTGCCGCCCAACATGGACCCGATCTACGGCTACGAAGCGATCAATGTCGAGGCTCAGGCGCGCAACCCCTCCTCCCTGCTGAACTGGACCAAGCGCCTCATTGCCGTGCGCAAGAACTACAAGGCATTCGGCCGCGGCAGCATCCAGTTCCTCTCGCCCGGCAATCGCAAAATCCTGGCTTATGTCCGTGAGTGGGAAAACGAGACGCTGCTGTGCGTGGTGAACCTGTCGCGCAACGCCCAGCCGGTGGAACTCGACCTCTCCGCCTACAAGAGTCGGGTACCGGTGGAACTGCTCGGACGCTCCGCTTTTCCACCGATCGGCGAACTGCCCTATCTGCTGACCCTCAAGGGTTATGGCACCTACAGTTTTCGCCTGGCGACCGACGCCGAGGAGCCCTACTGGCATGAGGAACGCCTGGCGCGTCCCGAACTGCCGATACTGGTACTCACCGAGGGCTGGATGACGTTCGCGAAAGGCCAGGCCAGCACCGTTCGTGGCGCCATCGCGGCCGCCACCCAGGAGCAACTCCAGCACAAGGTGCTGGCGCCCTATCTCGTCAGCAAACGCTGGTTCGCCGCCAAGGGCCACCCGATCGAGCGTATCGAGATTCAGGAGCAGGGCGAGTGGAACACCGCCCAAGGCGCCTGGCTGCTCACCCTCATCGAGGTGTATTTCAGCGACCTGCCGCCCCAGGTCTATTTCCTCCCGCTGGCCATCTGCTGGGAGGAAGAAGCCAGTGAGCAAAAGCTCCAGGCACTGGCACCCTGGACCCTGGCCCGGGTACGGCAAAAGGATCGTACCGGCGTGCTCTACGGCGCCTTCGGCGACGACCGTTTCTGCCGCGAGCTGGTTCAGGGCATCGGCCAGAATATCGATCTCCCGCTGGGCAAGGGACGGGTCGAGTTTCGCGCCGGCAGTGTCTACGACGAACTGGCCGCCGGCATCGACGCGCCGGTGCGCCATCCGGCGCTGGAACAGAGCAATACGGCGGTGTTTTTCGGCAACCAGCTGTTCCTCAAGGGCTACCGTCACCTGCAACTCGGCACCAGCCCGGAAGTGGAAGTGGGGCGCTTTCTCACTGAGCAATCGCCCTTCCCGCACATCGTGCCGGTCGGCGGCTCCGTGGAATTCCACCGCGCCGACGGCCAGACCATGACGCTGGCGCTGCTCCAGGCCTATGTGCAGAACCAGGGCATGGGCTGGAACTTCGCGGTGGAATATCTCGAACGCTTCCTGGCCGGGCAGTTGGCCGAGGCTTCGCCCCATGCGGCGGAACCCACGGAGAGTCCTCACGGTTACTTCCTGATCCTGATGGAGGTACTCGGCCGCCGCACCGCCGAACTGCACCGGGCCTTCTGCCGTTCCACCGGCGACGCCGCCTTCGAACCGGAGCCGATCACGCCGGAGGATCTCGCCGCCTGGTCGACCCAGATCCACGCCGAGGCGGTCGCCACGCTCGATGCGCTGGAAAATAGCCGCGACGGTCTCTCGGCCGAGTTGCACGCGGCCTGCGATCGCCTGCTATCGCTGCGGCCCACCCTGCTCGACCGCATTTCTCCGCGTGCTCTGGCGGGCATTAGCGCCGCCAAGATGCGCTACCACGGCGACTATCACCTCGGCCAGGTGCTGCTGGTGGAAAACGATTTCATCATCACCGACTTCGAGGGCGAACCGGCGCGGACCCTGGAAGAGCGGCGCCAGAAGCATTCGCCGCTACGTGACGTCGCCGGCATGCTGCGTTCCTTCAGCTACGTCTCGGCGGTGGCGGCCAATCGCGCCACCAGCGAACGTCCCGCCGACCGCCACCGCCTCGGTCCCCTGGCGCAAACCTGGGAGAAAGAGGTGGGCGAAGCTTTCCTCAAGGGCTATCGCGACACCATTCAGGGTTGCCCGGCCTGGCCGGCCGAAGCCGGCGCGATGGAACAGCTGATCGAGTTTTTCGTCATCGAAAAAGCGCTTTACGAGCTGCGCTACGAAATGGACAACCGGCCGGATTGGCTGTCCATCCCGCTGTTCAGCCTGCTAAGAACACTGGACCACCAAGAAGGAGAAAAATCATGAAAGTACTCGCCATGGTTCTGGCCGGCGGCCAGGGCTCACGGTTGCACCCTCTCACCGCGGAACGTTCCAAACCGGCCGTGCCCTTCGGCAGCCGCTACCGTATCGCCGATTTCGTCCTCAGCAACCTGGTGAACTCCGAGATCCGCGGCATTTACCTGATGGTGCAGTACAAGTCGCAGTCGCTGATCGAGCACGTGAACAAGGCCTGGGGACATGGCAACAGCTTCCCCGGACAGTTCGTCACGGTCGTCCCGCCGCAGATGAGCGAGGGGCAGAAGTGGTTCCAGGGCACCTCCGACGCCGTGTTCCAGAACATCAACCTGATCAAGCGCCACGCCCCCGACATGGTCGCGGTGTTCGGCGCCGATCACATCTACCGCATGGACGTGCGCCAGATGGTCGACTTCCATCGCCAGAATTCGGCCCACGTCTCGGTGGCGGCGATCCCCGTGCCGCTGAAAGAAGCCTCGTCCTTCGGCATCATCGACGCCGAGGCCGACGGCCGCATCAAGGGCTTTCTGGAAAAACCGAAAAATCCGCCGGCCATCCCATCCAGCCCGAGTCATGCCTACGGTTCCATGGGCAACTACCTGTTCGACACCGATGTCCTGCTGGCGGCCTTGTATGAAGCCAAGGAACGCGGCGAACACGATTTCGGCGGCAACATCCTGCCGCGCCTGATCCACAGCCATCGGGTGTTCGCCTACAACTTCGCCGACAACCGGGTTCCCGGCATCCTGAGCTATGAGGAACAGCCGTACTGGCGCGACGTCGGCACGCTCGACGCCTATTACCAGGCCAACCTCGACCTGCTCGGCGACCAGCCGCGCCTGGACCTGTTCAACCCGCAGTGGTTCATCAATTCCAGCAATTACCAGGGGCCGGCGCCGCGCATCGTCTCGGGTGAGATCGCGAACAGCGCCATCGGCGCGGGCACCAAGGTGAAGGGCGCGCGCATCAGCAACTCCATCCTGCGCCGCGAAGTGATCGTGGAAGACGATGTCGAAATCGAGGACTGCGTGATCATGGACTACACCATCATCCGCCGTGGCGCGCGCCTCAAGCGCGTCATCGTCGACCGTTACAACGACATCGCGGCGAATAGCCGCACCGGCTTCGACGCGGCGGATGACCGCGCCCGCTATACGGTCAGCGAGGGGGGCGTGGTGGTCGTGCCGAAGGGCCTGGACGTGCCGGACGTCACCCGTTACCAGACTTGACCAGGCAACCCCGTGGGTCGGGCCGCGTTTTGCCCAGCCCACGGCTACCGGGTCGCGTCACGTCACGTCACGTCTGGCGCAATCAACCCAGATTACCCATTAGCCGGAGGCCCACCTGTAGCGCGGGCGTCCCGCCTGCTTCGTCCTTCCGATCAGGCCTACGAAGCAGGCGGGACGCCCGCGCTACAGGCCTACTTTGACTATTGGACGATCTCGGATCAATCCATCAATTTCATCGTGTCGCGCCATTAGCGAGACACCGCACCAGGAGCACGCCATGAACCACCCCATCAGCGCCGTCTGGCCCGGCGCCCCCTTTCCACGTGGCGCCACCTGGGATGGCGAGGGCGTCAACTTCGCCCTGTTTTCCGAGAACGCCACCCGTGTCGAACTGTGCATCTTCGACCCCAGCGGCCGGCGCGAATTGCAGCGTATCGAACTGCGCGAGCGCACCGACCTGATCTGGCATTGCTATCTGCCCGAAGCGCGCCCCGGCCTGCTCTATGGCTATCGCGTGCACGGCCCCTACGATCCGGCGAACGGCCACCGTTTCAACCCCAACAAGCTGTTGCTCGAACCCTATGCCAAGGACATCGTCGGCCCCCTGCGCTGGAGCGATGCCCATTTCGGCTACAAGATCGGCCACCGCCGCGAAGACCTTTCCTTCGACCGCCGCGACAACGCCCCCGGCATGCCCAAATGCCGGGTCGTCGATCCGGCCTTCACCTGGGGCGAGGACAAGGCACCGAACATTCCCTGGTCGGACATGGTGGTGTACGAATTGCATGTGCGCGGCCTCACCATGCTGCACCCGGAGGTTCCGAAGCCCCTGCGCGGCACCTATGCCGGCCTGGCGACGGCGCCGATCATCGACCATCTCAAGCGCCTCGGCGTCACCTCGGTGGAGTTGATGCCGGTGCACGCCTTCGTCGACGACCGCCATCTCCTTGAGCGGGGCCTCGCCAACTACTGGGGCTACAACTCGATCGGCTTCTTCGCCCCGGATCATCGCTTCAGTTCCAGCGGCGTGGTGAGCGAATTCAAGACCATGGTCAAAACCTTTCACTCGAACGGCATCGAGGTCATCCTCGACGTGGTCTACAACCATACCGCCGAGGGCAACCATCTGGGGCCGACGCTCTCCTTCCGGGGGGTCGACAATGCCACCTACTATCGTCTGGTCGGGGATGATCCACGCTACTGCATGGATTACACGGGCTGCGGCAACACCCTCAACCTGCAACATCCGAGGGTGCTGCAACTGATCATGGATTCGCTGCGCTACTGGGTTCTGGAAATGCATGTCGATGGCTTCCGCTTCGATCTGGCCTCCGCCCTGGCGCGCGAACTGCACGCGGTCAACCGCCTCGGCGCCTTCTTCGACATCCTGCTGCAGGACCCGGTGCTGTCCCAGGTCAAGCTCATCGCCGAACCCTGGGACCTGGGCGAGGGCGGCTACCAGGTGGGCAACTTTCCGGCCGGCTGGGGCGAGTGGAACGATCACTATCGCGATGTCATGCGCGCCTACTGGAAGGGCGATGGCGGCCTGATCGGCGACTTCGCGCGGCGCCTCACCGGCTCCAGCGACCTCTACGACCACAGCGGCCGCAAGCCCTACGCCAGCGTCAATTTCATCAACGCCCACGACGGCTACACCCTGCACGACCTGGTGAGCTACAACGACAAGCACAACGAGGCCAACGGCGAGGACAACCGCGACGGCACCGACAACAACAATTCCTGGAACTGTGGCGCCGAGGGGCCGACCTCGGATGCCGAGATCAACACCCTGCGCGCGCAACAGAAGCGCAACCTGCTGGCGACGCTGTTCTTCTCCCAGGGAGTGCCGATGCTGGTGGCCGGCGACGAGATGGGCCGCACCCAGCACGGCAACAACAACGCCTACTGCCAGGACAATGAGATCAGTTGGGTGAACTGGGAGCTTTCCGCCGCCGACCGGAAGTTCCTCGCCTTCGTGCAACGCGTCATCACGCTGCGGCGAGAGCACCCGGTGTTCCACCGCCGCAACTTCTTCCAGGGCCGCGCCATCCACGGCTCGGGGGTCAAGGACATCCACTGGTTCAAGCCCGATGGCAGCGAGATGAACGACGAAGAATGGGCACACGACTTCGCGCGTTGCCTCGGCGTCTATCTCGGCGGCGAAGCCATGAACGAGCACGATCGACGCGGCCAACCCATCCGCGACGACAATTTCCTGCTGCTGTTCAACAGCCACCACGAAGCCATCCAGTTCCGCTTGCCCGTGCTATGCGAGGGCGGTGAGTGGCAAAGCGTCCTCAACACCCATCTTGCCGACGGTCTGGAAATCGACGGCAAATTTCATGACGGCAGCGCCTATGCACTGGAAGGCCGTTCACTCACCCTCTTTGTGCAGCGGAGACCCGCATGAAACGCCAGCACGACATGCCTTTCGGCGCCACCCCGCTCGCTGGCGGCGGCGTCCGTTTTCGCCTCTGGGCACCCAGCGTCACGGCGGTGACGCTGCGGCTCGATGAGACGGAAGAACTGCCGATGCCGGCCGTCGGTGACGGCTGGTTCGAGCTGACCGTGGCCACGGCGCGCGCCGGCAGCCGCTACAGCTTCCGTCTACCCGATGGCTTGCTGGTGCCGGACCCGGCCTCGCGTTACAACCCCGACGACATCCACGGCGCCTCCGAAGTGATCGACGCGGCCGCCTATGACTGGTCCGATGGCGACTGGCGCGGCCGCCCCTGGGAAGAAGCGGTGCTCTACGAACTGCACGTCGGCGGCTTCACCTCGGCGGGCACCTTCGCCGGCGTCATCGAACGGCTCGACTATCTCGTCGAACTGGGGGTGACCGCGCTGGAGATCATGCCGGTGTCCGATTTTCCCGGACAGCGCAACTGGGGCTATGACGGCGTGTTGCCGTTCGCGCCGGACGCCGCCTATGGCCGCCCGGAAGACTTCAAGCGCCTGATCGACGCCGCCCACGCGCGCGGCCTGATGGTGCTGCTCGACGTGGTCTACAACCACTTCGGCCCCGAGGGCAATTACCTGCACGCCTACGCCGCCGACTTCTTCAACCCGCGCCACGCCACCCCCTGGGGCGCGGCGATCAACTTCGACGGCGACAACAACCGCCCGGTGCGCGACTTCTTCGTCGACAACGTCCGTTACTGGCTGGAGGAATTCCATCTCGACGGCCTCAGGCTGGACGCCATCCACGCCATCCGCGACGACAGTTCACCGGACATCATCGAGGAACTCGCGGCGGCCTTCCGTACCATCATGGGGCGCCACGTCCACATGGTGCTGGAGAACGAGCGCAACCAGTCGCGCTACCTGGGGCGTGCTGGAGACCAGCCGCGCCAAGCCACGGCGCAATGGAACGACGACATCCACCATGTATTTCACGTGCTCGCCACCGGCGAGGACGACGGCTATTACATCGACTACGCCAGCGACCCGATGCGCCGACTCGGCCGCTGTCTCGCCGAAGGCTTCGCCTACCAGGGCGAGCCCTCGCCCTTCGACCACGACCAGCCGCGCGGCGAGCCGAGCGCCCACCTGCCGCCCGGCGCCTTCATCAACTTCCTGCAGAACCACGACCAGATCGGCAACCGCGCCTTCGGCGAGCGCCTGAACCACCTCGCGGCGCCGCTGATCCAGGAAGCCGTCACCGCCGTGCTGCTGCTTTCACCGCAGCCACCGATGTTGTTCATGGGCGAGGAATTCGCCGCCGCCCAGCCCTTCCTGTTCTTCTGCGACTTCGGCCCGGAACTGGCGCGCGCGGTGACCGAAGGCCGCCGCCGCGAATTCTCGCGCTTCGCCCGCTTTGCCGATCCGGCCGCGCGCGAACGCATCCCCGATCCCAACGCGGTGGCCACTTTTGAAGCCTGCGTGCTCGACTGGAGCGCGATCGAACGGGCGCCGCACCAGGCCGCGCTCGACCTGCACCGGCGCTTGCTGGCGTTGCGCCGGCAATGGATCGCGCCACGCCTGGCCGGCATGGGCAACGGCGACCCGCAAATGACGCTGTTGTCGGAGCGCGCGCTGGCCCTGCGCTGGCGCCTGGGCGACGGCGCCATGCTGTCGCTGCAAGCCAATTTCGGTGAAGGCGCGATCGCGGCGGCACCCGCCGGCGGCGATCTCCTCTTCGCCACCGCCAATCTCGACGCCGCCATGCTCGCAACCGGGCAGTTGCCGCCCTGGTCGGTGGCCTGGCGTCTGTAATCTGAAACGTAGGATGTGGTGAGCAACGCGAACCGCATCGACCACACTGTGATGCGGTTCGCTTCGCTCTGATGAAGCCCCTACCCTTCGGTAACCACATCCTACGGCCCTACCAATAAAAGGAAGCAACCATGACCACGACCCTGGCCGCGCTGAAACAACTCGCCAGCCATTGCGGCATCGCCGCCGAGTACGACGACATCTGGGGCAAGCACCACGCAACCTCGGAACAGACGCTGCGCGCCCTGCTCGCCGCCATGCACTTTCCCGCCGAGGCGGACCCCGCGTTGCTGCTGAAGGGCATGGAGGAACAGGAATGGCGGCGGCCGCTGCCGCCGGTCATGGTGTTGCAAACCGGCGCCGCGCCGGCCGTGCCGCTCTCACTGTCTGTGGCCAAGGCGGGCAAGCCGCATCGCTGGATACTGACGAGCGAGGACGGCACGGCTAGCACGGGCGAGTTCGTGCCCGCCAAGTTGCCGCGACTGGATGAGCTACGCCTGGGCGGCACCCCTTTCCTGCGCGGCGAGCTGAGCCTGCCCCCCCTGGCGACACCTGGCTACTACCGCCTCGAGGTCGAGCAACCGGGACGCGAGGTTCAGGCTCAGGCGGCCATGACGCTGATCGTCGCGCCGGCCAGCTGTTATCAGCCCGAAGCGGTGCAAGGAGAAGGCCGTGTCTGGGGCCCGACGGTGCAGCTCTATGGCCTGCGCTCGCGCCGCAACTGGGGCATCGGCGACTTCGGCGACCTGCGCGCCCTGGTCGATCTGTCGGCGGCGGCCGGTGGCGGCGTGGTCGGGGTCAATCCCCTGCATGCCCTGTTCCCGGACGACCCCACGCGGGTCAGCCCCTATAGCCCCTCCAGCCGCTGTTTCGTCAACGTGCTTTACCTCGATATTGAGATGATTCCGGAGTTCGCCGAGTGCGAAACGGCGCGCAATCACGTCGCCTCCGAGCGTTTCCAGGGCCGGCTGCGGCGTCTGCGCGCCAGCGAACAAGTCGCCTACGAGGAGGTATCCAGCGCCAAGCGCGAAGTGCTGGCCATGCTCTACCGCCACTTCCGCGAGCACCACCTCGGCAACGACAGCGAGCGGGCGCGCGCCTTCCGCGGGTTCCGCGCGGAGGCGGGCGAGGCGCTGGAACACCACGCCCGCTTCGAGGCGCTGCAAGAACACTTCCGCCGCGAGAGCGCCGCCGTCTGGGGCTGGCCGGCCTGGCCCGAGGCCTACCAGCAACCGTCTTCGCCGGCGGTGGCGACGTTCGCGTCCGAAAACGCCGAGGCCGTCGACTTCTTTGCCTGGCTGCAATGGCTGGCCGACGAGCAGCTCGAAACCCTGGGCGAACAATCCTGGCGCCGTGGCCTGGGCGTCGGCCTCTATCAGGATCTGGCGGTGGGGGTGAATCCGGGCGGCTCGGAGGCCTGGGCCTGGCAGGAGGCCTACGCCGCCGGCGCCCACGTCGGCGCGCCGCCCGACGATTTCAATCATTTCGGCCAGGAGTGGGGGCTGCCGCCGCTGGTGCCACACCGCCTGCGGGAAGCGGCCTATGCGCCCTTCATCGCCGTGCTGCGCGCCAACATGCGCCACTGCGGCGCGCTGCGCATCGACCATGTCATGGGGCTCGCGCGCCTGTTCTGGGTGCCGCTCGGCCTGTCCCCGGCGGAGGGCGCCTACGTCGCCTATCCGCTGGACGACCTGCTCGGCATCGTCGCCCTGGAAAGCCAGCGCAACCAATGCATGGTGATCGGCGAGGACCTGGGCACGGTGCCCGAAGGCTTCCGGCCCCTTCTGGCCAGGGCCGACGTGCTTTCCTACCGACCCTTCCTGTTCGAGCGGACTGATGACGGTGGTTTCAAGCCGCCGGCCGAGTATCCGCGCCAGGCGCTGGTGGCGGTGAGCACCCACGACCTGCCGACGCTTGCCGGTTTCTGGAAGGGGAGCGACCTCGATCTGCGCGCGGCGCTGCGATTGTTCGCGGACAAGGACCAGTACGGCCCACAGGTGGTGGACCGCGCCCAGGATCGCGCCCGTTTCCTGGTAGCGCTGGAACGCGAGGGTCTGCTGCCGGAGGGCGCCAGCATCCATCCGAATTCCGCGCCGGAAATGACACCGGCCCTGATGCTGGCCATCCACACCTACCTGGCGCGGACACCGGCGCGAATGCTGGTGGTGCAGCCCGAGGACATCCTCGGCCTCGTCGAGCAGGTCAATTTGCCGGGCAGCCGTGATGACCAGCACCCCAACTGGCGCCGACGCCTGCCCCTGGACCTCGAGGATTGGCTGGACGACGGCCGTTTCACCGCGATCGGCGAGACGCTGCGCCAGGCGCGGGGCAGCGCGGTATCGCCGCGCGAAGCGACGCCGGCGATCAACCACGTGGCGGTCATTCCGCGCGCCACCTACCGGCTCCAGTTCAATCGCGACTTCACCTTCACGCAGGCGACCGCTCTGGCGCCTTATCTCGCCGAGCTGGGCGTGAGCCACTGCTACGCCTCGCCCTACCTGAAAGCGCGGCCGGGTAGCACCCATGGCTATGACATCGTCGACCACGCCGCGCTCAACCCGGAAATCGGCGGCGCGCGCGAGTACGACGATTTCGTCACCGCGCTGAAAGGACAGGGACTCGGCCAGATCCTCGACGTGGTCCCCAACCACATGGGGGTCATGGGCGCCGACAACGCCTGGTGGCTGGACGTGCTGGAGAACGGCCCGGCCTCGGCCTGGGGCGCCTTCTTCGACATCGACTGGGAACCGCTCAACCCGGACCTCCGGGGCAAGGTACTGCTGCCGCTGCTCGGCGACCACTACGGCACCGTTCTGAACCGGGGCGAACTGCGCCTGGACTACGACGCCGCGCGCGGAGAATTCAGCCTCTTCTATTACCAGCACCGGCTGCCGGTGGACCCGGCGAGCTATCCCCGCATCCTCGGCCACCGGAGCGAACGCCTGGCGGCCGCGCTCGGCGAGAGCCACGAGCAATACGGCGAACTGCAAGCCCTGCTCACCGCCTTCGGCCACCTGCCGGGGCGCACCGAAAACGACCCGGCGCGTATGGCCGAGCGTCAGCGCGACAAGGAGGTGCACAAGCGCCATCTCGCCGCCCTGAGCGAAGCCCAGGCCAGCATCGCGCATCACATCGCCGACAACCTGGCCGAATACAACGGCAGCCCCGGCCATCCCGCCAGCTTCGACCTGTTGCACGAACTGATTCAGGTGCAGGGTTACCGCCTTGCCTACTGGCGGGTCGCCGCCGACGAGATCAATTACCGTCGTTTTTTCGACATCAACGACCTCGCCGCGCTGCGCATGGAAGACCCGGCGGTATTCGACGCCACCCATCATTTCATTCTCGATCTGATCGCCCAGGGCAAGGTCGAGGGGCTGCGCATCGACCACCCCGATGGCCTTTATGACCCCGGCGAGTACTTCCGCCACCTGCAGCGTGCCGTCGCCGGCAAGCCCCTCGCGCCGGGCGAACCGCCGGCGCTGTATCTGGTGATCGAGAAGATCCTCGCCGACCACGAACGCCTGCCGGACGACTGGCCGATCCACGGCGCCACCGGCTACCGCTTCGCCAACCTGGTCAACAACCTGTTCGTCGATACCGCCTCCGAGCAGCGCATGACCCGCATCTACCGCGACTTCAGCGGCGTCGCCGACGACTTCGAGGAACTCGCCCACGAAGCCAAGAAGGTGATCATGGATACCGCCCTGTCGAGCGAGTTCACGGTGCTCGCGACCCGCCTGGCGCGCATCGCCGCCGCCAGCCGCGACACCTGCGACTTCACCCTCAACGGCCTGCGCGACGCGCTGGAAGAGGTGGTGGCCTGTTTCCCGGTCTATCGCAGCTACGTCGCCCACAGCGAGCTGTCCGGCGATGACCGCCGCCATATCGACTGGGCCATCGCCGTGGCGAAGAAACGCAGCCCGCTGGCCGACACCGGCATCTACGACTTCGTCGCGAGCGTGCTGACCTGCGACATCGCCCAAGGCCGTAGCGCCTCGTTCCGCGAACAGGTGGGGGCCTTCGCCATGAAGTTCCAGCAGGTTTCCTCGCCGGTGATGGCCAAGGGGGTCGAGGACACCGCCTTCTACCGCTACCACCGCCTCACCTCGCTCAACGACGTCGGCGGCGAGCCGCGCCGTTTCGGCATCTCCGTGACCGCCTTCCACGGCGCCACCCGCGCCCGCGCCCTCAGTTGGCCGCACAACATGCTGGCCACCTCCACCCACGACAGCAAGCGCTCAGAAGACATGCGCGCCCGCCTCAACGTGCTCTCCGAAATCCCGGCGGCGTGGAAGCTGATGTTGAAACGCTGGCGCCGCCTGAATCGCGGCCGCAAGCGCCTGATCGACGGCGTCGAGGCACCCTCGCGCAACGACGAGTACCTGCTCTACCAGACCCTGATCGGCACCTGGCCGCTGACCCCACCCGACGATGACGCCCTGGCCGACTATCGCTCACGCATCGATGCCTACATGATCAAGGCCCTGCGCGAAGCCAAGGTACACAGCAGTTGGGTGCAGGTGAACGGCGAATACGAAGGCGCGGTGAGCGGCTTCATCCAGTCCCTACTGGCGCCGGGCGAGAAGAACCTGTTCCTGGCCGACTTCATGCCTCTGGTGCAAACCATTACCCACCATGGCCTGATCAATGCCCTCGCCCAGGCGCTGATCAAGGTCACCTCGCCGGGCGTGCCCGACATCTACCAGGGCTGCGAGTTGTGGCAGTTCAACCTGGTCGACCCGGACAACCGCCGCCCGGTGGATTTCGACCAGCGCCGCGCACTGCTGGCGGAAACCAAGGCGCTGACCGACGCGCCGCCGGAACAATGGCCGCGACGCCTGCGCCCCCTGCTCGACGACATGACGGACGGCCGAATCAAGCTCTACACCCTCTGGCAAACCCTGGCCCTGCGCGCGCAATGGCCCGAAGTGTTCCGCGACGGCGCCTACCTGCCATTGACAGTGAATGGAGCACGCGCCCTCCACACCTGCGCCTATGCCCGCCGACACGGCGATCGCGCCCTGATCGCCCTGGTTCCGCGCCTGCCTGCCGGCCTGCTCGGTGACAACCTCGTCCTGCCTTTGGGGCACGAGGTGTGGGGCGACACGGTGCTGGAACTCCCCGCCGAGCTGGCCGCCACCCCCTGGCGCAACGTCTTCACCGGCGAGCGCCACGCGGCGGCCGGGCAACTGGCGCTGGGACAGCTTTTCGCCAGCTTCCCGGTGGTGTTGCTGGCTTCGGAGACGGTCGATTGACGGCGACTAAATGACCACGGCGCGCCTTGCCTGGCTACGCACCCAAGTGGGGTTGCTAGTGGTCAGTCACGTTGAAACACAGGAACATAAGCGCGCCCCGCTCTGACGTAGGGTGTGGTGAGCGTAGCGAACCGCGCCATGCAATGCGAACGAGGTCGATGCGGTTCGCTACGCTCACCACATCCTACGGGCCATCCATTCGATTCGTGGTGACTGACTACTAGAAGGATGAGAAGGGGGTGCCGGGTCATCGGCCAAAACTCGAATGCCACGCCGGCTGCTCTGTGCGCTGTCTTGATTGAGGGAGTAGATCGTAGCCATTGCTTTTATTCATTAGAAACTGGAATGCGCTATGACTAGGCTTTGCAGTGTGCAACACCCAGTTCACCTTTCAGATGAGGAGTACGCCATGAGCAGCGAAAACAAGTGCCCGTTTGTACACAAAGCCGGGAGCGGTACCTCGAACCAAGATTGGTGGCCGAACCGGCTGCACCTGGAAATCCTGCACCAGCGTACCCCCGAGTCCAGCCCCATGGGTAAGGACTTCAACTATGCCGAGGAATTCAAGAGCCTCGACCTCGCGGCCGTGAAGAAGGATCTCACCGCCGTGATGACCGACTCGCAAGCGTGGTGGCCCGCCGATTACGGCCACTACGGACCTTTCTTCATCCGCATGGCCTGGCACAGCGCGGGCACTTACCGCACCGGTGACGGTCGTGGCGGCGCGGGCCAAGGCAACCAGCGGTTCGCCCCCCTCAACAGTTGGCCCGACAACGTCAACCTCGACAAGGCGCGCCGCCTGTTGTGGCCGATCAAGCAGAAATACGGCCGCAAGATTTCCTGGGCTGACCTGATCATCCTCGCCGGCAACGTGGCCATGGAATCCATGGGCTTCAAGACCTTCGGCTTCGCTGGCGGACGCGAGGACATCTGGGCGCCGGAGATCGACGTCTACTGGGGCAATGAAGAAAAGTGGCTGGACGACAAGGCGCGCTTTGCCGACGGACGCGACCTGGAAAACCCACTTGCCGCTGTGCAAATGGGCCTGATCTACGTCAATCCGGAAGGCCCGGGCGGCCAGCCCGATACGCTCGAAACCGGCCGCCTGGTGCGTGAGACCTTCGCGCGCATGGCGATGAACGACGAAGAAACGGTGGCGCTGACCTGTGGTGGGCACACCTTCGGCAAATGCCACGGCGCCGGTTCGGCCACCCACGTGGGGCCGGAACCCGAAGCCGCGCCCATCGAGCAGATGGGCCTGGGCTGGAAGAGCAGCTTCAAGAGCGGCATCGGCGGCGACCAGATCGGTAGCGGCCTGGAAGGCTCATGGACGCCGACCCCGACCCAATGGGACATGACTTATCTGGATGTGCTGTTCGGCAACGACTGGGTGAACTCCAAGAGCCCGGCGGGTGCCTGGCAGTGGACGCCGAACAAGGCGACCGACAGCAACATGGCTCCGGCCGCGCACGATGCCGCTAAGAAGGTGCCGATCATCATGACCGACGCCGACATGGCGATGCGCATGGACCCGATCTATGAGCCGATCGCGCGGCGCTTCCACCAGAACCCGGAAGAATTCGCCGACGCCTTCGCCCGCGCCTGGTTCAAGCTGACCCACCGCGACATGGGGCCGAAATCGCGCTACCTCGGCCCCGAAGTGCCGGTGGAAGACCTGCTCTGGCAAGACCCGATCCCGGCCGTCGACCATGAACTGGTGAACGACACGGACGTGGCTGACCTCAAGACCAAGGTGTTGGCCTCCGGCCTGAGTGTTTCGGAACTAGTCTCGACCGCCTGGGCCTCGGCCTCGACCTTCCGCGGTTCCGACAAGCGGGGCGGCGCCAACGGCGCGCGTATTCGTCTCGCGCCGCAGAAGGACTGGGAAGCCAACCAGCCGACGCAACTGGCCAAGGTGCTGGCCAAGCTGGAAACCATCCAGCGTGAGTTCAACACGGGCGGCAGGCAGGTCTCGCTGGCCGACCTGATCGTGCTGGCCGGCTGCGCCGGTGTCGAACAGGCCGCAAGGAAAGCGGGCCATGCCGTGACGGTACCGTTCACGCCGGGCCGCATGGACGCCTCCCAGGAACAGACCGACGCGGACTCCTTCGTCGTGCTCGAACCGTTTGCCGATGGCTTCCGCAACTACCAGAAGGCCAAGTACTCCGTTTCGGCCGAGGAACTGCTGCTCGACAAGGCGCAACTGCTGACGCTTACCGCGCCCGAGATGACGGTGCTGGCAGGCGGCATGCGCGCGTTGAACGCGAATGTCGGTCAGACCATGCACGGGGTCTTCACCCAACGGCCGGAGGTGCTCAGCAACGACTTCTTCGTCAACCTGCTCGACATGGGCACGGAGTGGAAGCCGGTTTCCGATGCGGCGGACGTGTTCGAAGGGCGCGACCGCGTGACCGGTGAAGTCAAATGGACCGGCACCCGAGTCGATCTGATCTTCGGTTCAAACTCCCAACTCCGCGCCTTGGCTGAAGAATATGGATGTGCGGATGCGCGGGAGAAGTTCGTCCACGACTTTGTGGCGGCCTGGGACAAGGTGATGAACCTGGATCGCTTCGATCTGGCGTAAACCCGGCGGACAGGGCTTACACGTCTCACATCGCGCCACGGGTGGCCGATGTCGCCGGCACCGGTCTGTTCGTGACCGGCGACAAGCGGGTGCTGGGCTGGAAGCAGTCGGGCAACCCGCGCATCGTCACCCCGCGCGAAGACTGGATCACGTTGTTCGCTCCGCACCTGAAGCACTGAGGAGGCGGAGAACTGGGGCGCCCATCTTGCCCAGAAAGAACGATCGTTCTATTCTGCGATGCCAGAACGATCGTTCTTTTCCATGTCCCTGCGCGCCCTCCTCCTCGACTTCAACTCCTACTTCGCCTCGGTGGAGCAACATCTGCGCCCGGAGTTGCGCGGGCGGCCGGTCGGCATCCTGCCGGTGATGGCGGAGACCAGTTGCTGCATCGCCGCCAGCCGCGAAGCCAAGCGCTTCGGGGTGAAGACCGGCACCGGCGTCATGGATGCCAGCCGCCTCTGCCCGGACATCGTTTTCGTGCAGGCACGGCCGCGTGTCTATGTCGAGATGCACCACCGCCTGATGGACATCGTCGATACCGTCATCGCCGTCAGCGAGGTGCTTTCCATCGACGAAGTGGCCTGTGACCTGACCGGCTCCTGGCAACAGGAAAGCGTGGTCCGGGGGCTGGCCGGCGAGGTCAAGGCCAAGCTGCGTGACCACGTCGGCGAGGTGCTCACCTGTTCCATCGGCGTCGGCCCCAACCGCTTTCTGGCCAAGACCGCGTCCAACATGCAGAAGCCGGACGGGCTCGTCGTCATCAACCAGGAAGACCTGCCCGACTGCCTGTTCCGCCTCAAGCTGAATGACCTCAACGGCATCGCCGGCGCCATGCTGGAGCGCCTGGAGCGGCACGGCATCGGCACGGTGGAGGCGCTGTGCCGGGCCGACCGCGAACACTTGCGCCGGGTCTGGGGCGGGGTCGGGGGCGAACGCATGTATGACCGCCTGCGCGGCGTCGACGTGGTGTTGCCACCGACGAAACGCTCCAGCCTGGGCCACTCCCATGTATTGCCGCCGCGCCTGCGCCATGACGCGGGCGCCTTCGCGGTGCTCTCCAAGTTGACCCAGAAAGCCGCGCTGCGCCTGCGCGCCGAAGGCTACATGGCCGGACGCCTGGGGGTGCGCGTGAGCTATCGCAAACACAGCGAATGGGGCGTGGACACCCGCTTCGCGCCGATGCGGGACACCCTCGCCAGCCTGCGCTTGCTCGCCGCCCTCTGGGCGGAACGGCCGCGCCGGCGCGAGCCGATCAAGGTCGGCATGGTGTTCGGCGAGCTGCTCCCGAGCGACAAGGTGAGCCTGCCGCTGTTCCCCGACGGCAGCCGCAGCCCCGGCCTGGATAGCGCGCTCGACCGCGTGCGCCTGAAATTCGGCGCGGAAGCGCTCTACTTCGGTGGCGCATTCATGGCCCAGGAAGAAGCCCCCATGCGCATCTCCTTCACCCACATCCCGGATCTGAAGCTGGAGGCGGATGGCAAGGTGGGAGGATTGGGCGAGCGGGCGTTGCTGGAAGTGTGAGAGAAAGGCTGCGAGGGGTGGCTTCCCCCTTTTTCAAAGGGGGAGTGAGGGGAATTTGGCGGCGTTTGCCAGCGCATCGGCCTCAGAAATCCCCCCCAGCCCCCCTTTGGGAAAGGGGGGAGTGGCCAGCGCGAGGGGCTTTTGTTTATCCCGCCGCCGCCAGCGCCTGTTCGATGTCGGCGATCAGGTCGTCGATGTGTTCGATGCCTAACGACAGCCGCACCATGTCTTCGCTGACGCCCGCTTTCGCCAGTTCCGCCGGGGAGAGTTGGCGGTGGGTGGTGGTGGCGGGGTGGCAGGCCAGGCTCTTGGTGTCGCCGATGTTGACCAGGCGGACGATCAGGTTGAGCGCGTCAATGAACTTGCCGCCGGCTTCGCGGCCGCCCTTGATGCCGAAGGAGACGATGCCGGAAGCCTTGCCGCCCAGGTATTTGTCGGCCAGCGGTTTGCTCGGTGAATCGGCGAGACCGGCGTAGTGCACCCAGGAGACTTTCGGGTGATTTTTCATGTACTCGGCCACGGCCAGGGCGTTGTCGCAGGTGCGGTCCATGCGTAGCGGCAGGGTTTCGACACCTTGCAGGATCAGGAAGCTGTTGAACGGGCTGATCGCCGCGCCCATGTTGCGCAGCGGCACGACGCGGGCGCGGCCGATATAGGCGGCCGCGCCGAGGGCTTCGGTGTAGACGACGCCGTGATAGGAAGCATCCGGCTCGTTGAGGCGGGCGAAGCGCACCTTGTGTTCGGCCCAGGGGAACTTGCCGGAATCGACGATCATGCCGCCGATGCTGTTGCCGTGGCCACCCAGGTATTTGGTCAGGGCATGCACGACGATGTCGGCGCCATGCTCGAACGGGCGGCACAGGTAGGGGGTGGGCACGGTGTTGTCGACGATCAGCGGCACGCCGTGGGCATGCGCCAGTTCCGCCAGTTTCTCGAAGTCGGTGACGTTGCCCAGCGGGTTGCCCACCGATTCGCAGAACACCGCCTTGGTGCGGTCGTCGATCAGCTTGGCGAAGCTGTCCGGCTCGCGGTAGTCGGCGAAGCGCACCTCGATGCCATAGCGCGGCAGGGTGTGGGCGAACAGGTTGTAGGTGCCGCCATAAAGCGTGGAACTGGTGACGATGTTGTCGCCCGCTTCGGCGATGGTCATGATCGCGTAGGTGATGGCCGCCATGCCGGAGGCCAGGGCGAGACCGGCGATGCCACCCTCCATTTCCGCGACGCGCTTTTCCAGCACGTCGGTGGTGGGGTTCATGATGCGGGTGTAGATATTGCCCGGCACCTTCAGGTCGAACAGGTCGGCGCCGTGCTGGGTGGAATCGAAAGCGTAGGACGTGGTCTGGTAGATGGGCACCGCCACGGCTTTGGTGGTGGGTTCCGGGGAATAGCCGCCATGCACGGCCAGGGTTTCGATTTTCATGTTGTCTCCTGTTGTATGCCGCCGACAAAGCGACGCGTGATGCTACCGCGCAACCCGCCTTCGGGACAGGCGAGCAGTCGCGGCGCCGGTTGCCGCGAAGGAAATAATCAGGCGGGCACGGTTGGAAAATCGGGTTTCGCCCGCATTGCTTGGTTTCCCGCGCGGCTGGGAGGGAAGACTTCCAGCCCCCCCATATCGCCCTATCGAGGAGATTTCATGTACTACATCGTTGCAAGCGACAAATCATTCGAGCAGGCCTCCACTGACCTTGAAGCCGCGGTCAAGCGGCATGGCTTCGGCGTGCTGCATATCCACGATCTTGGCGCCACGCTGCGCGGCAAAGGCCTCGCCTTCGCCGAGGAGTGCAGGGTCTTCGAAGTCTGCAACCCGGGGCAGGCGCTCAAAGTCCTGACCACCGACATGCGCCTGAACATGGCCTTGCCCTGTCGCATCTCGGTGTACACCGAGCAGGGCAAGACGAAAATCGGCCTGATCAAACCCGCGCGGATGCTTTCGGCGTTGTCTCAAGACCCGGTGTTGCTGCAAGTGGCCAACGAAGTCGAGGGCAAGACCATCGAGATGGTCGACGAGGCGAAATGATCCTAGAAACCTCAGTTGAACGCGCCCGAGTGTGCGGTTTTCGGGTCGGCTGGCAAGGCGCGCTCAGTTGCCAACGCGCGCAGCGGGCCGGGGCCCGCAAGGAGAAGAAACGCAGCCAGACGGCCCGAAAACCGTGCAATCGGGCGCGTAGCGGGCTCACCCGATCGGTGAGCCCCATCGGAGGCGCTAACACCCGCATTCATGCGGCCTCACAAGGGCTAAGGAGCGGTCAACTGAGGTTTCTAGGATGAAGGAATACGTCGTCTTTCTCGACCGCGCCACGCTGATCGCCGATCTGCGTTTCCCCGAGTTCGATCACACCTGGGTGGAGCACCCCGACGCGCAACCGGATGAACTGGCGGATTTGCTCTGGCGGGCCAGCATCGTGATCGCCAACAAGACGCCGATTACCCGCGCGGTGCTCGATTCCTGCCACAAGCTCAGGCTGGTGGCGGTGGCGGCGACCGGGGTCAACAACGTCGATCTGGAAGCCTGCCGTGAGCGCGGCATCGCCGTGTGCAACATTCGCGGCTATGCCGACAACACGGTGCCGGAGCATGTATTCATGATGCTGCTGGCCTTGCGCCGCAACCTCCTGGCCTGGCGCGCCAGCCTGAAACAGGGCGCCTGGCAACAGGCCGAGCGCTTCTGCCTGTTCGACCATGAAATCCACGATCTCGCCGGCTCCACCCTGGGGCTGATCGGCCACGGCAGCGTCGGCCAGGGGGTGGAGCGCCTGGCGCGCGCCTTCGGCATGGAAGTGCTGATCGCCGAGCACAAGGGCGCCGAGGTGATCCGCCCCGGCCATACGCCGTTCGACGAGGTGCTGGCGCGGGCCGACCAGATCAGCCTGCATGTGCCGTTGAGCGAGGCGACGCGCGATCTGATCGGCGCGCGCGAATTCGGCCTGATGAAGCGTAACGCGCTACTGATCAACACCGCGCGCGGCGGCGTGGTAAACGAGGCGGCGCTGCTGTCCGCCCTGAAAACCCGGCGCATCGCCGGCGCCGGATTCGATGTATTGAGCGGCGAGCCGCCACGCGACGGCAATCCCCTGCTCGATCTCGACCTGCCCAATTTCCTGCTCACCCCGCATGTCGCCTGGTCCAGCCGCGAGGCGATGCAGCGCCTGGGGGATCAGTTGATCGACAACATCGAAGCGTTCGTGCGCGGGGAAGAACGCAATCGGGTGGTGTAGGGGGCGTGTAGCGCTGGCGTCTCGCCGGCATCTTTTAAAACTGCCGGCGAGACGCCGGCGCTACTGCTACCGGAAGCTGACCCGGCATTTCACCCCGGCCGGGATGTCGCCCTTGGGGTTGGGCAGGTCGAGGCGCACGCCGAAGGTGCCGCTGGCCGAATCCACCACTCTATCGACGATGCGTACCGTCGCCTGGTAAGTCCCTCTGAGCGGCGGCTCGGCCACCACCTGGGCGCGGGCGCCGTTGCGGATGCTGCCGTAGAGGGCCACCGGGAGGATGACTTCGACCCGTAGCGGGTGGGTTTGCGCCAGCTTCAAAATGGCGCGGGCGCCCTCCCCGGTCTGCGCCAGTTCGCCGGGATGCTGCATGCGTTCCATGACCACGCCGTTGAACGGGCTGGTCAGGCGGCGCTGTTCCACCAGGGCCATCAGGCGTTTGTATTCCAGGGCGGCGAGTTCGCGGTTGTCTTTGGCGTCCAGCAGTTCCGCCTCGGCCAGGCGCATTTCACTGTAGGCGTCGTCGCGTTCCTGGGCGGAAATGAAATTCAGCCGGTTGAGTTCTTCCCGACGTTTCAGCTTGTCACGCGAATAACCGACCCGCGTTTCGGCGGAACGGATCTGCCCTTCCATCACGGCCTTGTATTTGGCCGCGGCCAGAGCCGCCTCTTCGACGCCGGTATCCAGCTCCACCAGTACCTGGCCCTTCTTCACCGTGGCGCCGCGATCGACGCGGATGTTGGTGATCAGGGCTTCCACCGGGCTACGCAGTTCGATCTTCTGGTAAGGCTCGATCAGGCAGGCGTAGGCGGAGCCGGCGGCGGGCGCGGCGCTCGCCAGGAGCATGGCGCCCATGCCCACACAGCCGGCCAGCCAGCGCGCGGCCCTGACGCCCCCCTTTGCCAAAGGGGGGCTGGGGGGGATTTTGTTTCGGCCCACGCAAGCCTTGAAGAAATCCCCCCCCAGCCCCCCTTTGGCAAAGGGGGGGGCGTATTGAATAGCGATGGGTGCGAATAAAGTTTTTTTCATATCTGGTTTCCAGCAAAGGCAAGCATGGTATCGAGGTCGCGATCCTGTTTCAGGGTATCGCGGCGTTCGCGGCCGTGGATGCGTTCGGCGGCGTGTTGGCAGCGCCGGCGCAAGAGGGAGAGCGACAAGGGCGATAGGGCATGGCCGCTTGTTCGCGCCAATAATTTGTAGAGCCAGCCGCCGTGTTCGCGGAACAGGGCGTCGTCGAAAGCGACGATGGCGATGGCGCAACCAGGGTCGCCCTGGCGCGCGCAGCGGCCGATCAACTGGCGGTCCACGCGCGGGGAGTCGTGGAATTCGGTGAGGATGACATGCAGGCCGCCGCTGTCGGCCACGCCCTCTTCCAGGCGAATGTCGGTGCCGCGTCCGGCCATGTTGGTGGCGACGGTGATCATGCCGGGCTGTCCCGCCTGGGCGATGATCTCGGCCTCCTCGGCATCCTGGCGGGCATTGAGGACGCGGTGCGGCAAGGCCATCTTTTTCAGCACCACGGCAAGCGCCTCCGAGGCTTCCAGCGAGCGCGTGCCGATCAGCACCGGCACGTTGCGTTGCCGTAGCCGCGCGGCTTCTTCCGCCACCGCCCGCCATTTGTCGTCTTCGTCGGGACAGCAGACATCGGGTTCGCGGATGCGGATGCAGGGCCGGTTGGTGGGAATGGCCACCACTTCCAGCCCGTATACGGCATGCAATTCACCGCCCACTTCCTTCGCCGTGCCAGTCATGCCGGACAGGCGCAGATAGCGGCGGAAGAAGCGCTGGTAGGTGATGCGCGCCAGGGTACGGTTGTGCTCGGAGAGCATGCAGTTTTCCTTGGCCTCGATGAGCTGGTGCAGGCCCTGCTCCCAGGTGCGGCCTTCCAGGACGCGGCCGGTGTATTCGTCGATGATTTCCACCTTGCGCTGCTTCGAGACCAGGTAGTGCTGATCGCGATGGAACAGCAGCAAGGCGCGCAAAGCCTGCGACACCAGTTGCTCGCGCGCCTTGCCGGAGAGCCAGGTGCCGCCCAACTCCTTGGCGCGCTGATAGAGATCCGCCTTGCCGGTTTCGCTGAGATGCAGTTCGCGCCGCGCCAACGACATCTCGTAGTGCTCGCCTTCCTTGAGTTCGCGCGCCAGGGCCAGCGCCTGCTTGTACATCTTCGGGTCGCCGCTGGTCGGCCCCTTCTCGGCCAGGATCAACGGCGTGCGCGCCTCGTCGATCATGATGCTGTCGGCTTCGTCGACGATGGCGAAATGCAGGCCGCGCAGCAGCATCCCCACCTGCTCCTCCACGCCCAGCAGGGCGCGCACCTTGATCTGCGCGCGGCTGGCGCGGCCACCGGCGGCGACGCGGTCCTTCAGGTAATCGAACACCAGTTCCTTGTTGGTGCAATAGGTGATGTCGCGGGCATAGGCGGCGCGGCGCGCGCCCAGGCTCATGCCGGTGACGATGGTGCCGACCGAGAGGCCGAGAAACGCGAACAGGGGCTGCATATCGTCGGCGTCGCGTTGCGCCAGATAGTCGTTCACCGTCACCACATGCACCGGCGCGCCGGAAGCGGCGGCCACGCTGGCGGCCAGGGCGGCGGTGAGGGTCTTGCCCTCGCCGGTCTGCATTTCCGCGAGCTTGCCCGCCATCAGCGCCGCCGCGCCCATCAACTGGCTGTCGAACGGGCGCTTGCCCAGGCTGCGCCAGGCCGCCTCGCGCACCCGCGCCAGGGCGGGCGCCAGGTTGCCGCCCTGGATGGCGAGGCGCGATTTGATCCGCATCTGGATGGCCAACTCGGCGTCATCCAGTTGCGCCACGGCCTCGGCCTCTTTCCCCGCCTCGCGCGCCAACGCGGCCAGCCGCGCGCGGAACGGCCGCAGCCGCAACAGCGCGCCCCCCACCGCGCCGCGCGTCCAGCGGTCGAAAGCGTTCTCGTCGGGATCGCTCCGCTCGGGGTAAATGCCTTGCGAGCGTTCGGCGTCGGAGAGGGAGGACATCAGCGGCTCCCCCCTTTTTCAAAGGCGCTGTATGCGGCAATTGTTGAAACGCTTGCGGCTGTGGAGAGCCGAGTTCCCCCCTTTTCCAAAGGGGGGCTAGGGGGGATTTCTGGGACGGCTGCCCAGGCAAACGTTGTTAAATCCCCCTCAATCCCCCTTTGAAAAGGGGGGAAGTCGCCCCAGTCAGCGCTCCATGTGCTTTCAACAACAAACGCATACAGAGCCTTTTCAAAGGCGCTGTTCGCGTTGGCTCGTGACGCCGCCATGCGAGATTCCCCCCTTTGAAAAAGGGGGGGGAACTGCGCCAAATCCCCCCCAGCCCCCCTTTGGGAAAGGGGGGAGCAGAGCATCGACAGCGCGCGCTTACACATGGAATTGCGACAGGAACAGCCGGCGCACGGCGCGCCAGGCGCGCACGCCGAGGGGGGTGGCGGGGTGTTCGAAACGGACATGGACGCGGCTGCCGAGGTAGCGCGCGGGGGCGGCTTCCGCCAAAGAGAGTTCGAACTCGAATACCGATTGCAGGGTCTTGGTGCCTTCCTTGTCGCCGGGGTCGAGCACGACATCGCCGCCGCCGCGCTGGCCGAGGGCGGCGCTGGGCAGTTCGTGGCCGGCGGCGGGGACTTCGCGCAGGAGCCGGGCGGGCCAGGTGGCGGCGAGGTTCTGCGGCAGTTTCACCACCACGTCGCGCGTCGCCAGGCGCACCAGATCGACATCCGACTGCGGCACCACCACGCGCACGACGGGCACATAACTGCCCACCACATAGCCGACCACCTCGCCCTTTTTCAGGAAACGTCCGGGCAGGTCGTCGGGGTGTTCCAGCAGCAACTTGCCGGATGCGCCGGCATGCACGGTGAGGCGGGAAATGCGCTCGCGCAGGTGGTCGACCGAGGCCTGTTCACGGCGCATTTCTTCCTCGCGTTGCGCCGCTTCCGCCGGTTTCACACCCCAGGCGGCGTCGTAGCGGGCGCTGGCCTCATCCAGCCGGGCCAGTTGCACATCCAGTTCGGAGGCGAGTGCCTGATTGACGGTTTCCAGCACCGCGTTACCGGGACGCAGCGCCGCGCCGGGCGACGCCAGGCCGCGCGCCACAAAGCCATCCTCCTCGGCGCGCAACAAGGCCTGTTCCGGCAGGCGTAGCACGCCTTCGGCATGGCTGTGATACGGCATCGGCAGCACGAACAGCAGCAGGTAGAGCGCCAGGAAGGTGCCGCCCAGCACCGCGCGGATACGCGTTCCGCGCGCGGCGAAACGGGGTTCCGTGAGCAACGCGCGGCCGATCTTGAACAAGGGAATGCCGAAGCTGGCGACCATGCTCCAGAGGGCCAGCAACACGCCGACGATGAAGTATTGCTGCGCCACGAACAGGGAGATGCCGATCATCACGGACATCCGGTAGGCAAACGCCAGCGGCGCGTAGGCGATGAACCAGCGCCGCTCGCCCGGCGTGGCCGGGGGCGGTTCGCTGTTGGGCACGTCGAACAGATACTGCTCGGCCAGGTATTGCCAGTACTGGGTGGAGCGGCTGCCCAGGTTGGGAATCTCGACCCAGTCCGCGAAGATGTAATAACCGTCGTAGCGCAGCAGCGGGTTGCCGTTGAACAGCACGGTGGAAACGCTGGCCAGAATGAGGGTGTTGTAGGCCAGTGAACGCGCCAGGCCCGGCTCCAGCATCACCCACAGGTAGAACGCCAGGGCGGCGACGAACAGTTCCGTGAGCATGCCGGCCGCGCCCACCAGCATGCGGTCGGTCTTCTTCACGAAGGCGGAGGAACTGGACGCCTCGACATAGGGAATCGGGAAGAACACCAGCAGCATGATGCCCATTTCGTGCACTTCGCCGCCGCGCGACTTGGCGGCCAGGCCATGCCCCATTTCGTGCAGGCTCTTGAGCAGGGGAAACACCACGGCCATGAGTACGAGGTTGTCCATCGCCAACAACTGGTCCGAGAAGTTCTCGGTGAGATCCGGCCAATGCACGGGGGCGATGAACAGCACCGGCAGCACCACCGCCAGCCAGAGAAACATGCCCCAGCCACCGCGGAACAGATGCGGCCAGCGGTTGGCCCAGTCGAGGAACTTGTCCGGGTCGAGCAGCGGGAAGCGCAGCGACATCGGGTTGAGGTAGCGGCTCAGCAGCTTCTTGCGTTCCTGCTTGCCGCGCCGCTCGAACAACTCCGCCACATCCGGGGTGACATCGCACTGAATCAGGTCGGCCCCGTGCAACTGCCCGAGCAGGCGGATCACCTCTTCCTGGTCCGGCGTGTCTTCCACCAGTTCCTCGGTCAGGCGGCGCCACACCTGGGCCATGTCGCGCTTGCCGTCCATCAGACTGATCACCCGATAGGAGGGGGGGTTGAAACGGTGGTATTTGCCCGCCACCCGGTCTTCCACGACGTACCAGATCTCGCCCCGGTAGGCGTGACGATGGATGCGGATATGGCCGCGCAGACGCGGCTTCAAATCGGCGACGCGATACCAGTTGGTCGAGAGCAGCGCCTCGCTCATGGCAAAAGCCTCATGGCATCCATCGCCACAAAGTCAGGCGCAGCCAGTCTCCCAGGCGGTGGGTCCAGATCCACAAAAGGCTCTGTTCACCGGCCTCCACCTTGCCCACGCCTTCCATGTTGGGGCGCATCTTGGGCAGGGTGGCGCCCTTTTTCAGGGTGAGCCCGGCTTCGACCCGGAAATAGTTGCGCCCGTCCTCGGCGGTGGCGACCGGCGTCACCTTCTTCACGCGGAACGGGAAGGCCTGGCCGGGCAGACTGGTGAGCATGAGTTCCCCCGGCTGGCCCGCGCGCACATCGGCGATGTCGCGCTCGTCCACCTTGAGGATCACCCGCCAGGCTTCCAGCGGCGCCAGTTCGAACAACACCTTGCCCTGCTCCACCGGCGAGCCGAGTTGTTGCGACAGGTCGCCGCGCACCACCACACCATCGAAGGGCGCGACCACCCGTACCCGCGCCAGTTTCTCCTCCGCCAGGTTGAGCTGAGCGCGCGCCTGGTTGGCCTGGGCGGAAGCCAGGCGGAAATCCACCCGCTCGCCCTTGGACATCGCTTCCTGTTCCTTGCGCAGGGACACTTGCAACTCCGCCTCCCAGCGCACTTTCTCCAGGCGCAAATCCCTGTCCTCCAGTGTCGCCAGCACCTCGCCGGCATGCACCACGTCGCCCGCCCGCTTCGGCGCGCTCTGGATGTAGCCCTGGAACGGCGCCACCGCGACTCGTTGCGTGGCGCCCTCCACCACCGCCTGCGAGGCCACCCGGTAATCGGTCTGATACAGCGCCAGGACCGCGAGAAGCAGCGCGATGGCGATGGCCAGCAGCTTGTAGCCGGGGCGCGAGGTATCGGTGAGCTTGCGCAAGCCATGGCTCCAGGCGCGGCGCGTATGGCTGAACAGCGACTCCTCGACGTTCAGCTTCAGCGCCATGATCGGGCCGAGGGTCAGGGTCAGGGCGTCGAGTACGTCCAGTTCCTCGTCCGAGAACGGCTCGTCCCGCTCCAGCAACCACACCCCCGCCACCCGGTTGCCGGCTTCCAGCGGCAGGGCGCACAGCGCGTGGCTGCCGCTGTCTTCCAGATAACGGCGACAGGCGGCGGTAATCAGGGTGGCGCCGCTTTCCGGCTCCGGCACGACGATGCGGGAACGCTGGTCGAACGCCTCGTTCATCGCCTGCGCGGCGAGATTGACCAGATTGGCCTTTTCCTCGAACCAGGCGGAATGCGACACCGTTTCCACCCGCACGGTCTTGCCCTTCTCCAGGCCGAACAGCACCTGGTGGCAGTTGAAACGCTGCGCCAGGCGGTTCACCACGGCCAGGCTGGACTTGCCGAAATCGGCCTCGGACAGCGCCGCCAGCGCCAGATCGAACAGGTAAGCGGAACGCTCCAGACGCGCGCCCTGTTCCAGCAGCGCGCGCCGGTTGAACAGATCGATCAGCCAGCCCACGCCCCAGTGCAGCAGACGGCGGGCATGGGTGAGCGCCAACTCGTCCGCCGCGTGCAGGTCCAGGATCACCACCCCGAACAACTCATCGCCGTTCACCAGCGGATAGGCGAAACGGGTCTGGCCATCGGCGTCCCGCTGCACCACGCCCTGGCGCGTATTCAGCGACTCCTCGGCGACGCCGCGCAGATAGGAAAGGTCCGCCGCCTCCGGCCACAACGCGGCCGGCGCGAAACTGCCATTGCTGTCCTGCAACAGCAGCAGCCCGCTTTGCGTGCGCTGAACCATGCCGCACAGAATGGGCAGCCAGGCCTGGCAAAGCTGCTCGGCGTTGCGCGCCTGAGCCAATGCTTGCCAGTAATCACCGGGCGCCGTCGGCGCCGGGGTATCGGGGGGGGGTGTTACCGCGTCGTTTCGAGACAGCATGACGGTCGTCTGAATTCCGGGGAAGTTGGAGAGTAGCGCGCCGCTTGCCCCGAGGAAACGTGATGAAAAATCGGCAGCGGCGGGCACATCTCGCAATTGCGCCGCGCCCAGAGGGGGCAACAACGGAAACGGGCCGATTCCTCGGCCCGTCCATCGTTGCTTGGGCGCGAGCCCGACGCCTTACTTCAGTTCGCCATAGCGGCTCTCATACTCGCCCATCAGCTTGTTCAACAGTTCCGCCAGGCGTTTCGCGGCGAACGGACTGAGCACGATGCGGTGCGCCAGTTCGATTTCCATCTCCGGCTGGCTGCGGTCCCAACTGTTGTTCAGCCCGAAATTCATCACCACTTCCTCGCGCGTCGAGTTGGCGTTGGCGAAATTGACGTAGCTGCTCTTCAGGTGCTCGACGTTCCACTTCACCTGGGGGTTCGCGGCTGTTTGCTCCGCGACTTTCTTTTCCGTTTCGGCCATCTGTGGCTCCTATCAGGTTCGCTTGCATCCCCCGGCGGTTGCCGGGGTACCTACTGTAACGCCGACGTCGCCACCAACCTCGTTCGTCTGATCAGCCCCACGTCGCCGGCGCTACAAGTTACACCCTGGCGCTCAACCGCGGCGCCACCTTGGGCTGGATGATCGGCTGTATCCGCAGCGCTTCCAGGTCGGGCTTCTTGTTCTTGCCGTCGGTGAGCCAGTCGCCCAGCCAGCTCTTGTCGCCGTTGCCCGTGAATTCGAAGCCGTCGTAGCGGCTGCCGAAGTCGATCACCGGCGTGGCGCCCAAGTCTTGCGGGGTGAGGGGCAAGTCCGGGGCGATCGGGAGGTTGACCCGGATCAGGCCGTCGGTGGAGTCGGCGCCGATTTGCGGGGCGGGGTTGAGGGTGAGGTGGCTGGCGTTGAGTTTGACTTCCTGCAAGTCGATCCTGACCGTGCCGCTGGCCTGGGCGGTGACCCGGAAGCGCAGGTCGGCGAGGCTGCCGAGACCGACATCCTTGGCGCCGTCATGGCTGAGGTCGAGGATGAGCAGGCCGGCTTCGCTGTGGGCGATGACAGTGCGGAAGTCGCCGGTGAGGCTGCCCGGGTTCCAGTCGAGGAGTTCGAGCTGGCCGGGGTTCCAGGCGATCCGGATCGTGACCGTTTCCAGCGGGATGCGGGTGAGGCCGGGTTCGAGTTCGGCGAGGAGGACGGGAACCGTGATTTCTCCGCCGGCGGTGGCTTCGAGGTTGTCCGGGAGTTTGACCAGCGGGTCGGCGCCGGCAAAGGTGATGCTGACGCCGCCGGGGAGGTCGGGGATGCCGATCCAGTTGAGGGCGGCGTTGCCGCTGGCGAGGTAGGTGGCTTCGCGCAGGATCAGGGCGTAGTCGACGGTGCTGAGGTTGTGGCTGTTGTTGACGTCACCGATGAGGCTGGGGTCAATCAGGGGGTAGAGGTTGTAGCCCGTGTCGGCGCGGCTGAGGACGCGCAGCAGCCGCGTGGCGTCGACCGTGGTGTAGGTGCCATCGCCGTTGCCGTCGCCGACGTAGGCGGCGACGTGAAGACCGTCGTCGACGCGCGTGGCGAGAGCGCCGCCGCCGGCGTTGCTCAGGCTGACGTCGTAAAGGTGGAGCAGGTTCTTGCCGCCGTATTGGTTCTGCGCGTCAAGCGGGACGTCGCCTTCGAGGCGGAGCACTTCCTTGGCGCTGTTGCCAAGTGGGGCGGCACTGCTGAGGTTGACCTGGACGAGTCCGGCGACGCTGAGGTCGACGCTACCGGTGAGGCCGCTACCGAGGCTGGCGCCGGTGATTGTGAGAAGCGCCGAATCGTAGGCGAGGCTGAACTGGATGTGGCTGACGCCGGCGCCGTTGAGCAGGGTGATGGGGAGGCCGCCGAGGGTGCTGGCGATGCTCTGGCCGGCGCCGAGGGCGAGTTCGCCGATGCTGACGATGGCGCTGTTGCTGGGGGCGACGCTGAGAACGCGGGTGTAGTCGTCGCCGCCAGTGCCGTCGCCGTTGCCGTCGAGGAGCTGGCCGCCCGTGTCGCGCCAGCCGTCCGCGCGGCTGGAGAGCCGCAGGTTGTAATCGCCGGCGGCGAGGACGCCGTCGCTCTTGAGGTAGGTGGCGCCCAGGTGATCGGCGTCGAGGATGAGGTTGCCGCGCACAAGGTTGCCGCGCGCGTCGGTAAGGACGAGGTCGGCGGCGCCCATCGGGCTATTCGGGGCGTCGTCCACACCGCTGTAGAGGTTGAGCACGCTGGCGTCGATGGCGTGGTTGAAGCCGAGATGGAAGCCGCTGTCGGTCTGGGTGAAGGCGGTGACGCGGAAGCTGGCGGCCTGGATGTCAACTCCGAGACTGTTGGCGTTCCAGGTGCCGTCTTCGTCGGTCGCGCCCGCGCTGATGTTGTAGTGGCCGCTGACCGCATAAACGTGGCTGGCGCCGCCGGCATCGCCCGGATAGGTGCTGCTGGTGCCGTCGCCCCAGTGGATGAGCCAGCCACTGAGGGTGTCGCTACCCGGATCGCTGCTGGAGAGACCCAGCGTGTAGACCTGGCCTTCGCTGCCCGTCGCCGCGCCGGTGATAGCGAGGGTGGGCGGGACGTTGCTGACGCCGATGTCGAAGAAGACGTCGAAGAAGCTGTTCGGGGCATCGCTGACCCGCACGCCGACGTTGTGGCTGGCATAGCCGTCGAGGGCATGGAAGCTGTAGGCGCCGCTTACCGGGTCGATGACGCCGACGCTGCCGGGCAGCAGGCTGTAGCTGAGCGGGTCACCGTCTTCGTCGTGGCCGACCACGGTGAGACTCACCGTCTGGCCTTCGTCCACGTTCTGATTGGGCACCGTGTCGACGGTGGGGGCATGGTTGGCGGCGGGGCTGACGTTAACCGTCGGCCCGAGGGCCAGGTAAGTGCCGTCTTCGTCGCTCGCCTGCGCGGCGGTCTGGTAGTTGCCGGCCACGGCGTAGACGTGGCTGACGCTGCTGGCGTCACCGGCAACATCGCTAATGTGGCCGTCGCCCCAGTCGATGTGCCAGGCACTCAGGGTGTCCTGGCCGGGATCGCTGGCGCTGAGGTCAAGCGTGTAGGCCACGCCCACCTGGGCACTGGCGGCGCCCGTGACGGCGAGGGTGGGTGGGACGTTGCTGACGCCGATGTCGAAGAAGACGTCGAAGAAGCTGTCCGGGGCATCGCTGACCCGCACGCCGACGTTGTGGCTGGCATAGCCGTCGAGGGCATGGAAGCTGTAGGCGCCGCTCACCGGGTCGATGGCGCCGACACTGCCGGGAATCAGGCTGTAGCTCAGTGGGTCGCCGTCGACGTCATGGCCGATTACGGTGAGATTGACGCTCTGACCTTCGTTGACGTTCTGATTGGGCACCGTGTCGACGGTGGGGGCGTGGTTGGCGGCGGGGCTGACGTTGACCGTCGGCCCGAGGGCCAGGTAAGTGCCGTCTTCGTCGCTCGCCTGCGCGGCGGTCTGGTAGTTGCCGGCCACGGCGTAGACGTGGCTGACGCTGGTGGCGTCACCGGCAACATCGCTAATGTGGCCGTCGCCCCAGTCGATGTGCCAGGCACTCAGGGTGTCCTGGCCGGGATCGCTGGCGCTGAGGTCAAGCGTGTAGGCCACGCCCACCTGGGCACTGGCGGCGCCCGTGACGGCGAGGGTGGGTGGGACGTTGCTGACGCCGATGTCGAAGAAGACGTCGAAGAAGCTGTCCGGGGCATCGCTGACCCGCACGCCGACGTTGTGGCTGGCATAGCCGTCGAGGGCATGGAAGCTGTAGGCGCCGCTCACCGGGTCGATGGCGCCGACACTGCCGGGAATCAGGCTGTAGCTCAGTGGGTCGCCGTCGACGTCATGGCCGATTACGGTGAGATTGACGCTCTGACCTTCGTTGACGTTTTGGGCGGCAATCGGGTCGGCCGTGGGGGCATCGTTCACCGGGTTGATGGTGAGGTTGACCGTGGCGGGTGCGCTCAGGCTGACGCCGTCGCTCACGCGATAGGTGAAGCTGTCATGGCCGTCGAAGTTGGCGTGGGGCGTGTAGGTAAAGTTGCCATCGCCATTCAGGACGAGGGTGCCGTGGGCCACGTCGTCCACCAGGTGCGCGGTGTAGGCCGGGCCGTCCGGGTCGCTGTCGTTGCCGGAGACATTGCCACCTATGGGCTGGTCTTCGTCGCCGCTGAAGCTGTCGGCCAGGACGGTCGCGGTCTGGTTGGCGCCGAAGCCGCGCGCCACGCTGCCGCCGCTTTCCATGAACACATCGAAGAAGCTGGCGGTGGTGTAGCCCCAGCCGCCCGGATCGAAGACGCTGACGCGATGCGTGCCGGGGCCGACGCCGGTGAAACTGTAGGCGCCGTTGGCGGCGGTCTGGGTGTTGATTTCGCCGGCATCGAGCGCGCCGTTGCCGTTCGCGTCGAGGAACACGGTCCAGCCTTGCAGGCCGCTATCGGCGCCGTTCAGGGTGCCGTCGCCGTTGAAGTCGTCGAACACGCTGCCACCGATTTCGCCCAGCCGGAAGTTGCCGAAGTCCTTGCCGCTGACGTTGTCGCCAGCCGCCAGGGTGACGCGGTGGGTCGCCGGGCCGGCGATCAGGCCGGCATTCGGATCGCCCGCGCCGCTGCCCGCGCCGCCACCGCCGCCGCCCGTGCTCAAACCGAGGATGGCCTCGGCCAGGGACAGCATGTCGATGGTGTGGAAGTTCAGGCCGCTGTTGGCGACGTTGTCGTTCTCGTCGTCACCGTCGTAAATACTGCCGCCGGTGCTGGCCAGCAGGCCGGCGAATTCGGCGGTGGTGAGGTTGCGGCCGAGGTTGGCCTGTGCCACGTCCTGCGCCAGGGTGGCGATGCCCGCGAGGTAAGCGGAGGCCTGGCTGGTGCCGTACATGGTGACGGTGCCACCGCTGGCGTTGGCGCCGAGCAGGCGGGTGCCGGGGGCGAACACGTCGAGTTGCGTGTCGTCGCGTTGCGAGAAGGCGGCGATGCGGTTGGCGCCAGTGCTGTAGTCGATGGCGCCGCTGCCGTAGTGGTATTCGCCGCCGAAGTCGCCGCTCCAGACCGCGCCCACCGCCAGCACGGCCGGGTCGGCGGCCGGGTAGGCCACGCCGAGCTGGCCGTTGTACTGGTAATAGCTGTTGCCGGCGGCGGCGGTGATGATGACGCCGCTGCTGGACAGCGCCGCCAGTTCGTCGCCGATGCCGTACATCGAGGCGGCATCCGCCCAGTTCTGGCCATCGCCCAACGACAGGTTGATGACGCCGATGTTGTAAGTGGCGATGTTGGCCAGCGTCCATTGCAGGGCTTGTTCCAGGTAGCCGAAGTTGCCCGTGCCGCTGTTGCTGAACACCTTGAGGGCGATCAGGTTGGCGTCCGGCGCCACGCCGCCGGCCATCGCGTCGGAAGAGGCGATGAGGCTGGAGACGTTGGAGCCGTGGCCGTTGACATCGGAGGCGTCGGCATCGTTATCGGCGAAGTCCCATTGATAGACGATGCGGTCGGCGATGCCGTTGAGGTCGGCATCCGGCCCGAAGAAGCTGTGGTTGAGGTCAATACCGGTGTCGATCACCACTGTGGTGATGCCGCCGCCGGCCAGGCTGGCGAAGCGGGCATCGGCGCGGTAGCCGTTGAGGTTGGTCAGGCTGGCCGCCAGGGTGTTGCCGAGGACTTGATCCGCGCTGATGTCGCTCAGCATCAGTTCCGCCGGAAGTTCGAGCAGGGCCGAGGAGCCGGTGAGCGTCAGGCTGGTGCTTCCCGGGATGGGGGCGGGCCAGGTCTGCACCCAGCCGGCCTGCATGACTTCGGCGACGGTGTAGGCGCCGGGCAGCAGGTTGTCGAAGCGGTAGAGGCCGTTGATGTCGGTGGTGGTTCTGAGTTCGCCGCTTTCCAGCACGCCGTTATCGTTGCTGTCGAGGTAGATGGTCCAGCCGGACAGCACCCGGTCGATACCGTCATCCCAGCGGCTGTTGCCGTTGACGTCCTCGAACTTGCGGCCGCTGATACTGGCGGCCTGTACGTTGCCGAAGTCGTTTGAACCGGAATCCTCACCGGAATACGGCGTCACCGAATAGCTGCCGCCGGCGGGCGTGGTTTGCAGCCAGCCGGATTGCGGGGTTTCGGTCACGACATAGCTGCCGGGGCCGAGGTCGGTGAAGGTGTAGTAGCCGTAGAGATTGGTGCTCTGGGTGGCGTCTATGGTGCCGTCGCCACCCAGGTCAAGGTTGATGGTCCAGCCGGCCAGTCCGTCTTCGCCCGCATCCTGCACGCCGTTGCCGTTGAGGTCGTTGAACTTGATGCCGCCGATCTGGGCGAGAGCGAAGTTGCCGAAGTTGGCGCTGGCGGTGGCGCCGCCCACCAGCGTGATCGAGCGGCTGCCAGACGGCGGATTGGTGGCGACCCAGCCGGTCTGCATGACTTCGGCCACGGTGTAGGTGCCGGCCGCGAGGTCGGTAAAGCTGTAATTGCCGTTGCTGTCTGTGGTGGTGCTGACATCACCGTCGTTCAGCGTGCCGCTGCCATCCATATCCAGGTAAATGGTCCAGCCGGAAAGGCCGGCTTCGCCCGCGTCCTTCACGCCGTCGCCGTCCATGTCCTCGTACTTGGTGCCGGACAGGGTGCCGACGCCGCCCGCCACGGTGGTGAACGCATCGGCGCTCGCCGGAGCGGCTTCCTCATTGCCCGCGTTGTCGCGCGCGGTGCTGTAGAAGGCGTAACTGTGGCCGGATGTGCCGGTGTAGATCGCTTCTGTCAACGGGGTGTTGAGTTGCCAGATGCTATAGCTGCCGCCATCCACCGAGACGTAGAGGGTGTAGTCGCGGATAGCGGAACCGCCGCTGTCGTCCGTGCCGCTCCAGGTCACCAGGAATTCGGCGCTGGCGCCGGACGTCGGGGCGATGCTGGCGGGCAGCGGGTCAACCTGGCTGCTCGGGCCGACGGCATCGAGCGTGGCGGCGATACTCGGGGTCTCGATCGGCCCCTGGGTGTCGAACACGATGCTCGCCTGGGCATCCACCACGGCGCCCGTGGCGGTGCCGGATTTCGGCCGCACGGTGTAGGAGACGAAGCCCTCGCCGCGATGGGTGCCTTCACTCCCCGGCACCACCTGGTGGTTCGCGTCGTAGACGGTGTCGTTCACCGGCAGGAAGCCGATGCTGGCGTCGGCCGGCATTTCGCCGGTGGCCGGGTCGATGGTGGTCAGCGTCCAGGTAACCGTGCTGTTGGGCACGTCCACGGTGGCCGCGACATCGACGTAATAGCCGCTGGTCGCGGTGAAATCGAGACGAGTGGTATAGAAGGCGCGGTTGGCGTCCAGTTCCTGACGCACCTCGCCCCAGCCAAAGTCATCGACACGGAAGGTGCGCGGGTCGAGGTCGGCATCCAGCACCTGGGTGATCACCACCTGTTGCGCCGGCGCGGTGGCGTCCGCCGCATTCTCGAAGCGGATGGTGTAGGACTGGGTTTCCGTGGCGGTGATCCAGTTTTCCTCGCCGAAGCCATTCGGCCCGAGGATGTCGTTGGGGTCGCGCGGGCGCACGGCGCAGGGTGCGTAGATGATGGTGCGTTCGAGGCATTTTTCGGGGTCGTACTGCACGTCGCTGCCTCCGCCGGGGCGGCAGTTGGGCGCGTTTTCCGTGACTTTCTTGATGTCCTCGGGTTTGCACTTGAAGCATTCGTCGGGCGGCGGGCCGAACAGGATGCCGGCCAGGGTTTCGCCTTGCAGCGGCACTTCACTACCGGCCAGGCTGAAGCCGCTGCTGGTGCCGATATTGGTCACGCCCAGCGAGGCGGACAGCAGCACCGGCGAGAAGGCGCCGGCACTCGACCAGGCACCGCCGCTGTAGCTGGCGCTACGCAGGCTGGTGGCGCTGGAGTCGCCGGCGGCGCTGACATCCTCGGTCCAGAAGGCGGTGAGGGTGGAACCGACCCGGCCGAGTTCGAGCTGGCCAAGATGAGCGTTCTCGGCGATGGCCGCCGGCACGCTCCAGGCGCTACCGTTCCAGGTGGCGCTGAGCAGGTGCTGCATGCCGTTGCTGTCGCTGGCGATCCAGCCCAGCACCACATTGCCGGCGGCGTCGCGGGTCAGGGTCAGGCTGCTGTCGCGGCCGGCGGTGGCGGCCAATTGGGTGGGCGCCGACCAGGTTGCGCCATTGAACAAGGAATACATGAGCTGGTTGGCGTTGCGCGCGGCCTGGATGGCGTCCAGATCGGAGTCGTGGGTCAACGCGCCGCTGTCGGCGTGAGTCCAGATCACCATGCGCTTGCCGGCGGCATCGGTGACGGTGTTGACGCCGTTGTTGAAGCCGAGGCTGCCGGCGATCTCGACCGGCGCGCTCCAGGCGGCGCCATCGTAATTCGACACCTGTAGCGTGGTGCCGATGTCACCCGTGTTGTGCGACCAGGCGGCATAGCTGCCGCCGGAGTCGCTGGCGAGGGCCGGCGATCCGTCGTCGGCCAGATCCGTGGCGACGTTGGCCAGCAGGCTGTGGCTGACACCATCGTTGTAGTTCGCGGCGCTGCCGACCAGCAGGCTCGGGTTCCAGGAGAGGAGATAGAGCGGCGTGCCGAGGCCGCCGTCACCGAGAAGGATGAGATCGGATTTCTCATAACCGAGGAACCACGGGTCGGGGCTTAAATCCCAGCCGTCCAGGGTCAGGGTGATGCCGATCTCGCCACCCAGCTTGGTCAGCTCGACCGACGGGTAGAC
The DNA here is from genome assembly GCA_028714875.1 of Gallionellaceae bacterium. GTDB lineage: Bacteria > Pseudomonadota > Gammaproteobacteria > Burkholderiales > Thiobacillaceae > PFJX01. Next base: position 61,578 of record JAQTLN010000012.1, read on the forward strand.
ATCCACTTCGGCGACGATGCCGCCTTCCACTTCCAGTTTCCAATCGTCGTCATCCTTGACCTGGATGCCGGCGTAGGCTTTGACGCTGGTGTTCATCGCCGCCTCGGCGATGACGTTCGGCCACACCCATTCCGGGAAGGGTTCGGCGATGGTCCAGCGCAGGCCGGAGAAGTCGATGCCGATGGAACCCTTGATACCGTTGCTGGCTTCGACCACGCCGGTGGAATTGATCAGCGTGGTGGCCCATTCGATGAAGGTGGCGGCGGCCTTGGTGGCCGGCGTCGGGATGGCGCCGAGCATCTTGAGCAGACCGTTCTTCCAGTCCAGCTCGCCGCTGATGCCGATGCCAGCGGTGGCCTGATGGAAGTCCCAATCATGCGCGACCAGATCGACGCCCCATTCGGCTTCCAGATTGCCGTGGCCTTCGAGGGTGATGCCGAGGTTGTCGCTTTCCAGGGTCAGTTCGGCCTGACCGCCGACGCTGACGCTGGCTTCGCAACCGGACTGCGTGGCTTCGCCGGTGAGGCCGATGGAAGCTCCGATCTCCATGCCCAGCGCATTCCAGGGGCCGTATTCCTTGTCGTAGCTGTAGGCCACGGTGTACTGCGGCGCCAACGCCACGGGCGCGGCGGTCCAGACGACGCCGCCGGTCGCCACGTCGATCAGGTAGTAATAGAGGTCGGAATCATCCTGGGTCGTCACGTCTTCTTTCTTGTCGACGATGAGCACCTGGCCGCTGCCCATGACCACGACTTCGAGGCCGCGATCGGAGACCAGATCGGTTGTCAGGCGGATTGGTTCTGACCATTGGTAACCGCCGGCGCCATCCGGACGCGCGACGGCGTAGAAGATTTCGCTGTCGTTGCCGCCCAGGGTGGGGTTGCCGCCGTTCTGTTGCCAGACGGCGATGAGGCCGGGGTCGCTACTGTCGAGCAGGTTGCCCGCCGCGACCAGGTTGAGTTCGGAAGCGCCGTCGCCGGAAACCGCCACCGCGTCGACCCAGTTGCCGCCGTCATACCAGGCGTGCCAAGCGCGGCCGTCACGCAGCCAGAGGAGGTGCGGAGTGCCGTCCGCCGCCGTGGCCAGCACCGGCGCGGAGTCGCTGGTGGATACCACCGGAGTGGTGTCGAGCACATACACCTCGCCGGCATTGCTGTCGGCGTCGAAGCCGACCGCGTAGCTGAGCAGGCCCAGCGGCGCGTTGCCGGCGACGTTGAGTTCGCCGCTGTCGTCAGCGCCGTTGCGGTTCATGTCGTAGACACCGCTGGAGAGCGTGAGGCGGTAAGTGCCGGGTTGCAGGCCGCTCAAGGTGAAGTGGCCGTTGGCATCGGTGCTGGCGTAGCCGCCCAGCACGATGCCGCGATCGGTCGTCCGGTAGGCGGCAAGCTCGACGTTGGCGAGCGGATCGCCGCTTGTGGAATCGAGCAGCGTGCCGCTCAGGTTGGAGGCGGGCCGCCAGTCGGGATGCTGCTCGTACACGGTCGCCATCAAGGTGCGCACGTCACGCACCGGGCTGCCCTGCTCGGACACCAGCAACATGGCCTGGTTGAGCATGCGCACGTAGTCGCCCCAGGTGTTGCCCATGGCGGCGCGGATGCGGCCCCAGAAGGCGTCCCATCGCGTGTTCCATGCCGCGTCGCTCATGCCGGCCGGGGTGGCGGGCTTGATCGAAGCTTCGATTTCGCCCCAGCGGGCGCTGTCGATGACGCGGTTGTCAGTGGACTGGATGGTGGAGACGCGGATGTCGAGCTGGCCATCGCTGTTGGGCGATTGGAACAGCACTTGCTGCGAGTAGCCGGTATCCGGGCGCAGGACGTCCATCGGGCCGTCCAGGCTGGCGCCGAGGAAGTAGATGGGCATGGCGCGCAGATCGCCGCTGTTGTATCCCAGGGGTGTCGTGTTGCCGTCGATGACCAGCAGCGGCGCCATGGCGTCGCCATCGCCCTGGTTGGTGTATTGCAGGATGAAGCTGTTGACGCGGCCGGTGGTGACCTGGCTCGGTCCCTGGATGATGCTGAACAGGTTGGCGCCGCGCGCGTCGTCGATCACCGTCACGGCATCGGCGAACACGGTGGTCTGGCCATTGGCCTGGGTCGCCACCAGGTCATAGACGCCCGCCGCCGCGTGCAGCAGGTTGAAGGTGGCGTAGGCCCGGCTGGAGTCCTTCACGAACAGCCGGTTGTCCAGATAGAGCGTGCCATCGTCGGCGCGCAGAGCGAACCGGGTCGCCTCGGCGAACTTGGCACCGTCGATCCGCAGCGTCGCGTCACCCAGGTCACCCACCACGTCGGTGCGAACCTCGGTGATGGAGAAGGGGATGATTTCCGAACTCAGGGTGTAGGCCGGCGCGCCGGAAACCGAGGCGCCGTAGACCATGACGTAATAGGTGCCGGCCCGGGTTTCCGGGATCAGCGCGGTCGGGTCGGCGGAATATTCTTCCAGCGACGAGTAGTCGAAGCGGCCCAGGCTGGGCATGGCGCCGTAACGCACGTAGATCTCGTTGGCGATGTTGCCGCCCACGCTGTCGAAGGCCAGCTTCACGGTTTCGCCCACGCCCACTTCGAGCTTGTAATACGCGGCCTGGCGGTTGCCCAGCGTGCCGGCGACCGAGCCGCCCAGCGGCAACACCTCGGCATCCAGCGTTACCGCGTCGAGGCTGGCGGAGAGGTTGTCCGCCTCGCTGGTTTCGTTGACGACGTTGAGGATGTCGCTGCGCACGATGACGTGGTAGTCGCCGGGGTTCACGCCCGGCAAGGTGGCGTGCAGCGTGTGGCTGTAGCTTTCGCCGCCATTCAGCGGATTGGCGCTGTTGTAGGTAGTCCAGACGGAGCCGAGGACGACATCGTCGATGTCCCAGAGCGTGTCGCTGGACAGATAGAGGGTGTCCTTCCAGCTGCCGACGATGGCATTGGCGCCCGCCTCATTGCTGACGCTGTAGCTGATGTCGGCGCTCTGGCCGGGGATGCCGTTGGCCGGGATGGTGATCATGCCGGCCACCAGATTGGCGGGCGGCGCCAGGCTGACGTCGACCACCGTGCCGGAACGGGTGATGTTGTTGCTTTCCACCGACTCGGTGATGTGGCCGCTGTAGTCGGTCACCACGAAAGCATAGAACGGCCCGGTGTAACCGGCCGGAAGGGTGAAGGTACGGGACGCTTCATAGCTGGCGCCGGCGGCCAGGTCGCGATATTGCGAGAGATAGCCGAGGTAGAGGTCGCTGTAGCGGTCGAAGTAGAGGTCGCGCGACAGGTAGACGGCGTCATTCCACCAGCGCGTGCCGGTGTTGTCAGTGGCGGACTGGTTGGCCACCGTCCAGGTGATTTCGATGCCCTGGCCGCTGAAGGCTTCGGGCGGCAAGGTGATGGCGGTCACCGCGAGGTCCGGGCGCAGATCGGCCAGGGGTTTTTCGCCCGCCGCCGGGGTCCAGGCGGCCAGCGCCACGGTGCTGTCCGACGTGCGCGTGTTGTTGGCCTCGGAGGGGTCCTCGACCACCTGGTTGTCGCGGTCGGTCTGCACGATGACGTAGTAATTGCCCGCCGCGATGCTGGTGGCGAGGGTGAAGCTGACGTTGGCGTCATAGCCGGCAGTCGGCAACAGGGCGTTGCTGTGGCGCAGCGAACCGATGTTGAGGTCGCCGCCATCCAGTATCGCGTCCAGCGACAGGAAGACCCGGTCGTACCAGTAACTGGCATTGGTCGTGGCCACGCCGAGGTTTTCCACGCGCCAGTTCAGGCTCAGCGCGCCGCCGGCGGTCACGTCGACGGGCAGGCCGCCCACGGAGACGACTTGCAGGTCGGCGGTGTCGCGAACCAGGCTGAGCGCGTTGGCGGCGCTGTTGTTGCCGTTGTCGGATTCGTACACCTGGCTACCCGCGTCGGTGAGCAGGAACAGCGTGTAATTACCGCTCGCCAGCGTGATGGGCAGCGCCACCGAGAGGTTGTTGACGCTATAGCTTTCACCGCTGTCGAGCCGGCCGGAATGGTTCCGGGTGTAGAGCACGACATCGTCGCCATTACCCAGCACGCCATCCTGGGAAGCGATCAACCGGTCGGTCCAGCCGCTTACCACGGTATCGCCGCCACCGGCGTTGCGCACCGTCCAGGAGGCGCTGATGGTCTTGCCGGCCTCGCCGGTCGGGCTGCTGGTGAAGCTGTCGATCACCAGGTCGGAGGGATTGGAGACGACCGTCATCACGCCACCGCTGATGACGGTGTTGTTGGTTTCGGGCAGGTAGCCGATCCCCGGATTGTCCAGCCCCTCGAACACGCGGTTATCCATGTCCGTGCGCATGATCACCCGGTAGTTGCCGCTGATGCCGTTAGGCAGGGTGTAGGTGAATTCGCCGGTATAGAAGGCATCGCTATCCAGAGCGCCGCTATGGCCGCGATCGCCCATGTGGATGTCGGCGGTTGCCGGATCGTCGTCGCTGAGCCAGAAGCGGTCTATCCAATAGGTGTTGGGCGTTGGCGTGCCGTAGTTGGTCACCTTGTAGTTGAAGACGAATTGGTGGCCCGCCTCGGCGGTGGCCTGTAGGTAGGTGATTTCGGGTTCCAGGTCCGGCGGCGGGGTGAGCGACACCACGGCGCTGGCATAGGAATCGTCGTTATTGCCTTCGTTGAGGTACTCGTAGACCTGGTTGTTGGTGTCGGTGACCACGAAGAAATGGTAGGTGGTGGGCACGCCGTCGGCGGGAATGCCGATCGGCAGGGTCACCGTCGCGGAACGGGTGTAACTCGCGCCGGAATCCAGTTGCCCGTCGAGGGCCGCGTTGTAGAACCAGGTTCCCAGCAGCGTGTCGCCACCATAGGTTTCGTCCGTCGACATGTAGAGGCGGTCGTACCAGCCGCTGGGCACCTGGGTGCCGCCGTCACCTCGGTTGGTCACGGTCCAGGTGACCGTGGCGGGCTGGCCGGACCAGAGCCCGCCGGGAGCGCTGATGTGTACCGAGGGTTCCCATTCATTGCTGCCCGGATTGCGCGCGACCACTTGCAGGTCGGGCGGCGGCGTCAGTTCGACGCTGACCGCCGACACGCCGACGTTGTCGTTTTCATTCAAGTTTTCAAAGACGTTGTTGTAAATATCAGTCGCGACCAGGTAGTAGTAACTCCCGGAAATACCCTGCGGCAGGGTGTAGTGGAGGCTGCTGGTGTAGCTGTTGCCGAGGCTGCCGCCGCCCGGCAGATAGCTCGGGTTCTGCGTCTGGCCAAGATAGAGATCGCTGCCGTCGAGCACGGCGTCGGTGGAGAGATAAACCCGGTCATACCAGGTCGGTACGGTGGTGGCGCCGGGGCCGACGTTGCTTACCGTCCAGCTGATGAGCGCATCCTGACCGGAGTAGGAATGATCCGGCGGCGTGATGGCGGTGACTTGCAGGTTGGGCAGCGCGGTGTAGCGCACGTTCATGCTCCCGGCGCTCACCGAGGTGTTGTTGTTTTCCGCGTCGACATGACTGGGTGGTGTCGCCGTGTTGATTTCGTAAAGCTCGCCGCGCGCATCCGTGCGCACCACGATCCAGCGTTGTCCCTCGGCATAGTTGAAGGGCAGGGAGATGCTTTGGGTACGGGTCGCCGATTCACCCGGATTCAGCGTGCCCTCGAAGGCGAAGTCGGCGTAGTAGACGTCACCACCGACCACGGCATCGCTGGAGAGATAGACATAGTCATGCCAGTTGGTCGCCGCCGCCGCGCCCTGGTTGGTAATGGTCCAGGTGATCGGCACATCGGTGTAGCCGCTGGCGTTGAGGAGCAGATCGGCGGGGGCGCTGACATGGCTCACCACCAGATCCGGTCGAGTCGGCAGGCCGATATGGATGGCCTCGCCCAGCGCCACGTTGTTGCTTTCGCTGGACTCCATCTGGTAATTCCAGTTGTCGGCCTTCAGCACCAGGTAGAAGTTGCCGACGGCGGAGAGGGAATCCAACGGCAGGGTGAACGTCGCCGTGCGGGTATAGCCGCCGTTATTGCCGGGCAGCGGATTGGCGCCGGCCAATTGGTAATGGAGCAGGCGGTCGTCGCTCACATCCAGATCGCCATCCGTGGACAGGTAGATGGCGTCGTACCAGTTCTCCAGGGCCGCGTCGGCGCCGATGTTTTCCACCGTCCAGGTGACGCTGACGTTGTCGCCCCAGAGCGCGGTTCCCGGATTGCTCAGGGAAACCGCGCGCAGATCGGGCGATGCGAGATCCACCGTGGCGGTATAGAGGTCGTTGGCCTGGCCCTTGGCGCCATCCTGGTTCTGGTCCATCAGGTTGCCGACGGCGTCGCTGATGTTGGGGCCGAGCACCATGGTGTAGGTGCCCTGCACCGTGCGCGCCGAGAAGTTCACCGTCACGCTGTTGCCGGACGCGGTCACGCCGCTGATGGTGGACAGCAGATTGCTGCCGCCGGGGCCGGTGAAGCTCTGGATGTCGGCGGTGCTGACCGAAGCGGCATCCAGCGTCTCGCTGAAGGTGAACACGATCCGCGCGAAGGAGGTGGCGGCTTGCAGGGCCGGGGTCTGGCTGACCACGCGCGGGCCGGTATGGTCGATGCTGAAACTGCCGGAATGGGCGCTATTGCCGGTGCCTTGCAGATCGTTCATCACCCCTTCCGCGAGGCTGTAAGTGAACGTCGTCGCGGTATCCGGCACGCTGACATCGAAGCGCAGGGTGCGGCCGTCCACCAGGGTCACGCCGGTGGCGACGGCGCCGTTGTCCAGCACCAGGTCGGACGCTTGCACCGTCCCGGCGAGCAGAGCTTCGGAGAAGGTCAGCGTGATGCTCGTCGGCGGCGCGCTGAAATTGGCGCCATCCGGCGGGGTGCTGGCGACCACGGCGGGCGGCGCATCGGCGGCCAGGCTGGCGCCGTTGACTTGCAGCAGGTAATCGCCGCGCGCGGAAGCATCGACATTGCCGGCGGCAATCACATGCACCTCGTAGATTCCACTACCGGCGGCGGTCAGCAGGATGCGGGCATTGCGGCCATCGCCGCCGCCGTTGTCGTCGCTGGCCACCAGTTGGCCATCCGGGTCATACAACTCCAGCCGCACATCAAGCTGATTGTCCGGCTCGCCGGCGCCGGCGCCGGCGCCGTCGCCGGGGGTCAGGCTGCGGATGTCGAGTTCGGCGCCCGCCGTGGCCTGGAAGGTATAGATGTCGCTGCGGTCACCGGCGGCCCAGGCTACCGCCTGTTCCAGCAAGCGGTCGGCATTGCCGCTGCGCAGCGAAGTGGTGTTGTAGCCGTTGTAGCCGGCATAGATCGGGCCGAGGTAGACCGAGTGGCCCAGGCCCACTTCCATCGCCGCCGCCACCGGCACCGAGCCGACCATGGCCAGCGTGGTGGCGCCAGCGTCGACCCGTGGGCTGGTCCCCGGATATTCGACGTAGGGCGAGGCGGTGAACGCGGCCACCCCCTCGACGATGGGATGCGTCCCGGTGGGGGTGATCGTGGCGGCTCCATAATTGTTGTAGCCACCCGCGGTATTGACCGGAACGATGGCGTCGAAATCCGTGCGTGTCGTGCCGCTGAGGCCGCCGGCGGCATAGATGCCCCAACCGGTGACCAGCAGGCCGCCGCCACTTTCCACATAAGCTCTCAGCGCCGGGGCGAAGCTGTTGAACTGGCTGGAGGTATTGCCGTTGCCGCCAATGACGACGACGTTGTAGGCGGCGAGCTCGTCGTAGGTATCCACCGCCGCCTGCTCAACCAGACTGGCGTCGAAGTTGAACCAGGTGTCGTCGTTGAGTTGATCGACGATGGCCTGCAAGCCGAAGTCATAGCTGACACCCATGCCCGAGGAAACCACCGCCACACGCAGGTTGCCGGCGCCGATGCCCTGGCTGCCGAGGGCGCCGAGCACCTGGCCGGTGCGGGTGATGTCCTGTGCCGCATCCAGCCTTTCCAGGCTGAATTCGGCGGAGCGGGTGACCACCAGGCTGTAAGGCATGGCGCCGCTGCCCGTAACACGGGCGTAATAGCTTCCCGCCGAAGGCGCGACGAAGGCGCTGATGGACTGATCGACATTGCTGGGATCGGCGATACCGACGCTGAGCAGCGCGCCGGAGGCGTCATACAGTTCCAGACTCAGACCGCTCAACGACGGCGTGTCGCCGCGGGTCACGGCCAGGCTCGCGCTCTGCCCCGCCGCCAGGGTGAAGCCATACCAGTCGGCATTGCCGACATCCAGACTACCCAATACCGCCAGGCGATCGGCGCTGCCGGCCAGTGGCACGGAGGCGGCATCCAGGCTCTCGGCCGAGGCGAGGTCGTCGTTCGCCGCGCCGCCGTGGGCTTCCGCTTCCAGCGACGCGTTGAGCACGAGTTGCACCTGATAGTTGCCGCTGCCTTCTAGTTGCGTGACGCGGACTTTGTAAGCACCGGCATCGGCCACCGGGACACTTTGCAGCAGCACGGTTTCGCCCGCCGCCAGGGCGCTGATGCTGGCCAGAACCGTGTCGTCGGGCGCGAGCAGTTCCACTTGCGCGCGCAGCGAGAGGTTTTGCGGGCTGAAGCGAACCGTGGCGATTTGCCCGGCATCCAGGGTCAGGGTGAATTCATCGATGTCGCCATCGGCATGGAGATGGCCGCTGCTGGGCGGGTCGTAGATCAGCGCGCCGGCGGGCGCCACGCCTATCAGGCTGGCGAACGGGGTGGTAGTTGCATCGACGCGGAAGGCCACGGTGAAATCGCCGCCCGCCGTGCCGTCACCGGAAGGCAGACTACCCAGGTATTCGCCATCGAGCAGGTTGTCGCGGCGGTCGCGGAAGCCTCCAAGAGCGGAAACCAGGGTGAGGCTGTAATTGCCCTCGGCCAGGGCGTCGATCTGGACGCTGAGCACATTCGCGTCATAACTGACACTGTCCGGATGGGCGATGAAACCGGTATCGAGGTTGGTCAGCAGCACGTCTTCAACGCCGAGACCGTCCGTGGCGAGCTGTTCGCTGAAGCCGATCGTGATGCTCGTGCTCCCTGGCGGCAGCGTATCGCCGCCGGCCAGGCTGCTGGACACGACGGTGGGCGCGGTGGCATCCGAGTCGAAGGTGGCGACATAGGCTTGCAGGGGCTTGCCGGAGAGGCTGGTGAGGGCGCCGGCCGCGATTTCCACGCTATAGACGCCGTCGCCAGCGTCGGCGAGGGCAATGTCGAACGCGAGGGTATCCGCGTCGACAACACTGACGCCGCTGGCGGCGACGCCGTTGACGGTGAGGTCGGCGGCGGACAGCGAGGTCAGCAACACCGCCTCTGACAGATCCACCGTGTAAGTAGTGGGGAAGCTGTCCAGCAGGGCGCTGTCGCCGGGACTGCTGGCGCTGACGCTGAATTCGGGCGGCGTGGCGCTGCTGCCGGACACGCTCAAGACATAAGAACCGGCCGTGGCGCTTTCCGAGCGTACTTCGACGCGATAGGTTCCAGCCGCGCCGGCCGGAACCGTATAGACGATGCGGGCATTGCGGCCATCGCCGGCGCCGTTCCGGTCGGAAGCGATTTCATTGCCATCGGGGCCGTAAAGCAGCAATTCCACATCCGGCGCGTTTTCCGGTTCACCGATGGCATCGCCCGGAGTGGCGGTCTCGATCACCAGTGCATCGTCGCCGTTGGCGACGAAGGTATAGCCATCCGAGAAATCGCCGACGTTGAAGTTGGCCACCTGGTGCCGCTCTTCGGCACTCATGCCGTCCAGCGCGTTCAGTTCGAGGTTGGCCAGTTGCCCGGCGCGCGTCACCGCCGTGGTTTGTTCGCCCGCCTGCGCGGCGAAGTGCATGATGATCCGCGTTTCGCCCGGGGCCAGGGTGAGGGTGTAGCTGTAGTTGATGTCATCCCCGTCCCGGGTGAAAGCATCCGGCCGCACCCGTGCATTCTCCCCAGCCACGACATGGGTCACCACCGGGTCGCTGGTCGGGGAACTGGCGGTGCCGCTGCTCCCGCCGGCCGCGGTGTCGTCGGTAATCAGCCAGTTGTCGTCCGCGTTGACCACGGCATCGCCGCTGGAGGTCAAGATATAGCGCTCGTTACCGTCGGAACCCAGGTTGGTGTAGATCGGCAGCGTATAGGTCACGCTATCGGCGCCCGGGTTGTGCACGACTTCCAGGAAGCGCGCATAGCTTTGATTGGTGGGCACATAGATCTTGCGTGTCACTTCCACGTTGCCGCCGCTGGCGCCCAGGGTGGCGGTGCCGATGACGATCTCGCGGCCACCATCCTCGCTCTGGGCCGTGGAGTAACTCGGGAAACCACTGTGCGACATGCCGCCGTCGTAGGCGTCGTAGGTGCCATCGCTGATATAGCCGCTGCCCCGGATGTCCCAGCGGTAACCGTCGCTGTCATACAGGTTGAGGCTGAGGCTGACCGAACCACTCGGGCCGCTGCCGAAGTCGCCGCTGCCGATGCCACCCACATAACCCAATACGACATGGGTGTCGGAGATGGCCTGATCTTCACCCGGCAGTTCCAGATTGAAATCGGCGTCGCGGGTAAGCACCAGACTGTAAGGACTGGCATCACCGCTCACGCGCAGGTAATAAGTGCCCGCCACGGTCGGCGCGAAGCCCTTGATGTAGCTGTCGAGGAGGAACGAATCGTTACGGCCGCCGGCGAGCAGGTTGCCGCCCTGGTCATAGAGTTCCAGTTGCGCGTTGCCCGGTTGCGTCATGTCGTCGCGTGACAGGACGATGCTGCTGCTCTGTCCCGCTTCCAGGCTGAAGCGGTACCAGTCTTCATCCGTCACCTGGGCGCTGTTCAATTGCACTTGCACGTTCAGGGCGCCGTAGTTGTCCCAGTAGGCACCGGCCTCGCTACTCGGATAGCCGAACTGCACGGCATCGGCATATCCCAGGAACAAGCGGGTGGCGCCATCAGGGGCGGTGAATTCCTGCAGGTTGTCCAGCGCATCGCGGCCGTTGCCGATGAAGAAGGTCTGGCCCAGTTCCGGGCTCAGGGTCGCGAAATCCGTACCCATGCCGCCGTCGGCCACGTCGGTGAAGTCCAGGCGCGTCGGCGTACTGCCGGGCAAGGCGTCGCTGAGGAAGACGCCGATCAGGAACATGGTCTTGCCGGGGTAATAGCCGAGGCCGGGCCAGGTGTCGTAATCGGGGAAGTCGATATCACCATGGCCGTAAACGATGCCGGAGAGGCCGGGGTAATTATCGGCCGGGTCGTCGGGATCATCGGAAGACAGGATGTCGGTGGTGCCGCTGCCTTCGTCGCTGCCGTCCGCCGCGACGAACAGATTGCTGCCGCCGAAGGACACCAGGCCGGATACGTCCGGGAAGGTAAAGACGTTGCCGCTACCGGCGCTGAAGGTCAGCACCGGCGGCATCAATCCGTCGAAGGAATCGACACGGCCGGCGTTGAAGATGTTGGCCTGACCATCCACGGCGACGCTAAAGGTGGTGGTGCCGCCGAGTTCGCCGCGCGCGGCGCCACGGCTGGCGCCGCTACCGAGATCGATGAAGCTGGCGTCGAGATCCTGGGCATTGGCCATGGACTCGTTGAAACCCCCTTCCTCTTCCAAAGCGGCATTAAGGACGGCCTGTACGGTGTAGGCACCGAGGCCATGATCGGCCCGCACATGGATCGTATAAGTACCGGCTTCCGTCACGGCGACGGTCTGTAATAGCGCGGCTTCACCGCTGGCGGGTGCCCAGGCCTCGCCCAACAGGGTGGTGCCATCGGCTGAGAACACCGCGACATAAGCGCGCAGGCGCGCATCGTCGGTATTCAGGATCACGCTCAGCACCTGGCCCGCTTCGAGTTCGAGGGTGTAGTTGTCCTCGTCGCCTTCCTCATGGAAGACACCCGTCTGGATCGGGTCGTAAATCAGGGAACCATCGGGCTGCACGGCCGCGAGCGGCGCGGGATACGCCGTCACATCGACATCGGCGAAGAATTGACGGACGAAATCCCCCCCCGCCGCGCCATCTTCATCGCCATCCAGCAAAACACCCGCCACATCGCGGAAGGCATCGGACGCGCTGCGCAGGGTCAGGGTATAGCTGCCCTCGGTGAGCCCGACGAAGCTGATGGAAGCCGTCCGAGTACCGGCGTCATAGCTGATGCCGGTGGCGGCGAAGGTTTCGCCGCTGGTGTCGTTGCGCAGGGTCACGTCGCCGACATCCAGCACGGCGGCTTGCATGTCCTCGCTGAAAGTGATGTCCAGGGTGACGTCGCCGGCGGGCACCGTGCCGCCCTCTTCGACACTGACGTGGGTCACGGTCGGGGCGATCGTATCGAGATAGAAGGTGGTGCTGAACGGCTGCACACCGCGTCCGGCGAGATCGATCAGGCTGCCGGCGCCGAGGTCGAGGATATATTGGCCTTCACCCAGGTTGCCGGTCCAGATGCCGAAATAGACGCTGTCGTGATCGAGGATGAACTGGGCGTCCGCGCTCTGGCTGCCGCCATCCGGACTGGTAATCGTGATGTCCGCCAGGTTGATCCGGTCGAGACGCACGGATTCCGACAAGTCGAGCAATAACCAGTTGGGATAGTCGGACACCGTGCTGCCGTCAGTCGGATAGACCGAGGTCACGGCGAAAGCGGGACGTTCGCCATCGGCCCCTTCCACGGCCAGCAGGTAATCGCCCTGGCCGCCGTCCTGGGAACTGACCACGACGGTGTAGACGCCGGCATTCAGGGTGAGATCGAGACGGACATTGCGGCTGTCGCCGGCATTCAGTTCGGCGCCATCGACCCAGTTGCCTTCGGCATCGTAGAGGTCGAGGCGTGGGATCAAGTCGTTGACCGGCTCGCCGCCGTCACCGCCCGGCGTCATGGTGTAGAGGGTCACGCCATCGCCGTCATTGGCGACGCGGACCAGATAGCTATCGGTATCGGCCCCGCTGTCCAGCGCGCCCACCACGCGGCCCGCGAGCAACTCCTGGGCGGCCCCGGTTTCCAGGCCAAATGCCTGATTACGACTCAGCACAAGGTTGTAATCACCCGCTGTGTCGCCCGATACACGAACGTGGTAAGTGGCGTCGGCGTCGGCCACGAAGCCCTGAATGGTTCGGCCTACGTTCGCGTCGCCGGCATGAGCCAGCGCGATGAGGTTGCCGGCGTCGTCATACAGTTCCAGATCGATGCCATGGCCCGCGAACTCGTCACCATAGCTGAGGGAAAGCGTGACAGCCTCGCCCGCCATGAGATCGAAGCGGTACCAGTCTTCCGACGGGATGACGTAGCCATCCCCCGCTGTAAAGGAAAGCGTGTGCAGTTGCACGCCGGTATCGAAACTGTTGAGCACCGTCTGGTTGGCGACATCGATGACCACCATCGAGGTGATGTCATCGGTACTGCCGACACCATAAAAAAGCCCGGTGAGCGGATTGAAGTCGCCATGGTGGGCGGCATACAGATCAAGCCCGAACTGGTAGCTGGTCCCCCCGGTAATGGGGTCCACCAGATAGAAATCACCGCCGGAATTGACGAACCAGAGCTTGTCCTCGGGATCGAAGGCGAGGCTGTGCGTCGAGGTGCTGAGGCCGGAATCGCCGACCACATGCCCGACACCCGTAACCGGATCGAGCGCGACCAGGTCATCACCGGATTCGGTCCAGGCAAAAAGATTGCCCAGGGAGTCGCTGGTGACGTTGAGCAAGATACCCACACCCGCGCCATTGCCGATGGGCGTACCGGCGCCGGTATTGAGGTCGATACTGACCAGATAGCCCGCCGCGCGCGGGTCGTTGTTGGAGACGGCGCCATAAAGAATGCCGCTGCTGGCGTCATATTCCAGACCGTTGATGGCATAGCCGACCCCGCCGATGGTCCGCGTGACCGTGCCGGTTTCCGGATCGAGTTCCACCAGGGTGCTGAGGGTGCCACCATGACCCAGCGTGCCCAACAGCATGGGCGGGGTCGTGAGCACGAACTCGGGCGGCTCCAGAGAACCGGCGACACTGGCCAGGCCGGCGCCATTGCCAAACTGGATGAAGGCGGGGGTGAGATTCTGCGCACTGCCCAGGTCGTCATTGCCGCCCAGGCCCACCGCTTCTTCTTCGCCCGCCGCATTGAGCAGGACGCTCAAGTCGTAGCGGCCGGCGGTCAATTCACCGCCTTCCTCAAGGTTGCTCAACACCAGGGAATAGGTGCCGGCCTCTTCGACCCAAAGGTGGTTCAACGCGGCGGCGGCTCCGGGCGCGGCTGCGTCATAGGCCCCCAGACTCGCGCCATGCGGATCGAACACTTCCACCCTGGCCTTGAGCCCGGCATCCACCGGGAACAGGGCGATGGTGAGCATCTGGTTGGCATCCAGATCGAGGACATGGGTATCCGTATCCACCCCGGCGGCGTTGTACAGCGCACCAACCACATCACCGCCATGAATAAGCGAACCGGCGGGTTGCCAGGCCTCCAGCGGCGTCGGGAATGCCAGCACGTCGCTATCGACCGCGAAGTCGATGACCAGATCACCGCCCGCGACGCTATCGCCGTCACCGTCCAATGGGTTGCCGAAGAGATCGCGGAAGCCACCGGGCTGGCTGGACAGCGTCAAGCTGTAGCGTCCCTCGGCGAGCGATCCGAAGTCGACGTCCAGGTGGTTGCCACCGGCGTCGTAGTTGAATGAGACGGGGCTGATGACCTGCCCGCTGAAGGTTTCGACCAGAAGGATATCGGAGACATCGAGCACTTCTTCGTCCAACGTCTCGCTGAAATCGGCTCTGAAGGTAAAGGGACCGGGTTCGATCACCGCGCCGCCTTCCAGGTTGTGGCTGACGACGTATGGCGCGGTGGCATCCACGCCGAACGTCAAGACGTAGTCGGCGATGTTGCTGTTGTTGGCCAAGTTGGCCACCGCGCCGTTAGGCAGGATCAACGTATAGAGGCCATCGCTGGAAACCGGCTCGTCCAACACAAAACGCAGCGTGTTGGCGTCAACCAGAATGACATCGGAGACCGATACCGGGCCGCCCTCATGGAAGACCAGAATATCCATTGCGGAGACGGAATCCATCCGAACCGCCTGCGAGAAAGTGATCTCGATGCCGTCCGGGAAAGCCGTGAGCATCGCGCCATCACTTACTGAACTGCCGGTGACCGTAAACGTATTCGCGAGGGTGCCGCTGGCGCCCTGCACTTCCAGTGTGTAGTCACCCGTGCCCGTCACCCCCGCGACGCGCAGGCGATAACTACCTGTGCTCGCCGCGACATAGGCGATCTGGGCATTGCGACCATCCGCGGCGCCATTGTTGTTGCTGGCGACGAGCGTGGTCCCGTCCGGGGCATAGAGCTCCAGGAGCGGGTCGAGTGAATTCTCGGGTGACAAGCCGTCCAGGGGATCGGCCAAAGCCAGGCCGCCCGGTGTGGTGGTGCTGATAGTCAGGGTGTCGCCCGCGTTCACCGCCACCAGATAATTGTCCTCACGATCCGTGCCGCCGAATGCCGCCCAGGCCACCGCCTGTTCCAGGAGACGGTCGGCCATGCCCGTGTTCCACGCGTAATTCGGATAGACGGGGCTCAGATAGACGCCGCGTCCCAGGCCGGCCATCCCGACCACCACGGCCGGGTAGCCACTCACCGTGGCGAGCGTGCTGGCGCCGGCATCGATGCCGGCGGTTCCCCATTCGGCATATCTCGAGGCCCCACTGAAGCTGCTCACTCCCGAGGTGACGGGATGGCCGCTGTTGGTAATGGTGATGCTGGGGTTGTAGTCATATGAGCGTGTGGAGTTGAGATTGATGGGCACGATCGCGTCGATATTGGCGTCGACCGGCGGCGTGTTGAGTCCGTCGTAATACACGCCCCAGCCAGTGGAGACGACGCCGTGGCCGGCCTCTACCCAGGCGCGCAACGCGGCGGCCATCGTATTTTCCACGGTACCGTCGGTGCTTTGCCGGGCGCCCAGCAGCACAACATCGTAGTTGTTCAGTTCGCCGAGGGTATCAATGTCGGTCGGGCTGACGCGAACAGCGGTGAAGTCGTAATAGCTGTCGTCATTAAGCTGCGCGATCGTCCTCACATCGCTGTCCGCGAGCACCGCCACGCGGATCGCGCCGATGCCGCCACTTTCCTTGCGTCCGAGACTACCGATCGCCTCATTGAGCGGACTCAGCACCCTGGCGTAAGAGGCGATGTCGCTGGGTTCCACATCGAGCCGTGTTTCCCGCGCCGCGAGCAGCACGTAATCAACCTCCGCGTCGCTACTCACCTTCAGGTAGTAGGTTCCCGTCGTCGTCGCGGCGAAGTCCTGGATCAACTGATCGAAGTTGCTTGCCGAGGTCGAGCCAACGGCCAGGAGATTGCCGCCGGCATCCAGCAAATCGAGGCGTAGCACGGCATTCGTCGTCGTGATGGAAGCCAGACCGAAACTCGCCAACTCGTCTACCGCCAGATCAAGACGGAAGTAGTCGGCATCAGCCCCCTGGTTGGTTCCCACCGCCGCGTAGCGCAAACCCCCACCCGGGAGCACCTGTTGCGACGGTGCCAAATCCTGGGCATCGGCAAGCGCATTGTTCGCCAGGCCGCCGACTTCCTCGGCTTCCACCGTGGCGTTGAGGAAGATGTTCAGTTGGAAGGCGCCGCCATCGCTTGTCGGATTCGCATTGGTCACGTCGATCCGATAATCGCCAGCGGCGGAAGCCACCACGGAATCAAGCAAAGCCCCCCCACCCAAAGCACCGGCTGTGGCCGATCCGAGCAGTGTGGTGCCGTCGACGCCGTACAACTCGATCGTTCCCCACAAGTCGGAGTCATAGCTGTCGAATACCACGGACACCTTCTGTCCGGCATCCAGCGACAACGTGTACGACTGTGCCGCGTCAAAGGATGCCAGGGCATCACTCTGGCTGGACTGATGGATCAGCGACCCCATTGGCGCAACAGGGTAGAAATCCGCCGACATGAGTAGCCGGGGCTCCAGGCTCTCGAACAATATCTTGTGCCGCTGCGGTGGCCGCGCAAACGCCTTGCGCTGGGTACCGCGCCGGAAGAATCGTGAAAGCGCCGCCTGGAAGATCGCTGGGTTGACCTTGTTACCGGCAAAAAGGGTGGGCATGGCAAACATGGTTTTAACCTCCTCGCCCGCGAGGGCGAAGCAAGTTGCTGGTGCTGGATGGGATTTTTGGACACACAACCCGAGACCTCGATACCGAGGTGGGCTCATTGCTTCTGATAGGAATAGCGCTAATTGCTTGTGCCATAACGACTGCGTCCCGCGTCATGGCAGCCCGGCTATCTCCAGCGTTGGAGACCCGAGGCTTTCCGACCCCGTTTCACAACGGGTGTGGCTTTGGCTGTTCAATAACGAACCAGGGGGCATGTAGCCCCCTAGGTATTGTTTTTGATAACGATCCTTTTTCTAGCGCAAATAATCAGGAAGGCAATCTGGACAAAGTGGTTTTTTGTGCCCGGCTTACCCGGCACGCCGTATCCCGTACAGCAGAAACTTTATTTTTCAACGGGTTGGGCCGGGCAAGGCTCGCCGAGGTAGTAAAGCGTTGCACGCGGCATTTCGGCGGCAAGCGGGGCGCTTTTGGGCAGCGGTCAGCCTTTGCGCAAGCGCTGGCGGATGCCGATGACGTATCCGGACAAGCCATACGCGATCAGGAGCAGCAGCAACACGATGGGAGGATCGATGGCGACCAGGGAAATCGACAGCGCGATCAGGACGATGACGATGAATGGCACGCTGCGTTTCAGGTTGATGTCCTTGCCGCTGTAAAAGCGCAGGTTGGTGACCATGCTGACGCCGGCGAACAAGGTGATGCCCCAGGCCAGCCAGCGAACGTCGGCGCCGCTGATATGGTTGTCGACCAGCACCCAGACCAGACCGGCCACCAGGGTCGCCGCCGCCGGGCTGGGCAGGCCCTGGAACCAGCGCTTGTCTTCGACGCTGTGCATGGTATTGAAGCGCGCCAGACGCAGCGCGGCACCCGCGCAATAGACGAAAGCGGCGATCCAGCCCAGCTTGCCCATACCTTTCAGGGCGAAGCTGTACATGACCAGGGCGGGTGCCACGCCGAAGGAAACCATGTCTGAGAGGGAATCGTATTCCGCGCCGAACTCGCTTTGCGTGTTGGTGAGACGGGCTACCCGTCCATCCAGGCCATCCAGAATCATGGCCACGAAGATGGCGATGGCGGCCTGTTCGAAGCGTCCATTCATGGCCTGGACGATGGAATAAAAACCGGCGAACAGGGCGCCGGTGGTGAACAGGTTGGGCAGCAGGTAGATGCCGCGCCGACGTGGTTTGGCGGAGATTTCCTCGTCGGGGGTTTCCGGCTCCTGAGTGGAGCCGGTGTCGTGCTCATCCATATTCAAAGCTGCGCCAGTACATCGCTCGATGCGCTCACCTTGTCACCCAGCGCAACCAGCGGGCGCGCGTCGGTGGGCAGGTAGACGTCCACGCGTGAACCGAAGCGGATGAAACCGTAGCGCTCACCACGTTGCAGCTTGGCCCCCGGCTCGACGTAACACAGGATGCGCCGGGCGATGAGACCGGCCACCTGGACACAGGTGACGTCCTTGCCGTCCTGAGTCTGGAACCAGAGCGCGTTGCGCTCGTTCTCGGTGGAGGCCTTGGCGAGATCGGCATTGATGAATTTGCCGGGGTTGTACCAGATCTGTTTCACCTCGCCGTCCACCGGCGCGCGGTTGGAATGGACGTTGAAGACGTTCATGAACACGCTGATCTTGAGCGCGCGGCGCTTCAGCCAGGGGTCATCGGTTTCTTCGACCGCGACGATGCGGCCGTCGGCTGGCGACAAAACCAGGCCGTCTCCCGCCGGCGCGGTGCGCGCCGGATCGCGGAAAAATTGCAGCACGAACAGGGTGATGAGCCAGAGGGGCGAAGCCCAGAGCCATCCCGCGCCCGCGGTGGTAACCATGGCGAGGACCGCGGAGATCGCCAGGAAGGGGCGCCCCTCGCGGGCGAAGAGGGGGTGCGGCCAGGGGGCCTTATTCGGGGGAATGGTGCTCATGGGGGGGAGTTGGCAGTAGGCGGTCTGTAGGTTGGGTTAGGCGCGGCCGTAACCCGACATTCGGCGGCGAGTCGTCGGGTTACGCTATCGCTAACCCGACCTACGCACTGCCTACCGCCAACTGACGACTTAGTTCCTCGTTTTGTCGACCAGCTTGTTGGCCTTGATCCAGGGCATCATGTCGCGCAGCTTTTCGCCGACGATTTCGATCGGATGCTCGGCGTTGAGGCGGCGGCGGGCGGTCATCTCGGGGTAGTTGGTGCTGCCTTCGAGGATGAAGCGCTTGGCATAATCACCATTCTGGATGTTCTTCAGCGCCTGGCGCATGGCCGCGCGCGACTGCTCGTTGATGACGGCGGGGCCGGTCACGTACTCGCCATACTCCGCGTTGTTGGAGATGGAGTAGTTCATGTTGGCGATGCCGCCTTCGTAGATCAGGTCGACGATCAGCTTGAGTTCGTGCAGGCACTCGAAGTAGGCCATCTCGGGCGCGTAGCCGGCTTCGGTGAGGGTCTCGAAGCCCATCTTCACCAGTTCCACGGCGCCGCCGCAAAGCACGGCCTGCTCGCCGAACAGGTCGGTTTCGGTCTCTTCACGGAAGTTGGTTTCGATCACGCCGGCGCGGGCGCCACCGTTGGCGGCGGCATAGGCCAGGGCGATGTCCTTGGCCTTGCCGGACTTGTCCTGATGGACGGCGATCAGGGAAGGCACGCCGCCGCCTTGCAGGTAGGTGGAACGCACCGTGTGGCCGGGGCCCTTGGGGGCGATCATGATCACGTCCAGGTCGGAGCGCGGCACGATCTGGTTGTAATGGATGTTGAAGCCGTGTGCGAAGGCCAGTGCGGCGCCTTCCTTGATGTTGGGGGCGATGTCGTTCTTGTAGACGCCGGGCTGCTGCTCGTCCGGCACCAGGATCATTACCACGTCGGCGCCCTTCACGGCATCCGCGACTTCCTTGACGGTCAGGCCGGCGTTCTTGGCCTTGTTCCAGGAGGCGCCATCCTTGCGTAGGCCGACGGTGACCTTGACGCCGGATTCCTTCAGGTTGTTGGCGTGGGCGTGGCCTTGCGAACCGTAGCCGATGATGGCGACCTTCTTTTTCTTGATCAGGGAGAGGTCGGCGTCTTTTTCGTAGTAAACCTTCATGTCGATTCCTTTCAATGCGTTAGTTGTTAAGCGTTAGGCGTGGGGCGGGGGGTGCAAAAACGCCTCACCCCTCCTGCCTCGCGCCTCACTAGATTTTCATGATGCGGTCGCCGCGCCCGATGCCGGAGGCACCGGTTCGCACGGTTTCCAGAATGGCCGCCGGATCGACGGCTTGCAGAAAAGCATCCAGCTTGGAGCCGGGGCCGGTGAGTTCGATGGTGTAGGTCTTGTCCGTCACGTCGATGATGCGGCCTCGGAATATCTCGGCCATGCGTTTCATTTCTTCACGCAATTCGCCACTGGCGCGCACTTTCACCAGCATCAACTCGCGCTCGATATGGCTGCCGTCGCTGAGATCCTGGACCTTGACCACGTCAATCAGCTTGTTGAGTTGCTTGGTGATCTGCTCGATGACGTCCTCGGAGCCGCGCGTGACGATGGTCATACGCGACAGCGTCGCGTCTTCGGTGGGCGCCACGGTGAGCGACTCGATGTTGTAACCGCGCGCGGAGAACAGGCCGGCCACGCGCGAAAGCGCGCCGGATTCGTTTTCCATAAGGAGGGAAATGATGTGCCTCATACTTTGGCCTTACACCAGAATCATTTCAGATAGTCCCTTGCCGGCGGGAATCATGGGAAACACGTTTTCGCGCGGGTCGGTCAGGAAGTTGATGAACACCAGCCGATCCTTGTATTTGCCGAAGGCGTCGCGCAGCGCGGGTTCCACGTCCTCGGGCTTCTCGACGGTGATGCCGATATGACCATAGGCCTCGGCCAGCTTCACGAAATCGGGCAGGGAAGTCATATAGGACTCGGCATAGCGCTCCTCGTAGAAGAACTCCTGCCACTGCCGCACCATGCCGAGATAGCCGTTGTTGAGCAGAATCACCTTGATCGGCAGCTTCCACTCCTTGCAGGTGGACAGTTCCTGGATGTTCATCTGGATGCTGCCCTCGCCGGTGACACAGGCCACCGGCGCATCGGGAAACGCCATCTGCACGCCCATGGCGGCGGGCAGGCCGAAGCCCATGGTACCGAGGCCGCCGGAGTTGATCCAGCGGCGCGGCTGGTCGAACGGGTAATACTGGGCCGCCCACATCTGGTGCTGGCCCACATCGGAAGTCACATAAGCCTGGCCGCCGGTCACCTCATACAACTTTTCGATGACGTATTGCGGCTTGATCAGGGTCGAGGCGCGGTCGTACTTCATGCAGTCCTGGGCGCGCCAGAGTTCGATCTGCGTCCACCAGGCCTTGAGCGCGGTTTGATCGGGCTTGTCCTTGCCGGCATGAAGTTGCTTGAGCATCTCCTCGACCACCTGGGCCACTTCGCCGACGATGGGCACATCCACCCGAACGCGTTTGGAGATGGACGAAGGGTCCACATCGATATGAATGATGCGGCGCGCTTCCTTGGCGAAATGTTTGGGATTCCCGATGACGCGATCGTCGAAGCGCGCGCCCACGGCGAGCAGCACGTCGCAGTGCTGCATGGCCATGTTGGCTTCGATGGTGCCGTGCATGCCGAGCATGCCGAGGAATAACGGATCAGGTGCCGGATAACCGCCCAACCCCATCAGGGTGCTGGTCGCGGGAGAGCCGAGCAGGCGCACCAGTTCGGTGACTTGCGGCGCGGCATTGCCCAGCACCACGCCCCCGCCGGTGTAGATCATCGGCCGCTTGGCTTCCAGCAACATCTGCACGGCCTTCTTGATCTGGCCGGCGTGCCCCTTGCTGGTGGGGTTGTAAGAGCGCATGGAGACGCTCTTGGGATAATCGTAGACGCAACTATGCTGGGTGATGTCTTTGGGAACGTCCACCAGAACCGGGCCGGGGCGACCGGTCGCGGCGATAAAGAAGGCTTTCTTGATGGTGCTCGCCAGGTCGCGCACATCCTTGACCAGGAAGTTGTGCTTCACACAGGGGCGGGTAATGCCCACGGTGTCGACTTCCTGAAAAGCATCCTGGCCGATGGCGGCGGTCGGCACCTGGCCGGAAATAACCACCATCGGAATGGAGTCCATGTAGGCGGTGGCGATGCCGGTCACCGCGTTGGTGGCACCCGGCCCGGAGGTCACGATGGCCACACCGACCTGTCCGGTGGAACGCGCGTAGGCATCCGCGGCATGCACGGCTGCTTGCTCGTGGCGCACCAGGATGTGCTCGAAAGCGGTCTGCTTGTAGATCTCGTCGTAGATATTGAGAACGGCACCACCGGGATAGCCGAAGACATGCTTGATGCCTTCATCCCGCAAACACCTGACGACAATCTCTGCACCAGTCAATTCCATGTCCGCCATGGCGAGGGTTTCTTGATCTTTTGAAAGGGGGTGAACACTAGCGATTGCGTCCCATCCGGTCAAGCCGGGCAGCGGTGTGTGGCGTTGCCGCCTGAGTTTCGGCGACTTTACAACCACAGCCACCCCTGCGGGTGCGGCGGTGTCGCGGCCGCTTCAGCGGCCTACGAATCCGGCGTACCCACGCGAGCGCTACGCGAGACACAAACAAAAAGGGGTTTGGCCTGCGCCAAACCCCTTATTTTGGTGGGCTGTGAGTGGCTCGAACACTCGACCTACGGATTAAGAGTCCGCTGCTCTACCAACTGAGCTAACAACCCCGACTACTGTCACTGCATATCTGGTGGGTCGGGTGGGATTCGAACCCACGACCAACGGATTAAAAGTCCGCTGCTCTACCAACTGAGCTACCGACCCCGGAAAAGCCCGCGATTATTCAGAAAAACCAGCCCTTGGTCAACCCGGCGGGCCACCTTTTTAAGCTTTTACCTTCCACCGCCCTTCTTGGAAGCGGGGGCGCCCTTGCCATCGGCGTATTGAGGGTTCTTTTTCTTGTACTCATCCATGAAGGCGATGATGCGGTTCATGCGGACCTGGCCGGGAATGAACATGACGATCTCGCCATTGGGATCGTAGATATAGGAAGTTGGGTAGAAGTCCACCGGGCCGACCTGGCGGAACGGGCTATCCGGATTGCGCCGCGCGCCGCCCGCGACCACCGCATGAAGATCCAGGTTGTGGCGGCTCGCGGTTTCTCGCACCACGTTCTCATCAGGGCCGTAATCCAGGCCGACACCGATCACCACGAAATCACTGCGCTTGTTGAGTTCATTCAAGGTCGGCACTTCCACCCAGCACAACGGGCACCAAGGCGCCCAGAAATTCACCAGCACCCACTTACCCTTGAAATCCGACAGTTGAATGGCCTTGCCGCTGATATCGGTGAACTGGAAGTTGATCGCTTTGACCGGCTCGTCCGCCGCGCGCGCGGTGGACACCAGAGCCGCGACAGCGATCAACAACATACCCAGTAGTTTTTTCATCAAACGAATCCTTATCTCACACCGCCTCGCGCGGCCACGCGAAGCATTAACGGCTTTGCATCCTAATATCTTGAATGTCTCAAGGGTATCAGGCGGAACGCATGAGCAGAAAATACTGCACTTTCATTGTCACCGCCGCACCAGCGACGATGCCGAAAAAGACGATGAAGGAACTGAGCGCGAGCGTGGAGACGCCGGTCACGCCCTGACCGATCGTGCAACCCGCCGCCGTGACACCACCGAAACCCATGAGTACCGCGCCGACAAGATGCCGGAACATGTCTTGTGGAGAATTGAAGTATTCCCAACGGAAGGAGCGGTTGAACACCGAATAGATGAAAGAGCCGATCACCACCCCGAATACGCTGGCGATGCCGAAGGTGACGCTCTTGTCGCGCCAGTAGGCCCACAGATCCATGGTGTAGGCCAGCGGCCCGACGAAAGTCATGGACTCGGCCAGTTTGGAATCCGTGCCGAGGTAGGTTTTCTCCATGAAATCGTTTTCGGCATAGCCCATATGCCCGGTGACATACCAGCCCGCCACCACCACCAGGCCAACCACCAGACCGGCGAGAAGGTTGTCATGGTTTTCCCGGAACTCCTTGTTCATGAAAACAAAAACGAGGATTACGGCGGAAACGGCAAGCGCGAACAAAAGCGGCGAGGTCTTGTCGGCCATGCCGAGCAGGCTGGGCAGGGTTTGCAGCCCATCGAAATGAACGGTGAAGACATCGGCGCGCAGCACCTTGTCCACCACCATGCGCAAAACGCCGTTCATGGTCACCAGCGCGGAATAACCGAGGAACAGGAACACCACCACGGACTTCAGATTGCCGCCGCCCAGGCGCACCAGAGTGCGCTGGCCGCAGCCACCCGCCAGGGTCATGCCGATACCGAAGGTCAGGCCACCGACCAGAGCGCCCATCCAGTACATCGTGCCGCGTGTGTAATAGGTCTGCCCGAGATCGAGATAACCAAAATAAACCAGCAGGTTGGTGCCCAGGATGGCGACGGCGATGCCCAACAACCAGGCCCGCATGCGCCCCCATTCGCCCATGTTCACCACATCCGACACCGCCCCCATGGTGCAGAAACTGGTTTTGTTGGCGACATACCCGAATATGAAGGCCAGGGTAAATCCCATCCACGCCACCATTTGCGCCAGATTTTGCGTATTTGCCATCGAATCCATCATGTCTCCTCAGTCATTTGGATGTAACAAAACCGCCTGGATTATAGGGGCAAGGCCCATCCGGAAATTTGCTTTGACTCACAAGAAACACGCCGGACCGGCCCAGGAATTTCCTGGCCCTTGGGGAGGGAGAACGCCGCGCGGAGGTGTTAAAGGAGAGCGCTCAATAACGAGTTGGATCGGGAACGCCGGCCTCCACAAAGCCCTGGCGACGCAGGCGGCAGGAATCGCAAAGACCGCAGGCGCGACCTGTCGCATCGGCCTGATAGCAGGATACGGTCTGCGCATAATCCACGCCCAGCCGCATCCCAAGTCGGATGATCTCGGCCTTGGACAAGTCGATCAGCGGCGCCCGGACATGAATCGGACGACCTTCGACGGCGCGTTTGGTGGCGACATCCGCCAGGCGTTGATAGGCGGCGATGAAGTCGGGGCGACAGTCCGGGTAGCCGGAATAATCCAGAGCGTTGACGCCGATATAGATGGCCTCCGCGTCCAGCACCTCGGCCCAGCCCAGCGCCAGCGACAACATGATGGTGTTGCGCGCCGGCACATAGGTCACCGGAATGCCCTCGCTCGGAGACTCCGGCACGGCGATGCTGTCATCGGTGAGCGCGGAACCACCGAACGAACCCATATTCAGGCGCATAACGCGAAGTTCACACACGCCCTGGTGGCTGGCGACGGCACGCGCCGCCGCCAGTTCAGCATGATGGCGCTGACCGTAATCCAGGCTGAGCGCATAGCAGTCATAGCCCTGCTCGCGCGCCACGGCCAGGGTGGTGGCGGAGTCCAGGCCGCCGGAGAGCAGCACCACGGCGCGCTTCATCGGCATCACTTCCCTCGCGCCTCGCTCCAGAGCAGCTTATGCAACTGCACCTGCATGCGCACCCGCAGGCCGTCGCGCAGTATCCAATCCGCCAGTTGAGTTGAATCCAGCATGCTCCAGGCCGGTGAGAACAGCACCGGACAGCGTGCCGCGATAGCGCGATCGCGCAGTACATCCCGCGCCCACTGGTAATCCGCTTCGTCGGTGAGCACGAACTTCACTTCATCGCGCGGGTTGAGCAGTTCGAGATTGCGCCAGAGGTTGCGCTCCACCTCGCCCGAGCCCGGCGTCTTCACGTCAACGATACGCGCCACTCGCGCATCCACCGGGCTGATATCGAGCGCGCCGCTGGTTTCCAGGGAAACGTCAAAGCCGGCGTCGCACAAGACCGTGAGTAGATCGAGACAGCCCTTCTGCGCCAACGGCTCGCCGCCGCTGACCGTGACATGGCGCGTGGGAAAAGCGCGCGCCTGAGCCAGGAGATCGCCGACCACACGCCATTCACCGCCCTGAAAAGCGTATTCAGTATCGCAATAACCGCAGCGCAGCGGGCAGCCGGTCAGGCGGATGAACACACTGGGCAGGCCAACGCGGCTCGCCTCGCCCTGCAGGGAGAAGAAGACTTCGCTGACGCGAAGCCGGGTATCAAGCAACGAACTCAATTGAGCGTGGCGAGCAGCTTCTTGCCGGTTGCCGCCGCCTTGCTGATGGGATATTTGCTAATCAGCAACTCCAACGTGGCGCGACCCTGGGTGATCTCGTTCGATTGAATCCGGGCCCGCGCCAGCGACAGCATGGCATCGGGCGCCTTGCTGCTGGTCGGGTAATCGTCGATCAATTTCTGGTAGGAGGTCGCGGCGGCGGGAAAATCGCCCAGATTGACCTGAGAGAAGCCCATCCAGTAAACCGCGTTGGGCGCCAGGGTGCCGCTCGGGTATTGCTCCAGGAAGGCGCGCATGGCCTGCACCGCCTCCATGTACTTGCCGCCTTTGACCAGCGCGTGGGCCGCGCCGTAGGCGCGCGATTCCGCCTCGGGATCGGTGGCGGGCGCCGCGGCCACCGGCACGTTGGCCAGCGCCTGCGCCGATTGCAGGCGGATGGTATCGGTCTGCGCGGCCATGGGCCGGTTAGCCAATTCCCTGACTTGGCTGAGGCGTGTATCCAGATCGACGAACAGATCCTTGACACGTTTCTCCGCCACATCCATCTGATACGCCTGCTCTTCCTGGAAGCCGCGCAAGCGCGCCACTTCGGCCTTGAGCGCCTCGACTTGGTTGAGCAGGCCGATCACACCCTGGTTCTGCATCTGCGCTTCCATGCGCGTGATGCGTTCCTGTTGCGCCTGCAAGGTTTTCTGCAATTCGGCGGTACGCGCCAGCGCATCCTCCGCCGGGCCGGCATAAGCGCAGGGAACCGCGAGAAAAACGGCGGCCCAGACTATCCGCGCCATCTTGTTCATCCAGAAACTCCTTTATTCGGTTATCGACCCCGTGCCTCACTCGCCCTGATAAAGAATCTCGGTGCGGCGATTCTGTTGCCAGGCTGCTTCGTCATGACCCTCGGCGATCGGCTTCTCCTCACCCAGGGAAACGGCTTCCATCTGTGCGTCCGGCACCCCCATCAGGTTCATGGCCTTGAACACGCTTTCCGCGCGGCGCTGGCCCAGGGCCAGGTTGTATTCGCGGCTGCCGCGCTCGTCGGCGTGGCCTTGCAGGATGGCCTTGGCATCCTTGTGGGCCTTCATGAACTGGACATGCGCCTCGAGCACCGGGCGGTATTCGTCGCGAATGGCGGCGCTGTCGTAATCGAACAGCAGACGGCGCTTCGACAGGGGATTCTCGGGATTCTTCAGATCACCCCAGGTCGGCGCGGCATCAGGCTGCGGCAAGGTGGAGCCGTCTTGCGCAACCGTGGGCTTGCCCTCTCCCGCCGCGCCACCGCTCTTGGCGTCAGTGGCGGACTTGCCGTCAGCCAGGGGTTTGACTTCGCTACCAGGTGTCATCGCGCCACGTGTTTGCACGGATTCCGTGGTCTTGCTCGAAATAGGTTGGGTCGCGGCGCCCGAAGTATTGACACCCGCGCCGGACTTGTTCGCGGCTTCGGAAACAGGCACGGCTCTCGTCGCACCCTGCGTCTCGACCCGGGTAGCCTCGACAATTTTCGCGCCTCCCGCCAACTCGGCCTCCGCGGACTTGATGCCGCGATCCTCGATGGCGGCTTCTTTGGAAGGATTACCGGAACAACCGGCCAATAACGCGGCCAGGAGAAGGGCGGAAAAAGCGAGTTGTTTCATTGGAACTCCTTGCGTGATGTTGAGTGATCTCTGGGATCGCAATCCGGGAAACGATATCAGGGCCCCCAGGCCGGCTCGCGCAGATCGCCGCTTTGCGACAGACGCTGTTTGACCTTGCCATCCACGCTGACCGTGGCGAGGACACCGCGATCATTGACCAGGGTGGCATAAAGCAGCAGGCGGCCATTGGCCGCGAAGCTGGGGGATTCGTCGTACACAGTCTCGGTAAGCACCTGCATCTGGCGACTGTTCAGATCCATCACCGCGACGTGGAAACGGCCATCGCGGCGATGCACGAAAGCCAGGGTGCGGCCATTCGGCGACAGCGCGGGCGACACATTGTAGCCTCCCTCGAAAGTCACCCGGGTCGCCTCTCCAGTCGCCAGCGAAGCGCGATAAATCTGCGGCGACCCGCCGCGGTCGGAAGTGAAATACAGCCACTGGCCGTCGGGACTGAATACCGCCTCGGTATCCAGAGCGCCGCCACGCGTGAAGCGACTGGCCTCGCCGGTGAGCAGATCGAGCAGATATATCTGCGAAGTCTCGTCCTTGGAAAGCGTGACCGCCAGACGGCGACCATCCGGGGACCAGGCCGGCGCCGAGTTGGAGCCGCGAAATTTCGCCACCGCGTGGCGACGGCCGTCGGCCAGATTCTGCACATAAACCACCGGCTTCTTGTCCTCGAACGAGACATAGGCCAGACGCCGGCCGTCGGGCGACCAGGCCGGGGAAATCAGCGGTTCCGGGGAAGCGGTCACGGTCACCGCGTTCTGGCTGTCGGCGTCCGCCACCTGGAGTTCATAACGGCCACCACGCTTGAGGATGTAGGCGATGCGCCCGCCATAAGCGCCCGGCTCACCCAGCAAAGCCTGATGCACGGCATCGGCGATCCGGTGCGCCACTGCACGCAGGCCTTCCGGCGTGGTGGTATAGGCCAGAGCGGCCAACTGGGTCTGGCGCACGGCATCGAACAACCAGAAACGGACTTCGATGCGGTCATTGCTCAGCGGACGAATCTGGCCAATCACCACGGCGTCAGCCCCCCGGCTTTTCCATGCGGGAAGTTGCAAGGCCTGCGGTTCAGCCGGCGGGGTGGTCACGTCGCCGACATCCAGCATCCGGAAGTAGCCACTGCGGCCGAGATCACCGCTCACCACCTCGGTCGGATTCTGCAAGCCGGGCGGCATTCCAGGCGCGACGGGAATCGAGAACGGCAGAATCGCGATGGGTATCCGATTGGCGGCGCCACCGACGATTTCGATGGTCATCGCGGCCTTGGCCGGAAGCGCGAGGAGACAAAACAGCAGAAAAAAGGAGAGGCGCGGAAGCATGAGGGGTACCGAATGTAATGTTGCCAATGTTATCAGCAAAAAATCAGCCGCCTTTCGGTCGTATCAGTCATGTGGCCGAAACTTGAGGATCAGATCGTCGCGAAACACCGCGGCGACATCGCGCTCATTGGGTAAGGGCAGCGGCGAAGCCTTGAGGATGGCGCGTTCCATTTCCTGGTCGTAGGCCGGCTGCCCGCTACTGCGCACCAGGGTCACCCGCAGGACTTCGCCATTGGGCAGCAGCTCCACCTTGAAAATCACCTCCGGATTGCCGCTGAGGTGCTGCGGCAGCCGCAGGTAACCCAGTATCTTGCTGCGTATCCGATCCTGGAATTCGCCCACCAGTTGCGCTTGCCGACTGCTTTTCGCCTGCCGCCGTTGCAGCGCGCCCCGCATCTGGGTTTCTTCGGCGGCCAGTTCCTCTTGTGCCTGTCGCGCCAACTCCTGTTCCATTTCCCGGCGCGCCTGATCGCGTTGCAGGTTCTCGCGCAGCAGTTTTTCCGCGCGCGCCACCCGCTCCTTCTCCGCGCGCGCCTTTTCCTCGGTCTGGCGCCGCGCCTCCGCCTCCCGGGCCGCTTCCTGGCGTTGCAACTCCTCCTGCTCGCGCGCCTCCTTCGCGAGCCGCTTCTTCTCGGCGCGTTCCAGCGCGATATCGGGTTTGGCCACCTCGGGCTTCGGTACCTCGGGCTTCGGTGCCTCGATCTTGGGCACCTCCGCGGGAGGCAAAGGCTCAGACAGCGGTTCGGGGGGCGGCTCCGGCATCAGCGCGGCGGGAGGTTCCGGCAAAGCGCTCCACAACTCCGCTTCCACCGGCAGATGCGGCAGGCTGCGCCAGGAAACACCCAGCAAAAGAAAACCGACGAATGCCCCATGCACCAGCAGCGACATGCCGCCGGAGGAAAGATGCTGGAAAGGGCCGGCCCGGGTCATGCCACGTTCATGGCTGTGCCGGCTTCACCAGCAGGCCGACGCGGGCCACGCCCAGGGTTTGCAGGGTATCCATCACCTGCATCACCTTCTCGTAGCGCACCCCCTTGTCGGCGGAAATCACCACCGCCTGGCCAGGATGGGCCTGTTGCCGGGCGCGCACGGCATCCGCCAGCGCCGTCAGCGCCAGCGGCTGTCCTTCTTCGTTCGCGCCGCGATCACGCAGCAGCAGCGAACCATCCTCGCGCAGCATCACTTCCAGCGGCGCGCTGGGCGCGGCCGCGCTCTTGCCCATGCTGGGCAACTCCACCTGGGTCGGATTGATGAAGGGCGCGGTGACCATGAAGATCACCAACAGCACCAGCATCACATCGATATAAGGCACGACGTTGATCTGGTTGACCGCCTTGCGAGTGCGGCGCGGGATCATCCTTGCCTCCTCATCGACCGACTTCCTGTTGCAGGATGTTGGAGAACTCTTCCATGAAGATGTCGTAGCGGTTGGCCAGACGATCGATGTCATGGGTGAAGCGGTTGTAGGCGATCACGGCGGGAATCGCCGCGAACAGGCCGATGGCGGTGGCGATCAGCGCCTCGGCGATGCCCGGCGCCACCTGCGCCAGCGTGGTCTGCGCCACGTTGGACAGACCCATGAAGG
Organism: Gallionellaceae bacterium; assembly: GCA_028714875.1. Taxonomy (GTDB): domain Bacteria; phylum Pseudomonadota; class Gammaproteobacteria; order Burkholderiales; family Thiobacillaceae; genus PFJX01. The sequence continues at coordinate 92,185 of JAQTLN010000012.1, forward strand.
CATTCATGATGCCCCACACGGTACCCAGCAGACCGACATAGGGCGAGACCGATCCCACCGTGGCCAGGAAGGGCAGATACGACTCCACCTGATCCATCTCGCGCTGGTAGGCGGCGCGCATTGCGCGACGCGCGCTTTCCACCACCACCTGGGAATCGACGGCGCGCTCGCGCTTGGCGCGGAACTCGCGCATGCCGGCGCGAAACACTTCCTCCAGACTGCTGCGGCGCCCCTCCTCGTCGACCCGATCGAGCACATTCTTGTGGCCGCCCCCCCAGAATTCCTTCTCGAAAGACTCCGCATCCCGCCGTTCGCGGCGCAGGGTGAACAGCTTCTCGAAGATCAGCCACCAGGACATCACCGAGGCGAACAGCAACAGCAGCATCACCGCCTTCACCACCCAACTGGCCTGGGCGACGAGGGTGATCAGGTTCATATCGTGCGAGAGAGCGAGTTCCATCAGGGCTGTATTTTTTCGGTGACGAAGCCGGGGATTCTAGCCGGGCGGAATCCGGATGGCTCGACGCAAGCCACCTGAACCCGCGCGGTGAGCAGGCGCTCACTGCCGCGTAGAACTTCCTGTGCCATGACCAGACTGGCGCGCCCAAGTTCACTCAGATGGCTACGTATCAGCAAACGATCATTGAAACGCGCGGGTCGCAGATAGTCCGCCTCCACCCGCCGCACCACGAACAGCACCCCGGCGTCGCGCGCCAGATGGTCCTGTTCCAGGCCCAGGGCGGACAGCCATTCGGTGCGCGCGCGTTCCAGGAATTTCAGATAGTTGGCGTAATACACCACGCCTCCCGCGTCGGTATCTTCCCAATACACGCGAACCGGCCAGTCAAAGATGGGGGAATCTTTCATCGCTCTCGCTCAAGCCTCGTGAAAAACAATCTAGCGGTTCCGGCGGCAGGACACGACCAACCGGGTTGGCGGGATACCCACCGTAGCGCCGACTTCTAGCCGGCTTTTTTCAAAACGCCAGCTGGGAAGCCGGCGCTACAGGTCGTAGGGTGTGGTGAGGCACGAACCGCACCACGCGGGGCGGCCGTGAGTGATGCGGTTCGCCGCGCTCACCACATCCTACAAAAGCAGCCCCGCTTCGCCGCCCGGCTGGATCAGGCCGAAATGCCGCCAGGCCAGGGGCTGCGCCACGCGGCCACGCGGGGTGCGGGCGAGGAAACCTTGCTGGATGAGATACGGTTCCAGCACATCCTCGATGGTGTCCGCCGCCTCGCCTATGGCCGCCGCCAGGTTTTCCAGGCCGACCGGGCCGCCGGAAAACTTTTCCAGCATGGCGGAAAGCAGTTTGCGGTCCATCACGTCGAGTCCGACGCTATCCACTTCCAGCATCCTCAGGGCGGCATCCGCCACCGCGGTATCCACCTCGCCGTTCGCCTTCACCTCGGCGTAGTCGCGCACGCGGCGCAACAAACGGTTGGCGATGCGCGGCGTGCCGCGCGAACGGCGGGCGATCTCGAAAGCGCCCTCCTCCGAGGTCCGCACACCGAGCAGGCGCGCCGAACGGCTGACGATGAAAGCGAGTTCCTCCGGCGTGTAGAACTCCAGGCGGGCGACGATGCCGAAACGGTCACGCAGCGGATTGGTCAACATACCGGCGCGGGTGGTGGCGCCAATCAGGGTGAACGCCGGCAGATCCAGCTTCACCGAACGCGCGGCAGGCCCCTCGCCGATCATGATGTCGAGCTGAAAATCCTCCAGTGCCGGGTAGAGGATTTCCTCCACCACCGGGCTGAGGCGATGAATTTCATCGATGAACAGAACGTCGTGCGGTTCCAGATTGGTGAGCAACGCGGCCAGATCGCCCGCGCGCTCCAGCACCGGCCCGGAAGTCATGCGCAGGTTGACCCCCATTTCCCGCGCCACGATGTGCGCCAGCGTAGTCTTGCCGAGGCCGGGCGGGCCGAACAGGAGCACATGATCAAGCGCTTCCTTGCGGTTCTTCGCCGCCGTAATGAAGATTTCCAGTTGCTCGCGCGCCCGCGCCTGGCCGACATATTCGGACAGACGTTGCGGCCGCAGCGCCCGCTCGAACACCTCCTCATCGCGTGAAGCGGGGGCGGCGGTTATCACGCGATCCGGAACGAGACGGTCAGGTTCGAGCATGGCGAGTTGAATCCCCGGTGCAAATCAGGTGAAAAGTCAGCAACTGGAATTGTCCTTGGTGATGGCCGGCGCGTCGCCGCTGGCGGCCTCGTTATACGTCACATGGCAAGTGAGCGTGGCGCCGCTCAGATTCGTCACCGCCGATCCCGGAATCGTGATTTGCGTGTAAGGCGGCGCGCCGGCGACATGGCTGATGGTGATGCCATCCTTCGTTTCATCCAGGTTGGCGGCGGCGATGATGCCCGCCGCGCTGGCCGCCGGGTAGCCGTTGACCAAGCTGACCGTGGCGCCTTCCATGGCGATGGACGCGACATTGCCCCGCACCATGACCGCCGCGTGCGCCATCTTGCTGGCCGTCTGGATGTCGCCATAAAGGGCCTCGATCTTGGCTGCGCGGGCTTCCTTCTGCATATCCATGTAGCGCGGCACCGCCACCATCGCCAGAATCGCCATGATGACGATGACAACCACCAATTCCACCAGCGTGAACCCCGCCCCCACAGCCTTGCGGCTGCATTGGTTATGGCTGGGACTGGGGCTGCTTTCCATCCAGCTATTGATTGCCAGTTGCTTCATCCTGATTCCCATCCGTTCCACGTTTCCTCTGGAAGACAAGCTTTTTCACCTCGCCGCCCACGCCGGGCCGGCCTGGTGGTTCTTCATGCTCTATCGCGCGCCGTTCGAGCGCCGCGCTCTGCTGACGCTATTTCTTGCCCTGGCCATTTTCGACGAAGCATTACAGCAGCTCACGCCTTACCACATCGTGGAAACCTGGGACGCGCTCGCCAATGCGCTGGGTGTCGGGCTGGGGCTGCTGCTGGCCGATACGCGCATCGGTCGCCTGCTGATGCACACCGATCACTTCCTGGCCAACAGCTTCAAGGATTGACGGATGGACTCTTCCAGGCTCAAGCCTTCCGGCAGTTGCTTCAAGGCCGGCAAAGCCTCCTTGTCCGAGTAGCCCAGGGCCAGTAGCGCGTTCAAGGCATCGTTGGCCACGGTTGCCACGGCGAGCCCGGCGCCCGTTTGCGGCAGCGCGTCGGCCAGCTTGCCCTTGAGTTCCAGCAACAAGCGCTCGGCGGTTTTCTTGCCGATGCCCGGCACCTTGGTCAGGCGGCCGGCATCTTGCAAGACGATGCTGCTCGCCAGGTCGTCCACGCTCAAGCCCGAGAGCACCGACAAGGCCAGTTTCGGCCCCACCCCGGAAATACGAATGAGCTCGCGAAACGCCACCCGCTCCTTCTGGGTGAGAAAACCAAACAGTTGCTGCGCGTCCTCGCGCACCACGAAATGGGTGACCAGGACGACTTTCTCGCCGATCGCCGGCAGGTTGTAGAAGCTGCTCATCGGCACATCCACTTCGTAACCGACGCCGGCCACATCCACCACGATTTGCGGCGGCTGTTTTTCCAGCAACGTTCCGGTCAAGCGTCCAATCATCTCAGCCCTTGTAGCGCCGGCATCCTTGCCGGCGTCTTTACGAAAACGCCGGCAAGGATGCCGGCGCTACAGTTACCCCAACGCCAGCACCAACCCCAGCAACACCGGCTGCAAGTGAGCGGCGACGATGGTCAGTTGCAGCGCGGGCGCCAGTTTCGCCGGCTCGGCCGCATGAATGGACAGTTCCCGCCCGGCCTTGAGCGCGGGCAACACCGCCAGCAAGGAAACCAACGCCAGCGCCGGCAGCCAACCACTCGCCACCAGCCAGACCAGCGCCGCCACGGCGGCGGCGAGAATCAGCCAGTAACCGCGCGCCGCCACGGTCGGCTCCAGGCGCGCCACCCAGTGCAGCTTGCCCGCCTGGATGTCGGCGGCGCGATCGGGGAACTGGTTGATATAAAGGATGTTGGTCACCAGCAGCGCATACGGCAGGCCGATCAGCCAGGGAGCTGGCGACACGGCGCCGCGCTGTACGAAATCCGCGCCAGCGACGATGAGCAGAAAACCCACCGCCACACACGCCTCACCCAAGCCGCGACTGTTCAGCTTGAGTGGCGGCGCCGAGTAGGCCCAACCGATCAACAGACCGGCTAGCCCGATCCAGAACAACCCGGTGCCGCGCGTCTCGATCAACCAGAGACCACCGGCAATCACCCCGGCGAACAGCACCAGGCCGTAGAGCAGCGTCTGCCGGGGCGACATCACCCCGTTCTGAATGAAGCGAGAACCACCGGTAAAGGGAAACAAGCGGTCCACATTGGCCTCGTCGGTGCCGTTCAGGTGATCGTAGTAATCGTTGAACACGTTCACGCCGGCCTGGGCCGCCACCGCCAGGAACAGCGTCAGCAGGGCGAGCGGCCAGGAGAACGCCGTCTCCAGGGCGGTCGCGAAACCGAGCAGACAGCCGGCCAGCGCGATGGTGAGAAACGCCGGACGCGTCGCCAGCAGATAGCGTTTGACCGGATTGGCGAGGGCTTCGGGTGTCGGCTCCAGCGGCGCGGCGGCAACTTTGCTCACAGCATTCTCCCGGCGCGGCGCCGCCGCGCGACTGTCATTAAGCCACCCAGGCCCATGCCACCGTGGGCATGGCAGATCGCGCAGGCCAGCGCATCGGCGGAATCCGAACGCGGCTCGGCGGGGAGGTTGAGAAGTCGTTTGACCATATTCATCACCTGCTGTTTTTCGGCGTGGCCATTGCCCACTACCGCCTGTTTCACCTGCAACGCGGTGTACTCGAACACCGGTTGCCCCGCCGAAGTCAGCGCCGCGATCGCCGCCCCACGCGCCTGCCCAAGCAACAAGGTGGATTGCGGATTGACGTTGACGAACACCTTTTCGATAGCGGCGACCTCGGGGCGGAACTGCTCCAGCACTTCCATCACCCCCTCGAAAATGATCTTGATCCGCCCCGGCAGTTCCCCGGTTTCGGTGCGAATCACGCCGCTCGCTACATACGTCAGCGTCTGGCCGACCTTGTCGATGACGCCATAGCCGGTGACGCGGAGGCCGGGATCGAGTCCGAGGAGGCGCATGAGTCAGGTTTCGCCCGCGTAGATCAGGTTGCCGGAGGCTACCTGACGCCCTGGAGCGTCAGGTAGCGATGAAGCCGCAACCTGACCTACAACTGACCACATTCAATCGTCCGGCAGAATCGCCGAGGTAAACACTTCCTGCACGTCGTCCAGATCGTCCAGCATGTCCAGCATCTTCTGGAACTTGAGCACGTCGTCGCCGGTGACCTCGGTTTCGTTCAATGCCTTCATCGCCAGTTCGGCCATCACCGTGGTGCAACCGGCGGCGTCCAGAGCTTCCTTCACCGTGGCCAGGTCGTTGGTGGGCGCGGTGATGACCTCGATGGAACCATCCTCGTTGCTCACCACGTCTTCGGCGCCGGCTTCCAGGGCGACTTCCATCACCTTGTCCTCATCGGCGCCGGGCGCCAGGATGATCTGGCCGCAATACTTGAACTGGAATACCACGGAACCATCGGTGCCCAGGTTGCCGCCGCACTTGTTGAGGGCGTGGCGCACATCCGCCACGGTGCGCACCCGGTTGTCGGTCAGGCAATCGACGATCACCGCCGCGCCGCCGGGGCCGTAGCCCTCATAGCGGATTTCCTCGTAGTTCACCCCCTCCAGTTCACCGGTGCCGCGCTTGGTGGCGTTCTCGATGTTGTCCTTGGGCATCGACTCCGCCTTGGCCTTTTCGATCGCCAGGCGCAGACGCGGGTTGAAGCTGGGATCGCCGCCGCCCATACGCGCGGCGACCGTGATCTCCTTGATCAGCTTGGTGAATACCTTGCCCCGCTTGGCGTCCTGACGCCCTTTGCGGTGCTGGATGTTTGCCCATTTGGAATGTCCTGCCACAGTTGCACCTTTTCCTTTAACTATCAATGCCTTATGAGGTTTTGACTATTCATAAATACACTAGATACACACTGAATACACATAACCCCTTACAATCCCCAATCATACCAGCCCAAGAGGTCAAAGCAGAATGGCAACCATCAAAGCAAGAACAAATCAAGATGGAACAACATCTTACATAGTGCAAATAAGAAGAAAGGGATACCCACCCATAAGCAAATCATTTAAAAAAGAGAGTGAAGCAAGAGACTATGCAATTTTACAAGAAGCAAGCATATTAAAGAATGAAAACCCAAACCCAAGAGAAAAAACCAAATGGACTATTCCACAAGTTATAGAGTGGTATATTGAAAACCCAAGCCAAAACAGAAAGCTAGAAACAAAAAAACACTTTCAAAGACTAGACTTTTTAAAAAGAGAGTTTCAGGGCTTTACTGTGCTTTCTTTAACAGCCTCAATCTTGCAAAAATGGATAAATGCAAGATTATTGTTTAATTCCCCTGCTACTGTATATCATTATTTTGTGGCTTTAAGAAATGCAATGGAACATCATAGTTTAATGAATGATTACAACCAAAGCATTTTTTTGCTTGCCAAATGCCCCACAACTTCAAACAAAAGAGAACAAAGATTTCAAAGGGAAGATATTGCAAAACTTTTTAGAGCAGTAAATAAAAAAGCAAAAGTAAAAAAGATTGAATTTAAATTGTCAGTATTGTTTTCAATTGAGACAGCAAGCAGAATTGGAGAAATGCTTAAACTTCAGTGGAAGAATGTTAGCCTAGAAAAAAGAACTGTAAAGTTTGAATGGCATACAACAAAATCAAAGGCAGAAAGAACCATACCACTTTCTATATGTGCTTTAAAGATTTTGAAGTGGATTAAAAAGCACTACCCACACAAAGCTAATGACAGGGTTTTTTCTTTCTATCATCTTAATGAACATCACCTATCAAGACAGTTTCATATTGCTTGTGGCTGGGCTGGCATTGAAGATAGAAGATACCATGATTTAAGACATGAGGGAGTTAGTAGGCTATATGAAAAAACAACATTAACAGATATGGAAATTGCATCCATAACAGGACATAAGACTTTGCAGATGTTGGCAACATATGCTAATTTAAGACATGAGAGCACACAAGCAAAGATTGATAAGATGGACAAAGCAAGAATAATTAGCATGGTTGCAACAGCAGATAAATAGATATTCTTTTATAAAAAAGTAGTTGACACACTAAACAAACCTAGTCTATTGTCTACTTACAAGCAAAAAGGCTTGTTATCTTAAACGTCTTGAAAGGGCAAACAAAATGGCAACTCTTAACCTTGATAAAATGTCAGTTGAAGAACTCCTTGAACTTGCAAAGCAAGCACAACAAAGAGCAAATCAAACAATTCAAGACAAGAAGAATGAAGGCTTGGAAATCATCAAAAAAACTATTGTTGATTATCACATTAACAATTATGACTTGTCACAAGCTGGCATTATTCCAGCCCAAGGCACAGCCAAAACAGTAATGACAAAAGATGATGCACATTATGAAATTGATGGGAAGTTTTGGAAACCAAGCATTGGCAAAACCCCATTTTTTGTAATTGAGTTTCTGAAAAAAGGAGGCAATCTTGCAGGTGTAATTATTGACAACAGGATTACAGCCCAACAAGCAAACACAGAAGAGCAGAAAGTAAGGGCTTCAAAAAGCTTTACAAACTCATAAAGAAGTAAAGCAGGCTTGCCCTAGCAGCTTGCTTTTTCAAGAATGAAAGAAGCCCCAGTAATGGGGCTTTTTTATTTCAGGTAAAGGTTTATTATTTGTAGTATTTGGAATAATCAATTATCTTAGATTTATCTTTTACTGTTTTATTAAAAACCCAGCCACTAATAAAATTTAGTTTTTCAATCTCGCTGAATTTTCTTCCTATTGATTTTTCAGCAATCCTAGCCTCTCTTCTTGCTTCGGCTCTTATTGCTTTCATTGCCTTTACTCTATCTTCCAGTCTCTTCAAACCTTCCATTTTCACACTCCCCCAAAGTTTTTAATATCTTCCACATAAAAACCATTGCCCTTGTTTACAACAACAGCCAAGTAATTAGCAAAGTCCAAGTAAAAAACATTATATTCTTTGATGTTTAAACCACACCTATTTAGAACATTGCTTACTTCAAGTTTTTCAGAGTATGCCTTATAAAAGTAATTAAAGTATTTTTTGTATTCCTTGTTAACACCTATTGTTACATCATTGTTATTCTTCATATATACGCCTTTAAAGTTAGTTAGTTTTAACACCTCTTTGGTTTGTTTATAAAGTGGTTTCCTCACAGAACAGAATATTACCAGAAAGCAAACATAAGCACAAGCATTATTTAAAGTCAATAAAAAAAGCCCCAGCAATGGGGCTTTTTTATGTGTTTATGGTTTTAACTAACTTGGTTTTGAAAGGCTTTTATTCTCTCTAATTGTATTTTTATTTCTTCAATGTTGTTTAACTCCTCTTCATTTATGTTTAGTTTATTTAATTTCATCTTAAACATTTGAACCAAAACATTATTCAAAGTCTTTGCATTGCTGAATGAATAATAAACACCTTTAAAATCAACATCAATAGAATATAGCTTATCAAGTGTTAGTTTTTCTTTATCTTCTTTTGCATCTTCTTTTGTGTTTTCAATTGCATTATTACTTACAGCAGGAACAACAACCACTTTATTTTGTTTTACATTATCGCCCAGAACATCAACAAGTATTTTATAGAATGTTGCTTTTTTAACATCTACTTTTATATTGCAGTCTTCAATAACCTTGCTTTTCATAACCTCACATATCTTGTTTAGACTGAAATTATGATTGTTTTTAAAATGCAATATTGTAGGTTTTATTTCTTGTAACTTCTCTTTTATTTTCTCATTGTCAGTTTTAACAATACTACTATTAAACAAATCAAAATACTCTTTACTATATACACTCTTTTCTTTTTTCATAACAACCCCTTTATAATAGTTATGTTAAAATGATAACAAATAAAACAAAAAACACAAGACAAAGACAACAGCAAGCAACATAAAAAGCAAGAACAGCAACAGCCAAAAACAAGAATAGTTTTAAAGCATTTTAAAACATAAAGCAAAAGCACCCTACTTCCTTGCTTTGCAAGTAAATAAATGCTTTACAATTCCATTAAATAAGTTATTATTTAATCAAAATAATAATAAGGAATAATATGTTTATAATGGGTGGAATAGGAGAGCAAGAATATTATGTAAAGAGTGAAGAGTTTTTGAACTTAGATAATGCTTATGAAAGTTATTTATCTAACCCAGACAATATTAAAGCAAAGTTTTTAGGAACACATAAAACAATAAAAGATAAAGAATATTCAAAAGAACTATTCACAAAATTATACAATGGAGAAAACCCAGACTTCAAAGAAGAAGATAGAGGAAAGAAACAGAAAGACAAAGAAGAAAAAGAACACATAACAAAAAAACAAACAGGAACTAATGGAGCAAATCACAAGGCAGGCATTGACATAGTATTGAGCCACCCTAAAAGTTATTCAATGCTTTATGCTATGTCTCCACCAGAAACAAAAAACAAACTTGATGAAATAGAACAAAAGATATTAAATGAAATAATAACAAAAGAAATTGCAAAACTTGTAAAGCCATCTTGCCAAAAAACAGAATATCAAAAAGGTTTTGATGAAGACAAAACAGAAATAGCAATGGCACAATTTCAACACTATGAAAACAGAAACCAAGACCCACATAAACACAAACATCTAATCTTGTTTAATTATGCAGACTTTAACTATAAAGATGAAACAAAAACACTTGCACTTGATACACAGAAATTATTTTCTAGTGCAAAATATCTAACAGCACTTTACAACACAAAACTAGCAGAAGCATTAAACAAAGAACTTAATATACAAACAGAAGTCCCAGAAGACAATGATTATTCTTTTAAAATAAAAGGAATAACAGAAGAGCAAGAATTATTATTCAGTGATAGAAGAAAGGAAATATTGGAGAAATTCAAAGAGCAAACAGATAAGAAATATTCTAGTGAAGAACAATTATTAAAAGACTTTGATAAGTTTGAGAAAGCAGAATATTTAGAAAAGACAAGAAGAGGAACACAAGAAAGCAAAAAAGAACTTTCATATAATGAACTAATGCAATTGCAAAATGAAAAATTGCAAGAGCACAATATAAATTATGCAGACACAATAGAGAAAAACAACATCAAAGAGTTTAAACACTTTGACAGCACTAAAGCAGCAAAAGAAATAATAACAGACTTGACAAAAACAAATGGTTATTTCACAGAGCAACAACTTAAAATAAAAATACTAAATAAAACAAGAGAGCATATACAATCTTTTTCAAGTGATTATTTAGAAAAAGAAATAACAAAAGAGATAAACAAGCAATCAAAACCAATCTTAATAAATAATGAAAACAAAACATACACAACAAAAGAAGTTGTTATAAATGAGTATCAAGCAATAGAGAAAGCAAAAGAACTAACACAACAGAAACCACAAGAAGAAAACAAAGAACTTAAAGAAGAGATATTAAAAGGCTTTACAGAAAAGAAAATGATTTTAAATGAGGGGCAACTTTCAGCAATAGACACAATCACCAAAGGAAACAGACTAAACATAATTACAGGAGATGCAGGAACAGGCAAAACCTCAACAGTCATAAAGTTTTCAGCAGACTATTACAAAGCCCAAGGCTATGAGGTTGTAGGTTTAGCCACACAGGGCAAGACCTCAAACAGTTTGAAAGAGGCAGAGATAGAAACCACTAGGAACCTGGCAGAGTTTTTCAGTAAGCCCATAGCCACAGATAAGCCCCTTCTCTTGGTTTTAGATGAGGCTGGAATGGTAGGAGCAGAGCACTACAACAAACTCTTGCAATATGCCCTCAAAAACAATGCAACCATTGTTGCAGTAGGAGACAGCAAACAGCTTGCAAGTGTTGGCTATGGCAACACCTTTGCAACCCTACAAGAAGAAATCCCCAAGGAGCAACAGGCTAGGCTTTGGGAGAACATGAGACAGAAGACAGAGACACAAAGAGCCATTGCAGAGAGTTTTAGGGACAGCAACCCAACCCAAGCAATAGAACTATTAAAGAAAGAAAACAGCCTACACACAGCAAGCAAAACAGATGATGTTTTGACTAAATTAGTAGATGATTATTTTAATTCACAATCAACATCTAAGATTGTTTTAGCATATGAGAACAAAGACACAAACACACTTAATGACATAATAAGAACAAAACTAATTCAAACAAAGGCGCTTAATGCAGATAATCAAAAAGCATTTAATGTCTTAACTTCTGCAACATCAAAGAAAGCACAAACAAGGTATTTTTGCAAAGAAGACAAAATAGTATTTACAGGAAAATATAAAAGCAAAACAAAAGGAAACAATGTTGACAATGGAACAATGGGAACAATCAAGAGAATAGAACAAGACAAGATAACTATTGAACTAGAAGACAAAAGAACAGTAACAATCAATGCAAAGCAGTTTAATAAATTCAATCATTCTTATTGCATTACAACATATAAAAGCCAAGGCTTAACAGTAGATGAAACCTTTATTTATTCTTCTGGCAAAACAACAAGCAATCAAAGTTATGTTGACTTTTCAAGACATAAAACAAAAACAAGTTTATATATTGAAGAAGACAAACTAAACCAATTTATAACCAATGCAGAAAGAAAACAAGAAAAATTTACAACTTTAAATAATGCAGAATGTCAAGCAATATATAAAGAACATAAAAGGCAAAACAGCATAAACAGTAATGCAATCAACAAATTAAAGGAACAACCTAAACCAACACAAGAAAACCAAGATACAACATTTAATGTAAGTTCACTTGCCAATTTAAGAAGACTAGATAACACGCAGATTGACAAACTGAATAAAGCAAAAGAGATTAAAGAGAATGATAAAAACAATGATGGCATTGATGATAGACAACAACAAAAGCCATTAACACAAGAACAAAAGCTTTATGAAAGCCTTAAAGCCAAGAAACAAAGACTAAAAGAGCAAGATCCACAACAACAAAAACAACAAAGGAGATTAGGACTATGACACCCAGAGAAACAACAATAAGTTATATATTCAATAACTATGAAACATTAACACAAGAAACAATATATCAACTATCACAGAAGAACAATATAAATGATAATGTGATAGATAGAGTTATTTACTTGAAGTTAGAACACACAAAAGCAATTAAACTAGCAAAGAGAAAAAAGAAAATACTACAAGCAATAGAAAAACAAGAATATGATGAAAGAATAAAGACTTATAGATATTGGCTAATGGTCTGGTATTTCTGGAGGTTGAGAATGAAGAAGAAAAAAGAAGAAGAGGACAGGCTAGAAAAAGAGTATTTAGAAGTTATTAGAGAAGAAAACAAGAAAGCAATAGACCAGATACTTAACAGAATATCAAAGTTTAAAGACAAATATATTTACAACAAAGAGCAAACTGATTTAATAAATAAATGACATATCAAGTAAATATCAATTGACAATTAACAAGCATTTAAGTATAAATAGAAAAACCCCCAATTAAGGGGGTTGGGTTGTATAACAGATAATGCTTAACTAATGAACTTTGGCAAGAACATTAAAACATAAAACAATAGCAAAGTCAATACAACCTTAATATAATTATAAAGGTTGTATCTATGAATGAAGTCTTAACCAGATTTAAACAACACACAGCACAAGCAAAGCATAACTATTGCACTAATAATTTAGAGCAAGGTATATACATAAACAAAAACAGTTATGCAATAAACAAGCAATACATATCTATAAGTGAACTATTTAGACCCTACATAATAATAGATATTGATTATTCTTGGAGTGATTACTTATTGAGAGAAACAAACACACCAGAACCAACTATACAGGCAATTGATAGAACAAAAGGAACGGCACATTTATTTTATGAACTAGAAACCCCTGTTAGTTATCAACCAATGAGCAGAAAAGCCCCACAAATACTATTTGATGGAGTAAAAGAAGAATTAGACATTATACTAAATGCAGACCAGCAATTCAAAGGGTTTATTAGCAAAAACCCATTAAGCAATAAATGGAATGTAAAAACAAACAACAAGAAATATGAACTTAAAGAGTTTGTAGAACTAAGCCCAAGCCTAAAAAGCATAGTAGATAACAGACAAAAACAGAAACAAAAACATATTATCAATGCACCAGGCAGAAATTGCTATATCTTTGATACAGCAAGGAAACTAGCCTATTCTATGGTTTTCAAGTATGAGCCAACAGATTTTAGAAAGGCAGTATTTGAAGAGTGTTTAAGAGCCAATGAAACCCACCATATGCCATTGCTACCAGTCAAGGAGATAAGAACTATAGCAAAATCTATAAGTGATTATTGCTTGAAGAACAAAAACAAACTTGATGGAAAAAACAGGGGAATACTGAACTTTGAAGAACAAGCAAAAAGATATGGAGGGGAAGAGCTAGAACAAGCAGAGATTAAAGAAAGGCAAAAGCAAGGGGCTTTATACACAGCACAGACCAAAGCAAACAACACAAAGCAGAAGATAGAGCAAGCAATCTTTGAACTTGTAAAACAAGGGAAGAAAGCCACACAGCAGGAAATAGCAACATATACATGCTTATCATTGAGGACTATTAACAATTATTAAAAAAGTGCAATTAGGTGGTATCAGGTAAATACTATTAGATTAAGTAATACTTTATTCTTTATATATATTACAACCTTATACCTATTATGTTTTTAAATGGGGTTTATTTGTTTGTCCCCACAAAGGGACAAGAACAAAGAAACATAGGGAACCCACCATATAAACAATTAAAGCATTATATATTGTATAACATATTGACTTTATAATTTAATATGATATTATTTTGATATATTATTGATATAAACAAAAAGGGGAAATAATATGGCAAACAAAACAATATTTAAAAGCTTTTCAACAACTGGCATAACACAAGAGATTGATTACATAAAACAGAAAGAGATAGACTTATCTAAGTTTATAAGAATGGCTATTATTGAAAAGATAGAAAAAGACTTTAATAAGAAGTTTAAGAGTAAAGAATATTATAAACACACAAACAACACACAAAAAGGAGTTGCAGAATGAAAAACAAATTATTATTAGTATTGGCTTTGTTGTCTTTTAATGCTTATGCAGAAGTAGATTTATTAAATGAAACAAAAGCAGTAGTTGCACCACTCCCTGCAAAATTAAAAAATGTTTTGATGGAGCAAATAAAAACAAATGGTTTGGTTGGAGGGATAGAAACTTGCAGCAAGATTGCACCAAAGGCAATGCAGGACATAAGCAATAAAACAGGCTGGGAAGTAAAAAGGGTAAGTTTAAAGAACAGAAACCCAAAGGGACAGCCTGACTTGTGGGAAATGCAAGCACTTAAAGAGTTCGAAGAGTTAGCAAAGAAAGATGAAAATGCAGAACTTGAAAAGTGGGAAATTATACAAGATGAGAACAATAGTTATTTTAGATACATCAAAGGTTTAAAAACTACTTATGAATGTTTAATGTGCCATAGCAGTAAAGACAATTTAAGCAATGATGTTAAGAACAAACTAAAAGAACTTTACCCTAATGATTTAGCAACAGGTTATAGCACTAAACAGGTAAGGGGTGCAATATCTGTTTTAAGAGAGATAAGTAATAATAACAAACAATAACAACCCCCAATCTTGAAAAGACACTTTTAACACCAGAACAAGAAGCCCTTTTTATAAGGGCTTTTTCTATTGACATAAAAATATTTATTTATAATTATATTTATTTACATAAAACACTTGCTTTTTGATATTTATTTGATATTATTATATCATAATTAAACAAAAGGAAAATAATTATGAAAACACTTATTAAAACAACTATTCTTGCAGTATTAACAACAATGTCTTTTAATGTATTTGCTTACACTGAATATTTAAAGTTTGGTGAATGTGGGGAAAACTCAAAGCAAATTATTTACAATGCTTTTGATGTAAAAGACATTATGGCAGTTAGCAATAATAAAGATTACAGCAATGCAAAACACAAGACATTCATAAATAATGCAAGCAATCAATTATTTGAAGAGTGTTTAGCAAACAGCACTATTGATTGCAAATGGGTAGAAACAAAAGAAGACACTAACTATAATGTTATTGAAATACACAACTAATAAACAAACAAACAACAATTAAAAGGGGTATAAAATGGAACAAGAACAAGTAATGGTAAATATGGAACAAGAAAGAATAATAGCAGATACAAGAATACATGGTTATTTTATTGAAAGACTATTTAAACTAACATTGATAATTCTTGCTGGCGTTGGTTTTTCATTGTCAATAATGTATTATGCTTTTAATAGTGATTATCACATATCAATTGACAGAACAAAACTAAATGATGCTGATAAAATGGCACAAATGCAAAATAAATATATAAGTCAAGGTTGGTTATTGTTTGACAATGAATGCAAAGCAGAATTAGCAATGAATAAAGAATTAGGCTATGATGCTGACAAAGTTATAAACAACGTAAGAACACATTGCTACACTTTAAAAGAAAATAACAAATATTCACAGGGTCAAATAGATGGCTTTAACAAAATAGTAAGTGAAGTATATAAATAATAAAAAAAGCCCCAGAAATGGGGCTTAATTCAATTAACATAAAGGAAGTTATGATAGTAGAACACAACAAACAAACAATAACAATTAAAAGGATAATGTCAATGAATAAAGAACAATTAGAACAGAGGATAAAAGAACTAGAAGAACAAATAACAGAAGAAGAAAAACAACAAGTAAAAAACAGCAAAGATTATAATAACAACTTACTTAAAGCATATATAGAGCAAATAAGTTATTATAAAAATATATTAAACAAGTTATGAAATACACAGAAGAGCAAATAAATGAAATCAAATATTTACTAAAAAACAAATATTGGTTTCATTCTTATTTAGGGGAAAACATTAAAGCAGATAAAGATTTAATGAGAATATGCTTAATGCTCCACCCTAACACCCTTGCTTTTTGTAGTGATGAAATGCAAGACAATGAAGCAATAGTAAAACAAGCAATAGCAATGAACTATGACCAGCTTAGTAATGCCAGCCCAAGACTTAAAGACAATGAAGATATTATTTTCTTTGCTTTTGACTGCGAAGAACAAACAAAACCTAACTTTAATGATACTTTAAGTTATGCAAGCCCTAGACTACAAGATAAAGAAAGCATTGTATTAAGGGCTTTGTCTATTGACAATTATTCTTTTAGATATGCAAGCCAAAGAATACAAGAACTAATTAAAACATATGACCCAGAACTAAAAGACCCATACAACACACTAAAAACCATTATAGACAGGCAACAGATAGAGCAGGCACTAGCACCAGCCAGAACAGCCAAACCCACCAGGAACAGCCTATAAAGCCCTACAAGCCCATATCTTGACCTTGCCTATACTTACCCATACCCAAGCCAAAAAAAATGGCTTGAAGCCCCTTATATAGCAACAAGCCATCACTACAGCACTGCAAATTGAGTTAATTTATCAACTGATATGCCTCTTTATGAAACACCCAGAACCCTTTTCACTGCACTATCTAATTCAAAGCCACTTGGAAGGTTGGGACCTGAAATAAATCTTGCTGAGAACTCATCTAAAGAAAAGTGAATTGTCCTGTTAGTTACAAGAGCCCTCTGATTGCCATGAGCTACAGGCTTGGATAAATCATAAGTATGGATTGTCAGAACCTCATTGGTGACATCTTTTGCATCTATCAAAGGAATGTCAGCACCAATGATTTCTTCAAATTTTTTATAAACAATGTCAGGAACAACAAAAAACAATCCTCTTTTCACTAGTTTAGATTTTGCATAAATATTCCCCTTCCTAATAATTTGAGGAATAAGTCTCTTGTGAACATTTGCCCAATTCAAGCCATGTGCAGAGGGTGGGATTATTCTTGTTGAGGCATTCAAATTCTTATAAGCATACCATGCATCTCTGTAGTTGCCTGTTATATCAATGCTCTGAACTTCAACCCCAATGTATTCAATTAGTTTGTTTTTCTCAATTTTTGCCAAGACCCAATCCATTGAGAGTCTTGTTCCAATCTTTACCTCCCTACCTGAATTTTGCCCCAAAGCAACAACACAGGTTGGCATCTTGGTTCTTTGTGGAATAAATTGGTTATACATCAGAAAAGGAACGCCATTCCCAAAGCATTCATGGGAGATGGTTTTTAACACTGCATAGTTATTCTCATACAATCTATTGGGGCAAATCACACAATCACCATAGGGAGTGGTGACACTACAAGTCCCATAAACTATGGAACTATCATGGTTTGTTTTTGTGCATTGAGCATTGATGAATGGGCAGGCATTTAGATTCCAAAGGGACCTACTTGCTTGACTCAAATCATCAGGTGCATATCCAAAAACCTCAACCAAGTCTTTTGATGGTCTGCTAAGCATTTCAACCCCCTATCATATTTCTAATGACATCCCCAACAACCTTGCCCAACAGTGGAGGAACAGCATTCCCTATCTGCTCATACTGTTGGGTTATGCTTCCTTTAAACTGATATGTATCAGGGAAAGATTGAATTCTTGCAGCCTCTCTGACTGAAATCACCCTGTTTTGTGTTGGATGGAAGAAGCTTCCCCAATGTGGGTCACACTTGGTTAATACAGTTGAACAGAGTGCATCAGGGTGAAGCCTTCCATATCTTTTAGTATGGTCACTTCTTCTTGCTCTTTGTAAACCCTTTGGAAGCATTTCATGGGGAATGTCCCTCCAGCTTCCACCTTGTGGGATGTATTTCAACCTCTCAAGATTAACATGGGCTACTTTTGCACAATAATGTTGGGTTAGGACCTTGCATCCCTTCCTTAGGTATTTCTGATATTCACTTTGAGCTTTTGTTTTATATTTAGATGGACTCTCAGTTTGCCCATTATCAATCTCAGGCAAATCAGATAAAGCAGCCCAAACAGTGTTAGGTTCCTTGATGTTTTGATGGAACAAGGGAGAAACTTTCAAGCACAACTCTTGAGCCTTGGCAAAGTTTGCAACAGCTTTTGCATTGTATTCAGGCTCTGGAAATTGAATGCTTCCCTTGTAGTTCCTAACACCAATTATGATTGTTCTGAACCTCATCTGAGGAACACCATAATGTCCTGCAAACAGAATTCTATGCTCTACCTTATAACCCAGTGTGCTTAGTTCCTGATAGATTTGCTCAACAACTGTTCCCTTGCCAAGTGAAACAATACCTGGAACATTCTCAATCAGAACAGCTTTGGGAAGCAGGGAAGAAACAACCCTTAAGAAATCCTTGAAAAGATGGTTCCTTTGGTCATCTAGGTTTCTGATAGGTGCATTGATGGAGAATCCTTGGCAAGGTGGTCCTCCAGCCACTAAATCAATTTCCCCCTCAGAAACCCCAAGGATTCTTTTCAAATCTTGCTCACACACCCCCCTAATATCTCCAACCACCAAGTTAGTGTTCTGATGATTGTGTTGGTAGGTATCACCATACTGAGGAACAAGCTCATTGGCTAAGATTGGTGAAAACCCTGCTTGCATCAACCCACAGGACAAACCACCTGCACCAGCAAACAAATCAACACTCTTCATTTTTTGAGGATGCTCTTAAGGAAATCTCTTAAAACAAGCTTACATAACTGATGAACACAAGAATTATAAGGTGCCAGTCAAATATCCATAAGTATTCTCTTGTTATCAGGTGCCACAGGCAACAAAACATCTAACATTGATTTGTTTAACACATTATAAATATCATCTTGCTTAAACAACCACCAATTTGTTTCTAACAATCCTTTTTTCTTTTTCTTTTCAATTCTGTTTATATCTTTATCTAGTGTCTTTTTTATCTCTTTATATTCTTTTTTTACTTCAACATCACACAAACCAGAAAGATATTTAGCAAGGTCATAAATTGAAACCTTAATTAAATTACCTATCTTTTTAGTTGGTATGGGAAATTTTCCCTGACTTCTCAGGTTTGCTTGTTGCCCCACACTCACCCCCAGAACCTCCACAAGGTCTTGTGGTGACAGCAAGACCCTTTCCCCATACCTACCCTTCAAGTCATCAAGTATGTGAGCCAGCACAGCCACCCCCATCAATACACAATACACACTGAATACACACAACTAGGCTGAAACACCATGATTTAGGCTGAACAAGCCGCGAAAAGCTTTTTTTGTCAACACCAATAATACACATTATAAACAATGACTTACAGAAGTTGACACAAGCAAAAAAACCTGTCAATAATCAAAAATACTTTGCCCATTTGGAATGACCGGCCATGATTCCGCGCCTCGAAATAACCAAGAAATTGAAGGCGGCGATGTTACCACCGCGCCCGCTTTCCCTGCCCCGGCGCGCGCATCTGTAACCGGTTTGAAACCGGCATTACCCTATACAAAAAGCGGAAATAACAGTGGCACCCCGGAACAGGGTGTCGTGGCGCTTGTAACAAGGAGATCACCATGAAACGCACACGTCTGATTACCGCGCTCGTCGGCATCGGCATTCTGTTGGCCAGCGCGACGGTCGCCGCCGCCGGCACCGCCCAGGCCGGCTCGGCCAAGTCCATGTTCTGTAGCGGTTGCCACGGTGTCGATGGCAACGTCACCTATCCCAGCGTGCGCATGGCGGGCCAATCCACACAACGACTCGGTCAGAGCCTGATGGACTTCAAAACCGGACGCCGCTTCCACCCGGTGATGAACATCCTCTCGGCGGGCCTGACCCAGCAGGACATGGACGACCTCGCCATGTTCTATGCCGCGCAGAAGCCGCTCAGCCTGGAACACGCCAGCCTCTACTGGCGCCTGGGTGGGCATGACGCCATCAACGCGGCGGTGGACGAAACCATCAAGATTTCCAAAGCCGACCCGCGCCTGGCCGGACGCCTCTCCGGCGCCTGCGCGCCCAAGCTGAAAGAACAACTCTGCGCCGCCACCGGCGGGCCCTGCACCTACACCGGCCGGGACATGAAAACCGCGCACAAGGGGCTGAACATCACGAACGCCGAATTCGGCGCCGTCGCGCAAAACCTGGTGAGCGTCCTTGACGCCTTCAAGGTGCCCGAGAAAGAGAAAAACGAACTAGTCGGCCTGATCGCGCCGATGCAGGGAGTCATCGTGGGGCAATGAAGCTCCGCGACGGCCGCATCCAGGCGGCCAACTGGAGCCCGCGCCGATCAGTGATGGCGCGGGTTCTTTTATTGAACCTGGAAACAGCTTCGCCGCGTGGCGGAGGGGAACGCGGAAAGGGCTAACTCCTTAAATAGACTTCTACATCGCGCGCGATCAGATCCGCTGTTTCCTCACGCTCCCGGCATTTAATCGCCCACTCCCGCCCCGGATGCAGCACATCCCAACGCGGCCGCAATCCCTGGTGCCTGCCCTTGCCAGGGTCATGATTGCCGAAGCCATCCACCAGGCTGTTCCATACCGGCGCGAAGCGGGCGATGAGCAGGGATTCACCCAGTGGAATCCAGATATCGTCCACCACCAGATAGCGGCAGTGGAAATGCTGGATATCGAGGTTTTCGACCGCGCGGATGCTTTCGGCGTGCTCGCTCAGGCGTTTGTAGAGAGCGCGGCTGTGGATCTCGCCCAATCCCCCTCCTTTGCGAGCGCCCGCCGGGATGGCTTTGCCGACATAGATGGGAGTCTGAAAGCGCCCGCCCTTGTTGGTTTCCGCGAGATCACGATAGGCCGGGAAATCGCCGACGTAATAAAGGGCGTAGACGCCAGCCCCCTGAAACGACGGGATGTCTGCCAATGGCTTGGGCGCGCCCGTGAGCAAAGCCTCGGCGACGCTGGCGCCGAGATTGCGTTTGTCCAGCGGATTGAAGGGAATGACGTTGTCGCTCATGCCGCCACCTTCTGGTTTCTCAGGCGTTGGCCGAGGCTGGCCAATTCGGCGCTGACCAGGCGTTCCGCCACGCCGGCGGCGACCCGGTGGCCGAGGGCGACGGGCACGGCATTGCCGAGCTGGCGCATGGTTTCGCTCCAGGAACCATGGAATAAATAGCCATCCGGGAAGGTTTGCAGACGGGCGGATTCGCGGATCGTGAAATAACGGACGGAACCATCCGGCCGCAGGAGCATGTTCTCGCCGCCGGGAACGCCATGATCGCCCGCCTTCAGCGTTTTCGCGGGCAAGTCGAGCGGGCTGCCGGTATGGCCGGGATAGGGACGCGCGCCAGGCTGGTAGCGGTGGTTGTTGTGTCTCGCCGCCTCGGCGGATTCCGGATCGGGCAGGCCGACCAGCGCGTCGCGCACGGTTCGCCAGGGACGCTCGGCGGGTGGAAACAGGGATGCGCGCAGTGCCCGCACGCGGGCGCTATGGCCGAGGGGCATTGCCGGCCGGTCACGCGGCGGCACGCCATGGCGATCCCAGTATTCGCCGCTGACCCATTGGTCATGCAGCAGCCGATCCAGGCCGTGGGTAGCTTTTGGAAAGCTCCATTCGATGCCCAGGTCGGCGCGAAATCCAACGATGAAGACACGCTCTCGCCGCTGCGGCACGCCATGGTCGGCCGCGTTGACCAGCGTGGGCGCGACGTTATAGGTCAGTTCGCGGCCGTGGGCGCGGCCGGAAACGCGCTCGGACTGGAGACGCGCGAAGTGATCCCGCCAATCCTCCCCGGCGACGCGCGCCACCTCCGGAAACTCCAGTTGCAGGAGGATGTACTGGTAGTAGTTGGCGAACGAGGAACGTGTCAGTCCCTTGACGTTTTCCAGGATGAAGGCCTTGGGACGCAGGCGGCGCACGATTTCCACCGTCGGCGGAAACATGTCGCGATGGTCGTCATGAGCGCGGTGCTTGCCCCCCATGGAAAAGGGTTGGCAGGGCGGGCCGCCGGCGAGCAACTCGATGTCCTGAGGGATGTCGCTCCAGTCCACCGCGCGCACATCGCCTTCATGGAGCGGCCAATCCGCCACCAGCGGGTAGCCACGACGCTGGTTTTCCCGCACGGTGTCGCAGGCCCAGCGGTCCCATTCCACCACCGCCAAGGATTTGAAGCCGGCGAGACCGACCCCCATGGCCAGGCCGCCCGCCCCCGCATACAACTCCACCGCTCTCATGTCTCGTTCTCTCTCAGATTTCCAGGAACCGCCTCAGTTTCCGGGCCAGGCGCTTCATGTCACACAATTCACATTCCCAAACCACCAACACGCGCCAGCCCGATTTTCTCAGAAGCCGTTGATTCGCCAGGTCGCGCGTCCTGTTTCCTTCGAGCTTGGGCAGCCAGAAGTCCAACCGGGACTTGGGTAATCTGGCCAGCGCGCAATCGGCGTGACGATGCCAGAAACAGCCATGCACGAAAACCACTTTACGACGCCCGGCGAATACCAGGTCGGGTGTGCCGGGAAGCCGCGCGTCATGGAGGCGGTAGCGATAGCCCTTCGAGAAGAGCAGCCGGCGCACGATCATCTCGGGCTTGGTGTCCTTCGATTTGACCAAGGACATTTGCCGCCCTCGCGCTTCGGGGCTGATGTTGTCCATGCTCGTGAGCGTCCGGAATTGCGTGGCGCCAAGTGTACTGTCCATTCCCCCTCACGGCCGCCGCGCCCTTTCAGACAGCGCCGTTAGCCCCGATCCCGGCGTGATGCCCAATTCCCGCATCAGGGCGGCTTCAGTCTCGCGGAAGAAGAGCAGGGCGCGGCCGGGGTAGCCGAGTTTCAGATAGCACACCATCAAACCCTCCGCCGTGCGCTCGTCCAGCGGGTCGATGGCATGGCCGCGTTCCAGATAGGCCACCGCCTGTTCCAGTTCCTCACGGGTGGCGGCCTGGGCGCCCAGAGCGCGGGCGAGGCTGAGAAAGGTTTCGCGCAAGCGTTGGCGGTGGTCGCTGATCCAGAGTTGGCTTTCATCGCCCGCCAGGAAATCGTCTTCGTAGAGATCGAGCGCGCGCAGCAATGCCGGCGCGTCGGGTGGGCGTCCGCGCAGGGCGGTTTTCGCGCTTTCCTGGAAGATGAGGGCGTCGACGCCGACCACGCCGCTGGCCAGGGAAAGTTGGCCGTTGTGCATGAGCAACCAGGGCAGCGCGGTTTCACCCCGTTCCGTGCCCAACTGGCGTAAACGCCAGGCCGCCACTTTCAGGTTGTTGCGCGCCTGGTCGCCGTCGGCATCCGGCCACAACAGGTTCGCCAGTTTTTCCGCCGGCACCTTGCGCCCGCCCAGCACCACCAGCGCCTTGAGCAGGCTCTTCGCGCGCTCGCCGCGCCAGTCACGGTCATAAAGCAGACGCGCGCCGACCCGCACGCGTAGCTCGCCGAGCGTGTGGATGGCGACCGGATAGCGTTCGCAAGGCAGATCGGCGGCCTTGCCGGCGGGCAGCAACAAAGCGAGCAGTTGCGCCAGATAGTCGGCGGGACGGTGGAACAGCACCAGGCTCTCGCCGTGCGGCAGCAGGCGACGGGCATGATCCAGAGCGGCGCGGGCGCGGTCGGGCTGGCCCTGGCGGGCGTGCGCGACGGCCATTTCCACCGCCGCGTTGCCGGCCACACTCATGTGCCCCACCGCCTGCCACTTCGGCAGCCAGGCATCGGCCAGGGCCAGGGCGCCGTCGTAATCCCCCATGTCCACCCGCGCCTGCACTTCCAGCAACACCGGCATGTACTGGGCCACCGGGCTGAAGGTCGGCTGCCCCAGCGCGCGCGATTCACGCGCGTGCGCCAGGGCGGTGGCCGGCCGCCCGAGCAGCAGATCGGCCAGCCCCAGGCTCATGTGCAGATAGGCGTGATAGAAGGCGTTGCCCGCCGGCACCAGGCGTTTGCGCATGCGCGCGCCCAGCGCTTCCACCGCGATCTCGTCACCCTCCAGGGCGGCGGCATAAACCAGATTGGAGAGCGCGGTCAGCCAGGGAATCGGCGGCAGGCTGTCGAAACCGGGCTGGCGCGCGTCGTCCAGCAACAGATGCCGCGCGGCGATGGGGTCGCCGCGCAGGGTCAGGAACAGACACAGGCTGGAGCGCAGGAACAGCCCGGCCAGGTAAGGCGTGCCGGGTCGGCAGGCGAGATCGGAGGCATCGTTCAACAACACCTCGGCGCTGGCGAATTCGCCCGACCATAACAAAGCGTAGGTCTCGAACGTGGCCTGGAACAGGCGTAGCGGCAACGAGCGCGCCGCGTCCGCCGCCTCCCGACAGGCCGCGAAACTGGCGCGAGCCGGGGCGATGCCGGCGCCGCTCACCATTTCCGTGGCCGCCGCATAGCCCAGCATGGCCGCGCGCGGCAGGGCGGCGGGTGTGGGCATGGCCGCCTGCAATTGCCGGCAGCGACTCAGCCAGGGCGACAGCCGGCGAAGATCGTCGCCGCTTTGCCAGATGTCGGCCAATGCGGCGGCCACCGTGACGGCGGCGGCATCCACATCCTGCTCGCACTGGAAGCGCTCGAACCAGGCGCCGTAACCGGCCTGATCCAGATGACCACCGAGCACTTCATCGAGGAACCCCAGGCGTAACGGCAGGGCCAGCCCCGCCTCGCGCAATGCCGCCAGATGCGCCGCCAGGCGGGCGAAATCAAATTCACACCACCACGCCAATGCCTCGTCCGCGCGGGTTTGCGGCGATACACGGGCGACGCTCGCCCCCTGGCGTGGATCGGTATTCGGAAAGGTCGCGGTGTGGCTCATGGTTTTCCCTCACACTTTGAGCTTACCCCTGTGCCTACAGACTGGCCTCCCGTTTCCTGGTCAGCGGACACGCCATTAGTCAGTCATGTTGAAAGCAAGGACACAAGAGAGTCCCGACCGGACCTAGGACGTAGGGTGTGGTGAGCGCGGCGAACCGCGCCATGCATTGCATTGCATTGCATTGCAATGCAATGCGATGAAACCGTACTTGTTGCGTTTTGCCGCGCTCACCCGGAACCACCACCTTCAAAGCCGGAGCCCCGGCCCAGGATGTTCCGGGAACCGGATAGGACTACAGCGCGAGAGGATACTGAATATTTGAAAAAAGTGCGGGCACGGAGCCTTGCTGGAGCGCGGTCAGCTTCGACCTGTTGCGCTTTACTTCATCCGACAACGGCCGCCATTCGGACTCACCTGGAGGGTGAGCGTCATCACGGACTCCAACGCCGTGCGCGTTCCCGGAAACCAGGACAGGGCCAACCCGCATTTCCAGGTTCAACGCCTGGGTCGCGCCCCTGTCGGGCGCACGAAAAAACCGGCAAGCGCCGGTTTTTTCGTCATCGTTGCGGCGAAGTGGACAACCTCCGCCAGGCGCGGCGGAAGGCTTCAGCAGGCGGGCACGATTTCGCTGTATTTACTGAGCGGAATGCAGGCGGTCTTGTTGCCGACATCCAGGCGATAACCGCCACGGCCATAGCGGGCGTTGAGATCGCCCTTGAAGGTTTTGAAGAAGCGTTTGATGTACTCCATGCCCATGATGCCGTCGGCGGTCAGTTCGTCACTAACCGGGTCATAGACCAGACTGATCGGTAGCAGCGGCATGGTGGCGGGGCCGCTGACCACTTTGGCGCCCTCGGTGGGCTCGAACACGCTGGCATGGGCGCAGCAGACGATCTTGCCGGGGGCGCCGGCCAGTCCGCTGACATCGGCGGCATAGCGCAGGTAGGTCACTTCCGGTTGCGGGTAGCTCAGCTGGTGGGTACAGATGGCCACGAAGGCCACGAACTGGCCCTTGGGGCCGACGCCACCCTTCCATTTGTAATCGCCATCCTCGTTTTTCAGCGCCAGGTCGGATTGCGAGGGGCGGTCACCCAGGTTGATGAGAAAACAGGGCACGCCGGCGACCGGGTAGGAAAACACCATCGCCTCGTTGGTCGGAATTTCCGCGCCTTTGAGGGGGGCGCCGAATTTGTTGGTCAGTTTCGCGGGGGGAAACGACTCGAAGTTGGCCGCGACCGCCATCTGGTCCCAATTGGCCAGAGCCAGCGCCGCGCCGCCCGCGCAAACCTTCACGAATCCACGTCTATCCATTAGATATTCTCCGAAGAAAAAGCCGCCCCGGAGGGCGGCTGATTGATTCAAACAACCGTGACAGGCTTACGCCGATCAGGCGTTGAACATGTCGCGGTAGATGCCGCGCGCCCATTCCAGGGTCGCCTGACCGTAGGCCGTGCTGCGATTCTCGAAGGTCTTGGTGTCCTTGGAGAAGCCGGTGATGGCGTCCTTGGCGGCGTCGTAGTCGTAGCCGGCATCCACGGAAATGGCTTCCGCCGGATCGGCGTTGACCATGGAGTAGCAGATGGTGCGTGGCGGGACGAACACCGGGTCCTTGCCCTGGGCGCGCGCCGCCAGCACCTTGGCCACGTTGTGGCCTTCGGTGTTGGCGGTGTTGCCGGACTTGGAGTAGGGGTGCGGACGGGCATCGCCGGTCACATACACGAACGGGTCGCCGATGATGTTGTTGAAGCGCACATCGATGTTGGCTTCCTTCTGGTTGGTCTTCTGGGTGTCGCCCATCAGGCCGAGATGCTCGATCAGGGTGGAACCGCGGCAATTGGCATAGATGGCGGCGTCCTCGAACTTGAACTCGTCGAATTCGGTTTTGATGATGCGTTTTTCCACGTCCACGCCCAGCACACCCTGGTTCGGCTTCCACTCGATGTAGTCCTTGTACAGCTCGTCGAAGGCGGCATGGAAGCCGACTTTCTTGATGGTGATCTCGGGGTTGGCGTCCAGCACCAGGACTTTGCCCTTGATCTTGTTCTTCTTGAAGATGGAGGCGATCAGACAGGCGCGCTCGTAAGGACCGGGCAGGCAACGGTAGTTGCCGGAAGGCACGGTCTGGACGAAGACGCCGCCCTCGAACTCGTCCAGCTTGCGCTTGATGGTGACGTGTTCGGTGGGGGAAATGAAACCGCCGGGATAGCGCTGGCGCAAAGCGGCCTGAACGCCCGCGTCCTTGACGCCGATCTTGTCGTAGTCGTAGGAAACGCCGGGGGCGACGACCAGGAAGTCATAGTGGATGTCGCCCTCGCTGGTGGCCAGCATCTTGCTGGTACGGTCGAGGCCGGTGACTGTGGCGTTGAAGTAGATGTATTTGTTGTTGACGGCGGCATCCAGGAAGCTGTGCTCGGCCAGGAATTCCAGGTTGATGACGCCCGCGTACCACATGTTGCTGGCGAAGCAGGAGGAGTACATGTCGCGTTTTTCCACCAGCACGACGTCAAAATTCGGATATTCCTTCTTGGCGTATTTGGCGATGGTGAGGCCCGAGGTGCCGCCACCGACGACCACCAGGCGGGGGCCTTTGGCCTTGGGCAGGTTAGCCATCATGCCGCTGGAAACAGAGGCCGACTTGTCGCCTCCGGCCATGGCGGAACCGGTCACGCCCGTGGCGCAGCCCGCGGTACCGGCGGCCAGCACCGCGCCGCCCATTTTCAGAAAATTGCGTCTGTCGAGGTTTTGAGTCATAGAGGTGTCTCCTGCTTTATGGTCGAAATTGACGAATTGGCCTATGCAACTGGCCCATACCCATCTGGTGAATACCTACCAGCGGCATGGGCACTCGCGCATCCTAGGCCCGACCAGGTCAAGCAAAGGTTGTTGTCAGGTAAAGGATTGGTTAAGAGGAGACGGACTCTGGGCGGAACAGTAATGAGACCGTGGTGCCCTGCCCCGACGCGCTTTCGATGCGCGTTTCCCAACCGTTCAAGTCGCAGACGCGCTTGACCAGGGAGAGGCCGATACCGGAGCCGGTGGAATTCGTGCCCCGGTAATGGCGCTGAAAGACTTCGCGCAGATCGCTGGCCGCGATGCCCGAGCCGGTGTCGCGTATGACCAGGCGATCCGGTTCCAGACGCATGTCGATCCGCGCGGCGCTGGAGCCGGCATGTTGAAACGCGTTGCTTACCAGGTTGTCCACCACCACCACGGCCAGTATCCGGGCGACCGACAGCGAGAAGTTTTGCGGGATATCCATGGTGATATCCAGCGGCCTGTCCCGGTTCAGGGCGCGATATTTTTCGATGGATTCGCGCACGACATCGGCCACGTCGCAGCTTTCGTTCTCGCCGGTCAGGGTGCTTTCCTTGCGCGCCAGGTGTAACAGGGCGCCGGTCAGATCGGCCATGTCACGGCTGGCGCGCTCGATGCGGGCGAGACGCTGGCGCTGTCCCGGATTCAATGCGGCATCTTCTTCCAGCACTTCCACCGCGCCGCGAATGATGGCCAGGGGCGTGCGCAGTTCGTGGCTGACATTGGAGGTGAAATCGCGCTCCCGCGCCATGCAGCTTTGAATGCCGGCCAGGGTGCGATCGAAGACGAGCGCCAGTTCTTCCACTTCATCGAGCGAGCTATCGGCGCTTTCCGAGGCCACCTCACCAAGGGGGCTGGCGGCGCCGACTCGCGCCGCCAGCGCCGTCACCGGCGCCACCACACGCCGCGCCAACCAGAATCCGCCCAGCGCCGCCAGCAGGGTCATGACCAGAGCGCCCACCGCCAGGAACAGCACAAACGTCTGTTCCCGCTGCTGCTGTAGCGATTCATTGAACAGGAAAACGTAGCGTTTCCCATGGCGTTCGCTCGCCATGGCCCGATACAACAGGCCATCCATGATGATGTCGTGCTTGCCGGACGCGAGCGTATGCAAGACCGGCGGAACAGCGGCGTCGCCGTCGCCGCCGTCGAGAACATAGCCGCCGAGGGTCAGGGTGAAGGGCAGCGGCGCCTTGGGATTACGTTCCAGCCTGGCCAGGTAATCCTGCATTTCCGCTTGCAGGGTTTCATCCATGAGGCGCTGCCCCAGGTCGTGGGCAAAAACATAAACCCCGACACAGAGAAGAAGGCTGAGCAGGGCACCGAAACCGGCGAAATGGAGGGCTACGCGAAAGCGGAAACTACGTCGCCGCATCCGGATCGGCCAGTTGATAGCCCACGCCCCGGACCGTGCGCAGCAGCGGCGTATCCGGGAATTTCTCGATGGCGCCGCGTAGCACATGGAGATGCGCTTTCAGCGCGTCGCTATCGGGCGGCCGATCGCCCCAGACGGCGGCCTCCATTTCCTTGCGGCTGACCACTTTGGGTGAGGCGCGCATAAGCAATTCCAGCAACTTGAGGGGAATGGGCGGCAGGTCGATGGCGCGTTTGCCTCGGCTGACGCGGTAAGTCTCCACATCAAGGCAAAGGTCGGCCACATGCAGCTTGCGCGTCTGGCCCTGCGGCTGCGAGCGGCGGGCGATGGTGCGCAGTCGCGCCTCCACCTCGCGCAGCGCGAAGGGCTTGATCACGTAGTCGTCCGCGCCCGCCTCCAGGCCGCGCACCTTGTCATCCAGGGAATCCAGCGCGGTCAGCATCAGCACCGGGGTGCGGCTGTCCGCCTCGCCACGCAACTTGTGGCAAAGGGTGATGCCGTCCATGCCGGGCAGCATGAGATCGAGCACGATGGCGTCGTAATCATTGACCAGGGCAAGGTGCAACCCCCCCACGCCATCCCAGGCCAGGTCGACCACATGGCCATGCGCCGACAGGTAATCCGTGAGGTTGGCGGCGATATCCCGGTTGTCTTCGATGATCAGTAAGCGCATGCCGAAAAAGTCGCGAAGGGGATGGAATTCGGCGAGCATACCCCAGGACGCGGCGCCCGATCCTGTCGGCGCTTGCCCGGCTTGCGGCGGGCGGAGGGCAACGCCCCCCTTTGCCAAAAGGGAGGACAGGAGGGAAATTTCAGCGCCGCTTGATCAAGCGTGGGCCGCGCCGAAAAACGCTGTCTCGGGCGCCGGCACCAGGCGGAACCTATCGTCCTTGGCGCCTTCGCCCAGGCGCGCGTAGATCGCGCTGATGGCCTGATCCTCGGTGGCGAAGATGTTGTCCTGGCCGATCACGTCGAACAGGCCGGTGGAACGCATCACGTCGAGGATCTGTTTCTTGAGGCCGGAGAACACCACTTCCATGCCGCCTTCGCGCAGGCGCTCGACCAGGTGGTGCACCACCTCCTCGCCGGAGGCATCGAGCTGGTTGATGGCGTCCCCCACCACCAGCAGGTATTTGGCGTCGGGTTTGGCGGCCACCAGTTCCAGCACGGTGTCCTCGAAGTAGGCGATGTTGGCGAAGTAGAGCGAGCCGTCGAAGCGCATGGCGATGATGTGCGGGCTGGTCGGCAGCGTCGGATTCACCTTGATGTCGCGCAGGGTGCCATCCGGAAAGCGGCCGAGTTGCGCCACGCGCGGCTTCATGGTGCGGTACAGGTAAAGCAGGATGGCCAGGCCGCCGCCGATCATGATGCCCTTGTCCAGGTGCGGCGCCGCCACCAAGGTGATGACGAAGGTGGCCAGGGCGACGAAACCGTCGGAACGGCTGGCCTGCCAGGTGTGCTTGAGCGCCTTCGGCGTGATCAGGCTGGTCACCGCCAGCAGGATGATCACCGCCAGGGTCGCCTTGGGCAGGTGATACAGATACTCGGTCAGGAACAGCAGGGTCACCGCCACGAACAGGCCGTTGAACACCATCGCGAACCCGGACTTGGCGCCCGCCTGCAAGTTGATGGCGGAGCCGGTGAAGGAACCACAGGACGGATACGACTGGAAGAAGGCGCCGCCGATGTTGGCCAGGCCCTGGCCGATCAATTCCTGGTTCGGGTCGAGGCGTTGCTTGGTCTTGGCCGCCAGCGCCTTGGCCATGGAGATGGATTCCATGAACGCCACCAGCGCGATGACGAACGCCGCCGACAGCAGTTGCAGCATGGCATCCAGGGACAGCGGCGGCAGACGGAAGGCGGGTAGACCGGAAGGCACCTTGCCGACCACGTCGCCACCGCCGACCAGCTTGATCTCGCCCTTCTCGATCTTCTTGATGTGCCAATGGCGGCCGTCGCTTTCCACTCCGGCCGGCATCTGGCCTTGCAGATACAGGATGGCGCTGGCCGTTTCCACTCCCTTGGCGCGCTCGAACTGGAACTTGCGGATGGCGTGCATGCGCGCCTTGTTCTCCGCATCCAGGGCGGCAATATCCAGCTTCATCAATTCGAGGTCGTGCGCCAGGTCGGCCACTGCGCGGGCGTCATGCGCCTTCTGTGCCTTGCGCATCCGGGCGGAGAGCGCGGTGGACTCGGCGCCCATCTTCAGCGCGCGTTGGTCGCTCGCGGCATAGGCGGAAATCAGTTCGCGCGCCGCCGGATCGGCGATCTGATCGGGCGCGTTTTTGGTCTTGTGCTCGAAGCCGAAGGAGGCGCTGACGACGATGGTCACCACCACGGCGATCAACACGCTGAGCTTGGCCAGCGCCGGTATCTTTTTCAGGCCGAGCATCAGCGCCAGGGCGAACACCGACATGGCGAGCGTGGGCAGATGCGTCTGCGACAGGTAGCCGAACATTTCCCAGATGTCGTAGAGGAAGGAATCGCTGCGCCCCTTGGGGATGCCCAGCAGCATGTCGAGCTGCGACAGACCGATGATTACCGCCGCCGCGTTCATGAAGCCGAGGATCACCGGATGTGAGACGAAGTTGACGATGGTGCCCAGCTTGACCAACCCGAGAAACAACTGGATCACGCCGACCATCAGGGCCAGCAGCAGCGCCAGGCCGATGAATTCCTCGGAAAACGGCACCGCCAGCGGGGTAATGGCCGCCGCCGTCATCAATGAAACGATGGCCACCGGGCCGGTCGACAGTTGCCGCGAGGAGCCCCAAAGCGCCCCAAGAATCGCCGGGATGAACGCCACGTAGAGGCCGTAATACACCGGCAGACCCGACAACTGCGCATACGCCATCGCCTTGGGTACCAGCACCAGGGCGCCGGTAATGCCCGCGATCAGATCGCCGCGCAACAGCGTACTGCTGACGGGCAACCACGCCAGAAAGGGAAAGAGACGAAGTAGCAGCGGGTTGTTCATGGGGCGCGGGCCTGTGAAAAAACGTCACATTCTTCATGTTGCATAACGCAACACATATATGTAGTACTGCAACAGTTTAGCAAAGGCTGATATATGCACCCACCTCGTTTCCCAGTTTTTTTCACACCGGAGACGCCATGATGTTGATCTGACACAGATTTCTCGGGCGCGCGCGGCTTTACCGAAAACTCAGTTCGCGTTGGGGAGGGGGTGCGGTTAGCGCGGCGGTTCCCCCCTTTTTCAAAGGGGGGCTAGGGGCAATACTGTTCAGATACGCAATACCGGTACCGGCTCATGCTTCTGATGAAGCGGCATACCGCGCCGTCGAATAGCGTAATTGCTCATCTTTCGCCTGACGCCACGCGGGTTAAGACGCCCG
>JAQTLN010000013.1 GCA_028714875.1 Gallionellaceae bacterium
CGAACAGGACCGTGAAACATGTCCGCGCCAATGATAGTCGGCTTCGCGCCGGCGAAAGTAGGTCATCGCCAGACTCCCTCTTCACCCAAAACCCCCGCTCGGCGGGGGTTTTGCACTTCTGGCGCGCATTGTTTATAAGCGAATTGTGGCGATACTAATTATCCGCCGCACTAGCTGAGCTGAAACGTGCGACCTGACCGCACGTTCATTCCAGACTCACATACCATCACGGCTCTGAATTACCGGCGCCACTCGTGACTACTCAAACTATCCCCGCAAATACCATTTCTAGGGCTGTTCATGTCACTCCTCCTCCTTTGGAGCCAGGTGATCGGCTACCGGTAATCGAGGTTCTGGCCGAGATTGCCAGCAGCATGAGTTCGGATGCCAATACCGATCAGATGCTGTCACGCTTCCTGGAAATCATGGTCAGGATTTCCCGCGCCCGTGCCGGGGCTGTCCGTGTGTTGACCGCGGATGGCGAGCACCTGCGCATGATTGGATCCATCGGCCTGAGTCAGGCTGTGCTCGACCGAGAGCGCTATGTGCCTCTCGAGTGCGGCATCTGTGGTCAGGCCACTCTCACCCAGTCCACCCAATACGATAGCGTGCTTCAGGTGTGTCAGAAGCAGGTTCGCCACATCTATACCTCTTTGCAATGCAACACGGTGTATGCCGTCCCGCTGCGCCACAAGGGCAAGGTACTCGGCGTCTACAACTTGTTCATGGAAGAGCCGCAGCCGCTGTCGGACGATATTCGCTACCTTTTCAACTCGATCAGCGAACACCTCGGCATGGCGCTGGAGAATGCTCGGCTGACGCGCGAGAACATGCGCATTTCCTTGATGAACGAGCGCACCATGCTCGCGAATCAGATCCACGACTCCCTGGCTCAGACGCTGGCCTATGCCAAGATGCGCCTGACTGTGCTCAACGAGGCCTTATCCGATAACGATCAGGAACGCTCCAATCGCTACCTGGGCGATGTCGAAGAGGCTGTCGACATGGCCTATTCGGAGTTGCGTAATTTGATTACACAATTCCGCGACCGCATTGATCCGCGTGGACTGGTGCCGGCGCTGCAGGAAATGGTCGAGAGTTTTCGCAAGAAAGCCAACGCCGACGTCGATTTCCTCAATGTCGCGCAGGACGTAGTGCTGACGCCGGAAGAGGAGATTCAGGTCTTCCATATCATTCAGGAATCGCTCTACAACATCTGCAAACATGCCCGTGCGCGCCATGTGGTGGTGACGCTGGACTTGCACGAGAACGAATATGTGGTGAATGTGGCCGACGATGGTGTGGGGCTGCGCGGTGGTGGCGCCTCCGACATCGGCAAGAGTTTCGGCTTGACCATAATGCGCGAACGGGCGGCCAAGCTAAATGGCAAGCTGACCATCGAAAGCCGTGCCGCCGGCGGCACCATCATTCGCCTGGCGTTTCCCGCGCATCCGGATGTCGAGGAACAGAAATGAGTCAGATGAGCATCGTCCTGGTGGACGACCACACCTTGTTCCGCAAGGGACTCGCGGAACTCCTGGAGCGCGAAGGCGCGGTCAGAGTGGCGGACATCACCGGCAACCCCGCCGACGTGGCCGGTTTGTTACGCACCCATCATCCTGATGTGCTTCTACTCGACCTCAATATCGGCGGCATCGATGGCATCACGGTCATGCAGGAGTTGCGCGCTGAAGGTTTCAATTTGCCCGTGCTGATACTGACCGTGAGCGAGGCTGAAGAAGATCTTGCGCGCGCCCTGCGTAGCGGCGCCAACGGATACCTGCTGAAAAGCATGGAACCCGACGAGGTGATCGATGCGATCGACCGCGCCGGGCGCGGAGAAACCGTGGTCGCGCCTGGTATGACCACGAAGCTGGTGCGCTTGCTCGATCACAAGAACAACGCCGTGCCCTCGCTGCTTGATACCCTGACCCAACGTGAGCATGAAATCCTCACCCATCTCGGGCGCGGCGAGAGCAACAAGGCGATCGCCCGCCAACTAGATATCAGCTACGACACCGTGAAGCTGCATGTGCGCCATGTGCTGGCCAAGCTCAATTTGTCTTCGCGGGTCGAAGCCGCGGTATTCGCGGTGGAAAACCGGGTCATGAAGACGGGTGGAGAAAAACGCTAGCGTAAAAGCCTCAAGTCAACTGTGCGAGTTCGGGGCGCTCCGGTATAGTCGCGGCTGCCATCGTTTCCGTGGGAGAGAGTCCGCCAGTCGGACCGCCGAAGGCGCAACTCACCCGCAATCGCTCAGGTAAAAGGACCACGGAATATGGGCAACTCTGGAGAGCGTCGCTAGCCATCACGGCTATGCGGCCACCGATGGGGCAAATCTCTCAGGTGCCAGGACAGAGGGGTGAAAGCCGGTAGTGATGCCGGCGCCCGCAAACAACATTTGCGGGCGTCGGCGGACGACTGCCGGCTTTCTCTTTTGATGTTTTTCTGGGGCCCGCTTTGCAAACTGTACGAAATGTTTCCCGCATGCCGATCTGGATCCGCCAGAACCTCGGTCGGGAGTCCGCGTTTCCCCATACCGCGCGTGCCTTGCATGGGCGCAATCTCCATTCCGTTTGCGAAGAAGCGCGTTGTCCCAACCGAGGGGAATGCTGGAGCCGGGGCACCGCGACCTTCATGTTGCTGGGTGACATCTGTACCCGCGCCTGCGCCTTCTGCTCGGTCAAGACCGGCAAGCCGACTTGGCGGGATGCCGATGAGGCGCGTCGCGTAGCCGACGCGATTGTGGAAATGGGCGTCACTTTTGTCGTCCTTACCTCGGTCAATCGCGACGACCTGGACGATGGTGGCGCCGGCGCGTTTGCCGAGTCTCTACGAGAATTACGTGTCCGCAGGCCGGAGATGGGTGTCGAGTTTCTCACCCCCGACTTTCGCAAGGTGCAGGCTGAGGCCGCCGAGCTGTTCACTCGCACCCTCTCCTGCCTGCCCAGCAATGCTCGCCGGGATTTGATATGGGGCCACAACATCGAAACCGTGCCGCGTCTATATCGCGAGGCGCGCAAGGGGGCGAAGTACGAGCGCTCCTTGCGTTTGCTGCGAATCGCCGCGCATTTGCCTAACATCGAAGCCAAGTCCGCGTTGATGCTGGGCCTGGGCGAGACACGGGATGAAGTCATCGACGTGCTGCGTGATCTGCGCGAAGTCGGTGTGCAGCGGCTGTCACTCGGGCAATATCTGCGCCCGACCCTGGATAACCTGCCGGTGGCGCGTTACCTGCATCCGGACGAATTCAGCGAATACGAAAGTATTGGCCGCGAGCTAGGGTTTACCTGGGTCAAGGCCGGACCACTGGTTCGCAGTTCCTATTACGCGGAAGAAATACAAGGAATCTCTCATGCTCAAACAGACGCCGCTTAACGCCAAGCATCACGAAGCCAACGCCAAGCTGGTGGATTTTTCCGGCTGGGAAATGCCTATTCATTACGGATCGCAGGTCGAAGAGCACCATTTCGTGCGCAACGACGCGGGCATGTTCGATGTTTCTCACATGCTGCCGGTGGACATCAAGGGGGTGGGGACTCGCGCCTTTCTGCGCAAACTGGTCGCCAACAACATCGACAAGCTCCAGACCACCGGTCGCGCGCTTTATACCTGCATGCTGCATGAAGGCGGCGGTGTGGTGGATGATCTCATCGTCTATTTCATGTCCGAGTCCTGGTTTCGTCTGGTGGTCAACGCCGGTTGCGCCGACAAGGATCTGGCCTGGATGGAAGTACAGCGCGAGAAGTTGGCGCCCAAACTCAGCATCACCCCACGCCGCGACCTGGCGATGATCGCCATCCAGGGACCAAACGCCGCCACCAAATTGTGGGCGGCGATGCCGGGCACGCGCGAGCTGGCGGAAGCGATGAAGCCGTTCCATGCCGTGGTGGTGGGCGAGATGTTTGTGGCCCGTACCGGCTATACCGGCGAAGACGGTTTCGAGGTCATGGTGCCCAATAAGGCCGCCCCGTTTTTCTGGCAGGCGCTGCTTGAAGCGGGTGTGAAGCCCTGTGGCCTCGGCGCTCGCGATACCTTGCGCCTGGAGGCCGGCATGAATCTATATGGCCAGGACATGGACGAAGGCGTCACGCCTTTCGATTCCGGTCTGGCCTGGACCGTGGACATGTCCGGCGAACGCGACTTCATCGGCAAGGATGCCTTGTCGCGCCTGCCGCGCAACCGTCAACTGGTGGGCTTGAAGCTGCTCGATCGCGGTGTGCTGCGCGGGCATCAATCAGTCTTTACCGCGCTGGGGGAAGGCGAGATCACCAGCGGCAGTTTTTCGCCCACGCTCAATGGTTCCGTTGCCCTGGCGCGGGTTCCCGTTGGCATCAAGGTCGGCGACACGGTTGAAGTCGATATACGCGGCAAACGCATGAAGGCCGCCGTAGTTAAATATCCATTCGTGCGCAACGGCAAAGCTCTGGTTTGAATTTGACTCATCAATTAGGAAGAACAACATGTCGATCCCCGCTGATCTGAAATACACCAAATCCCACGAATGGGCGCGCTTGGAAGCCGATGGCGGCGTCTCCGTCGGCATCACCCACCATGCCCAGGAATTGCTGGGCGATATGGTGTTCGTGGAAACCCCCACCGTCGGCCGCAAGCTGGTGGCGGGTGAGGAATGCGCCGTGGTGGAGTCGGTGAAAGCCGCCTCCGACGTTTATTCACCCATTGCCGGCGAAGTTCTCGCCGGCAATGGCGACTTGGAAGGCGCGCCGGAGTCCATCAACCAGGATCCCTACGCCGCCTGGATGTTCCGCCTCAAGCCCGACAACGTCACCGCGCTTGATGGCCTGATGGACGCGACCGCTTACGCCGCTCACGTCGAGTCGGAAGCCCACTAACACAGGACTGAGTGCCGAGGACTGAGGACTGAGTGCTTAGCTTATTACTCAGACCTCGCCACTCAGCACTCAGACCTCGCCACTCGCACCTCGCTACTCACACCCATGCCCTTCATCCCCCACACCGAAGCCGACATCTTCGCCATGCTGGAAAGCATCGGCGCGCCGTCGCTGGATGCCCTGTTCGACGAAATTCCCGCCGACCTCAATTGCGCCGGTCTCAAGGGCATCCCCGCCGGCCTGTCCGAGATGGCCGTTACCCGCCTGATGCACGGTCGCGCCGCGCAAGATGGTTTCTACAGCAACTTCATCGGCGCGGGCGCCTACGAGCACCATATCCCTGCGGCGGTCTGGCAGATCGTCACACGCGGCGAGTTCTACTCCGCCTACACGCCCTATCAGGCCGAGGCCAGCCAGGGCACGCTGCAACTGTTGTACGAATACCAGACCATGATGGCCAGCCTCACCGGCCTCGATGTCTCCAATGCCTCGCTCTACGACGGCGCTTCCGCGCTGGCCGAAGCCGTGCTGATGGCGGTGCGCGCCAACAAGGCCGGCGTGCGCCGGGTGCTGATGCCCGCCACGGTGCATCCCCGCTACCGCGCCGTGGTCCAGTCCACGGTCAAGCACCAGGGCATCGAACTGGTCAGCGTGGCTTATGACCCGGCAACCGGCGCCACCGATCTGGCCGCGCTCGATGCACTGGCCGGCACGCACGCCGCCGCGCTGGTCATCCCGCAACCCAACTTTTTCGGCGCCCTGGAGCCGGTGGACGTGCTCACCGACTGGGCGCATGCCCACGGCATGCTCGCCATCGCCGTGACCAATCCGCTATCACTGGCTTTGCTGAAAGCGCCCGGGCAGTGGGGTGGCGGGAATGCCGCATATTCCTCCCTCACCCCCAGCCCCTCTCCCGAGGAAAGAGGGGAGCCTAGTGCTCCCCTGCGGGGAGGAGATGTGGTTGGGGCGGACATCTGCGTCGGCGACGGTCAGCCGCTGGGTGTGCCGCTGTCATCCGGCGGCCCCTATTTCGGCTTCATGACCGCGCGCCAGGCGCTGGTGCGGCAGATGCCCGGCCGCATCGTCGGTCGCACCGTCGATCTCGATGGCAAACCCGGCTTCGCTCTCACCCTGCAAGCGCGGGAACAGCACATCCGTCGTTCCAAGGCCACGTCCAACATCTGCACCAACCAGGGCCTGCTGGTCACCGCCGCCACCATCCACATGTCCCTGCTGGGGCCGGAAGGCTTGAAGAACGTGGCCCTGGCCTCGCACGCCAGCACCCGCGCTCTGCTCGACAAGCTGGCGTCACTGTCCGGTGTCGAGCGTGTCTTCAACGTGCCGTTTTTCCATGAAACGGTGATCCGCGTGAACACCCCGGTGCCCGATGTGCTGCGCGCCTTGCGTGCCCAAGGCATCCTTGGTGGTCACGACCTAGGCCGCGACTACCCGGAACTGGCGGGCTGCATCCTGATCTGCGCCACCGAAACCAAGACCGAGGACGATCTGGAACAGTATCGGCAACAATTGGAACGTATCCTCAGTCGGCGCAATGGGCGTGAGCCCGGCGTGCCGCCTTGTGCGTACAAGTAGACCCACCCGCCCTCACCCCCGGCCCCTCTCCCACGCGTGGGAGAGGGGAGATTCGAGGGGCGCTAAGGCGACCGTTACATTAATGGAGACTTGACATGGCAACAGTAACCCTGGGCGGCGAACCCATCAGCGTCGGCGGCAACTTCCCGCGTCCCGGCGATTCCGCGCATTCCTTCATGCTGGTCGACAAGGACCTGAAAGATGTTTCCCTGTCCTCGTTCTGGGGCAAGCGCAAGATCCTCAATATCGTGCCCAGTCTCGATACCCCGGTCTGCCAGGCCTCCGCGCGCAAGTTCAACGAAGCCGTTGGCGCGGTTCCCAACACCATCGTGCTGGTCATTTCCGCCGACCTGCCGTTTGCGCAGAACCGCTTTTGCGGCGCCGAGGGTCTGAGCCATGTCATCACCCTCTCCACCATGCGCGGACGTGATTTCCACAAGGATTATGGCGTCATGATCATGGACCCGCCCCTGTCCGGCCTCACCGCTCGCGCCGTCGTGGTGCTGGATGAAAACGACAAGGTCGTATTCTCGGAACTGGTCCCGGAAATCAAGCAGGAACCCAACTACGAAGCCGCTCTCGCCGCCGCGCGCGGCGAACCCCTGTAATTTCGGATTGCGGATTTCGGATTTCGGATTTTTTCTTGCGCGGCTGCGCCGCGCCTGACCAGCCAAATCCGAAATCCGAAATCCGAAATCCGAAATCCGAAATCCGAAATCCGAAATCCAACCATGCTCATCTTCGAACACGCCCATCCCGGTCGCCGCGCCCACGCCCAGGCACCTTACAACGCGCCCGCGGCAGACGACCTGCCCGCCGAACTGCTGCGCCAGAGCCCGCCGCTGCTGCCGGAAACCTCGGAACTGGACGTGGTGCGGCATTACACCCGCCTCTCCCAGAAGAACTTCAGCATCGACACCCAGTTCTATCCGCTCGGCTCCTGCACCATGAAATACAACCCGCGCGCCTGCAACACCCTGGCCATGCTGCCGCAGTTCCTGGCGCGGCACCCGCTGGCGGACGTGGAAACCGGGCAGGGCTTCCTGGTTTCCATGTACGAGTTGCAGGAAATGCTGAAAGAAGTCACCGGCATGGCGGCGGTGAGCATGGCGCCGATGGCCGGCGCTCACGGCGAGTTCGCCGGCGTGGCGATGATTCGCGCCTATCACGATGCCCGTGGCGACAGCGCGCGGCGGGAAATTATCTGCCCCGACGCGGCGCACGGCACCAACCCCGCCACCGCCAGTATGTGCGGCTACACGGTCAGGGAGATTCCCACCGACCGCCAGGGCAACGTTGATCTGGAAGCCTTGCGCGCCGCCGTCGGGCCGCAAACCGCAGGCCTCATGCTCACCAACCCGTCCACCCTGGGCGTGTTCGAGCAGTCCATCGTCGAAATCCAGAGAATCGTCCACGCGGCCGGCGGCCTCAGCTACTACGACGGCGCCAACCTCAACGCCATTCTCGGTCGCGTGCGGCCCGGCGACATGGGCTTCGACGTCATCCACATGAATCTGCACAAGACCTTCTCCACCCCACACGGCGGTGGCGGCCCCGGCGCCGGCCCGGTGGGCGTGTCGGAACGTCTCAAGCCGTTCCTGCCGATCCCCTATGTATTGGAGGATCGCGGCTTCCACCGTTGGGCGGAGGAGGGCGACTGTCCGCAATCCATCGGTCGCCTCTCCACCTTCGGCGGCAACATGGGCGTGCTGCTGCGCGCCTGGGTCTACGCCCGCATGCTGGGTGGGCAGGGCATGCTGCGGGTGGCCGAGTTCGCCGCCCTCAACGCCAACTACCTGGCCGCCGAGTTGCGCAAAGCCGGCTTCGACCTCGCCTTCCCGGAACGTCGCGCCAGCCACGAGTTCATCGTCACCCTGAAGAAGCTCAAGGATGCCACCGGCATCAGCGCCATGGACTTCGCCAAGCGCCTGCTCGATTACGGCTTCCACGCGCCCACCACCTACTTCCCCATGCTGGTACCCGAATGCTTGCTGATCGAACCCACCGAAACGGAAAGCAAGGAAACCCTGGACGCCTTCGTCACGGCGATGGTCAAGGTCAGGGATGAAGCGCAACTGGAACCCGAACTGGTGAAGGGCGCGCCCCACACCCTGCCGGTACGCCGCCTCGACGACGTCAAGGCCGCGCGCGAACTCGACCTGACCTGGAAACCCGTTTGAACGCGGGAGAAAGTCCGCACAAAGGCAAGACCGGCCTCAAGCGGGTCTGGAACGCGCTTTTCTACTCCCTGGCCGGATTCAAGGCCGCCTGGAAACACGAGGACGCCTTCCGTCAGGAAGCGCTCCTCGCCTTGGTCCTCATTCCGCTGGCATTCATTCTCGATGTCGCGGCTATCGGCCGCGCTCTGATGATCGCCAGCGTTTTTTTGGTACTCATCGTCGAACTCGTCAACTCCGCCATCGAAGCCACCGTGGACCGCATCTCCCTGGAAAACCACCAACTCGCCAAACGCGCCAAGGACATCGGCAGCGCCGCCGTGCTGATCGCCCTGGTCGATGTGCTGGTGGTCTGGGGCGTGGTGTTATTCACCTGAGTCGTTCGTTTCATTGGTTGCGGTAGCGCAAGCGGCACGGGTATATAGATAGACATGATGGTCCACCCGATTAACGCTTAATCCAGATATGCTGCCCCGCCACCGCAACATCCTGATCGCATTGTTTGTCTTGTTCGCGCTCGCGTTTGCCGGGCTGGTGGCCTTGTTTCATGCGCGCGCGGATGAATATGCGGTGGGTGAGGCCAAGCAGCAGGCGCTCAACGCGCTACTGGTGCATCGCGCCACCCATGCTTACGTCACCAAGGTTCAGCGTCCCGAGATTTACCGTCTGCAAGACGAGGGCAAGCTCTACAAGGGCTATTTCTCCCCGTTGGTGATGTCCTTCACCTACATCTCGCGCAGCATGAAGGACCTGCTCAACCTGGAACGCGAGAAGCGCGGGATGGAGCCTATCTATTTCAAGCTCGCCTCGGAAAATCCGCGCAACCCGGTGAATCAGGCGGATGCCAGCGAAAAGGAACTGCTGCGGCGGATGAACGCCAATCAACTGGGCGAATATCAGAAAGTGGTCGATCTGAATGGGCAGAAATGGCTTTACCTCGCCGTGCCCATCGAACGATCCAACAAGGGCTGCACGAAATGCCATGGCGATCCCGCCGACGCACCGGCGGAATTGGTCGCCATGTACGGTGACAAAGCCGGCTTCCACGAGAGCCCCAATACCATCCGCGCGCTGATTTCGATCCGGGTGCCTTTTCAGCACATCATCCAGGCCGGGGACCAGATGGCGCATGTTCTGACCCTGGTCACTTTCGTGGTGCTCTCCAGCATCTACCTGGTGATAGCTCTCCTGATCCGCCGCATCGACC
Organism: Gallionellaceae bacterium; assembly: GCA_028714875.1. Classification (GTDB taxonomy): domain Bacteria; phylum Pseudomonadota; class Gammaproteobacteria; order Burkholderiales; family Thiobacillaceae; genus PFJX01. Next base: position 9,831 of record JAQTLN010000013.1, read on the forward strand.
GCCAGGAGCGGAAGATACTCAAGCAGAACAAGGAGTTGGAGCGACTCTCGATGACTGATCTGCTCACCGGCATCCTCAACCGCCTGGGCCTCCAGCAGCGCGGCGAGGGGATCATGAAAAGCGCTGAGCGTTTCCACCACCCGTTGGCATTGTTGATGCTGGACCTGGACCATTTCAAACAGGTCAATGACCGCCATGGCCACGCGATGGGTGACGCGGTGCTCAAACGTTTCAGCGAAATCATCCAGGCCAATCTGCGCGGCTCGGATATTTTCGGACGCTGGGGGGGCGAGGAATTCCTGATCCTGTCGCCCTATCTGCACCTGAAAGACGCGGTGAAAATGGCCGAGAAACTGCGCCGCGCTATCGAGACCGCCATGTTCGATGCCGGCATCCACCTGAGCACCAGTATCGGTGTCAGCGAATACCGTCCCGGCGAAGCCATGACCACGTTGATAGCACGCGCCGATTACGCCCTCTACACCGCCAAAGAGTCCGGGCGCAACCGGGTGGTCGGCGAACCTCCCTCGGCCGCGCAGGAATAACCGCCCCGCGGGTCGGATCTGAGCGTAGCGACAACCCGGCGTCGCCGCGGACAGCCTTCGCGCCGGTCGAACAATCTTCGCCAACACCTTTTCCGCAAAGAAGCCATATTGCCGTTCCTGGGTTTGCCATGACCCACCCAGGCGGGCCGCCATCTCCCGATAAGCGTTTGTTCCAGCGACAACCGCCCGTGATTCGCGCTTGCTTAGGGTGGGTGTCGAGAGACCCGCATGATTCCGGAAGATTCGTCTAACTCGTTGTTTTATATGTGGCCGCCTGTTGGCACGGTTGCTGCTCATGCAACCGGGTCGGCATTGACGTGCCAGACAAAAAACAATTGTTCAGTGAGCGTTTCATCGCGGGCACCCTGGCCCGAACTGGAGGACATCATGGCTAGAAGAGCGCTTCTGGTGGGGATCAACGACTATCGCGGCATCAGCGATCTTCATGGCTGCGTCAACGACGTCACCAACATGCGCGACGTTCTGCGTAGTTACCTCGGCTTCACCAACAAAGAAATCCGCGTCGCCACCGACGCCCGTGCGACCAAGGCCGGCATCCTGTCGCGCCTCGACTGGCTGGTGAAGGGCGCCAAGGCGGGCGATTTCCTGGTTTTTCACTATTCCGGCCACGGCTCGCAGATACGCGATCGCGACGGCGACGAACTGGAAGACGGCATGGACGAGCTGATCTGTCCGCATGACTTCGACTGGGACGGTACCTACATTCTGGACGATGACCTCAACGCCATCTTCAAGACGCTGCCCAAGGGCGTGTTGCTGGAAGTTTTTCTCGATAGTTGCCATTCCGGAACCGGTCTGCGCGATGTCGATTTCGGTCGCCCCGCCGATCTTGGTCCGGCGGCCGCCACGCCCGCTTCGGTTCCGCGCTACCTGCCGCCGCCGGTGGACATTCTGTGCCGCCACGAGGGTGAGGAAGACGAACTCAAGCAGATCAAATTGTTCGATGGCTTGCGTGACGCGAAGGAGGCTGTGCATCACATCCTCTGGGCCGGCTGCCACTCCGACCAGACCAGCGCCGACGCCTATATCGACAACACCTACAACGGTGCCTTCACCTACTACTTCTGCTACCACATGCGCCGTTCCAACGGCCAGTTGAGCCGCAAGGAATTGCTCTCGCGTATCCGCGCCTCGCTACGCCACGGCGAATATAGCCAGGTGCCGCAACTGGAAACCGAGGCCACGGTACGCGCCGCCCGCGCGCTCACCGCGCCGGAACGCAAAGTGAAGAAATAGCCCCGCCGCGAGCCGGCCGCGCCGCTGCGGTGGCCGGCGCGTGGAGCCACATCACGGGCAAGCGCCCGAAAACCAGCAAGGAGATCAAGCATGCCCAGCTATCTGCACCCCGGTGTCTATGTCGAAGAGATTCCCAGCGGCGCCAAGCCCATCGAAGGCGTGTCCACCTCGGTGGCCGCGCTGGTCGGCTACACCACGGAAGGCCCGATCGGCGAGGCCACCCTGGTGCATAGCTGGGACGAATTCAAGGCCGCGTTCGGCGCGATCCATTCCGTCACCGACCACCTCGGCCTGGCCGCGTTCAACTTCTTCCTGAATGGCGGCCGCGATGCCTATATCGCGCGCCTGGCGCAAAACGCCCTCGCGTCGACCCTGCCCGCCATCAAGATGCAGGGACGTGTAGGCGGCGCGGCGGCGGCGGTCAACGTCCTCGCCATCACCGCGAAAAGCGCGGGCGCCGCCGGCAACAGCCTGCGCGTGCAGGTCACCGCCAACGACGGCTATCACTTCAAGCTGGAAGTGAGTGAGGTGGACGGCGCTGAAACCACGCTGCTGGAGTCGTTCCCCAATCTGTCGATGGATACCTCCGACGCCGGCTATGTGCTCACCGTGGTCAACGGCAACTCGAAAACCATCACGGTCGATCTCTCCAGCCAGCTCAAGGCCACGCCCGCCACCTACTACAAGAACGCCACCGGTGTCAGCGGCGACCTCGCCGCGCTGACCTGGACCAATGTGCTGGCGGGGATGACGCTCACCCTCAACGTCGACAACCTCGGCGCCAAGACCATCACTCTGGGCGCGGCGCCCGGCGGCACCTACGACAGCGGTGCCAAGGTGGCTGCCGCGATACAGGCGTTGGTACGCGCGCTGGGCGATGCCTACGCCACCTTCACCTGCGCGTTCGCCGCCAACGCGCTCACCCTCACCTCCGGCAGCGACAGCGCGGCCTCCTCGGTACTGGTGCGCCCCGGCACGCTGGCCACGCTCCTGAAACTCGGCAAGATCGCGGGTGGCACGGAAGTTCACGGCACCCAGGACGTGGTGCCGAAAGTGATGCTTGCCATGGAAGCACTCACCGGCGGCGACGACGGCGATGCCCCCGGCCTCGACGACTACACCGGCTTCTTCACCAAGCTGAAGAAAGTGCGTGACGTCAACATCGTCCTCCTGCCGGGACAGGCCATGCCGAAGGACGGCAGCGGCAACCCCGTCATCGACGCCGCCATCGCCCACTGCGAAGCGATGGGCAGCCGCATGTTGCTGGTCGATCCGCCGCAAGGGCTGGAACTGGACCAGGGCGCCACCGTGGACGCACTGGGCCTGCCGACTTCCACCTATACGGCGCTGTATTACCCCTGGGTGAAGATGGCCAACCCCTTCTACAACCGCGATACCAATCCCAACGTGCCCACCACGCTGACCGTCGCGCCCTCGTCCTTCGCCGCCGGCATCTGGGCGCGCACCGATGGCACACGCGGCGTATGGAAAGCGCCGGCCGGGGTGGAAGCCACGGTGCGCGGCATGGCCGGCCTGGAATACACGATCGAGGATGGCGACCAGGACCAGTTGAACCCCCTCGGCGTCAACTGCCTGCGCAAGCTGCCCAGTTACGGCGCCGTGGTCTGGGGCACCCGCACGCTATCTACCAAGGCCAACCCGGAATGGCGTTATGTGCCGGTGCGGCGCACCGCCATCTATATCGAGAGCAGCATCTACAACGGCATCCAGTGGGCGGTGTTCGAGCCCAACGACCATCGCCTCTGGTCGTCGCTGCGCGCCAACGTCGGCGCCTTCATGGACGGCCTGTTCCGCGCCGGCGCCTTCCAGGGCCAGAAAGCCTCGGACGCCTACTTCGTGCGCTGCGGTCTGGGCGACACCATGACTCAGGACGACATCGACCGCGGTCAGGTCATCGCCATCGTCGCCTTCGCTCCACTCAAGCCAGCCGAATTCGTGATCGTGCGGATTCAGCAGAAAGTCGGCCAGTCTTAAGACAAAGGAGAAATAGCAATGGCTGCTCCCATGTTCCCGGTCAACGCCCACCGCCACGACCCCTACCGCACCTTCAAATTCCAGATTCTGATCGACGGCAAGCCGGTCGCCGGCCTGAAGAAAATGGGCGCCCTGAAACGCAAGACCGAGGCGATCAAATGGCGCGCCGCCGGCGATCCCAGCAAGGAGCGCGTCCTCCCCGGCGGCACCAGCTACGAGCCGATCACCCTCGAACAAGGCCTGTCGCATGACCCGGTATTCGAAAACTGGGCGGCGCTGGTCAACAACGTCGAGGGCGACGCCGCCATGTCGCTCAAGAACTTCCGCAAGGACATCGTCATCAACGTCCTCAACCTGCAAGGCCAGGTCGCCATTTCCTACAAGGTTTTCCGCGCCTGGGTGTCGGAATACCAGGCTCTGCCGGAAATGGACGCGGGCACCATGAACGCCGTCGGCATCCAGACTCTTACCCTGCAACACGAGGGTTGGCAGCGCGACACGGCGGTGTCCGAGCCGACGGAGTCTTAGCGGGCATGGCGATCAACGCCCCCACGCTTATGAGCGCCTCACGCCATACCCGCTCCCTCCCTTGCAGGGCGCGCCCCGGACTGCATTCCGGGGCCGCTGGATGGGCGCGGAGCTTGCTCCGTGAAACCCCCATCCAGCCCCCTAGCCCCTCTCCCAGGGGGAGAGGGGAACGTCGAGCGTCGCTGTCGCGACGGAGAGGTTGATGCTATGCAACTCCCCGGCGGTCTGGTGGAGAACGGCGCGCGGCGGCGAGATTGGGCGTTCCATCCGGTTTCCGGCGCGCTCGAACTCGCGCTGGCGGAAGCCGGCGAGCAAGCGGCCAGCACTCCCGAGGCGGTCACCCGCGCGCTCGCCCTGGCGCTCGACCGTCTCGCGGGCGAGGCCGCCACGCGGCCGCGCGTCGCCGGCCTGTGCGTCGGCGACCGCCAGTTTTTGATGCGCGAACTCGATCGCCACCTCGGTCATCAAGGTGGCTGGTTCCAAGCCGAATGCCGGCAATGCGGCGCGCGCTTCGACTTCCCGTTGGACTACGCCGATCTGCCGGTCCAGGAAGCGGGCGAAGGGTATCCGCAAGCACAGGTGGACATGGATGGCCGGCAACTGCGCTTTCGCCTGCCCACCGGCGCCGACCAGGAAATCCTCGCCGGCTTGCCGGAAGCCGAGGCGCCACGCTGGCTGCTGCGGCAACTGGCGAACGATCCGGAGGCGTTGGCGCCGTTGGCTCAGACCCCAGGCCAAGACCTGATCGCCGCCGCCGATGCCGCCCTCGACGCGATCGCGCCCGGCATCGTCCTGCGCGTGCAAACAAGCTGCCCGGAGTGCGGCGGCGGCAACGAAGTCGAACTCGACCCCTATCGCGCCCTCGCGCGCGGCAGCGACAACCTGTTGCGGGAAGTCCACCAGATCGCCGCGCACTACCACTGGAGCGAGGCGGACATCCTCAACCTGCCGCGCGCGCGTCGGCATCGCTATCTGCAATTGATCGACCGCGCGCGCGGCATGGCGGAATGACCATGACCGCTACTTATCAATTTGCTCGTAGGTCAGGTTGCCGGAGGCTACCTGACGATCCAAAGCGTCAGGTGGCGATAAGGCCGCAACCTGACCTACTGGCTTTCCCAACGCCATGAGTATCTTCAACGACACCATCCACGATGCCCGCCGCCCCCTGGCCGGCGGCTGGGTGCGGCGCTCGCTGGACGAGTCGGAAGCCGGCGCGCCGGAAGAAAGCATTGCGCAAGACAGCATGCCCAGCGGCATGCAGACCGTTTTCAGGTTTCAGAAGGCGGGGCAGGTCATGCCCCGAGAGGCGTCAATCCAGCCGGGAGCGGGATTATCCCGTTCTCCGACTGGCGACCCTTTGTCAGCGGCGGCCGAAGGCGAAAGCCCAAGGCCGTCCGCCACGAATGATGGGGAAACTCTCATTTCCGTATTGGGCGATAGCCGAGTAAGCGAACTGGCAACAGGACAGGTAATACACGGAAGTCCCGGCAAGGTAGCGGCAGCCAACGTGGTATCCGAGTCGAAAACGCATCAGTCTGTAGTTTTGCCTGGGCCGATCGAAACGGAGTTGAATCGCGAAACGCATAGGTCCGAGATCCCAGAAGGCGGTGAACGACTTGTTAGCAGACAGAGTGAAACGTTCCAGAGCCGGCCGACGGGTCGGGGCGCCCCTTCTGAATCCTCCCTCACAACCGCGACCGCCCGCCTCGGCGCGGCGGCGCGCGGCACACGCGGCGCGGCGTTCGCCGCCGACTTCGAGCCCGCGCCGTGGACGGCGGAACGCGACGGCGGCATGGCCGACAGCGACTTCGAAGCCACGCCGGCGCGGGAATTCCCGCCCGAAACCAGGGCAAGTGTTGCCGCGACCGCCACGCGCCCCGGCCGCGCCGCCCACGCGGCATCGCCCGGCTCCGATCGTGGCGACTCCGATCGCAGCCGCGAAGCCAACCCGCCCGGCCTGATCATCGGCCGCATCGACGTGGTCGTGGTCGCCGACGCCGCGCCGGTTCAGCCCCAGCCCACGGCGCGCGCGGATCGCGGCTTTCTCAGCCGCAACTACCTGAAGCGGCTCTGAGATGAAACGACCCCCTGACTCGCTACGCTCGTTCCCCCCCGAGGGGGAGGCCAGTTCCTTCGGAACGGCCGCGCGGAACTGACATGGCCCTCGCCCTCTCCCCGATCGCACAAGTCTGCAAAGGCATCCGCGCCTATCTCGATGGCGAGCTCAACGCGCCCGACCGCAGCAAGGTCAGCGTGCTGCTGGCCACCCCGGCGGATACCGCATCGGCCGGCGCCGGCGACAGCGATCACCGCCTCAATCTGTTCTTCTACCGCTTCGAGCCGTCCGGACTGTTTCCCGACACCCTGCCCGGCGAAACCGGCTGGCTGCGCGCCTTCTGCCTGGTCACCCCGTTCGCCGCCGAGGAAGACAGCGTCGGCGCCGGGGAAAACGATCTGCGCTTGATCGGCGAGGTGATGCGCGTCTTTCACGAAAAGCCGGTGTTCCAGTTGAGCGTGGATGGCGAGGATTACCACCTGCAAGTCATCTTCCAGCCGCTCGGTCTGGACCTGTTGAATCAGCTCTGGTCTACCCAGGGCGACACCATTTACCGGCCTTCTGTGCTCTACGAAGTGTCGCTGGCGCCGATCCTGCCGGCCGTGAAAGCCGTGCCGGCGCCGCTTGCCGGCGGCTTCGGCCTCCAGGTCCAATCCACCCTGGAACGGCGCGAAACCAGTGTCGTCGGCAGATTCCCGGAAGTGCCCGCCATCACCCCCGTTATCACCCGGGAAGACTGGGCGCCGGCCATCGCCTTCGTGCGGGGCGGCGCTTGCGCGTTCAGCTTCAGCTTTGCCCTCGGCAGTCCGGAACTGGCCACCTTCGTTCCACGCGTCTGGCTCGCCGGCAAAGTCGGCGAGCCAGTCAGCCTGCGCTGGGAAACCTGGGATGCGACGAACGGCTGGCAAGCGGTTGAACCCATCGGCGCCGCGCTCATCGCCAGCGCCGGCATCGCCCCCGACGCGGCGGCCACCGCCGCCACCCAGGCGTTCGCTTTGCCGTTCAGCGACCACGTCGGCCAGATGCTGTTCTACGCCGAACGCAGCTACACCCGCGCCGGCGACGGTGCCGTGCTCACGGTGCGCTCCAACCCCCTGCTGGTCAGCTTGTATGCGGGGTGATGGCATGACAACAAGCGCTTCCGGTATTCACTCCCCCCTTTCCCAAAGGGGGGCGGGGGGGGATTTGGCGACGTTTGCGCCGGTGCCGGCCTTGGCGAAATCCCCCCTAACCCCCCTTTGGAAAAGGGGGGGACTGAAACCCCGCCCGACGCAATCGCCGGCACACAACAACTCCCCCCTTTCTCAAAGGGGGGCGGGGGGGGATTTGCGGACGTTCGCGCTGGCGCCGGCCTTGGAGAAATCTCCCCTAACCCCCCTTTGGGAAAGGGGGGGATGGACGCCCCAACCTGACTCCGATGGTAGGCGAGCATGAACGCCCCACTCCCCAACATCCCCTTGGTTGCCTCTCTTGACGCGGAATGGCGGCGCCTGGATTTCCTGGTCTGGTGTTTGTCGCGCAACCGCCAGGGCGAGGCGGTGGGGGAGGCGGAAATCAGCCGTCTGCGCGAGCTGCAAGCCGAGGTGGATGCGCTACGCGCACCCGAGGGCGCCTGGGAAGCCGCGCTGGGTTTCGGGCTTACCCATATCGAATACGACATCCTCGCCTGTGCGCTGGGGCCGGAACTGGAACCGCGCCTGGGCTGGGCTTTCCAGAATCTGCAAGCGGGGGCGGCGCAGCCCTGGGCGACCCGCTCGCTGATTCAGGAATTGCTGGCGCTCGACGCCGCGCAGTCGGAGCAATTGCGCCGCGCTCTGGAGCCTGGCGCCGCCCTGCGCCGTCGCCGCATGTTGCGGGTGGATCAGGACGACCCCTATCGGCCGATCACCCCGGAACCCTGGCTGGTCGCCCGGCTCACCGGCCGCCCGCTGGATGTTCCGCCGCCGCCCGGCGCCGTCGCCGTCGATCTGGTGGCCGCCTGGGATGAGCTGGTTCTGCCGCCCAGTCGGCTCGCCATGCTGCGTGAATTCCTGCTCTGGATCGATCAGCGCGATACCGTGGTCGGGCAGTGGGGCGGCCAGAAGGTGGGCGGCCCGGTGGCCTTGTTCGCCGGCCCTTCCGGCACCGGCAAGACCTTCGCCGCCAGCGTCATCGCCCATGCCCTGGGCTGGCGTTTGTATCGCGTCGACCTTGGCCGCCTGGTCAGCAAATACGTCGGCGAGACCGAGGAAAACCTCAACCGCCTGTTTGACGCCGCCCACGGCCAGCCGATGGTGTTGCAGTTCGACGAAGCCGACGCCCTGTTTTCCAAACGCGGCGAGGTCAAGGAAGCGCGCGACCGCTACGCCAACATGGAAGTCAGCCACCTGCTCACGCGCATCGAGGCGCACGACGGCCCCTGCATCCTCACCACCAACCTGCGTAAACAACTCGATTCCGCCTTTACCCGGCGCTTCCAGATGGTGGTCGAATTTCCCCGCCCCGACGCGGCCTCCCGCGCCGAACTCTGGCGCCGCCTGCTGCCGCCGCGCGCGCCGCTGGACCCGGCGGTGGACCCGGTATTTCTCGGCAATGCCGTGGCGCTCACCGGCGGCGGCATCCGCAACGCCGCCCTGCATGCCGCCTATCTGGCGGCGGGGCAGGGCTGCGGCATCGGTCTGCCGCACATCGCCCACGCCCTGTGGCGCGAACTGGCCAAGGAAGGCCGCGAAATCGCGGCGCAGGACCTCGGCCTCCTGGCCGCCCATCTGCCTCGGGAGTTACTCGATGACGACTGAAATCGGCCAACTCAAGCTGCGCCTGCCGGCCGGCTTCGAGGCCCGCGCGCACCGCATCGGCCGCCTGGTGGGTGAATCGCTGGCGCGCCAGGATGGACTGCCCGGCGGGCAGCTCGCCCAGATCGGCGTCGGCCCGGTACGGGTGGATGCGCGCCGCTCCGACCGCGCCATCGCGGAAAGCATCGCGCAGTCGATCCAGACGGCGATCTGGCGTTGTAGCGCAGGCGTCTCGCCTGCTCGTAAATCTGATCAGAAGTACGAAGCAGGCGAGCCCGCAAGGGATACCGTCCACGGCGCTATCGGCACCGTGGACATAACGCCTGCGCTACGTGGAGCCTAGCCATGCTCAACCCCATCAAAGGCTTCCTGGTCGAATACGCGCTGTCCCTGCCGCCGCTGGTGCTGGCGTTCGACTTCAACCCGCAAAGCCTGACCCGCAACCGTTCCATCACCCTCACCCTGGGTTCGACCCCAGCCACGCGCGGCGGCTATGACTTCGCGCTGCCGACCGAGACCGCGCGGGTGGCGCAGGGCGTGGCGGTGGAGCCGGAAAGTTTCGACCTGGAAATCCTGCTCGATGCCACCGACCGCATGAACGACAACGATGCCCTGGCGAATTCGCTGGGTATCCAGCCGGAACTCGACACCCTGCGCAGCATGGTGGAGCCCAAGACCCAGGGGCCGGGCGGCTTGCAGGTGCTGGCCAGCCTGGGTTTCGGCGGCTCGCGCGCGTTTCAGCATTCGCAGACCGCCTCGGTGCTGCTCCTGGTGTGGGGCAGCCATGTTTTGCCGGTGTTTTTGAAAGGCATCGAGGTCGCCGAATCCGCCCACCTGCCGACCCTGGTGCCCTATCGCGCCACGGTGAAACTCAGCTTGCAGGTGATCGAGGGCAACAACCCCTTCTACGCGGTCGAGAAGGTGCGCCAGGTGGTCGGCGCCGCGCTCAACACCGGGCGCACCGCCGTGTCCTCCATCGGAGGGCTGTTCTGATGTTCCTCAAGACTTCCCGCTACAAGGACGCGCGCCGCTTTGAGCCAGATGATCAAGGAATCACCCGCTGTAAAGGCACCCGCCCACGCGAGATCGGCGCCGCCGTCGGCGTGATCGAACATGTCATCCAGGAAGGCGACCGCCTCGACCTGCTGGCGCGCCATTACTACGGCGACACGCGCTTGTGGTGGCGCATCCTGGACGCCAATCCGGACCTGCAAAGCGGCGTCGAGGTTTCGTTCAAGGATCGCGCCGGCGAAGTCATCCTGATTCCGAAGGCGAAAGAGTAAAGACGCCATGCTGCTCGATCTCTTCTCCGAAAAAGAACGCGCGCCGGCCGAATGCGTGATTACCGTGGATGGCGCGGAAATCGCCGAGCTTTACCCCTTCCTGCTGGAAGTGGCGGTGGAGACCAGCCGCGCGGAAGCAGCCACCGCCTCGCTGACCTTCGAGACGCGGCGCGACGAACTCGGCAAGTGGACCGTGCAGGACGCCGGGGTGCTGCTGCCCTGGTCGCGCATCGTCATTTCCGCCGCTTTCGGCAGCCGCGTGGAGGAAGTCATGCGTGGCTACATCCGCGAGGTGAACCTGGAAACCCCGCGGGACGCCGGCGCCGCCCAGGTGAAAGTGGAATGCCAGGACGACTCCCTCCGCCTCGACCGCGAACACCGCCGCGTCACCTGGGGCACAGCCGATCTGCCCTCCAGCGACAGCCAGTTGCTGAGTGAAATCCTGATGACCTACGGCCTCGGCGCCGACCCGGAAAACGCCGCCGGCCAGGATCGCCTGGTGGGCGTGGCGCAGGACGACACCGACATCAAGTTTCTCAAGGCGCGCGCCGAGTTCAACGGCTACGAGCTGATCTTCCGCGACGGCCGCGTCTACTTCGGCCCCATGCGCCTGCAAGCCGACCCGCAGGACACTCTCCTGGTCTATGCCGGCGCCGCCACCAATTGCCTGTCCCTCTCGGTGCGCGCCGACGGCCACCAGGCCGACGCGGTGGCCTACGACGCCCCGGCACAAAGCGGCGACGCCACCACCCCGGAAACCGTCTACCCCGATCTGCCCCTGCTCGGCACCACGCACGCCGACAGCAGCGGTGCGGGGCTGGAAAGTTTCGTCTGGAAACTCTCGGCGGAGGCCGGCGCCGACGCGCAACGCCTGCAAGCCCTGGCGCAAATGAAAGCCAACGACCTCGACATCCACCGCCTCCAGGGCGAAGGCGAACTTGACGGCACGCTCTACGGCCACGTTCTGCAAGCCGGCCTGCCGGTGCCGGTGGACGGCCTGGGTGACTGGATGTCCGGCATCTATTACGTCGACAGCGTCAGCCACAGCTTCACGCCGGGCGGCTACAAACAGCGTTTCCGCCTGCTGCGCAACGCCTACGGCGACAACCTGGACAGCGTATCCGGCCTCGCCGGGGCGCTGGCGGGGGTGCTGTGATGCGGAAGATGTTCAATCCCTTCGTAGAACCGCATCGCTGCAACGCGCGCCGGGGTGATGCGGTTCGCTGCGCTCACCACATCCTACGGGTGAGGAGCCGTCATGCCTGACGACCTGCAACGGCAACTCGGCCAGACCCTGGCGCAACGCCGCGCCTTCGGCAAATACCGGGGCTTCGTCACGGACAACGCCGACCCGGAAAAACTCGCGCGGGTGAAGCTGCGCGTGCCGGCGCTGCTGGGCGACGCGGAAACCGGCTGGGCGCTGCCCTGCCTGCCTTGCGGCGGGCTCGCCAATCAGGGCTTTTTCAGCGTGCCCGGCGTGGGCGCCCAGGTCTGGGTGGAGTTCGAGGGCGGCAACCTCGACTTCCCGATCTGGACCGGCACCTTCTGGCAGCAATCCGGCGACGCGCCCGAGGAGGCGCAGGACCCACCCACCACCCAGGTGCTGCGCACCGCCAAGGGCCACGTCTTCCTGCTGGAAGACAAGGACGACGCCGAGGAAGTGAAACTGCTGCATTCCGCCGGCGCCATGCTCGACCTGGACCACGACGGCAATGTCGCCCTGGCCGACAACAACGGTGCCAAGCTCACCCTGGACGCCGCCAACAACCAGGCGGTGCTGGAAGACGCCAACGGCAACACCCTCACCCTCTCCAGCCAGGGCGCCACCCTGGAAGACGCCAACGGCAACAAGATCGAAATGGCCGCCTCCGGCGTCAAGGTCAGCACCTCCGCCACCATCACGCTGGAAGGCGCCCAAGTGATGCTGGGCGGCTCCGGCGGCGAGCCGGTGATCAAGGGCACCAGCTTCCTCACCCTGTTCGCCACCCACGTCCACCCCACCGGCGTCGGTCCCTCCGGCCCGCCCATCCCGCAGGGCGAGATGAGCAGCCTGTCGAGCAAGGTGATGAGCGCATGAAACCCATCCGGATGATTCCACGACCGACTCCCCCCTTTGCCAAAGGCGGGCCAGGGGGGATTTCTGAGGCGGCTGCTCAGGCAAACGCCGCTAAATCCCTGATAAAGCCCCTACCCTTCGGTACCTCGATCCCCCTTTGGAAAAGGGGGAAGACACCCCCATCAGGAGCCTGAGCCATGGCACGCCGACTGGTCGACCCTCCCTATCTCGCCTTCCCATTCCGCATGGATGGCGCGGCCCCCGCCCTGGCGAGCCGCTCGCGGCATATTCGCGGGCAGATCGAGCAGGTGTTGTTCACCCTGCCGGGCGAGCGCGTGTTTCGCCCGGAATTCGGCGCCGGGGTAAAGGCGCTGGTGTTCGAGCCCAACGACACGCCGCTCTGGCAGATCACCAAACGCCGCTTGCTCGCTTCCCTGGCGGACGCCCTGCAAGGCGAGGTGGACCCCAAAAGCCTGGAAGTGGACGTGAGTGGCGACGAGGCCAGCCTCACCATCTCCATCGCTTACACCCTGGCCGCCATCGGCCAGCGTGAAAGCCAGACCTTCACGCTCTGACGGGCATGGATTGAGACCGCCAAGAATCATGACCCTCGCGCGCCATGCCCGTTCCCTCCCTTGCAGGGCGCGCCCCGGACTGCATTCCGGGGCCGCTGGATGGGCGCGGAGCTTGCTCCGTGAAACCCCCATCCAGCCCCCCAGCCCCTCTCCCGAGGGGCGAGGGGAGCTTCAAGCGTCGCTCGCGCGACGTTCACATTAAGGAGTCGGACATGGCTGCCGATCTCGTTCTCCAACTGCTGTTTGACGGCCAATGCCCCGATTGCGGGCGGCGCCAGGCGGATCTGCCGGACACCCTGCCCGAGGTGGGCGACGATTTCGACTGGGATCAGCGCGACTACGACGGCTTCCGCCTGTTCATGTTGCAGGAGCTGGCGGCGCGCTTTCCCGAGCGTCGCCGCTGGACCCCGGCCGACGTGGAAGTCGCGCTGGTGGAAGTGCTGGCCTTCGCCCTCGACCAGCTTTCCGACAGCCTCGACCGCGCCGCCGCCGAAAGTTATCTGGAAACCGCGCGGCGGCCGGAGTCGCTGCGCCGCCTGCTGAAACTGATCGGCTATGACGCCCTCGGCCTGGCGAAAAGCCTGAAGCAGCCGCCGTTCGACGTGACTCCGCCGATCGCCGACACCCGTGACGACCTCGAACGCTTCGACGACTGGTGGCTGGACCATCCGGAAAAAATGGACCAGGCCCGCCTCGACGGCCCGCGCGCCATCCACGACCAGCACCGCATGGTCACCCTGGCCGATTTCGAGACCCGCCTGGAAGAACACCCGCTGGTATTGCGCGCCCATGCCTGGGAACACTGGGACGGCGCTTGGTCCACGGTGCATGTGGCGGTGATTCCCTGGCAACGCCTTGGCTTGGATGCGGATGGCATTTACAGCGACGAAGTCTGGGCGGCCAGCGAGGCCTTCCACGCCGAACGCGGCTTTTATCTGCCGGCGCGCGTTGACCAGCCCAGCGTGCGCGCCGTGCTCTACCCCTACCTGGAGGCCTACCGCATGGTCAGCCAGGAAGTGGTGCTGGAAGCGGCGCTGGAGGTCGGCATCGTCATGACGCTATCCATACAGGTCGATGCCGACTACTTCCAGTCGGAAGTCCGCCACGCCGTCGATCGCGTCCTCGGCACCGGCCCCGGTGGCTTCTTCGAGCCCGGGCGGCTGCGCTTCGGCGAAGACCTCTGGGCGAGCGATCTTTATCAGGCGCTGATGGCGCTGGATGGGGTGGACAACGTCTGCCTCAACCGCTTCAAACGCCTCGGTGACCGCTTCCCAGACCAGTCCGCCAGTGGCCGCATCGTCCTGGAAGGACTGGAAGTGGCCATCTGCGACAACGATCAGGCGCGCCCGGAACGGGGTTACTTCAGCCTGCTGCTGCATGGGGGGAGGAAGGGATGAACGCGATACGCCCTCTCGTAGGATGTGGTGAGCATCGCGAACCGCATCGCCCACGGTCGCACCGAATGATGCGGTTCGCTGCGCTCACCGCATCCTACCGTCATGCTCAGGGGCTTGAACCATGACTGACCTCACCCGCTGGAACCGCGCCGGGCTGTCGCGCTTCGACTATCTCGACGGCAATGCCGCCGTGTTCCTGGAACGCCTGCGCGCCGGCCTGGCCGTCAAATTCCCGGCCTGGACGCAAACCCAGGCCGGCATTCCCGGCGACGAGACGGAAGAGGCGAAAAAGTCGCGCCTGGAGGCGCTCTACGCGCAAGACCCGGACGACATGCTGTGGCAACTCACGCGCCAGTTCGCGCGTTCCTGCCATGTGCTGGGCAGCCATGTCGACGCCTACGCCAACGAGGCCACGCTGGGCACCGCCAGCCAGTGGGAAAACCTGCGTCGCCTGGTCGCGCTGCTCGACTACGCGCCGCTGCCGCCGGCTTCCGCCTCCGCGCCGCTGGCGCTGTTCCTCAAGGCCGGCAAGGCCGGCACGGTGAATGCCGGGCTACAGGTGAAACACAGCCCCGCTGCGGGCGCGCCGCTGATCTTCGAGACGCTCGCCGATCTGGAAGCCGATGCCGCCTACAACACGCTTTACCCCCGCGACCACCTGCGCAACCCGCAAACCCTGAGCGGCACCGTTTTGGTCGTTGACGAGAAGCTGGACAAGCTGAAAAGCGGTGAGCCGCTGCTGCTGGAAGATGAACGTGGGGTTGGGCAAATGCGCCAACTCTCCGCGCACCTGGTGCAAGGCATCCTCCTCGGCGAGGATCGAACCACGGTGACGATCTCGCCGGCCATTCCCGCCGGCTTCGTCAAGGGCTACACCCTGCTGCACACCAGCCCCAAGGAAAAACTTAAGGTCCTGGGCCCGGCCACGGGCGGCGTCGCAAGCGTCGGCCACAGCCTGCAACTCGCGGTGCCGTCGAGCGATCTGGCGGCGGGCGACCTCGTGGTGATTCGTTCGCCGGACGACAAGCCCTACTACCGCCGCATCAAGACCGTTCAGGAAGGCCGCCTGGTGTTCTACCGCGACATCGGCCAGCTCACCCTCAAGGGCGCCACCGTGGCGCGCCCGGTCAGCGTGCCGCTGTCCGACCTCGCCAGTCCGCCGAAACGGCGGGTGATCGACGCGGACGGCACCGTGGTCGATGTGGTCTACGCGGCCGGCGACTGGTCGCGTCTGGCCGGGCAATGGCTGGCGCGCATCCACAAGGTCGGCGGCCGCGAATACCTGCCCGCCTATCGCTGCCTGCACGCCAAATATGTGCCGGTGACCAAGGACAACGCGCTGGTGGCCGATGACGAACGCCCCGGCTACACCGCGCTGACGCTCACCTGGCATGGCGACACGGACGGCGTGCCGGGCGGCAATGACTTCAAGCTCAACAACCCGCAAACCCTGCTGGCGCCGCCGCCCACCGCCGGTCCCTGGACGGTGGACACCTTCCTCAACAAGAGCGAGGACGGCCGCCTGATCAGGGAATTGGTCACCGGCCAGTGCAAGCAGACGGCGGCCGGCGATCTGGCCGTGCTGGTGAAGGGCGCGCAGATGGCCTGGGCGCGCCTCGGCACGGTGGCCCTGGACGCGGAACACGAGGAAGCCACGCTGTCCGCCGACCCGCACTGGAGCGATCGCGGCGGCGGCCCCTACTTCCTCACCCGCACACGGGTGTACAGCCATTTCGTGAAACAGGCGCGCGTGCTCGGCTGGCAGGACAACAGCACGGCCCTCTCCGGCACCCGTGTCGTGCTGGAGAGCCTGCCCGCCGGTTTGAAGGCGGGGCGCGCGCTGATCGTCGATAACGGCAACACGGCACAGGAAACCACGCTGGCCGATTTCGACGCCGTCGCCGTCCACATCGACCTGGCCGACGCCCTGCCCAGCGGCAGCAGCGCCGGCAAACTGAAGATTTACGCCAACGTGGTGAACGCCGGCCACGGCGAGAGCCGGCCGCGCCGGGTGCTGGGCAGCGGCGATGGCACGCGCGGCAGCCAGCATTTCGCGCTGGAGGCGTCCGACCTGAGCTTCGTCGCCGATGCGGCGATGAGTGCCGGCGTGCGCGCCGCCGTCGAAGTGGACGTGGCCGGCGAGACCTGGAGCCAGGTTTCCACCCTCAAGGACTCCGGCCCGACCGACGCGCATTACCAGGTGCGCATCGACCAGGACGGCAATGCCGACATCCAGTTCGGCGACGGTCGCCACGGCCGCCGCCTGCCCAGCGGCGGCAACAACCTGCGGGTCGGGTTCCGCCAGGGTTCCGGCGCGTCTGGGAATCTCGCCCCCGGCAGCCTGATCAAGCTGATCAAGCCGCACCCATTGCTGGACTCGCTGGCGCAACCGATCGCCAGCGGCGGCGGCGGCGACCGTGAGAGCAACGCCGATCTCCGCGACAACGCCCCCGCCACCCTGCTGGCGCTGGATCGCGCGGTTTCACTGGAAGATTTCTCGCAACTGGCGCGCGGCCATGCCAGCGTCTGGCAGGCGCGCGCCTTCCGCCAGCCGCCTGGCCTGGGCCAGCGCGAGCGCCTGGAAGTGGTGGTGATGGCGGCCGGCGGCGGCATGCTCTCCGCCGCCCTCAAGGCCGAATTGCAGACGTATCTGCTGGCGCGCGCGCAACCCGGCATGGCCATCGCCATCAGCGACTACACCCGGCTGACCTTCAAGCTGAGCGTCACCGTGCGCGTGCGTAGCGACGCCTTCGACAGCCAGACCGTGAAAGACGCCGTGCTCGCCGCGTTGCAAGCCGCCTTCACGGAACAGGCCCGGCAACTCGGCCAGGCGCTTTATCGCGGCGAAATCTACAAGGTGGTGGATGCCGTGCCCGGCGTGGAAAACAGCGATTGCGGCATCGTCCTCAGCGCCGCCACCAAGGCGCAACTGGCGCGGGCGGTCGAGACCGGCGGCAAGCTGCTGCTGGCGCAACCGGCGCCTAGCCAGTGCCTGGTGTTCGACAGCGGCGGCTTTTCCGCCAGCGTCGAGGAGTACGGACTATGAAACCCGATTACGGCACCCTGCTCCAGTCCTGGCTGCCCGCCGTCTGGCGCGAGCGCGACGAAACCGGCGATCTCGGCCGGTTGCTGGCGGTTTACGGCGAACTGCTCGACGCTTTCCACGCCACCGTGGCACAACGCCTGTATGACAGCTTCCCGGATCAGGATGGCGACGGCCGCCATTGCCAGGACTGGTTACTGCCCTATTTCGCGCAATTGCTCGATGTGCGCCTGGTCTCGCCGGATGAAGCCGGCCGCCGCGCCGAATTGGCCGACGCCGTCGCCTGGCGCCAGCGCAAGGGCACCCGCGTCAGCATCGAAGCCATCGCCGAAGCGGTGGGGCAGTTCGAGGTGGAAATCCAGGAGGGCTGGAAACGGGTGGCCATCACCCCGCGCGTGGATCGTCCATTGCTGCCGGAAACGGCCTTCGGCGAGAAGAAAATTCCGTTTTCCGCCGGCCCCGCCGCGCGCGCGCGCCACCCCGGCCTGCCCGCCGCCACCCTGGATTTGCGTTATTGCTCGCGCGCCGTGCGTTGCGACCCGAGCAATTCGGGGGCGCACGAAACGACCTTCGCCGGCCAGCCCTACACCTGGCGCCAGGTCAACCGGCACGGCCTGCCGTGCGCGCCGGACAGCTTCCAGGATGTCTCCCACCGCACCGTGGATTTGCGCTCGCCGGAGGGGCGTAAAGGTCACCGGGGTGGCCTCTATCATCCGCGTCGGGTGCTGCTCTACCTGCCGCCGCCGCAAGGCCATTGTTCGGCCGGCGCGCCGGCGATGAACTGGAGCGAGGTACTTGGCCTCGCCACCTTCGACGGCCCGCACCTGACCGTGCGCAGCGGCACCACCACCTGGAACGGCCTGACCCTGCCGCTTATCGTCTACACCGGCCTGGGCAAGGTGCCGGTGAAAATGCGCGGGGTGGCTACCTTCACCGCGGCCGCCGTCTACCGTTTCGAGAACCTCTGGCTCGACAACAAAGTACAGATCGACGCCGGCGCGGCGCAGTTGCGCAACTGCGCCGCGCGCCAGCTCAAGGTTGTCACCGCCGAGCGCGAGGCGCCGGTAATCGCCGCGCGCGCCTGCCTGTTCAAGAAGCTCGAAGCCGCGCGCGGCCTGGTGCGCCTGGAATACGCCACCGTGCTCGAGTCCCTGCTGGCGGAACGCCTGGAGGCCAGTGACAGCATTTTGCTGCCGCCGTTGCGCAAGGACACGATAGACAACGACGTGCCGGCCGCCGGCTGCATCCGCTACAGCCGCTTGTTCCACATCCCGCCGCCGCCCGATCCGACCAATCCCGCGCTGGTCAACGACCCGCTCTGGGTCTCGCAATGGCAGCGTTCCGCCCTGCGCTGTTACGGCAACACCTGTACGACCGCGCAACCGCTGTTCTGGAACAACACCTTCGGCCAGCCCGGTTGCGGCGTGCTGCACCCCGATGCCCGCGCGGTCTTCCAGTCCGGCGCCGAGGACGGCGGCGAGCTGGGCGCCTGCCACGACTACCGCCACGTCCTGCGGCGCAAGGCGGTGATCGAGAAACTTCAGGAATTCCTGCCGGTGGGCATGGAGGCCGTGCTGGTGGCCGACCCCAGCCTCGCCTGCGCGCCGCCGAAGGAGACCAAGCTATGAGGCGAGCGGCGCGAGGGCACGTCACTTCTGGTGCCGCCGTCGGCACCGTGGTTCCCCCCTTTATCAAAGGGGGGCTAGGGGGGATTTGCGGACGCTCGCACTCGCGCCACCCTTGGAGAAATCCCCCCCAGCCCCCCTTTGGAAAAGGGGGGAGCAACAACGCCGGGCGCGCGTATCAGTTTCAAACTTTTGACGTAACCAACGATTAACCGGGGACAGCCATGAAAACCCAAATCTCCCGCGATTCCTTCCGGCCTGAACAGCGTTTTTCCGGGGTCTATCTGCAACAGGGCCGCATGATTCTGGATGCCGACTGGAACGAGCTTTCCGACATCGAGAAGGCGCGTCTGGTCGACGCCCTGCGCGACGCCATTGCCGGCGGCGCGCCGCGCGTGGGCGGCCTCAGGGTGTTTGCCGACCCGGCCGGTTCCGTGAATATCCGCATCCAGCCCGGCGCGCTTTATGTCGAGGGGGTGCCGGCCCGCCTGGACGCCGCCGCGCCGTTGCCGGTCAACGCGCAGCCCGATTACCCGATCCAGGCCGATTACAGTGGCCAGAACCTCAAGCTCTACGTCGACGTCTGGGAACGCGGCGTTTCCGCCCTGGAGCAGTCGGCGCTCATGGACGCCGCCCTGCACGGCGCCGATACCGCCACGCGCAGCCAGACCATGCTTCAGGTGAAGTGGTGCGCCAACACCCTGAACCCGCTCAACGAGGCCAGCAATCCGTCGATCGGCACCGCCCCGCTCACCCTGAAGCTGCGTCTGATCGCCAGCGGCGGCGACACTTGCGACCCCTGCGCCAGCCAGGTGAAGGTGGATGAGCGCATCGGCAACTACCTGTTCCGCGTGGAAGTACACGATTACGAGCCCGCCACGCAATGGCTCACCCTGAAATGGTCGCGCGACAACGGCGCCGAAGCCTGCGCGGTGGCGGCGATGCCGGCCGGCTTCAACCAGGGCGACTGGGTGTGGGAATACTTCGACAACGACACCGAGCGTCTGCTCGGTAATCACTTCGCTGCAAACCCGCTGAAACTGCGCGGCCTGATCAAGGAAACCTGCGTCACGCCCACTGGCGTCAACGAACCGAAAACCCATGTTCGGCAGTGGGATGGCACCATCAAGATCAAACTGGACAGCGGCGCCCTGAGCGGCCGCGACCGTGGCGTCGCCCTGTTCGCGGGCGCCGTGAGCAACCAGGCGCAAGGCCGCGCCAACTTCGCCGGCGGTGTGCTCAAGCTCAACCTGGAGCGCCTGGAACTGGAACTTGCCGTCGCCGGCAAACGCTTCGTGCCCGGCGACTACTGGCTGGCGGAAGTGCGCGAGGCGGAGGATGAGAGCGGCGACACCGTGCTGTCCGCCGCCACGCCGCGCGGCGTGCGCCACCACTACCTGTTCCTCGGCGAGCTGGGCGTGGACAAGAAACTGGTCGCCCAGGACGACGCCTTCAAACGGCGCATGGCCTTCCCGCCGCTGACCGACATCATCGCCGCCGATGTGGGCTTCACCGATACCTGCGCGAAACTGTTCGCGGGCGCCACGAACGTGCAGCAGGCGCTGGACAACCTCTGCGCCATCGACGCCGACGACATCGCCTACCCGCTGCCCAACTGCGGCGCCAACGAGGGCAAGTCGATCAAGGACCGGCTGAAAGCGCTGCTCGACCCGGACAGCGACGGCAAGCTCACGGTCAAGACCGCGCTCGACAACCTGCTCTGCCAGCTCAACGCGACCAGCCTGCCCTATAGCGTGCCGGCCTGCCCAGCCGGCCCCAGCGTGCGCGAGCTGCTGGGCCTCGCGGCCGGCGACAACAACGTCGCCCCGGTGCTGGACAAGTTGCTGTGCGAGTTCAAGGCCAACGACCTGCCGCTGGACAAGAGCGATGCCGCGCTGTGCGGTGACCTGAAAGTGCCCGCCGTGGTCACCGTGCAGGATGCGCTGAAAATCCTCTGCGGCAAATCCGGCGGCGGCTGCGCGGTGGTCGCCACCTCGCCGGAACATCTGGGGCAGTTGTTGCAGGAATTCGCCAACTCAAGCAGCGCCAAAGACCTCTGGATCTGCCTCAAGGCAGGCAGCTATCCCTTGTCCGTCGTGCCCGCCATCGCCAACAAGCGCAGCCTGCGCATCAGCGGCGAAGGCCCGGAATCGGTGGCCATCGCGTTCAGCGGCGATACCCTGGCACTTGCCGCCGATGAGGTGATCCTGGAAAACCTCTCGCTCACCTTCGGCAACAGCGCCGGCCGGCTCGCCATCACCGCCGACACCGCCAGGGCGCACGGCTGCCATTTCAGCCGCACCAGCGGCAGCGTGGGCGGCCCGGCGATGCTCACCGTTGCTGGGGCCGGCAATGGGGTTTGCCGGATGAGCTGGCGCGACAACGTGCTTTATGCCCAGGTGAAAACGACCTCGGGCAACGGCAACCTTTGGGCGGCCAGCAGCGTGGTGGGGGATGCGCAAGTGAGCAAGGCGGTGCTGGCGCTGGGCAAGGAAGAATTGCTGGTCGACAAGACCGCCTATGACGCGGCGCTGAATCAGGCGGTCACCGCGATCATGGCCATGACCCCGGACAAACGCCTGGCCTGGAAGACCAAGCTCGATCAGGTCGTCACGCCGATCAGCCGCGCCGCCGCCATTACGCGGGTGGCCAAGGCCGGCAGCGAGAGCCTGAGCATGAGCCTGGCGCAAGGCAGCCTGACTTACTCGGAAACACTGCTCGCGGTGGAAGAACTGGTGGCGCAGTGGGTCACCTACAGCCCCGATTGCGCCTTGCGCCTGGTCAACCACAAGGTGGGCGGCGTGCTCGAAGGCAACCGGGTGGATGGCTGGGTGTTGCTGGGCAACGGCATCAATGGCTACAGCACCCCGGCCCGCATTCTCGGCGTGAGTTTGGAAGGGAATGTGGTGAAGCGCGGCGGCGAGAGCCTGAATCTGGTCGGCAACAGCCTGGACGGGCTCAAATCGAACATCCCGAGCGCGGCGGTCAATAACAAGAAAAACCTGGTGGCGACGCTCGATGCCCATGCGCGGATCACGCTCTCCGACAACCACTTCGGAGATTTCTTCAACACCATTACCGCCGCCAGCCTGGTCGCCCAGGGCAACACCTGGGCCGGCAGCGACCTCGGCTACGCGGTGGTGGACCGCGCCACGTTCACCGGCAACCTGGTGGAAATCGACGCCCAGGCGAACAGCGTCATCATGGCCACCACCAGCGCGTCGCGCATGGCCGGCGCCGGCAACCTGCGCCTGGATGTGACGCCGATGCGGGCATGAGTAGCGCAGGCGTCCCGCCCACGGGTTTGCTGGGTGCGGGCGAGACGCCTGCGCTACCGGGGCAGGCCGATGTTGTAGCGCAGGCGTCTCGCCTGCGGGTTTGGTGGGTGCGGGCGAGACGTCTGCGCTACCGGGGCCGGGGTTCGAATCAGGAGAGTGACCATGAAAACCTTCCAGCAACTCCGCCGCCAGAGCAGGTCGCGGCGCATGGTGGTGATCAAGCCGCATGCCGATGCCAACCGGGTCGCGATGCAGGACGCGCTTGGCTATCCGGTGCAAACCAAACTCAAGGTGGGCACTCCCGACGATGCTCACGAGCGCGAAGCCGATGCCGTTGCCGCGCGGGTGATGGCGGCGCCGGAAGGCATCCAGCGCAAATGCGACAACTGCGCGCGGGAAGACGATCAGCAGCAAGCGCGGGTCGAGCCGGAGAAGAAGGACGGGGAAATTCAGCGTAAGGAAGCCGGCGGCGCGGCGACACTCACCAGCACCGGCGCGGCGGCCATCGCCTCCAGCCGGGGTGGCGGCCAGCCCTTGCCGGCCGGCGAACGCGCTTTCTTCGAGCCGCGCATGGGCGCCGATCTCGGGCCGGTTCGCATCCACGCCGACGAGTCGGCGGCGCGACTGTCCACCAATCTCGCCGCGCGCGCGTTTACGGCTGGGAGCGACGTCTACTTCGCCAGTGGTGAATACCAGCCCGGCAGTCGCCAGGGTCGCCACCTCCTGGCGCATGAACTGACGCATGTCTTGCAACAAAACGGCCCCGGCAAGCGCGCGGAGAATGCGGGCATTCAGCGCAAGCTCGAATTGCGTCCACCCGGCAAGGGCGAACATTCCGCCTTCGACCGCGCGAATGAACTGGTTGACCGTCTGAATACGATCTCGACCGCGATTCAGTACGAACTCAAGGGCAAGTCGCTCGCATACAAGGTGGTGGACGAGACCAAGTTGACCCATTTCGACAAGAAAATGAAGGATTTCATCGACAGTGCCGCGCTGGTGCCGATGCGCCTGGTCAACCACGATGGCCTGGTGGGTGGCAGCAATCTGTTCGCCGACAGCTTCGTATCCGCTTATGTGGATCTCGACGACCTGATGGCCGACGACCTCTACAGCTTCCAGTCGGACCTGTTGCATTTCATCACCGAGCGGTTCCAGGTGAAGGATTACGACAAGAAGATCGGAACCAACATGGGAGGGCAGTTCGACAAGGCGCATAAGGCCGGCAAGGATGCGGAAGCCGAGCAATTGCGCGCGCTGTTCAAAGACCCCAGCATTTTCTTTTTGTACGAGGAAACCAAGCCCAACGGGAAAACCTGGGTGAACGCCTTCAAAAGCAAAGACCATGGCTATCGGGTGTTCCAGGTGGTGAAGGATATGAGTCGTGCCATCGCCGGCGGCGAGATGTGGGTTCAGAAAAAAGACGGAACCCGCGTGTCTATGGACGATTTCCGCAAGGAACGAGGCGCCGCGTAGCCAGCAGGCTCAGGCCGCCATGCAAGCCCACGTCCTGAAACCTCCCGCGCTGGCGCAGCGCCAGCGCGCGCCCTGGCAGGCGCAAGCGCTGCCGCATGGCGTGCGCGCCAAGCTGAAGCTGGGTGGCGCTCAGGATGAGGCGGAGAAGCAGGCTGACCGGATGGCCGCGCGGGCGCTGCGACAGGCGGCCCCCGTGGTGGGAGAAAGCAACGGCTTCGGCGAGGCGGCGCATGGCCGCGCGGCGGTGCGCCGCGCGCTGGCGCCGGTGGAGGAGGGCGCCCGGCTACAAGCGCCGGCCGAAGAGGAACAGGCGCTGCCGGAATCCCTGGAGCGGGAAATCGCCGCCCTGCAAAGCGGCGGCCAGCCGCTGCCGCCGCCGTTGCGCGCAGATATGGAAGGGCGCTTCGGCATCGACTTGTCGACGGTGCGTATCCACAGCGACGACAACGCCGCGCGGCTCAACGAAACCCTGCACGCCCATGCCTTCGCGGTCGGCGAACATATCGCCTTCAACGATGGCCGCTACCAGCCGGAAAGTGGTCCGGGGCGTTTTCTCCTCGCGCATGAACTGGCGCACGTCGCGCAGCAACGGGGTGAAACGGCAAGTGTGGAAACCCGCCCGGTGCGGCGCGGCTTCTGGGGCAATCTCTACGATTCCGTGGCCGATACCCTGGGCGATGTCGCCGATTGGGCGATGGATCAGGTACGCGAGTTCGGCTGGCGCCTGCTGGAAAGCATTTCGCCCTCGTTCGCGCGTACCGTGCGCGCCATCGTCGACGAAGGCATTCTGAGTTGGCTGGGCCGCCAGGTGGCGCGCGCCTGGGATGCCTACCTCGGCATCCTGCGCGCCCTGGTGCCGTTCGATGGCCCGCGCCAGTTGATCGACCTGTTCGCCGGCCTGGTGGAACGCGCCGCCGCCATCGTCGCGGCGCTGGCCTCGGGCAATTGCGAACCGTTGATGGCGGCGATCGGTGAGCTCAAAACCTTCGTCACCGAGACCGTGGGCGTGGCCTGGAACAAGCTCACCGAGTTTTTGCAGCCGGTGGGCGAGTTTTTCAGCGGCCTCTGGCGCGACTTCGGCGCCCCGGCGGTGCAGTGGCTGACGAATTTCGGCGGCGAGGTCTGGGCCGGCATCCAGCAACTCGGCCGCGATTTCTGGGAATGGATACGGCCGGTGCGCGAGGCCGCCAGCCGGGTGTGGAACTGGTTCAAGGACACGCTGTTCGGCTCCTCCGAGGGTGAGGAAAGCGGCGGCAGTTCCGGCGGCGTGGTCGGCTGGATTTCGCGCAAGGCGGGCGAGGCGTGGGACTGGGTGAAGGAACGCACCCGCCCGGTGTGGCAGCCGGTGGCCGATTTCGCCACCCAGGTGGCGGAACTGATTCCCCCCGCCTTCGTGCGCGAAATGGGCGAACACGCGCAACAGCTTTCCACCGAACTGGATGGCGCCGCCGCCGGCATGGATGGCGGCGAGGGGGTGCCGGGATCGCGCGACACGCTGGCTTCCGTATTGCCCTCGGTGCAGGTCGTCATCGCCACGGTGCGCCGCATCATCGTCGGCGCCGGGCAGTGGCTGGGCGAAAAGATCGCCGGGGTCGCCGGGCTGGTCAGCGGCCTGATGGCGCGGCTGCGCGTCAACACCTTGTTGTCCTGGCTGGCCGGCGCCTTCACCTGGCTGGAAGAGGCGGTCAACAGCCTGCTTTCCTGGGCGCGCGAGAAGGTGGCGGTGTTGTTCAACTGGCTGGTGCAAGGCTTCGACGCGCTCACCCCGTTCCTGCAACTGGTGCTGGAGACGGTACAGAAGGTCATCACGATCTTCGGCGATCTGCTGCAACTGCCGCTGCTGATCCTCAACGGCATCTGGCAACGGGTGCCCGCCTGTATCCGCGACCCGATCGAAAACTTCATCAAGAATCAAATACTTGCTCGAATTCCGGTATTCGGCCAGTTCTTCTCCGACCCCACCTTGTGGCCGCGCGTGCAGCAGACTGCCTTGGGCATCCTGCGTCGCATCTTTGTCGATGGCGACATCCTGGGTGCGGCCTGGGCTTTCTTCCAGGCGGTGCTGGGCATCCTCGGGGTGCCGGCGCAACTGGTGGTGCAGATTCTCGCCAAGGCGGCGAGCGCGCTGGGCGACATCCTGACCAACCCGCTGGGCTTCCTCGCCAACCTGTTGCGGGCGATGGGCGCCGGCTTCTCCGGCTTTTTCGACCGCATCGGCAGCCACCTGCTGACCGGCTTCACCGGCTGGCTGTTCAGCACGGTGCGCGAGGCCGGCATCACCCCGCCGGCCGATTTCTCGCTGCGTTCGGTGCTGGGCTTCGTCATGGAAGTGCTGGGGGTGACGGTGGACAACATCTTCGCCCGCCTGGCTCGTCGCCTCGACCCGGCCATCGTCGCCCGCCTGCGCACCATGTTGAGCGTGGCCACTGGGGTCTGGTCCTTCGTCGCCACCCTGGTGACCGAAGGCCCGGCGGGGCTGTGGCGGGAATTGACCGAACGCCTGTCCACCCTGTGGGATACGGTGATCGAGGGGGTGGTCGGCTTCATCACCGAGCGGGTGATCGGCTGGGCCAGCCGCTGGCTGCTGTCGCTGCTCGACGTCACCGGCATCATGCCGGTCATCAATACCCTGATCGCCATCTACCGCGCCATCGAGTCGTTCATGGAATACCTGCGGCAGATGCTCGAAATCGTCTCGCGCGTGCTCGACGGCATCGTCAGCATCGCGCGCGGCGCCCTCACCGAAGCCGCCGGCTTCGTCGAAAACGCCCTGGCCGGCGCGCTGCCCATCGCCATCGGCTTCCTCGCCAACCAGGCCGGCCTCGGCCGCCTGTCACAACGGCTGCGCGAGATTCTCGCCAGCCTGCGCACACGCGTCGAAGCCGCCATCGACTGGCTGATCGACCGCGCCCTGCGCTTGGGCCGCGCGGTCATCGACATGGTGCGGCGCGGCGCGGCGGCGGTCAGGCGCGGTGTGGGGCGGCTGCGCGACTGGTGGCGGGCGCGGCGCGAGTTTCGCGCCGGCGGCGCGAGCCACAGCGTCTACATCCAGGGCAGCGGCCGCTCGGCGCGGGTGATGGTGGCGAGCGACCCGGCGCGCTATTCAGACTTCATCAGAAACACCACGGTGCCAGCCGACAAGGAAGCGGACAAGCGCGCGGCCGCCGAGATCGCCACCCGGCTCGACGCGGCGATCGTTGCCGCCGCCGCCGCGCCAGTCACCACGCCCCCGGCCGGAGGCGCGGCCGGTGTTGACCATGCCGCGACCATCGATGGTTTGATGGACGAACTGGCCCAGGCGACGGCCCGCTTCATGCCGGTGGGCGGCGCCGATCAACCCTCGACCCGGCCGGTCTACGGTTCGCCCAACAGCGCCCAATACGGCACCAGCGCCACCGTCTTGCGCCTGAGCCATAACCGCGATTTCCAGGGCAGCACGCCGCGCCGCTCCCTGCATACCGACGCCTATCGCCGGTTGAACCAGCGTCGTGACGGCGGGCGCAGCTATTACGTCCTCGGCCACTTGCTCAATCACAACATCGGCGGGCCGGGTGACACCTGGAGCAATCTGACGCCCTTGTCCCAGGGCGCCAACAACAGCCGCTCGGATTCCATGCTGCACGGCTTCGAAAAGCATGTGAAAGACGCGGTCGACTCCCCCGATCCGGCCGAGCGCAAGGCGGTGAACTTCATCGTGACCGCCAACTACGGCATGCCGAGCCGGGACTCGGATGCCCGGAATGCCCTGGAACGCGCCCGCGCCGCCGCCAACGACGGCGACAAACGCCGCTGGCTGGCCATCCGCGAAGTCGTCCAGGAAGAAGCGACCGTGCCGCGCAATGTCAGCCTGCGCGCTTACACCTTGAACAGCGACGGCGGCCGCGACCGGCAACTCGGCACGGGCGCCGACGTGGACAACGTGCCGGCCTCCGACCGGGACATCGAACAATATGGCGTGACGCCGCGCCCCAATATCCTGGAGGACCACCGTGGTGAACTCTGAACCGAACGACCGCGTGTCGGCGGCCGATGCGGGCTTCGCCAAAGCCCTTGCCGAACCCTATGCCTTCGCCCTGCTCACCTGGCCGGCGGTCATCGCCCTGATGGCGGCGCCGGACTGGCCCGCGTGGACGCGCATCGCCCTCTGGGTCGGGCTCGCCGCCATGCAACTGGCGGCCTACACGGGGGGCCGTGGCGCGGGATTAGGCAATGTCATGTTGTTCACCAGCGGCATCGTCGCCCTGGCCGCGCATGGACACCCCTCACCGTGGAGCCTGGCCGCGCTCCCGGCCCTGTTCATTGGCCTGCACGCCGCGCAACGGGCGCGGCTGAAATCTGCGCGCGACCCGGTGGCGGTAGCCGAAGACACTGCGCGCGTCGGTGGGTGATGGAGGTCGGGACGGCGGTTCCCCCCTTTTTCAAAGGGGGGTAGGGGGGATTTCTGAGGCGGCCGCACAGGCATACGTCGCCAAATCCCCCTCAATCCCCCTTTGAAAAAGGGGGAAGCCACATGCTTATGGCTCTCGTACCAGGTCAGCGAGTCGTGGCGCTGTTCGCTTGCAATTGCCGCATGAATTCCTCCGCCGGCATCGGGCGGCCGAACAGGTAGCCCTGGAACAGGGGGCAGCCGTACTGGATGAGGAAGGCGAACTGTTGATCGGTCTCCACGCCCTCGGCGACCACGGCCAGGCCCAGGGAGTCGCTCATGGCCAGGATGGCGCGCACGATGGCGGCGTCGTTGCTGTCGCGGGTGAGGTCGCCGACGAAAGAGCGGTCGATCTTGACCTGCTCCACAGGCAGGCGCTTGAGGTAGGAGAGCGAGGAATAGCCGGTGCCGAAATCGTCCAGGGAGAGGCCGATGCCCAGTGCCTTGAGGCTGACCATGCGGGAGATGGCTTCTTCCACGTTGCCGAGCACGGCGCTTTCGGTGAGTTCCAGTTTCAGGCGCGTGGGTTCGACACCATATTCGGCCAGGGTTTGCGCCACGCCGGCCACAAAATCGGGCTGGTGGAACTGGCGGGCGCTGACATTCACCGCCAGGATCAGGTGGCGCGTGGCGGCTGAGGTTTCCCAGTGCTTGATCTGGGCGCAGGCGGTTTGCAGCACCAGGCGGCCGATCGGGAGGATGAGGCCGGTTTCCTCCGCCAGCGGTATGAAGTCGACCGGGGAAATCGGGGCGCGCCTCGGTGGCAGCCAGCGCAACAGGGCTTCGGCGCCGACCCAGGTGCCCATGCTGTCGACCTGGGGCTGGTAGTGGAGATGCAGCTCGCCCTGTTCCAGGCCCCGGCGCAAGGCGGCTTCCATGGCGGCGCGCGATTCGATGGTCGCCTGCATGGCGGGGTTGAAGAAGCGGATCGTGTTGCGGCCGGCGTCCTTGGCCTGGTACATGGCCATGTCAGCCTGCTTGAACAGGGTGTCGAGCGAGATGTCCTGGCCGCTGAACAGGGTGAGGCCGATGCTGGCGCTGCTGTGGTATCCCTGTTCGATTCCCTTGAGCATGAAAGGCCGGTTCAGGCAGGCGTGGACTTTCTCCGCGACCATTTCGGCTTGGGCGGCGGCATCCGCTTCTTCATCACCCAGCCCTTCGAGCAGGACGACGAACTCGTCACCGCCGAGGCGGGAGACGGTGTCTATGTCGCGCACACAAGCGGATAAACGCTTGCCCATTTCGATCAGAAGTTGGTCGCCAATGGCGTGGCCCTGGGTGTCGTTCAGGGTTTTGAAGTGGTCGAGGTCGAGGAACAGCAACGCGCCATGTTGCCGGCTGCGGGTGCTGGATTGAAGGGCGTGTTCGAGCCGGTCCATGAGCAGGCGACGGTTGGGCAGATCGGTGAGCGGGTCATAGAAAGCCAGGTTGTGGATGCGTTCCTCCACCGCCTTGCGCTCGCTGATGTCACTGAATGCGGCGACGTAATGGCTGGCCTGGTCCGACTCGTCGCGGACGGTCGTGATGCTGAGCCACTTGGGGTAGATCTCGCCATCTTTGCGCCGGTCCCAGATTTCACCTTCCCAGGTACCGTCACGCTGCAATGTCGTCCACAAGGCGCGGTAAAAACCGGCGTCCTGGCGGCCGGATTTCAGCATGGCCGGCGTCTGACCGAGCACCTCCGCGACGCTGTAGCCGGTGATCTCGCTGAATGACGGATTCACCGCCACGATGGTGCCGCGCGTGTCGGTGACCATGAAGGCTTCCCGCGCGCATTCAACGATGCGGGCGAAGAAGCGCAGGCGTTCCTCGTCGGCGCGGCGCGTGGTGATATCGCGGGCGATGCCGAGTACCCCGACCAGATTCCCCTCGGCGTCACGCATGGGCGTCTTGATGGTTTCCAGCAGCGCGCGCTGGCCGTTGTCGGCAAATGTCACCCATTCCTCGTTGAGGCAGGGTTTGCCGGCGGCAATGGCTTGCCGATCTTTCTCGCGGAAAAATTCGGCCAGCTCGCGGGGGACGAAAGCGTCGTCGGTCTTGCCGATGATTTCGGCCTCTGGGGCATTGAGCAGCGCTTCGAAACGCGGGTTGCAGGCGAGGAAGACGCCTTGCGGGTCTTTCAGCCAGACCAGGTCGGGGATGGTTTCCACCAGGGTGTGCAGGTGGGCGTAGGAGCGGCTCAGCGCGCTGGCCTGCTGTTCGCCGAGTCGGAGGGCCGAGGCGAGACGTCGCCGTGAAAGCAGCAGGCGTGTGGCGAGGACCAGGATGATGCCGGCGGCAATGAGCAGCACCACGATGGGAGCCCGGTAGCGCGCCAATACGTCGGTGAGGGTAAAGCTTGGAGCGACATCGTAGGGCGGTAGACGCAGTTTGCCGGCCAGCGCCTCCACGGCGGTGTAACTGGCGGGGATGGTGAAGGCGTGAATGTCCAGCGCCCGTGCCTGGGTCTCGGCCAGCGGCCGCAATGCCAGTACCGCGACGGTCAGGTCATGATCGGCCAGGGCTCCGCGCCAGCACAGTAGGGCCAGACTCAAAAAAAGGCCAATGCCCGCCAACTTGCCGGTCATGCGTAGGCGATTGCCGTGGATGCCTGCCAATTTCAGGGCGTGACTGGTGTTGAGCGCGTTGTCGGCGGCAATATCCAGGCGTCCGAACCTACCCTGTGCTTTTCGGAAGCGTGTTCTGGCGAGGCAAGAGCGGATGTGGCTTTCATGGGCAATGACCGGGTCATGAGGAGCGATCCATGTTGGAACGGGCGGCGAGGATAGCGTTAATTTTCCACCTCCGCACTTACGCGGACAGCTTCTCGGCAAATCCGAAAACCAGTGTAATCGTGTGGGATTGCGGGATTTCTAACGGGCTGGGGGGCGACAGACCGCCGCGGCGCGCGAGCCGCTGAACAGGGCGCGCAATGTTGTCTTGGTGGGCGCCGCGTACCGCGCGCCATTGTCAGCTTCAGGCGCGAAGCTGCTGTTCCGCGAGAGCCTGATGCATACGCTCGATGGCGCCGACCAGGATGCGCACGTCTTCTCCATGCAGGTGCGGGTAGTTTTCGTGGATGACGCGCTGGGCCAGGTAGTCGACCGGGCTGCCCGCCCAATCATGGCGGTTGTGGAAAAGATGGTCGATATGGATGCGGGCTTCTGGGTAGATGGCGCGCAGGTGGGGGTGTTGGCGGCGCTCGCTGGCGGACTGGGGTTCGCTGTTCATGTCCATGATGTGTCTCCTCATCAAGTCGAGGCCAGGTGGCTGGCTTTATTTAGCCTAGTGTTTTTGTCGGATTTATCCAGGGGACGGGATGTAAGTACCATGTCTGTCCATTACGTTTCGGGTTTGTTGCCATGATGAATCTCGGTTTTATCGGCCTGGGCGCGATGGGACGGCCCATGGCGCTGAATTTGCTCGGGGCTGGCCATGCGTTATCGGTTTTTGCCCGTCACCCCGGTCGTGCCCAACCTCTGCTTGAAGCCGGCGCGACGCCGGCGGCGTCGCCATTTGCCGTCGCGCAAATGGTCGATGTGCTGTTCCTCAACGTTTCCGACGACGCGGAGGTGGAATCCGTGTTGTTCGGCCCGCAAAGCGCGGCGGCCGGATTGCGCGGCGACAGCGTGGTGGTGGACATGGGCACCACTTCCCCGACCGCCACCCGCCGTTTTGCCGCGCGCCTGGCGGAACAGGGCGTGGCCTGGCTGGACGCGCCGGTATCCGGCGGCGAGGCGGGGGCGAAGGCGGCTACTTTGTCCATCATGGTGGGCGGCTCCGAGGCCACTTTCACGCGGGTCTTGCCGCTGTTTCAGGTCATGGGGAAGCACATTGTGCATGTGGGAGACAGCGGCGCTGGCCAGGTGGCCAAGGCCTGCAACCAGATCGCGGTTTCCGCCACGCTGTTGGGCGTGGCGGAGGCGCTGACCTTTGCCCGCAAGCAAGGGGTTAATGCGGACAAGGTGCGGTCGGCGCTGTTGGGCGGTTCCGCCTACAGCCGGATTCTGGAAGTGCATGGTCAGCGCATGCTGACTCATGATTTCACGCCCGGCTTTCGCGCCCGCCTGCATCAGAAGGACATGGGCATAGTCCTGGAGGAGGCTCGCCAGGCTAATGTCGCGGTGCCGAGCGCGGCGCTGGCCGGGCAGATGTTGAACGCGCTGGTGGCGGCCGGCGCGGGGGAGCTGGATTCGTCCGCGCTGGTCACCGTGCTGGAGCGTCTGGCGGGGCTGGAAGCATGAAGTTATTGATTAACTTGCTCTTGTTGTGCGCGCTCAGCCTGGGTGCCGCGGCGGCTGACATGACCGAGATTCGCTACCAGGATCAGGAGCGGGATCAGTCGGCCTATACCAGCCGCATCCTGGTGCTGGGCGAGCGCCTGCGCATGGACTACGGTCACGACGATGAGGATTTCATCCTGTATGACCGCCACGCCGGCATGGTCTGGCTGGTGGCGCATGGCGAGCGACGCCTGACCGGGATACCCGCGCGGCCGATGAAAACGGTGGTGGCGGCGGTGGCCTGGCCGCAAGACTGGCGGCTTGCCCAGGAGCGTCAGGCCAGCCATGCCAATGCCTTGTTTCAGGTACGCCTGAACGATCAGCTTTGTGTGGAATTCAAGAGCGCGCCCATCCTCAAAGCCGAGGCGCGTCTGCTGCGCGACTTCCGTCGCGCCCTGGCCGGCAATCAGGCCGATACCTGGAATGGCACACCAGAAGCGTTGCGCCAGCCCTGTACGCTGGTCGTCGACGTGCGCCTGGCGGGCCTGGAGTATCAACAGGGCCTGCCTTTGGCGATTCGCTACTGGGATGGCCGCGGCCGGGTCTACCAAAGGCATGCGCTACGAACCGCGCAACCCGAGTTGTTCGAACTGCCATCCGCTTACCAGCGCTTCGTGCTTGGTGCCCAGTCTGACCACTAACCGCCTGTGCCGCCACGGCGGGTGAGTGGGCTTTTTGCCACTCAGTCTATGGGTTTGCTTGGTAATAATGAAAATAAGTAATTGATTATCTACAAATATTATTAAATTCTATTGATCAATAAAATTATTGAATGGTACGAATATTTCAATTACGCTGATGCGGTCTTTACCAGGAGAGGTAGAGACCTTGTATCGACCAACTTTTTTCCGGTGAGGCTGACAATGCGTTACATCATGATCTTGGCTCTGGCAGGTTTCGTTTCCACCCCCGCGCTTGCCAGCATGGAACTATCCGACAAATACGAATGTACCGATTGCCATAAGCTGGACGTGAAGCCGGGCGCCACCAGGAAGAAGAAGGAAGGCCCCAGCTACAAGGAAATCGCCAAGGAATACAAAGGCAAGAAGGGCATCGAAAAGCAGCTTGTGGACAGCATCAAGAAGGGCAGCAAAGACACCTGGGCCAAGAAGTTGGGCAAGCCGAAGACCGAAATGGATGCCGAGGAAGACATCCCGGTCAAGGACGCCGAAACCATGGTGAAGTGGATTCTGACGCTGTAACCAGCGCGCCACGGGGTGGCTGTGGAATGCCTGGGACATACCGGGCTCCCGGCCCCCACACATGTCGGCATTCCGGACAGCCACGGAATGCTTTGAGCAGAATGCAACGTGCAGCCGTTGCGTTCTCGCCGCCAGGGCTGTGATGCCGAGACAGTAAAGCCCTAGGGTTTCATGTCGCTTCGGCATCGTCGAATCAGGAGAAGAACAATGGCAAGCAATGCCTTGAGATCGCTGGTCTGGATATTGATCACCGTATTTTGTCTATTGGCCGCGCCAATCTCCCAGGGCGCCGACGATCCCGCCGAGCAAGCCGGCACCGAATCGACCCCCAAAGTCATCTCCAACAAGCGCTGCATGAAGTGCCACGGCGACGAGGAAGATCAGGTCGTCAAGCGTCCCGACGGGACGGAAATCAATATCTTCGTGGACAAGGAGGTGTTCGGTCACAGCGTTCACGCCAAGCAGCTCTGCGTGGGCTGCCATAACAACATCTCCAAGTTGCCACACGCGGAACCGCTGCCCAAACGTGTCGGTTGTACCGAATGCCACCAGAAGACCTGGGCGGAACAGAAGGACAACCCAAATCCCGAATACAAGCGCCTGGGCGTGGTGATCAAGCAGATCGACAGCTACATGCACTCGGTCCACGCACAGCCGAACAAGCTGGACGGCAGCAAGGTCAACGCCACCTGCGTCGACTGCCATGAAGCCCACAACATCGGCACCCTGGGCAGCCAGCAGCGCGCCGAGCACCGCCTGAAAAACCCCGAGGTCTGTGGCCGTTGCCACGAGAAAGAGAAGGAGGCGTATCTAACCTCCGTGCACGGCAAGGCGGTGATGGAGAAGAAAGACCCCAAGGCCGCCGTCTGTTCCGACTGCCACACCACCCACAACATCGCCTCGCCCAAGGGTGACGCGATGAAACTGGCGATCACGCAGAACTGCGGCAATTGCCACAAGGAAGAACAGAAATCCTATTTCTCGTCCTACCACGGGCAGGTCAACCGCCTCGGCTACACGCATACCGCCAAGTGCTTCGACTGCCACGGTGGGCACAATTTGAAAGGGATAGACGATCCCACTTCCTCGGTGCACAAAAACAACCGCCTGAAGACCTGCAACACCTGCCACAAGGACGCTACGGAGAACTTCCTCGGCTTCCACGCCCACGGCAACGCGCACGACTTCAAAAAATACCCCGGCATCTGGATCACCGCGAAGTTCATGCAGGCGCTGATCATCGGCGTGTTCCTGTTCTTCTGGACGCACGTGATTCTCTGGCTGCACCGAGAGTACAAGGATCGCCAGGAAGGCAAAGGCTACATGCCCAACCCGGCCAAACCCGAAACGGTCTACTTCCGTCGCTTCACCGCGACCTGGCGTCTGGTTCACCTGCTATTCGCGGTGAGCACCATGACCCTGGTGCTGACCGGAACCACCCTGCTGTTCTCGCACACGGAGTGGGCGCAGACGGTGATCAGCCTGCTTGGCGGACCGAAGGTGGAAGCGATCATCCACCGCACCGCCGCGACCACCTGGCTGTCGGTGTTCCTGTTCCACTTCGTGACGGCCGCGCTCAACATCTGGCGCCATCGCAAGACCTTCCAGTGGTTTGGCCCCACCTCGCTGGTGCCCAACATGCAGGACTTGCGTGATGTTGGCGCCATGTTCCGCTGGTTCCTGGGCAAAGCGCCGCGCCCGAGCTTCGATCGTTGGAGCTACTGGCAGAAGTTCGATTACTGGGCGCCGTTCTGGGGTGCCGCGATCATCGGCTTCTCCGGTCTGATGCTGTTCTTCCCGACCAAAACGGCCATCCTCCTGCCGGGCTGGGTGTTCAACATCGCCACCATCGTTCACGCGGAAGAGGCATTGCTGGCCACCGTGTTCCTGTTCTCGGTGCACTTCTTCAACGTGCACTTCCGGCCGGACAAATTCCCGATGAGCACCACGATCTTCACCGGGGCGGTACCGCTGGAAGAGTTCAAGCACGAGCACCATCTTGAGTACGAACGCCTGCTCGCCAGTGGCGAACTCGACAAGTACCTGGTGAAACCGCCCACCAAGCGGGTGGTGACCGGCTCCAAGGTGTTGGCCGCCATCCTGATCTTCGCCGGCCTCAGCCTGCTGGCGCTGGTGCTGATCGGTTACATCTCCATGCCGTAGCCTTATCCGTCGAACTGAAGTGAAAAACGGGCCGTTGAGGCCCGTTTTTCATGGCTTGCTCGAAACGCCACGGGCGGTAAAGTGGCGCGCGCCGAACAAAATCAGCAAGGAATGCCGATGATCCAATTGAGTAAGGCACTAAACGCCTGGAAAAGCCCCGAATTTGATGCCGTCATGAAGGAAGAAATTGAACGCCTGGATGCCGATCTGCTGCCGCTGCAACAGGGCTTGACGCAAAGCAGTTATGCCAAGTCGGACAAACTGAGCGCGCGGATCATCAGCGTGGCCGACGAGCCGGATTGCCTGCGCGTGAGGGCTGGGCTGTTCTACACCGGGATCATCGCCGGCTGTAGCTGCGCTGACGACCCGACCCCGGTTGATGAGATCAACGAGTATTGCGAAGTGTGCTTCGATATCGACAAGAAAACCGCCGAGGCGACGGTTACGTTGCGGCGGGATTAAGCTGCCGTACTTTCAGTCATCTTCCCTCCACCCGAAAAACCATGCCCTGCTGTTGCGACCACGATTGTTCCCTGGATCTTTTGCGTGAGCGTCAGCGCGGCACGCTACGCGTCGTGCTGGCGATCAATGCGGTGATGTTTTTCGTCATCGTCGCCGCCGCGTTGTACGGGCATTCGACCGCGCTCCTTTCCGACAGTCTCGACAACCTCGGCGATGCGATCACCTACGGGCTCAGCCTCTATGCGGTGTCCCGCGGCATCCGGGTGAAGGCCAAGGTGGGGCTGTTCAAGGGCGTCCTGATCTTCGTTGGCGCAAGTGTGGTGGCGGCGCAGATCGTCCATCGACTCCAGGTGCCCGAGGTGCCGCTGTTCGATGTGATGGGCCTATTCAGTTTGCTCGGCCTGGCCGCCAACGGCACCTGTTTGTTTCTGCTCTGGCGGCATCGCCACGAGGACGTGAACATGAGTTCGGTCTGGGAATGTTCGCGCAATGACATCGCCTCCAATTTGTCGGTTTTTGTCGCGGCGGGCGCGGTCTGGCTGACCGGTTCCGGCTGGCCGGATATCGCGGTGGCGGCGGTGTTGGTGTTGCTGCTGATGCGTTCGGCGTGGCGGGTAATTGCGGCAGCCAGGGCGGAGTTGCGCTAAGCCTGATGCAGGTGGGCTTCCCCCGCATGCATCGGATCAGCCTCCGCGCTTTTTTTCCACCGCCCACACCGCCGCTTCCACCCTCACCGGCATCTTGCGAACGCAGAAGAAGTGAGTCCCCGATCCGGCGGATACGACGTGTGCCGCATATGAACCCCGTTACATTAACATTCGTATCCAGCCAATCATTCGGAGCTCGAAATGCACGTCACCATAGAGGAATCCACCCTGCGAGCGGCACACATGAGCCCCGACGAGTTCAAGCGGGAAATAGCGCTGCATCTCTATGAGCAAAACCGGATGACGCTCGGCCAGGCGGCGGAACTCGCTGAAACGAGTCAGTACCGTTTTCAGCACCTGCTCGCCGCGCGTGGCATTCCGGCGCATTACGGTCTTGAAGAATTCGAATCCGACTTGACCAGGCTGCACGGCGCAACCCCGGCATGATCGTTGTCGCCGACACCTCTCCCGTCATCAATCTTGCCGCCATCGGCCAACTCGACCTCCTCCATCGACTCTACGGCACACTCTGGATTCTCCCGATGCGGTGTATCGGGAAATCGCCGAAACCGGGGCCGGCGAACCCGGCTCCGCCGAAGTTCAGAGCCTGGTCTGGATCGAACGTCATTCCGCCCGACGACTCGATCTGGTCACCGCCCTGCGTCTCGAACTCGATCCGGGCGAAGCCGAGGCCATTGCCCTCGCCATAGAAAGCAAATCCGATCTCCTGTTGATCGACGAGCGCCGGGGGCGCCACATCGCCGCTCGCTTCGACCTGAAAATGCTCGGATTGCTCGGCGTCCTGGTCGAGGCCCGGCGCAAAGGACTGATTCCGTCCGTCTCCCCGTTGCTGAACGAACTGAGCCGGGCAGCGGGCTTTTACATGACCCCGGAACTGATCAACCGGGTCAAGGCCGCGTGCGGGGAAGGCTGATTACCCAAACCCTGGCGCTATGCCCCGCGCTTCTTCTCCACCGCCCACACCGCCGCTTCCACCCGTGAGCGCAGGTTGAGTTTGCGCAGCAGGTGTTTGACGTGGACCTTGACCGTGCCCTCGGCGATGTTGAGTTCGCGGGCGATCAGTTTGTTGCTCTTGCCCAGGGAAATCTGTTCCAGGATGCGGCCTTCCTGTTCGGTGAGGCCGGCCTGGTCGGGATCTTTCGGGCGGTTGTCTTCGCGTAGCGAATGGGCGAGCAGGCGGGTGAGGCGTTCGGTCAGCGTGACCTGGCCGGCGGCGGCTTCCTTGAGTTTGCCGACCAGTTCCTCCGGGTCCATTTCCTTCAGCAGGTAGCCGTCGGCGCCGAGGCGCAGGGCGCCGATCAAGTCTTCCGATTGGTCGGAGACGGTGAGCATGACCACGCGCGGGTCGTTGTCCCAGGTCTTCAGCACCTTGAGTACGTCCAGGCCGCTCATGTCTTTCATGTTGAGGTCGAGCAGTACCATGTCCGGTTCGAGGCGTTTTGCCATGTCGATGCCTTCCTGGCCGCTGGAGGCTTCCCCCACGACCTCGAACTGGCCGGCCATCTGCACCAGTTGCATGACACCGCGGCGGAACAAGGGATGGTCGTCAATGATGAGCAGGCGTTGCGGGGCGGAGTCGGGCATGAGGGGGTTTCCTTTGGTTTCAATGGGTCTGGGGCAGGGCGCGCTTGCTTCCAGTCGTGCCTCGGCTGGGGGTGAACTCCAGCGCCACGCGGGTACCGATGTGCTGGCCATCCTCCGGCTGCGTCTCGAAATTAAGGCGGCCATGCAGGGTGCGTGCGCGTTCTTCCATGATGCTCATGCCGTAGTGGTGCGGGTCGGCTGGTTTGACGATGCCTTTGCCGTTGTCGTCCACCACGAGGCGAACCGTGCCTTCCGGTAGGCAGGAGAGACTTACGCGCGCGTTCGTGGCGTTGGCGTGGTGCAGCACATTGGCGAGCGCCTCGCGGGCGATTTGCAAGACATGGATTTCCTCGTTGGGTGAAAGCGGGCAGGGGTCCAGCGCCATTACGAGTTCGATCTCCAGTTCGCCGCGCTGGGCGAATTCGGCCACGGTCTGTTCCAGCGCGGAACGCAGATTCTGGCCTTCCATCTTGAGTCGGAAGGTGGAGAGAAGTTCGCGCAACTGGGTGTAGGCGTCGGCGAGGCCAGTGCGCAGTTCCTCCAGCACATCGTCGGTCGGTTGCCCGGTGGTCATGGCGGCTTTCAGGCGGCTGACCTGAATTTTCATGTAGGCCAGCGATTGCGCCAGGGAATCGTGCAGTTCGCGGGCGATGACCGCGCGTTCTTCCAGCAGGGCGACCCGGCGGTTCTGCTCGATGCGCCGCTCGGCGCCAATGGCGACGCCGATATGGCGCGACAACGCTTCCAGCAATTGCACCTGCCAGGCATCGAGTTGTTTGCCTTCGGGAATTTCCAGGATTAGCACGCCGTATTGGCGCTCGGCGTCGGACAGGGGCAGGGTGAGGTGGCGGTGGAAATTTTCCGTGATGCTGATGCGGGTCTGTTCACTGGCGTGGCACCACAGGCATTCCGCCTTGGCGCAGGGGTTGGCATCCCCCATTTGCATGGTGCTTGCCACCGCTTGGCCGCCACTGCCGCCGTGCTCGCCCAGACAGACGATGCCGTGGCCCAGCCCGAGCAGTTCCTCGATATCGCGCAATACCGCCAGATAGGCTTCGCGTCCGGGTGGCGCGCCGTGCAGACGGGCGATGGAGTGGTAGAGCAGTTCCAGCGACTGGTTGCTGCGGGTCAATTCCGCCGTTTTCTGCTCCACGCGCTGTTCCATGTCCTGATAGAGCTTGGACAGGTCTTCCGCCATCAGATTGAAGGCGCGGCCGAGCTGGCCCAGTTCGTCTTCCCCCGTATAGAGGGTGCGAGCCGAAAGATCGCCCTGGCCGACGCTACTGGACAACGCCAGTAGGTTTTTCAGCGGTTGTACCAGGTGCATGTGGATCAACCAGACCGTGAGAAGCACCACGATCACGGTGAGCAGCAAGGCCACGCCCAGCACCAGGCGCATGACGCGGATCTTGGCCTCGGTGGTGTCTTCCATCTGTTTGACCAGGCGGTCGAGGTGATTGACGAAGTGGGTCATGTCGTCGAGCAAGGCGGCGTGGGTGGCGCTATCCGTGGGCTTCACCCGTCCTTCCGCTGCTGCCTGGAAGCGCGGTCGGATGTTTTGCCGCCACTCGAGAAGGATGCGTTGCCAGGTCGAAGTCAGTTCGGTGTCGCCCCAGCGCGGCAGCATGGCATGGATGGCGGGGTCGCTCAGGGTGGTGTCGAAGCCGTTGATGGCCTTTTCCATGCGCGCGGCGCCATCCCACCCCGCCGGCAGCGGCGCCGCGAGATAGAGACTGACCATGCGCCAGCTCTGCATGCGCAGGCTTCCGGCGCGGTTGATCGCCTCACCGCTGCCCTGGGTGGATTCCGCCACCAGCCCCGATACCGCCATGCCCAGCACCGCCAACAGCGCGATGGCCGCGATGGCGCCGCCCATGCGCAGAAGCAGTGAATTTTGCAGCGCCTTCCAGGGAACAACATGGGAACGAGGTTTTTGCATGGGTGGGTATGAGTTCGTATCGACAGGCAAGTTTCGAATAGGAGACCTGCTACTCCTTTTAGCCTCGTGTTTGGGTTGAGGAAATACCCACACAGCGCCAAGGTCAACCACCCGGATCAGTGCGGTTGTAATAGTCATATATATAACAGTAACTTAGTAGGCTACCACCGTACCACTTAAGGGGTATTCGCCGCTTCCCGCGTCGTTCTACCCCCTCTTTCATGGCGGTTTTCATGCGGGGAGACTGCGCTCCATCCATTTCGGACATCACGGTTTTTTGATCTGGTGGGGGACGCAATGACACCTCGTTCGCAACAACAGCTTTCGGTGCTTCTGATGAGCACATTGGCCTTCACGGTATGTTTCGCCGTGTGGATGATGTTTGCCGTCATCGGCATTCCCATCAAGGCGCAACTCGGGCTCAACGAAACCGAATTCGGCCTGTTGGTCGCCATGCCGGTGCTGACCGGCGCGCTGGTGCGCCTGCCCCTCGGTATGTGGACGGACAAGTTCGGCGGTCGCATCGTGTTTTTCGCCCTGATGCTGTCTACCGTCGGGCCGATATGGATGATTGAATACGCCACCAAGTTCTGGCATTTCCTGGTCATCGGCCTGTTCGTCGGCCTGGCTGGCGGTTCCTTCTCGGTCGGTATTGCCTATTGCGCCCGCTGGTACGAGAAGGCGCGCCAGGGCATGGCGATGGGCGTGTTTGGCGCCGGCAACTCGGGCGCGGCGCTGACCAAGCTGGTGGCGCCCAGCATCGTCGTTGCCTACGGCTGGACCATGGTGCCGCAGGTGTATGCCGCCGCCATGCTGGTCACCGCCATCCTGTTCTGGCTGTTCACCTATGACGACCCAGCGCACAAGGTGCCGGCCCACGTCACCGTGCGTGACCAGCTCAAGGCGCTGAAAGACCCGGTGGTGTGGAAGTACTGTCAGTACTACTCCATCGTTTTCGGCGGTTATGTCGCGCTGGCGCTGTGGATGACCAAGTACTACGTCACCGAATACGGTTTTGACCTGAAGACGGCGGCGCTGCTGGCGGCCTGTTTCTCGCTTCCCGGCGGCGTGCTACGCGCGGTGGGCGGCTGGATGTCGGACAAATGGGGCGCGCATCGGGTGACCTGGTGGGTGCTCTGGGTGTCCTGGATCTGCCTGTTCATCATGTCCTATCCGCAGACCGAGTTCACCGTGAAGACCGTGACCGGTCCGCACACCTACAACATCCATCTCGGCCCGGAAGTCTTCACCGCCCTGTTGTTCACCGTCGGCGTCGCCTTC
Organism: Gallionellaceae bacterium; assembly: GCA_028714875.1. Lineage (GTDB taxonomy): Bacteria > Pseudomonadota > Gammaproteobacteria > Burkholderiales > Thiobacillaceae > PFJX01. The sequence continues at coordinate 51,709 of JAQTLN010000013.1, forward strand.
GCCTTCGGCAAGGCCTCGGTATTCAAGTACATCTCCGACGAGTACCCGCACAACATTGGTGTCATCTCCGGGATCGTCGGACTCATGGGTGGCCTTGGCGGCTTCCTGCTGCCGATCATGTTCGGCGCCCTGGTCGACCTCACCGGCATCCGTTCCTCTGCCTTCATGCTCATGTACGGCGTGGTCTGGGTGTCGCTGATCTGGATGTACACCACCGAGGTTCGCAAGCTGGACCATCTAGTCAAGAAACCCCTGTTGGCCGAAGCCGACACCCTGGAATAACCCCCCCCACTTCAACGCACGCAACGGAGAACGAGATGAGTACAGACATCAAGAACTGGGATGTGGAGGACCAGAAATTCTGGGAATCCACCGGCAAGAGTGTCGCCTACCGCAACCTGTGGATTTCCATCCCCAGCCTGTTGATGGGGTTCGCCATCTGGCTGATGTGGGGAATCATCACCGTGCAGATGTCCAACCTGGGCTTCCCGTTCAAGCAGGATGAGCTGTTCACCCTGACCGCCATCGCCGGTCTGGCCGGCGCCACGCTGCGTATTCCCGCCTCGTTCATGATCCGCCTGGCGGGTGGGCGCAACACCATCTTCCTGACCACGGCGTTGTTGATGATTCCGGCCATCGGTACCGGCTTCGCGCTGATGGACAAGAACACGCCGCTGCTCACCTTCCAGTTGCTGGCGCTGCTGTCCGGTGTCGGCGGCGGCAACTTCGCCTGTTCCATGTCCAATATCAGCACCTTCTTCCCGAAGCGGTTGCAGGGCACGGCGCTGGGCATGAATGCCGGCCTCGGCAACTTCGGCGTCACCACGATGCAGATTCTGATCCCGCTGGTGATGACCGCCGGCGTGTTTGGTGCCATCGCCGGTGACCCCATGGTCCTGGCCAAGGACTCCGGCTGGATCTTCGGCAAGATTACCGCCGGCACCATGACCTGGATTCAGAATGCCGGCTTCGTCTGGCTGCTGTTCCTGATTCCGCTGGCCTTCCTCGGCTTCTTCGGCATGAACAACCTGCTGGTCATCTCTCCGAAGATCGGCGGCACCATCGCCGCCTTCATCAAGGTGCTCTGGCTCTACGGCCTGGCCTTTCTCACCGCCATCGTCGGCCTCTATCTCTACCTGCCGGCTCCGACCGGTTTGGGCCTGCTCAACATGTGGGTGGCGCTGCCGCTGATCATCGCCGCGACCCTGCTGGTCATGAAGCTCGCCGCCTTCGGTGAAATGAAGGCCAACATCGACAAGCAGTTCGCCATCTTCAAGAACAAGCACACCTGGTCCATGACCGCGCTGTACATCGTCACCTTCGGTTCGTTTATCGGCTTCTCCATGGCCGTGCCCCTGTCCATCAAGGTGATCTTCGGCGACATGCACATTCTGGATGCCGCCACCCATACCTGGACCCACGTCAAGAACCCGCACGGTCCTTCCGCGCTGACCTACGCCTGGATCGGCCCCTTCGTCGGCGCCCTGATCCGCCCGGTCGGCGGCTGGATATCCGACAAGGTGGGCGGCGCGATCGTCACCCAGATCATCTCGGTGGTCATGGTCGCGGCTTCCGTCTATGCCGGCTACATCATGATGCAGGCCTACCAGTCGGCCACCCCCGAGGTGTTCTTCATGCCCTTCCTGATCACCTTCGTGGTCCTGTTCGCGGCTTCGGGTATCGGCAACGGCTCCACCTTCCGCTCCGTCGGCGTGATCTTCGACCGTCAGCAGGCCGGCCCGGTGCTGGGCTGGACCTCCGCCGTGGCTGCTTACGGCGCCTTTATCGCCCCCGAGGTGATCAAGACCCAGATCAAGGCTGGCACTCCGGAAATGGCCATGTACGGCTTCGCGGTGTTCTACGCCCTGTGCCTGATCATCAACTGGTGGTTCTACCTGCGCAAGAACTCTGAAATTCGCAATCCGTAACAAACCATAGGTTGGGTTAAGCGCGGGGTTCGCGCCGTAACCCAACAGCATCTGGCAAGAACGTTGGGTTACGCGATGAAGCCGCTAACCCAACCTACGAAACCTACGCAAGCCGCAACAAGGAGAGTTTCATGAGTCACTTTCTCGACCGCCTGACCTACTTCACCCACCCGCGTGAGCCGTTCTCCGGTGGCCACGGCGTGATGACCATCGAAGACCGCAAGTGGGAAGACGCTTATCGCAACCGCTGGCGCCATGACAAGGTGGTGCGTTCCACCCACGGCGTGAACTGCACCGGCGGCTGTTCCTGGAAAATTTTCGTGAAGAACGGCCTGGTGTCGTTCGAGATGCAGCAGACCGACTACCCGCGCACCCGCGACGATCTGCCCAACCATGAGCCGCGTGGCTGCCAGCGTGGCGCCAGCTTCTCCTGGTATCTCTACAGCCCGCACCGGATCAAGCATCCGATGATTCGTGGCCGCCTGCTCGACCTGTACCGCGCCGAGCGTCGTACCGGCAAAGACCCGGTGGAGGCCTGGGCGGCGATCCAGGCCGACCCGGCCAAGCGTCTGAAATACACCAGCGTGCGCGGCCTCGGCGGCTTCGTGCGGACCAACTGGGACGAGATCACCGAAATCGTCGCCGCCGCCAACGTCTACACCATCAACAAGTGGGGTCCGGACCGCATCTACGGTTTCTCGCCGATTCCCGCCATGTCGATGATTTCCTACGCCGCCGGCAGCCGTTACCTCAGCCTGATCGGCGCCGCCTGTGGTTCCTTCTACGACTGGTATTGCGATCTGCCGGCCGCCAGCCCGCAGACCTGGGGTGAGCAGACCGACGTGCCGGAAGCGGCCGATTGGTACAACTCGACCTACCTGATCATCACCGGCGCCAACCTGCCGATGACCCGCACGCCGGACGCGCACTTCGCCATCGAGACCCGCTACAAGGGCACCAAGATCGTGTCGATGGCGCCGGACTACGCCGAATACGTCAAGTTCGCCGACCTCTGGATGCCGGTGAAGCAGGGTACCGACTCCGCCGCCTTCCTGGCCATGGGCCATGTCGCCTTGCGCGAGTTCTACATCGACAAGCAGATTCCCTACTTCCAGGAATACGCCCGCAAGTACACCGACCTGCCGATGCAGGTGGTACTGCGCGAGCATGAAGGCGGCTACGTTACCGACCGCAACCTGCGCGCCTCCGACCTGGGCGGCATGAATGAAACCAACAACCCAGAGTGGAAAACCATCGTCTGGGACGAGATGTCCGGCGCTTTCGTGGTGCCCAACGGCTCGGTCGGCTTCCGCTGGGGTGAGGAGGGCAAGTGGAACCTGCTGGAGAAGCAGTCCAGCCAGGCCGATATGTGCGCTGAACTCACCTGCCAGGGCAAGGACGGGGTGGAAATCGTCTCGGTCGCCTTCCCCCACTTCACCGAGGATGAGCCCAATCTGCTTTCGCGCAACGTCCCCGCGCGCCGGGTGAAACTGGCCGACGGCACGGAAGCGCTGGTCACTTCCGTGTTTGATCTGCAAATCGCCCAATACGGTATCGACCGCGGTCTCGGCGGCGGCAATGTCGCCAGTTCCTACGACCAGGCCGATGTCGCCTACACCCCGGCCTGGGCCGAAAAGGTCACCGGCGTCAAGCGCGCCGACCTGATCCGCACCGGCCGCGAGTTCGCCGACAACGCCGCCAAGACCAAGGGCAAGTCCATGGTCATCATGGGCGCGGCGATCAACCATTGGTATCACAACGACCTGTCTTACCGTTCGATCATGAACTTGCTGCACATGTGCGGTTGTGTCGGCCAGAGCGGCGGCGGCTGGGCGCACTACGTGGGCCAGGAAAAGCTGCGTCCGCAGGCCGGCTGGGCACCGATCGCCTTCGGTCTCGATTGGCACCGTCCGCCGCGCCAGATGAACTCCACTTCCTACTGGTATTTCCACACCGATCAGTGGCGCTACGAAGCGGTCAAGGCCGACGATCTGCTGTCCCCCGCCGGCAAGAACCGCAACAAAGGTTATTCCCTGGCCGACTACAACGTGGCCGCCACCCGCATGGGCTGGCTGCCATCCGCGCCGCACTTCAACCGCAATCCGCTGGAACTGGCCGCCGAGGCTGCCAAGGCCGGCGCGACCGATGAAGCCGGCGCGGCCAAGTACATCGCCGAGCAACTCAAGTCCGGCGCCCTCGATGTGTCCTTCGCCGACCCGGACAACCCGGTCAACTGGCCGCGCAACCTGATCGTCTGGCGCGCCAACCTGATCGGCACTTCCGCCAAGGGCCATGAATACTTCTTGAAGCACCTGCTGGGCGCGCAGAACGGCGTCCTGCACGAGGGCGGCGACGGCAACAACTGCAAGGAAGTGAAGTGGCACGAGAAGGGGCCGACCGCCAAGCTGGACCTGATGGTGGACATCAACTTCCGCCTCAACTCCACCGGCGCCTACTCCGACATCATCCTGCCCACCGCGACCTGGTACGAGAAGCACGACCTCAACACCACGGACATGCACCCGTTCATCCACCCGCTGAGTGAAGCGGTGAGCCCGGGTTGGGAATCGAAGTCCGACTGGCAGATCTTCAAGCACATCGCCAAGGCCTTCTCGAAACTGGCCGCCAAGCACCTGGGCACCAAGAAGGATCTGGTGGCGCTGCCGATGCAGCACGACTCGGCCTTCGAAATGGCGCAGCCGCTGGGCCAGGTGAAGGACTGGAAGCGCGGCGACTGCGAGCCGATCCCCGGCAAGACCATGCCGCTGATCAAGCTGGTGGAGCGCGATTTCGCCAGCACCTACAACAAGTTCATCGGCCTGGGCCCCTTGATGGTCAAGCTGGGCAACAACATCAAGGGCATCGACTGGAACACCGAGCAGGAATACAACGAGCTCGCCAGCCTCAACCGCACGGTGAAGGAGCCCGGTGTCTCGCAAGGCATGCCGTCCCTGGAAGAAGACATCGCGGTGTGCGATTCGGTGATGCGCATGGCGCCGGAAACCAACGGCGAGGTGGCGCACAAGTCGTGGTCCGCCCTGTCGAAGAAAACCGGCATCGACCACCACCACCTCTACGCCGGTCGCCACGAGGACAAGATCACCTTCCGCGACATCCAGGCGCAGCCGCGCAAGATCATCACCGCGCCGACCTGGTCCGGGATCGAGTCGGAGCATGTGTCCTACACGGCGGGCTACACCAACATCCACGAGCACATTCCCTTCCGTACCCTGACCGGCCGCGCCCACTTCTACCAGGATCACGAGTGGTTCCTAGATTTCGGCGAAGGCTTCTGCACCTTCCGTCCGCCGGTGGACATGAAGGCCAAGGAAAAGGTGCCGGCCAGCGTGCTGAAGAAACCACACCTGACCCTGTCCTGGATCACGCCGCACTCCAAGTGGGGCATCCACTCCACCTATCAGGACAACTTGCGCATGCTCAACCTGTTCCGCGGTGGTCCTTATGTGTGGATCTCCGAGGATGACGCGAAGTCGGTGGGCATCGCCGACAACGACTGGGTCGAAGCCATCAACGCCAACGGCGCCACCATGGCAAGAGCGGTGGTGTCGCAACGGGTGCCGCGCGGCATGGCGATGATGTACCACGCCCAGGAAAAGAACGTGAACGTGCCCGGCAGTCCCTCCACGGGAAAACGCGGCGGCATTCTCAACTCGGTCACCCGGGTCATCGTCAAGCCCACCAACATGGTCGGTGGCTATGTGCAACTCGCCTACGGCTTCAACTACTACGGCACGGTGGGCTGCCAGCGCGACGAAGTGGTGGTGCTGCACAAGGTCGAGGATCAGAACATCGACTGGCTGGAGCGGCCGTTGACACCGGAACGGGAAGCGCAGTTGAACCCGCCGGGTGTGGGGCCGAAATGATCGGATCGAAATGAATTTCTCCCCTTTCCCGGAGGGAGAGGGGATTCAAAGGGTTTAACCGCCAGGGTTCAGAGGTTACGGGTCTCATGGCTGGGTCGTCGCTTCCCGAGGGCCCTGGTGGTTAACAAGATACGTAGGGCGGAACGCGAAGCGGTTCCGCCGCATGGATCGGCGGATCGCCTTTCAGGCATTCGCCCTACGAAGGAGATTGAAATGAAAGTCAGAGCGCAATTCGCATTCGTTTTCAACCTGGATAAATGCATCGGTTGCCACACCTGTTCCGTGACCTGCAAGAACGTGTGGACCAACCGCAAGGGCGTCGAGTACGTCTGGTTCAACAACGTCGAGTCCAAGCCCGGTATCGGCTATCCCAAGGACTGGGAAGACCAGAAGAAATGGCGTGGCGGCTGGGAATTGAAAGACGGCAAGCTGCAACTGAAATCCGGCTCCAAGATGGCCCGCCTGGCCAATATCTTCGCCAACCCGGACATGCCGGAAATCGACGATTACTATGAGCCGTTCACTTTCGATTACGCGCACCTGCAGAACGCGCCGTTGTCGGAAGCCGCGCCCACCGCGCGCCCGGTGTCGCAGATCACCGGCGACAAGATGGAAAAGATCACCTGGGGCCCGAACTGGGAAGACGACCTTGCCGGCGAGTTCGAGAAGCGCTCCAAGGACCGCAACATGCACAACCTGGAGAAGGAGATCTACAAGCAGTTCGAGAACACCTTCCACATGTATCTGCCGCGCATCTGCAACCACTGCATCAACCCGGCCTGCGTCGCCGCCTGCCCATCCGGCTCGATGTACAAGCGCGAGGAAGACGGCATCGTGCTGGTGGACCAGGACAAGTGCCGCGGTTGGCGCATGTGCATCTCCTCCTGCCCGTACAAGAAGGTGTATTACAACTGGGAATCGGGCAAGGCCGAGAAGTGCATCGGCTGCTACCCGCGCGTCGAATCCGGCATGCCGACGGTGTGCTCCGAGTCCTGCGTCGGCCGCATCCGCTACAACGGCATCATGTTGTATGACGCCGACAAGATCGAGCAGTTGGCCTCGGTGCCCAACGAGCAGGATTTGTATCAGGCCCAGCTCGACATCTTCCTCGACCCGAACGACCCCGACGTCATCGAAGCCGCGCGTCGTGACGGCATCCAGGAAGACTGGATCGAAGCCGCGCGGAAATCGCCCATCTACAAGATGGCTGTGGACTGGAAGATCGCCTTCCCGATGCACCCCGAGTTCCGCACCCTGCCCATGGTCTGGTACGTGCCGCCCCTGTCGCCGGTGCAATCGCACATTGACCAGGGCGGCCTGTCTTCCGATCCGGGCAGCGTCATCCCGCCGGTGGAAAATCTGCGCCTGCCGGTGAAATACCTGGCCAACCTGCTCACCGCCGGCAAGGAAGCGCCCATCGTCCTCGCCCTGAAACGGATGATCGCGATGCGCGCCTACCAGCGTTCCATCCACGTCGAAGGCAAGGCCGATACCCGCGCCCTGGACGAGATCGGCATGAGCGAGGAAATGGCCCTGGAGATGTACCGTTACCTGGCCATCGCCAACTACGAAGACCGCTTCGTGATTCCTTCCGGCCACGAAGAAGTCCGACTGGATGATTTCTACGCCTTCCAGGGCCAGAACGGCTTCACCTTCGGCAACGATTCCTCGCCCGGCATTTCCGCGAATTCCCTGTTCCCGGAACGGCGCAAGGAAACCGTGGAATCCCGCGATCCGGCCCCGTCCGCCGACGAGCGTTAACACTCCCCTCCCCCTCCGGGAGGGGCCGGGGGAGAGGGAACGCGACCCGATCAAGCGACATCGCCTGATCAGCCGCCCGTCCCTCACCCCGGCCCTCTCCCGGAGGGAGAGGGAGCAAACCAGGAGAACACCATGTTCTACAAAGTCTTATCCAAATTGCTCGATTACCCGGACGAGGCCATGATGGCGGCCATCCCGGAACTGCGCGTTGAAATCAAGCGCGGTTTCGAGGCCGCCGAATGGCTGGTGCTGGATCGCTTTCTCAATCATCTGGAAAGCCTCGACCTGACCGATGTGCAGGCGGCCTATGTGCAGACCTTCGACCTCACCCCGGAACATGCCCTGAACCTTACCCACCACTTGTTCGGCGACGACAAGAACCGGGGTCCGGCGCTGATCGACCTGTCCGTGTTTTACAAGGAATACGGCCTGGAGATGGTGACAAAAGATGCGGCGGCGAATGAAGACGCCAGCAACGAGATTCCGGACTATTTGCCGCTGATGCTGGAATTCGCCACCTATCTCGAGCCGGAGGAGGCGCGTCTCTTCCTGTCGCAGTGGGCCAAGATATTGAATCAGCTCGCCAGCAACCTGGAAGAAGCGCTAAGCCCCTACGCCCCCCTCATCCGCCTCGTCGAACAACGCAGCCTGCTGGTCAAGGCCGCTGCCTGAAAGGAGTACAGATCATGGACCTGCATCAAATTGTCTACGGGGTTTATCCCTACCTCTGTCTGGTCACCTTCGTGCTGGGGAGCTGGATACGTTTCGACCACGAGCAATACACCTGGAAAAGCGATTCCAGCCAATTGCTCTCCAAGAACGGCATGCGTCTGGCCAGCAACTTCTTCCATATCGGGGTGATCGCGATCTTCTTCGGCCACTTCGTCGGCCTGCTGACGCCGCACAGCGTATTTACGGCGCTGGGCGTGTCCGACATGGCGCACCAGGGTATCGCCATCCTGGCCGGCGCGATCTTCGGCACGATGGCCCTGATCGGCGGTATCGGCCTGTGGCTGCGGCGCATGCTGAACAAGCGGGTGCGCGCCGCCAGCCGCTGGATGGACATCAACATCCTGGGCTGGATCCTGCTTACCCTGGTGATGGGACTGTCCACACTGCCTTTCTCCATCGGCCACGCCGAACACGGCGATGCTACCGTGATGCTGCGTCTGGCTGAATGGGTGCAAAGCGTGGTCACGCTGCAACCCAACCCGGAACTGCTGCGCAACGTCGATACCGTGTTCAAGATGCACATCTTCCTGGGCATGAGCGTGTTCCTGTTCTTCCCCTTCACCCGCCTGGTTCACATCTGGAGCGCGCCGGTCGGCTACCTGTTCCGCGCCTACCAGATCGTTCGCGCCAAGCGTCCGGCGTAAAGGGACCGTGATCGATTCTCCCGGCGGCCATGGGTTGCGGTATGGTCGCTCGGGATGAATTGACAATGATCATGGTCGACGATCGGCCAGTCGCCGATCCTCCATACCTGAGAAAACCATTCAAGTATCTTCCACAACCCTTTTGAATTGCAGGAGGCCATCATGCGTTTCGACCCGAAAGCTGCCTTGCACGTTAAAAAAGTCAACTACCGGGAAGATGCCCGCGACAGTACCAGCCCCTACGCCATCTACACCTGTTCGGTGCGGGTCGATGGTCAGGAAGTGCTGACCGACCAGGAGGGCTACATCCTCGACATGGACGCCTGGAGCGAGGGCTTTGCCCAGGCCCAGGCCGACAAGGAAGGCCTTGAGTTGACCGACGAGCATTGGCAGGTGATTCACTTCATCCGCGAGTTCTACGAGGAGCACAGCGTCCAGGCCCAGGTCCGCGACATGGTCAAACACTTCCGCGAAGTCTGGGGCCCGGAGCACGGCAACAGCCGTTACCTGCACGACATCTTCCCCATGGGCGGCCCACAGAAACAGGGCAACCGCGTCGCGGGGGTACGCAAGACCAAGGGTGAGCACTGATCCTTACACAACGAGTGAAAAGAAAAACGGGCCTACCTGGCCCGTTTTTCATGGGTGAACCGCCGGGCCGGCCACGATCGACCGTTTCGTCCCAGATGCAGCGGCTGATTCAGCTGTGTCGAGTTACTGGCAAACCTGTTGCATGCTGAAGGAGAGCAAATTGGTGCTGTTGATGGCTTCCATGCCACTGGAGATCAGCCAACGCAGTGCCTTGGTCGGAGGAGGGGTGATGCCGACCAGTTCGGTGGGGCATTTGAACGTTAGAACATACAGCGGCCTTTCGCCGGTCGGATAGACCTTCGTGATGCTCGGGAGGATGTCTATGTCCGGTGATGGCAGGTGGGGCTCTGGCAGGTAATTCCTCAAGCTGTTGAATATCTGGTGCAGCTCGGTGGCCGCCGCCGGGTTGGACGCGGCGGGTGTTTGATTGAATGCCGCCTGGCTGGGCTGGCTGAATGAGGGCAGCGAGGGCAGGGCGAACATGATGCCGCTAAGCAGCTGGCCAAGGCTTTCGCCCGGGTTGAACGCCGCATAGGGCTGGCTGTAGGCCGCGTTGTAGGCCAGATAGGGGTTGGTCGATCGCGCGATGATCGTGTCGGCCTTCCGCGGTTGAGCTCGCGCGTTGGCCGCGACTCCGGTATTCCAGGGATTGCTGGGCGGGGTGGTCACAGCAACCGCCGGGGCGGCATGAGCGGCAACCGGAGCCTGCTCCGCGACCACGGGGGCTTTCTCGGTAACGACAGGAGCCTTCTCCGCGACCACTGGAGATTTCTCGACCACAACCGGGGTTTTCTCGGCGACCACCGGGGCACTGGCCGCGACGGAGGTCAGCGTCAATGATTTGCTCAGGATCAACGGGGCGGCGGGCGTGGCGGGAATGTTCTTGGGAACCTCGGGGCTCGATACTTTGGCCGTCATGACTTTGCTGGCCGCCAAGGGAGTGGTAACGATTGCCGCTGGGACGGCGGGGGCGACGGCCACAATGGGGGGGGGGGTTACGGTCGCCGTGGTTGCGGCGGGCAAATAGACATTTGGTTTCGCGACAACGGGAGCTGTCGAGCTGGGCAGATAGGCATTCTCGGCAACAACCGGCGCCACCACGCTGACTGACGCCTGAGCGACAGGTTGCGCCGTGACGTGATATTTCCTGGCCTTTTTCTGCGCGGTTTTAGCTCTTCTGGGCGATTTCTTGGCTTTCTTGTGTGTGGCGCCGGCTGAGGACTTGCTCAGCTCTTCATTCACTGGCACATCGCTGCTCACGGCCGCGCTACTGTTGAGCAACGCTGCGGAGGCGATGATTAGGCAACTCAGGAGTTGAGGTAATGCTTTCATGTGGCCGTCCTTGAAAAATCGGTTGCCCGACGCATTATCGACTGCTGTCGGAGTAAGTCAGACATATTGCATCAAGATGACCTGTCTGGGCTGTACGGGTTCCCCATGTTGTCGATAAGTGTTCATGGATATCGCGACAAAGGGCATTCTCGCCACACATTTATTACCACGTCGCGGCACGGCAACCCGTGGCGTCGCAAACGAGATAACCACCGACCAGATCGTACCAGTCCGGCAACACCCAGCGCTCGCAAGGTTTGCCGTCGACGTGGTGGCTATGCCGGGCGGGTCGGTGAGTGTGGCCGTGGATGATGCGGCTTACCGCATGCCGGCGGAATGCCTCGGCAATGGCCAGCGGGTTCACGTCCATGATTTCCGGGCGTTTTCCGGCCTTGGCCAGTTCGCTGCGTTCGCGCAAGGCGGCGGCGATGGCGTGGCGTTCCGCCAGCGGTTTGTCGAGGAAATCGGCGCGCCAGGCCGGTTCCCGTATCTGTGCGCGTAACGCCTGATATTGCGCGTCGTCCGTGCACCAGGCGTCGCCATGCGCGAGCAGGGTGGCGGTGCCATACAGGTCGATGCGGGTGGGGTCTTCCAGCAGGGTCAGGCCGGCGGCGCGGGCGAGATCGGGGCCGACGAGAAAATCGCGGTTGCCGGGCAGGAAGTAGATGGAGACGCCGCTCTGGGAGACGCGTTTCAGGTCGGACGCGATCTCGGCGTGGAACGGCAGGATTAGATCGTCGTCGCCGACCCAGGCCTCGAATAGATCGCCCAGGAGGTAGAGGGCTTCGGCGTGGATCGCTTTCTGGTCGAGAAAGCGCCGGAACGACAGGGCGGCGCCGGGGCGTTCCGGGGTGAGATGCAGATCGGAAAGAAACAGGGTGGCCGAAGCCACTTGAGGCATGGCGGTGTTCAGCCCTCCACAACCTCGGCTGTTTCGATGATGACGTTTTCCACCGGCACATCCTGATGGCCTGCGCGCATGCCGGTACGCACCTTGCGGATGCGGTCGACGGTGTCCTGGCCTTCGCTGACTCGGCCGAACACGCAATAGCCGTAGCCTTGGGCGGAAGGCTCGCGGAAGTTGAGGAAGTCGTTGTTCGAGAGGTTGATGAAGAACTGGCTGCTGGCGGAATCGGGGTCGGGCGTGCGCGCCATGGCGATGCTGTAGGCGACGTTCTTGAGGCCGTTGTCGGCTTCGTTGCGAACCGGCGCGCGGGTGGCTTTCTGCTCCATGTCGGCGGTGAAGCCACCACCCTGGATCATGAAACCGTCGATCACACGGTGAAAAATTGTGCCGTTGTAGTGGCCGTCACGCACATATTGCACGAAGTTGGCGACAGTCTCGGGGGCGGCTTTTGCGTCCAGTTCCAGGGTGATGGGGCCGAAGTTGGTTTGCAGTTTGATCATGGTGTGGGCTCGGTTGGGTTGCTTGGAGGCGGCGGATTTCGGTGCCGCGAAGCTCGCGGCGGTGAAAGAGAGCAGGCAAAAGGCCAGGATGAAGCGAGTCAGGTTTCGGGTCGGCATAAGGTCAGCGTTGCGCGAGTCGGGTGGGTAATTCCGAGGTTTTTTCCATGACGATTCGCCAATGGCCCGCGTCCAGCTGCCAATAGAGGCGTTTGCGGCTGACGCTGGAAAGCCGGTCGCTGCTGTAGCGCTGGGTGAATTCGGCATAGGCCATGGGTTTGCCATCCTCAACGCCCGGGTAGAGGAACAGGCTGATGTCCTCCAGTTCAACCTTGATCCAGGTTTTGTCGGTGATGTTGCGGCGTTTGTTTTCCGACCAGACGCGGCCTTCGCCATTCAGGAAGTCACTGGCGTAATGGCCCAGGAAACGGTCCGCTTCACGTTCCTGCCAGCTCGCCTGCCAGGACTGGAGTTGCGCCAGCAGGTCGTTTCTGGCCTGTTCCCAGGATTCGCGGTCGATCCAGTCGGTGCGATCGGCCAGCACAACGGGTGTGGCGCCCGGCTGTACCCAGCGGCTGATTTCCTTCAGGTCGGGATTGGTCACCACCACGCAGCCGTCGCTGGAGCGGGGCGGGCGGCTATAGGTGTCGGAAGGCACGCCATGCAGCCAGATGCCGTGGCCGCTGCGGCCCTGGGTGCGGTCCCATTCGTTCGGGTAATCCAGCGGGAAGGCGCCTGCGCCATAGAGGTCGGCCAGGCTTTTGCGCGGAAGTTCCCGCGCGATCTGATAGATGCCCATCGGTGTGCGCTTGTCGCCTTCCGTGCGCTTGTCGGTGCCGTTCTTGCCGATGGTCATATAGAAGTCGGCTTTCAGGCGCGGCTCGCCATTCACGTTCTCGAACAGGTAGAGGCGGGCGCGCGAGGCGTCGGCGAGCAGGGCGTATTTCTGCTCGGCCGCGAGTTGCAGTATCTGGCGTGGCAGGAGGGCCGGGTCGGGCTGGTCGATATAACGCAGCAGGCGCACACGCGCTTCGTCGCGCAGATCGGACAAGGATTGCGCGGAAGTCGCCGAGCGGGATGTCATCGTGCCGATGCCGGAAAGCGGGCGTGAGCGCGCCATCAGCAGATCACCCTTGATCAGGTGGGCAAGCTTGAAATCGGGGCGCAGCGAGATGACCCGGTTGACTTCCCGCAGGGCGTCATCGAGACGATTGCTGCGGATGTCCTGTAGCGTTTTGGCAATCAGTCCATCGGGTGAAGGCAGATAGCGCGCCATGTCGGCGCTGGCCACCAGGATGGGTGCCTCGCTGTTGGCTCCGGCCAGACCGGGCAGAGCGGTCAGCAGAACCAGTGCGAGAGTGGATAGCCATTTGCCCATGTGTTTCAACGCTCCTCGACGATTTTCCAGGCGTCGCCCTGTTTTTCCAGGACCAGGGTTTTCATGCCCTTATCTTTATAGGTGTTGGAGGTATAGCGCTGCGTAAAACTGACTTTGGCGCTGTCGCCTTGCAGTTTGATCTTGATCCGGTCCAGTTCCACCTTGATGAATTCCGGGCGGGTGACGCGGGCTTTCCGCTCGGTTTCCCATTCCGCGCGATCGCTCCCGCCGGGCACCTGGAAGTTCTTGCTGTAGAAGGCCAGATAGCCTTCGGCATCGCGCTGGCTCCATACATCGGCCCAGGCATGGACGGTACGTTCGATCTCCACGTTGGGGTCGATCGCCACGGCGGCTGTTTCGGCGGGTTTGCTCGCCGCCGCCGGCACGACCTGAGGCTTGGCGGCCTCTTCGACTTTGGCGGGCGCGGCGGGACGAACCTGCTCGGTCGGGGCTGTGGTGGCCTGCGTGAGCTGGCTGGTTTTCGTCGTGCCGGTCTTGGCGGGGGCTTTGCTCTTGCCCGCGTCCACCACATGCGTGGGACTGAACAGATCGCGGATCATCGCCAGCTTGGTCAGCGCCGAAGTGTTCGACTTGTCCAGTTGCAAGGCTTTGTCGTAGGACTGCGAGGCCATCTTGGCATAGATGTCGCCCAGGTTTTCATGCGCGGTGGCATAGCTGGGGTGCGTGCGGATAGCCATTTCCAGGCTGTTCTTGGCACGATCGTACTGGGCCTGCGCGGCATAAAGCACGGCCAGGTTGTTGTAGGGCTCGGGCAATTCCGGGTAATCCTCGGTGAGGTCGGCAAAGACCTTGACCGCGTCGTTGTAGCGGTTCAGTTCGGTGAGGATCAGGCCCTTGAGGAAACGCCCCTGAGCATCTTTCGGATTGGCGGCCAGGAAGGCATTGACCTTCTCCAGCGCGGCGGGGTTGTTGCCTTGCCGGAACGCCTGGTTGGCGTCCTGGACGTTGGGGGCGGCGGCATGAGCCACCGAGGCGGCGGGAAGCCAGGCAAGAAGGAGGGCGACGGGTAAGACGCGGGAGAAACGGGATGTGACCATGTGTGCTAAGCTTTTCGCGGTTTTGCAGGTGATGGAGGGAGCCTCCAGGCCGCGCGAATTCTAGCCCCCGCAGGGCACATTTCAAAATTCCTCCCCCGCCTTTCCCCCCTTCCGATCAAGCCATGAGCGATCCCGCACCCGTTCAGCATTTCATCCGCTCCATCATCGAAGCCGACCTGGCCAGCGGCAAACATGCCGCCATCGCCACCCGCTTCCCACCCGAACCCAATGGCTATTTACACATCGGCCACGCCAAATCGATCTGTCTCAATTTCGGCCTGGCCCTCGATTACCAGGGCACCTGCAACCTGCGTTTCGACGACACCAACCCGGAAAAAGAAACCGAGGAGTACGCCAACGCCATCCAGGAAGACGTGCGCTGGCTGGGCTTTGGGTGGAACGGTGAGGTGCGCTGGGCTTCCGACTATTTCCAGGCGCTGTATGACTACGCGGAAGAATTGATCGGCAAGGGCCTGGCCTATGTCGATGACCTGACGCCAGAGGAAATGCGTGAATATCGCGGCACCCTGACCCAGGCGGGACGCGAAAGCCCCAATCGCGACCGCGCGCCGGCGGAAAATCTCGACCTGTTCCGGCGCATGAAGGCGGGCGAATTCGCCGATGGCTCACGCACCCTGCGCGCCAAGATCGACATGGCCAGTCCCAATATCAATATGCGCGACCCGGTGATCTACCGGATCAAGCGCGCGCACCACATCCGCACTGGCGACCAGTGGTGCATCTACCCGATGTACGACTACACCCACTGTATTTCGGACGCGCTGGAGCGCATCACCCATTCTCTGTGCACCCTGGAATTCGAGGATCACCGCCCGCTCTACGACTGGGTTCTAGATCAACTCTCGGTGCCCTCGCATCCGCGCCAAATCGAGTTCTCGCGCCTGGAGCTGCACTACACCGTCACCAGCAAGAGAAAGCTCAACCAGTTAGTGATGCAGCACCATGTCGATGGCTGGGACGACCCGCGCATGCCCACCATCCACGGCATGCGCCGGCGCGGCTACACCCCCGCCGGCATCCGCGAATTCGCCCGCCGCATCGGCATTTCCAAGAGCGACAACGTGATCGACATGGCCGTGCTGGAAGGCTGCATCCGCGAAGACCTGGAAACTCGAGTGCCGCGCGTGATGGCCGTGCTCAACCCGATCAAGGTCGTGCTGAGCAACTACCAGGAAGGCGTGACTGTGGCGCGCAGTGCCGGCTTCCACCCCAATCACCCGGAATTCGGCGAGCGTGGCGTGCCGATCGGCCAGGAAATCTGGATCGAACAGGATGATTTCGCGGAAAACCCGCCCGCCGGCTGGCAGCGCCTCACCCTCGGCGGCGAAGTACGCCTGCGCTACTCCTACGTCATCAAGTGCGAAGAAGTGGTGAAGGACGCAGCCGGCAACATCGTCGAACTGCGTTGTTCCATCGACCACGAAACCCTGGGCAAGAACCCTGTCGGCCGCAAGGTGAAGGGCGTCATCCACTGGGTTTCCGCCGCGCATGCGACGGCGATCGAAGCGCGCCTGTATGACCGCCTGTTCCTCGACGCGGAACCGGACAGCCACAAAGACCGCGACTTCCTGGAATTTCTCAACCCCGATTCCCTGAAAGTGGTGAATGGCTGGGCCGAAGCCTGCGTCGCTCAAGCCGAACCGGAAACCCGCTACCAGTTCGAACGCCTCGGCTACTTCTGCGCCGACCGCTACGACCACCAGTCCGGCGGGCGAATGGCGTTCAACCGCACCGTCACCCTGAAGGATTCCTGGAGCAAGTAGCCCAACTCGCTCCCACGCTCCAGCGTGGGAGCAGTTCTTGGACGCTCCAGCGTCCAGAAGACCATACGACCATGATGCTGGAGCGTCGAAATGGCGTTCCCACGCAGGAGCGTGGAAACGAGGTCGGGGACTTGCCCGGCTCCCACGCTTCAGCGTCCCGTCACCAGCGCGTCTCCACCTCCAGCAATCCCGGCAGACCGGCGTAGTTGCGGGCGCTGGAATAGCGCCAGTGAATGGGGTCGTCGACATAGCCTCGCACTACCGGGTTGTTGGGCAGGTAATCCAGCTTCTGCCGCATCATGGTTTCGCCCTGGATCAGTTGCGGGTGGGAGCCTTCCTGCCAGACCTGGTGTTCCCGGTCCGTCTTGTGTCGGGCTTTGTGGAAGGCCAGCAGGTCGAGGGCCGGGGATTGGATGGCGGTCATCCGCTCGACGATGCGGCCGGCGGTGTAAGACTTGAAACTGGCCATCGCCTTGCCCAGTTCGTCGCCGCTGGCGATCAGGTGGCAGTGGTTCTCCAGCAACATATAGCCGTAAAGCACGATGCGGCCTTCGTCCTGGAGGTGGCGCAAGCTGTCGAGGACGATGCGGGCGTTTTCCGGCTGGGCGAACAGAGGCAGCCATTGCAGCACCGTGCAGGTCAGGAAGTGCGGGGACTGGGGTTCGTGGATTTGGTAACGGCTGCGTCCCATGATTGTTCTCGTATCGGTTTGCGGCGACTGTACTGGACGCTGGGGTATGGGCACCACACTCGTTCCCACGCTCCGGCGTGGGGACGCTGTTTAGACGCTCCAGCGTCGTGATCGTATGACCTTCGGGACGCTGGAGCGTCCAAGACCTGCTCCCACGCAGGAGCGTGGGAGCGAGATGCGCGCGGTGCCGGCTTCCAGGCGTGACCGGGCGCAATGCGGTGTGTATATTCGCCAGCGACCGCACCCGGGCGGACCTGGGCAACTCATCTCATCCCCATGACCACACTGACCCTGCACAACACCCTCACCCGCAAGAAAGAAGTCTTCGTCCCCCTCACGCCCGGCCAGGTGCGCATGTATGTCTGCGGCATGACCGTGTACGACTACTGCCACCTCGGCCATGCCCGCGTGCTGGTGGTGTTCGACATGATCACCCGCTGGCTACGCGCTTCCGGCTATGACGTGAACTATGTGCGCAACGTCACCGACATCGACGACAAGATCATCAAGCGTGCCTTCGACAATGGAGAAGCCTTCACCGCGCTCACTCAGCGTTTCATCGATGCCATGCACGAAGACGGCGCCGCCCTCGGCGTGCTGCCGCCGGACCATGAGCCGCGCGCCACCGAATATGTCGGCAAGATGCTGACCATGATTCAGACTCTGATCGAGCGCGGTCATGCCTACGCGGCCGGAAACGGCGATGTCTATTACTCGGTCGGCAGCTTCCCCACCTACGGTCAGCTCTCCGGGAAAACGCTGGAAGACCTGCGCGCCGGTGAGCGGGTCGAGATCGACCCGTACAAGCGCGATCCGATGGACTTTGTGTTGTGGAAAGCCGCCAAGCCGAATGAGCCCGCCTGGACCTCGCCCTGGGGCGACGGCCGCCCAGGCTGGCATATCGAATGCTCGGTCATGGGCAGCGACCTGCTCGGCGCGCATTTCGACATTCACGGTGGTGGCCAGGATTTGCAGTTTCCACACCACGAAAACGAAATCGCCCAGAGCGAAGGCGTGCACGACTGCAAATTCGTCAACTACTGGCTGCATAACGGCTTTGTCCGCGTCGATGACGAAAAGATGTCCAAGAGCCTGGGCAACTTCTTCACTATCCGCGAAGTGCTGGAAAAATATGACGCCGAAGTGGTGCGCTTCTTCATCCTGCGCGCCCATTACCGCAGCCCGCTGAACTACTCCGACCATCACCTGGACGATGCCAAGGCCGCGCTGAACCGGCTCTATACCGCTTTGCGGAACGTCGTTCCCTCTCCCCGGGATGGTGAGGGGAGTGTGGATTGGTCCGCCCCACAGCCCGCCCGCTTCAAGGAAGCGATGGATGACGACTTCAACACCCCGGAAGCCATGGCCGTCCTGTTTGACCTCGCCGCCGAAGTGAACAAAAGCCGCGATCCCGTCCAGGCCGGGCTGATGAAAGCCCTGGGCGGTGTGCTCGGTCTGTTGCAACGCGACCCGGAAGCCTTCATGCAGGCCGGCCCCGGCGCCGCCGGCGACTACTCTCCCGAACGCATCCAGAGCCTGATCGACGAACGTCTCGCCGCCCGCAAAGGCAAAGACTTCAAACGCTCCGACGCCATCCGCGATGAACTGAAAGCCGCCGGCATCGTGTTGGAAGACGGCGCACAGGGGACGACCTGGCGGCGGGAGTAGGGCGGCTTTTTCCCCCCTTTTTCAAAGGGGGGGGTAGGGGGGATTTCTGAGGCGGCGGCTCAGGCAAACGTTGCTAAATCCCCCTTTGGGAAAGGGGGACGCCACTTCACAAAGCCTCAGAAGGTTTTTTGCTCCGGAATCCCGGATGTCTTCAGATAGAGGTTGCGGCGTTTGCCGCCGGAGATCGGGATGCGCGTGGCTTTGAGGGCGGGGTAGTTCTCGGGGTTGGCCAGCGCCTGTGACCATTTCAGCGCGGTTTCCGGGTCCAGCGCCTTCTTGATGAGGTCCTGGGTCTTCGGGTGGAAGGGCGCCGACAGCCATTTGCCCAGGGTGTCCGGGCTGAGGGCCGTCGCCAGCAGATTCCAGCTACGCGCGTCGGTGGGCAACATCACCCAGCGCATCAAGCGGCCGGGGTCGAACAGAATGGCGTCGACGGCGGTGTAGAAGTCCGGCTCCGCCGCCGCCCTGGCCCACTTGTCGTAAATCTCCGGGTCGGTCCATTCCAGGAAGTTCTTCGGCGTGCCGGGGTCGAGCAGGGTGGACAGGCTGCGCACATAGGATTGCGGGTCGAGGCCGCGACGGCCGAATTCCAGCCAGATGCCGGGGTCGCTGAACACTTCCAGCCACTGTAGGAAATTGCGTGGCGCCTTGAATGCCCAGCCGCTGGTCGTCAAATCCGTGCACCGGTCGGCCCAGCGGGTGACGCTGGGCGAAGGGGACAGGGGCGCGGGGGAAACCCCGGTGGGTCCGGTGTCGGCGGCCAGAGCCAGGTTCGCGCAAAGCAGGCCGGCGGCCAGAAGCGTTGTTTTCACAAGGGATGCGGAAGTGACAAACGGGAGGGGTGACATGTCAGGCGGAAATAAGTTGCGGTAACGCGGACGGAAACAGAGTGCGGTGCCGCCAGATGGCGGCGAGATTACCGCCGTTATCGCGCCGCCGGGCAGTCATTTCTTTCCGGCCCCGAGCAAGGTCCGACAGGCTGCCAGCCGCGTGGTTATCCGCGCCGGCACAGGTGTTACGCCACACCCAGCAGCCGCTCGAACTCCCGCAGCGGCACCGGCCGGCTGAACAGGTAACCCTGGTAGGCGATGCAGCCGTACTGGTCGAGACGTTCGAGCTGGGCTTCGTTTTCCACGCCTTCGGCGATGACATCAAGGCCGAGGGTGCGGCCCATGGTGATGATGGTCTGGACGATGGCGGCGTCGTTGGCGTCGTGGGCGAGGTCGCGCACGAAAGAGCGGTCGATCTTGAGTTGGTCCAGCGGCAGGCGCTTGAGGTAGGAGAGCGAGGAAAATCCGGTGCCGAAGTCGTCCATCGAGAAGCTGATGCCGATGGCCTGTAGTGCTTGCATGCGGGTGATGCTGTCGGCGACGTTGTCGATCACCAGGCTTTCGGTGAGCTCGATCTTGAGCCGGGTAGGGTCGATGTCGTAGTCATCCAGCATGGCTTTCATGTCGGCGACAAAGCCGGGTTGTCTGAACTGGCGCGCGCTGACGTTGACCGCCAGACGCAGATCGCGGGTGGCGGGGTTGCCCGACCACGCCTTGATCTGGGCGCAGGCGGTTTGCATGACCCAGCGGCCGATGGGCAGGATCAGCCCGGTTTCTTCCGCCAGGGGGATGAAGATGTCCGGGCCGATCATGCCGCGTTCCGGGTGCTCCCAGCGCAGCAGAGCCTCGGCGCCGATGATGCGGCGCTTGCTGTCGATTTGTGGCTGATAGTGCAGGTACAACTGGCGCCGTTTCAGGGCGCGGCGCAGGTCGGCTTCCAGGGCGCCGCGTTCGTCCATCGCGGCCTGCATGGCGGGGTTGAAGAAGCGCAGGGTGTTGCGGCCGGCGTTCTTGGCTTGATACAGCGCCAGGTCGGCCTGTTTCAGCAACGATTCGATGCTGTCGTCGTGGCCGTGGAACAGGGTGACGCCGAAGCTGGCGGTGCAGTGGAACTCGCTCTTGGCGAGGTCGTAGGGCAGGGCGAGGGCATCGCGCAGTTTTTCACCCACCTGGCGGGCCTGGATGGCGGCCTCGTCGGCGCAGTCGCTCAGGTCTTCCAGGAGCAGGACGAATTCATCGCCACCGAGGCGGGAAACGGTGTCATCCAGGCGCGAAACGGTATCGCATTCGCGCAGGGTGATTTGCAGGCGGCATGCCACTTCGGTCAGCAACTGGTCGCCTACGGCATGGCCGCGGGTGTCGTTGAGGGTCTTGAAGTTGTCCAGGTCGAGGAACAGCACCGCGCCGTGGTGGTGATTGCGGCTGCTGCTCGCCAGCGCTTGCGCCAGGCGGTCATAGAGCAGGCGGCGGTTGGGCAGTTGCGTGAGCGGGTCGTAATAAGCGAGACGGTGGATTTCCGCTTCCGCCTCGCTGTTCTGGGTGATGTCGGAATAAGTGCCGACATAGTGGCTGATCTCGCCGCCCGGCTTGGCGACGGCGGTGATGGTCAGCCACTCGGCGTGGATCTTGCCGTCCTGGCGCCGATTCCATATTTCTCCCTGCCAGAAGCCCTTGTCCTGGATGGTGGACCACATGTGTCGGTAGAAGTCGCTGTCGTGGCGGCCGGAGTGCAGCAGCGCGGTGGTCTTGCCGATGGCTTCCTTGGCCGAGTAGCCGGTCAGCCGGGTAAAGGCCTGGTTGACGCGAACGATGATGCCGTCGGCATTGGTCACGATCATGCCCGCTTGCGACTCGAAGGCGATGGCGGTGATGCGCAAATCTTCCTCGGCCTTCTTGCGTTCCGTGATGTCGTTGACGCTCACCACGACCAAGCGCTCGTCGCCCAGTTGCAACGGACCCAGACCGATTTCGACGGGAAATTCGCCACCATCGGTGCGCAGGCCATAGAAGTCTCCGCCGGCCATGCCCATGATGCGGTGCCGCGCTGGGCGTTCCGAATCGTTGCGGGAATCGCGGTGGGCGGCGCGGAAACGTTCGGGTATCAGGTCCTCGATGGTCAGTCCGGCCATGCACCCCATGGGGTAGCCGAACATGGCTTCGGCGCGGGCATTGGCCTGGGTGATGCGGCCATGTTGGTTCATTACCAGCATGGCGACTGGCGCGGCGCGCAGAATCAGGTGGGCGCTCGCCTCGCTTTCCCGCAAGGCGGCCTGGGAAACTTCCAGGGCGGCATGGGTTAGTCGCAGGGTTGTGTTTTGCGCTTCCAGTCGTTCCTGATTTGCCTGGAGTTCATGCAGGCGCGCGTCGACCGGGCAAGCCGGTGTTCCCGGCAGATTGCAAAGCGCGCCGGCGGGGCGAAGTCCGGCCATGATCTAGCTGGCCTTGTGGGCCGGGGTGGCCCATCCACAGACGATGATGTGAACCGCAAACATGTTCCGCTCCCTATTCCCGGTTCACCAACGCGCGCGGCAAATCGGAATCAGACAAAGCGGGACAGTTTTTTGGGTCCCGGGGTTACAGACAAACTCGATACGGCGAATGCCTCTATCGGCCAACCTTTATCGGCAATGCGACGTAAATCTTTAACCGTAGGGCCGCGGGATGTGGTGAGGAGCGAACCGCATCGTTCGTACCTCACCACATCCCACGGCCCGCTACTCCGGGCAAGTCCCCGTTTCCACCATCGCGCGCGCGATGCTTTCCAGTTTGAGCGAGCGGTCTCGGGCATGTTTGCGCAAGCGTTCGAAGGCGGCCTGCTGATCGAGGTTCCAGGCGCGCATGGCGATGCCGACCGCCGTGCCGATGCTGCGGTTGCTCTGAAGCGCCGCGCGCAGGCCGTCGAATTCCAGGGAACGAGCCAGCGCGGCGCGCAGCATGGGTACGATGCGCGGCACATCGAGGGGCTTGATCAGATAGCCCAGCGCCCCGAGCTTCACCGCCTGTTGCACCAGTTCTTCATCGTCATAAGCGGTGAAGAACAGGAACGGCACCGTCGTTTCAGCGCGCAGGCGCCGCGCCAGTTCCAGACCATCGAGGCCGGGCATGCGGATGTCGAGCAGGGCCAGGTCGGGTCGTTCGCTCTGGCACAGCGCCAGCGCGCGCGGGCCGTCGCGCGCCTCGACCACTTCGAAGCCGGCCTCGCGCAAGCCCTCGACCAGGGTGAACAGCACGACGCGGTCATCATCGGCGACCAGCAGTTTTGCCATGTCATATTCCTTTACGCGTAATCGCCTGCACCACCGGGGCTTCCAGGCGTAGATGGGTGGTAAGCAGGTCGGCGGCATCCCGAGTAACAGACAGGTACGCGCCGCGTTCCGGCAACAGGGAGTTCACCAGGCGCAGGCCGGTCCGCAGGTCCGCACTGGTGCTCAGGTCGAACATCTCGTTCTCGGCCGAGGTGTTGCGAATGACGATATGAGCGTGCTCGCCATCGGCGCCAACGCTGACTTGCGGCGCGGCGGCCTGTTCCGGGGAATGTTTGACCGCATTGAGGATGAGTTCATTCAGGATCAGGGCGACGGCCACGGCTTCGTCGCGATTGATTTGTACCGGCTGGAACGAGGCGTGTTCGTTCTCGATGTGAAACTCGACTGCCCGTTGTGTCTGTTCCGACACGGTCAGGCAGATATGCCTGACCGTGTCGCACAGTCGGATGGCCTCGTCCGGATCGGCGCTTTGCAGGCCATGCACCACGGCGATGGCGTGCACCTGGGTGATGGCCTTGTCCAGATGCGGGTCGAGTTCCAGGAATTTGCCCAGTTCCCGGCGCAGCAGGCCGACCACGCTTTGCAGG
The DNA here is from genome assembly GCA_028714875.1 of Gallionellaceae bacterium. Taxonomy (GTDB): domain Bacteria; phylum Pseudomonadota; class Gammaproteobacteria; order Burkholderiales; family Thiobacillaceae; genus PFJX01. The sequence goes on from JAQTLN010000013.1 coordinate 75,247, forward strand.
TTGTTCTTGATGCGGTGATGCACCTCGCGCACCAGGACTTCACGCTGCTTTTCCATGTCGGCCAGGCGTTGTTGTTCCAGTTGCTTGCGCGCGGTGATGTCGAGGGCGGCAAAACTCACGCCGCGTGAGAGATCAGCCGGGTCTATCGGTACCGAGGAAAGCAGGATGTGGAGGATGGCGCCGTCTTTCGCTTGCCAGCGGGTTTCCACCACGCCGATGCCACGTTGCGCGATCTGGGCGTATTTCTCTCGGCCGACATGATCGTATTCCGCCGCGCCGGGATAGAGCAGCCGCGTCGGTTGCCCGATCAATTCCTCTGATGAATAGCCGGTCAGCGCGGTCATGGCCGGGTTGACCGATTGAATGACGCGGTCGATGGTCAGGCCGATGCCCGCGGGAGAGGCTTGCAGGATGCCGCGCATTTGCGCCTCGGCGGGACAGCATCCCGCCTGGTTCTGTGCACGCCGTTCGATGCCGTTCCAGGGTTGTTCCATTCCGCCTCATTCCCATGCCCGTCATGGGCCGGCTGCAAAAAATACCTGATTACCCTGATACAAACCAGGGGTAAATCAGTAAGCGGCCGGGCTTTCAGGGCGCAACGCCGGCCCGGCAGGCACGGGGAAAAGGCTAGAATAGCGCGGTTTTTTGCCCCGCCTGTTTTGCTCGCAACGAGCCACCTTGACACCATGCCCCGATCCGATTCCAACCCGATGACTTCCACCGAACGCCGCGCCGCCATTTCCCTGGCCGGCATATTCGGGCTGCGTATGTTGGGCATGTTCCTGATCCTGCCGGTGTTCGCGCTGTACGCCAAAACCCTGCCCGGCGGCGACGACCACACCCTGATCGGCCTCGCCCTGGGCATGTACGGCCTGACCCAGGCGATCTTGATGATTCCCTTCGGCATGGCTTCGGATCGTTTCGGGCGCAAGCCGGTGATCATCGTCGGTCTGGTGATCTTCGCCCTGGGCAGCTTTTACGCGGCGAACGCCACGGACCTCTGGGGGGTCATGATCGGCCGCGCGCTGCAAGGCGCGGGCGCCATTTCAGCGGCGCTGACGGCGTTGCTGGCGGACCTGACGCGCGAGGAAAAACGTACCCAGGCGATGGCCATGATCGGCAGCACCATCGGCCTGGCCTTCGCCGTTTCCCTGGCGACGGGGCCGGCGTTCTATCACTGGATCGGCGTGCCCGGCATGTTCGCCATGACCGGCGTGCTGGCGCTGCTGGCGATTCTGGTGGTCAAGTTCGTCACGCCCAACCCTGGCAAGACCGCCTTCCACTCGGACGCCGAAGCCAATCCGGCGCGGCTGGGCGATGTCATGCGCAATGTCGAACTGTTGCGCCTGAACTGGGGCATCTTTTCCCTGCACGCGGCGCAGATGGCCATGTTCATCGTCGTGCCCTTCGCCCTGGTGCGCGGCGGCCTGGATGCGCAACACCACTGGCAGGTCTACCTGCCGGTGCTGCTGGCGTCCCTGGTGCTGCTGGTGCCGGTCATCATCTATGGCGAAAAGCGCGGCGAACTGAAAAAGGTGTTCGTGGCCGCCATCGCCCTGATGTTCGTCGCCCAGATCGGCCTGGCCTTTTCCATGCACCTGTTCTGGGGCGTTGTGGCGGCGCTGTTCATCTACTTCGTGGCTTTCAACATCCTGGAAGCCAGCCTGCCTTCGCTGGTTTCCAAAATCGCCCCGCCCGAGGCCAAGGGCACGGCGATGGGCGTCTACAACACCTCACAGGCGCTCGGCATGTTCTTCGGCGGCCTCGTCGGCGGCTGGCTGGCGCAACACCAGGGCTTCGCCGCCGTGTTCGCGTTCTGCGCCGGGTTGATGGGAATCTGGTTGTTGCTGGCCGCGCGCATGGTGCCGCCGCCGCGCGTGAAAACCCAGATGTTCCACGTCGGCGCGCTGAGCGCCGACGAGGCGCAGCGCCTGGCGAGCAAGCTCACGGTATTCGTCGGCGTGGAAGCGGTGACCGTGTTGCCGGAGGAAGGCTCTGTGCTGCTCAAGGTGAGCCAGAACGGTTGGGATGAGGAAGGCGTGAAACATTTACTGCAAGGAGGACATTGAATGGCTTCGGTGAACAAGGTGATCATTATCGGAAACCTCGGAAAAGACCCCGAGATGCGCTATATGCCCAGCGGCGATGCCATCGCCAACCTGCGCATCGCGACGACCGACAAGTTCAAGGATCGCAATGGCGAAATGCAGGAAGCGACCGAATGGCATTCGGTGGCGTTTTTCGGCAAGACGGCCGAAATCTGCGGCCAGTATTTGAAGAAGGGAAGCCAGATCTACGTGGAAGGCAGCCTGCGCACGCGCAAGTGGCAAGACAAGGACGGCAATGACCGCTACACCACCGAGATTCGTGGCGACCGTATGCAGATGCTGGGTGGCCGAGGCGGCGGCGGTGGCGGTGGTGGCATGGCCGACTACGACGCGCCGCCGATGGACAGCGCCCCGCGCGGCAAACCGTCGGGCGGTACCGGCGGCGGGTCTTCGAGTGGTTCTTCAGGGGCTTCCTCGGGCGGCGGCTTCGGGGATATGGACGACGATATTCCGTTTTGAAACGGGCCGGGACGAGCGCTGTTTTCCGCTCCTCCCGCGAAGCTTCCAACAGCCGCGGAGCCCGGCGCTCTCACAGGGAGCGCCGGGCTTTTTGCTGGCGAGGCGGATTGATCGGGGTTCACGCGCCATCGCCACGTTTTCTGCCGACCTCTCATGTAGCGCGGGCGTCTCGCCGGCATCTACCTACTGATCAGGCCCACGAAGCCGGCGAGACGCCCGCGCTACCCGCTGTCCTCGGCTAATGGCCGATCCGGGAGAATCCGAGGCCGGCATGAAACCTGCTAATAAGCCACCCGGATGAACCGGAGAATTTCATGGCTGATTTCATGACCGTGCTGGCGGCTTCCCAGAAACAGGCCACAGGTGGCAAACCGACCAACCTACTGGCAAGCCTGTTGCCTGAGGGTTTGTTTGGTAGCGTGTTGTCGGCAAAACTCGATCCGTCGCTGGATGTGGCTGCCCTGCCGGCTCTGCCTCCGGCCTTGCCCGCGGCGCTGGCTGATGGGCTTTCCGCTCCGATCAAGCCGGGAGGCAAGAAGGCGGCGGTTGAGGCGGATACGAACCTGACTGCCGAAGCTCAGGTTGCCGTTCTTCCCGCGATCATCGACAAGAATGTCGGTCAGCGAGCGCAATTGGAGGAGGTCCGTCCGAGCGCCGCCGGCGTGTCACGCGACCCGATGGCGGCGGCAAGTTCTGCCGGTTCCGGCGTGGCGCGGGGGCAAGAGTTGCCGGTTGTCGATCGCCCACGGTTGATGGTCGGTTCGGAAGGCGCGAGCGTGGCAACAGTGAGCGCGGCAACTGCGAGCGCCGCCACGGCAGCCACGCCGCTGCTGGCGGCCGCCACCGATACGCCGCTCGATGCGTCGCCAGCGACGGACATGACAGGTGTGCATGCCGCGCGTCACTTGGGTCAATTCGAACAGGTCGTGCGTGCCCCTGAGTCCCGTGTGCAGGTGGCGCTCGAAACCCCGGTGCGCGGCCAGGCTTTCCCGGCCGAGTTTTCCGAGAAGGTCGTCTGGCTGGCGGGACGCCAATCGCAGTGGGCGGATATGTCGTTGAATCCGCCGCAACTGGGTGCCATCGAAGTGCGTCTTTCTCTTTCCGGAGGCGAGGCCGGGGCGCAGTTCTTCTCGCCGCATCCCGCTGTGCGTGATGCCATCGAGGCGGCTTTGCCCAGGTTGCGTGAATTGATGGCTCAGGCCGGCATTGCCCTGGGCGACGCGCAAGTCCGCGATGAGGCCTTCGCGCGGCGCGAATCGGGTGCCTCAAATCAGAACGGCGGTGGCAATGCAAATCCCGGAGAAACAGCGTTCCCGGGCGCGCCTATTGCCATGCATACCCGCGCGGGCCTCGGCCTGGTGGACCTCTACGTTTAACTCCCTTTAAGTCCCGATTCTCAAGAAATCTCCGCGCCTTCCGATAAACACGTTGGAAGGCGCTTGCCTTCGCGCTTGGCGTGTCGTAATAAAGAACTTAAGCTTTTTTCACGAACACGCTGTTTTTGTGTGATATTTTGTTTGTAATAGCAATTGGAGAGAGACCCTATGTCCAAGGAAGCAGCCGCCCCAGCCGAAGGCGAAGCGCCCAAGAAGAAAAGCAAGTTGCTCATCATCATCATCGCGGTGCTCGCCGTCGTGTTGATCGGTGGGGGCGCGGGTGCTTATCTGTTGCTGTCCAAACCGTCGGCCGAGAAGAAGGCCAAGGCGGGGCATGGCGATGAAGAGGCCTCCGCCGATGACGAGGAAGACGGCGACCACGAGGAAGGCCATCCGGTTTACGAGAAGTTGGAAACCTTCACCGTCAACCTGGCCGACCAGGAGTCCTATCTTCAGACCGAAGTGCAATTGATGGTGGCGGATGCCAAGGTGCAGGAAAAGCTCAAGATGCACATGCCCGAAGTGCGTGATGCCCTGATTCGCCTGTTGTCCAGCAAGACCGCCGAGGAGTTGGCGCAGCCGGAGGGCAAGGACAAGCTCGCCCAGGAAGTTCAGAAGGCCGTGAATGATGTTCTCGGCGTGAAGAAGAAGTCCAAGGGTGTGAAGAAAGTGCTGTTCGCGGCCTTCATCATCCAGTAAGGGCGGACGGCGGAGGCGCTCGTGGCTGACGACATCCTTTCCCAGGAGGAAGTTGACGCTCTGCTGCGCGGGGTGACCGGTGAGCCCGACGACGCGGCGGCCGAGGAGGGCGGCGCTGGCGTTCGGGCTTATGACATCGGTCGCCAGGAACGCATCGTGCGTGGGCGCATGCCCACGCTGGAAATCATCAATGAGCGCTTCGCGCGCAATTTCCGCGTCGGCCTGTTCAATCTGATCCGCCGTAGCGCGGAGATTTCCGTGGGGCCGGTGACGGTCATCAAGTACAGCGAGTTCGTGCGCAATCTGGTGGTTCCCACCAACCTGAACATGGTGCACATGAACCCGCTACGCGGCACCGCGCTGTTCGTGTTCGACCCGAACCTGGTGTTCCTGGTGGTGGATAACCTGTTCGGTGGTGATGGGCGTTATCACATGCGTGTGGAAGGACGTGATTTCACGCCGACCGAGCAGCGCATCATCAGAAAGATTCTGGAGGTCGCCTTCGAGGAAATGAAAAAGGCCTGGGAAACCATTTACCCGGTCGACTTCGAGTATGTGCGTTCGGAAATGAACACCCAGTTCGCCAACATCGCCACGCCGACCGAAGTGGTGGTGGTCAGCACCTTCAACATTGAACTGGGCTCCGGCGGCGGCGATTTCCACGTATGCATGCCCTACAGTATGATCGAGCCGATACGCGATCAGCTCTCCAGCACGATGCAGGCCGACCGGGCCGAGCTGGACGAGCGTTGGGTGTCGCAGATGTCTCTACAGGTGCAGGACGCGGAAGTGGAACTGGTCGCGAATCTCGGCCAGGCACCCGTGACCCTGCGCCAGATTGTCGATCTCAAGGTGGGTGATGTGATCTCCCTGGATGTTCCGGAAGCGGTGGTGGCTCAAGTCGATGGCGTGCCGTTGTTCCAATGCCATTACGGCCAGAAGAACGGACAGTTGGCCCTCAAGGTCGACCGTGTGCTGCAAGGGCAGGATCGCCTGGCCTGCGTCGGGAGCAAACGATGAGCGAAGACGCGCAAAAGCAGGAAGACATTTCCGCCGATGACTGGGCGGCCGCGCTGGCCGAGCAAGAGACGGATGCCCCGGCCGATGCCGCCGCCGACGCGGGCATGGATGATTGGGCCGCAGCCCTGGCGGAACAGGATGTCGTCGATAAAGCCGCCGCGGAGGCGCCCGCCATGGCGGCGGATACTGGCGCGCTCAAGGCGCCGATATTCCAGAACTTCGATAGCGACAAGGTAGCGCCCGCCGCCAACAACCTCGATCTGATTCTCGATATTCCGGTTCACCTCACGGTGGAACTGGGCCGCACCAAGATCGCCATCCGCAACCTGTTGCAACTGGCGCAAGGTTCCGTGGTGGAACTCGACGGCCTGGCCGGCGAACCGATGGATGTGCTGGTCAACGGCTGCCTGATCGCCCAGGGCGAAGTGGTGGTGGTCAACGACAAGTTCGGCATCCGCCTCACCGACATCATCAGCCCGGCCGAGCGCCTGCGTCGGATCAACCGATGAAGCGGCTTTTTTTGGCCGCCGTGCTGCTCGCCAGCCCGGCCTGGGCGACCGGCAACCCCACCGCCGCGCCTCCCGCCCTTTCCACGGGTAGCGTGCTGTTCCAGGGTCTGCTCGGCCTGCTCATCGTGTTGGCGGCCATGATGGTGTTCTTCTGGTTCATGCGCCGTTTTTCCCCCGGCCAGACCGGCGCGCAGGGCGTGGTCAAGGTGGTGGGCGGGGTCATGCTGGGCACGCGGGAGAAACTGGTGGTGGTGGAGGTCGGTGATACCTGGCTGCTGCTGGGCGTCGGCGGTGGTCAGGTGAACGCCCTCCACAGCCTGCCACGTCCCGAGGGGATAAGCGCCCCGGCCCCGCACGACCCCCTGTCGGGCTTCTCCGACAAGCTCAAGGAAGTGCTACGCAGGCGTGAGGGGTGAAGGCGTTGAGTGTGAGTAACGTAGGGTGTGGTCTGCGTGGCCTGATCGCCCTGACGCTGGTTTTGTTTCCGCTCGCCGCCCTGGCCGCGCCCGGCATTCCCGCTTTCTCCAGCACGCCGGGGGCGGGCGGCGCCACCAACTACACTTTCAGCATCGAAGCCCTGCTGCTGCTGACGGCGCTGACGTTCCTGCCGGCCGCGCTGTTGATGATGACCTCGTTCACCCGCATCGTCATCGTGCTGTCGCTGCTGCGCCAGGCGATGGGCACCATGCAGGCGCCGCCCAATCAGGTGATCGTCGGCCTGTCGCTGTTCCTCACTTTTTTCATCATGGCGCCGGTGTTCGACAAGATTTACGAGACCGCCTGGAAGCCATATTCCGATAACCAGATTTCCCTGGTGGTCGCGGCGGATCGCGGCGTCCAGCCGCTCAAGTCCTTCATGCTCAAGCAAACCCGGCAGGAAGACCTGGCCCTGTTCATTCGCCTGGCCAAGGTGCCGCCCCTGGCCGGCCCGGAGGACACCCCGCTCAAGGTGCTGGTGCCCGCCTTCGTCATCAGCGAACTGAAAACGGCGTTCCAGATCGGTTTCATCGTTTTCATCCCGTTCCTGATCATCGATATGGTGGTGGCCAGCGTGTTGATGTCGATGGGCATGATGATGCTCTCGCCCATGCTGGTGTCGTTGCCGTTCAAGATCATGTTGTTCGTGCTGGCGGATGGTTGGGGGCTGTTGATTTCCTCGCTGGTGCAGACTTTCCAGATATGAGCGCCGCCGCCCGGCCGCCCGAAGGCGGCGCTCCCCCTCCCTCGGGGAGGAAGTCGCGCCAGCGACAGGAGGGTAGTCATATGAGCGCCGCCGCCCGGCCGCCCGAAGGCGGCGCTCCCTCTCCCTCGGGGAGGAAGTCGCGCCAGCGACAGGAGGGTAGTCATATGAGCGCCGCCGCCCGGCCGCCCGAAGGCGGCGCCCACCTCCCTCGGAGAGGATGCCGCGCCAGTGACAGGAGGCTAATCCAGTGACCCCCGATACCGTCATCGCCATTGTCCGCCAGGCCCTGGAAGTGGCCATGCTGGTGGCCGGGCCGCTGCTGCTTGCGTCGTTGCTGATGGGGCTGCTGGTGAGCATTTTTCAGGCCGCCACGCAGATCAACGAAATGACCCTTTCCTTCATTCCCAAGCTGCTGGTGATGTTCGTGGTGCTGGTGGTGATGGGGCCGTGGGCGCTGCAATTGCTGGTGGACTACGTCGCCCGCCTGTTCGGCAGCATCCCGACCCTGGTGGGCTGATGTTCACCCTGTCCAGTACCGACCTGGACGCGCTCCTGGTCCTGTTCTTTTTCCCCTTCGTTCGCATCCTCGCCTGGGTGCGGTTCGACCCGTTGCTGGGCAATCACGCGGTGCCCATGCGCATGCGGGTGGTGCTGGCGCTGGTATTGACCGTGGCCATCGCCCCCATCCTGCCCGCCGCGCCACAGGTGGCGCTGGTATCCGGCGAAGGCCTGATGGTGCTGTTGCAGCAGATCGCCATCGGCGCGGTGCTCGGCTTCTCGCTGCGCATCGTATTCGGCATCGTCGAAGTGGCCGGAAACTTCATGGGCATGCAGATGGGCCTGTCGTTCGCCACCCTGTTCGATCCCATCAACGGCGCGCAGACGCCAGTGGTTTCGCAATTCCTGGTGCTCGCCACCACCCTCATCCTGTTTTCCTTCAACGGCCATCATTTGGTCATCGCCGCCCTGGCACAGAGTTTTGTCGAGGTGCCGGTCGGCAGTACGCTCACCGCGCCGGGATTCGCCGCCGTGGCGCACTGGGGTGGCGTCATGTTTTCCACCGGCCTGCATATCGCCCTGCCGGTGACCGCCGCCTTGCTCGCCACCAACCTCACCATCGGCATGATGTCGCGCGCCGCGCCGCAACTGAACATTTTCGCCATTGGTTTTCCCCTCACCCTCGGCGCCGGTTTCCTGGTGCTCTACTTCACCCTGGCCTATCTGCCGGCACAACTCGACCGCATCTGGTTGCAGGCGCTGCAGGCCGGGATGAGCGCCATGCGCGGCGTGGCGGGGCAATGACCACCTGGTTCAACATGAACGCCTCGGCCTGGGTTCAGCGCTGGGCCAGCCTGATTCCAGCCGATGGAAGCGTGCTCGATTTGGCTTGCGGTGGCGGCCGTCATGCCGTCTATCTGGCGGGGTTGGGGCATGAAGTCGTCGCCGTGGATCGTGATCTGTCCCTCGCGGCCGTGGTGCGCGGCACGCCGGGAATCACCTGGCGTCAGGCTGATCTGGAAGGCGACGCCTGGCCTTTCCCCGGCGACACCTTTCTCGGCATCGTCGTCACCAACTATCTGCACCGCCCCCTGTTCGAGCTACTCCTCGCCGCGCTCGAACCGGGCGGCGTCCTGATCTACGAGACCTTCAGCCTAGGCCAGGCCAAATACGGCCGCCCGCGCAACCCGGCGCACTTGCTGCTGCCCGGCGAATTGCTGGAAATGGCGCGGGGCAAACTGAACGTGCTGGCGTACGAGGATGTCGAGGAAGCAGAGCAACGACGCTGCGTGCAAAGGCTTTGCGCCGTGAAAGCATGAGTTTCGGCTAAAATCGCCGCTTTTCCAGATTCCCTAATAGCCATGTTTACCGGCAGTCTCGTCGCACTCGTTACACCCATGCTGCCCGATGGCGGCCTGGACATGCCCCGTTTCCGGGCGCTCATCGACTGGCATATCGAGCAGGGCACGGATGGCCTGGTCATCGTCGGCACCACGGGTGAATCGCCCACGGTGGATGCCGATGAACATTGCCTGCTGATCCGAACCGCCGTCGAACAGGCCGCCGGCCGCGTTCCGGTGATTGCCGGCACCGGCGCCAATTCGACGCGCGAAGCTATCGAATTGACCCGTTGCGCCAAGGAAGCCGGCGCGGCGGCGGGCCTCTCGGTGGCGCCGTACTACAACAAGCCGACCCAGGAAGGCCTGTTTCAGCATTTCAAGGCCATCGCCGAGTCGAGCGACCTGCCGTTGATTCTCTACAACGTGCCAGGCCGTACCGTTTCCGATATCAGCAACGACACCGCTCTGCGTCTGGCCGCTTTGCCCGGCGTGATCGGCATCAAGGACGCCACCGGCAACATCGAGCGTGGTTCCGATCTGATCAAGCGCGCCCCGGCCTCGTTCGCCGTCTACAGCGGCGACGACGCCAGCGGCATGGTGCTGATGCTGTTGGGCGGCAAGGGCGTCATTTCGGTGACCTCCAACGTGGCGCCGCGTCTGATGCATGAAATGTCCGTGGCGGCGATGTCCGGTGATCTGGCGCGCGCCCGCGAAATCAACTTCCGCCTGCTTGGCCTGCACCAGAAACTGTTCGTGGAAGCCAACCCCATTCCCGTGAAATGGGCGCTGGCTGAAATGGGCCATATCGGCCTTGGCATCCGTCTGCCCCTCGTTCCCCTGTCCGCGCCGCATCACGACACTTTGCGCCACGCCCTGAAAGAAGCCGGTTCCCTGTGAGGTTGCCCGTTATGCGTCATACCGTTGTTCTCGTTGCCCTGGCGCTCGCCGCTGGTGGTTGTTCCGTATTCGAAGGCAAGAAGATCGACTACAAGTCGCAAGGCAGCCTGCCGCCGCTGGAGGCGCCGCCGGATCTGGTGATGCCCGCCGGTGACAATCGTTTTGCCGTGCCGGATATCAATCCGACCGGAGCCGCCACTTTCTCCGCCTACGACCGGGAACGCGCCGGCAAGCCGAAAAGCGCGAGCGAGCAGGCCTTGTTGCCCAAGGTCGACAAGGCCAGCATCGAACGCGCCGGCACGCAGCGCTGGCTGGTGGTGCAGGCGCCGGCCGCCGAGGTGTGGCCGGTGGTCAAGGACTTCTGGCAGGAAATGGGTTTCCTCATCACCCTGGAACAGCCCGACGCCGGCGTGATGGAAACCGATTGGGCGGAAAACCGCGCAAAAATTCCCCAGGAAGGCATCCGCAAGTGGTTGGGCAAGGCGTTGGACAGCTTCTACTCCACCGCCGAGCGCGACAAGTTCCGCACCCGCCTGGAGCCGGCCGCCGATGCCAAGGGCACCGAGATCTATGTCAGCCATCGCGGCATGACCGAGGTGTTCGAGGGTACCCAGGCCGGTGGCGATCAGGGCCAGGGCCGCACCATATGGCAGCCGCGCCCGAGCGACCCGGAACTGGAGGCGGAAATGCTGCGCCGTCTGATGGTGCGTTTCGGTGTCGAAGAGTCGCGCGCCCAATCGCTGTTGGCCGAGAAGGCCGCGCCGCCGCGCGCCACCCTGAGCAAGGCACCGGATGGTCTGGCCACGCTGGCGTTGCCGGAAGCCTTCGACCGCGCCTGGCGCCGGGTTGGCCTGGCGCTGGATCGTATCGGCTTCGCCGTGGAAGACCGTGACCGTGCCGGCGGCGTTTATTACGTGCGTTACGCCGATCCGGAAGCCAACACCAAGAAGGAAAAAGGTTTTCTGTCCAAACTGGCGTTCTGGAGCAGTGACGACGCCAAGTCCAAGGCTTTGAAGTATCAGGTGAAATTGTCGGGCTCCGGCGAAAGCACCCGCATCGGCGTGTATATGGAAGACGGCAAGCCGGCCAACAACGAAACCGGCACCCGCATCGCCAGCCTGCTTTACGAGCAGTTGAAGTAGTGCTTCGCTTCGCCAGTCTGGGTAGTGGCAGTAAAGGCAACGCCTGGGTGGTGCAAGCCGGTCGGACCACGGTCATGGTGGATTGTGGTTTCGGCCCGCGCGAGGCGGCGCGGCGTCTCGCCCGCCTCGGCCTGGAGGCGGAAGACCTGGATGCCATCCTGGTGACCCACGAACACAGCGATCATGGGCGCGGGGTGGCCAAGCTGGCGCTCAAGGCGCGTTGCCCGGTGTGGCTCAGCCACGGTTGCCACGCCATGCTGGAAGCGGTGGGCGCCGCGCCGGTGGCGGCGAACATCCTCGCCGGCCATGAGGCCTTCGATCTGGGTGACTTGCGGGTGACACCCTACCCGGTGCCGCACGACGCGCGCGAGCCGGTGCATTTCGCTTTCTCCGATGGCGCCCGTCGTTTCGGCCTGCTGACCGATGCCGGCCATGTGACGCCGCATATCGAGGCGGTGCTGAGCGGTTGCGATGCCTTGGCGCTGGAATGCAATCACGATGTGGCCATGCTGCGCGCGGGCACTTATCCGGAGGCGTTGCAGCGGCGCATCCTCGGGCCTTATGGCCATCTCGACAATGCGGCGGCGGCGGCCCTGCTGGCGCGCGTTGGGGGGGCGGGGCTCACCCATGTGGTGGCCGCGCACCTTTCTGAACATAACAACGCGCCCGAATTGGCCCGCGCCGCCTTGGCCGGGGCGTTGGGCTGCGAAGATGCCTGGGTCGGCGTCGCCGACCAGGAAACGGGACTGGACTGGCGGGAAATCTGATGGAAGTTGGCGAAAACACAGCCGCGGCACTGGAAGTCGCAACCACCTTCGCGGAACTCGGGCTCGCGCCCGAAATTCTGCGCGCGCTCGACGACATGGGCTACAGCATTCCCACGCCGATTCAGAAACAGGCCATCCCCCTGGTGCTGGCCGGGCGCGACCTGATGGCGCAGGCGCAGACCGGCACCGGCAAGACCGCCGCCTTCGCTTTGCCGTTGTTGCAGAAAATGGTCGCGCACGCCAACACCAGCGCTTCGCCGGCGCGCCATCCGGTGCGCGCCCTGGTGCTCACCCCGACGCGGGAACTGGCGATCCAGGTGCACGAAAGCGTGGTCGACTACAACAAGAACCTGCCCCTGCGCAGCACCGTGGTGTTCGGCGGTGTCGACATGAAAGCGCAGGAAGCCGAGTTGCGCGGCGGCGTGGAAATCCTGGTCGCCACACCCGGCCGCCTGCTCGACCACGCCGGCAGCAATATGGTGAAGCTCTCGCAAGTGCAGTTTCTGGTGCTGGATGAGGCGGACCGCATGCTGGACATGGGCTTCATGCCCGATCTCAAGCGCATCCTCAACCTGTTGCCGACGAAACGGCAGACCCTGCTGTTCTCCGCCACCTTCGATGACAGCATCGTCGGTCTCGCCAAGAGCTTCCTGCAGAACCCCCTGAAAGTCGAAGTCGCCCGCCGCAACACCGCCGCCGAACTGGTGGAACAGGTGGTGCACAGGGTGCGCGAGGACGACAAGATGGATGCCTTGTTGCAGGTTCTCAAGGCGCGCGAGATCAGCCAGGCGCTGGTGTTCACTCGCACCAAGATCGCCGCCGACAAACTCGGGCGACGCTTGCAGAAGCGCGGCGTGCCGACCGGCATCATCCACGGCGACAAGGCCCAGGTGGAACGCCTGGCCGCCCTTGATGGCTTCAAACAGGGCAAGGTGCAACTGCTGGTGGCCACCGACATCGCCGCGCGCGGTCTTGACATCGTCGATCTGCCCTGCGTGTTCAACTTCGAACTGCCTTACGCGGCCGAGGACTATGTTCACCGTATCGGCCGCACCGGGCGCGCCGGCGCTTCCGGCCTCGCCATCTCCCTGGTGTCGCCCGAGGAGGAACGGCTGCTGGTCGCCATTCGCAAATTCATCAATCGCGATCTGGTCGAAGCGCCTTTGCCTGCCATCGCGCCGCCACGCGCGGTTGCGGTGGCGCGGCCTGTCGCGGTGGCCATGAAGCCTGACGTGGAACAGTCTGACGTGGAACAGCCGGACGCGGAGCGGCAGCCTCGCATGGCACGGTCACGCCGGGAACCGGTCTGTGCCTTGCTGCTGCCGCCGGTGAATGTGGCACAGCCGGTGGCGGAGGTGGTGGTAGAGGCGGTGGTGGCACCCGCGGCGACACAGCCCAATCAGATCGCATGAGCCTGGAGGGGTTGCTGCTGATTCTGCTGGCCGCGCTGGCGTGGTTCTGGTGGGATAGTCTGCAAAAGCGCGAAATTGCCCTCACCGCCGCGCGCCTGGCCTGCGAACGCGCCGGGGTGCAGTTCCTCGATGCCAGCGTGGCGCTGCGCAAGCTCAAGCTGCGCCGTGATTCCAACCAGCGCGCCCGCTTCTACCGCGAATACGCCTTTGAATACTCTATCGAGGGCGACGACCGGCAACCTGGATGGGTCTGGCTTCTGGGCGCGCGGGTGGTCAATGTCACCCTGGTTGAACAGAACAACGTGGTGCCGTTCAACTCCTGAGGCGATTTACCGCGATGGATTGACCGCCGCGCCGGTCGGCATACAACATGCTTGTATTCCACGTCGCCACCAACCTGCTTCAGTATGTCTCCTTCCGATCTGGGCGCCATCTGGCTGACCCTTAAACTCGCCAGTGTCACCACCGCGCTGTTGCTGCTCATCGGCACCCCCATTGCCTGGTGGCTGGCGCGCACGCCTTCCTTCTGGAAAGGCCCGGTGGGAGCCGTGGTGGCGCTGCCCATCGTGTTGCCGCCGACGGTGATCGGTTTCTATCTCCTGGTGGTGATGGGACCCAACGGCCCGGTCGGACATTTCACCCAGTCGCTCGGCCTGGGCGTGCTGCCCTTTACCTTTGCCGGGCTGGTGGTGGCCTCGGTTTTTTACTCGCTCCCCTTCGTGGTGCAGCCGTTGCAGAACGCTTTCGAGGCGATCGGTGAGCGTCCGCTGGAAGTGGCGGCCACGTTGCGCGCCTCGCCGCTGGATACCTTTTTCAGCGTGGTGCTGCCGCTCGCGCGCCCCGGTTACCTCACCGCCACGGTGTTGGGATTTGCCCACACCGTCGGAGAGTTCGGCGTGGTGTTGATGATCGGCGGCAATATTCCCGACGAGACGCGGGTGGTTTCGGTGCAGATCTACGACCACGTCGAGGCGATGGAATATGCCCAGGCGCACTGGCTGGCGGCCGGCATGGTGGCGTTTTCCTTCCTGGTGTTGCTGGCGCTGTATACCCTCAACCCGAGCGGGAGACGGCGATGAACACGATTCATGTCCGCTTCAAGCTGGCTTACCCCGGTTTTTCCCTGGATGTGGATCTGGATATTCCCGGCATCGGCGTCACCGTTCTGTTCGGCCATTCCGGCTCCGGCAAAACCACGTTGTTGCGCTGCGTGGCCGGGTTGCAGCCGGTCGCCGAGGGCGAATTGGTGGTGAACGGCGAGGTCTGGCAGGACGCCACGACCACCTTGCCCACGCATCGACGTCCCATCGGTTATGTGTTTCAGGAAGCCAGCCTGTTCGCCCATCTCGATATCCGCCGCAATCTCGAATATGGCCTCAGGCGGGTGCCGGAGGCGCGGCGTCGGGTGGGCCTGAAGCAGGCGATCGACTTGCTCGGCATCGGTCATCTGCTCGATCGCATGCCCGATCGTTTGTCGGGCGGCGAGCGCCAGCGCGTGGGGATAGCCCGCGCGCTGGCGGTGAGCCCGGAAATCCTGCTGATGGATGAACCTCTGGCGGCGCTCGATCTGGCGCGCAAGCAGGAAATCCTGCCTTATCTGGAGCGTCTGCACGACGACCTGGAAATTCCGGTGCTCTATGTCAGCCATTCGCCCGACGAGGTCGCGCGCCTAGCCGACCATCTGGTGGTGATGGAGCAGGGCAGGGTGGTGGCCAGCGGCGGCCTTACCGAGACACTGGCGCGCCTGGATTTGCCCATACGCCTGGGCGAGGATGCCGGTGTGGTGCTCGATGGTGAGGTCGTGGAAATCGACGCCAACTGGCATCTGGCGCGTGTTCGGGTCGGTAGCGGACAGGCGGACAGTCATCCGGGTGGACCCGTCAGCCTGTGGGTACGCGACAGCGGCCACCCGGTCGGCCACCGTGCCCGCGTTCGCATCCTGGCGCGCGATGTCAGCCTGGCGCTGGACCGGCATGACGATTCCAGCATTCTTAATACTTTGTCCGCTACCGTGGTGGAAGTGGCAGACGATACCCATCCGGCACTTTCCCTGGTGCGGCTGGATGTCGGCGGCGCGCCGCTGGTGGCACGCCTCACCCGGCGTTCCGTCTGTGGGCTTGATCTGTTGCCGGGCAAACTGATCTGGGTGCAGATCAAGGCGGTCGCGCTGATCGGCTGAATGCTGCTCGGGGAAATTGTGCGGTTGCAGCATTCGCGGTACGCTTACGGCCATTCGTACCATTTCAGTGCACGCCACGTTGTGCCATTCCCAGCAATTTCACCAGGACCAACCTCTCCACAGGATTCATCATGAGCGACATCGAGTTCGAGCAAGGCGTCAACGAGACCACCGAGGCTATCGTTCAGGCTTCCACTCGCATCACCCCCGAAAGCACAGCGGAAGTCCGTCAGATCGTGCTGCGCGTCAACGAACCGGCTTTCTATTTTTTGGAGGGCCAAAGTATCGGCGTGCTGGTACCGGGGCCGCATCCCTTCGGCAACAAGAGTCATCACCGCTACTACACCATCGCCAATGCCAAGGGCGACGACAGCGGCGTCGAACTGGAGTTGTTGGTGCGACGTTGTTTCTACATCGACGAAGTCTCCGGCGAGGAGTATCCCGGCATTGCGTCGCAACTTCTGTGCAATGCGCGCGTGGGCGACAGGATCACCCTGACCGGTCCGTATCGCAGCCCATTCCGCATTCCCGCCGACAAGAACAGCAATCTGCTGATGCTCGGCACCGGCACCGGCATCGCGCCGTTCCGCGCCTTCCTGCGCCGCGTCTACGAAGAGCGGAACGACTGGGGCGGCAAGGTCCGCCTCTATTTCGGCGCTCGCACCGGGACCGATCTGCTCTACATGAATGATCTCAACAACGATCTGGCCAACTACTACGATCAGAAAACCTTTCAGGCCATCCAGTCGTTGAGCAAAGGCGTGCTCAGCGACGCCGCCGATGCCTTGCGCGACGGCGTGGAAGCCCATGCCGAGGAAGTCTGGGATCTGGTGTGTTCGCCCAACACCCATGTCTATCTGGCCGGTATGAAGAAAGCCGCCGACCAGTTCAATACCGGCATGGCCAAACTGGCTGGTTCTGATGAACAGTGGCAGGTGATCAAGCAGGGCTTGGTTGACGATCGTCGCTGGTCCGAGTTGACCTACATCTGATCATGCCACTGCCAGCGCTGACACCCAACGAAGCCCGTGTTCTCGGGGTGCTGATCGAGAAATCGAAAACCACACCAGACGCCTACCCGCTGACGGTGAACAGCCTCACCGCCGGCTGCAACCAGAAGACCTCGCGCGACCCGGTGATGAATCTCTCGGAGGCCGAGGTGCGGGCGACGCTGGAAGAACTGCGTGGCCGTACTCTGATCATGGAAAGCTATGGCGCTTCCGGGCGGGTGCTGCGTTATGCCCATAACTTCGGCAAGGTCTACGGCCTGCCCGGCGCCGCTGTCGATCTGCTCGCCGTGCTCATCCTGCGCGGGCCGCAGACCGCGAGCGAATTGCGCGCCAACTGCGAGCGTTTGCACCACTTCGCCGATGCCTCGGCGGTGGAGGGTTACCTGGATGAACTGGCAAGCCGGGAGTCCGGCGCCCTGACCTTGAAACTGCCACGCCAGCCTGGCGCGCGGGAACAGCGCTGGGCCCATCTCGTCTGTGGTGAACCGGTCGTGATGCCTGTCGCGGCGCCGCTTGCCACATCCGATCAGGAAGAACGGGTCGCCCGTCTGGAACAGGAAGTCGCGGAACTGCGCGCGCTGCTGGAATCGTTGACTTCTTAGGCCCGGTAGATGGGTTGAGCGATAGCGAACCCATCAATCTCACTCAAGCCATCTTACGACTGCTACCCGCGCAGATTGCGCAGATGGTCGTGATAGCGGGCGCGATAGAGCAGGCGACGGTGTTCCGGGTGATCGCTGAAACCGGAGCGGGTGTGCAGAACGTTGTTGCAGATCACGCCCATGCCGGGTTGCAGGCCGAGGCTGAAAGCACCCGCTGGTTTGCTGGCTAGGAGTGCGTCGAGCGCCCGCACGGCGGCCAGCGTGGCGGCATCTTGTTTCCAGGCGATACTCTTGGTGCGGGCGGTATAGCGCAGATGCAATAACCCGCTATCGACCAGGAAAGACGGGCCGGCTTCGTCGGGGCGCGCCACGCCTAGTTCGTCGGTACGCGCCGGAATGGTCATCGCGTCGTCGGCCATGAGGGCGCGGATGTGCGCCGGGTCGGCATCGCGCAGGGCGATATAGGCAAGTTCGTGGTCGTACAGGTCGTTGATGCCCCCTTCGTCGGCGGCACGCACGCAGTGCAGCGCCATCGCCCAGATGCGCCGCACGGGTGGGTTGTAGTAGCCGTCGGTATGCCAGCGGATCGGCTTGTGGGTGTAGGGGATGAATTCGCCGCGCTTCTGGCCGTCTTCGTCGTGCGGAGTGAGGCTGGAAATGCCGTCTTCGTCCGCCAGCCAGTTGGCGTCCAGATGGGTCAGGCCGAATTGCGCGGCGAGCAAGGCCAAGGCTTCCTTGTCCTCGGATTCGCCCAGATCGGTGGCATAGATCGCCATGTTGGCCTTGGCGATCAGCCGCCAGATGGCCTGGTATTCGTCATCGCTCAGGTTGGCGGGGTCGCGCACCTTGACGATGAGGTCTTCGCCACGCGTCGGATAATCCGCCAGCTTGGCGGCGCGCCAGGCCTGGTAGCCGGCCTCGTTGTCGGGGTGAAAGGGGGAGTCGGCGGGGATCATGGCGCGAGGAAGGGTAAGTGTGATGGGGCGCGCAGCTTGCTGTGATTCGGCTGGTGCCGCCTTGATCTTTTACTTGCCGTCGTCTTCGCTGGGCGGCGGGTAGAAGCCGTCCATGTTTTTCTTCACCATGCCCAGCATCTCGGGCATTTCGATATCCATGATCTGGTCCTGGATCCAGGTCTGGTCGGTTTGCTCCATGACCTCGCGGATTTGCAGCGAGAGGAAGCGCAACGCGGGGAAGCCGGGTTTGTCATCCGGGAAGTCGAAAGACGAGTAGTCGCCCATGCGCCGGTTGGTCAGCTCGATAAAACCAGCCTGATAGTCGTAGTCCGGGTCTTTCTCGCCGCCGGTGGCTTCGATGATGTTTTCTTCCATGATCTCTGCCAGGCGCACGCCCACCGCGCTGACCACGTCCTGGCGCAGTTCGTCATCCATGCGGTTGAAGGCCAGGCGGTCGACGTAATGGACGAGAAAACAGGCCATTTCGCCGATGATGCGGAAGCCGCGTTGCGGCGTGATGATGTCGAAATCGGCTTTGGACAGGTTGTCGATGGTGCGGTCGCACAGGCGCCAGATGGTGGAGGCGAGGACGGTGGCGACCTCGGTTGGATCGCGCTGTTCGCCATCCTTCTTGAACCAGACGGTTTTGACTCTGAGTGCCAAGGTTATTCTCCGGTGGCGATGGGTCTGGCGGGATCGCGTATCCATTCGCTCCAGGAGCCGGGGTAGAGGCGCGACCCGGCCAGGCCGGCGACTTCCATCGCCAGCAGGTTGTGGCAGGCGGTGACGCCGGAGCCGCAGGAATGGATGACCTGCCAGGGCGCGCGGCCTTTCAGCAAGGACTGATAGTTTTCGCGCAACGCCTCGGGCGGCAGGAAAGTGCCGTCGATGTCGAGGTTCTCGTCGAACGGCCAGTTGATGGAGCCGGGTATGTGCCCGGCGACCGGGTCGAGCGGCTCGAATTCGCCGCTGAAGCGACGGTCTGGTCGCGCGTCGATGATCAGCGCGTCGCCAGTTCGCGAGGCGCGCAGCACCTCGTCGGCGTCGACGATCTGGCTGTGTTCCGGCAGGCAGGCGCAGTTGCCTTTACGAGTAACGGGCAATGCGGCCGTTAGTGGGCGCTTTTCCTTGCGCCACTTGGGTATGCCGCCGTCGAGCAGGGCGGCGCCGGGGTGGCCGAGCCAGCGCAGCATCCACCACAGGCGTACTGCCATGGCGCCATAACTGTCGTCGTACACGACGACCTGCTTGTTGACACCGACGCCCCAGGCGCAAAGCTTTTTCGCCAATTCCTGGACATCAGGTAGTGGGTGGCGGCCCCTGCTGTCGGTGATCGGCGCGGACATGTCTTCTTCGAGATGAACGTAGCGCGCGCCGGGAATGTGTTCTTTGAGATAGGCCTGACGACCGGCTTCCGGATCGGTCAGCGTGAAGCGGCAGTCGAAGACGATCCAGTCGGGATCATCCAGGTGAGCGGCCAGGTCTTCGGTTGTAACCAGGGTGTTGATGAACATGGAAGCGTGATGCGTGAGGGGGGGTAGGCGAAAGGCGGGAAGGGTGGGGCGGCAAGGCTTCGCGCCTTACGCCTCACACCTTGTGCCTCACGGATTAGTAACCGCCCTTGCCGAAGGGCTTGGTCAGTCCGGCCACTTTGGCGGACTGGCGGTTGGGTTGCAGGGGGAACAGTTCATACAGTACTTTTTTCCAGTCGACACTGTCGTCCTCGTCGTTGAGGTCGGCGACCATGTTGCGGAAATTGGGGGTCTGACCGTCTTCCTGGTATTTGCGACGCATGAAATTGATGACCTGCCAGTGCGCGTCGGTCAGGGTGATATTTTCAGCTTCGGCGATCACCGGAACGATTTCTTCGCTGAAGTTGGCTTCCAGCAGGAAACCATCGTCATCCACTTCGAGTTCTTCGCCGTTCAGTACATAGCCCACAGTTTTCTCCTATTTCACGAGTTAAAAAATATGGCCGTCCGGTGTTCAGACGGTCGAAACTTCTTTGATCGATTTGTGCGGTATGAAGATGCCGCAGCCCCAGGCGCGATGCAGTCCCAGGCCCGATTCCTGCACGGCCAGTGAATGCACCATGCTGAGGTCATGCAGCATCAATGTGTGGCCGCTGATCTCACCTTCGGGTGTCAGCATTTTACGTTGCAAGCCCGGTATCAGTCCGCATTGGATTCCCAGTTCATCAAGTTTTCGTCGCACCTCAACCAGAATCATGGCTTCATCGGCATCACCGAGGGTCACGAAGTGGGAATACAGCGTGCCAAATGGCGTCAGGTTTTTCTCTTTCAAGGGGCCGATAACAAGATTCCCCGCGCCTGGGTTGATGCTCTGGCCGACCAGCGCATGCGCCGCCTCCAGGCGTTCTACCGGAAGGCGCAATACCAGTTTTACCCTCCTATTGATCACCAGATTGGCATTGCGCCCACTCGGGGCGCCATGGACCGGATGTATGCCAGCCACAGGCGTATCGGCTAGCCAGGGAAGATGGCGCAACACTTCAGCGTAGAGCGCGGGGCCGTGGTCAGCCGGGATTTCCCCCCCTGATAAGTCGTAGTAAAGGTCCAGCACTTTGGGTGTGAACTTCATGTCTTTCACGGCGTCCCATTCCGGGTTGTACATGCGCATGGATCAGTCCTCGGCGGTCGGGGGAGTGGAGTCGGCGGCCAGTGGCGTGGCCCACTTCAACATTTCTTCCGCCCAGTATTTAGCGGTTGTGGGGTCGACGTCGAAAATGGTGAAACGGGCGCCGCGTTCCCGAATCCGCAGGCGTAGCATCGGCGTGCCGCCTGCTTCATAGCACGCCTCCTGCAACTCGATTTCCTGGTTGCCGAAGGGGTTGCGAAACTTGGTGAGGGATGTGATTTGGTCCATGGGGTGTTAGTATATTCCAATACATTAATTATCTGACAAGGATTGTCGGGTATTAACGTATCAGATGGGTCGGGGCTTAGTAGTACTCAACCTACCCGATCGGGTAGGTTGAGTACTACCCGACTGAAAGACCGGGTTACCCCCTCGGAATGATGGTGGACTGGATTAGCACTCCCTAATATGTATTCACTCGTCCCGTACGAGCGGACTGCCAACGGGCAAGTGCGGTAAGTTTGTGACGACATGGTGTTGTTCAAGACTTCAAGGAGAAAAGACAGATGGCTAAGCAAATGATTGATACGCCGAACCTGGACGAGCTCGAGACCGGCCCTTGGCCCTCGTTCGTTACGGGTCTGAAGCGCCTGGCTAAAGACAACGACATGATGGTCGACCTGATGGGCCAGTTGGAGACTTCCTACCAGACCCGCTTCGGCTATTGGAAAGGCGGTACCGTTGGTGTGGTGGGCTACGGTGGTGGCGTGATTCCGCGCTTTACCGAGCTGAAAGACGAGAACCATAAGCCCCTGTTCCCCGAGGCGGCCGAGTTCCATACCCTGCGCATCATGCCGCCCGCCGGCATGCATTACACCTCCGACCTGCTGCGTCAGATGTCCGACGCCTGGCTGGAAACCGGTGGCTCCGGCCTGATCGCTTTCCACGGCCAGTCTGGCGACATCATGCTGCAAGGCATCAAGACCAACGACGTGCAGCGTGCTTTCGACAAGTTCAATGAAATGGGCTTTGACCTGGGTGGCGCCGGCCCCGCTTTGCGCACCTCCATGTCTTGCGTCGGCGCCGCGCGTTGTGAAATGTCTTGTTATGACGAAGCTCGCGCGCTGCGCATCGTCATCAACAACAACCTGGACGATATGCATCGCCCGTCCCTGCCGTACAAGTTCAAGTTCAAGTTCTCCGGCTGCCCAAACGACTGTATGAACTCCATTCAGCGTTCCGACATGGCTACCATCGGCACCTGGCGCGACAACATTCGCGCCGACGAGAAGCTGGCGCGTGATTGGTATGCGGCGCACAGCATGGAGGACACCATCAATATGGTCGTCAACCATTGCCCGACAAAGGCCATCCAGCTCAAAAAGAACGATGGCGCGGCCGCCGCTGAAGGCGTTACCAAGGTGGTGCTGTCGGATGAGAATTGCCTGGAAATCGACAACCACAACTGCGTGCGTTGCATGCACTGCCTGAATGTCATGCCTGGCGCGCTCCTGCCCGGTAAAGACAAGGGTGTCACCATCCTGGTCGGCGGCAAGAGTGTGCTGAAGATTGGCGCCACGATGGGTACCGTGGTGATTCCGTTCATGAAGCTTGAGTCGGACGAAGATTTTGAACGTCTGAACGATCTGTCCCGTTCCATGCTCGACTTCTTCGCTGAAAATGCGCTGGAGCATGAGCGTACCGGCGAGATGATCGAACGTATCGGCCTGGTTAACTTCCTGGAAGGCATTGAGCTGGAGATTGATCCCAACATGATCAGTTCGCCGCGCTCCAATCCTTATGCTCGCATGGATGGTTGGGACGAGGAAGCGGCCAAGTGGTTCGAGCGCAAGCAGGCCGCCGCCTGATTTAATGGTCGCTCCGAGGGTGGCCCAGGTGGCCCCCTCGTGAGCAAGTCGCAGATGATTTAACGATTTCACCCTTTGGAGATAGCAATGGCTGAAAGAACACACCAGACCATTGAATCCGGTGCACCGGATCCGATGCCCTACATGCACCCTGTGATGAAAGACAATTATGGGAAGTGGGTGTTTCACTCACATCCCAAGCCGGGCGTGCTTTACCACCGTGCCGAAAATGGCGCCGAAGTATGGACTGTCAAGGCCGGCACCCAGCGCCAGATGGACCACTACACCATCCGCAAGCTGGCCGATATCGCCGACCAGTTCGCCGACGGCTACGTGCGTTTCACCACCCGTTCCAATATCGAATACATGGTCACCGACCAGACCAAGGTCGAGCCCCTGATCAAGGCGCTGAGTGAAGGTGGCTTCCCGGTCGGCGGCACCGCCAACTCGGTATCCATGATCGCCCACACCCAGGGCTGGCTGCACTGCGACATCCCGGGTACCGATGCTTCCGGCGCCGTCAAGGCCCTGATGGACGAGTTGTACGAAGAGTTCATCAAGTGCGAGATGCCCAACCGCGTCAAGCTGTCCACCTCCTGCTGCGAGATCAACTGTGGCGGCCAGGCTGACATCGCCATCGTGATCCAGCACACCAAGCCGCCCAAGATCAATCATGATCTGGTTGCCAACGTGTGTGAGCGTCCTTCCGTTGTCGCTCGCTGCCCGGTGGCCGCTATCCGTCCCGCGCTGGTGAACGGCAAGCCTTCCCTGGAAGTCGATGAGAAGAAATGCATCTGCTGTGGCGCCTGCTTCCCCCCGTGCCCCCCGATGCAGATCAACGATCCCGAGCATTCCAAGTTCGCGATCTGGGTTGGCGGCAAGAACTCCAACGCCCGTTCCAAACCTACTTTCCACAAACTGGTCGCCGCCGGCATCCCGAACAACCCGCCGCGTTGGCCCGAGGTCAGCGAGATCGTCAAGAAAATTCTTGGTGTCTACAAGGCTGATGGTCGCCCGTGGGAACGCATGAACGACTGGATCGACCGTATCGGTTGGCCCGCCTTCTTCGAGAAGACCGGACTGCCGTTCACCAAGTATCACATCGACAACTGGCGTGGTTCCCGTACCAACCTGAACGCTTCCACGCATATCCGCTTCTGATTGCGACCCGGCCTCGGAGGCATCGGGGCCGGACCAATTTGGATATTCGGAGATAGGGATATTTAAATGAAAATCGGCATTATGGTTAGTGAAGGGCCGTACAACCACCAGGCAAGCGATACCGCGTATCTGTTTGCCAGGACGGCCATCGAAAAAGGGCACAAGGTTCCGCGCGTGTTTTTCTATCACGACGGGGTGAACAACTCGACCAAGCTTACCCAGCCTCCCCAAGATGACCGCAACGTGGTCAATCGTTGGTCCAAACTGGCGGAAGAGCATGGTGTGGACTTGGTGGTGTGTATTGCCGCCGGCATGCGCCGCGGCATCACTGACGACATCCTGGCTCCCGGATTCCGTATTTCCGGTCTCGGCCAATTGGTGGAAGCCGGCATCCAGTGTGACCGTCTGGTCACCTTCGGCGACTGAGGGGTATCTAGATGAGCGACATGATGGATGACATGGAAGGCGGCGAAGGCGTCGTCAAGAAGTTCATGTTCGTAAACCGCAAGGCGCCACACGGCACCATCTACGCCCTCGAGGGACTGGAAGTGGTGTTGGTCTCGGCGGCCTTCGACCAGGACGTGAGCATGGTGTTTGCCGACGATGGTGTTTATGAACTGATCAAGGGCATGAACACCAAGGGTATCGAGGTCAAGGATTTCTCCAAGACCTACCGCGCCCTGGATGGTTACGACATCGAGAAGCTATACGTCGAGAAGGCATCCATGGATGCCCGAGGCTTGACTGAAGCCGATCTGATCGTGGACGTGACCGTGCTCGACAGCGCCGAGATGGCCAATCTCATGGCTGAGCAAGACGTCGTTATCAGCTACTGAGGGAGACGAAGATGCTGCATATCGTTAACAAATCGGCCACGGAACGCAATTCTCTTGAGAGTTGTCTGCGTATGGCCACGAAGGGTTCCGCTGTATTACTGATCGAGGATGCCGTTTATGCGGCGACCAAGGGTGGTGTGGCGGCGGCGCAAATCCAGGCAGCCATGGCTGACCTTCAGATTTATGCCCTCGGTCCCGATCTCGATGCGCGCGGTATGTCCGCTCGTGTTCTGGACGGGGTAAAAGTCGTGGATTACGGCGGTTTTGTTGATCTCGTTACCGAGACCAACGCCTGCCAGTCCTGGTTGTAATTTTTTTTAAGGAGTGCGCTATGCCTATGGTTGAAGTTGCCGGTAAATCTTTTGAAGTCGACGAGGAAGGCTACCTGACCAATCTGGCCGATTGGAACCAGGACATCGCTGGATATCTGGCTCAGGAAGAAAAAGTTGAAATGACCGATTCCCATTGGGAAGTCGTCAACTTCCTGCGCGAGTACTACGACGAGTACCAAATCGCCCCCGCTGTGCGCGTGCTGACCAAGGCGATCTCCAAGAAGCTGGGCGCGGACAAGGGCAACAACAAGTATCTGTACGAGTTGTTCCCCTATGGCCCCGCCAAGCAGGCTTGCAAGATCGCCGGTCTGCCCAAGCCGACCGGCTGTATCTGATCAATTTCGGTTGATCCCCGGCGGGCTCCGGCCCGTCGGTTTCGAGATTTCTGCTCGTGTTCCGGGGATGTCCGGGACGTAATGAGTTGTTCTGCCTGAAGCAGAGGAACGGATGACTACGCTTACGCTTTTCTATATTGGCCTGTATTACTTCGCCGCAATCGTGTTGATTGGCGGTGTGGCCTATCGCATTGCCGAGTACAGCCGCACCCCGGCCCCTCTCAAGATTCCCACCACGCCCGCTCCGACTACCAATAGCGGCGTGGCGATGCGCATGGCGCGCGAAGTCGTGCTGTTCGAGTCCCTGTTCAAGTCCAATAAATGGATCTGGGTCTTTGGCTGGATGTTCCATGTCGGCCTGGCCATGGTTCTGCTGCGCCATGTGCGCTATTTCCAGGAACCTATGTGGTTCGTGGTCGAGTTTGTCCAGCCCTATGGCAAGTACGCCAGTTTTGCGATGGTCGCCGGTTTGCTTGGCCTCTGGGCGCGCCGTTTCCTGGTCGACCGTGTGCGTTATATCTCCACCCCATCCGACCACCTGATGCTGGCGCTCCTGATCGGCATCGGCGCGTCGGGCATGATGATGACTTTCGTCTCCCATACCGACATCGTCGCGCTCAAGGGTTTCGCCCTCGGTCTGGTGACCTTCGACTGGCAGCCGCTGCCCAATGATGGCCCGCTGCTGGTGCATCTGTCTCTGGTGGCGCTGTTGATGATCATCTTCCCCGTGAGCAAGTTGCTGCACGCGCCGGGCATCTTCTTTAGCCCGACCCGCAACCAGGCAGACAACCCGCGCGAAACCCGCCTGATCGCCCCTTGGGCGGCGGCGGCCGAGCGTAAGTAAGGATAAGTCCGGCACCGTCCGAGACAACCAACGAGATACGCAAGGAGCAACTGTGGCTGGTCCTGAATTCGAAGTCCCCAAACTGACGGAATACACCGACGTCCCCAAGATCAAGGAAGGGGCGATGGCACACGTCAAGTCCTTTCCCGCCGCCGAGGGCAGTCAGACCTTTCTGGGCTATCCGTGGACGTTGACCGAGGATTGGCAAGAACGCGCGATCAACAAGATGGGCGACTTGCTCGGCAAGTACCGCAGCCTTCGGGTATTCATGGACGCCTGCGTGCATTGCGGCGCCTGTACCGACAAGTGCCATTATTTCCTGGGTACGGCTGATCCGAAGAACATGCCGGTTGCTCGCCAGGATCTGATGCGCAAGGTATACCGTCGCTATTTCACCCTTCCCGGCAAGATCGCCCCGTGGTTGGTGGGCGCGGAAGATCTCACGAAAGAAACCCTGGACGACTGGTACAGCTATTACCACCAGTGTTCCGAGTGCCGTCGCTGCTCCGTGTTCTGCCCTTACGGCATCGACACGGCTGAAATCACCATGGCCGGCCGAGAGATTCTCAACACGGTGGGCATGGGCCAGAAATATTCCAGCGAGATACTGACCAAAGTTCAGAAGATCGGTAACAACCTCGGCCTGCCTGGCCCGGCATTGGAAGACACGTTGTTGGGTCTGGAAGAAGACATCGAGCTGGATACCGGTGTGCCGGTGAAGATTCCGCTTGATGTAAAAGGCGCGGAAATTCTCCTGATTACACCCTCCGCCGACTTCTTCTCGGAACCGCACGTTGAATCCCTGATCGGCTACGCCAAGGTATTCCACGCAGCCGGCGCGTCCTGGACACTTTCCACGCACGCGTCCGAGGCAGGCAACTTCGGCCTGTTCAACGGCAACTACGAGGTCATGAAGACCGTTGCCATGCGGATTCGCGATGCCGCGCTGGAACTGGGCGTCAAACGCATCATCGTGGGTGAGTGTGGCCATGCCTGGCGTGTCGCCTATAGCTTCTGGAACACCCTGACCGGTATCGGCTACGGTGGTAACGACCCGTTCTCGATTGAACTGCAAAGCCAGCTCGATTCACGCTACCCGCAGCCTATGCATATCTGCGAGTACACCTGGGACTTGATCGAGAAGGGCACGCTCAAATTCGACAAGTCGCTGAATGATGATCGCGTCATCACTTTCCACGACTCCTGTAACGTGGCGCGGGGTTCCCGCATGGGTGATGAACCCGGTGGCCAGTTCACCATCCCACGCAACATCATCCGCGCGGTCGCCAACAATTTTTACGATATGGCGCCCGAGACAATCGGAGAGGCGACTTTCTGTTGTGGCGGCGGTGGCGGCGTATTGACCGATGACTTGATCGAGGTGCGTGTGAAGGGTGCTTTGCCCCGCATGAACGCGTTCAACAATGTGGTGCAGAACAACGGCGTGAATTTCCTGGGCCTGATCTGCGCGATCTGCAAGGCGCAATTCACCAAAGTAATACCGTATTACGGATTCGACCGGAGCATGGTCGGCGGCGTGCATCAGCTCGTCAGCACGGCCATCAAGCTGGATTAAGGGCCGCCCGGCCTTGGGCCGGGCGCGCATGGATTAAACACGCGTTGGGCAAGCGTAATGTCAAGCGGTATTGCCGCACGATTCTTGAGATAGGAGAGCGAAGATGTCGGTCACTTCCAAAGACGTAAAGAAAACTGAGGGCGTTTCGTGGCGTCGTTACAAGGACGGCGAGAAGGAAGGGCAGTACAAGCGCGCCCAGGAAAAGATTTTCCAGGCGAGCTGGAGCCACAAGTGCCCTGAGTATGTGCATTCCACCCCGCCTTGCCAGGGTTCCTGCCCGGCTGGCGAGGACATCCGGGGCTATCTCAACATCGTTCGCGGCATCGAGAAGCCCACTGGCGGCCAGAGCTGGCAGGAATACGCGTTCCGTCGTCTCACTAGCGCCAATCCCTTCCCCGCCGTCATGGGCCGTGTCTGCCCGGCTCCTTGCGAATCCGGCTGCAACCGGAACCAGGTGGAAGAGAACGTCGGTATCAACTCGGTCGAGCACTTCCTCGGTAATTGGGCGCTGGAAAACAACATCGGCTTCGAGATGCCCGCCACTGAAAGTGGCAAGAAAATCGCGATCATCGGCGGTGGTCCCGCCGGCCTGGCCGCCGCTTACCAGCTGCGTCGCATGGGCCACGGCTGCACGATATTTGACGACCACGCCGAACTCGGCGGCATGATGCGCTATGGCATCCCCGGCTTCCGCACCCCGCGTCAGGTTCTAGACGGCGAGATCAAGCGCATCATCGACATGGGTGTCGAGACGCGTCTGAACACCCGTATCGGCACCGACATCAGCATGGAGCAGATCGAGAAAGACTACGATGCCGTGCTGATCGCTCTGGGTGCCCAAGGTGGTCGTACTCTGCCGGTTGATGGCGCGGATGCCCCCAACTGCGTTCCCGCCACCGCTTTCCTGCGCGCCTTCAACGAAGGCCGCCTACAGCATGTCGGCAACAAGATCGTGGTTATCGGTGGTGGTGACACCTCCATCGACGTGGCAACCGTCGCCCGTCGCCTGGGCAAGGTCACCAATGCCTCCACCACTGATCTGCCGGAAATGGTTCTGGCTGGCCATACCGCGCACGACGTCGCCAGCATTTCCGCTCGTATGGGTGTTGAAGTGGTGCTGATTTCCCGCGCCACCATCGACAAGATGGCCGCCAACAAGCACGAAGTCGAGCAGGCCAAAGCCGAAGGCATCGAAATCATCGGTGGCGTGACGCCTATCGCCGTGATCAAGGATGCTTCCGGCCGTGCCACCGCCCTGCGTGTGGCCGAATTCGAGATGGTCGGCAAGGAAACCAAGATCAAGGAAGGCACCGAATTCGACATCACCGGTGACCTGATCGTGTCCGCCATTGGTCAGGCCGTCGACTTCACGGGTCTGGAAAGCTTCAACAACAACAATGGCCTGATCCGCGCCGACAAGAACTACCGTTTCCCCAACAAACCGAACATCTTCGTTGCCGGCGACGTGATCCGCCCGCACCTGCTGACTACCGCTATCGGCCATGCCCGCATCTGCGCCGATGGTATCGACGCCTTCCTGAAGGGCGAGGAGCTGGATCGTCGTCCCAAGGTTGACGTGGCGCACTGGGATCAGGTGCGCAAGTGGGTCGAAACCGGCCATGAGTACAAGGAACACCACGGCCAGGTAACGGGCAGCGACTCCTGGAAGGACGTTCTGCACAACTTCGACGACCGCTCCGGCCGCTACGTGATTCCGTCCACCGAAATGTTCCTCGGCCACTTCCTGAACGTCCCGCGCAATCAGCGTGGCGTGACCACGCTGGACAAGGACTCCGCCCTGGGCAACTTCGAAGATCGACTGCACGCCCTGGACGAGAAGCAGACCGTCGCGGAAGCCAAGCGCTGCATGTCCTGTGGCCTCTGCTTCGAGTGCGACAACTGCGTGATCTATTGCCCGCAGGTTGCAGTTTTCAAGGTCAAGAAGAAAGACAACCCCACCACCGGCCGTTATGTGGATACCGACTACACCAAGTGCATCGGATGTCACATTTGTGCCGAAGTGTGCCCGACCGGCTACATTCTCATGGGCATGGGCGAGTAAATAAGGATGAATGGCATGGCGAGAGTGGCCAACCTGCCCGGTCTGGGCAAATGGTTCCGCCTCGCCGTCTGCCTTGGCGCGGTGGCCTTCATGGCCATCCCGTCGATGCAGGCGGTGGCGGGAGTCGATCTGCCCAAGCTGGAACACGGCAAGGGCGACAAGTGTGTAGACGAGGAGGACTATATCCGTCGTAACCACCCTGATCTGCTCAAACACCATCGTGACGACACGTTGCGCAAGGGCATCCGCACGACGAAGTACAGTCTGAGGAAATGCGTGGAATGTCACGCGGGCAGCAAAACCGGCAGCGTGGCCTCCTCCAAGGAAGACTTCTGCGTTG
The DNA here is from genome assembly GCA_028714875.1 of Gallionellaceae bacterium. GTDB lineage: Bacteria > Pseudomonadota > Gammaproteobacteria > Burkholderiales > Thiobacillaceae > PFJX01. Next base: position 105,356 of record JAQTLN010000013.1, read on the forward strand.
CCTGCCACAGCTACGCCGGCGTCAAGCTGGACTGTTGGGACTGCCATGCCACCAAACCGGGCAAGCGCCCTGTCAATCAGACCGCGCAACCCTCGTTATCTCCTCTCATGCCCTCCCACGGAGGCAGCCAATGAGTGATTCCATGAACACCAAGCAAGAAGACCGTCGCGAGTTTCTCAAAGCGGGTGCTCTGGTCGCCGGCGTCACACTCGGCCCCGGCGTGCTGTTCTATGGCGTGGCGCATAGCCGCGCGCCCGAAGAGGGCGCTTCCAGCAATCAACGTTGGGGCATGTTGATCGACACCACCAAGTGTGGCGACGGTTGTAATGACTGCGTCACCGCCTGCAACACGGAAAATGGCCTCTCCGGCCACACTGGCCCGCAGGATAGCCAGTGGATACGCAAGGTGGACATCAAGGATCTGCGCACCGGCTACGTGCAAAGCCTCCCCATGATGTGCCAGCACTGCGAGAACCCGCCGTGTGTGGATGTTTGCCCGACCGGCGCTTCGATGAAGCGTGCCGACGGCATCGTTCTGGTCGATCGTCATAGCTGTATCGGCTGTCGCTACTGCATGATGGCCTGCCCGTACAAGGCGCGCTCGTTCGTGCACGAACCGCTCACCGACCAGAACCCGGAAGTTCCACGCGGTAAGGGCTGCGTCGAATCCTGCACCTTCTGCGTGCAACGCGTGGATCGTGGCGAGCAGCCGGCCTGTGTTGAGGCATGTGACGCCAAGGGCCACAAGGCGATGATATTCGGCGACCTCAAGGATCCGGAAAGCGAGGTTTCCAAGGCGCTCAAGTCCACCGACAGTGTTGAGGTCAGAGCCGATCTGGCACTCAATACCGGCGTTCGTTACCAAGGGATTTAAGACATGGCACAGCAACTCTGCATCAACCAAGGCGAGTGCCGCACCGGGCAGTTCATTTCCCTGCTCGCGTTAGGCGGACTGGTGATTCTCGGCGCGCTGTATGCCTTTTTTACCCTGGAGCACCATGGTCACATCCTCACCGGGATGACCAACCAGATCGTCTGGGGCCTGCCGCACGTGTTCGCGGTGTTCCTGATCGTCGCCGCCTCCGGCGCGCTCAACGTGGCATCCATTGGGTCGGTGTTCGGCAAACAGGTCTACAAATCCCGCGCGCCGCTATCCGGCATGCTGGCACTGGCGTTGCTGGCGGGTGGACTGGCTGTGCTGGTGCTCGATCTGGGTCGTCCGGATCGCCTGATCGTGGCCATGACCCACTACAACTTCAAGTCCATCTTTGCCTGGAACATGATCTTCTACAACGGCTTCTTCGCCATTGTCGGTCTGTACCTGATTACCCTGATGGATCGCCGTCTGAAGATGTGGTCGAAACCGGTTGGTTATATGGCGTTCTTCTGGCGCTTGTCGCTGACCACCGCCACCGGCTCCATCTTCGGCTTCCTGGTGGCCCGCGCGGGATATAACTCCGCGTTGATCGCGCCGATGTTCGTCATCATGTCGTTTGCTTACGGTCTGGCGGTTTTCATGGTGGTGCAATCGTCCATGTATCGCTGGAATGGCATCAAGCTGGACGAGGGCGTCCGCCGTCGCATGAAGAACCTGCTCGCGGTTTTCGTGGGCGCGTCGCTGTACTTCACCGTCGTGTTCCACCTGACCAACCTGTATTTCGCCAAGCAGTGGGAATTCGAGCGCTTCATCCTGCTGGACGGTGGCATCTACACCACGGTGTTCTGGGTGGGCCAGGTAATTATTGGCGGCATCGTGCCTCTGATTCTCCTGTTCATGCCTCGCTCCAAGGATGCGCAGAGCATGTGTTTCTGCTTCCTGGCGCCGTTGCTCGTCATTCTTGGCGGTATCGCGCAGATGTACGTCACCATTGTTGGTGGTCAGGCATTCCCGTTAGTCATATTCCCCGGCCATGAAGTCCAGAGCAGCTTCTATGACGGTATTGTCAATGCCTACAGCCCAAGTGTTTACGAGTGGTTGCTGGGTATGGGTGGGGTCGGCATCACCTTTGTGCTGACTGTGGTTGCCGTTCGTGTATTCAAGTTCATGCCGCAGGATGATTTCCAGACCCTGCAGTCGCGCAGAAGCACGGACTGAACAAGCCAGCGCCTGTTATCGCAAAAAGCCGACAAGATTAGTCGGCTTTTTGCTTTCACGCCGGTAAAATCTCGCCATGCCTCACCTCTACCTCTCCGCCGCCCACAAATCTTCGGGTAAAACCACGCTTACCTTGGGTCTCTGCCGAGCACTGCGCAATCGTGGCTTGAAGGTGCAGGCATTCAAGAAAGGGCCGGACTATATCGATCCGATCTGGCATGGCCTGGCGGCCGGGCGCCCCAGCTACAACCTCGACTTCCACATGATGCGCGAGGCCGAGATCGAGGCCTTGTTCGCGCGCCATGCCGGGGAGGTGGACGTCAGCCTGATCGAAGGTAACAAGGGGCTTTACGACGGCATGGATGTGGAAGGCTCCAACAGCAACGCCGCGCTGGCCAAACTTCTGGGAGCGCCGGTGGTGCTGGTACTCGACACCATAGGCATGACGCGCGGCATCGCGCCTCTGATCCTCGGTTACAAGGCCTTTGATCCGGCGGTGAACATCGCCGGCGTCATTCTTAACAAGGTGGGTGGGCCGCGCCATGAAGGCAAGTTGCGCGAGGTCATTACTCGCTATACCGATGTGCCGGTCCTGGGTGTGGTCTACAAGAGCGAGCAAATGGCCATCGCCGAGCGCCACCTTGGACTGGTGCCGGGGAACGAGGCGGTGGAGGCGGATGCCCGCGTCGAAGCCATTGCCAGCCTGGTTGCCGCGCAGGTGGATATCGACCGTCTGCTGGAGATCGCCGCGCAGGCCAACGCGCCTCGCCCGCCACAGGCGAAACGGATGGGGCAGGGCGGACCGCGTATCGCCTATGCGCACGATCGTGCTTTCGGTTTCTACTACCAGGAAGACCTCGACACCCTGTTGGACGCCGGAGTCGATCTGGTGCCCTTGAATACACTACTGGACACACGCTTGCCCGACGTGGATGGCCTCTTGTTGGGCGGTGGTTTTCCCGAGATGTTCATCGAGGCACTGGCGGCCAATAGCAGCCTGCGCGATGACATCGCCCGCCAGATCGAAGCCGGACTACCGGTCTATGCCGAGTGCGGCGGCCTGATGTTTCTGGCGCGCTCGCTTCGCTGGGGTGAAAGGCGGGGTGAGATGGTCGGCGTCTTGCCCGGTGACGTGGTCATGACCGATCGCCCCGTCGGCCGCGGTTACGCGGAACTGGAGGAAACGGCGGATGCGCCCTGGACCCCTCGCTCTGAAACGATACCCGCGCACGAATTTCATTACTCGCACTTGGAAAACCTGCCCAGCGGCCTCAACTACGCTTACCGCGTGAAACGTGGACACGGCATGGACGGGCAGCGTGATGGTTATGTCTATCGCAATCTGCTCGCCGCCTACTGCCATCGACGCGGTTCCGGCGAACGCGGCTGGATTGCGCCTTTCCTGGAGAAAGTGCGTGTGTACTCCCGCTCCCTCAATCGCTTGGCTGCTTGACGGCCCTTGGCCTGACGCTTCTTAACCTGGGGTACGGCCCCGCTACTGTAAGGAAACGAATCATGATCAGTTTGACCAAAGAAGCCGCCGCGCAAGTTCGCGCCTCCGCGCAAGAAGGCGGAGCCGACAATATGGCGCTGCGTATCGCCGCCCGCGTCAACCAAGCCGGCATGCTGGAGTTCGGCATGGGCTTCGACGACGAGCGCAGCAACGACACCATCGTCGACTCGTGGGGTGTGACCCTGCTGGTCAACGCCGAAAGCGCGGCGATGCTGGACGACGTTACCGTCGACTTTTCCGAGGTGTCTCCCGGTGAACACCGTTTTGTATTCATGAAGGCCAGCGCCCAGGAAGGCGGTTGCAGCACAGGCGCCAGCAACAGCGGCGGTGGCTGCGGCGGTTGCGGTAGTGGCGGTGGTTGCGGCTCTTGAACAACCCTATTCGGTTGGGAGCGCTCCGCTTTTCCCAACCTGCCCCAAGCAACTTTTAACTGGTTCGCAATGGACTACTTACCGATTTTCCTCGACCTGCGTGGTCGCAAGGGCCTGGTGGTGGGCGGTGGTGACACCGCCGCGCGCAAGGCGTCGCTTATGCTCAATGCCGGCGCCTGGGTGCACGCGGTTTCGCCCGCGCCGCTGTCGGATGCCTTCAAGGAGCTGGCCGGAAGCGATCGCCTGGTCCCTATCGAAGCCGACTTTCAGGAAAAGCATCTGGACGGCGTGGATGTGGTGTTCGCCGCCAGTGACGACGACAGCCTGAACAAGGCCGTGCATGACGCCGCGCGTGCCCGTCATATCCCGGTGAACGTGGTGGACAAGCCCGAGGTGTGCTCCTTCATCATGCCTTCCATCATCGACCGTTCGCCGGTGATGGTGGCGGTGTCCAGCGGCGGCGAAGCGCCGGTGCTCTCGCGCCTACTGCGCGCCCGCCTGGAAACCCTGATTCCCGCCGGTTACGGCCGCCTCGCCGCCATCGCCGGTCGTTTCAAGAAGTCGGTGCGCGGCAAGTTCGGGACCACCGAGCAGCGACGCAAATTCTGGGAAAAGGCTTTTCTTTCGCCGATCGCGGAAATGGTGTTCGCCGGCCGTGAACAGGAAGCCGAGGCCAGCCTCCAGGCCATGCTGGATGCCACGGGCACCGCGCCGGATACCGGCGAGGTCTATCTGGTCGGCGCCGGCCCCGGCAACCCTGATCTGCTTACCTTCCGCGCCTTGCGTCTGATGCAGCAGGCCGATGTGGTGGTCTACGACCGTCTGGTTTCGCCGCCCATACTCGACATGTGCCGGCGCGACGCCGACCGCTTCTATGTCGGCAAGGAGCGTGACAACCACGCCGTGCCGCAGGACGAAATCAACATGGTGCTGGTGCGTCTGGCCAAGGAAGGCAAACGGGTGCTGCGCCTGAAAGGCGGCGACCCGTTCATCTTTGGTCGCGGTGGCGAGGAAATCGAAACCTTGCGCGAGCATGGTGTGCCGTTCCAGGTGGTGCCGGCGGTGACGGCCGCGGCGGGCGTGGCCGCCTATGCCGGTATTCCACTCACTCACCGCGACCATGCTCAGGCACTTGTCCTGGTTACCGGCCATCTCAAGGACGGCAGCATGGACCTGGATTGGGACATGCTTTGCCGTCCGCGCCAGACCATCGTCATCTACATGGGCCTGAAAGGACTGGTAACGCTGTGCGATGAGATGAAAAAGCACGGCATGCCAGCCGATACCCCCGCCGCCATCGTGCAGCAAGGCACCACGCTGAACCAGAAGACGGTTACCGGCACGCTGGACACTTTGCCGACGCTGGCGGCCAAGGCCGAACTGAAGCCACCGACCCTGATCATCATCGGCAGCGTGGTCAGCTTGCATGCCAAGCTCAACTGGTTCAATCCGGAACCGGCCGCGGACGACCACTGGCATACCCCGCTGGATCGGCCGGCGAGCATGTAGCGCCTTTCTCCCCTCCCCCTCCGGGGGAGGGGCCGGGGGAGAGGGAGCGAAGCTGGCCTGATCGACGCGGGTTCCCTCACCCCGGCCCTCTCCCGGAGGGAGAGGGAGCAAACCAGATGGCTCGCGACCACGCCCGTTCCGATTCCATGACCCCGCACACCACCACTGGCCAGTGGCGGGCGGCGTGGTCGTTGGCGCCTTATGTCTGGCGCTACAAAGGGCGGGTGCTGGCGGCGTTCGCGTTGTTGTTGTGCGCCAAACTGGCGAATGTCTCGGTGCCCCTGGTGTTGAAGGAAATCGTCGACCGCGTCGGCCATATCGACGCATCGACTCTGGCCCTGCCGATACTTTTCGTCGTCCTCTACGGCCTCCTGCGCTTCGGCAACACCGCCTTTACCGAACTGCGTGACGCGTTGTTCGCGCGCGTTCTGCAACGCGCCATGCGCGGCGCCATTCACGACGTCTTCAAACATCTGCACGCGCAATCCCTGCGCTTTCACCTGGAGCGCCACACCGGTGGCCTGGCGGTGGACATCGAGCGCGGCGCCCGCTCAATCCGTTTTCTGATCAACTTCACCCTGTTCAACATCGGCCCCACGCTGCTGGAAATCCTCATGGTGGCCGGCATCCTGTTCTTCAAATACGACCCCTGGTTTGGCGCCATTACCCTGGTGACGCTGGCGGTCTACCTCGCCTTCACCATCAGCATCACCAATTGGCGCCTGCAATACCGTCGCGCCATGAACGAGAGCGACTCCCGCGCCAACGCGCGCGCGGTGGACAGCTTGCTCAACTACGAGACGGTGAAGTATTTCAACAACGAACAATACGAGTCAGACCGCCTCAAGGCCGATCTCCGGCGCGCCGAGGACGCCACGGTACAGAGTGAGATTTCTCTTGCCTGGCTCAACGCCGGACAGGCATTCATCATCGCCGTGGGGGTCACCGCCATGATGGGTCTGGCCACCAAAGGCGTGGCGGAAAAGAGCATGACCATCGGCGATCTGGTGCTGGTCAATGCCTATTTGATCCAGTTGTTCATCCCACTCAACTTTCTCGGCACCATCTACCGGGAAATTCGTAACGCACTCACCGACATGGAAAAACTGTTCGGTCTGTTGCACCGGCCGCCGGAAATCGTCGATGCGCCGGACGCGCCGGAGCTGCGGGTGATCAAGGGTGAAGTGTGTTTCGAGCGGGTCGGTTTTGCCTACGATCCCCGACGGCCGATTCTGGACGAGGTCAGCTTCAGCATCCCCGCCGGCCGCAAGTTGGCGGTGGTGGGAGCGAGCGGGGCGGGGAAGTCGACGCTCTCGCGCCTGTTGTTCCGCTTCTTTGATGTCGGCGCCGGGCGCATCCTGATCGACGGCCAGGACATCCGCCAGATCACCCAGGCCAGCCTGAGAAAGCAGATCGGCATGGTTCCCCAGGACACCGTGCTGTTCAACGACAGCCTCTACCACAACATCGCCTATGGCCGCCCGGATGCCGCTCGCGCCGAAGTGCTGGAAGCCGCGCGCGCGGCAAGTCTGGATAGGTTCATTGCCAGTCTGCCGGATGGCTACGACACGGTTGTCGGTGAACGTGGACTGAAGCTTTCGGGTGGGGAGAAACAACGCGTGGCCATCGCCCGCGCGATTCTCAAGAACCCGCCCATCCTGGTGTTCGACGAAGCCACGTCGTCGCTGGATACGGCCACGGAACAGGCCATCGGCCAGGAACTCGCGCGCATTTCGGAGAACCGCACCACGCTGGTGATCGCCCACCGCCTTTCGACCGTGGTGGATGCCGATGAGATTCTGGTGCTGGAAGGTGGCCGCATCGTCGAGCGTGGCAGCCATGCCGCGCTGCTGGCGGCGGAGGGGCGCTATGCCGCCATGTGGCGGTTACAACTCAGGGAAGAAGACACTTAGCCCGTCAGCGACGACGGAACTGGCTTGCCGGTTTCGGGCCGGTAGCGGCGCGATCGTCACGATGGCGGAAGCTGATGCGCGCCTTGGTCAGATCGTAGGGGGAGAGTTCGAGCGTGACGCGATCACCCGCCAGGATGCGGATGTGGTGCTTCTTCATCTTGCCGGAGGCGTAGGCGGCAACTTCCATGCCGTTATCCAGCGTCACCTTGAAGCGGGTGTCAGGCAACACCTCTTTAACGACGCCTTCCATTTCGATCAGTTCTTCTTTGGCCATGCGTAATCTCCTGCACCTTGCCAGTAAGGCAAGGGAGTGTTGAAAAGGGCTTGGAGACTAACACGCCGGGCAGTCCGCGCCCCCCGATATTTTCCGTCACGGCCCGCGTGCAAAGCGGTTTGTTGCGCGGGCCGGCAACCTTGTTGGCCAGGGTTTTCTAATTTTGGCGGGATAGGCATTGGCGGACACAAGCTGCCCCCAGTCGACAGCTGAGAAAAATGACAGGTTTGTAATCTTCGCGTCAGCTTCGTGTTGGTGTGTGTTGGTCACTATGCGGGGCATCGGCGCACGGCCATGAGGCCGCGCCAGCCACGGAGGAGCGCAATGACCACACACCCACTCAAACTCCCGGTCCTGTTGCTGGGCGTCACCGTTCTCGGGGGGTGCGCCTCCTTCAGCCCGGACGGCGGCCTCGGAAAAGTGGCGGACATCACCCGCGAGCGTATGGCGATCGCGCCGGAGCCCACCCGCACGGAACAGGATTCCGCCCGCGTCGCGGACGAGGTGAAACGCCTGCTGGCGGAACCCTTGAACGCCGACAGCGCGGTCAAGATTGCCATCCTCAACAATCGCGGCCTGCAAGCCAGCATGGCGGGCTTGGGCATCGCCGAGGCTGATCTGGTCCAGGCCGGCCGACTGCACAACCCCGGTTTCAGCTTTACCCGCCTGGCGGGCGGCGGCGATGTGGAGTTGGAGCGGAAGTTTCTGTTTGATCTGATGGGGCTGTTCACTCTCTCCACGCGCAGCGAGATCGAGCGGCGCCACTTCGAAGCGACCCAGCTTGCCGTGGCCGGCGAGACGCTGCGTCTGGCGCAAAGTACGCGCCAGGCCTATTTCGCGGCGGTGGCGGCGCGCCAAGCCACGAAATATCAGGAACAAGCCGGCAGTGCCGCCGAGGCCGCCGCCGATCTGGCGAAACGCATGGCGGACGTGGGCAATTTCAGCAAGCTGCGGCAGCAACGCGAGCAGTTATTCCATGCCGAGATGGGCGCCGAAGTGGCGCGCGCCAGGCAGAACGAGGCCAACGCGCGCGAACGCCTGATCCGGCAACTGGGGCTCTCCGGCGCACAGCGCAACTTCACCCTGCCCGAGCGTTTGCCCGACCTGCCCGCCAGCCCGATGCCCGAGCAGAACATCGTGCGGAAGGCCCTGGAAAGCCGTCTCGATCTGCGTATGGCCCGGCTGGAAATCGAGGGCCTGGCCAAGAGCCTGGGCCTGACCAAATCCACCCGTTTCGTCAACGTGCTGGACGCCAGCTACCTGAACAAGAGCGCGACCGGTGGCCCGCACATGCGCGGCTACGAGATCGAACTGGTATTGCCCATCTTCGACTGGGGCGACGCGCGCACCGCCAAGGCCGAAGGCCTCTACACCCAGGCCATGCACCAGGTGGCCGAAACCGCCGTGAACGCGGAATCGGAAGTGCATGACAGCTATGGCGCCTACCGCACCGCCTTCGATCTGGCGCGGCGTTACCGCGACGAAATCGTGCCGCTCAGGAAGAGCATCTCCGAGGAAACCATGCTGCGCTACAACGGCATGCTGATCGGGGTCTGGGAGCTTCTGGCCGACGCGCGCCAGCAGGTAGCCAGCGTCAACGCCGCGATCCAGGCTCAGAAGGATTTCTGGGTCGCGGAAAGCAATCTGCAAATGAGCCTGAACGGCAACGGCGCCGGCGCCATGACTTTGTCCACCGCCGAATCCACCGCGTCCGGCGCCGCCGGCGGCGGCCACTAAAAGGAGAACCCCATGGATCGTCGTCAATTTCTGCGCGGCACGGGAGCTGCCGTATTGGGTGCCGGACTGGTCAGCAAGGCCGGGGCCGCCAGCCTGCCCGAAGCTCCCATCTTCACCAACCCCGCCACCCAACCACCCCTGCATCCCAGCGAGGGGCGGCCCTATAACCCGGTGGTGACGCTCAACGGCTGGTCGCTGCCCTGGCGCATGAAGGACGGCGTCAAGGAATTCCATCTGATCGCCGAGCCGGTGGTGCGCGAGCTGGCGCCGGGCATGACCGCCAACCTGTGGGGCTACAACGGCTCCAGCCCCGGCCCCACCATCGAGTGCGTGGAAGGCGACCGGGTGCGCATCTTCGTCACCAACAAGCTGCCCGAGCGCACCGCCGTGCACTGGCATGGCATCGTCCTGCCCAATGGCATGGATGGCGTCAGCGGCTTGACCCAACCGGCGATCCAGCCGGGCAAGACCTTCGTCTACGAATTCGAGATGAAGCGCTCCGGCACCTTCATGTACCACCCCCATGCCGACGAGATGGTGCAGATGGCCATGGGCATGATGGGCCTGCTCATCGTCCATCCCAAAGACCCGGAATTCATGCGTGTGGACCGCGATTTCGCGTTCCTGCTCAACGCCTTCGACATCGACCCGGGCAGCTACACGCCGAAGATCAACACCATGCTGGACTTCAATATGTGGTGCTGGAACAGCCGCGTGTTTCCGGGCATCGACCCGCTGGTCTGCCGCACCGGCGACCGGGTACGCATCCGCTCCGGCAACCTGACCATGACCAACCACCCGCTGCACCTGCATGGCGTCAATTTCGAGGTGACCGGCACTGACGGCGGCTGGATACCGCCATCCGCGCGCTGGCCGGAAGTGACCACGGACGTCGCCATCGGCCAGATGCGCGCTTTCGAGTTCCTCGCCGACAACCCCGGCGACTGGGCCTTCCACTGCCACAAATCGCACCACACCATGAACGCCATGGGCCATGACGTGCCGACCATGATCGGCGTCGATCAGCGCGAGATCAGCAAAAAGATCAGCAAGCTGCTGCCGGATTACATGGAAATGGGCTCCGCCGGCATGGCGGAAATGGGCGACATGGAAATGCCCCTGCCCGACAACACCCTGCCCATGATGACCGGCCAGGGGCCGTTCGGCGCGGTCGAGATGGGCGGCATGTTCTCCGTGGTGAAAGTGCATGACGACGTGAAACCCGGCGACTACAGCGACCCGGGCTGGTATCCGCACCCTCAGGGCACGCAAGCCTACGAGTGGACCGGCGAACCGTTGCCGAGCGAACGCCAGGCCGGCCCCGACGCCGACGCGCACACCATGAACGCGATGAAACCGTCCGGCCATCATCACCAATGAACTCGTTCCCACGCTACAGCGTGGGAACGCCGTCCAGACGCTCCAGCGTCATACGAAGGCCTCTTCGGGAGCAAGCAAGCTTAGGGTGGAAAGCAGGCGGGGCCGGAGCCCCGGGGTTCGACAGTTAATCCGACAACTCCTTGATTTCGTTAAACACGAATTCAAAACGCTCCACTACAACAGGGTCAACTGCTGCGTGGCGACCGGTTTTTTTACCCTGAGGGCACTGAAC
>JAQTLN010000014.1 GCA_028714875.1 Gallionellaceae bacterium
CTGTGTGGAAACTCACGACCCCGTGTTACCACGACGCCGCTTCCTCATGCTACCGAGGCGCACGGACAACTCCTCGGACGGGACTTCAACCCGCCAGACTTACTGCTGTTACTGCGAACGGACAGACAACGCTTTCATGGTGGAATGAAGTCAAAGTTTGCCTGTGCGGCCGTCTCAGAAATCCCCCCCAGCCCCCCTTTGGGAAAGGGGGGGCCACCGCGCCAACCGCATCACCAGTTAACGAGCGTCAAACGACCCCCGGACGGCCAGGAAGGCGCGGATTTCTTGCCATGACGGGCTGCAAACATAGAATGAGACAAGCATGTCCAAATAACTCACTCCCGATGCTCGGAGATCATCATGCTTCGCCTTGCCGCTTTTGCGCGCTTTTTGAGCGCCTTGTCGCTGGCCCTTCTGCCGGCTTTTCTTTTTCCCTACGCGGCGCTTGCCGATGAGGGTTTACGCGCGGACAAGCGCGAACTTGCGGTAGGTGAAAGCACCACGCTGCGCCTGGACGGCGTCAGCGGCTGGTTCAAGACGCGCTGGCACGACAGCCCCGACGGCGTCATCCGCTTCGACGACACGAGCAATAGCGAAGCCCGAATCACCGCGCTGAAACCCGGGCGGGTGAGCATCACCGCCAAGGTGCTGACCAGCAGCTACAGCCTCGACCTCAAGGTACTGGACGCGCCCGGCAAGCCGGACATCAAGGGCGATTGGCAAACCAAGATCGAGGGCATGGCCAAGGTGCGGGGTTTCCCGGACGCGCGCGCGCGCATCGTGCGCATGCTGGCCGAGGTGAACAGCGGCAGCCGCACACCACAGGCTTTCTATGCCGACCTGGCCAAGCTCCCCGCCACCATGTTTGACGTGATCGCGGTTCGTTCCAAACTGGTCGATGGCGACCCCGCTTTCGCGCGGGATGTGCTGGGCGCGACTTACACGGCCGGCGGCACGCCGGTGGAAAAGAGCCTGCTCACCTGGCGCCGCGAACAGACTTTGGCGGCCATAGATGATGTGGTGCGGCGTTTCGTCGTGGCCGGCCGGGTGCCCGCCGACGGCTATTCGCTGATCATTTCCCATGTCGGCAAGTGGGCCAACACGGACCAGGACGCGCCTAACTTCGACGCCCTCACCTTCGCCGGCGACATCGACTTCAGTTTCGTCAGCAACGACGAGGCGTTGACGCTGGCGATGAAGGAGGCGTTCGCGGAAATCATCAAGCAGCGCACCGGGCTCGACCCCATCGCGCTCGATGCGGTCGCCACAGCGCACGGCAAGGCCGGCCTGGAGGTGTACATCGGCGCGCACGGCATGGGCTTTGCCGAAGGGCAGATGAAGAACAATGAACTGGTGGACATGCGCACCGGCGCGCGCATGAAGCGGTCACTGGAGGAAGTGGCCATGGGCCTGACCATGGAGCGCGCCATGTCCGAGGTTTTCGGCAAGGAACCGCCCTGGCCGGCGCACAACGACGAACCTGGCCTGTCGATGGAGATGCTGCGCCACTTCGACCATGACATCGTCAAGGCCGGCATTTACGACATGGCCAACGCGGTGGTGAAGGCCGCGAAATACCTGGATCGCAGCTACAAGTCGTTGAAGACATCCGGTGGTCAGCCGGGCGACGCCGCCCTGGCCAAATTTGCGGGTGACCTCACCGAGTGGGCGAATACCACGCCGCAGACGGTGGAAATCCGCGAGCGCATGGTCAAGCGCATCTCCGACTATCTCGCCGCCAAGCCGAAGGTGGTGTTCGACCAGAACACGCGAAAACTGGTGCTGTCGCTGGACGCGGGCCGCATCGCCGCTTTCCACAAGAAAGCCGCCGAGGCCATGTGGAAAACCGTGGAACAGGGGTCCAACAGCCGCACCCATGAACTGGAAACCCGCATGCGGGAAATCAGCGAGCGCAATCGCCGTGGCGAGATAGACAAAGACGGTGTCGAAGCGGAAGTCGCGAAGCTGCGTAAGGAGATGGTCGAGCTGGTCGACATGGTGGAAGCCGAAATGAAGGCCTTCCAGGGAGTCGAAGTGCCCAAGGTGGTGATCGACAACAACACCCGGATGCGCGGCCTGCTGAACATACTTTCCGGCCGTTTCGGTACCCGGGTGCTGAGCGCGGATGAACTCAAGGACAAGAAGTTCGTCGAGGAACTGCTCAAGGCCGAAGCCGAGCGCGGCAGCAACACCCGCCGCGAGATGACCGCCGCCTACATCATGGAGCGCAGCCTGGACACGCTGATGAAGAGCCCGGAAATCGCCATGTCCGGCGTCGAGAAAGGCAACCAGATGCTCGATTACATCGACGATGGCCTGCTTGGTTCGCTGCGCGGCGAAACCGGCTTCAACGATTTTGAAACCGAAATGAAATGGATACGCGCCGCCGCCGCCGACCCGAAAACCAAGCCTGGCGCGTTGAAGCGCCTGAACGTGCTGAAAGGCACCGTCGCCCTCGGCATCAAGGCCAGCAACCAGAAGATCAACGCCGCGCTGCAAGCCACCGCCGCCGGCCGCCAGGGCATGAAGTTCATGATGGTCTACGGCCTGGTGGACGAAATGAAGTCCTACCGCGATGCCTTCAACAACGATGGCTGGGGTGGTTTCGCCACCGAGATATTCCGCCGCCGCATCCCGCTTGGTTCCGCGCTGGAAGGCGCGATGATGGGCAACACCTACCGCGCCGGCTGGGACGTGATCACCACCCTGATTCCGCCGCTGGCCCTGCCGGAAGCCGCCTGGGGTTTGGGCACCGCGATCGGCACCCAGGCCAGGGCGACCTACTGGAACGAGCAACTCGCCCTGTTCGTGGACACCCTCTATGACAGCGCCACCTTCAAGCTCGAACAAGTCGAAACCCACGGTGGCGCCAAGGTGGGCGTGTATCGCCTGGTCGCGGTGAAGCACCGGGGCATCACCATCGACTTGTCGCAGTTCGCCGCCATGCGCCGCGAACAGGTGGACGCGCTACGCCAACAGATCGGCAAGAGCCGTCTCGACTGGGCCGCCTACAGCAAGGAATTCCAGGGCCTCACCCGCTGGACCGAGGTGGACACCCTCCTGCAAAAGAACATCGCCGATAGCGACCCGGGCCTGGCCTTGATCGAAGAAATGATGAAGCACCCCAACGTCGGCCCGAAACTGATGGATCGCCTGGCCGAAAAAGGCCTGGTGCGCTGGGAGGAAGTGAAGCTGGGCTTCATCACCAACCTGATCAAACGCCTGGAAGACCGCAAGCAGGCCGACCAGGCCCTGGGCGCCGGCATGTTGCCGGACTTGTTCCAGGAACTGCGCAAAGCCGCCGCCGCGCTGGAAATCGAAAACGCCATGCTGCGCGCCCTCGATGCGGAAGTGGACACCAACAACCTGAAGGCGCTGATGAACTGGCTCTGGGAAGCCAAACGCGACGTGCAGGGCCAGGCGCCCACGGAAAGCGAAACCACGCGCGCCGCCCAGGTGGTGAAGCGTTATCTGGATACCTACAAGGGCATCGTCAAATCGCGCGACGACCTGCTCGCCGCCCTGCCCACTTCCGCGCGCAAGGACGGCGCCACCCGCTATCTCACCACTGATCTGTTCCTCTCCGGCCGGGCGGATGCCGACCAGGCCGCCGCCGACGCCTGGGTGAAACATGTCGGTGTATCGGTCAGCGCCGGCAACGAAGCCCTGCTCGCGATCAAGAAGGAATTTCTGCCCAATGTCGCCCTCGACGACGAGGACAGCCCCTACCTGAAACGCCTGTTCCCGCGCGAACTCTGGATGAAGCCGTACACGGAGGCCAGCAAGGCGCGCGGCAATGTGCTGTCGCTGCTGGATCGCGCCATCGACCACGGCAAGGCGCGCAACGCCATCCTCGACGAGTACAGGGCATGGCTGGAAAAACAGGCGCCGGTGCAACTCACGGTCACCGTGCTGGATGCGCGCGACGGCAAGCGCCAGGTCAACGGCGCCACGGGAGACCTGCGCCCCACCGATGCGCTGGGCAAACCCGGCAGCGGTAAGGTCAGCGGCAACCAGTTGCTGTTCGGCGTGCCCACCGGCAACTACCGCCTGACCATCAAGGCGCCCGGCTACGAAGACGCGAACAAGGACGTGCTGCTCGGGCGCAACCTCAACCCCACGCCCAAGCTCAGCATCAGCCTGACGCCCAGCGGCGATGAAGCAAAAAATGCCGCGCCGTCGAGCAAGGAGGTCGCCACCGCCCTCCAGGCGCGCGACTGGAAACGCCTGATCGCCCTCCTGGAAGCGGAGAAGAAGAGCGACCTCAAGCAGCGGGATACGGCCACCTGGCAGGCCAATATCGACGCCATCAACGGCGCGCTGCAAACCCTCAAGGACGAGCGCATGAAGTGGCTGCTGGGCTGGGAAGGCTATGTGCGCGCCGTGGAAAAGGCGGACAACCGCGCCTACGACCAACTCAAGCAGGAAGTGGCGCAACAACTGGCCAAGTTTGAAAACCAGTGCTTCCGCAACGGCGCCGACCCCGAGCACTTGCGTGGCGATCGTTGCCGCAAGGAAGGTTATGTGTACGAGGAAAACTGCCTGCCCAAGTCCCTGCGCCTCGCGCACAGCGACGAGCAGCTACGCATCAGCACCTCGCGCAACCTGTTGCCGAACGAAGTGCAGCTCATGCACAGCACCGGCTTTACCTCCTACCAAGCGTTTTTCGACAAGCTGGAAGCACTGAACAAACAACACGGCCTGCCCTTCCCCTACCCCGACCCGGTGGTGGAGCGCCTCAAATACCAGAGCCAGTGCGCCAAGCTGGCTGACGTTAAAGCCGGCAAGAACCAGGACGACCTGGCCGACTTCAAGGTCAGCCTGAAAGCGCCCACAGCCGCCGTACCCCTGGGCAAGCCGGTAACCCTCAGCGCCAGCGCGGGCGGCGGCAAGGGCCCTTATCGCTATGACTGGTCCGGCGCCAGCGGCAACGGCACCCGCGCCACCTTGCTGCCGACCTGGGCGGGCGACTGGACGGTGAGCGTCACGGTGCGCGACGCCGAGGGCAAAGGCGGCACCGCCAGCGCCACCATCATGGTTTCGCCCATGAAGATTCGTCTGGCCGGCGCCAAAGGCCAGGTGTTCTACGGCAGCGAGGCCAAGCTCAGCACGGAAGGGTTGGAACTGGGCAAGCCCGCGCCGGCCACCACCTCGGCCCCGGCCGCCGACCCCTGCGCCAGCCCGGGCAACCCCTTCTGCGTGGACACCACCCACTCCGGCACCATCAACTACACGGGCGGCAAGGGGTACAGCCCCCCCGTGGACGACGGCCAGCACCAATACGTCCCCAATCCTTCACAGGAATTCATCAAGCCCCCGGTGGAAATCGGCTATCGCATCGTCTGGCAAGCGGAGCCCGGGCTGACCTTCAACCCGCCCACCAGCGACAACGGAGTCACCAAGGTCAGCTATGACCGCATGGGACAGGTGAAGCTGTGGTGCGAGGCGCTGAAATGGGTGAACGGCGCGTACCAAACCGTGGGCGAGTGCGAGCAGGTGACCATTACCGTGGTGGCGCCCAAACTTTCTGTGAGCTTCACCCCCGGCGACGGCCAGGCCCGCATCGGCCAGGAGGTCCGCGCCCGGATCACCACCCAGCCCAACGTTCCGGCCAAGCTGATCAACTATCGCTGGCTGGAACCCGGCACCGCCAATCGCATGGAATACGGCGACAACGCCGGAGAGATCGGCTTCAAGGTCAAGGACGCCAGCACGATGGTGCTCAAGGCCCTGGCCCGCGTGCCGCATCACGGCGACGACCTCGGCACGGTGGACGCCACCTATACCGGCGCGGCCTACGAGGTGAAAGCCTGGCTGGTGGAACCCGGCAATCGCCCGATGATGTGGGACGCGAAAAAGGGCGGCCTGATCCCCGTGCCCAAGGGCGCCTACGCCACCCATGAGCGCATCGGCCTGCGCGCCGAGATAGTGGGCGGCACCAGCGAAGTGGTGCGCTGGAACTGGCGCGTGAACGAGGGCACCAGCATCAGCAACCCGATCTCGCAAACCCCCACCGTCACCCGTTCCTCACCCGGCGAAATCGGCGCCCAGGTCGAAGCGCGTAACGCCGAGGGCGCCCTGCTGGGCAGCGCCGATGTGAGCGCATCGGTCATCGAGACAACCGATCGCGCGCCCGTCGCGGCCACGCCCAACGTCACCCTGAAACCGGAAAAAGACGCCCCGGAACGCGGCGAGCGCGTCTGGATCGAGGCCGAAGTCAGCGGTGGCAAAGCGCCCTACCGCTACACCTGGAAAGGCGCGCTCGGCGGCGGCGCCCGCGTCCAGGCCACCTCCAGCAAAACCGGCAACCATGTGGTCAGCGTCAGCGTGCGCGACAGCAAGGGCAAGACCGGCACGGCCAGCGTGAGCCTGAACGTCCAGCCCAACCAGGCCGACCGCGCCCAGGAGGAAGCGAATCGCCTGGGCGAACAAGCGCGCGAACAATTGCGCCGGGGCGATCTGCCCGCTGCCATCCAATCGGCGCGGGAAAGCCAAAAACTGGACCCGACCAGCGCGCGCAAGATCGCCAGGGAAGTAGCCGACAGCGCCAAGAAAGCCGGCTGGAACAGCGTCAACCAGCGCGATTTCGCCCAGGCCGTGCCCAACCTGGAAGTAGCCCACGAACTCGACCCGACCGACAAGGACGCAACCGACAAGCTGAACAAAGCGCAACGCTTTGCCCAGGTGTGGCCGCGCGTGGAAGCCAAGGCGCGGGAATTCAACACCCAGATGGCCGACAAGAAAGTCTGGAGCGCGCAAAAGACCCTATTGCAGATGCAAGACCTGCAACACGACATGACCGGCGGCATGAGCAACCCGCTATCGAAGCAGGCCATGGACGACTTCAACGCCGGCATGGCCGAGTACAGCCGCTTCATGCGGGAAGTGGAAAGCAACAACACCCGCGCCTTCAAGGAGAAAAACTGGCAAGCCATGCTGGAAAACGCCGAAACCGCCCTGCGCCGCGAACACGACCCGGCCAACGAGAAGCAACTCAAGAGCCACATCGACCTTGCTCGCCAGATGCTGCGCGAGCAGGCGGCCAAACCCGTTCAGAGCGTGGAAGGCACATGGGCCATCAACGGCAACGGCTACCGTGGCAAGCTGGAGATCAGCCGGCAAGGCGGGCAACTTTCCGGGCGCGTCTGGTACGACAGCCACGGCAAATGGGAAACACTCCACGACGTGCGCTTCGATGGCCGCACCATTACTTTCATCAGGCCCATCCGCAACCTTGACCAGGGCTACACAGGCACGCTCTCGGGCAATGAATTCAAGGGCAACTTCACCCAGCAAGGCGGCAGCCGGGTCTATCCCTGGTCCGCGCGGATGCAAGCAGCGGCCAGCCCGGATGCGCCATCCGTTGCCGCCTCCGCCGGCACAGGCGGCGCCAGCCTGAGCCTGGATCGCACGCGCTTCGAGCCGGGCGCGGCCATCACGGTGCGCTTCACCGCGCCCGCTTCCTGGCCGAGCAATGCCTGGGTCGGCATCATTCCGTCGCGCATCGCCCACGGCGAGGAGAAAGAAAACGACCGTTACGACGTGTCCTACCAGTACCTCAAAAAACGCGCTTCCGGCACCCTGACTTTCACCGCGCCGGCCGCCGGCGACTGGGATTTCCGCATGCACGACACGGACAGCAACGGTAAGGAAATGGCCTCGATCAGCTTCAGCGTCGGCGCGGCCGGCGAGCCCGCGCCGAAAGCCGCAGCGAAGCCCACGACAAACCTGACGGGTGAAACCAATCTGGCGCGCGGCAAACCGGCCAGCCAAAGCAGCCGCTCACAGTGGTCGCGGCCGGACGACCCGCAACGCGCCGTCGATGGCGTCATTAACGGCGGCTACGGCTTCCACACCAACAAGGAGGTCAACCCCTGGTGGCAGGTGGACCTGGGCGCGCCCTACCGAGTAACGGAAGTGCGCATCTACAACCGACTCGACTCCGGCAAGGAACGCGCGCGCACCGTGCAACTCATGCTCTCCGACGACGGCCACAGTTGGCGCACCGTCTACCGCCACGACGGCTCCCTCTTCGGCGGCAAGGACGGCAAACCGTTGATCGTGGACCTGAATGGCGATCCGGCGCGCCATGTGCGGCTGCAACTCAACGAAACCACCTGGTTCCACCTCGACGAAGTGGAAGTGCTGGGCAGCGACGCCGGCCGCGACTACAGCGGCTACTCGCCGCAGCCCGCGAGCAGCGCGCCACCCACCGAGGCGGCAAACCTGCTGGAACAGGTCGACGCCATCAAAAACACCTGGAAAGGGCTGAAAGGGCTGTTCGGGAATTAAGCGGCGCCCGTGTAGCGCCGGCTTCCAGCCGGCTGTTTCTATGACGC
Source organism: Gallionellaceae bacterium (assembly GCA_028714875.1). Taxonomy (GTDB): domain Bacteria; phylum Pseudomonadota; class Gammaproteobacteria; order Burkholderiales; family Thiobacillaceae; genus PFJX01. The sequence goes on from JAQTLN010000014.1 coordinate 8,340, forward strand.
AGGGAGAAATGCCGGCGCTACAGGTTGCGTGCAGGGTGCGCTACTCCCCCTTTTTCAAAGGCTCTGTATGCGGCAATTGTTGAAACGCTTGCGGCTGCGGAGAGCGGAGTTCCCCCCTTTCTCAAAGGGGGGGAGGGGGGATTTTCGCGGCCGGCAACCAGGTCTACGTCGCCAAATCCTCCTCAATCCCCCTTTAGAAAAGGGGGAAGTCGCCCCAGCCAGCGCTCCATGTGCTTTCAACAACAAACGCATACAGCGCCTTTTCAAAGGGGGAATGAGGTACCGAAGGGCATAAGAGGGATTTTGCGACGTTTGCCTGTGCGGCCGTCTCAGAAATCCCCCCTCCCCCCCTTTGAAAAAGGGGGGAACCACCGCGCCAACCGCATCACCAGTTAGCGGAAAAAAGGCCTAAATCCATGGGTTATCGCCAGAACAAATTTGCTCTGGGCGCTACCCAGCCGATTTTCTATCGAACGCCCACTTCCGCTATGATGCGGCGACCCTGTTCCGGTGGAGATGGCATGAAATCTGTCCGCGTCACGAAAATCACCCCCCTTGCGCGGCACGGCGAGCAGGCTGGTCGATTCTGATGCGTGTCTTTCTGGCCATCCTCCTGCGTTGTGCCCTGGCCTTTGGCCTGGCCCTGGCGCCTGTGGCCAACGCGCTGGATATGGCCGCGATGGGGTCGGGCAAAGAAGACATGCCCTCCTGCCATATCCCGGTTCAGCAGCAACAGACTCCGGATGGCCAAAGCGGCCATGCCGCCAGCCAGTGCCATTGCGTCATGGTCATCGGCCTGCCGGCCAATGCCGCCGTGGCAACCCACCCCGGTAATCAATCCGATCATCCACAGACGGCACAGCGCCTCGGCCTCGGGCTGACCGCCGTGCCGGAAATACCGCCTCCACAAGCGCTGTCCTGACCCCGCGGGATCATCCGCGCGTCATTGGCGCGGCATTACGGCTGGCTTTCAGCCCCATGTGTGGAGAGTTTCATGAATCGGCTTATTTCTTTCCGAGGCGGTCTGGCCTCGTTTTTCCCTTCGTTTATTCCCGCGTTTTTCTTTCTCGCCTGCCTGTCCGGCGCGTTGTTCATCGGCGCCGACACCCACGCGGCGGACCTGGCTCCACGCGCTCTGAGTCTGGAGGAAGCGGCCACGCTGGCGCTGCGGCGGCAGCCGCAACTCCTGGCGCAGCAGGCCGCCGTAGCGGCGCTGGTTGAGGCGGCTCCGGCGGCCGGGCAACTGCCGGACCCGAAACTGCGTGTGGGACTGCTGAGCCTGCCGGTCGATACCTTCAATTTCGACCAGGAAGCCATGACCCAGGCCAGCATCGGCATCAGCCAACTCATTCCCGGCGGCGACAAGCGCCGCCTGGCCACAGTTAGGGTGGAACGCGAGGCGGCCCAGGGCGATCAGGCTTTGGCCGCCATCGCCCAGCGCATTTCGCGCGACGCGCGGCTGGCCTGGCTGGATGTCTACTCGCCAAGCGCGGCGGAGGCGCTGGTCGGCAAGGTCGAGGCCGAATATCAGCGTCAGGTGGAATGGAGCGAGGTCGCCTACAAGACCAACAAAATCAGCCAGGACGAGACTCTGGCCCTGCGCGGCATGCTGGAAAGCACGCGGGATCGACTGGCTGAACTGGCCCGGCAACGCAATCACGCCCTGGTCGGCTTGGCCCGCTGGGTCGGGTCCGAGGCAAGGCGCCCGCTGGATACGCTGCCGACCGCCGCGCCGCCCGCGCCGCTGAGCGAGTTGCTGGAAAAGCTGGGGCGCCACCCGGAACTCACCGCGCTCAACGAAGCCGTCGCCGTGGCCCAATCCGAAGTGGCCCAGGCGCGTGAGGCGTACAAGCCGGACTGGTCGGTGGACTTGAGCTACGGCCTGCGCGGCGGCAATCGGGCCGATCTGGTTTCCTTTGTGGTGGGCGTGGACTTGCCGGTGTTCACCGCCAACCGCCAGGACAAGCGCCTGGCCTCCCGGCTGGCCGGCGTGGAGCGGGCCGAACAGACGCGCCTGGACCGTTACCAGTCGCTCAAGGCGGAACTGGAAGCCGCTTATGCCGACTGGCAATCGGCCGATAGCCGCATCGCCCATTACGCACGCGAAATCCTGCCTCTCGCCGGCCGCCGCGTGGAAAGCGCCCTCGCCGCCTATGGCGGTGACCGCGCCAATTACAGCCGGGTGCTGGAGGCGCGCCGCGCGGAAACGGAGGCGCGCCTGCAACTACTCGCGCAACAAGTGGCGCGGGCCAAAGCCCTGGCGCAGATCCGCTACTTCAGCGCCCTTTGAGGAGACGACCATGAATACGAACATCAAACTGCTCGTTGTCCTCATCGCGGGACTTGCCGTGGGTGGTGGCGCCACCTGGTACACCCTGCGCGCGCAGTCGCCCGCCGGAAAGCCGGAAATGGCCAAGGAGATGGCCAAGGACACCGCCCCCGCCAAGGCGGACAAGGCCGTGCTCTACTGGTACGACCCCATGGTGCCGGCCCAGCACTTCGACAAGCCTGGCAAGTCGCCCTTCATGGATATGGATCTGGTGCCGAAATATGCCGGCGACAGCGCGGATGGCAACGCCGCCGGTGTCAGCATCGACCCGCGCGTGGTGCAGAACCTGGGCATCCGCAGCACCATCGCGGAGAAGGGGCGGCTGTGGCGGCGCATCGACACCGTGGGGTATGTGCGCGCCGACGACAACCGCATCGAGGTGCTGCAAGCCCGGGTCAACGGCTGGGTCGAGGCGCTGCATGTACGTGCCGTCAATGATCCGGTGCAACGCGGCCAGTTGATCGCCGAGGTCTACAGCCCGGATCTCTACGTGGCGCAGGAGGAATTCCTGCTCGCCCTGAAGCATCCGGAGGACGCCGGCTGGATCGCCGCCGCGCGCCAGAAGATGGCCTTCCTGGGGCTAACCCAGAGCCAGATCGGCAATCTGGAGAAAGGCGGCAAGCCCCTGCGCCGGGTGAACTATTACGCCCCCGCCAGCGGCATCGTTTCCCGCCTCGCGGTGCATGAGGGGGGCGCGATCAATACCGGCATGCCCATCCTGGAAATCACCGACCTGTCGAAAATCTGGGTCACGGCCGAGGTCATGGAAAACCAGGCGGCCTGGATCGCCCCCGGCAAGAGCGTGGAAATCAGCGTCGACAGCCTGCCCGGCGAGACTTTCGAGGGCAAGGTGGATTACCTCTACCCCACCATCAACGCCAACACCCGCACCCACCCGGTGCGCATCGTCCTGGCCAACAAGGGGCTCAAGCTGAAGCCGGGCATGTTCGCCAAGGTCACGCTCTACGGCGGCAAGGGTGAGGAAGCGGTGCTGGTGCCCAGCGAAGCGGTCATCACCACCGGCAAGCGCAGCATCGTCCTGGTGGCGCAGGGTGAGGGGCATTTCCTCCCGGTCGCGGTGAAGACCGGCATGGAGAGCGATGGCCGCACCGCCATCCTGATCGGTCTGAAAGGGGGTGAGAAAGTGGTCACCTCCGGCCAGTTCCTGATCGAGTCGGAAGCCAACCTGAAGGGCGCGCTGGACAAACTCGGCGCCCCCGGCGTCACGGTGCCGGAGATTCACACCGGCAGCGGCCGCATCACCAAGGTCAATGCCCAGACCGGCGAGCTGGAGATACAGCACGAGCCCATTCCCAGCCTGGATTGGCCCGGCATGACCATGGAATTCGAGGTGAAGGATCAGGCCATCCTCAAGGGGCTGAAACCGGGCCAGCAGGTGGAGTTCGACCTGCGCAACGAAGACGGCGATTTCCCCGTCGTCGCCATCCGCCCCAAGGCCGCCGCCAAGCCGACCGCCGGCGCGAAGTGAGGCCACGACCATGATCGCAAAACTCATTCACTGGTCCGTGGCCAACCGCCTGTTGGTGGTCATCGCCACGCTCATCGCCACCGCCTGGGGGGTGGTGTCCGTGCTCAGAACGCCGCTCGACGCCATCCCCGATCTATCCGACGTGCAGGTCATCATCCGCACCCCCTTCCCCGGCCAGGCGCCGCAGGTGGTGGAGGATCAGGTCACCTATCCGCTGGCCACCACCATGATGTCGGTGCCGGGGGCCAAGGTGGTGCGCGGTTACTCCATGTTCGGCGACTCTTACGTCTACATCCTGTTCGAGGACGGCACCGATCTTTATTGGGCGCGCTCGCGGGTGCTGGAATACCTGAACACGGCGGCGAGCAAGCTGCCGGCGGCGGCCAAGCCGGCCATCGGCCCGGACGCCACCGGGGTCGGCTGGATCTTCGAATACGCCCTCACCGACAAGAGCGGCAGGCACGACCTGGCGCAATTGCGCTCCTTGCAGGACTGGTTTCTCAAGTTCGAGTTGCAAGGGCTGCCCAACGTGGCCGAGGTGGCCACCATCGGCGGCATGGTCAAGCAGTATCAAATCCTGATCGACCCGGAACGCATGCGCGCCCTCAACCTGCCGCTGTCGCGCATCGTCACGGCGGTGCGCCGCGCCAACCAGGAGGCGGGCGGTTCGATCCTGGAACTGGGCGAGGCGGAGTACATGGTGCGCGCCAGCGGTTACCTGAAGACCCTCGCCGATTTCGAGCAGATTCCCGTGAGCCTGGGGCCGGACGGCACGCCCATCGTGCTGCGCGACGTGGCGCGCGTCCAGACCGGCCCGCAGATGCGTCGCGGCATCGCCGAACTGGACGGCCAGGGCGAGGTGGTGGGCGGCGTCATCGTCATGCGTTCCGGCGGCAACGCGCTGGACACCATCGCCGCCGTCAAGGCCAAGCTGGAAACCTTGAAGAAGAGCCTGCCGCCGGGCGTGGAGATCGTGCCCACCTACGACCGCTCCGGCCTGATCAAACGCTCGGTGGAAACCCTGACCCACAAGCTGGCGGAGGAATTCATCGTCGTCGCCCTGGTCTGCCTGGCCTTCCTGTTCCATTTGCGTTCCAGCCTGGTCGCCATCGTTTCCCTGCCCCTGGGCATCCTGGTCGCCTTCATCGTCATGCGGCATCAGGGCATCAACGCCAACATCATGTCGCTGGGCGGCATCGCCATCGCCATCGGCGCCATGGTGGACGCGGCCATCGTCATGATCGAGAACGGCCACAAGCACCTGGAGGCCTGGCGCCACGAGCATCAGGACAAAGACCCGAGCAGCCACGACTACTTCGCCATCTCCGCCCGATCCGCCGCCGAGGTGGGGCCGGCACTGTTCTTCAGCCTGCTCATCATCACCGTCAGCTTCCTGCCGGTGTTCACCCTGGAGGCCCAGGAAGGCCGATTGTTCGCGCCCCTGGCGTATACCAAAACCTACTCCATGGCCGCCGCCGCCGGCTTGTCGGTGACCTTGATCCCGGTGCTCATGGGCTGGTTCATCCGCGGCAAGATTCCGGCGGAAAACAAGAACCCGCTCAACCGGCTGTTGATCGCCATTTACCGGCCTCTGATCGGCATCGCCCTGCGCGCGCCCAAGTTGAACCTGCTGCTGGCGGCGCTGCTGCTGGCGGCCACCTGGTACCCGATCTCCCGGGTGGGTTCGGAGTTCATCCCGCCCCTGGACGAAGGCGACCTGCTGGCCATGCCCACCACCCTGCCCGGCTTGAGCCCGTCCAAGGCGGCGGAACTGCTGCAACTGTCCGACCGCATGACCAAGACCGTGCCCGAGGTGAAAAGTGTGTTCGGCAAGATCGGCCGCGCCGACTCCGCCACCGACCCGGCGCCGCTGACCATGGTGGAAACCACCATCCAGCTCAAGGACCCATCGCAATGGCGCCCCGGCATGACCTTGAAGGGCATCATCGCGGAACTGGACCGCAACGTGCGGGTTCCCGGTATGGCCAACCTCTGGGTGCAACCCATCCGCACCCGTATCGACATGCTCGCCACCGGCATCCGCAGCCCGGTGGGCGTAAAGATCGCCGGGCCGGAGTTGAGCGTGATCCAACGCATCGGCACCGACGTGGAAGCCGCGCTGAAGACCCTACCCGGCACCGCCAGCGCCTACGCGGAACGGGTGACCGCCGGTCGCTACCTCAACGTGGACATCGACCGCGCCGCCGCCGCGCGTTACGGGCTCAACATCGCCGACATCCAGGAACTGGTCAGCATCGCCATCGGTGGCGCCACGGTGGCGGAAACGGTGGAAGGGCTGGAACGCTACCCAATCCAGATTCGTTTCCCGCGTGAGCTGCGCGACAGCATTTCCCGCCTCGGGCAACTACCGTTGATCACCAGCCAGGGCGCCAGCGTGCCACTTTCCGCCGTCGCCAAACTCGGCATCGCCGACGGCCCGCCCATGCTGAAAAGTGAAAATGCCCGTCCCAACGGCTGGATCTACGTGGACATCAAGGGGCAAGACCTGGGCAGTTATGTGAAGGAAGCACAAACCGCCGTGGCCAAACAGGTGGAACTGCCACCCGGCTATTCCATCGCCTGGTCCGGCCAGTACGAATACCTGGAACGCGCCCAGGCGCGCCTGAAGCTGGTGTTGCCGCTCACCCTGGCCATCATCTTCCTGCTGCTCTTCCTCACCTTCCGCAACTTGTGGCAGCCCCTGCTGATCATGGCCTCCCTGCCCTTCGCCCTGATCGGCGGCTACTGGCTGCTCTACCTGCTCGGCTACAACATGTCGGTGGCGGTGGCGGTGGGCTTCATCGCCCTCGCCGGGGTAGCGGCGGAGTTCGGCGTGATCATGCTGATCTACCTTGATCAGGCGGTGAAAACGCGCGAAACCGAAGGCCGTTTCAACACCCGCGCCGACCTGGTTGAAGCCATCGTCGAGGGCGCGGTGCTACGGGTACGGCCCAAGGCCATGACCGTCGCCGTCATCCTCGCCGGCCTGCTGCCGATCATGCTGGGAACCGGCACCGGCAGCGAAGTCATGCAGCGTATCGCCGCGCCCATGGTCGGCGGCATGATCACCGCCCCGATGTTGTCCATGTTCGTCATCCCGGTGGTCTACCTGCTCTGGCGCGGACGCGGGTTGAAGGCGGCGTAATCCAGAAAACCAATGCCGGCGCGCGCCGTAGCGCCGTAGGTCGGGTTAGGCGCGTCTTTTTGCGCCGTAACCCGACCGCATAAGAACTGCGAGCCTGGTCTCTTTAATGTCGTGTCTGACTCATTAGGTGTTTTAGGCGGTGATAGGTCCCAATTTAGACAGGGCTACCATAATCATTCTCATGGTCGTTTCCTTTACTTGCTAGCCAAATAATAAGCGGAATAATCCCAATTATCGTAATAGCAATCAGAAGCCACCAGGCACTTCTGCCTGTGTCGTGTAACCGTCTTGCAGAAGCAGCAAGAGATGGCAGGAAAAGCGCGAGACTAACAAATCCAGATAAAATTTGAGAAGCGTCGACAATCATCGATCCCCAGGAAAGAAGCACAGTAAATAAGTAAAACCACCAATACTCAGGCCGAGTTGCTCTGCCGCTGAAGTCGACGTATTTCGACAAGCAAGTGGATAGGGATTTGCTAAACGTCATTGGTTCGCTCACCGCACTTGCAAATGCTGTTGCATGGTTAGGTGATGCCAATATCTCGATGTTGGCACCACAGCCACTACAAAACTTTGCGCCATCAGAGTTTTCTTTACCGCATTTTGGACAAAACATTCACATTCCCTTTTTATTTGTGCCGCACTCAAAGGCAGCAGCACTCGCGCCTAACGTTTAGGGTAAGGGGCCGGCGCGCAAGCGTTGGCAAAGACCAAAGCCCACATTTCGCCGGTCCCGCTTGACCCGATTGTTAGGCAATTATTTAATAACTATTATTTTCGTCCGCCAACGTAACGGCTGCCTTTTCCGTGACTGTTGATCACACGCTTGCTACCTGTGCGCCCCTTTGCTTCGGGGAGTTGAAGAATTGATGCGGTAGAAGAAATAAGTGACTGCGAAGCATATGAGACAAATGATGAATCAATCGGTGACGCGATTGCGATTGATGTGGTTGCAGCAAGTAGCAATGATGCAAAAATGTAATTCATAGCGTTATCTCCTCAAGGTTACGGTGACGGAGTGTCCATTTAGGTTGTAACAATTACCAACCCTTTTTCTTTGACTCAGGGTTTCGATCATAAGGGTTGTTTACCCCATCACGATCATTGTCATAGCGCCCATAACTGGAGTTACTTTTATTTGTGGCGCCATCTGAACTGTACTCATCACGCTGATTGCCTCCCCGGCTCTCTGAGCTTCGATTGTTATTGCGATATTGATCGGGGTCGCTCGCAGTATGACCCTGAACATAAGTGCCGTCTTTGCGGGTGTGTCCTCTGACGTAGTGATCTGCGAAGACCGAACTAGCGACCAGTAATAAAACAAGAAAACCAATTGAGCGTTTCATTTTTAATCTCCACAATTTGTGCCGAAGGTCTGCTCGACACTCTCAGTGACAAAAGCCTAACGTCTAGGTTAAGCGGGCGCGCGCGAGGCGCCAACCACGAAGTGAACCGGCATTTCGCGCGCTCCGCTTGAACCGCATGTTATGCGTGACAGAGAAAGGAATTAGAAATGCAAGTAACGATTGACCACTACGGCGGATATTACCGATGGAAATTGACAATAGGCGATGGTCGCGGAAACACATTCGCCGAAGGGAAAAGCGGTTCATTCGGGGGGGGCGCGTGAAATTGCATATTCGGTTGTTGCTGTTTTTTGCCGTGGTGCGGAAGGATCGAAACCGGGTTCATTGGCTTTCAAGATGTTGTGGGAGCGCGTGGAATGGTTTGAGTCACCCGCAGCGAAGGCACATTCGCAAGCCGACATTGAGCGTGATTTGCGGATCGCTTTTGCGGTAGGAGATGCACGACGGGCGAAGGCGCATAACGTCTAGGGTAAGGGGCCGGCGCGCAAGCGCTGGCAAAGACCAAAGCCGGCATTTCGCCGGTCCCTCTTGACCCGATTGTTAGGCATGGCAGCAGGTAATAAACAAGAGTATTTTCCATAAGCTCATTTTTCTATGTACCTAAAGCCTACCAACGTAACATATGAAACGCCTTTTATTCCCATTTCGGATTCGCGAAGTCTAGACTCCACATATGCGTTAGTTGCGCCACATTCGCAGACAGACTTTGCATTCTTTCTTATTGCCCCTTCAATCGAATGATCAAAACTAAAAGCACTACTTCCAGTCACGACACATAGTTCCTTTATATTGCCGTATTCCATGGCTTGGGATTTTGTCTGGTAAACCCTCAAATTACATTCGCCTGATGAATATGTGCCAAACTCTCCAGCGCTCCTGACCACGGTCTCCGCGCAGCCTGACAAAATAATTCCTATGGTCAATGTCAACAATACAGGGTTAATGGATATTTTCTTATGATCCGTCATAACATCATCCTCTTATAAGTTCGAGTATAACGGCTAATGTTAAAAACAATTGGCCTGTGCGGTTTATCGCGAAAGTCTGCATCATAGCCAGGTTAGGCAGTATCTTACCCTTTGTTCGAGAAGTCCTTCGCGTCATAGATTCAATCAAAGTCTTCTGTCTTTAGAGTCTTGGCTTTTTCGATAATGAGTTTTACCTCTTGCTCTAGCTCCTGATTGAATTTGATGTAGCTCTCGTGCATCGGCCCCATAAGATCGAAGGTAGGGGATTTAGGATTGCGAAGGTGATATGCGATATGCCAACGCACATCCATTGCTGTTTTATAAAGAGCAATAACCCGATCTCCCCACACTTCGATGATGGATAGAGTATTCCGTTCGTCGTGTCTCGTCTTTATATCTTTGTATGATTCCTCTGCAAATTTTGCGAGGTCGTCATTCTTCTTGTTAAGATTCTCAAGATTGGCGTGAATCAATTGGTAAGAGATTCGTTGGCTTCGATTTAGATGCGAAAAAGCCTCTTTGAAGTACTGCCTGAAAAACATATTCTGGACTGGAAGTGCCGCCGTTGGCTCCATTCCTTTAAGGGCGAATATTTGAAGTTGGCGATTATGAATCATTACAACTCGTTGAAGTTGGTTCTGAATGTCCTCAAGCTCAGTTAGCAGACCGGCTCTCAACTTTCGCGCCGTCCACAAGTCCTTGAAAAATGCGGTTCCCTGGGCCAGCAACCAACCCACGGTGACCGATATTAATGAAATGACAACCTTTTCTTCCATAGTGTTGGTGGCGCCTAACGTAGAGCTAAGGGGCAAGACAAATGCGCAGCATTTGGCTTGTCCCTTTTGAGCGCCATGTTAGCTCTCGGACGAGACATAGGGATAAAACTTCGATATTGAACGAAGCAGCAACACAGGAAACTTATTCTCGAAGGCAGATAGGTATTTGCGTGTAATTAGAGAAATATCTGATCGCACTTGGTTAAGGAGTATTTCTCCCCAATGGTCTGGTGAGTATCTCATGATGTTGCTAAATGCATTTGTTAAAAGGAAGTGTAGACATATTTCAGGGAGCACAACTGGATAGAATGGATTTTCGATATACCAAAATCTGCCACGAATGTCAGAATAAATTGTCGCACGTGCTTTGTGCGCATCAGAAAATGGAATTGTAATAATTGTCTTCCCATGTCTTTCGCCGCGCTGGAACTCACCAAAAGCATTGTCAATATCAATTGCGGCAGGGCGTGATTCCCCATCTCCGATTTGAAGCTCCCACTTTACGCCTCGCGAGTCACTAACTGTTGTGATTTCAAGGGGGAATGTTCTGGATGGTTTTCCCGTGACAAGGCTGTAATACTCCCTAATTTCAGGAACCATGCTCAGAAGCGTACCGGTGCCTACTGTAGTACGAGTCTTGTAGAAGGCCAAAATAGACGATTCGTTATCTTGAATGATTGTGGTGCGCCTGTCACGGATGGTCGAAGTTGGAAACGATGTAAACAAGTCGCTAAACGTGCCTTGTTTTATGTCCCCGCCAAACTGTGCCTTAATGTGGTCAGGTAGGTAATTAAGCCCATGCGATCCTGGCAAACCATCAAGGACGTATCGTACTGGATTATTCAAAATCACTACGGCGTAGGCATATGCAGTTAGCGCATAGAAAAAGTTAAGGGGCTTGACCATTAATGAACCGGTTCTGCCAGACAGATATAGCTCTCGCCCTTGTTTCATGCAGTTTTTAAGGCGCTGGGCTTCCGACGCATTTATTCCTGCGTTCTTGCTTGTGCCTGTAGTGCGCTTTCTTAGCTTGTATAAATCCCGGATATGCTCGGCGTTTTCTGCATTTTCAAGCAACTCAATTAATGACGTAGAGAAGTGAAGTTCTTCAACACTTAAAAGCTTGAAAGGACTCTCGCTTTTAATATGTGCGCCGATTTCATTTCGCAAGAGATGTAAATTCTTGCCGCGCTGCGCATCATTGCTTTTTAGATCAGCAACGCCATTGCCAATCAAATAATCTTCGATTTTGTCTTTGTACTTTGCCTTTTCTTCTGAAGCAAGGCTTCGCCATGATCGCGTCGCGTCATCCCGCTTTTTTATTTCTGCTGCGTAATCAACTGCGCTATCAAATGGTGATTCGTCTAAAACTGGCTGAAGTTCTACAGTGTCATCTAAGATTGCTTCGATCATGGTGTGCTCAGTATATGAGAGAGCTAACTGTTACTTCGTCGACATCTGTCCAACCTCACCCGCCAGCCCCTGATTACAGGACGTCTGTCCCGTATCCTGGTTATTCCGGCTTACAAGACATGTGTCCGGTAATCTCGCCTGGGTGAGATTATTGGCTACTTGGTGTCGATTCCGGGTTATTGGACAGCTTCGTGTGTTCGAGTACATTATGGCCTTCATTTTTATCATTTACCGCACCTGACATGACCAGCGACCCGACCGCTCCCGCGCCTCGCGCGACCAAGTTGCTCGACCAGATGCGGGAGCGGCTACGTTTGAAGCACTACAGCCTTCGCACTGAGCAGTCTTACTTACAGTGGGCGAAACGATACCTCTTCTTCCACGGTATGCGCCATCCCGCAGAGATGGGAAAAATAGAAATAGAGGCATTTCTGACCTCCCTGGCGGTAGAGCGGCAGGTGTCCGCTTCTACCCAGACCCAGGCTTTGTCTGCGTTGCTGTTCTTGTACAGAGAAGTGTTGGGGATTGAATTCCCTTGGTTGACCGAGGTTACCCGCGCAAAGCGTTCGATTCGTCTTCCCACTGTGTTGACCCAGGTGGAGGTGCGTGGGTTGTTGGAGAAGGTGGACGATCCCTTGATGGACTTGATCGTGCGGCTGCTTTATGGCACCGGGATGCGCCTGATGGAGGCGCTGCGTTTGCGGGTGAAGGATGTTGAATTCAGCCGCAATGAGATCGTGATACGGGAGGGCAAGGGTTCCAAGGATCGCGTGACGATGTTGCTGTCTAGCCTGGCTGAAATCCCCCCCTGCCCCTCTTTGGGAAAGGGGGGGGGTCGCCTGGTTCCCTGGCTCCAGGGGAGGACGCGGGGTGGTGAGTCCGCTGGATCGGTGAGGGGGCGGTTTGTTTCGCGTTGCCGTTGTTGCATGGGTTGTTGAAATCCCCCCCAGCCCCCCTTTGGGAAAGGGGGGAGTTCGGCTGGTTCCCTGGCTCCAGGGTGGGCGCGGGGTGGTGAGTCCGCTGGATCGGTGAGGGGGGCGGTTTGTTTCGCGTTGCTGTTGTTGCATGGGTTGTTGAAATCCCCCCCCTGCCCCCCTTTGGGAAAGGGGGGAGTTCGGCTGGTTCCCTGGCTCCAGGGTGGGCGCGGGGTGGTGAGTCCGCTGGATCGGTGAGGGGGGCGGTTTGTTTCGTGTTGCTGTTGTTGCATGGGTTGTTGAAATCCCCCCCTGCCCCCCTTTGGGAAAGGGGGGAGTTCGCCTGGTTCCCTGGCTCCAGGGTGGGCGCGGGGTGGTGAGTCCGCTGGATCGGTGAGGGGGGCTAGGGGGGATTTCTGGGACGGCTGCCCAGGCAAACGTCGCTAAATCCCCCTCAATCCCCCTTTGAGAAAGGGGGAAGTCGCCCTAGTCAGCGCTTCATGTGCTTTCAACAACGAACGCATACAGTGCCTTGGGCAAGGGGGGGAGTTCGCCTCTCGCGTGGGAATGCCGCTGGCAGCTGCCATGTTGGGTTACGCCGACATGAGGGTGTCGGCTAACGCAACCTACGCCTTGGCCGCGCGCCAGCGGGCGATCCAGGTTTCCGCCGGTTCCGGCCTGCCGAAGAAATAACCCTGGTGGATGACGCTGCCGCGGGCGTTGAGGAAGGCGGCTTGTTCCGCCGTTTCCACGCCTTCGGCGACGACTTTCAGGTGCATGTGGCGGGCCACAGAGAGGATGGTTTCCACCAGGGCGGCGTCGTCGGGGTCGTGCGGGGCGTCCTGGACGAAGGTTTTGTCGATCTTGAGTTCGTGGATGGGCAGGCGTTTCAGGTAGGCGAGCGAGGAGTAGCCGGTGCCGAAGTCGTCCACCGAGAAATGGATGCCGAGGGCGGCGAGTTCGCCCATCTTGGCGACAACCTCACCGAGGTTGTCGATCATCAGGCCTTCGGTAACCTCCAGGGTGAGATGGCTGGGGTCGGCGCCACTGGTGGCGAGCAGGTCGCGTATCCAGGGCACGAAGCCGACGCGCCGGAAGTGGCGCGGGCTCATGTTGACCGACAGGCGCAGGGGGTGGCCGGCCATGTCTTCACGCGCCATCAGGGCGCAGGTTTCCGTAAGCACCCAGACGCCCAGATCGACGATGAGGTCGGATTCCTCGGCCAGCGGAATGAACACGCCAGGCGGCACCAGGCCGCGTACCGGGTGTTGCCAGCGCACCAGCACTTCCGCGCCCACCAACTTGCCATCGACATCCACCTGAGGTTGCAGGAACAGGCGCAATTCGCCGGCCGGGATGGCGTTGCGCAGTTCACGCTCGACGCGGAAACGTTGTTCCGCCGATTCGCCCATGCTGCTTTCAAAGAATTCGGTCAGGCCGCCGCCGGCATCTTTGGCCCGGTGCAGCGCGGTGTCGGCGCGGCGCAGGATGTCTTCCGGCGTTTCTTCCAGTTCTTCCGAGAACAGGACGATGCCCAGGCTGGCGGTGACGGTAACTTCCTCATCACCGATAAGCAGGGGCGCGCGCAGCGCCGCGTGGATCTTTTCCGCCACCACCAGGGTGCGGCGACTGGCCATGACCACGTGCTGGCTGAGATCCGGCAACAGCAGGGCGAATTCGTCGGCGGCGAGTCGGGCCAGGGTGTCGCCGTCGCGCAGCAGGCCGTTAAGCCGCGCGCCCAGAGCTTGCAGCAGGGCATCGCCGAAGGCATGGCCGCGCGCGTCGTTGACGGTCTTGAAGCGGTCGATATTGAGCAGGATTAGCGCTTCCTGTTGCCCGGAGCGGCGCCTCGATGCCAGCAGTTGCGCCAGGCGGTCCATCAGCAGGACACGATTGGGCAGACCGGTGATGCCATCGAAATAGGCGAGGCGGTGGATTTCCGCGACGCCACGCTGTTTTTCGGCGATTTCCTGCTGCAAGGCGTGTTCGCGTGTTTCCACCGCTTCCGCCATATGGTTGAAGGCATCGGAGAGACGGCAAATCTCGTCCTCGCCCGTTTTCTCCATGCGCGCGCCGTAATTGCCCGAAGCGAGTTGTTCCGCGTTCACTTGCAGTCGGGCCAGGCGCCGCGTCACCAGGCGGTCGAGCAGGAAACCCAGAGCCAGGAACAGGATGGCGTAGCTGACCAGGCTCTTGAGCAACTGCCCACCCCAGATTTCATTGCGCCGTGTATCCAGCCGATGCGTGGGCATCTTGATGCTGACCACACCGCGCAGGTCACCCACCTGGTAGTCGTAGGCCCTGCTGTAATGCAGGCGAATACTCTCCGGCGCGGACTCACGCTCGCCGTGGCACTTCAGACAGGAGGATTCGATCCAGATCGGCGCGGTATAGAGCAGATAACCGACCCCCTTGTCGTCGACGATATTGCGTACTCGCTCCCTGGCCTTGGCGTTGTCGCGGAACCAGGCGATGTCTTCCATTTCAAAACGGTCAGCGCGGTTGTTCGGGTTGCGCGGCTGGTCGCTGACGTTATTGAACAGAATGCCGCTGTTGTTCCAGTTGGCGAAGTCCTTGGAGATGCGCGAAAACGAGTGCGCCGGCAGCAGGCCGACGGTGTGGTCGTTCACCGGCAGGCCGCTGGCGAGGAACACCTGCTGATAGACGCGACGAGTCGCCATCATGTAGCCATAGATAGCGCGCGCGTCGATTTCGGATTCCTTGCGCAACTCGGCGGCGAGTTTCTGATAGCTGATGCTCAGGTCGATCAGCAGCACCACACTCATCAGCGCGCCCAGCAATATCCAGATTTTCGTCTTGAGCTTCATGGTGGCGCCCTCCTCGCCCATTTCCGCACTGTCAGCACCAACAGGTCTGGGTCGATCGGCTTCGTGAGCTGATCAATCATGCCAGCTTGCATACATTTTTCATATTCTTCCGCCAGGGCATGGCCAGTCTGGCCGACCACCGGCAACTCCGGGTCGATCGCATGGATCGCGCGCGTGGCTTCCAGGCCGTTCATCACCGGCATCTGCACATCCATGAGCACCAGATCGTAAGTGCCCGGACCGGCCCGGCGCACGGCGTCCACCGCCTGTTGCCCATCCTCGGCCAGCGTCAGCTTGCAGCCTTCGTCACCCAGCAACTCTTGCAACAACATCTGATTCACTTCGTTGTCCTCCGCGACCAGCAGCCTGAATCCGACCAGTTGCGGCGGTTGCGGCATTTGCGGCGCGGCAGTGGTGGCACTCGCGGCCGGCGCGGCTTGCGCGGGCAACGAATAGGGCAAATAAAGCCGGAATGTGCTGCCGACTCCGGCCTGACTTTCCAGTGAAATCTCGCCGCCCATCAACTCCGCCAGGCGTTTGCTGATCGCTAGCCCAAGACCGGTGCCGCCATAACGCCGCGTGGTGGAGGTGTCGGCCTGGGTGAAGGGAGTGAACAGACGGCCTTGCTGTTCCAGGGTCATGCCGATGCCGCTGTCGCGCACCGCGAACTCCAGGCGCTCACCCTCCTGAGCGGTGACCAAACTTGCGGACAGGGTCACCTGGCCGTGTTCGGTGAATTTGACCGCGTTCGAAACCAGATTGAGCAATACCTGCTGTAAGCGCAGGGCATCGCCGACACAGCAGGCCGGCAGGTCGGGGGAAATTTCCAGATCGAGCGCGATGCCCTTGGCCTCGGCGCGTTCAGCGAGCAGATCGAGGACTTCCCGCAGCACGCTTTCAATCACGTAAGGCTGGCTTTCCACCTTGAGCTGCCCGGCATCCAGCCTGGAGAAATCGAGAATGTCGTTGATCACCGCCAGGAGCAGCTTGCCGGAGTCGATGATCTTGCCGAAATAATCCTGTGCCTTGCCGCGCCCCTCGCTGGCGCGCAGGCCGACTTGCGCGAAGCCCAGCACGCCGTTCAATGGGGTGCGGATTTCATGGCTCATGTTGGCGAGAAATTCGCTTTTCACCCGCGCCAGTCGTTCCGCCTCCTGGCGCGCGGCCACCAGTTCGACGGTGCGGGCCTGCACCTGTTCTTCCAGGCGGTTGCGATACTCGGCCAGCTCATGCTCCAGCGCGTGCTGATCGGTGATGTCATGGCCGATGCAGAGCACGCCGATGGGGTGATTTTCCGCGTCCAGAATGACGCGATTGGCCCAGCGCACCCAAATCCGGCGGCCGCCCCGGGTCATGTTTTCATTCTCGTTCACGGTGAAGTTCAGCGGGTCGGCCAGGATGGCGGCGATCATTTGGGAGAGATCGCGCCGGCTGACGGATTCAATCTCCGGGACGATGCTGCCAACCACATGCCTGCCGAGGATTTCCTTGGCCGGATAACCGAACAGCTTCTCCGCGAATTCGTTGAAGTAGGTGACCGTGCCATCCTGCGCCATCCGCAGAATGATCGCATTGGCGTTGTCCACCAGTTCGCGGTACTTCGTTTCACTGGCCTGCAAGGCCGCTTCGGCCTGCTTGCGCTCTCCGATCTCGCGCTGAAGCTTGCCGTTGAAGGCACGCACCCGCGCGGCCACCGCCAATGCGCCCAGCATGCCGGCCAGTGCGGCGGCCAAAGCCCAGCGCAGCCAGGCCGGGGTTTGTGATGGGTTGGGGTCATAAAGAAAACCCGCCAGGTCGAAATCGGCGGGCATTTTGTGCTGGCTGGCATAAACCTCCGCCACATGACGCCAGCGGCCGGGACTCATATAGCCCGGCTCAACGATGTCCGGGCGCGTCAGGTCGCGAATTTGTTCCGCCTCGAACAGCAGGTGCGCGCGCGATTTGTGCTGCGTGTTGTAGCGGGAGAGGATGAGATCCGCGATCTCCTCGGGATGCGCCAGGGCATAGACCAGGCCTTTGAGCGTGGCCTCACGGAAAGCCCGCGCGGTTTCCGAGTGCCGTTTTACATACGCCTCGCTACTGAACAGCACATTGCCGAACAGATCGATACCCGCCGAACGCGGCGTCAGCAAAAGATATTCATGCTCCCTGCCGCGAATCAGGAACGGTTCGTTGGAGGTGTAGACCACCTTCGCGGCTTCCCGCCCCTGGTCGAGCGATTCCAACGTCCAGTCGGTTTGATCGATCAACTTGATTTGCGCGGCGGGAATGCCAGAGGCGCGGAGAAACGCCTCGATCTCGTCGCGGTCGTGCGCATCCACGGCAACCGGCTTGCCGGCCAGATCGAGCACGCTCTCCACCCCATTGCCGCGCCGCGCCAGCAAGGCGATCGGCGAGTGCTGCATCAGGGTGGCCAGCACCACCACGGGCTTGCCCAGGTAGCGATCCACGACCAGGGCGGAGGTACCGACCGCGAAATCCGCGCGGCCCGCGAGCACCTCCTTCACCGCGTCGATCCCCGGACCGCCTTCGCGCAACACCACCTCCAGTCCGGCGGCGCGGTAATAGCCCCGCTCTTGCGCGGCGTAGAAGGCGGCGAATTCGAACTGGTGCTTCCACAGCAACTGGACACTCACCCGCTCACCCGCCTGTGCGCCGGACAGCGTGAAACAAAATAAGGCCAGGGAGACGAACAGCAGATTCATTGATTGGGAATCCAGGGACAGCCAGGTGATACGTATCGGCAACCAGGCATAGAACTTTAGTAGAAGTGAACAAGTGTTCCCGGAAGTCGCGAGGGTTGCGGCACAGGGTTTGCCGCCGAATCCGTGTTGGAATTGCTCGCCGCCGGTGATGCCGATTTCGGCGTGGCGATGTGCGTTGATGAAGTTGAGGCACGGTCCCCCCATTTTTCCAAAGGGAGGCCGGGGAGATTTCTGAGGCCGACGCGCTGGCAAACGTCGTCAAATCCCCCTCACTCCCCCTTTGAAAAAGGGGGAAGCCACTCCTCCACGCGCTCTTACATTGATCAGTGCGAAGACAACTCCCGCAAGGGGTGCGCCGGTACTACAAGCGTCCCCAGTTCACTGCCAATTCAGCTCAGCGGCCGCGTTGCAGCCTGAGTTTCTGGGTGATCTTGGCGCGGAAGAAGCCATGCAGTTCGTGGAATGGCACGGGTTTGCCGTAGACCGGCACATCCGGCGGCAGGGTGCCGTGTTTGGCGATGTCTTCGCGGCTCATGCTGCTGACCACGATGATGTCGGTGCTGGCCAACGCCGGGTTGCCGTGCAGGGCGCGCACCAGTTCGAAACCGTCCATGCCGGGCATGATCAAGTCAACGATGAGGACGTCCGGCACCCGCTGCCCAACGGCCATCAAGGCGTCGAAGCCATTGCCGACAATGTCGATGGATAACGGCAAGCCCCAGGCCAGCATGGTCTTGCGGTAAAGCTTTTGCAGAAAAGCATCGTCTTCCGCGATCAGGAGCGACAAATCGCCTTCGCTCGCGGCCGGCGTCGCCTGGGCGCTGCCGCGTTTGGCAAGCTGCGCCATGACCGATTCGCGTTTGATGCGGCGATGTCCGCCCGAGGTTTTCCAGGCATCGAGCACGCCTTCCTCAACCATGTTCTGTACCGTGCCGAGCGAGACGCCAAGCATCTTGGCGGCTTGCGAGGTGCTGCAATAGGGATCGTTCGTTTCGGGGGGGGTGGGTTCCATACAGATCGCCAAAGTTGTCATATTTACTAAAAGCGCGGCGAGTATAGCCGGAGAGCGCGCGGAGAAGCGATCGGGGAGAAACCGAGATTTTTGTGGCGCCGGCTTCCAGCCGGCTGGAAGCCGGCGCCACAGGAACTCAATTCCGCGCGGAGCTCAGCCAGTCGCGTGCAAAATCCGGCGCCGGTCGCGGCGCGCCGAAATGGTAGCCCTGAGCCTCGTCACACCCCAGAGCCTGGAGCGCCAGAGCCTGGGACGCGCTTTCCACCCCTTCGGCGATGGTGGTCAATTCCAGGGTGCGGCCCATGCCGATGATGGTCTGGACGATGGCGTGGTCGTTGCGGTTTTCCAGCATGTCGCGCACGAAGGAGATGTCGATCTTGACCTTGTTGGCCGGCAGGCGCTTGAGATAGGCCAGGGAAGAGTAGCCGGTGCCGAAATCGTCGATGGCGAAGGCAAAGCCGGCGGCTTGCAGGCGAGCGACGTTGGCGAAAGCGATTTCAACGTTATGCATGAAGCCGCTTTCCGTCAGTTCCAGCTCGAATTGCGTCGGGTCCAGGCCGGCGTCGCGGACGATGGCCAGCGCGGCTTCCGGGAAGTCCGCATCCTCGATCTGCTGGGCGTCGATGTTGATCGCCAGACGCCCGGGCAGCGGCGTGCCCGCGTCCCGCCAGGCCTTGATCTGAAGGCAGGCCTGGGACAGCACCCAGGCGCCCAGTTCGCTCATCATGCGGCGCTCCTCGGCGATGGCGATGAATACGTCGGGGCCGACCATGGCCGCGCCGCGACGCCAGCGCATCAAGGCCTCGGCGCCGACCAGAGCGCCGTCTCGCAGCGACACCTGGGGCTGAAAGTACAGCGACAGTTCCTCATCCTCGCCACTACCCTGGCCACGCAAAGCGGCCTTCAGGTCGCGCGCCAGGGCCATGCGCTCGGCCAGGCCGCCGCTCATTTCCGGGCTATAGAAGCAGTAGCCGCCACCCGAGTTCTTGGCGCGGTACATGGCGATGTCCGCGTGGCGCAGCAGGGCTTCCGCGCCGTCGCCGTCGACCGGGCTGATCGCGATGCCGATGCTCACCCCCAGCGAGAACAATTGACCTTTGACCGGCAGCGCTGAAGCCAGCGCGGCGACCAGTCGCTCGGCGATCAACACGGCGGCGCTCTGGTCGGCGCCCGGCGCCAGCACGACGAACTCGTCACCGCCCACGCGGGCGATGGATTCATCCTGGCGCAGCACGGAGAGAAAGCGCCGCGCCACCTCCACCAGCGCGGCATCGCCGATGGAATGCCCCTGGGTGTCGTTGATTTCCTTGAAGCGGTCGAGATCCAGCAGCAGCAGGCTGACCGGATGTTGTTGCCGCCGTGACGCGGCCAGCGCCTGGTGCAGGCGGTCGAGCAACAGCACGCGATTGGGAAGCCCGGTCAGCACGTCGTAGAAAGCCAGATATTCGAGCTGCTGCTCCGCGAATTTGCGCTCCGTGATGTCCTGCAAGCTGAACTGCAACAGGGTGCGGCCGCCGTGGCGGAAAGCCATCAGGCGCACCTCGGCATCCCATTCCACGGCGTCGGCGCGGCGATGGCGCCACTCGAACACATGGGTGCCCTGTATCAGCGCCTGCCTGATGTGCTCGCGCGCGGCCTCGGCGGAAGCTCGGCCATCGTATTGCACGGGCGCCGACACATCGGCGGGTGTCATGCCCAGCACGGCATCGCGATCAACAAGGTGATAGATGCGCGCCGCCGCCGCGTTGCAATCGATGAAGCGGCCGCTGTCCGGGTCCAGCACCACCAGGGGAATGCCGGAATCGGCGAACAGCACCTTGTTGTACGCATCGCTCTCGCGCAGGCTGGCTTTCGCCTTGCGCAAGGCGGCGATCTGCGCGCGGAGATCGTCGGCTTGCCGCGAAAGCGTGTCCTGATTGCGATGCAGTTGCACGCGCATGGCTTCCTGCGCCGTGGCCAGACGGTCGATCTCGGCGATATGGCTACGGCGCGCGGACGCCACGGTGAAATCAAGGCGACCAATGTGTTCACTCACTTCGGCCAGGGCTTCCAGCGGTTCGGCGATGCGACGCGCCTGCGAGCGCGCGATCAACATGGCCACCCCGAGAAACAACAGGAGAACCCCGGCCAGGGCCGTCAGCGAGGGCAGCCAGTCAGGGGAAAAACCCGAACGAGGCGCCAGGGTCAGCACCCAGAAGCGCTGCGCGCCAAGCGGGTAAGGCCGCATGCTCGCCAGCCAGCCTTCACCGCCACTGGAAAAATGCAATGTCGCGTCACTCGGCTGGCCGCGCCGACGCCAGGATTCCAGCGCGGATGTAATCGCGTCGATGCCGAGCCCCGCCGCTGGCTGCAACGTCCGCCGCAGCCACTCCGCTTCCTCCTTGCCGGGTGGCGGAGCGGGCATGGCCAGCAGGCGTTGCTCGTCGGTCAGCACCAGCGCCATGCCGTGCCGGCCGACCTGGGCGGACAGGGTTGCGCGGGAAAGATCACGCAATTTGAGGTCGATGCCGATCAGGAAATCGCGGCCGTCATTCAGGCGCAGACGCGTGGAAGCGGTGATGCCGGCTTCGCCCGTGGTGAAGAATCGATAGGGCGCCGTCCAGGCCACCTTGCCGATGTCGCTCGCGGCGGCGGCCTTGAACCAGGGACGATCGCGCGCGTCGTAGTCCAGGCGCGCCCAGCGGCGCGACTCCCGGCCATCCGCCGCGCGGTCGATCAGGAGATGGCGACCGTCCCAGCGCGAGTGATCCGTCATGCGGTTGCGCCAGGTGCCGTCGGCCTGTTGCAGCAACAGCCAGGCCTGCCCCTCATGGGTGCCGGCCACAATCGAAGTCGCCTGCGGCAAGGACGCGAGAACCGGCTGGAATATCCGATTGAAGGCGTCCGGTGACGCCAGGTCCGGCGCCTGCCCGGCGATCCAGCCGTTAGCCATGGCGAGCACGCCGGCGGCGGGACTGAACATGGCATTCAGACTGGCCTCGACCCCGTTTGCCGCCGCGCGAAACTGGCTCTCGGCGATACGCTCCACCACCGGCTGCAAGCCAAGCAACACCAGACCCGCGGTTACCATGAACATCGTGCCCGTCACCAAGCCGGCGAACCGGGTCAACAGGATGCGGCGCAGAGAGATGGCGGCGGCTTGCGGCAAGTTACCGTGAACCATCCCGCGCGCCGCCACCGTCCCACGCCATTTCCAAAGGCGCTGTTCGCGGTTGGCACGGCCGCGCCCGCCGGAGAGCCAGTCCCCCCCTTTGCCAAAGGGGGGTTAGGGGGTATTTCCGGACGCTTGCACAGGCGCTGCCCTTGAAGAAATCCCCCTCACTCCCCCTTTGAAAAAGGGTGAGGCCACCTGCCCACAGGCTTACACGCATGTCGACAGCAAACGCGAGCGGGCCATGAGAAAGTGGGCCATGAGGAAACGGAATCAAGCTGTTTTGACCCATACCTCGCCGTCTTCCACTTTCACCGGATAGGTGGTCAGCGGGCAGTCGGCCGGCTCATTGAGCGGCTTGCCCGATTCCAGGTCGAAATAACTGCCGTGCAGCGAGCATTTGATGGCGCGCCCCTGAATGCAGCCGAACCAGAGCGAATAGTCCTCGTGGCTGCACATTTCATCGACGCAGTAATGCCCGCCCTCGGCGTTGACCAGCAGCAGCGGCTTGGTCATGGGGGCGATGCGCTTCATCTGGCCGACAGCCAGCTCGCCTTCCCTGGCGACATTGATCCAGGCCATCACTTGACGCGGCTCGCGGCGCGGCCGGAATCCAGCGCGGCGCGCACCAGGTCGGCGGCGGCGTGAAGAGAGGGCGCGCGGCCGACATGGTGCAGGATCAGGCTGGCGCCCAGCAGCAGGGAATCGTAAGACGCGCCCTTCTCGCCATTCAGGGCCGCGAGGCCGGCGGTCGCGGCCGCGCGGGCTGTGGCGGCGACGTCCACGGCGATGGCGACTTCATCGGCGCGCTCGGTCTTCGGCAGATCGTCGGGCAGCGGCACCGCGCGCGCGGTCTGCTCGATGCCGATGCTGGCCGGGTCCAGGTCGATTTCGTATTCCTCGCCGTGATTGTCATAACGGGTGGCCTTGCCGGCCTGGCGCAGGGAAGGAATCACGCCGCCTTCCACGCCGCGAATGATCAACGCCGAATCGAAACCGGCATGGCGCGCCAGCATGGCATAGACGGGCGGATAGGGTTTGTGCACGTAACCACCGACCAGGTGTGTCTTGTTGCGACCCTGGATCGGTTTGGCCTGGGTTTCCACGGTGGTGACGGCCTGGCGTTTGATCATCTTGGTTCGCAGCGGAATCATGTCATGCAGCGCGGGGCAAAATTGCGCCTGATCGACATAAGTCCAGCCCAGTTCGGGGTTGCTCAAACGCGCCGCCGCGTCGGTCGGCGACAGATCCACATTCACCCCGGCGGCGCGCAACACATGGCGCGCGGTAATGCCGTATTTCGGCCCCACCGCTTCCAGCCCGTGGCACACGGCGGGCACCCCCAGTTCCGCCAGTAGCGGCCCCAGGAAAGGCGCGGCGGGCAGACAGCGGTTGTAGCCGTCATAGGGGTCGGCGATGTCCACCACCTCGTCCACCTCGGCGGTCACCCGCTGTGTGGCTTCGAGGATGGCATCGAGGATGCCCTTGAACTCGTCGTTGCTCTCGCGCTTCATGCGCAGGGCGATGAAGAAAATACCGGCCTGCACCGGGTCCACCGCGTTTTCCAGGATCGCCCGCATGCCCAGGCGAGCTTCTTCCAGGGAAATATCCTTGGACAGCTCCGGCCCGGTGGCGATGCGCTGGATGATGGAATGCATGGTTTTGGCAAGATCGACGACAGGGGTGTTCATGAACAACTCCGGAAACAGGATTGGCGCAGGATAGGAAGACGCCTTGATTTAAGTCAAGGACTCCGCCCATGCCGGGCTTGCGACGGGAGGATGCACGCGGGCTCAGTCCGCCATGGCGCCAAGTTAAGCCGCCGAGGCCAGCATTGGCGCCGATCGGCGCCCTCTCCGCCCGCGGGAGAAGGGAGAAAAGCGCGCGCCGACCTTAACTGAGTGCCATGAGGCTCAGTCCGCACTCCGCCCCCCCGACCTGTGCCGCGCGTATCGCAGAACAAGTTCGATCAACTTGTCTGGATCGAGAGGTTTGGCGATGTGGGCGACCATGCCGGCCGCCAGGCAGGCGGCTTTTTCCTCGGCGAAGGCGTGCGCGGTCTGGCCGATGATGGGCAGATCGGGCGCGAGTTCGAGGATGCGGCGGGTGGCTTCATGGCCGCCCATTTCCGGCATCTGAATGTCCATCAGGACCAGGTCGAAGGCGGCGCCGCCCTGGCTGTGCACGCATTCCACCGCCTTGCGGCCATTGTCGGCAAGGGTGACGTTGGCGCCGTCGCCGCTCAGCAACTCCCGGATCACCTCCTGGTTCACCTCGTTATCCTCCGCGACCAGAATGTTGAGTCCGACCAGGGGCAGGCCGGATTCGCGTGCCTTGCCGGCCGAAGCGGCGGCCGACGCCGGACTGGTTTCGAGGTCGGCTTCGAGATAGGGCAGACGCACTTCGAAGCGACTGCCGACACCGGGCTGGCTTTCCACGCGGATTTCCCCGCCCATGAGTTGCAGCAGGCGGTGGGTGATGGCCAGGCCCAGCCCGGTGCCGCCGAAACGGCGGGTGGTGGAGCCATCGGCCTGTTCGAAAGGGCGGAATAGGCGCGCGACCTGTTCCGGCGTCATGCCGATGCCGGTATCCGTGACCGTGAACACCAGCGCATCACCCTGTCGCGCGATGCCGAGGGTGACGCTACCGGACTCGGTGAACTTGACCGCGTTGGAGAGCAGATTGATCAGGATCTGGCCCAAGCGCACCGGGTCGCATATGCAGACGGCGGGCAGGTCCGGCGCTTTCCTGATCCTGAACGCGAGCCCTTTGGCCTGGGCGCGTTCATTCATGAGATTGGTCACTTCGCGCAGCACAGTGAGCAATTCGATTGGAAGCGACTCGATCTCGATCTTGCCGGCCTCTATTTTCGAGAAGTCGAGGATGTCGTTGATGATGCCGAGGAGCAACTTGCCAGACTGCACGATCCTGGCGAAGGTCTCGCTCGCCTTGCCGCGCCCGGCGCTGTCGCGGCAGCCGATCTGAGCCAGACCGAGCACACCGTTCAACGGTGTGCGGATCTCATGGCTCATGTTGGCGAGGAATTCACTCTTCACCCGCGTCAGGCGTTCCGCCTCGGCCAGCGCCTGGTCACGCGCGGCGTCGAGCGCCTTGCGCTGGCTGATGTCGATGAAGCTGACCACGGCGCCGACGATGCGGCCATCCTTGATCATGGGCTGGGCCGCCGTGGCCACCGGCAGCGGCGTGCCGTCGGCGCGCCAGAACAGATCGTCGTCGTCACGCGCCGGCTCGCCGCTACGCAATACCGCCAGCATCGGACAAACCGAGGCCGGGTAGGGCGTGCCGTCGGCATGGGTGTGATGCAAGGTGGCATGTACCGGACGCCCGATCAGATCATCCGCCGCGTAGCCGAGCATCTTGCCGCCGGCCGGGTTGATGAAGATGAGTTTCCCGGTGTTGTCCATACCGTAGAGGCCGTTGGCGCTGGTCTCCAGAATCAGCCGGCTCTTCTGCTCGGCTTCCTGTAGTTGCGCCGTGCGTTGCGCCACCGACGCCTCCAAATGGTGGCGATAGCGATCCAGTTCCACCTCGATCCGCAACCGCTCCGTCGAGTCCTGGAACACCACCACGGCGCCGATGATTTCGCCCTGCTCGCGGATTTGCGCGGTGTGGTATTCGACCGGGAAGTGGCTGCCGTCCTTGCGCCAGAAGTGGTCACTGTCCACATGGCGGGTGTGGCCGTCCTTCAGGGTCAGATGCGTGGGGCACTCGCCCTGGGGATAGTGGAGGCCGTCGGGGTGGCTATGGTGGGTGAGCGTGTGCATGGGCTCGCCGATCAACTCCTCCTCCGTGTAGCCCAGCATGGCCAGGGCCGCCGGGTTGATGAAGGTGGCGCGGCCCAGGTGGTCGATGCCGAAAATGCCTTCCGCCACCGCCGCGAGCAGCAGCCGGTTGTGCCGCCCCAGGCGGCCAGCCTGTTCCAACGCGGCCTCGGCGCGACCGCGCGCGAGACGCATGTGTTGGCCACGCTCCAGATGAAAAATACGCAGGACGTAAGCCACCGAAAACGCCACCGCGACAGCGCAGGCACCCCGGAACAACTGCACCGGGATGCCGCTGCTTTCCTGGAAGCTTTCCTGGTTGAGCCAGGCGGCCGGCGCCCAGTCGGCGCGCGGCACCACCAGCCCGCCAAACACGGCATAGGCAATGAAGGCGGCGCCGGCCACCAGACAGGCGCGCCAGACCGGGCGGAATTCGTGCAATTCCAGCGTGGGCTGGATGCGATTGGCGCAATACAGCAGAAAACCGACGCCCGCCAGCATGGAGGCGGGAAAGCCATAGAGATAGCGTGACCAGATGGTGAGATTGAGCGGGAAGTCGGCGCCCGCCAGGCTGCCCGCCGCCACACCGGCCAGCAACACGATATGGCCCTGTTTCGCCAGCAGGACGCGCGTGAAGCCCCCCTGGGACAGCAGGGAAGCGGCAATCAGTCGGCGGCCGAATTCATACAACAGCAGGTAGGAAGCGAGCAGCGCGAATGGCCGCGAAGTGGCCAGCATCGCCGTATCTCCCCGTACCACGCGCCACAGATCGCTCCACTCCAGCGCGCCATGGACAAAGGCGAACGCCGCCAGCCAGCGGCTCAGGCTGGCCAGGTCGAAACGACTGTCGTGTGTGGGCCAGATAACCAGTACCAGGCCCAGCGCCAGGAAAGCCAGTCCGTAGATGAGGAAGACAATGTCCATGTCAGTCAGTGAGTTGTTCGCGCGCCGCGCGTATCGTTTCCAGAGCCACCTCGAAATCGAAGATTTCGATCTGTCGCAACAATCCATCCGCCGCGTCACCCAGCAGGGCACGCAAGTCCGGCGTGATTTCACGTGCCAGGGAGATGGCGCGGGCGTCGCCCTCCGCCAGCAAGACGGCAAGTTGCCCCAGGCGCGCGCGCGCCCTGGCCGGGTCGGGCGGCGCGCCGCTCGACCCGGCCAGGTCAGACGATGCCGCCAGGGCAGCGCGCACGGCGGCGGTAAAGGCCTGCTGCGCCTGTGCGTATGCCTCGATACGCGCCGCGATTTCGAATTCCGGGCGCTCCGCGCTGATGGCCGCGTCGAGTTCCGCCGCGAGTCCGCTCAAAGCCGTCGCGCCCACGGTTCCCGCCGCCCCTTTGAGGCTGTGCGCCAGACGTTTGGCCTGTTCACGATCGCCACTGGCCAGGCTGGCGCTCAGGCGCGCCACGTCGGGCTCGTGGTGTTCGACAAACAGGCGCAACAGGGCGGCGTATCGCTCCGGATTACCGCGCGTCATGCGCAAGCCGGCCTTGGCGTCGAGGCCGTGGATGGTGGCAAATGCGGTGGCAAAAGCGGCTATTGAAGGAGAAGCGCCGGCGAAACCGGTGGCGACATCCTCATCGAGGGGGACGCGGGAGGCAAGCACACGCGGCCGCCGCGGCAGCCATTTCGTCAGGGCCGCGAACAGCGCATCCGGGTCCACCGGCTTGGCGACATGGTCGTTCATGCCGGCCTCCAGGCAGCGTTGGCGGTCTTCGCTGAAGGCATTGGCGGTCATCGCCAGGATCGCCACCTTCTCCTGCCCGGGTAGCGCGCGTATCGCGCGGGTGGCTTCGAGGCCGTCCATCAGCGGCATCTGCATGTCCATGAGGATGAGGTCGTAGGGCGGATCGGCCTGTCTGACCTTTTCCAGCGCCACCAGGCCGTTTTCCGCCAGATCGGCGTCGAGGCCGGCTTCGCGCAGCAGTTCCAGCGCGACTTCCTGGTTGATCGGGTTGTCCTCGCACAGCAGCAGGCGGGCGGCGCCGAAATCAGCCGCCGGCCGGACCTCGGCGGGAGAGGTGAGGGGACTGGCGCCGGCGCCGGCATCAAACAGCGAGATCAGGTTTTCATACAGCGTCGAAGGGGTCACCGGCTTGATCAGCACCGCCTGAAAACCGGCCGCGCGCGCGGTTTCGCGTAATTCCGGCTCATCGTAGGCGGTCACCAGCAGGCGTTCCGGAATGCGTGACAGCGGCATGGCCTGGAGCCTGCGCGCCGTTTCCATGCCATCCAGACCCGGCATGCGCCAGTCCAGCACCACCAGTTCGTAAGCTTCACCGGCCTGGTCGGCCGCCAGGAGACGCTCCAGCGCCGCCTCGCCGGATTCGACGCTATCCACCCGCGGGCCCAGGTTGCGCAACATGGTGGCCAACACTTCGCGCGCCTCGGGAACATCGTCCGCCAGCAAGACCCGCCGCCCCGCCAGATTCGGATGCGGCGCGCGTCTCGCCGTTTGTGTGGAACGGCCCAGGCGCGCGCTGAACCAGAACACACTGCCCCGCCCCGGCAGGCTTTCGACGCCAACCTCGCCTTGCATCAATTCGGCCAGGCGCCGGGTGATGGCCAAGCCGAGGCCGGTACCGCCATAGCGACGGGTGGTGGAACTGTCGGCCTGCTCGAAGGCGCGGAACAGGCGCGGCAGGGCCTCTTCCGGGATGCCGATGCCGCTATCGCGCACTTCGAAGCGCAGCAGCAAATCAGCCGCGTTTTCTTCGATCAGCGCGGCGCGCAGGGTGATGGAACCGGCTTCCGTGAACTTGACCGCGTTGCCGGCATAGTTGAGCAGGGCCTGGGTCAGCCGGGTGGCGTCCCCTTGCAGCCAGCGCGGCAGATCCGGAGCGATGTCCACCACCAGTTCCAGGCCCTTGCCGCGCGCCTTGTCGAGGATCAGATCGGCGACACCGCCGAGCAGGCGGTCGAGATCGAAATCACTGTTCTCCAGGCTGAGTTTGCCGGCCTCGATCTTGGAGAGATCGAGCACATCGTTGATCACGGCGAGCAGGTGGCGCGCCGAATCGGCGATCTTGCCCAGTTTGTCGCGCTGTTCCGGGTCCTGGCTGCCAACCTGGAGGAGATGCGTGAAGCCGACGATGGCATTCATCGGCGTGCGGATTTCATGGCTCATGTTGGCCAGGAAAGCGCTCTTGGCCTGATTGGCCGCTTCGGCGTCCTGTTTGGCCTGTACCAGTTCGTGGGTGCGGTCGCTCACGCGCTGTTCCAGGTCCGCGTTGAGTTGCTGGATCGCGGCTTCCGCGCGCTTGCGTTCGCCGATGTCGAGCAGCGAGGCGATGACGAATTTCACCCGGCCGTTTTCCCGGAAACAGGAAACGGAGAGATGGGTGTAGACGATCTCACCCGATTTGGAGACAAAGCGTTTGTCCAGTTCGTAGGCCTCGATTTCGCCGGCCAACAAGCGCTCGAACCGGGCCTCATCGGCGGCGAGGTCGTCCGGATAGGTCATCTCCGCCCAGTTCATGCCCTGTAGTTCGCGCTCGTCATAGCCCAGCATGTCGCACAGGTAGGGGTTGATACGCAGCCAGCCTTTCTCCGGCGAAGTGATGGCAATGCCGAAGTTGCCCCGGTCGAACTGCGAGCGGAACAGGAACTCGTTCTCGCGCAGGGCCGCTTCGGCCAAGACCCGCTCGCTCACGTCCTGCGCCGTGCCGAAGGAACGCCGCGCGCCGCCTTCGGCGCCGTAATGGGTTTCGCAGCGCTCTTGCACGTATTTGACGCGGCCACCCGACAGCGACACGCGGTGCACGATGTCATAGGGCGTCTTGTTGCTGATGGAATCCTGGTAGGCCCGCTTCACCCGCTCGCGGTCGTCCGGGTGGATGACGGCGAGAAACGCCTGATAGGACGCGCCGAATGCCTCGGGTTCGATCTCGAAAATGCGGAAGATTTCGTCCGACCACCACAGTCGATCGCGGGCCACATCGTGTTCCCAACTGCCGATATGGGCCACGCGCTGAGCCTCGCGCAGGCGCGCTTCGGAAAGACGCAACGCGGATTCCGCCGCCTTCTGGTCTTCCAGCATGCTGAGCAGGGCCTGGCGGGAATCGTCGGCGCGGGCGAGCAGCCCGGCCAGTTCCACCTGAGCACCGCGCGCCTGCATTTCCGCGTTTTCACGCTCGATCTCGTTTTTTTCCAGGGCCGCCAGCATGCGGTTGAAATCGTCGCCCAGGCGGCCGATTTCATCCTTGCGCCGGAAAGTGAGGTGAAAACCACGCTCTCCCGCCGCCACCCGCCCTACCCCATCGACCAGTCGACGCAGATTGCGCGTCAGGCCATGCGCGATCGCGAAGGCGAGCAAGGCGCCCAGGGCAATGCCGGTCAAGGTAAACAGAACGCCATCACGGCGAATCCGGCCGAGGCTGGCGGCGACCTCTTCGCGTCCCATGCCGACACGCGCCCAGGCGAGCAGGTGGCCCCCCGCCATCACCGGCACCGCCAGATCGATGACATCCTTGTCGCTGGCCAGAACCGTGGGCCGCGCGGGCGCCGTAAGCAGGGGACGGCTGCGCGCATCCGTCAGGTAGAGGCCGATGCGAGACGACTCGCTATGCGCCAGCACTCGGCCGTCCCGGCTGAGCAGCATGGCGTAACGCACGTTCGGTTCACGCTCCAGCGAGCGCACCACCTCTTGCAAGCCCACCACGTCATGGGCCATTACCCAGGAGGTGCTGCTCACCGCCAACGTGTTCGCCAGGCCGCGCGCCTGTTGCAGGCTGTTGCGTTGCAGAAACTCACTTTGCCGGATCACCAGATCGACCACCAGCAGGCTCATCAACAGGGTCAGCAGGAGCACGATGCCGAGGATCAGTTGCCGGCGTATCGAGAAACCCCGCAGGTAGCGGATCAGGGAGTTCATGGTTGTTCCGGCAATGGCCGCACGGTCTGGCTGAAGCGCGCGACGAAATCGCGCACCGGCCGGTAGGCCGCCTCGCTCGCGGGCTCGAAGCGGGACAAGGGCAGACGCTCCAGCATGGCGCGGCCGTCGCCGTTTTCATGCAGGCGGAACAGGGTGGCGGCGACCTTGTTCAGCAACGCCGGTGGAAAATCGTCGCGCGCCACCAGGCCGTTGTTGGGCAGTGGCTCGGTGCGCCATAACACCTTGAGCAGGGCGGCCCGATCGGGATGATCCTTCTGGAAAGCGACCCAGGGTGGTGGCCAGGTGGCGGCGGCGGCGGCATCGCCAAGATAGGCATTCATGATCGAGGATTCCTGCGAGCCGACGTAGCGCGCTTCATACGCGCTTATCGGCAGGCCGTGATCGCGCAGGAATTGCTGCGGCATCATGGCGGCGGCGAGCGCCGTTTTCGCGGGGAAACTGACCACCTTGCCTTTCAGATCGGCCACCTCGCGGATGGGGCTGTCCTTCCGCACCAGGAAGATGCCGCGGAACTGGTCGTCGTCGCCCATCTTGCCGAACACGCGGTAACCGTGATCCAGGGCGTTGATGGTCTGGTATGGGTTGGGCAGCGCCAGATCGAACTGGCGGCCATACAACTTCTTGTCGAATTCCTCGTAGTTGCGCGAGGCCTCCAGAACGAAGCGGGCCTCCGGAATCTCCACGTTGAGGCGGTCGACTATCGGGCCGTAGACCGCGAACAGCCGCGCGGGATTGTGTAAAGGATGCACGGCGAAACGGTATTCCTTGTGGGTCGGCGCGCTCGCCGGTCGCTGGCCGAACTCCGGCTGGTAGGTGGTCTGATGCTCGCCATTACCGCACGCCACAAGCAGGAAGGTGAGGAGCGGCGCGACGAGAAAGGCTTTCATTGCCCCTTCCCTCGTGTTTCCGCGCTGCCGTAGCGTGGCAACTGCCCGTGTTCCGCCAGAAGGGCGTTCACTTCCCGCTTGAGTTCCAGGATGCGCATTTCGCGCCCCAGCGTCGCGTCCTGCCAGCGGCGCAGTTCCGCGATCTGGCTGGCGAGCTGTTCCTGATATTGGCGATTGGCGGTGATGTCGCGGGCGATGCCGAGCACGCCGACCAGCCGTCCCTCGGCGTCGCGCATGGGCAGCTTGATGGTTTCCAACAGCGCGCGATGCCCATCGTCGGCGAAAACGACCCACTCCTCGTTGACGCTGGGCCCATCCGTGAGGATCGCCTTGCGATCATGCTCGCGGAAGGAATCAGCCAGTTCGCGCTCGACAAAGTCGTAATCGGTCTTGCCGACGATGTCCGCTTCACCCAAACCGACGAAGCGCTCGAACATGGGATTGCAGTCGAGATAAACGCCTTCGGTGTCTTTCAACCAGATCAGATCGGGAATCGTCCGGACCAGGGTACGCAGACGCGCGCGCTCGTCCTCAAGATCGCGCCGCAGCCGTTTCGCGCCGCTCACGTCGATGGCGATGCCGGCGCTGAGCAAGGGTTGCCCCGCCGCGTCGTGGCGGGTGGTCTGCCCGCGCAAGGAAATCCAGCGCGCGTCGTCCCGCGTGTCGCGATTTCCCGGCAGGCGAAAATCGGCCGAGCAATAGGTGGCCTCGCTTTGATCGGCGGCCAATAGGCGCCGTAACCAGTTTGAAAATTCGCCCACCGTTGGCTCGCCGTGCAACATGGCGCACAGCGTGCCGCTACAGTTCAGGCGACCCGAGGCATGGTCGTATTCCCAGGTGCCCACGCCGGTGGCTTCGAGCAGCCATTGCAGCCGGGTTTCCAGATGCGCGTGGCTTTCTTCCAGCAGCAACACGCCAAGCTGCTCCAGCAAACGATGCTGGCTGACCACCCCGACGATGTCGCCCGCCGCGCCAAGCACGGCC
The DNA here is from genome assembly GCA_028714875.1 of Gallionellaceae bacterium. Taxonomy (GTDB): domain Bacteria; phylum Pseudomonadota; class Gammaproteobacteria; order Burkholderiales; family Thiobacillaceae; genus PFJX01. The sequence goes on from JAQTLN010000014.1 coordinate 40,987, forward strand.
ATGTGGCGTACCCGCGACGCGGCCATGCGTTCGACCGCCACGCCGACGGAAGTGCCGACGGGGATTGAAAGCAGCGGCGCGGACATCACCTCGCGCAGCGGCAGCGCGGCGGGTTCAGGATGTGTCGCCAGCAGGCGCGGCAGATCGCGCTCGGTCAGGATGCCCAGTGGGTGCCCCTGTTCGGCGACGATGACGTATTCCAGCTTGCTCGCCACCATCTGGGCCAGCGCCACAGACAACGGCGTGTCCGGGGCCAGCAGGATGTTTCCGGACTCGGTGACGCTGTCCAGATTTTGCAGGCGCTCGTAAACGTCGCGCCCGAGATGGCCGCGGAAATCGCTTTCGCTGACGATGCCGACCAGGTTGTCCAGCGCATCGACCACGACCAGATGGCGAATGCCGTGCTGCATCAAGAGCAGATGCCCGGAGCGGAAGTCGAGGTCCGCCGTCGCCGTCACCACCGGCGCCCCCATCAGGCCGCGCAACGACGTCGTCGGGGCGATGCCGTCATGCGCCAGGCAGACGACATCCCGCTCGGTCAGGATGCCGACCGGCCGCCCATTTTCCAGCACCAGCAGGCACGAAACATGTTGCTCGACCATGCGGCGCACGGCGGTTTCCACGGCGCAGTCCGGGGTGACCGTGACGACCTGGGAGGTAACGATGTCGGCCAGGGTGAGTTGATCGAGCGCGGCCATGGTCAATCGCCGGTCATGCCGAAATGAGCGCGCGAGACGGCGGGTTTCCCATCTCCCGCCGCCGCCCCACGGCGCATAGCCATACGATCGCTAGACTTCGCCTGACGACAACCTTGATCCATTTTATTTATCTCCGTTCAGCAAGACCGACTACAAGCTACTCCCGCGCGACATCGGCATAACGCTCGGCGATGGCCACGAATTCGTCGTAGACATCGAGGAAAGCATCCACCACATCGGGGTCGAAATGACGGCCCCGTTCCGCCACGATGATCCCGCGCGCCTGTTCATAAGGCATCGGCGGCTTGTAGACGCGGCGCGAAATGAGCGCGTCGAAGACATCGGCCAGCGCCATGAGACGGGCGGGAATCGGAATGGTGGCCCCGACCAGGCCATCCGGGTAGCCGTAGCCATCCCATTTCTCGTGGTGCCAGTGCGCGATCTCCTTGGCGATGGCGAGAAATGCCACCGGTTTGATCGCGTCGCGTTCCGCCTGCTCGATCGCCTCGGACCCCAGGCGGGCATGGGTCTTCATGGTGTCCCACTCCTCCGGCGTGAGCTTGCCGGGCTTCAGCAGGATGTGGTCGGGGATGCCGACCTTGCCGATGTCATGCAGCGGCGCCGACTTGGCCAACTGCTCGATGTAGTCATCGCTGAGCAATCGGGAAAAATTCGGGTGCGTCCGCAGGCGGGTGGCCAAGGCCCGCACATAGGATTGCGTGCGATGGATGTGATTGCCGGTTTCCGTGTCGCGCGTCTCCGCCAAGCGCGCCAGCGCGTGAATGCTGACATCCTGGATCAACAGGATTTCACCGAGACGCGCCGCCACTTCGGCTTCCAGCACCTCGTTCTTGTTTTTAAGCCAGTCGCGCGCCTCTTTCAGCTCCAGTTGCGCCTTCACCCGCGCCAGCACGATGGGCGGCCGAATCGGCTTGGTGATGTAGTCCACGGCGCCCAGATCGAAGCCGCGTTGTTCCTCTTCCATGGCGGTCATCGCGGTCACGAAAATGACCGGCACATGGGCGGTCGCGGGGTTTTCCTTGAGTCGGACGAGCACGCCGTAGCCATCCATGTCCGGCATCATCACATCGAGCAGAATCAGATCCGGTTTCGGCTCCGACTGCGCCAGACGCAACGCGCGCGGCCCGGAATTGGCCACCAGCACCCGATACGAAGGCGCCAGGAGTTCGGACAGAACGGTCAGATTTTCCGGCGTGTCATCCACCACCAGCAGCGTGGCGATCCCCGGGGTGCCACTTGGGTGGGTGATCTGATTGGATGTCATGGCGTTATCAGGGTTATTGATGTCCCGATAACGGCTCGCGCGTGAAATTATTTAAGCAATATTTCGACACCCCCGGCAGACAGCCGAATACCGCTCGTCGATAACCAGGCAAACAAGGTAGGTCGGGTTAGGCGCGGCTTTGTGCGCCGTAACCCGACATGGCGGCTACGCCAGCTTGCGATATAGCGTGCGCTCGCTGATGCCCAGCCAGGTAGGTCGGGTTAGGCGCGGTTCTTTGCGCCATCACCCGACATGGCGGGGTTGACAACCGGCACCCACGCGCCAGCGTGGGCGCCCGATCTACACCAGCTTGCGATACAGCGTCCGCTCGCTGATGCCCAGTCTTCGCGCCAGTTCCTTGCGGTCGCCGTCGAGTTGCGTCAGCGCCTGGCGCACATAGCGGCGTTCGGCTTCATCCAGGGGGAGGATGGGTTCCTGTGCTCGCGGCGCGGGTGAGCGGGCGAATTCCAGATCATCGGCCAGACTGAGTACGTCACCGTCGGCCATCAACATGGCGCGTTCCAGCAGGTTTCTGAGTTCCCGGATGTTGCCGGGAAAGTTGAATTCCAACAGCCGCGCCTGCGCTTCCGCATTCAGGCGAAGAGGCCGCTCCGGTGCCAGGCGGGTAAGTAGATGTTCGACCAGCAGAGGCAGGTCTTCGCGTCGTTCGCGCAGGGCGGGCAGGCGAATGGGGAAAGTGGCGAGGCGGTAATACAGGTCGCGGCGGAATTCCCCGCTTTCCACCATCGCCGCCAGATCGCGATGGGTGGCGCATACCAGGCGAAAGTCGGCGCGCAGTATCTCGACGCCGCCGACGCGGCGGTAGGTGCCGGTTTCCAGCAGGCGCAAAAGCTTGACCTGCAAGTGCAGCGGGATGTCACCCAGTTCGTCGAGAAACAGCGTGCCGCCGGCCGCCGCCTCCACCAGACCGCGCTTCCTCTGGCTGGCCCCGGTGAAAGCGCCTTTTTCGTAGCCGAACAATTCCGACTCGAACAGGCTTTCGGTCATGCCGGAGCAGTCCACCGGCACGAACGGCTGTTCCCGCCGCGAGCTGAGGGCATGCACGGCCTGCGCGGCGAGTTCCTTGCCAGTGCCGGATTCACCCAGCAGCAGCACCGGGGTCATGGCCAGCGCGACACGATTGATCAGATCGAGCATGCGGGTGAAGCCGGGCGAATGGCCCACCATGCCCAACGCGCCCGGCTGACGGCCAGTTTCGTGGAGAAAACGCATGGTTTCCACGAAGTAGGTGAGCTGGCCAGCCGCGTCGTGTATCGGCACCAGTTCCACATCGACATACTCCTGGCCGCGCGGAGTGTGATGCAGATGCAGAACGCGGCTGGCCTGCTGGGTCTTCATCGCGTTCTGGCGCGGACAGGACTCGCCGCACTGATCGCACGGCTTGGCATAGTGGTGCGAGATTTCGTAGCAGGTACGCCCGAGGATGTCGCCGCCGAAGATGTGCTGGTAGGCCGCGTTGGCCGCGATGATGCGGTAATCCGGGTCGACCAGAATGCGCGGTTCGGGCAGGGCTTCGAGCAGGGCGAGCAGTTCACCCGGGGGGGGAGTCAGGTTTTTCATGCCAGTACTGTCAGGCACCACTGTCATCCATGTCAATATCGAATCGAAATCCGCGCCGCCGCGCCTTCCATTCCGACAAAAGTTTCTAATAATCAGAGACTTGAAAGCAGAAGCTTATTGGCACAGGCATTGCTATCCATATCGTGATTGCAACGTGCCGACCAGCAGCCCGCGCGCACGCGATAAACACGCATGCAGAGCGCCGCGCTCTGAACCAACCCGAGGAAGATCGCCATGAAAATCGCCGTCACCAGCCAGAACCGCAAAACCATCACCGGCCACGCCGGCAAATGCCGCAAGTTCTGGATCTATGAAGTCGAAGGCGGCGCCGTCAGGAGCAGACAGCTGCTGGAACTGCCCATCGAGCAAAGCTTCCACGAAAGCGAGCAGGGCGCGCCACATCCGCTCGACGACGTGAATGTGCTGATTTCCGGTGGCATGGGGATGGGCCTGCAAGCTCGTCTGAAACAGATGGGCATACTTGCGGTGGCAACCGGGGAAACCGACATCGAGCGCGCCGTGGCCGCGTGGCTCGACGGCACCCTGGTGGAATTGCCGGCGGACACGCATCTTCCCGGCCTACACCACTATGGTCACCACGAGGAACACCATGGGAGTAGCCACGACCACGCGGTGGTGCTGGCCGAGTTGTGCGGCGACGACCTTTCCCGGCCAATTTGAAGGCCATGAGATGAGGCGGAGTCCGAGCCGCCTCACTTTCCTCGCCAGATATGACACCCGTTCTTGCCATAATTGACAGCCTTGGCCTTGTTTCCCACCATGGCCACCCGAAGGAAAGTCGACTCGACGCTGGCAAATTCACGCCAGGATGCGCATCGCACCACCTCCGCGTCATGCAATCCAGGAGCGGGCCTGGTAATTGCTTTATTTGGGGTAATCATGCTTACCCAATAAGGCACCTCCATGAAAATCGCCGTCACCAGCCAGAACAGCACGACTGTCACCGACCATGCCGGCCAGTGCCGAAAATTCTGGATTTTCGAAACCGAATACGCCGCTGTGGTGGAAAAACACCTGGTCGAACTGCCTTTACGGCAGCGTCTCAAAGACGCCCTCCCCCACCCACTGGATGACGTCAACGTGCTGATTACCGGCGGCATGGCCAGCGCCTTGCGCTACCACCTCAAGCAACGCGGCATCCAGGCCGTGTCGACGCTGGAGAGCGACCCGGAGCGCGCGGTGGCCGCCTGGCTCAATGGCACCCTGGACGAAATGCCGCCGCTTAACCACATCGTGCAAAGCAGCCACTAAGCCAACACCTTGGCGCCGACAAAGATAGCGGCACCACAGGCAACGCGCCAGCCAATCCACGGGCTGGCAAAATGCGGCGACCACATCGCCCATCCTGGAGTCCCATGAACGCTTCGCCCCACATTGTCATTTTGGGCGCCGGCTTTGCCGCGCTCACCGCGGCGCGCGAATTGCGCAAGCGCGCGCCCAACGCCCGGATCAGCCTGATCGCGCCCAAGGCCGAGTTCGTCTACCTGCCCAGCCTGATCTGGATTCCTTCCGGATTGCGCAAGGGCGATGACCTGATTCTGCCGCTCGACCGCTTCTTGAATGACCACCGCGTCGAGTTCATCGCCGGCCGTGCCACGGGTTTGAGCGATAACGGCCGCACCGTGCTGACCGACCAGGGTGACGTGGCAAACGATGCGCTACTCATCGCCAGCGGCGGACGCTTCATAAAGAAGCTGCCCGGCATCGAGCATGCACTGACTTTGTGCGAGGGTGTGGCCTCGGCGGAAGCCATCCGCGACCGTGTGAACGCCATGAACAGTGGACGCATCGCCCTCGGCTTCGGCGGCAATCCCAACGAGCCTTCCGCCATGCGCGGCGGCCCCATGTTCGAACTCCTGTTCGGCCTGGACACCCTGCTGCGCCGGCAGGGCAAGCGCGACCAGATCGAGTTGACCTTCTTCAACGCCGCCGCCGAACCGGGCAAGCGCCTGGGTGAGAAGGCGGTCTCCGGGCTGTTGTCGGAGATGGCGAAGCGCCGCATCGACACCCACCTCGGCCACAAGCCGCTGGGCTTCTCGGAGAAGGGCGTGGATACCGAAGGCGGCCACATCAACGCCGATCTGATCCTGTTCATGCCCGGTCTTACCGGCCCGGCCTGGGCGGCGGACACGGGCCTGCCGCTATCGCCCGGCGGCTTCTTCAAGGCGGATGGGTTCTGCCGAGTGGAAGGCGCGGACAAGGTGTTCGTGGCCGGTGACGCCGGCAGTTTTCCCGGCCCGGACTGGATGCCGAAACAGGCGCACATGGCCGACCTGCAAGCGAAAGCGGCGGCGGAAAACCTGCTCCTGGCGCTGGACGGCAAGGAACCGACGGCGCGCTTCAAGGTGGAACTGATCTGCATCGTCGACACCATAGACGCCGGCATCCTGGTCTACCGCGATGAGAAACGCTCGCTGCTGTTCCCCTCGCTCAGGTTGTTCCACTGGGCGAAACGCTTTTTCGAGCGGCATTACCTGCGGGCGTTTCGCGAGTAATGGGCAGCCCGACAACTCCCGCACCCGTGTGGCGCCGGCTTCCAGCCGGCGTCTTTGAAAATAGCCGACTGGAAGCCGGCGCTACAGCCCGCGCTGAATACCCAACTATCCAACCATGACCCCACAAACCCATTACGAACGCCTCGGCGGCGAAACCAAGGTACAGCAACTGGTGGACCGCTTTTACGACCACATGGACGAGCTGCCGGAAACCTATGGCATCCGCAAGTTGCACGCGGAAGACCTGTCCGGCTCGCGTCAAAAACTGTTCGATTTCCTGACCGGCTGGCTCGGCGGGCCGCAGTTGTATGTCGAAAAACATGGTCATCCCATGCTGCGCCAGCGCCATATTCACTTCCCCATCGGCGACTCGGAGCGCGACCAGTGGATGCACTGCATGCAATTGGCGCTGGACGAGGTGGTGGCGGACGCGAGCCTGCGCGCCGAGTTGTACCAAGCCTTCATGAAAGTGGCCCAGCACATGCGCAACCAGGCCGGACATCCCCACTAAGGAAACCTATCGTCATCCAATCAACCGGGGAGCCTGGCATCATGGCGCCCTCATTCATCCATCAAGAGAGGTAGCAACATGTACGCACATACCGTGGAACTTGCCCTACCCATCGACCAGGCCATCGAAAAACTCAAGGCCACGCTGGCCGAGGCGAAGATGGGCGTGATCTCCGACGTCGATGTTCAGGCCATCATGAAAGCCAAGATCAACCATGACATCCCGCCCTACCGCCTACTTGGCGTGTGCGCGCCCGGCATCGCCAAGCGCGTGCTGGAAGCCGACCGTGATGCCGGCGCGCTGCTGCCTTGCGGCTGCTGTGCCTACGAAATCGCGCCGGGAGTCACCCGTATCGCCTTGCAAGACCCCGGCGTGGTGGCCGCCAGCGCCGGGCATCCGGACATCAGCGCGGCGATGGCGGAAGCCCAGACCCATCTGAGCGGCGTACTCGCTAAACTGCGCGCCTGAAACCCTTTCTGAAGGAGACGTTCATGCGCACTTTTCTGATTGCCCTTGCCCTCGGCCTGTTCGCCGTCAACGCCCAGGCGGTGGACCCCGCCAGCCTGCCCAAAATCAAAATCAGCAAGCTGGGCCTCTACCTGGAAGCCAAGGACGTGCCGGCCTTCCTGAAAGCCCACGCACCCAAGGTGCTGTTCGTGGATGTGCGCACCATCGAGGAAGTGCTGTTCGTCGGTTCGCCCGACGGCCTTGACGGCCAGGCTACGTTCGGCATCATGCATTACGACAAGTGGGACAAGGAAAAGAACACCTTCCCGCGCAATCCCAACCCCGACTTCCTCTCGCAGTTCGAACTGTTCGCGCTGGACAAGGGCATCGACAAAACCGATCCCATCGTCCTCATCTGCCGCTCCGGTGACCGCAGCGCGCTGTCCGCCGACCTGCTGGCGCGTTATGGCTACAGCAACGTCTGGTCGGTGGTGGACGGTTTCGAGGGCGACATGGCGAAAGACGGCCCGAACCAGGGCAAGCGCGCCGTGAATGGCTGGAAGAACGCCGGCCTGCCATGGAGCTACAAGGTCGACCAGAACAAGATCACGATGGGTAAATAACCTTCACAGGAAGACATCATGAAACACGCACTGAAAATCACGCTCCTCGCTTCACTTTTTGTCGGCTGTGCCGGCGCGGCCAATGCCGACGACCAGACAACCCTGAACGACGCGGCGCGACAGACCGCCGGCGGCTTGCTCAAGACCCTGGGCGGCGAACTGAAAGCCGCCCTGGCCAGCGGCGGAGCCGTCGAGGCGATCAGCGTATGCAAGGAAAAAGCGCCCCGGATCGCCGCCGAAGCCGCGCGGAAAACCGGCTTTGCGATCAAGCGGGTGAGCCCGAAGAACCGCAATCCCAAGGGGGTGCCCGATGCCTGGGAAAGCGCGGCTCTGGCCAGCCTTGAAGCACGCCTGGCCGCGGGGGAAAAGCCGGAAACCCTGGACATGTCGGCCGTGGTCGATACGCCCGAGGGCAAGGTTTTCCGCTACGCCAAGGCACTGCCGACTCAACCACTGTGCCTGAGCTGCCACGGCACCCCGGACCAGCTCTCCCCCGAGGTGAAAGCCAAACTTTCCACCGAGTACCCCGACGACAAGGCCGTGGGCTACAGCGTCGGCATGATTCGCGGCGTGCTTTCGATCAAAAAGGCAATGTAGTTGCCCCTGTGGGTTGGGCACGCTTCGCTTTGCCCAACCTGCCCTCCCTACCCTGACTCCCCATGACCACACCCGCCCGTCTGCAACACTTTCCCGTCTCCTGGTTCGCCATGATCATGGGCCTGGGCGGCCTCACGGTCGCCTGGCTGCGCGCCGAGGAAATCCTTTCTCTGCCGCTTTCCGTCAGCCCCTGGCTGCTGCTGTTGAGCACGGGCCTGTTCGCCCTGTTGGCGGTGCTTTACACCGTCAAGGTCGTGCGACACCGCGCGGAGGCGGCGGCGGAATGGGCGCATCCGGTCAAGATAAACTTCGTGCCGACGGTGAGCATCGCGCTGATTCTGCTGTCCATCGCCTGGTTGCCGCTCAGCGCGCCCTATTCCAAGCTGCTCTGGCTGAGCGGAACGGCCTTGCATCTGGTGCTCACGCTGCACGTCATCACGCAATGGATGCACCACAGCAAGTTCGAGATCACCCACCTCAACCCGGCCTGGTTCATTCCCGTGGTGGGCAACATCCTGGTGCCCATTGCCGGCGTGGAACACGCGCCACTCGAAGTTTCCTGGTTCTTCTTCAGCATCGGCCTCACTTTCTGGCCGGTATTGCTGACGATCATCTTCAATCGCGTGATCTTCCACGGCAGCCTGCCGGAACGCCTGATGCCGACGCTGTTCATCCTGATCGCGCCGCCCGCCGTGGGATTCCTGTCCTATGTAAAACTGACCGGCGAAGTCGATGCCTTCGCCCGCATCCTGTATTACGCCGCGCTGTTCTTCACCATCCTGCTGATCGCCCAATTGCGCTGGTTCACCCGACTCAAGTTCTTCCTCTCCTGGTGGGCCTATTCCTTCCCGCTGGCGGCCATCACCATCGCCACCCTGACCATGTTCAAGCACACCGGCGACCCGATGTTCCTGCGCCTGTCCGGCATCCTCCTGGCCATCGCCACCGTGGTCATCGCGGCCCTGCTCATCCGCACCGGCATCGCCGTGGCGCGTCGCGAGGTGTGCGTGGCGGAGTGAGTAGGCCACCGCGACAAATCATGGGAGGCATCGTGAAAGTTCTCACCTATCGAATCGCCGCAACCCTGCTCACCCTGGCCCTGGCGAGCGGGTTAGCTCAAGCGGAAATCTACAAGTGCCGTCAGGGAGAGCGCATCGCGTACCAGTCGCAGCCCTGCCCCGCCGGCAGCCAGCCGCTGACAGCGCCCGAGCCACTTCCCGCGCCCAGCGCCTATGCGGTCGAGGAAGCGCGCGGCCGCGCGAAGAACGACATCGCCGAAGCCGAGGCGCTGCGAAAACGTGAGGAAAAATCGGCCGCGACGCGAGAAAAAGCACGCGCCGCCGCCGGCAAACAGGAAAGCGACTGCGCCCATCTACTGGATAAGATCAACCAGGCGGAAGCGAAAACGGACCTGAGCAAGACGCGGAAAAAAACCCTGAAAAGCGACCAGCGCAAATACCGCAAGGAATGCGGGCCGCTTTGAACCTAGTAGTCAGTCACCATGAATCGAATGGATGGCCCGTAGGATGTGGTGAGCGTAGCGAACCGCATCGATCTCGTTCGCATTGCATGGTGCGGTTCGCTACGCTCACCACACCCTACGTCAGAGTGGGGTGCGCTTATGTCCCTGTGTTTCAACGTGACTGACTACTAGAAACCTAAGTTGAAGCGGCCAGCCTGGTCACTATCGTTTCTTCCCACAAGGGAAACTGTCACTCAGCATCCGGTGCAGCGCCTCCCCGGACTCCTGCTTGAGCGCATCGGGATGCGCCTTCATCCAGGCCACCAGCGTGGTGGGAATGCGCTCCTTGTCACCCGCGCCCAGACAGAACTTCGCGCCCCCCTTGCCTTCGCGTTTGCCGTCCCAGGCGGTGGCATCGAGAAAACCATTGAGATAGTTGTGGCACATTACCGAAAGCGCCTGGACCCGCTCCGCGCCCTGGCACATTTTCAGAATGGCATCACCGGTGCGGCCGGGCGCCGTGCCGGCGGCCGCGAGGAGTGGCAGGCAGGCCAGGCCGAACAAAAAGATCGTTTCGCGAAGTCGCATTTCCTATCCCCATGACAATTCGGGGGCATTTTCTCGGCAATGACGCGAGTGGGCAAACGCTACAAAGTCAGGGGACATACCGAATCCGCGGCTAAAAATGGCCCCCCAAGGACAGCATCGGGTTCAGGTTCGGATTCGTAACCTCGGAATACCTTGTTGCACTGGCTGGGTAGGTGGTGGACCGTTTCCGGCCAGGAAGAGCAGTTCAGGGCTATGCGGCGCGCGGCGCGGCGTAGTCGTCGATCAGGGCATCCGGCGGCGACCGCCGCGCGGGCGTTGCCGGTGTATCGCTTTGCTCGGGCGCCTCGCGCTTGCGGCGTTTTTCCTTGAGGCGGTCCTGCCAGTGTTCCAGCGGCGCCTCCGAGTGGTCGCCGATGCGGACATCGATGCTCATCGGGTCCACATCAGCCACGGTATCGCGGGCGCATTCACGGCGTTGCGGCCAGGTTGGGCTTCGCTGTCGGATGGAGTTGCACGGATTCATGACCAGTTTCCCGAAATCAGTTTGTTGTCATGGCCCGAATAGTTCGCGCGGACGGCCACGGGGTCAACCACCCGGCCAGTCGATAATCCTAGAAACGGCGGTTGAACCGAGGCGCTAACGCCAGCATCCATGCGGCCTCGCAAGGGCTAAGCAGCGGTCAACCGAGGTTTCCAGGGAAATATTTCAGTAGTGTTTCGCCACGCAGCAAAGCCGCGCCTCTGCCGCGCATACCCAGTTTGCGCGTGATCTGGGGTTCCTCGCCGAGAACCTTGCTCAGGCGCAGGCCATAGAAACCGCCGATATCCAGCCAGTCGCGCTTGCTGATGGCGGCGCAGCAGCCCCAGGTGGGGCCGACATGCAGGGTCAGGCCGTCGCGTTCCAGCTTCTGGTAGTTCGCATCCGACGCGCCGTCCATACGGGCGCGGGCGCCGGTTGTGGCGTCCAGACGGGTGGGTTGGAAACCGATGTAGCCGTACTCGGGAAAAACCGCGAGATGGCGTTCCAGGGTCAGATCGAAGCCGCGCGGCAATTCGACGATGTTGTCGTCGATTTCGATGAGGGTGTTGCCATGGGCGGCATCAAACAAGGTTCGGTAGTAGTCGATGGAGTCGTTGCGGGCATTCCAGAACACCCGTTCGATGCCGTGCTTTTCCAGTACCTGAGCGGTGTGATCAGTGCTGGCGTTGACACCGACGAGGATTTCGTAGTCCTCGCTGCCCGCCTTGGCGCGGATTTCCGCGAGACAGCGGTCGAGCAGGTCGGCGCGGTTCCAGGTGAGCAACACGAAACTGAAACGGCGCTTCGCCTGGTAGCCCTCGGCGCGCGCGCGGCCGAGCATGAGGTGGCGGCGCCAGGGTTCGAAAAACGCGGCCGGCAGCAGCGCATGCACGCTGAGCGCATGGCTCCAGAGGCCGAAATAGGTGAAGAACTCCAGGATCAGTCGTTGCGCTTCCGGCGCTTGCGGATGTTCGCCATAGAGTTCGACCACGAGTTGCACCCAGTGCGTCGCGTCCACTAGCGCCTCGCTGTTGATCGCCTTGTAGAGCACTTCGAACACCCGGCTCAACGCCGGCAATCGACTTTCGCACGCGGCAAACGCCTTGAGGGTGAGCGCGCCCAGTTCGGCGTCACGTCTGGCATAGGCTTGCAGGGCAATGCCCAGTTGCAGCGCGCCCTCTGGGTCGTCCGCCAGGCCGAACCGCGTGGCCAGGGCCTCGAAACGCGCCATGCCCTCACTCATGAAGTCGCTGACGGCCTGGGCATCCGGAAGCAGGTCGGGGATGGGGTCGAAGGGGCGCATGGCGTTCATGGCCGCCACGCCTTCAGCCAGACATCGAGATGGTCTTCCAGCAGCCAGTTGGCGTGGATGTACTCGCGCAGGGTATCGCCGCGCCGCGCCAGTTCGTCGCGGTCGGCCATTGTGCTTCCCACATGGCTACGGATCGCTTCCACCCAATTCTTGTAGCGGTTGGGCACACGGGTGACGGGATAATCGCCACGGTAAGGGGTGAGGTCGCTACACACCACCGGATAGCCGAGCACGCCGTATTCGAGCAATCGCAAATGGCTCTTGCCGTGGTTGAACGGCACGTCCTCCAGGGGCGCGACCGCCAGGTCGAGATCCAGGCTGGCGAGCTTGGCCGGGTAATCCTCCAGGTTGACGCCTTTGTGAAACTCCGCGACTAGGGGACGGATTTCGTCCGGGCACATGCCGAGGAATACCCAATCGACCTCCCTGGCGGTGGCTTTCACCACATCGAAGATCACCGCCAGATCGCCGTCGTGGGTGGCGCTACCGGCCCAGCCCACGCGCGGCCTGGCGCCATGTCGGCGGGCCGGCTTCAGGTCGCCCCAGCGGGCGCGTTCGATGTAGTTGGGCAGCACCACGATGTCATTGCAGTAACCCTGGTACTGCTCGGCCAGGTAGTCGGTGGAGACGATGAAGCGGTGGCACAGGGAAATGCCCTTGCGGAAGCGCTTGTGCAGGTCTTTTTGTTCGACGAAAGCCTGTTTGCGGATGCTCTTGATCGGGATGTTGGTGATCAGGTCGTCGATCTCGTAGACGCGGAACGCCTTGCTGTGGCGGATGTAGCGTTCGATCAGTTCGATCTGGTGCGAGTCCACCTGACGTTGCAGCAGGATGGTATCGGGCTCCATGCGGAACAGTTCCGGCGGTGTCAGGTAGTTGCCGGTTTCCCAGCCCATGATGTGGCCGGCGTCGTTGAGCGCGCGCATCGGCGCGATGACGCGGTATTCGCCGCAGCCGAAGCGGTCGGCCGGATGCGCGAGGATGCGCGAACGCGGCCGCCACTCCGGGTCCCAGGCCAGGGCCGGGGCGATTTCAATGAGGAAATCGCGTCCGTGCGTCGACAGGTTGCGGTTGAAAGCCGGGTCGAAGGCAATGTCGCGGCGCCAGGCGTCATAAAAACGGTTCTGTTCTTCCAGAAAACGCTTCTGCTTGGCCTCCTGCGCGCGCGTTTCCACCCCGCCGGTCTGGCTCACCGAGCCTTCGTGCAGCAGGCGCGCGTAGGGCGTGAACACGTTGCGGTAGCCCTTGTGGCGCAGCCGCTGGCAGAAATCCACGTCGTTGAACGAGACCTGGAAGCGCTGCTCGTCGAGACCGCCCAGTTCGAGGTAGCGCTCCCGCTTCACCAGCATGCAGGCGGCGGTGACGGCGGAGAACTCCTGGGTGAGCTTGAGACGGCCGAAATAGCCGTCTACATCGGCGGCCTGGCCGATGAAGGGGTGGTCCGCCGGGGTGTCGTTCATGCCCAGGATCACCCCGGCGTGCTGAATTTTTCCATCCGGGTAAAACAGCTTCGCGCCCACCGCGCCGACATCGGGCTGTTGCGCGAGGCCCAGCATCTCCTCCAGCCATTCCTCGTGCAGCACGGCGGTGTCGTTGTTGAGCAGCACCAGGTATTCACCCGTCGCCTCGCGCGCGCCCCGGTTGTTGATGGCGGAGAAATTGAACGGGCCGGAACAATCCAGTACTTTGAGGCGCGGCGAGTTCAACGCCTTGAGTTCGTCCAGATAGGCTACCGCCTCACGCTCATCGCTGCCGTTGTCGAGCACCAGGATTTCGCAGTTGGCGTAGCCGGTGCCGTCGATCAGCGAGGTGAGGCAGCGTTTCAGGAAATCGACCTGGTTTTTCGTCGGCACCAGGATGGATACCAGCGGCTCGTCCTCAACCGGGTAACGCACATGCAGGGTGCCGGGCAGCGGCCCTTCATCTAGGCGCGCGGCGAGTCCGCAACGCGCCAGATGCTGTTCCAGGGCGCGCCGGTGCGCGGCGCCGACTTCTTCGCCGCCGACGTCTTTGCCACTAAGCCGGCCATGGCCGCCCTCGGCGTGGCGGTGATAGAGCACATCGGCAAGGTGGCCGATGCCGGCGTGATTCACCTTTTCCCAGGCGCGCAGGGTGAGATCGAAGGCTTCCACGCCTTCCATCGCGGTGTCGTAGCCGTTCAACTCGGTGAACAGATCGCGCCGCAGCAGCAACAGGCCGCCCACGACGAAAGGCGCCGCGCGCAGCATTTCCAGGTTGAAATCAGTCTTGAAGAACGGCGTGGAATGCGCGTCTTCGCCATCCACCCGGTCTTCGTCGCTGTACAGCACTTGAAATTCCGGATGCCGCGCGGCCTTGTCGGCAAAAGCGAACAAAGCGTGCGGCGCCAGCTTGTCACCGGCCTCCCACATGCCCACCCAATCGGATTCGGTTTCCAGCAAGGCGCGATTGGCGACCTCCAGATGCCGCTCCTCCGGCGCCTGTATCCAGGCGATGGCGGCGGTGTCGGCCAGGGCGGGATGCGTGGGGTCGCTGGAAACGATAGTCAGCTTCCAATCCTGATAGAACTGGTGGCCGAGTGATTTGATGTTGTTGGCCAGGCGATCCTCGCCGCCCGGCGGAACGATCACCGCGAGGTGATGGACCGGACGACTCGGCAGGGCATCCATACGCTCCGCGATCCACAGCGCATCGCGCTTGAGGTAGGAGTGGCCCAGTTGCCAGAGGTGGTACAAATCCGCCGCGGTTGCGCCCGCCTCGGCGTCCTTGAGCGGCTTGGCGAGGAACATGATCTGCAAGGCCTTGAGATCCTCGAATTCCTCGTCATCCACGTTTTTCAGGACGATTTTTTCGGTTTCCACCGTGGTGCTGCCGGGCGGCCGGGTCAGGTCCTGTAGACCAGCCGTCGGCGTGCGGCCGCTTTTCACTACGCGATAGCCGGTTTCGCGCAGCATCTTCTCCATCTCCGCGCGGGTGAACCAGCGAATGTGGGTGATGTCCAGCAAGCCTTCCGAGGCATAAGGGAAGCGACCGCCGGCGAGTTCGTTGAGCAGCCAGAGATTGCGCGCATTGGGCAGGCTGACCAGCACCTGGGCATCTTCGGTCAACAACGGATGGATGCGCAGCAGGGCATCCCAGGGGTCGTAGAGATGTTCCAGCACATCGGCCAGCAGCACGGTGTCGATGGAACCCGGCGCGATGCCCTCGGCGGCGAAATCGATGTCCTCCAGCTTCTCGCCGAGAACCTTGTCGATGCGCTCCTCGGCACGCGCCGCCGCCGCGCGGTTGAGCTCGATCCCGGTGACGTGCGATTCCGGCCAGGCGGTCTTGATCAGTTCGCCGGTGGCGCCGGTGGCGCAGCCGACATCGAGCACCCGGCGCGGCGGCCGCTCCAGCAGCAAGAGCAATTCCTTGCGCGCATGGTCGTGGTAGGCGCCCTTCAGGTCGGCATCTTCCAGCTCCGAGAGTTGTTCCCAGACATAGCCCAACCTGCGGCGGCTTTTCGCGCCGGACTCGGCCCCGGCATCGAGCGGCCGCGCCAGGCTCGCCATCAGTTCCGCCACCCGCTGCGCGGCGCGACCGTCAAAACCGGCATTGAAATGGCTCGCCGCCTCGCTCATGCGGGCACGCAGCTCGTCGCCATGAGCCGGGTCCGTCAACGCCCGAACCAGGGTCGCGGCCAGATCGTCAGGCAGGATTTCCAGCACCCCCGACCCGGCGTCGAAACAATTGCCCAGGCGCAGGGCGGCCTCGTCCAGCAGATTAATGGTGAGCGTGCCCGCCAACAGGCTTTCCACCGCGAAGTTGGAATGCGAGGAAACCGTCACATCGCAGGCGACGATCACCTCCCGCGCATCCAAGCGCGTATAGGCCACCGGTGGGCAGTCGGGCACTTCGCGGCGAACCGCATCGAGCAAGGCTTCGTCGCGGCCGTCGGCACCGGGGTGGCCCTTGACCACGAACTGGGCATCCAGCTTCTTCTCGCGCAGATCGCGCGCGCTCAACAGAAAGTTGGACAGGCCCTGCCTGGCGGTGTGATCGGCCACCACCGCGCTCATGCCGGCATCCCAACTGGGCGCGTAGACGACGATGGGCCGCGCGACATCCAGGCCGAGATGCCCGGCGACCAGGCGGCGTACTTCCGCGCGCCGGCTCAGGAGGTCGGGGTAGTTGTCCCAGGCCGGGTTGCCGGTGATGTGAATGCGCTCGGAGGGAATGCCGCTATCGAGGAAGCCCTCCGTCCCGCGCGCGCCGAACACCGCCAGATGGTCGGCATGCAGGAAGCGATGCAGGCTGGAGGGAATGCCCAGCGGCAAGGCGTGGGCGAGGTGCAGGCTGGGAATACCATGCCGGCGCGCCCATTGGGTGGCGATCCGGGAAACCAGAAGGACATCCTCGTTCATCACCAGGAGTTCGATGTGGTAGCGCTCACGCGCCTGGTCCAGGGCGAGCACCAAATCCACCGCCAGATGCAGCAAATTACCGGCGTTCCCGGCCACGCACTCCGCGAATTTGCCCGGATCGGCCACCCCCAGGGCAGCGCAGCACGCGCTCCAGTCGTCCCCGGCCAGCAACTCCGTCAGCCGCTCCAGCCGCGCATCGAGATCGCCGGCAACAGCGGCGCCCATCTCCAGTGCCTCCAGGCGGGAACCGCCCATCTCGACGATCTGTTGCAGTTCCGGACGGTGGAGATCCGGATGCGTGACGACCACCCGGTGGCGGTTCACCAGGTAATGGCCGAGCACCGCATTGTTGTTGGGCCACAGCAGGCTGATCAGCGCGGGGGGCTTCATTGGCCGATCTCCGAAGCGGTTAATTGAAAGTAGTCGCGCAGCAGACTGCGCATCATGCCGTATTCCATTCCTGTGCCCAGCTTCACTCCGCGTAGCGTCAGGGACTCTTCGAACTGCGGGCAGGCATGCCAGTCGCTCGCCATGATCAGGGACTGGGTATCACAGGATTCCTGGCCGATCCAGTCTCGCAGCGCGTCTAGATGGCGCGCTTCAAGTATCTCGACCAGGGCCAGGTCGATGTTCCGCTCGCCCAGGGCTTGCACGAGAAACCCGAACAGCACCCGATTGCGTGGATAGTCCAGCAGCGTGTTCAGGGTGGCGCGCCATGCCTCCCACTCGCCGGGAACGATGTCACGCAGCAGGGCCGAGTCGATCACGCCGGCCAGCTTGTCATTCAACGCTTCCCGCTCGGCGAGCCAGGCCTGGTTCGCTCCCGGATCAGCACGTTTTTCCAGCACCACCATGAAGCGCCCGGTCACCCGCGTGGTCAGGACAGCGAACAACTGTTGTTCCAGAAACAGCGTGAAATCGAACAGCGCGGTGTCCCTGAATACCCACTCCAGTTGTCGTCGCCACCAGTGTTTCTGCTTCAGCAGACCGTCGCGCCAGGGCCAGCGGCTGGAATCGCTGGCGAAGCCGCCATAGGGAACGAGATCGACGACGGCGAGATCGTGCGCGTCGGCGTATTCGACGATGTCGCGGGCGGAGAGCGCCAGCATGAAGCCGGCATAGTCATCCGGCCGGGTCGGGATCAGATCCTGGTAGCGGTCGTCGCGGCCCTGCATGGTGTTGTAGTGGTCCAGGGAATTGAGGTCGAACACGATACGCCCGCCGGGTTTGACCACCCGCGCCCATTCCGTGACCACGGCCTGCCAGTTCGGCAGGTGGACCATCAGGTTGAGTGACATGACTGTATCGAACTCGCCCTCGGCCGCCGGCAGCTTCGTCGCATCCGCCTGTAGCAAACGCATGGGCGCCTCGCCAGCCTGGCGGCGGCATTCGTCGAGCATCGCCTGAGAGCTATCCACCGCGGTGACCTCGAAGCCGCGCTGAACGAAAGGAATGGAACCGCGCCCGGTGCCCACGCCCACATCGAGCAGTCGCGGGCCGACCACGTACTTGGCGCAGAGGTCCTGTTCGACCCGATACTTGAGCGCGTTGATGCCGCTGTGATCCCGCATCTGGCGCGAGTACCAGGCCACCATGCCGGGGTCGAACCAGGCTTGCGATTTCCAGTGAATCAGGTCTTGATGCTGTTCCATGCTTGCGTCGTTCCTACGAGGTTGGGGGCTCAAAGCACCAGGATGGAATGAATTTCCGACAGCCGCGAAGGCAGTTGCAGGCTGCGGGATACCTTGGTGTATTCGTCGAAGACGATGATGGCGGTGTCGATGGCGATGTTGTTCGACAGGCCGATGAAGCTGCTGTAGTTGCGGTTGCGGCTCTGGCCCACATAGAAGTGGGCACCGTCGTGCGCCAGGCCGCGCGCGAAGCCGGGAAACTCGCCGATGCACTGGGCGTTGTTCTTGAGCAGGCGGCCGCGCAGCGAATCCAGCACCGTCAGGGAACCGTCGATGAGCGCCACGTTGTGCGGCATCCACAGGTCGCCGACCACCGGCCCCAGCTTTTCCCCGGTCACCAGATCGAACTCCAGCACCACACCGTCGAACACATTGCGCTTCCAGTTGCCGGAAAGGGAAAACATCGAGACATACAGGCTGTCGCCCACCACCAGACAGTCGTTGCAATGGTGATGCGGCTCGCCGTCGCGCGCGTGCTTGTGGGAAAGGGCAAATTCGCGCAGCGGATGGAAATCCGCATCCAGTTCGATCACCTTGTCGGCGTAGCTGCACGTCACATAAAAGCAGCCGCTGGCGGAACTGTGGGAAACGCCATGGGCGCGCACGCCCTTGGGCAGTTCGCCGGCACGGACGATGCGGTAATCGCGATCCAGCTCCACCAAGCCGAGTTCGTCATCGACCACGATGAAACGCTCGCCGAACTCGATCAGGCCGTGGCAGTTGCCGGAATGCACCTTGCGGTAGCGCCAGGCGTCGCCGTCCAGATCGAGCTGGTAGAGGCCGCCGCCGCACTGCGGGTCATCCAGCGGCGGCAGGCCGCTGGTGAACAACAGGCGGGTCTTCAGCGTCTCCATCTCGGCGATGATTCTGAGATCGTTGAGGATGGGGCTGACCAGAAAATCGCTCTCCGGGTCGTAGCCCAGGCCCGCCAACTGCTCGGACACCTCCAGGAAGGAAGTGGTGCAGATCAGGATGTAGGGCTTTCCGGCCAGGCTGGCGAGCGCGTCCGGCCCGCGCACCACCGTCCCCAACTGCTCGGTGCCGAGAAGATTCGGGTTGTTGTCGATCAGAAGGTCGATCGGCCGGCCCAGCTTGCGCAGGGTCTTCGCGGCGATGTTGCCGCCGCCCCAGAGCACCAGCGGGCGCCCGGCGGCGAATTTCGCCACCTCCTGAAAAGTTCTGAAACGGAACTTGCGCAAGAGCGGTCTCCTGTTTGTGCCTTGGTCAGCGCTGGTAACGCGCACGACGGGGATCGTCGGCCGCCAGATGCACCGGCCCGTAGGACGATTCGCCGCCCCAAAGGTTGTCCTTCACCCACTCGTTGCCGACGATGCGCCACACGCGCGGGTCGCGGAAGGTATCGGCAATGGCGTCGAACTCGGCTTCGCTCATGCCCACATAGACCAGCCAGCGCTCCAGATCGCGGCGCGGTTTGACGTGGTCGTACTTGCGCACCATTTCGATCCCCCGCTCGCGCGTCATCAGCCCGAGGCGGATGTCCTTGCAGGAGTGGTCGCTGGCGCGGCCATAGCCGAACTTGATGAACTTCATGTAGTCGTGGATGCCGTTCTCGTGCATGTCGTCCAGGTTGGAGATGGTGCGATAGGTGCGCTCGAACGGCTGCCGCGCCGGCTCCCAGTGGTACAACTCCTCGGACAGCCGGGCGTTGCGGTTGCCGTCCCAGGCATCGTAGAAACCCAGGTAGATGCCGCGCACCCCCAAATCGTCGATCTCGTCGTCGCTGGGGTATTGCGCCCAGTGCAGATCGCGCGGAGTGATGCCCTGCTTCAACTCGGAGCGGCCCAGGCGCTCCAGGCCGGCGTCGGTGAAATCATGCCAGTCGAAACCGTGCAGGTCGTGCTCCACCCGCGTCTTGGCGGTGAACTCGGCGAAGTCGTTGTAGGAGAACATGCCGCCCAGATCCATCCAGCCATATTCGCCCCAGAGAATTAGCGGAATCTTGTAGCGCACCGCCATCTGGATCGGATAGGTCTTGATGCCGCAGTGGTTGTGCCAGTTCATGTCGCCGTGCAGGGTGAAACCCAGGCGGTTCATGCGCACCAACACATCCTGGCTGGGCCGAAAGATGATGTGGTCGGCGTCGAACTCCTCGCGCATGCGCTGGAGATTGGCCTCGCCCTCCGGCAGGAAGTTGTTGCCGTGGTAAGTCACCAGCAGCGGCCGCAGCTTGAGTTCCTTGATAGCGAAGTGGGTCTGGAAATAACTGTCCTTGCCGCCCCCCACGGGAATCAACACGTCATAGCCGTCCGGGTTGCGGTACTGGTCCACCAGTTCCTCCATCATCGCGCGCCGCTCCGACCAGTCGATGGTCTCGACCTGCGCCGCCACCCGGCAGCCGGAACAGACGCCGTGTTCGTCGAAAGTCAGAGGCGCGGCGGAACTGCTGGGATAAACGCATTGGGTGCAGTAGCGGATGGTCAATTGAGTCTCCTATTGTTTGGCTGGATGCGTAGGCCACGACCAAGGTCGCCCAACGGAAACCGCATCGCGGTTATTGCTTGGAAAGCGCGCTTTCCGGACTTCCCGCCTGAACGGCATTTTTGGCATTTTGAATATCAAAAACAATAGTGTCAGAACTAAAGTCTTGTTCATTTGGCCAAGCAATACCATGATGCGCCGGGCGTACCAACGAGAAATAGCTTTGATTGCGCAACTCGTGAAAGGCGCTTCCACCCAGATAAGGCTTAACATCAAATACACCAGAAACGCCACTACTTGTGACAATCTCAACACGGTAATCATCAAGCGGAACTACTTTTATAATGGTGTCCATGACTATTATCCTAGCGTAGTGGGTCAATCTTGAAAACTGATTCGCCATTTACCGCCAACTTCCAGTTGGCAAGCAAATCCTCGCGGTGGATTTCAATCCATGCTTGAACCAACTTTAGCTTCGGGCTTGGCAGATTACCACTGAGAACGGTGCCGTCCCCAATAGAAATTGATGCCTCAAACTCTGCGTATTCCGCATGTATGTGAGGGCAATTGTGTTTTTTGTTGTCATAGAAATACATCAAAATCAGAATGCCGTAAAACATCGAAATCGTAGGCATACGCATACTCCTAATTACAAGGCGCCCATACATCCATGATCAAGCTGGAACGCGCGAAACGTCAACCATAAAGTGAACTGGCATTTCGCACGCTCCATTTAACCGCCAATTGAGCGTAGCGACTGAAATAACATTCAATTACCCCTAAAAAAACCATGATCCACCTCCAATGCCGTTAAGTTAGCGATTTTCATAGAGATCGGCGATCGTGACTCGATAAAAAAAACAGTACTTGAGTAACGCAAAATCAGCGGCCCTCGGCATAACTTAACGGCATTGGGTCTACCCGCCATTGTTATGAAACATTAAGCAAACCCACTTCACCCCGAAAGTTGACCGCCAAAATTAATATAAATCGAGGAATGACCAGAAAAGATGGGCATGCCGTACAGAGAATCCTTAATTACATCCGCTTACCAAAATTTTCAAACGATTGGCGAGCTAGCGTCAGCAATACATCTCGTTGTTTTCCTTCTACCGCCGAGTCAATTCTTGCTCTATATTGGTGCCACTGCGTATCATACGATAAAGTTTCAATTCCTACATCCTCAAGTTGATCATCGCTTACCTTTGTTTTAGGCAACTTGATTGACATCAGAACATGCGCCTTTCTTGGCATAAACATAATAAAATTCAGTGGAGCACCAGCGATACCAAGACCAATGTAATGTTTATTGTATCTAAGCGTAGCTTTCGGCTCAACCTCATTAACCAACTTCAATAAGTCATCGGTAAGAGCCAATATTTTCTTAGTTCCACGTTTTGTTTCCCAAAATGCTCGGTCAGTAGGTTCCGCTAGAGGCTCATCTTCATCGACTAGGCCATAAGTCATTTCATCAAGCACCTTTACAAAAGTAAGTGCGTGCTGATCACCAACTTTATAAGCCGTCATTTTTAATGCTACAAGCGGAATGGCGCCATTGAACAACTGAATAACATTCAAAAAACGAGAGGTTATCTCTTCCGCAATTATAACAGCGGCATGCTCATATTGTGGATACCTTTTTCTTTCGATGTCCCAGTATTCAATTGTCCGAATGATATGGCTTTCATCCGTCGCGCCCAACTAAATTTCAACCTCGTAACGTTTGAGCGTCTCAGGATCTTGTAGCAACAAATCAAGTCGGCCTGCACTTGGCTGAATCCGCTCCTTGTCTTTAAGGACAAGATCACCGAGACCGAGAAGTGAAGGCTCATCTGCAATTTGATCCTGAACCCACTTTTCCGTAAGCAAATTAGATCTTTTCAAACCAACAGATTCGAGCTTCATTTTCAATAAATCCATAAATAAATAGTATCATTGTGAGCAGTCCCGGCCACATGGCCTAATGGCTTTTTTTAGACGGGGAATTCTGGTATTAATATTTCCCTATGATGGCATGCAAGGATTGCGCTTTGTTTTTCAACCCAACGGCAGTCAGATTTACCGACATCCTCTCCGCTTGCCTGGTGTAGATCAGTTGCCAACACACCAGCCGAGTTCCTTGCCGCTTTGTTCCGGCGGCGTAACGAAACTTTCCCGGATCGACTCCCACATTCCCGGTATGGAAAGCAGAAACAAGATTTCCTGAATTGCGCCTCAGTCTTCCCGCAAGCGCGGAACCGTATTGTTACTTGGCACCATGTAATTCGTAGCGGGCCGCCTCCCGCAAGGCGGGCAGGTCTCACTGATCGCCTATATATCGGCGATAGTGGCTTATGGAACTGGTTTCGTGATGTGCTACCGCCGCAATCGTCGTAGGAGGCCCACTTGCGGGCCGAAGCGCTCGGCAGCCGCATAGTGAAAACGCTCAAACGGGCGGAGGTTTCCACCGTTGCTCTATTCATAGTGCGACCACATGCGCAATATTTTGACGATGTGCCGCGCTTCCATAACCTGATAAACCAGCCGGTGCTGGATATTGATCCTTCGCGAACAGGCTCCGACCAGATCGCCGACCAGCTTCTCGTAAGGCGGGGGATTCTGGAATGGGTTTTCCTTGATGATGGCAAGCAAGGACTTCGCTTTGTCCTTCAATCCGGCGGCGGCCAGTTTGCGGGCGTCCTTCTCGGCCGCCCTGGTGTAGACCAGTTGCCAATTCACCAGTCGAGTTCCTTACCGCATTGTTCCGGCGGCGTGGCGAGGCCTTCCCGAATCGACTCCCGCATTCCGGGAATGGAAAGCAGAAACAAGGTTTCCTGGATTGCACTCCAGTCTTCCTGCGAAAGCAGAACCGCATTGTTTCTTTTTCCGGAGATCACCACAGGTTCATGACTCAGCGCCGTTTCATCGATGAGCCGGTACAACTTCGTGCGTGCCTCGCTGGCGGTGAGCGTATTCATGTCCTTGATTCCTTGGGTTGGCGGGGCTGAGCGTACGCCGTGCCGTACGCCTTGGCAAAATGATTTCGGGTATCACATTCTCACCGCCACCCCGGCCCGCGCCAGCGCCCGCTTGCCGCCCCGGTCGGCGAGTTCCTTGAAGTGCCAGAGGTTGGCCGCCGCAACCGCCGAGGCGCCGGCTTCGATGCCTTTGGCGTAGTGCATGAAGTCGCCGACACCGCCCAGGGCGATGACCGGAATGCGGGTGGCGGCGGCGACGCGCTGGATCAGGTCGAGGTCGTAGCCGCGTGCCGTGCCGTCCCGGTCGATGCTTTGCAGCAGGATCTCTCCGGCGCCCAGCGCTTCCACCTTTCTCGCCCAATCTTCGGGCGCCATGCCGGTCGCTTCGCGGCCACCCTCGACACAGACTTCGAGGCGGCCGTCGGGATGGCGGCGCGCGTCGATGCTCACCACCACGGCCTGGCTGCCGTAGCGGCGCGCGGCTTCCGTAATCAGCGCCGGTTCGCGCCAGGCCTGGGTGTTGAGGGTGATCTTGTCGGCGCCGGCGGCGAAGATCGCCTGCATCTGTTCCAGCGAACGGATGCGCCCACCCCAGGTGAGCGGCATGAAACAGGTTTTGCTCACCTCGGTGAGAATTTCCAGGGACGAGGACAGGCCGCGCACTTTCTTGTCGTCGCGGCGCAGGTCGTAATGGTCGTCGCGGCTGATGTCCAGGTAGATCAGCTCGTCGACGCTCCAATGATTGAAACGCTCGACTTCGTGGATGGGGTTGCCGATCACCTGATGGAGGGTGAATTTCTCGCTGCGCACGAGCTGGCCGTTTTGCAGGAGCAGGACGGGAATCAGGCGTTTTTTCAGCATGGCGATGTAGCGCCGGCTGATGAAGCCCCTACCCTTCGGTAATCCTTGCCGGCAGTTTTGTTCAGCCCTACGAAGCCGGCGGGGATGCCGGCGCTACAGGTTGCGCCACTCATGCCTTGCCCACCCGGCTCAGCCAGTTGCTCAGCAGTTTCAGCCCGGCGCGGTGGCTTTTTTCCGGGTGGAATTGCACCGCGCTGATGTTGCCGGCTTCCAGACTGGCGGTGAATTCGACGCCGTGTTCGCAGGTGGAGCTGACGACGCCGGGGTCGTCGGCGACAAAAACGTAGCTGTGCACGAAGTAGAAGTTTTCGCCGTCGGGGAGGTCGGCATAAAGGCCGTCATGGCGGCGGATGGCGAGATCGTTCCAGCCGATGTGCGGCAGCCGGAAATCACCGTCTGGCGGTGGGGCCAGGCGCTCGACCCGGCCGGGGATCAAGCCCAGGCCGGCGCTGTGGCCGTGTTCGCTGCCGCTGTCGGCCAGCAACTGCATGCCCAGGCAGATGCCCAGGAAGGGCTTGCCCTGTTCCAGCACGGCCTCGCGCAGGGCGGGGAGGAAGCCGCCGGCGCGCAGGTTTTCCATGCCGGCGGCGAAGGCGCCGACGCCGGGCAGGATGATGGCGTCGGCCGTCGCCAGTTCCTCGGGATGGCGCGTCCGCAACGGTGTGGCGCCGGCGGCGGCGAGAGCGTTGCACACCGAACTCAGGTTGCCCATGCCGTAGTCGATCACGACGATACGCGCCATGTCAGTACCGCCAGGCCGTCCCAAGGTACTGACACGCCCCCCCGGGGGGCAGCGAACGAAGTGAGCGTGGGGGCCGTTTCATAGTCACTCCAGGTGGCGCCAGGCCAGCGGCGTGCCGGCGGCCAGATCGACGCGGGCGCGGCGTCCCAGCACTTCCGGCAGATGCTTGGGCGCCAGGCCGTTGGCGGGGCGCACCGAACGGATGTTGTCCAGGGTCAGCGTTTCGCCCGCGCGGATCGGCCGCGCCACGTAGAGGGAGCGGCGGAAAGCGGCGCTGCGTTCCTCGCTGGGGGCGCGCTCGTAGCTGACCCGGCCGAGTGCCGCGTGGGCGGCGCGGCAATCTCGCGCCAGGGCGGCAAGTTCCTCGGGTTCCAGGGAAAAAGCGGCATCGGGGCCGCCGTCGGCACGGCGCAGGGTGAAGTGTTTTTCCACCATCACCGCGCCCAGCGTCACCGCCGCGACGGCGACGGCGCTGCCGGGGGTGTGGTCGGAGAGGCCGACTGGACAGGCAAAGGTGGCGGCGAGATGCGGCAGGGTGAGGAGGTTGCTGTCTTCCACGGGCGTCGGGTAGCCGCTGACGCAATGCAGCAGCAGCAGGTCGTCGCAACCGGCGTCGCGCGCGGCGCGCACGGCGGTCTCGATCTCGCCCAGGTCGGCCATGCCGGTGGACATGATCAGCGGTTTGCCGGTGGCGGCGGCGCGCTGGATCAGGGGGATGTCCACCAGCTCGAACGAGGCGATCTTGTAGGCGGGCGCATCCAGCGTTTCCAGCAGGTCGATGGCGCTGGCGTCGAAGGGTGAGCTGAACAGGGTGAGGCCGAGTTGCCGCGCCTTCGCGAACAGGGGTTCATGCCAATCCCACGGGGTGTGCGCCTCCTGGTAGAGGTCATGCAGGCTGCGGCCGTCCCAGAGGCCGCCGTGGATGACGAATTCCGGGCTGTCATGATCCAGGGTGATGGTGTCGGCGGTGTAGGTCTGCATTTTCACCGCGTCCACGCCGGCCGCCTTGGCGGCTTCCAGAATGGCGAAGGCGCGTTCCAGGTCGCCCAGGTGATTGGCCGACATCTCCGCGACGATGTAGGGCGGCTCGCCCGGTGCGATGAGCCTGTCGGCGATTTTGATTTGCGGCGTCATGTCGAACTCTGCCTTACATAGAGGGCGGCCTGTTCCCAACCCAGATTGGCGACGACGTCGATGATGCAGAGATGGGAGACAAAGGGGCCGCAATTGCCGAATTGCCGGTATGGCGCGGGATGGTAATTCTGAAACACGAGTTCGAGGTTGCCAAACTCGGCGCCAAACTCGGGAAAACCATCCGCCATCAGATAATCCCGTGACCCGGGCGGCGAAAGATAGCACCGGCAATGCAGCGTTCGGCAGATGGCCGCCAAGCGTTCGCTGCGCGTGCCCGGCGCGTCGAGCCGGCTGGCGCGCTGGAAGGCCGGGTGCAGGCCGAGCCAGCCGGACAGCCGCTGGATCAGCTCGATATTGAATTCGCCCAGCATTTCCGGGGGATTTTCCAGTACCGGCAACAACCGGCCCAACAGCGCCTCGCCGAACGGGTGGCGGGCATAGGACTGGGCCAGTTGCCGGGCGAGCTTGGCGAAATGCCGCCGGGGATCGTGCAGCCGGGTTTCCGCGATGGTCTGCTCCAAGCCCCGGTTCTCGATCGGCGCGATGATGGCTTGTTCCCGGCCCTGGGCGAGCACGCGATTGCGCGTCTGCCAGGACTGTTTTTCCAACTGTACGTTGTCGAGAAACACGAAATCGTCGGCCTGGCTGATCAAGTTGAAATACCCGGCCCAGGGGAAAAAGGTCGGTTGCATGATGGCGCAACAACGGGCGTGATTCATGCGCGTACCCCGGCTTCGGCCAGGTCGAGCAGGGCCTCGATGGCGGTGGCCGCCCGGCTCGCGCCGAGGCCGTCGATCAGTGCGCGCTGCCGCTTTGACATGGCCTGGCGCGCGGCGGCATCCGCGAGCAGGGCCGCCACTTCGGCGCGCACTAATTCGGCATCGAAACCGCCTTCATAGCCCAGAGAGTGCCCGATGCCGCGCGCCGCGAACCATTCCGCCTCGGGAAGCAGATCGTGCAACTGCGGGAAGAACAGCAGCGGCGTCCCCAGAGCCAGACACTCGTAGACGATCATCCCGCCCGTCGTCAGCGCCAGGCCGGCTTGTGCCAGCAGCCCGGCCAATTCGTGGCCCGGGATGCCGACCCTTAGCGTGAGGTTTGCGGATGCCGCCAGCGCGGCCAGTTCCGGCAACCTCGGGAACGCGGCCCCCACCACCAGGGTGACCGGAATGGCGGGCCAGGGCGTCTGCCGGGCGAGAAAGTCGGCCCAGTCGGCGGCGCGCTCGCCACCGCCGACGACCACCACCAGATTTTCCCTGGCCGGCTCCCGCCAGCGGCAATGCTGGAACACCGGGCGCAGCAAGGCGTGGCGGGGGCCGGTGAGGATCGTGGCGCCGGCGCGCGCGGCGGGGTATTGGTGGTAAGCGTCGAGCACGGTGCCGTTGATGATGAGATCGGCATCGACCGCGCCGCCCCAATCGTCGATCAGCGCGATTTTTCCAGCATAGGCCGCGCGCAGCTCGTTCCAGCGCACGGCCAGCGCGCGCGGCAGGTCAATCAGCAGCAGATCCGGACGCAGCGCCGCCAGCCCCGACTCCCAGGGCCGGCCCGCCTCTACGGCATCGGGATCGAGGCGCGCGGCATCGGGGAAAAACCGCGCCAGCGGCTCGCCCCGGCCGATCACGGTCAGGCGATGCGGCCGGGCGATCTCGCGCAGGATGGCGTCCACCCGGATGGCATGGGCCATGCCGCTGTCACTGGTCGCATCCAGCCGCGCGACGAGATGCGGCAGGTTGGCGGTCGGCGCCGGCATCACGCGCCCGCCACCGCCGCCGCGATCAGCTCAGCAGCCTGGCGGATGCGTTGCGGGGGGTAATCCGGCGTCAACCACAGGTTGAGCACCGTCGCCTGCCAATCTCGGGCAGTCGCCGCCACGCTGCTGGGCGCATAGGTGGCATGGCGCGGAAAGAAGGTATCCAGCGCCGGGTAGTTGTCCCCGGCGTCGATTCCGGCGGCGCGCAGCTTTTCCAGAACCAGGTCACGATGGGTCGCCACCCGCCCGATCAAACGCCAGGGCGCGACCTGTTCGATCTCGGGAAACTCGACCGGGTCGCCCACCGCTTGCAGCGCCGCGCGCCAGTTCAGCGCGGTCTCCCGGCGTCGGGCGATGTCTTCCGGCAAGCTCTCCAGTGCATGGCGCAAAGGGGCTTCCGCCCGCGCCGGGAAGGCAAAGCGATGAGAATGAGCGGACTGGAGCAAGGCGTTTTCACAGTCAAGGCGCGTCGCCATGTCGCCGCGCTTGGCGCGTCTGACCCAGCCCAGGCGCATGGCTTCCTCCGCGTCCGCTTCGCAGGCGGGAGGGTAAGTGGCAACGATGGCGGCCAGTTCTCCAGCCAACCGCGCGTCATTGGTCAACAGCGCGCCGCCCACACCCGCCGCAATGGTTTTCCCGGTGCCGAAGCTGACCACGGCTGGTGCATCGGCGGCGAATTGCGAAGGCATGCCCAGCGCGCGATGCCCGGTCGCCAGGCTGTCGTTTTCCACGATGAGCCAGCCTTTTTCCCGCGCCGCCGCGCGCGTTTCCGGGTAGGGCTGAACCTGACCATACAGATGCGTGGGCATCACCGCGCCGGGGCGGCCGTAGCCACGCATGGCGGCGGCGAACGCCTTGTCGTCGGGAAGCCCGGTGGTGGCGGATACGGCAACCAGGGTGGGGTGATGCCCCGCCGCGACCAGGGCGAGATAAACCTCCGGACAGATGTTCGAGGGGATCAACAACGGCCCGCGCGCGCCGGCCACTTCCAGGAGGGCCGTCAAGGCGTCCCGCGCCCGGCCGAACAGCACCGCGTATTCGCGCGCGAATCCCTGGGCGATTTCACGGGCCAGTTCGGGATAAGGCGAACGCATCAGCGGCCGGAATCGGGTTCCGCGCACCTGCCCGCGACCAAACCCGGCGCGTCGGCCAGGCGGGCAACCAGTTCCGGGTATCGGGAAGAAAAGATGCCGTTCTCCGGCAGCAGGCAGGGAATGCCGGCCAGGATCGGGAAGACCAGGCCGTCGGTCGGGCAGAAATAGGCATCCCGCGAAACCTGCAACGGCCCGCCGGAAATCGGCGAGACGTAGGGATGCCCCTCCGGCCATGCAACCGCCGTGGCGCCCGGCTTGCGGGCAATGATCAAAGCCGCCTGGTTGTTCGGGTTTTCGTTGGGCTCCCAAAGGCGATGCTCGATGATTTCCGCCCCCAGCTTGCGCAATTCGTCGGCCAGCCCCTTCACATAACCATGGTGCTCGATATGGGCGCGCGTCGCCGCGTTACCGAGTTCGTGGGAAGGCTCGCGGAGCACGATATGGCCGCCGCAAACGCGATAGATTTCGGCGAGCAGTTCCGCTTCCTTGCCGCCATTCGGCTCCAGAGAATGGCTGGAGAAAACCACCTCGAAGGCGTTGTCCCGTATCGGCAGGGTGCTCATTTCGGCGAGAAACAGGCGAATCTCGGGCACCGCCCAATCGACGAGATTGCGCTGCCCCACCAGCAGGCGGGACAAGGACAGGTCGAGCCCGTGGCAATGCGCCGGCTGGTTCCGCATCTGCTTGACCACATGCGAAAGGGTGATGGCCTCGCCGGTGCCCACATGGAGTATCCGATGCGGCGAGTAAGCGTCCAGGATGCGGGCGAGCTCGGCGGTCGCGGCAAGATTGGCGCGCGCGAGCACCGGGTCCTTAATCGCCTCGGTGTAACTGCCCGCCTGCATGTCGTAGGACGCCCTGATGGCGAACGCATCGTTACGGCCTTCCGCGCCACGCAGGTACTCCAGAATATTGCGTTTTTCCTGATACAGGCGGCGCAGCAGGGCGGTGTCGATACCGCCGCGCGGTGGGGTGGCGCTCATGTCGGCTTCCTTGCCTCGACGACGTGGTATTGCTCGACCATGCGGTTGCCCACGACATCCTGGCGGCTGTGCAGCATCCAGCGGGAAAGCTCGAAATCGGCGAAGAGGTCGAGGATGTCGCGGCGGGAGAAGAAATGGCGGGTGCCGTCATGCTCACCGTTGAAGAAATCACCGCTCCCAAGATGCTCTCCCTGACCAAACAGGAAATGTCCTTCCGCCGCCAGGCTGCAACAGATCACGCCGCCCGGCTTCAGCACGCGCCGCATCTCCGCGACAATGCCGCGTACCGCTTCGAGGCGGTTGTGTTGCAGGGCGCCGCGCTCGAACACTGCATCGAAACAGCCGTCGGGATGCGCGAGATGCGCGGCATCGGTGACTTCGAGCGCACCGTAGCCCAGGCCTCTGGCCTGGAACAGCGCGCGCGCGCGCGCGATGGCGGTTTCCGAGTAATCCACGCCGTACACCTCGAAGCCCATGCTCCACGCGGCGAACAGCAGGTTCTGCCCGGTGCCGCAGCCGATTTCCAGCACCTTGCGGCCGTGGCCGTCGCGGGTGAAGGATCGCGCCAGGAAAGCGATGATGTCGGTGTAGGGGGCGATGGGCGCGTAGTTCTCCTCCGTATAGAGTGCGTCCCAGATCGCGCGCGAGGGCGCATCGGCGATCGTCTCGTTCACGGCTGGTCTCCCTCCTGGCGCTTTTCCCGCTCCCGCAGCAGGGCATGCATCAGCTCGGCGGATGCCCAGTCGTCCTCGGTGTCGATGTCCTGCACCCGGTAATGCGGCAACTCGACGATCAGGGAAGCGGGAGAGAAGATGACCATCTCGTCCAGATACGCCTGCGCCGTGCCCCAGTAGAACTGGCCCGCGTCGTGGTAGGCGGGTTCGAGGTCCTGCGAACGGGAGAAAAGGTGTTCCGGGAACAGGGCTTCCACCTCGCCGTTTGCGTTGAGCCGGATTGCCCGCTGGATTGGAAACACATAACGGGTGGCTGAAAACACGAAGGACTTGCCGGAAGTGATGAGTTTTTCGTAACCCGCGCGGATATCGCCGGCGCGCAGGAAGGGCGCGGTGGCATAGATGCAGCAGGTGTGGCTCACCGGCTTCCCGGCTGCCTGGAACCAGGCGATGGCGTGGCGCACCACGGCGTCGGTTCCGGTGTGGTCATCGGCCAACGCACGGGGACGCAGGAAGGGAACCTCGGCGCCATTCGCCATGGCCACTTCAGCGATGCGCTCGTCCTCGGTGGAAACGACGATATGGTCGAACAGGCCGCTGGCGCGCGCCGCCTGGATGGAGTGCGCCAACATGGGGCGGCCGG
The DNA here is from genome assembly GCA_028714875.1 of Gallionellaceae bacterium. Taxonomy (GTDB): domain Bacteria; phylum Pseudomonadota; class Gammaproteobacteria; order Burkholderiales; family Thiobacillaceae; genus PFJX01. The sequence continues at coordinate 72,441 of JAQTLN010000014.1, forward strand.
CGAACATCCTGATGTTCTTGCGCGGAATGCGTTTGCTGCCGCCACGCGCGGGAATGACGCAGAGTTTCATGCCAGGGCCTCCCGCAGTTCGGCGACCACCCGATCCTGGTCGGCATCGCTCAGGCCGGGATGGAGCGGCAGGGTGATGGTGCGGGCGTAGTAGTCCTCGGCGACCGGGTAATCGCCGCGAGCGAAGCCGAGGCGACGGTAATCCGGTTGCAGGTGCACAGGGATGTAATGAACATTGACGCCGATGCCGGCCGCGCGCAGGTGCTCGAACACGGCGCGGCGGCCGGGTTTTGCCAAAACGGCGTCCTCCAGGCGAATGACGTAGAGATGCCAGGCCGAGTCGGCCTGAAGGTCGCGCCAGGGCGTTCTCAGCGGCAGGCCGGCGAGCAGGTGGTCATAGCGGTCGGCCAGGCGGCGGCGCGCGGCCACATACTCGTCCAGGCGCGCCAGTTGCGAGAGGCCGAGCGCGGCCTGCATGTCGGTCATGCGGTAATTGAAGCCGAGTTCGGTTTGTTCGTAATACCAGGGGCCTTCGGCGGCCTGGATCGCCGCGTCGCGGCAAATGCCGTGGCTGCGCAGACGCGCCATGTGGTCGGCCAGCGCGGCGTCGTTGCACAAGGCCATGCCGCCTTCGCCGGTGGTGATGATCTTGACCGGGTGGAAGCTGAACACGGTGATGTCGGCGTAGCGGCCAGCGCCGATGGGCCGTGCTTGGTAGCGGCCGCCGATGGCGTGGGAAGCATCCTCGATGACGCGAAAACCGTAGCGGTCGGCGAGTGCGCGGATGGCCGCCATGTCGCAACTCTGGCCGGCGAAATCCACCGCGACCACAACCTTGGGCAGCTTTCCGGCCTTGCCCGCCCGCTCCAGCTTCGCTGCCAGGGCGGCGGGATCAAGGTTGAGGCTGTCGCGGTCGATGTCGACGAAATCCACCGTGGCGCCACAGTAGCGGCCACAGTTGGCGGAGGCGACAAAGGTATTGGGGGTGGTCCAGAGGTGGTCGCCCGGACCAAGATCGAGCGACATGCAGGCGAGGTGCAGCGCGGAAGTGGCGCTGTTCGCGGCAACCGCGTGGCGGGCGCCGCAGCGTGCGGCGACGGCTTCCTCGAAGCGGGGAACCGCCGGCCCCTGGGTCAGCCAGTCGGAATGCAATACCGCCGCGACGGCGGCCATATCCTCACCCCGGATGTCCTGGCGGCCATAAGGAATCACACGTGGAATCACACGCGAAATCACTCGCCTGCCCGCAGGTTGAACTGGCGTATCCCTTCGGCGTCGAGAAAATGCGGGTTGCTGCCCGAGTTGTACTCGAAGCCTTGCGGTACCGAGTCCCCCTCCTCGCCCAGGCCGTTGTGGCGGTAGTCGATTTCCAGCCCGTAGAACCGGATGGAAGGCTGGATCACGAAGTGGTTGGCAAACTCCAGCGTGAGATGGGAATCGTCCGACGGACACATGATTTCGTGCAGTTTCTCACCGGGGCGGATGCCGACCACATGCGTGGCCAGATCAGGCGCCATGGCGGCGGCCAGATCGGTGATGCGGATGGAGGGGATGCGCGGCACGAAGATTTCACCACCGCGCATGCGCTGAAAATTCTTCAGCACGAAATCCACGCCCTCTTGCAGCGTGATCCAGAAACGGGTCATGCGCGGATCGGTGATGGGCAGGCTGTCCACCCCGTCAGCGATGAGCTTGGCGAAGAACGGCACCACGGAGCCACGTGAGCCGACCACGTTGCCATAGCGCACTGCGGCGAAGCGGGTGCGCCCGCCGCCGGCCATGTTGTTGGCGGCGACGAACAATTTGTCGGAGGCGAGCTTGGTGGCGCCATACAGATTGATGGGGTTAGCAGCTTTGTCGGTGGACAGGGCGATGACCTTGTCGACGTTGTTGGCCAGGGCCGCCTTGATGACATTCTCCGCCCCGTGGATGTTGGTCTTGATGCACTCCATCGGGTTGTATTCGGCGGCGGGCACCTGCTTCAAGGCGGCCGCGTGGATGACGTAATCGACCCCTTTCATCGCCTGACTCAAGCGCTCGCCGTCGCGCACATCACCGATGAAATAACGCATGCAGGTCGCGTTGAATTCCTGCTGCATGTCGAATTGCTTGAGTTCGTCGCGGGAATAGACGATGAGGCGGCGCGGCTGATAACGCGCAAGCAGGGTGCGGATATAAAGCTTGCCGAAGGAACCGGTTCCGCCGGTCACCAGTATCGATTTGTCATTGAACATCTGGCGGCCAGGTGCGAAGTGGTTGAACTTGCGGGCGGTTTACCTCAGCCGGCTTCGCCGCGCAATCCCGCCGCGACGTTGTTGTTGATGCTGATGAGAATATCGAGCTTCTCGGGAGCCGGGTAGGCCAGAACGTCGAAGGAACGGCGATCCACAAATAGGCTGAGGGCCAGCAGATTACGCCTGATTTCCTCGGGCAACGGGTTGTCCTCCACCGATAACTCGGCCTGGAAGAAGGTCCAGACACGCTGGTTGTAGCTGAGCGCGTCTTCGAGTTGCGCGTCGTGGTCCTCGCGTGTCCAGTTATCCTTGAGCTGCTGCAATTGCTGCGCCGCCTTGGTCAATACGGTCGCTTCGAGATCACGTTGCGACAACGTGGCTTTTTCCACGCTACGGTAGGCATCAAGCGGGTTTGCGGGCATTGCTGAGCAACTCCTGTTCGTAATTAATCAATTCACGTGCCGCTTTCAGCGCCTGGTAATACAAGCCATCCAGCACAAGATCGCTCACCTTGCCGATCAACTCCGTGGTGCTGGGCGCCACCTGGATCACGGCCTTCACTTGCTCCCAGTAATACTGGTGGTAGCGCGCCAGACTGGGCGCATCCATGTACATCATCTGCACCGCCAGATAGATCCGTTTGCAAGGCGTGTCGGCATCCGTCTCTTTGAGGATGTCCTTCTCGCGCAGCACCGGAACATCATTCAATACCGTCAACTGGCATCGGTTGTCGCCATTAACGAGAACGGCCCCGCCGAGAAACAACTTCTCGTGGGGCCGCAAATCAAGTTTAAGAGGCATGCTGCCCTACCACTCCGTTACTTCGACTCTACAGCCTGATCCAACTGGCGCGCGTTGCTGCCGATGCCGAGATTACCGAGATCGGCAAGCCGATCACGGATACCGACCGCCTGACTCTGCGCTTCGGGCGATTTCGCCTGTTTCACGAAATTGTCGACGTCTTTCCACAACCTGGTTTGCAAGTCCTCCAGGGATGACATCCTGGTTTTGACCTGGTCGAGCGCTTTGCTGACTTCCGCATCGCTCGCCGTGCGTGGATCAAGCTTGGGCAAGTCCCAAGGCTGATCCTTGACGGCGGCGAGGGACGCATCCGGCTTGGCGGTGGTGGCATCTCCCTTGGCGGTCGTATCCGTCTGATTCGCAAACAGATGACCGACCGCGTCGACGGCAGCCGCCGGCGGAAAAGTCAGACCTTCGATCTCCTTGCGCAGACCAGAAATTTCGTTGAGCAGGGAAATTCTTTGTGGATTGTCGATCGGATAGGGCGGATACATTTTCACGATTTCGCCCAGATTCTTCTCGACCTTCCCCAGCAATTGACCCGCTTGCCCAACCGTGTCGCTCACTTCGCGCACCACTGACGCAGCCTTGTTCAGCGCATCCTGGCGAACGCGCAACTGTGCATAGGCACCCGCCACTTGCACGGAGGTCGCCGACTGCTTGTCGCGCGAAACTTCGGGCTGCGGCAACCCCGCATCATCCGGACGAACCGTCCCAACAGACCGTTGCGCGGCCGTTGTACCAGTTTGACTAGCTACCGAGTGACTGACTCCAGCCCCTGAGATTTCAGTGACCATTTCACCCTCCTCCCGCGTGAGCCCTCAAGCTCACGCGAGCTAAGTTACCGAGCATCATTGGATTAGAACAATCTCAAGATCGATTGTTGCGCCTGGTTCGAGATACTCAACGCAGTGGTACCCAACGATTGCTTGGTTTGCAGTGAGAGCAGATTCGCACCTTCCTCATTGGTGTCGGCTTCAGTCAACTTGGTCGCACCGACCGTCAAGGTGTTCACCATGTCGGTAATGAAGCTCTGCCTGGTCGTCAACGTGTTGAGGTTGGCCGCAAGCTCGGAAGCCTTGGTTTGCAAAGTCGAGATCGCTGTATTCAGCGTAGCCTCGATCGAGTTCAGTCCAGATGCGGTTTCGAGATCACCTGAAGTGAGGTTGCCGCTTGTTCCGGCAACGGTCAAAGAACCGCCACCGCCGGAAATAGCCAGACCGCTGGCGCCGGAGTTGAAACCGGACATCACAATCTTGGTGGTGGCATTCTCGTTCAAGTTCACCGTCAACGTCACGCTGCCGCTGGTGAGGAAGTTGGTGCCCTTGTAGCTGGAGTCACTTACCAAGTTGTTCAACTGCTCGACCAGACGGTTGTACTGCCCGGTCAGGCCGCTTGAGCCCCCAGTCGCGCTACCCCCCAGGACCGTGCCGCTATTGACCGTGTCGTTGATGGCGGAACGCGCCTGGGTGACGATACCGCGCAGGGCTTCAATGGTGGAAAGCACACCCTTGATGCCGGAATCCGCCGATTTCACCGTCTGAATGGCTTCACTGATGTTGTCTTTGAGGCCGGACAGCAGGTTGGCGCGGGTGTTGTGGCCTTGCGCCGCGAAAAAGTTGGCGGGATTGTCCACCGCGGTATTGACGCGCTTGCCACTGGAAAGACGTTCCTCGGTACTTGCCAGCAGTCTTGAAGTGTTCTGCAGGCCCATCAAGTTGGAACGCATTGATGAGGTGAGGCCGATGTCGCCGATTGCCATGATGAAACTCCTTTTCTAGGGTCGATTGAGGGAGGGCTTCTGCCTCCGAGGCTTGGATGAACTTCCTTGCCTTGCCCCGTTTTCGGTCATGGCTAAAAAAACTTTAGGATTTTTTTGAAATATTTTTTGAAGCCACTCTGGTTCAGTCCGCGCGCTCGGACGCCAGCACGTCGCTGAAGCCGAAATTGCGCAGGTCGCGTATCCGCCGGGGATAGAGGATGCCCCAGAGGTGGTCGGTTTCATGTTGCACCACACGCGCATGAAAGCCGCTCACCTCGCGCGCAATGGCCTGCCCGAATTGATCGAAACCACTGTAGCGAAGCTGAGTGTGGCGCGGCACCTTGCCACGCAGGCCGGGGAGAGACAGGCAACCTTCCCAGGCCTCCTCCACTTCCTCCGACAGGGCGGTCAGGACCGGATTGATCAATACCGTGAACGGCACCACTTCGGCATCGGGATAACGCGGGTTGCTTTCCACGCCAAACACCACCACTTGCAGATTCACCCCGATCTGCGGCGCGGCCAGGCCGGCGCCGTCGTTGGCGTGCATGGTCTCGATAAGGTCGGCCACCAGAGCATGCAGTTCCGGGGTATCAAAGACTCCCACCTTCTCCGCCACTCGCAGCAGGCGCGCATCGCCCATGCGCAGGATGTCGCGAATCGCCATCTCAGAACGCGCAGATGCCGCCGTTGCTGGCCGGGATTTCATCGCCGTAACTCATGCAGGCGAGATTTATCAGCACACCGCGCAAACGGCCCATGACATCGCTCAGGGTGGCCTCGATAACTTCCGGCGAGATGCCCTCGGCACTGTCACCGCGTCCTGCCGCCCAGTTCACCGAGACCGCCACGGCCGCGTAACAGAGCCCGATTTCGCGCGCCAGATAGGCTTCCGGCATGCCGGTCATGCCCACCATGTCGGCGCCATCTTTCGCCAGGCGATCGATCTCCGCCTTGGTTTCCAGGCGAGGCCCCTGCACGCTGGCGTAGACGCCGCCATCCATGAAGCCCTCGCCCGCCTTCTCCAGGGCGGAGATGCAGCGTTGCCGCATTTCCGGGCAATAAGGCCAGGTGAAATCCAGGTGGGTGACCGGCTTGTCGCCGTAATCGGCAAAGGTGGTTTCGCGCCCGTGGGTGTAGTCGATGATCTGGTCCGGCACCGCCAGGCCGCCTGGCGCGAGGTCGCCATGAATGCCGCCGACGGTGGCGACGGAGACCACATGGCTGACCTTCTGCGCATGCAGGGCCCAGATATTGGCGCGGTAGTTCACCAAATGTGGCGGAATGGTGTGGCCATAGCCGTGGCGCGCCAGGAAAACCACGGGGTGGCCGTCGAGATCACCGAAAGTAAGCGGCCCGGAGGGTTCACCGTAGGGAGTGCGGATGACTTGTCGATGGGTGATGGAAAGGCCGGGCAGCTTGGTCAGCCCGGTACCGCCGATGATGGCCAGCATCATTGCTCCTTCATTGCATAGATTCCCGGCAGATTGCGCCAGAGTCCGTGGGCATCCATGCCCATGCCGAACACGTAGCGGTCGGGGAGTGACAAGCCGACAAAATCGGCGCTAATGGGCTTCTCGCGGCCGAGTTCCTTGTCCGCCAGCACGGCGATTTTCACGTCGACGGCACCCAGTTCCAGCAAGCGCTGCTTGGCCGCGGCGAGGGTATGGCCTTCGTCAAGGATGTCATCCATGACCAGCACGGAACGGCCGCTCAAATCCATGCGCGGCAGCACCGCCCATTCGATTTCACCGCCGCGCGTGCCGCCGCGGTAGCGGGTGGCGTGCAGGTAATCGAATTCCAAAGGAAAGCCCAGGCGCGGCAGCAGCTTGCCGGCGAACACCACACCGCCGCCCATCACACAGAGCGCAACCGGAAAGGTATCGGCGAGGGCATCGCTGATCCGCGCCGCGAGGCGGTCGAGGGCCAGTTCGATTTCGGTAGCTCCATGCAGGAGTTCCGCGTTGTTGAAGAGTTTCCAGGGGTCGTTGCGGTTCATATGATTTCGTCTGTAGATACTGTTTGCGGCTATATCGCGTCATCGTCCCCGCATGGGGGAAGCCGACATTGCAATCGTCGGGTTACGGCGCGAAAAGACGCGCCTAACCCGACCTACATTGCTTACTTGCTCGCCAGCGTCCTTTGCCGGCGGGCTTCATACAGGCACACCCCGGCGGAAACCGAGACGTTGAGGCTTTCCACCTGGCCGAACATGGGAATGCTGACCAGCACGTCGCAATGTTCCCGCGTCAGGCGACGCATACCGGCACCTTCCGCGCCCAGTACCAGGGCGGCGGCGCTGGTGAAGTCGGCATCCATCAGGCTGGCGGGCGCTTCGTCGTCGGTGCCGATAATGAGGATGTTGCGTTCTTTCAGGTCGCGCAAAGTACGCGCCAGATTGGTGACCGTCAGGTACGGTATCGAGTCGGCGGCGCCGCTGGCGGCTTTCATGACCACGGCCGAAAGCCCGGCGGAATGGTCCTTGGGCGCCAGCACGGCATGCACACCGAAGGCATCCGCGCTACGCAGGCAGGCGCCCAGATTGTGCGGATCGGTAACGCCGTCGAGCACCATCAACAGGGCCGGTTCGCTCAGATCATCCAGCACTTCGTCGAGGTCGCGGGCGAGCTCGATCTGGCTGGCCTGGGCCACCACGCCTTGCGACTTGCCGCGCGCCATTTCATCGACACGCGCACCGTTGGCCATAACCACGCGCACGTTTTTATCCTCGGCGGCCTTGATCAGGTCCTTGGCGCGGCGGTCGCGCCGGCTTTCATCCATATAGATGACCTGGATGCTTTCCGGGTGGTGGCGCAGGCGCGCGGTAACGGCATGGAAACCGTGAATCAGGACTCGTTGGCTCATTTCTTTCGGGCTTTCTTCTGCGGAGCCGCGTTGCTCGCGGCGGGGGCGGCATTGTCCACCAGAGAGAAGTCGATGCGGGTGGTTTCCAGATCGACGCGCGCGACTTTCACGCGCACCTTGTCGCCCAGGCGGAAGCGTTTGCCGGTGCGCTCGCCCAGCATCTGGTGGCGTGCGGCGTCAAAGTGGAAGTAGTCCTGGCCCAGTTCGGTGACGTGCACCAGGCCTTCCACGAACACTTCGTTCAAGGCAACGAACATGCCGAAGCTGACCGCGGCGGAAATGACGCCGTCGAACTCCTCGCCAATTTTGTCCTGCATGTAGTAGCACTTGAGCCAGGAAACCACGTCGCGGGTGGCATCGTCGGCGCGGCGCTCGTTCTTCGAGCACTGGGCGCCGATCTCCTCCCAACTGCCGGGGTTGTAGGTCTCGCCTTTCAGGCAGGCCTTGATCGCGCGGTGCACCAGCAGGTCGGGATAGCGGCGGATCGGTGAGGTGAAGTGGGTGTAGGCCTCATAAGCCAGACCAAAGTGGCCGGCGTTCTCGGGGCTGTAGACGGCCTGACGCAGTGAACGCAGCAGCACGGTTTGCAGCAGTTGTTCGTCCGGGCGGCCCTTTAGCTTGAGCAGCAGGTCCGCGTAATCCTTGGCGTGCGGGTCGTCGCCGCCGGTAATGAAGAAGCCGAATTCGGCGAGAAATTCCTGCAAGGCCTTCAGCTTCTCCGGCGTCGGCCCTTCATGCACCCGGTACAGCGCTGGGTGCTTGCGCTTCTGCAGGTAATCCGAGGCGCAGACGTTGGCCGCCAGCATGCACTCCTCGATCAACCGGTGTGCGTCGTTGCGAGTGGTGGCAACGATGCGTTCGATCTTGTCGTGCTCGTCGAACAGCATCTTGGTTTCCACCGTCTCGAAGTCGATGGCGCCACGCTTGCCGCGCGCTTTCAGCAATACCTTGAACAGTTTGTAGAGATTTTGCAGATGCGGCAGCACCCAGGCCTTGTCTTCAGGAGCATGGCCGGCGGCCAGCCAATCCCAGACCTGGTTGTAGGTCAGGCGCGCCTTGGAGTGCATCACCGCCGGGTAGAAACGGTGCTTCTTGATATTGCCGAAACTGGAAATTTCCATCTCGCACACCATACACAGGCGATCCACCTCGGGATTGAGCGAGCACAGGCCGTTGGAGAGTTCCTCCGGCAGCATGGGGATCACGCGGCGCGGGAAGTACACCGAGGTACCGCGTTCCAGCGCGGACACATCAAGCGGCGAACCCGGCTGCACATAGTGGGAAACATCGGCGATCGCCACCCAGAGGCGGAAACCGCGCCCTTCCGGCTGGCAATACACAGCATCGTCGAAGTCGCGGGCATCCTCGCCGTCGATGGTCACCAGCGGCAATTTGCGGATGTCTTCCCGGTCACCACCGAGATCTTTTTTCAATACACCCTTGGGCAGCTTTTTGGCCTGCGCCAGGACGTCGTTGGAGAACTCGTTGGGCAGATCGTGTTTACGCAGGGCGATCTCGATTTCCATGCCGGGATCGGCATAGTTGCCCAGCACCTGGATGACCTTGCCCACCGGCGGCGCGTGTTTGGTCGGCTGCTCGGTGATTTCCACCATCACCACGTTACCGTTGGATGCGCCCAGATCCTGATGGTCGGGCACCAGGATGTCCTGGCTGATGCGCTTGTTCTCCGCCACCACCCACTGATAACCACGTTCCCGGTAGAGACGCCCGACCAGATTGGTATTGGCGCGTTCCAGGATTTCCACCACCTTGCCTTCCTTGCGCCCGCGCCGGTCCTGGCCATGTTCGCGCACCATCACGCGGTCACCGTGGAGCAGGCCGCGCATTTCTTTCTCATGCAGGAACATGTCGCCCGACTTGTCGTCCGGGATGAAGAAGCCGAAACCGTCGGCGTGGCCGTCGACGCGGCCGCTCTTCACCTCGATCTTTTCCGGCAGACAGAGCGCGCCGCGGCGGTTGATCATGATCTGCGCATCGCGCTGCATGGCGCGCAAACGGATCATGAAGGCATCCATCTCGTCGGCTTCCAGGCCCAGGCGCATGGCGAGCTCATCGGTGTCCACCGGCCCGGTGGCCTCGACGACCAGTTGCAGGATGAACTCACGGCTCGGCATGGCATGGCCGTATTTGGCGCGTTCGCGTTCAAGGAACGGGTCTTGCCAGCGCAAGGCCTTCTGGCCGCGACGCGGGGGTTTGGCCGGCGACGAAGTGGTCGACTTGGCGGGAGGGGTGTCGACGTGCGCGGAAGCGGGTTTTTTTGCCCTGGATTGCACGGCTTTCACGGGAGGATTTTTTACAGTTTGGGCAGGTGTTTTTTTCGTTGACATAAATTTAATGGTCAGTAGAATGCGCGGCTTCTTGGCCCAGGTGGCGGAATTGGTAGACGCACTAGGTTCAGGTCCTAGCGCTCGCAAGGGCGTGGAGGTTCGAGTCCTCTCCTGGGCACCAAGAAACCCAATACAGACCGCGTGATTGCTGGCTTCCAGTATCACGCGGTTTTTTTATGCCCACGAAGTCCGTGATCGCTTGGTTTGTCGCTTGGGTCTTCATGGGCAAGTCCAGGGTGGATAAATACGCGGGCTCAGCACGCGCGAAGTGCCCGACTATACCGGAAGCCGCTGGTTCGCTGAAAACACTGTGAGATTCGCGGCTTTCGCGGGGGCGGCTCATTCAGGCGGCAAGTGAGAATTCCAGGCCGATCCGGGGTGGGTATGCCGGGCTATTTCGCCTCAAGCGCCAGCAACGAGTCAGTAGTTACCCCCCCGGTCGGCGTGGATTCGAGCAACGCCTCGATTGCTTGCGCCGGCATCGGCTTGCCGAACAGATAGCCCTGCAGAGTGTCGCAACGGTGCACACGGGACAGCAGGTGGCGTTGCCCTTCGGTTTCCACCCCTTCCGCCACCACATGCAGGCCGAGGATGTTGGCCAGGCTGATGAATGCGGCGCAGATGGCGGCGGCGTTGTCGTCGTGCTCGATGTCGGCCACGAAAGAGCGGTCGATCTTGAGTTCGTCCAGGGGCAGGCGTTTGAGGTAGGCCAGGGAGGAATAGCCGGTTCCGAAATCGTCGATGGAGAAACGCAATCCACGCGCTCTGAGCGCATTCATCCGCTCCACGGCTTCATCCACGTTTTCCAGCAACAGGCTTTCCGTGATTTCCAGCACCAGGCCGCCCGGGCCGATGCCGACCGCGTCCAGTGTCGCTTCCACCATGTCGATGAAATCCGGATGGAGGAACTGGCGCGCGCTGACGTTGACCGACATGCTCAGATGCGCGCTTTCGGTTCGACCGGACCAGTCCTTGAGTTGCTCGCAGGCCTGTAGCAGCACCTGCTGGCCGATCGGAATGATGAGACCGGTTTCTTCCGCCAGGGCGATGAAGTCTTGCGGCGAGATCAGCCCCCGCTCCGGATGCCGCCAGCGCACCAACGCTTCCACGCCCGTTATCTGCCCATCCGCGCAAACCTGTGGCTGGTAGTGCAGGATGAAATCGCCACGCAGGATGGCGCGGCGTATTTCCGCTTCCAGATCGGAGCGCGCCTCCACCGCCGCCTGCATGGCGGGATCGAAGAAGCGGATGGTGTTGCGCCCGGAAGCCTTGGCCTGATACATGGCCAGATCCGCCCGTTTCAGCAGATCGTCCAGCGCATCGGTCTTGTCGCGGAACAGGGCGACACCGATGCTGGGCGTGCTGTGATGTTCGAGCGAGCCCAATTCGTAAGGCCGGTTCATCAATTCATGGATTTTCACGGCAACGGCTTCGGCCTGGTTCGCGGCCTCGACGGGCGATTCGTCGAGGTTTTCCAGCATCACCACGAACTCGTCGCCGCCCAAGCGAGCGACGCTGTCACCCTCGCGCACGCACTCTTGCAGACGCCGCGCGACGTTGATCAGCAGCAGATCGCCGACGTCGTGGCCCTGGGTATCGTTGAGTAGTTTGAAATTATCCAGGTCGATGAACAACAGGGCGCCGTGACGCTTGCCGCGGCTGCTGGCGGCAACGGCCTGGTGCAGGCGATCCAGCAGCAGGCGCCGGTTGGGTAGTTGGGTGAGCGCGTCATAGAAAGCCAGGTTGCGAATTTTTTCCTCGGCGCTCTTGCGCTCGGTGATGTCCTGGAAGATGCCGACATAGTTGATCACCTTGCCGGCGGCGTCCCTGACCGCCGTAATGGTCAGCCATTCCGGATAAATTTCTCCGCTCTTGCGGCGGTTCCACATCTCGCCCTGCCACTCGCCATGCTCCAGCACCGCGGCCCACATGGCCTGGTAGTAGGACTTCTCGTGATGTCCGGAACGCAACAAAGCGGGGGTGCGGCCGACCGCCTCCTCGGCGCTGTAGCCGGTCACCTTGGTAAACGCCGGATTGACCCGCTGAATCACCTGATCGGCATCGGTGATGACGATAGCCTCCTGCGACTCGAAAGCGATTGCCGCCACCCGCAACTCCGCCTCGATGCGCTTCTGCTCGCTGATGTCGCGGCCGACCGCCAGAATGTGTTTCTTCCCTTTTAACCAGAAGGCGCAGAGCGACACCAGCACCGGGAAGGGCGTGCCATCGGCCTTGCGATGCCGCCACTCGAAGGTGGTCATGCCTTCGGCGAACGCCTGCTGGATGTAGGCCTTGGCCAACGCCGTGGAGCGCTCGCCATTGGACTGGAACTCCGGCGACAGGCTCTCCGGCGTGCGGCCGATGAACTGCTCGCGAGTGCCGGTGTCGTGCAGGCGAACGGCGGCCTGGTTGCAGTCGATGAAGCGTCCGGTTTCCGGGTCGATGATGGACAACGCGTCGATCGAGGCCTCGAACAGCGCCCGGTAGGTCGCCTCGCTTTCGCGCAGAACCTCTTCCGCCCGGTGGCGCTCGGAGACATCCACGGCCACGGCGATCACCACCTCGCGGCCGAAATAGCTGCCCTTGGTGAGTGACACATCCTTCGGAAAGCATTCACCATTCTTGCGCCTGCCCCAGAACGCGAAATGCTGCGGCGCCCCCTCCCAGGCCAGGCGGAACTGGGCGGCGACCGCAGCCAGATCATTCCTCTCGGGCGCGGCGAGAAACACCGGCGACTTGCCGCGCATTTCTTCCCGCGTATAGCCGTACATCCGTTCGGCGCCTTCGTTCACATCGACAAACGTGCCGTTCTCGTCCTGGATGTAGATCGTCTCGCGAATGCCGTCGAACAGGCCGTGATAGCTCTCCTCGCCAGCGCGCAAGGCCTCGGACTGCGCCTCGATCTGTCGCGCGCGGCGCTGCAATTCGCGACTCCTGCGCGTCGCCATGACCAGGCTGCCGAGCACCACCAGAAACAACGCGGCGGACAACGCGAAAATCACCTGCAACAGGCGCTCGCGATGGCGGTCGTAAAAACCCATCGGCTGATTCAGCAGGGTCACCTCTCCCCGCAACCTGGGCGGCAGGCTCAAGCCTTGCCGCGCCAATTCGCTGGCATCGAAGAGGTAGCTGTTCGGGCTGACCAAAACCGGGGCGATGCGCGACACCGGCGTGCCATGCAAAAACGTCAGGGCCAGGCTGGCGGCGCGTTCCCCCTGATGTTCGCCGTTGGTGACATAGCCACCCAGCACGCCGTCGAACTGGTAGGCATCCTCCATGTTCAGGATCACGAAGCGCCCTAGCGCCACGATCCGCGCGATCGAATCCTTGAGTGGCAAAGGCCGCCCCTGGGCATCGAGCAGCCCGCCCAGCGTGGTGAGGATCAGATATTTCTCCGGTCGCCGCCGCAGGATCTCCAGGAACTCATCGATCCGCGGCATGGCCACGAAAGAGGCCTGAATCTCGGGAAAATCAGCCAGATCCAGACGCGCCTCGCGCTCGATCGCCTGATAGGTATTGCTGTCATCCCCCACCAGCACGACCTGCCGCGCCTTCGCGTCCAGATGCCGCAGCAGACTCAGATTGGGCGCGATCTCCTTCTTCTCGAACACCCCGGTCATGCGCGTCCGATCCAGCCAGTCGCGCACGCTGTAGTCGTTCACCCCGGAAAAGAACACCGGGCTGTCGGGGAAGAGGGCGGCGAGATGATCGCGCGCGAACAGCAGCGCGTTGTCATCCGTCACATAGATCAACGCGGGGTGAACATCCGCGTATTTGTAACGCAGGAAATCCGCGAAAGTGCGGGCATAGGCCGAGTCGTAACGGCGCCGCTTGGTATCCAGCGACTCGGTCGAGATCGCCAGATCCAGTCCCCGCTCCGCCTGCATGGCCTGGATGAATCCCTCGTGCTGCCGTTTGGTCCAGGGATATTCCAGGTTGTAGGAATGCAGGATCAGGATCGGAACGGGCTCCGCCGCGCGCGCGCCTCCCATCGCCAACACTGTCGCAACCAACAAGAAAGTGGCCCGCCAGGCAAGGAACAGCAAGCGAGCACTGATGGAGGTTCTATTCAGTCCGATCATCTGATGGGTTTTCGGTCATTAACCGCCAGGCGCACAGTTTCGGCCAGAACATTACTTTTTGCATATCACCTTTTGCCAGCGACGGTGAATTGGATGCCTTGTCTGCAACGAAATAACAAGGCGGCCCGCGCGGGCAACGCCGAATAACTTGATCCCGGTCATGGCGCGGTTATTAGGCCAGCTCAACACGAACGGAATCAATCACTTGTCCTTGGTCAAAAGCTCGCCAAAGTATCTATCCAGGGCGCTCCTTCAAACCCCGACTGCTGTATTCTCCCCCGCGCTCCGGCATGCCGCCCCGCGCAGGCATCGCAGAATAAAACCGAGGCCGTCCAATGACCGTAAAAAAAACCGCCCAGGAAAAACCTGTCAGCGCGGCAAAGCCGAAATCCCCTCGTCGTTCGCCCGCAGTCACGGCAACCACGCCTCCAGCGCAAGTTGAAAAACCCGCCATTACGGCGCTCATGCCGCTACGGCCCTACCTGGTCGGCATCGGCGCCTCGGCCGGCGGCCTGGAGGCGCTCTCCACCCTGATCGCCGCGCTGCCCACCGATCTCGGCATTTCCTACGTCGTGCTCCAGCACCTCTCTCCCACCCACCGCAGCATGATGGTGCAACTACTGGGGCGCGAGACGGCGATGGCGGTGCTGGAGGCCGAACACGGCGTTCAGCCCGAGCCGGATACCATCTATGTCGTCCCGGCCAGCCGCAACATGATTCTCAAGGACGGCTGCTTCGTGCTCATCCCCGGCCCGCGCGAGATCATGCCGCGGCCGTCGCTCAATGTTTTCTTCACCTCCCTGGCGGCGGAGAAGATCGAGGACGCCATCGGCGTGGTGCTCTCCGGCACCGGCAGCGACGGCGCCGCCGGCCTGCGCGACATCAAGGCCGCGGGCGGCTACACCTTCGCCCAGGACCCGCAGAGCGCCAAATATGCCGGCATGCCGCAATCGGCCATCGACACCGGCTGCGTCGACTGGGTGCTGACGCCCGAGGGCATCGCCGCCGAAATCGCCATCATCGCCCGCTCCCACGGCACCGTGACCGTCTCCACCAAACCGCCGGTGGCGGCCACGGCGCTGAAAAAGCTGTTGATGAAGGTCAAACAGCAAACCCGCATCGACTTCTCCGGCTACAAGGAAGGCACGCTGTGGCGGCGCATCGAGCGGCGCATGGCGGCCAACCATGTCACCAGCCTCAGCGACTACATGACGCTGGTCGAATCAAACCCGGAAGAACTGGAACACCTCGGCAAGGACATCCTGATTTCGGTCACCGCCTTCTTCCGCGATCCGGAATCCTTCGGCGCGCTGAACACCCTGGTGCGCGGCATGTTGCAAGGCAAGCAGCCCGGCGACGATATCCGCGTCTGGGTGCCGGGTTGCGCGACCGGCGAGGAGGCGTACACCCTCGCCATCCTCATCGCCGAGGCGCTAGGCCATAACCTGGCGCAGTACCGCATCCAGATTTTCGCCACGGACATCGATCTCAACGCGCTGGCCGTCGCCCGCAAGGGTTCTTACGCCGAAAGCGCACTGGCCGACCTCGATCCTGGGTTGGTGGTGCGTTATTTCCAGAAGATCGGCAACCGCCTCGAAGTCGCGCGCCACCTGCGCGACATGGTCGTGGTGGCGCGCCAGGACATCATCCAGGACCCGCCGTTCCTGCGCCTCGATCTGGTGAGTTGCCGCAACCTGCTGATCTACCTGCAAAACGATTGGCAGGCCAAGGTGCTGGCCACTTTTCATTACGGCCTCAATGAGGGCGGCATCCTGTTCCTGGGCAAGTCGGAAGGCATCTTCCAGCAGGAATCGCTCTATGAAGTCGTCGACAAAGGCGCGCGCATCTATCGTCGCGGCATCGGCGCTTCGCGCCTGACCGTGCCTTCCTTCCGCTTGCCGGACAGCTCGGATCGGACCAACGCGTCGGCGAAAGCAGCGGTATCGGACGATGAGCGCCGTCTGCTGGATGCGGCGGTGCGGCATTATGTGCCGGCCTCCGTGCTGATCAGCGGCAGCTTCGACATCCTGCAAATGCACGGTGATGTCGGCCCGTATCTGTCGATCTCGCCCGGCAAGCCGAACTTCAATCTGCAACACCTGCTGCGGCGCGAAATGCGCGCCGATCTGCAACTCCTGCAACATCAGGCGGCACACAAGCAGGAGTCCGCCGTTGGGCGTCGCCACACCATCAAGGCGGTGGCAGGCGAGTTCGATATCCGCCTGGCCGTGCACCCGCTCGAACGCGGTGTCTCCAGCCAACTCTTTCTGGTCTGTTTCGAGCCGCTGCCAAGCGTCGTGGCGAGCGAAGACGAGGGTGGCACGCCTGTGCCCGGCACGAGCGGACGCAATGTCCGCGACCTCGAAGACGAGCTCATGTCCACACGCGAGCGGCTGCAAACCGTCATCGAGGAACTGGAAACCTCGAACGAGGAAATGCAGGCCCTCAACGAAGAGGTGGTCGCGGCCAATGAGGAACTGCAATCGTCGAACGAGGAATTGGAAGCCGCCAACGAGGAATTGCAAGCCACCAATGAAGAGATGACCACGGTCAACGAGGAATTGCAGGTTCGTACCGGTGAACTCGCCGATACCCTGATTGATCTGGAGAATATCCAGAACAGCACCGGCTTTCCCATCCTGGTATGCAATGAGCATCTCGGGCTGTTGCGCTTCAACAGCCCGGCGGCGGCGCTGTTTTCACTCTCCGCCGTGTCGATCAACGATTCGCTGGCCCGCTTGCGGCTGCCGCCGGGCATGCAGGATTTCTCGGCGAGCGTCAGCCAGGCCATCGAAACCAACCAGGTGGTCGAGGCACCCGTGTTCACCAGCGAGCGCCACTACCTGCTCCACGTCGCGCCCTACGACACCAAGGTGCGCGGCAATCGCGGCGCCATCGTGGTGATGCTCGACCACACCGCGCGTCTGGCGGCGGAGCGCGAGGTGCGCAAGAACCGCGAAATGCTGCTGGCGATCATGAACAACTCGACCTCGATCATCACGCTCAAGGATCTGTCCGGGCGCTACGAATTCGTCAACCGCCAGTTCGAGACCTTCTTCGATGTCGATGCCGAAAAGGTGATCGGCAAGACCGACGCCAAGGTGGTGTCGCGGAAAATGGCCGACGACTTCCGCGCCAAGGAACTCGAAGTGGCGCGGCAGCGCAAGGCGCTGGAGTTCGAGGATCATCTGGTCTTTCCCTCCCAGATTGATCGCTATCTGCAAACGGTGCGCTTCCCGTTGATGACCGAAGATGGCGTGGTCTACAGCATCTGTACCCAGGCCACCGACATCACCGAGCACAAACACGCCGAGGATCAGTTGCGACTCGCCGCCCGGGTGTTCGACCGCGCCGGGGAAGGCATCGTCGTCACCGACGCGAAACAGGTCATCCTGACCGTCAACGAGGCATTTACTCAGGTCACCGGCTATTCCGCCGAGGACGTCATCGGCAAGACGCCGGGCGTCCTGGCATCCGGCAAGCATGACGAAAATTTCTACCTGGACATGTGGACACGCCTGAAAAGCCAGGGCTGGTGGCAGGGCGAAGTCTGGAACCGGCGCAAGAACGGCGAAATTTATCCCGAATGGCTCACCGTCAACTCGGTCAAGGACACGGAAGGGCGAACCGTCAACTACGTCGGCATTTTCAGCGACATCACCATCGTCAAGGAATCACAGCGCCGGGTTGAATTCCTTGCCACCCACGATGAACTGACCAGCCTGCCCAACCGCACGTTGTTCCACGACCGGGTGCGCCAGGCAATCGCGCGCAGCGAGCGTACCGAGGCCACGTTCGCCGTGCTGTTCATCGATCTCGACAATTTCAAGGTGGTCAACGATTCGCTGGGGCACGCGGCCGGTGACGACCTGTTGATGGAAATCGCGCGGCGCATGCGCGAATGCGTGCGCGGCTCGGACACGGTCGCCCGTTTCGGCGGCGACGAATTCGCCATGCTGCTGGAAACCGCCTCGGTCGCGGACGCCGAGTTGACCGCGCGGCGCATCGCCGAGGCCATGGAACGGCCACATCTGATCGGCCGCCAGAGCCTGTATCCCAGCGCCAGCATCGGCATCTGCCTGTTCCCGAACGACGGTCGCGATGTCGAAACCCTGCTGAAGAACGCCGACAGCGCCATGTATCAGGCCAAGGACGGCGGCAAGAACACCCATCATTTCTTCACCGATGCGCTCAAGCTGGCCGCCGACGAACGCCTCAAGATCGAATCCGGCCTGCGCGACGCGGTCGAGAAAAAACAGCTGTTCCTGCTCTACCAGCCGCAGATCGACATCGCCAGCGGCCGTCTCATAGGGGTGGAAGCCCTGGTGCGCTGGCAACATCCGGACGAGGGCTTGATCCCACCGCTACGCTTCATCCCGCTGGCGGAAAAGAACGGCCAGATCGACCTGATCGGCGAATGGGTAGCTTCCACGGCCTGTCACCAGATGGCTTTGTGGGCCACACAAGGCCATGACGTGCCACGCATATCGATCAACGTCTCCGCCGAGCAACTGCGCCGCACCAACATGCCGGCGCTGATGCGGCGCCTGCTCAGCCACTACCGCCTCGACGCGACCCGCGTGATGCTGGAACTGACCGAAAGCGCGCTGGCGGAAAACGCCGAGCGGGTGCAGTTGATGCTGCGGGAGCTGAAATTGCTGGGCATCCAGCTCAGCATCGACGACTTCGGCACCGGCTACTCCTCCCTGGCCTACCTGCGCCGTTTCGCGCTTGATGAACTCAAGATCGACAAATCCTTCGTCGCCGACATCGGCCAGAACCTCGATGACCGCGCCATCGCCCAGACCATCGTGGCCATGGCGCAGACCCTGGGTTTCATGGTCGTGGCCGAGGGCATCGAGACCGAGGAACAACTCAATGTGTTGCGAGACATCGGTTGCCATGTCGGCCAGGGCTATCTGTTCGCCATGCCGCTGACGGCCGAGGAACTGATCAGCCGATATTGCAGCCGCCCGTCGTTGACCACAGAGAACACCTAACTATTCCCGACTTGTTTTGTCGGGTATTTAATCTAAGGTTAGGTTGTCATTCCACCTCTGACCGGAGTCAGTCATGACAGATCAAATCCAGATCACGATCGACCACGACGTATTCGACCGCCTGCAAATGCTCATGGTCCCGCCCATCAGCGACGCCAACGCGGCCATCAAAGCCTTGCTGTTTCACGATGGGCGCGCAAGCCCGGCTGCTGTCGCGACGGAAGCTGAGGGACAACATTTCACCTACGCGCAGGAACTCGAACGCTCCAGTCAGGGCGTCTACGAATGTGGCGGGGGAACCTGAGACTGCCGACGAACCAGCACGGTCGCCAACTCGAACAACCCGTTGGGGTGCGACTCGCGTTCCGGCTCGCTGTCCGGCCAGGTCCAGCGCGACGGCGGAAACAGGTCGCGCATGTCCGCCAGTTCGCAGTGGAACGGTGGCCCGCCCTCGCGACCGGTCTGCATGAACAGGGCGTAGAGATGGCCGCTCGGTTTGAGCCAGTCGAACAATTGGCGCTCATAGGCAGGCCATAGCTCGGGTTGCAGAGCGCACAGACAGGTCTGTTCGTAGATCGCGTCGAACGCCGTATCGGGATGCCAGAGCAAGGCATCCGCGCAGACCAGCGTCGCCGTCACGCCCGACGCCACCAGTTCCGTTTCGAGAAGCTTGAGCGCGGTCGGCGCGATATCCAGCGCGGTGACGAGAAAACCATGCCGCGCCAGTTCCACCACCTCATGCCCGCGCCCACAGCCCGGCACCAGAATGCGGCGATGCGCCGAGGCATCGGAATCCAGCCAGCGGCGCAAGGCCGGGCTGGCGCCGCCGCGATCCCACGGAATCGTGTTGGCTTGGTATTTTTCTTCCCAGTGATCCATCGTCGCGGCTCCAGATTAACGAGCCGCGATTGTCACCGATCGCGCGCGGCGCTTATTGGAACTTCACCAGCTCGACAACAATGGTCAGATCTTTCCCCGCCAGCCACTTGACCACTCTGTTCCGGGGCGATAAGGGCGAGAGGCGGCGAATAAGGCGCACGATCGAGGTAATCACATCGCCTGATCTGACATGCCAGGTGGCGCGGCTGGGTGCTTCGGCAAGGGGAACGAATTCGGAAACGGCCGTGCCGTCCGCGCGCACGCCGCCGATCGTCGATGTAGACGAAGGTATCCAAGGGGTTAGTCCCCTCCCCCTCCGGGGGTGGGCTAGGGAGAGGGAACGGCGCTTGATCGACCGACAACACTTGATTGACCGCTGCTCCCTCTCCCCCGGCCCCTCCCCCGGTGGGGGAGGGGAGAAAAGCCGCCGCGCCGGAGCCACGTGAGCGAGGGTCAATCCGTCCTTGCTCAAAGGGTTCAGGAATTCAGCCACGCGCGGCGCGAAATACTCCGCATCCAGCCACCCGGCGGCGAAGGCATCGCGGCTGTGGCGGGTGCGGTGCCAGGTGACGGCCTGGATGGATGCCGTTGCAACCACATGGTCAGCGGCGCGCCCTTGGCGTGGGTGCAGGAACGCAGTTGCTCCTTGCCGTCTTTCAAGCGCTCAACCAATCGCCCCGGCCTGGCTGGCCATGGCGGGGTGAATCGAGACATCCCTCCGACCTGCAAACCCCACTCAACGCCGTGCTTCTCCCCCTGTTTACTGTTCGTCCAGCGTTTCCGCCAGAGCCGCGCGAGGTATGGCCGCGCCCAGTGTCGTCACGGCACGCATGCGGAATATCGGCGCGCTCGCCGGCCGCCCTGATGGCTACATGGCATGCAGGGTTGTTGCGAAGCCAGGCGGGGAGCGATAATCGCGCCCGCCGCACGCACCCCCCTAAATGGAAAACTACCTGCTCATCCTCATCGCCACGGTGTTCGTGAACAACATCGTGATGTCCAAGATATTGGGCCTGTGCCCATTCATGGGCGTGTCACGCAAGCTGGAAACGGCAATCGGCATGGGCGCGGCGACCACCTTCGTGCTGACCCTGTCTTCCGGCGCCAGCTATCTGATCGACACTTATCTGCTCGGCCAGGATCTCTCCTATCTGCGCACTCTGTCGTTCATCGTGGTGATCGCCGGCATCGTCGGTTTCACCGAGATGTTCATCAAGAAGACCTCGCCAGTGCTGTTCCGCGTGCTGGGCATCTACCTTCCCTTGATTACCACCAACTGCGCGGTGCTCGGCATTCCGCTGCTGAATGTGCAGGAACAGCACAACTTCATGGAATCGCTGTTCTTCGGCATGGGCGGCGCGCTCGGTTTCACCATGGTGCTGATCCTGTTCGCCGCGATGCGCGAGCGCCTGGAGGCGGCGGAGGTGCCGAAGCCGTTCAAGGGCATCTCCATCGCCATGGTTACGGCCGGCCTGATGAGTCTGGCATTCATGGGGTTCGCGGGGTTGATCAAATAATGCTGTCCGCGATCCTGGTGATGGCGGGTATCGGCCTGGTGCTGGGCGGCGTGCTCGGCTGGGCATCGATCAAATTCCGGGTGGAAGACGACCCTCTGGTGGAGAAGATCGACGCCGTCCTGCCGCAGACCCAGTGCGGCCAGTGCGGTTTTCCCGGTTGCAAACCCTATGCGGAAGCCATCGCCCGTGGCGAGGCGGACATCAACAAGTGCCCACCGGGCGGCGAGGAAGGCGTCAAACATCTGGCGGAACTGCTCGGCGTCGAGCCGAAGCCGCTGGGCGAGGGGCTGGAATCGAAGCCGAAATCAGTGGCGGTGATCGATGAAAACACCTGCATCGGCTGCACCCTGTGCATCCAGGCCTGTCCGGTCGACGCCATCGTCGGCGCCGCCAAGCAGATGCACGTCATCGTCGCCAGCCAATGTACCGGCTGCGAACTCTGTTTGCCCCCCTGCCCGGTCGACTGCATCCACATGGAAGTCATCAAGGAAGACGTGACCACCTGGAAATGGCGTTATCCAATTCATACCATCCGGAGGGTGGAATGACGGCTGTAGCGCCGGCTGAGCGTGGGTGTTGCCGCTTTAGCGGCTTTACAGCCAAGGCCTACCCCTTGCGGGTATCCAGCCGGCAGTTTTCAAAGACGCCGGCAAGGCTGCCGGCGCTACAAGGGCGGCAGTCATGACCCGCAAACTCTTCACCTTCAACGGCGGCGTCCACCCCGAGGGCCACAAGGACGTATCCAGCGCCACCCCCATCGCGCTCATGCCGCTGTTGCCGCGCTATGTGGTGCCGCTGCGGCAGCATATCGGCGCGCCGGCGCGGGCGCTGGTACAGGTGGGCGACGTGGTGCTGCGCGGCCAGATGATCGGCGCGGCGGAAGGGTATGTCTCCACCGCCATCCACGCGCCGACTTCCGGCCGCGTCGTCGCGCTGGAACCACATGAGGTGCCGCATCCCTCCGGCCTGACCGACCTGTGCGTGGTGATCGAGTCGGATGGGCTCGATCAAGCGGTCGAATTCCAGACCCTGGACTGGCGCAATCTCGATCCTTCCGCGCTGCGCAACCGCATTCGCGACATGGGTCTGGCCGGTCTCGGCGGCGCGGTATTCCCCAGTTTCATCAAGCTGAACCCGGAAGGCGCCGGCATCGACACCCTGATCCTCAACGGCGCCGAGTGCGAACCCTGGATCACCTGCGACGACCGTTTGATGCGCGAGCGCGCGGCCGAAATCCTGCAAGGTGTGGCGGTCATGCGCCACATGCTGGGCGCGCGTGAAGTGCTGATCGGCATTGAGGACAACAAACCGGAAGCCATCGCCGCCATGCGGGCGGCCGCCGGCGGCGAGGTCGAAGTGGTCGTCGTGCCCACGCTGTACCCCACCGGCGGCGGCAAGCAGCTCGCCTATATCCTCACCGGCCGCGAGACCCCCACCGGCGGCCGCTCCACCGATGTCGGCATACAGGTGTTCAACGTAGGCACCGCCTACGCCCTCTACCGCGCCGTGGCCCTGGGCGAACCGATGCTATCGCGGGTGGTTACCGTCACCGGCCACGTCGCCACACCCGGCAACTACGAAGTGCGCCTGGGCACGCCGGTGGCGGACCTGTTGCAGGCGGCGGGCGGCGCCCTGCCCGGCTCGGTCGGCAAACTGGTGGGCGGCCCGATGATGGGTTTCGATCTGGAAGACAACGCCGCGCCCCTGACCAAGGCGGTGAACTGCATCATCGTCAAACATCCCGACCTGTTCCCGGCCAAGCCCTCCGCCCTGCCCTGCATCCGCTGCGGCGCCTGCGCGCGCGCCTGCCCGGCCGACCTGCAACCGTTCGAGATGTACTGGTTCGCGCGCGCCAAGGACTTCGGCAAGTCGCAGAGCTACGACCTGTTCGACTGCATCGAATGCGGTTGCTGTTCCTTCGTTTGCCCCAGCCATATCCCGCTGGTGGATTTCTTCCGCTTCGCCAAGAGTGAAATCTGGGAGCGCGAGCGCCACAAGCACGACGCCGATCAGGCGCGCGCGCGCCACGAGTTCAAGGATTTCCGCCTGGAGCGGGAGAAGAAGGAGAAGGCGGAAAAACTCGCCGCCAAGGTCGCCGAGAACAAGGCCAGGGACGCCGCCACGGCGGCGGCAGCCGTCACGGGGGGCGCGGAAAGCGCGGCCGACCCGGAAGCCGAACGCAAGAAGGCAATTCTGCAAGCCGCCCTGGACCGCGCGAAAAAGGCCAAGGAAAGTGTCACGCCGCAGAACACCGAAAACCTGCCGCCGACGGTGGAAAAACAGATCGCCGAAATTGAAGCGCGCCGCGCCCAGGCGGACACCAGGCCGGAACACGAGGAAGGCAAATGACCGCGGCATCGTGGCGCCCCCTCATCCCGCGCCTCCACGAAGTGCGTATTCCCTTGCAAGGTGCTCTCTGTGGGTTGGCTGTTGGAGACCTTGCGGAACCAGCGTGTCGGGTCCCCCCGTTTGCCAAAGGGGGGTTAGGGGGGATTTCTACGGCAGCAGCCCAAGCCCACATCGCCAAATCCCCCTCACTCCCCCTTTTGAAAAGGGGGAAGAAGGCACCCCGGCCAGCGCCCCATGCAACAGGCGGTAACACACAAGTGACCCACGCATGAACGGTTCCCCCTACATCCTGAGCCAGAACAACTCCGTCACCGTGGTGATGCTGAAGGTGCTGGCTGCGCTGATTCCCGGCGTGATCGCCCATGTCTGGTTCTTTGGCCCCGGCATCCTGGTCAGCCTGTTGTTGTGTAGCGCCTTCGCCATCGGCTTCGAGGCGTTTATCCTGCTGATGCGCGGCATCCCGCTGAAACCATTCCTTTCCGACGGTTCGGCGCTGGTCACCGCTTGCCTGCTGGCCCTGGCCCTGCCGACGTTGGCGCCGTGGTGGCTCTACCTGACCGGCATATTCTTCGCCGTGGTGGTGGCCAAGCACCTCTACGGTGGCCTCGGGCAAAATCCATTCAACCCGGCGATGGTGGGCTATGCCGCGCTGATCGTCAGTTTTCCGGTGTACATGACGCAATGGGCCGCTCCCGTGGGTGTCGCCCACACCATCCCGAATCTGTGGGAAGCCTTCGATCTGGTATTTGCCGGCGCCGGCTCCATCAGCCCCGATGCCTATACCTCCGCCACCGTGCTGGACACCTGGAAAACTCAGGTACGCCTGGGCAAGGATGCCGCCGACATCCTGGGGCAACCGATCTTCGGCTGGGCCGGCGGGCGCGGCCAGGAAAGCGTCGCCATGATGTATCTGGTCGGCGGCCTCCTGCTGGTCTCCAACCGCCTCACCACCTGGCATATCCCCTTCGCCTTCCTGGCCGGCATCACCGCCACGGCCGGCGCGCTGCATCTGTTCGACCCCGCTCAGCACGCCAGCCCACTGTTCCACCTGCTCTCCGGCGGCGCCATGCTGGGCGCCTTCTTCATCGCCACCGACCCGGTCACCGCCGCCAGCACCCCGCGCGGCAAGTTGATCTACGCCGGCCTGGCTGGTTTCCTCACGGTCATCATCCGCACCTTCGGCGGCTATCCCGATGGGGTGGCCTTCGCCATCCTGCTGATGAACGTGGCCGTGCCGTTCATCGACGCCTACACGCAACCCCGCGTGTTCGGCCACAAGCGCGGCGGCAAGCGGGGGCAGGCATGAGGGCGGGAAAATGAACCGGGCGCTGCGTGAAACGCTCTCCACCGCGCTGACGCTGCTGGTGTTTTCCGTGGTCGGCGCCGGCCTCCTGTCCGGCGCCTATACCCTCACCCGCCCGTCCATCCAGGCTACCGAACAGGCGGAAAAACTGGCGCTGATTTCGCAGACCCTGGCGCCCGGCAGCTTCGATAACGACCTGGTGGGCGATGCCCGCCCCCTGCCGGTCGACGCCTTGCTCGGCCTGAAGCGGCCGGGGCAGTCCTATGTCGCGCGGAAAGCGGGCAACGCGACCGCGGTGGTGCTGGAAGCCGCCGCTCCCGACGGCTATGCCGGCGAAATCCGCCTGCTGGTCGGAATACACGCCGACGGCGGCATCGCCGGTGTCCGCGTGACGGCGCACCACGAAACCCCCGGCCTGGGCGACATCATCGACATCGCCAAGAACCGCTGGATCACCCAGTTCGATGGCCACGGTCTTGGCGACACGCCGGACAAGGATTGGAAAGTGCGCAAGGACGGTGGTCGCTTCGACTATATGGCCGGCGCCACCATCACCCCGCGCGCCGTGGTCAAGGCCACGCACAAGGCACTGCAATACTTCGCGGCGCACCGGGACGAACTTCTTGGAGGCCAACCATGAAGCTGGACGTAGGATGCGGTGAGGGTGCGAACCGCATCAACCACACCACCAAGGTCGATGCGGTTCGCTTCGCTCACCACATCCTACTGGAGACGCCATGACGTTCAGCCAGGAAACCCGCGACATCCTCTACAACGGCCTGTGGAAACAGAATCCCGGCATCGTCCAGATTCTCGGCCTCTGCCCGCTGCTGGCGATCAGCAGCAATGTGGTCAACGCCCTCTCGCTGGGCCTGGCCACCACCCTGGTGATGGCGGTGGCGAGCGGTTCGGTGGCGCTGATCCGCAACGTCATCCCGCATGAAATCCGCATCCCGGCCTTCGTGCTGATCATCGCCGCGCTGGTCACCGTGGTGGAACTGGTCATGCATGCCTGGATGCACGCCCTGTATATCGTTCTGGGCGTGTTCCTCCCGCTCATCACCACCAACTGCATTGTTCTGGCGCGGGTTGAGGCGTTCGCCTCGAAGCGTTCCACCACCCACTCCGTGCTCGACGCCACCGCGATGGGTCTCGGCCTCACCGGCGTGCTGGTGACTCTGGGCGCGATGCGCGAGATCGTCGGCAAGGGCACATTGTTCTCAGGCATCGACCTCGCGCTGGGACCGATGGCGAAGGGCTGGGTCATCCCGGTGATACCCGATTACCACGGCCTCCTCATCGCCATCCTGCCCCCCGGCGCCTTCATCGGCCTGGGCCTGCTTATCGCCCTGCGCAACATGTTGCAAGAGCGGGGAGTCCGATAGCCGTTCGCACCCGATTGTGCGGCGGCTCGGGCGTCAGCCGCATTGGCGGCTCTGGATACGAGGCATTCCGCTGTTGTCGCAAAGTCGACAAGCGCCCTGCTGGCCTGACGGGTTTCAGCCAAGCCCGAACTCCTTGGAGAGCAACAGCAGCCAGGTTGCCAGACGATCGTCGGTGAGCTGTTTCTGGTTGTCCTGATCCAGCACCAGACCGCAAAACTCGCCCTCCTCTTCCGCTTTCGAGGCGATGAAATCGTAGCCGTCGCTAGGCCAGAACCCGACGACACGGGCACCCCGCGCGGTGACGAACTCATACAGCATGCCCAGCGCGTCGACGAAGTTTTCCGGGTATTTCTCCTGGTCACCCAGTCCGTAGAGGGCGACGGTCTTGCCGGTGAAATCCACATCCTGTAACTGTGGCAGGAACTCCGCCCAGCTTGGCTGCTGGCAATCGGCGTCGAGGCCGGGCAGGTCGCCCTCGCCCAGCGTCGGGGTGCCGAGTATCAGGTAGTCGTAACTGGCCACCAGCTCGGGGGTGGCCTTGTTGACGTTGAGCGCGTCGGCCATGGTGGCGTCGTCATAACGCTTCTTGATCATCTTGGCGATACGCCGGGTATTGCCGGTGCTGCTGCCGAAAAAAATGCCGATGCGGGACATGGGGGTTTCCTTTGTGGAAGTAGGGACAGGACGATCCATGCAAGGGCCGGGCCAACAATGTGGAAACCGCGAACAACCACGACTGGGTTTCATGTAGCGCAGGCTTCCAGCCTGCCCGATCTTCGCCAACGGTGTTGCAGGCTGGAAGCCTGCGCCACATCCCGGCGCGCGCCATGCCGCGCCGACGTCCCGCCGGCGCTACAACTGTCGCAAACCCTACAAGCCCTCTCAACGGTACGACTCCAAACACCGGAGTTGAACTGTCATGACCGGGCATTTCATTTAATAACAATGGGTTAGAAACCGCTCCCAGTCTGGCACAGGCCTTGCGAATACCTGTTCAACGTCATCCCGACACCCCGACAGGAGCCAGCCATGATCACCCTCACCCCTTCCGCCCTTTCCGCCATCGACAAGTTCATCAAAGGCGCGGCCACGCCGGTGGCGGGTCTGCGTATCGCCATCTCCGGCGGCGGTTGCTCCGGCTTCCAGTACGGCATGAAGCTGGAAGAAGCCCAGGCCGAGGACGACCTGGTCGTCGAAATGGAGGGCGTCACCCTGCTGGTCGATGCCTTCTCGGCGCCGCTGCTGCAAGGCGTGACGGTGGATTTCGTCGATAGCCTGAACGGCTCCGGCTTCAAGTTCGTCAACCCGAACGCGTCCAGCAGTTGCGCGTGCGGTTCTTCGTTTTCAGCGTGAAAACGTTCATTCCCATGAACGTTTTCTCCCTCACCCCCAGCCCCTCTCCCGCCCGCGGGCGAGGGGAGCAGCAAGCGTCGCCACGCGACGACAATTTTTAGGAGCCCGCCATGTGGGACTACTCGGACAAGGTCAAGGAACACTTCTTCAGCCCGCATAACGCCGGCGCCATGGACGACGCCAACGCGGTGGGCGATGTCGGTTCGATCAACTGCGGCGATGCCTTGCGGCTGATGCTGAAGGTCGATCCGGACACGGAAACCATTCAGGACGCGCGCTTTCAGACTTTCGGCTGCGGCTCCGCGATCGCCTCCAGTTCGGCGCTGACCGAAATCATCAAGGGCATGTCCCTGGATGACGCGCTCAAGGTCAGCAACCAGGATATCGCCGATTACCTCGACGGCCTGCCGCCGGAGAAGATGCACTGCTCGGTAATGGGACGCGAGGCCTTGCAGGCGGCCATCGCCAACTATCGCGGTGAGGAGTGGAAGGATGACCACGAAGAAGGCGCGCTGATCTGCAAATGCTTCGCCATCGACGCGGTGCTGATCGAGGACACTGTGCGCGCCAACAGCCTGTCCACGGTCGAAGACGTGATCCACTACACCAAGGCCGGCGGCGGCTGCTCCTCCTGCCATGAAGGCATTGAGGAAATCCTCACCAAGGTGCTGGCCGAACGCGGCGAAACCTTCAGCCCGCATACGGTGGAACTGAAGGAGGAGGACAAGCCTTCGAAACTGACCAACCTGCAACGGATCAAGCGCATCGAAACCATCCTGGAAGGCATCCGCCCACAGTTGCAGCGCGACCACGGCGACATCGAACTGGTCGATGTGGACGGCAAGACCATCTACGTCAACATGATCGGCGCCTGTTCTGGTTGCCAGATGGAAGCCATGACCCTGCAAGGCATCCAGCAAAAAATGATGGAAGACCTGGGCGAGTTCGTGAAGATCGTTCCCAGCCGCGCCGGCTCGCTGTCGCGCGCCGCCAGCCACCCGTAACCCTCTCTCCCCTCCCCCCTCGGGGGAGGGGCCGGGGGTGAGGGAACCGCCGCTGATCCGGCGTGGGCGCGTAATCGGGCGCCTTTCCCTCACCCCGGCCCTCTCCCGGAGTGGGAGGGAGCCAAAACCAGGAGCATCAAATGGACGGCATCTACCTCGACAACAACGCCACCACCCGCGTCGATGACGCGGTGGTGGCGGCCATGTTGCCCTTCTTCACCGAGCAGTTCGGCAACCCCTCCTCCATGCACAGCTTCGGCAACAAGGTCGGGCTGGCGATCAAGAAGGCGCGCTTGCAGGTGCAGGATCTGCTGGGCGCCGAGCATGATTCGGAAATCATCTTCACCTCCTGCGGCACCGAGTCCGACTCCACCGCCATCCTCTCCGCAATCCGCGCCAACCCGGACAGGAAGGAGATCATCACCACCAGCATCGAGCATCCGGCCGTCCTCGCCCTGTGCGCGCATCTGGAAAAAGAGGGTTTCAAGGTTCACACCCTCAAAGTGGACGAGCGCGGCCGCCTGGACCTGGACGTCTACGGCAAATTGCTCAGCAATCGTGTCGCCGTCGTTTCCGTGATGTGGGCCAACAACGAGACCGGCACTCTGTTCCCGGTCGAGGAAATGGCGCGCATGGCGCATGCCGCCGGCGTGCTGTTCCATACTGACGCGGTGCAAGCGGTGGGCAAGGTACCGATCGACATGAAGCACTCCGCCATCGACATGCTCTCCCTCTCCGGCCACAAGCTGCATGCGCCCAAGGGCATCGGCGTGCTCTACCTGAAACGCGGCGTGCGCTTCCGCCCCTTGCTGCGCGGCGGCCACCAGGAACGTGGACGCCGGGCCGGCACGGAAAACGCCGCCTCCATCGTCGCTTTGGGCATGGCCTGCGAACAGGCGCAGGCGGCGATGCACTATGAAAACACCGAAGTAAAACGCCTGCGCGACAAGCTGGAAGCCGGCATTCTCGCCAAGGTGCCGCGCGCCTTCCCCACCGGGGACGTCACCAACCGCCTGCCCAACACCAGCAATATCGCCTTCGAGTTCATCGAGGGCGAGGCCATCCTGCTGCTGTTGAACAAATTCGGCATCGCGGCGTCCAGTGGTTCCGCCTGCACCTCGGGCAGTCTGGAACCCAGCCACGTCATGCGCGCCATGGGCATTCCCTACACCGCCGCTCACGGCACCACCCGCTTCTCGCTGTCGCGCTATACCACCGAGGCGGAAATCGATCGCGTCATCCAGATCATTCCGGAAATCATCGCGCAACTCAGAAAACTCTCCCCCTACTGGGGCGAAACCGGCCCGGTGACGGAAGCGGATAAAGCCTTCGCGCCGGTGTACGCATAACGTGTGAATCCCCTGCCTGAGCCCCGCAGTCCCGTAGGTCGGGTTAGGCGCGTCTCTTTGCGCCGTAACCCGACTGCAACGCTGTCCAGGAACAGGTGTTTCGCCCGCTCTCAGCACGGAGGGCGGGCTTTTTTATGAATAACCGAGAGGGATAGCGGAGACGATTATTTTGGCGGGTACTATCCGCCCCCCGCCCACTCAACAGAAGCAAACGCAGAATGCAAAGCGATGACAAAGACAAGCCCCAGTACGCCATCATCGCGGCGGTGCAGCGGCCGAGCGTGAGCGACGTTGAATTCGGCGCGTCGCTGACCGAACTGCGCGAGCTCGCAAAAACATTGGGATTCACGGTCATCCGCACGTTCACGCAAAAACGTAGCGGCTTCGACAAGGTGGCGTATCTGGGCGTCGGAAAACGGGAGGAGATACGCCGCTTCGTTAACCACGAACCTGACATCGAAATGGAGTCCGACCTCGCGTCGCCGAATTCCTCACCCACACTCTCCGTGGGGGACGACGATGGCGTCATGGTCTCGACCGAGCAGATCGATGCCCTCTTCGTGGACCATGAAATATCCCCGTCACAGGCGCGCAATCTCGAAAAAGAGGTCGGCTGTCAGGTGATGGATCGCACCATGGTCATCCTCGAAATCTTCCACCGCAACGCGCGCTCACCCGCCGCGCGCGCGCAGGTGGAAATCGCGCGTTTGGGCTACCTGGCGCCGCGCCTGCGCGAGGCGGCGAAACTCGCGGGGCCGCAAGGGCGGCAGCGCAGCGGCATGGGCGGACGCGGTGCCGGCGAGTCGCACACCGAACTGGACAAACGCAAGAACCGCGATCGCATCTCCGAACTCCAGAAGGAGATCGTCGCGATGGAACTTGAGCGCAAGACGCAGCGCGCGCGCCGGCTGGCGAACGAGGGGCTCGCCAGCGTGGCGCTGGTCGGCTACACCAACGCGGGCAAATCCACCTTGATGCGCGCGCTTACCGGTAGCGAGGTGCTTGTCGCCGACAAACTCTTCGCGACGCTCGACACGACCGTGCGCAGTCTTTACCCCGAGAGCATTCCGCGCGTGCTGGTCAGCGACACGGTCGGCTTCATCAAGAAGCTGCCGCACGGGCTGGTCGCGTCGTTCAAGTCCACGCTCGAAGAGGCGCTCGATGCTTCGCTGCTGCTCCACGTCATCGACGCGAGCGATCCCGGCTTTGAACGGCAGATTGAAACCACCAACGAAGTGCTGAACGAGATCGGTGCGCACGATGTGCCGCGCATCCGCGTCTTCAACAAGATCGACCATGTGGGCGACGCGGCGGCGCAAGCCGAACGCGAAGCGGCACTCCGCGCCAGCTACCCCGATTGCATCGTGATGAGCGCGCGCCTCATTGACGACATCGCGATGTTGCACCAGGCGATCGTCAGGTATTTCCAACGCGATCAGGTCGAGACCGAGCTTTTTCTTCCCTGGTCGGCACAACAACTGCGCAAGGAAATATTCGCGTGCTGTGAGGTGCTGGCGGAGCGTGCCGACGATGCGGGTGCGTTCTTTCGCGTTCGCGGCGAGCAGGGGGTCTTGAATAGACTGAGCGAGAAGCTCCGTTAGTCGCGGCGAATTTGTCGCCTTCGCCACAACCCGCCCTGCCCGGCCCGTGCCATTTGCGACCGAAGCCACGATGTAACCCATAAATACCCAATAAAAACAGCCTGATAACAACACAACCCAGTCAGGCACGGGGCTTGCGATACCCAAGTCGTCAACTTCCGGAGGACGACCCGTGGACCTGCCCGTACTCAACACCAGCGAAGCTGCCGACTCAGTTGCAAAGTCCGGTGGCGGTTGCGATTCCCACACTTGTGGTTCCACCGGCGACCAGCTCGGCCACCTGCCGGAGCACATCCGCGAGAAGGTGCACAACCACCCCTGCTGTTCCGAGCAGGCGCACCATTACTTCGCCCGCATGCACGTAGCGGTGGCGCCCGCCTGCAACATTCAGTGCCATTACTGCAACCGCAAGTACGACTGTTCCAACGAATCCCGCCCCGGCGTCGTGTCCGAGGTGTTGACCCCGGAACAGGCGGTGAAGAAGGTGATGGCGGTGGCGGCCAACATTCCGCAGATGACGGTACTGGGCATCGCCTACACCGCCGCCCACGGCACCACCCGCTTCTCGCTGTCGCGCTATGCCACCGAAGCGGAAATCGATCGCGTCATCCAGGTCATCCCGGAAATCATCGCCCAACTACGCAAGATGTCGCCCTACTGGGGCGAAAATGGAAACGACCGCGGGCCAGCGGAGGAACCGGAAAAGGCATTCGCGCCGGTATACGCATAACGTGTGAACTCCCCCACCTGAGCCCTCCAGGAACAGGTGTTTGGCCCGCTCTCTTCGTTGAGGGCGGGCTTTTTTTGCCGCTGTCTTAATCGTTGACCGGGGGCAGGCGCGACATGTAGTCGCTGACCGCCTCGATGTCCTCGTCGCTATACCCCTTCAGCACCCTGACCATCTTGGGATTGGCGTTGCGCCGCATCAGATCACGGATATCGAGGGATTCGCGATACAGGTAGGGATAATGCTGGCTGGCCACCTTGGGATAGAACTCGGCGGCATCCCCCTCTCCGGCGTCGCCGTGACAGGATACGCAGTCCTTGTCATACAGGATCTTGCCCCGGACAAGGTTGCCGCCCGGCCCCTTGCGGTTGCTGGTCGGCACCCGCAGGCTGTGCAAATAGGCCGCCATGTCCGGGATCTCGGCTAGGGGCACGGCGGTCGCCTCGATGAAAGGATGCATGCGGGGGTTATCCCTGAGGCCTCGCCGTACATCCGCCATCTGCTTGATCAGTACCGAAACGTGTTGTCCGGCGAGTTGCGGATAGCCGGCATCTGGGCGGCCCTCGGCGTGGTTTTTATGGCAGCCGCGACAAACCTCGTAGGCCACCTGCCCTCGTTCCTTGTCGCCCGCGCACTTGAGGAGACCCTCCAGTTCCTGGTCCTGCTTGTTCCATACATAGTTTTTCGACTCGATGCCGGAGGCGTGGGGTAAAGCTGTGGATTCGGCGATGGCGTGAGGGGCGACGAACACGCCGAGAGCGATAAAGATCGAGGCGAATTTCATGGGACTCATCCTTGCGAAGGGTTATTTCAAACTGGCCAGATACTGGGCAACGGCCTCGGCTTCGAGGTCCGTAAGGCGTTCCGCGACGATGCGCATGGCCTTGATCCCATACTTGCGCACGTGTTGCGCATAGAGCTTGATCTGTGCCAGCGTGTACTCCACGTCCTGGCCGGCAACGCGCGGAAATCGGTCTGAACCGGCGCCGCTCTCCGAGTGGCAGCCGTCGCAGGAAGGAACACCACTATCCGAGTTGCCCTCGAGATAGATTTTCTTGCCGGCCGCAACCAGTTCCGGCTTGGTGACCACGCCGGGAGTGGGCTTTTGTGCCGCGAAATAGAGCGCGAGGTTGGCTTGATCCTCTTCAGACAAATTGGCGATGAACGGGGTCATGGCCTCACTTTTGCGGTGTTCCAGCTTGAATTCCTTCAATTCCCGCAGCAGATACACGGGAGATTGGCCCGCCAGTTTGGGAAATCCGGGCACCGGGCTGTTGCCGTCCAGGCCATGGCAGGAAGCGCAGGCGCTGGCAACGATGGACTCGGCCTTGGCTGGATCGCCCTGGACTTTCTCCGCGGCGACGGCGCTGGTGATGACACTCATCAACAGCGCAAGGGCGGCCATCGAAGCAATGCATTTCACGGTCATGGTGATTTTCCATGGGAAGACGAAACGCGAAAATTACACTGGCAGCCATGGAAAGCCGTGGAACCGTACCTGGCGATTGACCCCCATCAATTTGACACCGGCATCCTAACCTGAACCGGCAAGTGCATCAGCACTGCACGAATTCGTTCGTGCCAATGCGAGTGCCGGGTTGCCGGATTTGTCGCCTTCACCACAACCCGCCCGTTCCGGCCTGTTCAGTTTGTGACAGACGGCGCCACATGAAACGTAAACACGCCATTAAAACAACAAGATAGAAACCGAATAAAGCCAGGCACGGGGCTTGCAATACCCAGGTCGTCAACTTCCGGAGGACGACCCGTGGACCTGCCCGTACTCAATACCAGCGAAGCCGCCGAATCAGGTGGTGGCTGCGATTCCCACTCTTGTGGTTCCACCGGCGACCAGCTCGGCCACCTGCCGGAGCACATCCGCGAGAAGGTGCACAACCACCCCTGCTATTCCGAGCAGGCGCACCATTACTTCGCCCGCATGCACGTAGCGGTGGCGCCCGCCTGCAACATTCAGTGCCATTACTGCAACCGCAAGTACGACTGTTCCAACGAATCCCGCCCCGGCGTCGTGTCCGAGGTGTTGACCCCGGAACAGGCGGTGAAGAAGGTGATGGCGGTGGCGGCCAACATTCCGCAGATGACGGTACTGGGCATCGCCGGACCCGGAGACCCGCTGGCCAACCCCGAGCGCACTTTCGAGACTTTCCGCGAACTCACGGAGAAGGCGCCGGACATCAAGTTGTGCGTATCGACCAATGGCCTGGCGTTGCCGGAGTCGATTGATGAACTGTGCAAACACAACATCGACCACGTCACCATCACCATCAACTGCGTGGACCCGGACGTGGGCGGCAAGATCTACCCGTGGATTTTCTGGAAGAACAAACGAATCATGGGCCGCGAAGGCGCGGCGATCCTGATCGAGCAGCAGCAGAAGGGCCTGGAGATGCTGGCCGAGCGCGGCATTCTGGTGAAGGTCAACTCGGTGATGATCCCCGGCGTCAACGACGCGCATCTCGCCGAAGTCTCGCGGGTGGTGAAGGCCAAGGGCGCCTTCCTGCACAACGTGATGCCGCTGATCGCGGAACCGGAACATGGCACTTTCTACGGACTGATGGGCCAGCCCGGCCCGACCCACGAGGAATTGCAGAAGTTGCAGGACGCCTGTTCCGGCGACATGAACATGATGCGGCACTGCCGCCAGTGCCGCGCCGACGCGGTAGGCATGCTGGGCGAGGATCGCGGCCAGGAGTTCACCCTGGACAAGATCGAGGACATGGAAATCGACTACCCCGCCGCGATGGTGAAACGCGCCGAGGTCCATGCCCGGATCGAGGCCGAGCTGAAGATCAAGGACCAGGCCAACGCCGCCAAGGCGGAATTGGCCAAGGCCGGATGGGTGGCGATCCAGGGCATGAAGCAGGACGCGCCCAAGCTGCGTCCGGTGTTGATGGCGGTCGCCACCAAGGGCGGCGGCGTGATCAACGAACACTTCGGCCATGCCAGCGAGTTCCTGATCTACGAAGCCTCCGGCCACGACGTGCGCTTCATCGGCCACCGCAAGACCCTCCCCTACTGCGATGGCGGCGACACCTGCGGCGACGGCGAGTCCGC
Source organism: Gallionellaceae bacterium (assembly GCA_028714875.1). GTDB lineage: Bacteria > Pseudomonadota > Gammaproteobacteria > Burkholderiales > Thiobacillaceae > PFJX01. Next base: position 108,084 of record JAQTLN010000014.1, read on the forward strand.
GCTCGACGTGACCATCCGCGAGCTGTCCGGCTGCGAAGTCGTGCTCTGTTCCAAGGTGGGTTACGAACCCTGGGGCCCGCTGGAAGCCGCCGGCATCACGCCCAACGGCGAGCATGCGATGGAGGCCATCGAGGACGCGGTGCTGGCGGTGTACGAGGAAATGCGCGTCGCCGGCAAGCTGGAGGCGAAGCCGCTCATGCAACAGAAAGCCGCTTGAGGGAGAACGATCATGGCCTTTGAAATCATCGAATCCTGCGTCAACTGCTACGCCTGCGAGCCGCTCTGCCCCAACGACGCGATCTATCAAGCCAAGCCACATTTCATGATCGACGCCGACAAATGCACCGAATGCATCGGCGATTTCATGGACGCACAGTGCGCCAGCATCTGCCCGATTGAGGGCGCGATCCTCGACGACCTCGGCACGGAAGTGAACCCCATCGGCTCGCTCACCGGCATCCCCATGGAACTGCTGGCGCAATACCAGGCCGCGCTCGACGCCACCTATCAGGCGGCGCTGAACGACAAGAGCGCGTGATGGACAACTCGGCGCGCACCAGCCCTTCTCCCCCCTTTTCCAAAGGGGGGCCGGGGGGGATTTTCACGGCCTGCAACGATGCATACGTCGCCAAATCCCTCTCACTCCCCCTTTGGAAAAAGGGGAAGGCGCCCCAATCAGAACGTATCAAGGTGCCCGCGCCATGAGTGAAGCCCCGGTATCCATCGCCCCCGACGTTTTCTGGATCGGCGCCCTCGACCCGCAATTGCGGGTCTTCGACGTCATTCTGAGGACCGCCAACGGCACCACCTACAACGCCTATTGCGTGCGTGGCGAGACGGGCGTGGCGGTGATCGATACCGTGAAGGCGGAGTACGCCGACACCTTCTTCGAGCGCCTGGAACAGGTGGCGCGCTACGACGAAATCACGGTCATCGTACTCAACCACCTGGAGCCCGACCACACCGGCGCGCTGCCCGAGTTGATGCGGCGCGCGCCGCGGGCGCGGCTGTATATCTCGGTGAAGGCGCAGACCATGTTGAAGGGCCTGCTGAAAAGCGAAGATCTCGCCTATACGCCCGTGGATACCGGCGATACGGTGAACCTGGGCGGGCGCACCCTGACCTTTCTCAACACGCCGTTCCTGCACTGGCCGGACACCCAGTGCACTTATCTGAACGAAGAGGCCCTGCTGTTCTCCGGCGACGTGTTCGGCTGCCATTTCTGCGATGGCCGTTTGTTCAACGACCGCGTCGGCGATTTCCGTTTCTCGTTCGAGTATTACTACCAGCACATCATGCGGCCGTTCCGCGAGCACGTTCGCGCCGGGCTGGACCTGATCGAACCATTGCGGCTTGATCTGATCGCCCCCGCGCACGGCCCCATCCTGCGCGACGCCCCGCGTTCCTATGTACAACGCTACCGGCAACTCGCCGCGCCCCTGCTGCACAACGAAGCATCCGACCGCGCCAAAACTCTGGTGATCTTCTACATCAGCAGCTACGGCAACACCGCGCGCATGGCCCAGGCGGTGCGCGACGGCGCGGAAGAAATCGACGGCGTGCGCGCCAGCCTCTACGACCTGCAAGGCGGCGAGGTCACGCCTTTCGTCGACCTGATCGAGGAAGCCGACGGCATCGTGTTCGGCTCGCCCACCATCAACGGCGACGCGGTGAAACCGATCTGGGACCTGCTCTCCTCGCTTGCCGTGGTCAGCGTCAAGGACAAACTGGGCGCCGCCTTCGGCTCCTATGGCTGGACCGGCGAAGCCGTGAGCATGTTGGAAGACCGCCTGCGCGGTTTGAAGCTGCGGGTGCCGGTGACCGGCGTGCGGGTCAAGCTCATTCCCACCGAGGAAGAACTGGACCAATGCCGTCTCTTTGGCCGCCAGCTGGGCAAACACCTCACCGGCCGCAACGCGCGGCGGGTCATCGATATGTCCGAACTATTCAAGGAACCCCACCATGCCCAAGGCTAACGTCACTTTCGAAGACATCGGCGTCACCGTCACCGTCCCCGCCGGCACCCGGCTGATCGAAATCTCGGAAAAGGTCGGCGCCGGCATCACCTACGGCTGCCGCGAAGGCGAATGCGCCACCTGCATGATGAAGATCGTCTCCGGCATGGAAAACATGTCCGAGCGCTCCGTGCTGGAAGACAAGGTCCTCCAGGAAAACATGGCCAGTCGCAAACATCGCCTGGCTTGCCAGGCCCAGGTCCTCGGCGGCGAAGTCGTCGTTCGGCCGGGCTGATCCCCCCCTCCATCCCTTCACCCCCCCACCCACCGGAGCCCACCATGCCCCTAGTCACTTTCTCCAGCCCCCTCCACAAAGACAAAACCATCTACGCCGTCGCCGGCAGCCACACCAAGACCCTGCTCGAACTGGCCAAGGAAAACCACATCCCCATCGATTTCAGTTGCCAGGATGGCGAATGCAGCACCTGCCTGATCAAGGTCACCAACCTGTCTCGCAAGGGCCCAATGGGCGGCCCCCTCACCGACCGGGAAATCACCGTTCTGAAAGATCTCAAGAAAATCACCAAGGACGAGATCGAGGCCATGAAAGTGGATGACGTCCCGCACACCTCCTGGCGCCTGGCCTGCCAGATGATCGTGCGCGACGAGGACATCCTGGTCGAGTACCCGAGCAAGTAACCGGAGAACTCTCATGGACGCGCATGTAGCGCAGGCGTCCCCGCCTGCACGCCGGCCAGCGGCCGGCTTGACGGTTCCCACTTCGCAAGCCGACGACGCAGGCGGGGACGCCCGCGCTACAAAGGGCCTCCACAGCCTGCTCATGGCGCGGGCGACGGGTCTGCCCAATGACGACCTGTTCGCCAAAATGCTGGTCAGCCAGGCCGCCGCGCAATCGGCGCTGCCGGCTGGCCTGGGCCTGGAACCGGGCGAATTCCACGCCCTCATGGCGCGCCACTTTCCCGGTTTCAACTTGCCCGCCCCGCTGGCGCATGCCCCCAACCTTGGCGAACGCGGCGCCGAATGGGATGAACTACTTGCGCTGCTGGTGGAGCATCAGGGCGACGCCGACGCCTCGGAAAGCTGGATGGCGCTCATCGTCGCCACCGCATGCATGGGCGGCGACCACCTCTGGCAAGACCTGGGACTATGGTCGCGCGCCGACCTGACCAAACTCATGGCCGACAATTTTCCCGGCCTTTCCGCGCTCAACACCCTTGACATGAAATGGAAGAAATTCCTCTACAAACAACTCTGCGACCGCATCGGCGTCTACGTCTGCCGCTCACCGTCGTGCGAGGTGTGCGCGGATTACGCGAAGTGCTTCAGCAACGAAGCGTAAGCGGCTTTTCTCCTCCCTTTATCAAAGGGGGGCCGGGGGGGATTTGGCGACGTATCCACGACCGCCACCCTAGAAAATCCCCCCTAACCCCCCTTTGAAAAAGGGGGGGACTGGGTTCCCGGATTCCGCCAATTTTTCCACGGCTGCTGTCAGCATGACGAATGCCACTCAACCCCACGCCACCGCCGCCTACCTCGGCCTCGCCATCGGTGACGCACTCGGCGCCACGGTCGAATTCATGACCCCGCGCGAGATCGCGGCGCAATACGGCGTTCACAAAGACCTCATCGGTGGCGGCTGGCTCAAGCTCAGACCCGGGCAGGTCACCGACGACACCACCATGGCGCTGGCCCTGGGCGCATCCATCCTCTCCGCCGGCCGAGTCGATGCCGACGCCGCCGCGCGGGCGTTCGACACCTGGATGCGCGGCAAGCCGGTGGACATCGGCGCCACCGTGCGGCGCGGCCTGCTGGCTTTTCGCAAGACCGGCGTGGCGAAAACGCCGCTCAGTGAACACGATGCCGGCAACGGCGCCGCCATGCGCGTGTTGCCGGTGGCGCTGGCCACGCTGCGACTGGCGGAAGCGGATGTGCGCGCGGCCTGCCGCGCGCAAGCCCACATCACCCACAACAACCCCCTCTCCGATGCCGCCACGGAGACCCTGGCGCTAATGGTGCGCGACGCCCTCCTCGGCGCCGACAAGCTGGCGCTGCTGCACCAACGCGCCCATCCGCTGGCGCGACTGCATCCGGAATTCACCTTCCGCGCCACCCGCCAGCGCCAGAACCCCAGCGGCTACATCGTCGAAACCATGCAAGCCGTGTTTCAGGCTTTCTTCGACACCGATACTTTCGAGGATTGCCTGATCGACGTGGTCAACCGTGGCGGCGACGCCGACACCACCGGCGCCATCGCCGGCATGCTGGCCGGCGCGGTTTATGGGCCGGCGGGAATCCCCCGGCGCTGGCTGCACGGGCTGGATGTGGCAACCCGGAATGCCTGCGAGATGCAGGCGCGGGAACTACTGGAGATCAGCGCTTAGGACGTCTCAGAGACGAATCCACGGGTTAAGTGTCGGGACACCAGTGGGTTCAAAGCCGGCCACGTTGCGCGTTACCACAGTCATGCCGTGGACAAGCGCTATTGCGGCGATCAGCCCGTCTCGCACAGGGCGAGGGTCTGGAACATGCAATCGTGCGCTACGCAGCGCAACAGCCGTATCGACGGCCAGTACACGTCCGGCGAAGGCAGGCAGGACATGACCGTTCAACCACGCCCGGAATATCGCGCCCCGCACCGGGTCACGCCGCTCGGCCAGTAACACGCCGATTTCCAACTCCTGTAGGGTAATCACGGAGAGATATAGATCGGCGGCGTCCAGGCTGTCAGCCCAATTTGCAACCTGAGCATCGGCCTTGCCCGAACGTATTTTTCGCAGTTCGGATACGACGTTGGTGTCGAGCAAATACATCAAAAAAACTCCGCCGACCGCGCGAGATCGTGCATTTTCGGAATTTCCAACTCAATGTCTTCGATACCCGGCATCGCCAGCAGATCGGCGATCTTCGTATGCCCGCCAGTGAGCTTCTTGTACTCGTCAAATGTCAGCAGTACATGCGCCGGACGGCCGCGATCCGTGATGAACACCGGGCCAGCCATGGCCGCTTTCTTGGCCTTGCTGGCATCCTGATTGAACTGGCGGCTTGAAAGGGTCGTGATGGTCATGGCGACACCTCGTGTTTGTGGGGAATGTAGGTACGTTACATACGACAGCCCATTCACACAAGAGAACGCCGTCACGTCACACCTACATCTCCACCCTCGCCTCACCGACCCGCGTCAAATGCGCCGCCAGCGCTGCGTCCATGCTGGCCAGGTGCAGGCCGAATCATTCTTCCAGGCCTTGATTTGACACCGACAGCTTCGAGGACTGCCTGATCGACGTGGTCAGCCGTGGCGGCGACGCCGACACCACCGGCGCCATCGCCGGCATGCTGGCCGGCGCGGTCTATGGGCGGTCGGGGTTACCTTTACCTTGGCTAAATGATCTGGAGGCGAAAACACGGCAGGTCTGCGAGAAACAAGCGCAAGCGCTATTGCAGATCAGCGAACACGAAACGACACGGGCAACAGGATCAGATCCGACCTGAGCGAGGGCCAGCAGGTGCGTTGTCAGCTTTTGGAACCCTATGCGTCAGTGGCAGGTAGCGGCCACAAGCGGCCCGTGGCGGAGCCGAAAAAATGCTTTTCTGGATGGCCGGTGTACCTTTGGAAGCTGCTGGCCGCAGGTCTGGCAGGGTCGGCACGTCATTGGCCTCAGCGGTCGTTGATCCTGACCTGATTGAGCCGTTCGCGAATGCCGCTTTCTTCGGCATAGAAGGAACAGTATCGGCACGGAAGCAACGCCCCTGCCTTGCCGTAGGCGCGTTGTGCTCGTGCCGGAATCGCGGTTCCGCGGAATTCCTCCAGCAGAAGGGTAGTGACGTCATCCAGCAAGCTGCTGACACTGGTGCCACAGCATTTGCCAAGGACTGCCAACACGCGTATTTGTCGTCAGGCAGCCCCAGGCTCAATACCCTTATGAAGCAATCTCATTGAGAAAATCCTCAGGGTTTACGACTCTCAGCTCGGGGAAATTGAGTTCCGTCTGCGCGACATCGCGCGAGTTTCGGGTCCCGATAAAGAGGGCACAGCCAGGGCCGTATGGCGACCAGGTCTTCCGCTCATATTCCCATCTAGTGCCATGGGCTTGTCGGGGGGGGGGGGGGTTTACACTGACCACGCAAAATGCTCATATTTTTTTGCAGAGAAGAACTCCGGGGGGAAAACCACTATGTCGAAGTCGATGGACCGTTCGCGCCCCTCTACCGCGCTTGCCCTCGGTTCAGCCTGCGGACGGCTGCTGTGCATCGGAGCGATAGCTTTTTTAATGGCGCTTGCGCCGAAAACTGCCCTGGCCGCCGAGCGGCTCAGCATTTGCCACGGCAGCGTGGCGTCCGCTCTGATCCCACTGGCCAAGCTACAGGGGTTCTATGCCGCCGAAGGTCTCGATGTGGAGGTCAAGAATTACCCCAGCGGCTTCCAGGCCCTGGAGGCGATG
>JAQTLN010000015.1 GCA_028714875.1 Gallionellaceae bacterium
CAAAGGTGGTCATCGTTGCCTGCATGCGCAAATTGCTCACCATCATGAATGCCATGTTGAAAAACAATGACCCCTGGAACCCCAAAACCGCTTGACGATGAACACGGTTGCTCATTCCCCCTTTGAATAAGGGGGAAGCCACGCACCTTGGCACCTTCACCCCTATCGCCCGCCCAAGCTAACAGCGCCTTGGAAAACAGGGGAACCGCCCCCCCACGCCAAACCCGCGCTTGCCACCCTTGAACCGGAACTAAAGATATACCGCCGCCTGCCGTTAACGCTTTTGCACAGGTGTGGCCCAATCCCAGCCCGCCTTTGCGGCAGCTCTTTCCGGGATGCGTTTCAGGAACAGCATTGAGCGATTCGCCCTACCCCACCTCCACGTTCCGGACTTGCGCGCCGGACTGCCACGCCCTGTTCGAGGCGTCGGGGGATGCCATTTTTTTGCTCGAAGGCATGCATTTCGTGGCATGCAACCCGAGCACCCTGACGCTGTTTGCTTGTACCGAGAAGGACATCCTGGGCAAGACGCCCTGGGATTTCTCGCCGCCCCGGCAAGCGGATGGTGGCGACTCGGAAGCCTTGGCGCGCGGCCACATCCTGTCGGCCTACGACGGCTTGGCGCAATTGTTCGAATGGCGGCACCGGCGCCTGGATGGCGGCATTTTCGAGGCGGAGATTCGGCTCAATCTCATCAAACGCTCCGATGGCCCGCTGCTGCAGGCGATCGTGCGCGACATCACGGTGCGCAAACAGGCTTTGGTGGCGCTGCGCGAATCGCGCGATTACGCCGAACAACTGCTTTCCGTCTCCGGGGCCATGCTGCTGGTGCTCGATCGCCAGGGCCGCGTCACCCGCATCAATCCAGCGGGCTGCGCCATCCTGCGCGGCACGAAAGCCGACATCCAGGGACGGGACTGGTTTGAGGATTTTCTGCCCGAGCGCGTGCGCGGCGAGGTCCGCGCGATGTTCCAGCGGGTGCTGGCGGGCGATGTCGACTCCTCCATCGCCTACGACAATCCCGTGCTCACCCGCTCCGGCGAAGAACGCCATCTCACCTGGCACAACACGCCGCTACGCGATGCCGAAGGCAAGGTCTGCGGCGTGCTCAGTTCCGGTTTGGATATCAGCGGGCAACGCCGCGCCGAGGCCGCCCTGATCGAGAGCGAATCACGCATACGCGCCATTCTCGATACCGCCGTGGATGGCATCCTGGTGGTGGACGAAGCCAGCCGGGTGGTATTCGCCAACCCGGCCATCTGCCGACTCATCGGCTACAGCGCCAAGGAACTCCGGGACCGCCCGCTCACTGATTTGATGCCGGAGCGCTATCGCGGCCGTCATGAGGCCGGATTCAACCGCTATCTGAGCGGCGGCCAGCCCAGCATGCCCTGGCGCGAGCTTGCCTTCGTGTTGCTGCGTCGTGACGGGCGGGAGATTCCGGTCGAAGTGAGCATCGGCGAACGCGGCGGCCCCGGCCAGCGCCAGTTCATCGGCGTGATGCGCGACGTGAGCGAGCGCCAACGCACCCAACAGACACTGCGCGAGCGGGAAGAACGCATCAATCTGCTGCTCGACTCGATGGCCGAGGGCATCTACGGCGTCGATACACGCGGCGACTGCACCTTCGTCAACCCGGCCGGCCTGCGCCTGCTCGGCTACGAGCGCGCCGAAGACCTGCTCGGCCGCCACATCCACGAACTCATCCACCACAGCCATGGCGACGGCACGCCCTATCCCGCCGGGGAATGCCGCGCCTACCGCGCCTATGTCGAGGAACAGGGCATCCACGTCGAGGACGAGGTGTTCTGGCGCCACGACGGCACCGCCTTCCCGGTGGAATACTGGTCCTACCCGATGCGCCGGGACGGCCAGGTGGTCGGTTCGGTGGTGACCTTCCTGGACATCAGCGAACGCCGCCAGGGCGAAGAGCGGCTGTATGCCGCCCGCCAGATGTTGCAGCACGTCATCAACACCGTGCCGCACTTCGTGTTCTGGAAGGATCGCGACTCCCGCTACCTCGGCTGCAACGAGGCTTTCGCCCACCTGGGCGACATGGCGCGGCCGGAAGACCTGATCGGCAGGAATGATTTCGAAATGCCCTGGAACAAGTTCGCCGACCTGTACCGGCGTGACGATGTTCAGGTGATGGAAACGCAAACAGCCAAGTACAACATCGTCGAGCCGATGGCCCTGGAAAACGGCCATACCACCTGGCTGGAGACCAGCAAGGTGCCGTTGCGCGACAGCCAGGGCCAGGTCATCGGTGTGTTGGGGGTGTTCCAGGACATCACCGCGCGGCGTGAAGCCGAGGAAAGGCTGCGCCAGTCGGCCAAGGTATTCGAAAGCACCACCGACGGCGTTTCGATCACCGACCCGGCCGGCAACATGATCGCCATCAACCGCGCCTTCACCGAGATCACCGGCTACACGGAAGCGGAGGCGCTGGGCAGAAATCCGCGCATTCTCAAGTCCGGCCGCCAGGACAAGGCTTTCTACCAGGCCCTCTGGAACAGCATCGCGCAAACCGGCTCCTGGAGCGGCGAGCTTTGGAATCGGCGCAAGAATGGCGAGGTTTATCCCGAGTGGCTGACCATCAGCGGCGTCACCGACGAGGCCGGCAATCTGACCAATTATGTCGGCGTGTTCAGCGACATCAGCCAGATCAAGCAATCCGAGGCGGAGCGGGAACGCCTGGCGCATTTCGACCCCTTGACCGGCCTGCCCAATCGCCTCTTGTTCAACGCCCGCCTGGACCACGCCATCCAGCGCGCCGAGCGGGACAACAGCCTGCTTACGCTGCTGTTCATCGACCTGGATCGTTTCAAGAACATCAACGACGCCCTCGGCCACCCCGCCGGCGACCGCGTGTTGCAGGATGTGGCACGGCGCCTGAGCCACTGCGGACGGTCGGAAGACACCGTGTCCCGCCTGGGTGGCGACGAGTTCGCCATGGCGCTGGAGGGGCAAGGCAGCGCCACCCTGGCCTCCGGCATGGCGGACAAACTGCTCGCCACGCTGACCCTCCCGTTCGATCTGGATGGGCAGGCGGTGTTCGTCGGCGCCAGCATCGGCATCAGCATCTATCCGACCGACGGCAAGGATGCCGCCACCCTGCTCAAGAACGCCGACGCCGCCATGCACCAGTCCAAGGACGACGGGCGCAACACCTTCCGCTTCTACAACGCCGCGATGACGCGCGCGGCGCGCGAACGCCTGACGCTGGAAACCAACCTGCGGCGCGCCATCGAGCAACAGGAATTTCTCGTCTATTACCAGCCGCAGGTCGATGTGAGCAGCGGCGCCATCCTCGGGGTGGAAGCCCTGGTGCGCTGGGATCACCCCGCCTCCGGCCTGATCGCGCCGGATCGCTTCATCCCGCTGGCGGAAGAAACCGGCCTCATCGTTCCCCTCGGCGAATGGGTGCTGTTCACCGCCTGTGCCCAGGCCAGGGCGTGGCTGGATGACGCCGACCTGCCCACTCTCAGCGTGGCGGTGAACCTCTCGCCCCGGCAATTCCGGCAACACAATCTGGCCGCGCATGTCCGCTCGGTGCTGGATGCCTGCGGCCTCCCCGCCGCGCTACTGGAACTGGAAATCACCGAGAGCGCGATCATGGAGAATCCCGGCCAGGCCATTGCCACCCTGCAAGCGCTCAAGGATCTTGGCATCACGATTTCCATCGACGACTTCGGCACCGGCTATTCCTCCCTCGCCCATCTGAAGCGCTTCCCCATCGACAAGCTCAAGATCGACCAGAGCTTCATGCGCGACATTCCTCAGGATCACAGCGATATGGAAATCGCCGCCACCATCATCGCCATGGCGCGCAACCTGCATCTGAAAGTGCTGGCCGAAGGGGTGGAAACCGAGGAACAACTCGCCTTCCTGCAGATCCACGGTTGCGACAGCTACCAGGGCTACCTGTGCAGCCGCCCCGTCCCCGCGCCGACGCTGGAAGCGTGGCTACAAGGGCGGGAACCGATGGGGGGTACCCCATGACCGCGCCCCGGAGTTGCTCATGACGATCAATCAGGCCAATCCCATTCTCGATGCCGCCCCCGGCATCTATTTCATGTTCGACGCGGAGGGACGCTTCGCCGGCTGGAACCGCGCCGGACTGGAAACCTTTGGCCTTACACCAGAGGATGTTGAACACCTACGTCCACTGGACGTGGTGCCGCCTGACCAGAGGGAACGGGTATCACAGGCCATTGCCAGCATATTGAGCGGCGAGTCGGTGACCCTGGAGCTGGATCTGATCGTCGCCGACGCTAGCCGCCACACCTTTTATGGCACCGGCCTCCTGATGGAGCATGAAGGGCGGCCTTACGTCACCGGCCTCTTTGTGGACATCACCGAGCGTAAACAGGCCGAGGCGCGATTGCGACGGAGCAATGAAATCCTGGAATGCGTCAGCCGCCTGCTTACCCTCTACGTCGGCGACAGCGACGCGGATACGGTTTTCTCGACCGCACTCGCCGACATCCTGCGCCTCACCGGCAGCCAATACGGCTTCATCGCGGAACTGAAACACGAGGCGGACGGCACGCCCTATCTCCAATCACTGGCCATCACCCGGATGGACTGGAGCGAAGCGGCACGACGCTTCTACGACGAGAACGCGCCCTCCGGTTTCCGCTTCAGCGCCCGGGACAGCCTGGCCGCCGCCGTGCTCGACGGCGCCCCGGTGATCGCCAACGATCCCGCCCACGACCCGCGCAGTTGCGGCCGTCTGCCGCCTGGACACCCTTCCCTCGACGCTTTCCTCGGCCTGCCGCTACTGCGTGGCGGGAAAATTCTCGGCAGCATCGGCCTGGCCAATCGTGTCGGCGGCTATGACGAAGCCCTGGTGGCCGAACTGCGCCCCGTGGTCGAGGCCTGTGCCCAACTCGTCGCGGCCTGCCACAGCGAGCGGGCGCGCCAGCGGACTGAAATGGAACTGCGCGCGCGGGAACGGGAGCTGGACTCCATCGTCGAGAACATTCCCCACATGCTGTTCGTGAAAGATGCCGCGACCCTGCGCTTCGTCCGCTTCAACCGTGCCGGCGAAGAGATGATGGGCGTCTCACGCGAGAAGATGCTCGGCCGCAATGACCATGACTTGGTCCCCAAGGAACAGGCCGACTTCTACACCGCCTGTGATCGCCAGGTGCTGGCCAGCGGCGACCCCCTGGATATCGCGGAAGAACCGCACACTTCGCTGACCGGCACCCGCACCCTGCATACCCGTAAAGTCTGCATACGGGGCGAGGATGGTCAGCCGCAGTTTCTTCTCGGCATCGCCGAGGACATCAGCGAACGTAAACGTCATGCGGACACACTGCGCATGTACGAACGCATGGTCTCCTGCATGCCGGACCATATCTCCGTGCTCGACCGCGATTACCGCTACCTCGCCGTCAACGACACCTATCTGCAACACCACGGCCTGCCGCGCGAGGCCATCGTCGGCCACAGCGTGGCGGAACTGCTGGGGCAGAAGACCTTCGACACGCTGGTCAAGGAAAAGCTGGACCGCTGCCTGGCCGGCGAGCGGGTGCAGTACCAGGATTGGTTCGATTTCCCGGCAACGGGGCAGCGCTTCGTCGATGTGACCTATACCCCCTATCAGGACGACGATGGCCGGATCACCGGGGTCATCGTGGCCGGGCGCGATCTGACCGATCTGGAACTGATACACCAGGCGCTGATGGAGACCGAATCGCGCTACCGCCAGATGGTGGATCAGGTGGCGGACGCCTTGTATATCCACGACCAGCACGGGCGGTTGGTGGACGTCAATCAATGCGCCTGCGACGACCTGGGCTATAGCCGCGCGGAATTGTTGGACATGGGCGTGCTGGAAGTGGAGCGGGAAGTCCCCCTAGACGCCGCCCAGGCCATGTGGGAATCGCTCCAGCCCGGCCAGATCGTGACGCTAAAAGGTAGCCACCGGCGCCGCGACGGCACGGTCTTTCCCGTGGAAGTCCACCTGCGTTGCTTCGACATGCAAGGCCAACGCCTCATCGCGGCCCTGGCGCGGGACATATCAGAGCGGGTTCAGGCGGAGGAAAAAGTGCGCCAGGCCGCCGTGGTGTTCGACAACGCGCAGGAAGGCATCATCGTCACCGACCGCAACGCGCGCATCCTGGCGGTCAATCCCGCGTTCTGCGAAATCACCGGCTATAGCGAGGCGGAGGTACTGGGCAAAACCCCCGGCAGTTTCAAGTCGGGGCGGCATGACGCCGCCTTCTACCAGGCCATGTGGGGCAAGCTGATCGAGACCGGCCGCTGGCAGGGCGAAGTCTGGGACCGGCGCCGCGACGGCGAGGTCTACCCCAAGTGGCTATCGATCAGCGCGGTGCGCGACGCCAACGGGCAGACGCTGCGCTACGTCGCCCTGTTCGCCGACATCACCCACCTCAAGGAATCCGAGGCGCGCCTGGAGCATCTGGCGCATTTCGACGTGCTCACCGATCTGCCCAACCGCCTGTTGTTCAACTCGCGCCTGGAACACGCGCTGGAGCGGGCCCGGCGCCACGACGAACACATCGCGCTGTTGTTCCTCGACCTCGACCGTTTCAAGACGGTCAACGACAGCCTCGGCCACCCGGCCGGCGACGAACTGTTGATCGCGGTCGCGCGGCGCATCCGCAAGCGTCTGCGTGACGAGGACACTTTGGCGCGCCTGGGCGGCGACGAATTCGTCATCCTTCTGGAGCAACTGGACGAAGCGCAGAGGGCCGCCGTCGTCGCCCAGGATGTATTACAGGTGCTCGCCGAGCCGATCCAGCTCAGCGGCGGCCATGAAGTCTTCATCGGATGCAGCATCGGCATCAGCCTGTATCCGGACGACGCCGACGACGCCACGCGCCTGGTGAGCAGCGCCGACGCCGCCCTCTACCTGGCCAAGGAGCAGGGCCGCAATACTTACTGTTTCTATACCGAAGCCCTGACCACGGCGGCCAACGAGCACCTGGCCCTGGAAACCCGACTGCGCCGCGCCCTGGAACGTGGCGAATTCGTGCTGCATTACCAGCCGCTAATCGACGCTCACAGCGGCCGGACGGTCGGGGTCGAGGCCCTGGTGCGCTGGCAACCGCCGGACGAAGCACTGGTGCCGCCGGACAAGTTCATCCCCATCGCCGAGGAAACCGGCCTGATCGTGCCCCTGGGAGAATGGGTATTGCGTACCGCCTGCGCCCAGGCGCGCGCCTGGATAGATGCCGGCCTGCCGCCGCTGGTGATGGCGGTGAACCTGTCGGGACGCCAGTTCCAGGCCGTGGACATGGTGGAACTGGTGCGCGCGGTGCTGCTTGATACCGGCCTGCCGGCGAGTTACCTGGAACTGGAACTGACCGAGAGCGTCATCATGGCGCACGCGGACCAGGCCATCGCCACCCTGGATGCCCTCAAGGCGCTGGGCGTGCGCCTGGCCATCGACGACTTCGGTACCGGCTACTCCTCGCTGGCCTATCTCAAGCGTTTCCCCATCGACAAGCTCAAGATCGACCGGAGTTTCGTCGACGGCCTCGCCGACGACCCCAACGACCGCGAGATCGCCGCCACCATCATCGCCATGGCGCGCAGCCTGAATCTGGATGTCCTGGCGGAAGGCGTGGAGACCGAACAGCAACTGGCCTTCCTGCGCCTGTACGGCTGCGACCAGTATCAGGGTTATTTATTCAGCCGCCCGCTTCCCGCCGAGGAACTGCTCCCGCTGCTGAGAAGCGCGTAACCCAACCCGCGCGGTATGGGGCGCCGGCGCCCCGTCGGCGACTTTGTCTTGACGCTTTTCGCGTTAACGGTTGGCGCGGTAGTTCCCCCCTTTTTCAAAGCTGTTTTGCCTTTAACTGGTGATGCGGTTGGTGCGGTGGTTCCCCCCTTTTTCAAAGGGGGGTTAGGGGGGATTTCTGAGACGGCCGCACAGGCAAACACCACCCACTCCCCACGGATACCCCGGCACGACAGGGTCATCCCGGTGCATCGCGCCCCGATACGGTGCGCAATTCCCCCACCAGATCCGGCTACTCGTTGATTTATATGGACTTATATACCTGGCACGGCCATTGCTAAATCTCTTCCAGGCCTCTCGCCTAAGCGATCCTGGACAACGGTGTCCTTCCCCTGACGGGGAGGACACCGTTTTTTTTTGCCGAAGGAAAATAGAAATGGCATCGATGAACAACCCCCACGCTCCGCTGCCCCCCGAGGGGGCGCAATCCGCGCCTTCGGGCGGCCGGGCGGCGCGGATAAACGACCCCCACGCTTCGCTGCCCCCCGAGGGGGCGCAATCCGCGCCTTCGGGCGGCCGGGCGGCGCGGATAAACGACCCCCACGCTTCGCTGCCCCCCGAGGGGGCGCAATCCGCACCTTCGGGCGGCCGGGCGGCGCGGATGAAACTAGTACTGGTGGGCAACGGCATGGCCGGGATGCGCACTCTGGAAGAGCTGCTCAAGTCGGCTCCCGACCTCTACGACATCACGGTGTTCGGTGACGAGCCGCACCCCAACTACAACCGCATCATGCTGTCGCCAGTGCTGGCCGGCGAGCAGACGGTGGAGCAGATCATCCTGAACCCGCGTGACTGGTATGCCGAGAACGGCATCACCCTGCACACCGGCAAGAAGATCGTGAAGATCGATCGCAAGCGCCGTTTCGTGGAAGCCGACGACGGCACCCGCGCCGACTACGACCGCATGCTGCTGGCGACCGGCTCCAAGCCCTTCGTCCTGCCGGTGCCGGGCGCCGACCTGGCCGGCGTGGTCGGTTTCCGCGACATCGCCGACGTCGACGCGATGATTGACGCCTCCGCCAATTACAAACACGCGGTAGTGATCGGCGGCGGCCTGCTCGGCCTGGAAGCGGCGAACGGCTTGAAGCTGCGCGGCATGGAGGTTTCCGTGGTGCACATCGGCGACTGGCTGCTGGAACGACAACTGGACGAACCGGCCGCGCGTCTGTTGCAGAAAAGCCTGGAAGAAAAGGGGCTGAAGTTTTTGCTGAAGAAGCAGACCGCCGAGATCAGCGGCGGCTCCCTCACCTCCGGCCCCTCTCCCGATGGGGGAGGGGTTGGGGAGAGGGAGCAACGTGTCCACTCGGTGAAGTTCAAGGATGGCGAAGAAATCCCCGCCGACCTCGTGGTGATGGCCGTCGGCATCCGCCCCAATACCGCCCTGGCGGAATCCGCCGGCCTGTATTGCAACCGCGGCCTGGTGGTCAACGACACCATGCAGACCTACGACCCGCGCATCTATGCCGTGGGCGAATGCGTCAGCCATCGCGGCATCGCCTATGGCCTGGTGGCGCCCCTGTTCGAGCAGGCCAAGGTGTGCGCCAACCATCTGGCGGAACACGGTGTGGCGCAATACGGCGGCTCGATGACCTCGACCAAGCTGAAAGTGACCGGCATCGACCTGTTCTCCGCCGGCAACTTCATGGGTGGCAAGGGGCTTGAGGAAATCGTGTTCCAGGACGTCGGCCGCGGTTCCTACAAGAAGCTGGTGTTGAAGGACAACAAGTTGGCCGGCGCCGTGCTCTACGGCGACACCCTGGACGGCACCTGGTACTTCGAGCTGATGCGCGACGCCACCGACGTGTCCGACTTCCGCGACAAGCTGCTGTTCGGCCGCCACCACCTCGGTGATTCCGGCGCTGGCGGCGGCGCCGGCGACGAGCTGTCGCGGGTCATGGCGCTGCCCGACACGACCGAAATCTGCGGCTGCAACGGGGTGTGCAAGGGCGACATCATCAAGGCCGTGCGCGAGAAGAAGCTGTTCACCCTGGACGAAGTGCGCGCCCACACCAAGGCCTCCGGCTCCTGCGGTTCCTGCACCGGCCTGGTGGAAACCATCCTGGCGGCGACCGTGGGCGGCGACTACTCCGTGGCGCCATCGAAGAAGCCCCTGTGCAATTGCACCGAATACACCCACGACGAGGTGCGCTCCGCCATCGTCGAAAACAAGCTGAAATCCCTGCCGGAAACGATGCGCTTCATGGACTGGAAGACGCCGGACGGCTGCACCAAGTGCCGCCCCGCGCTCAACTACTACCTGCTCTGCGCCTGGCCGACCGAATACCAGGACGACGCCCAGTCGCGCTACATCAACGAACGCGCCCACGGCAACATCCAGAAGGACGGCAGCTACTCCGTGGTGCCACGCATGTGGGGCGGCCTCACCAACCCGAAGGAATTGCGCGCCATCGCCGACGTGGCGGAGAAGTTCAATGTGCCGCAGATGAAAGTCACCGGCGGCCAGCGCATCGACCTGTTCGGCATCAAGAAGGAAGACCTGCCGGCGATGTGGAAAGACTTGTCCGACGCCGGCTTCGTTTCGGGCCACGCCTACGGCAAGGCGCTGCGCACGGTGAAAACCTGTGTGGGCTCCGAGTGGTGCCGCTTCGGCACCCAGGATTCCACCGGCCTGGGCGTCAAGCTGGAGCAACTGACCTGGGGCTCCTGGATGCCGCACAAGTACAAGCTGGCCGTCTCCGGCTGCCCGCGCAACTGCGCCGAGGCCACCATCAAGGACTTCGGCGTGGTCTGTGTCGATTCCGGCTACGAACTGCATGTCGGCGGCAATGGCGGCATCAAGGTGCGCGTCACCGATCTGCTCACCAAGGTGGAAACCGAGGAGCAGGTGATGGAATACACCGCCGCCTTCGCGCAGCTTTACCGCGAGGAAGCCCATTACCTGGAACGCACCGCGCCCTGGGTCGAGCGGGTCGGCCTGGCGCACATCAAGTCGAAAGTGGTGGAAGACGAAGCCAACCGCAAGGTGCTGGCCGAACGCTTCGCGATTTCGCAGAAGCCCGCGCAGGTAGACCCCTGGAAGGCGCGCGCCGAGGGCGAGCAGAAGCATGAGTTCACGCCGATCACGGTATCGGCATAAGGGTTGCGCGAGATGCCGGCGCCGCTCCCTCTCCCCGGCCCCTCTCCCACCGGGAGAGGGGCCGGGGGAGAGGGAGCAACGTACCCACACCGCAACCAAATATGACAAGGAAACGAACATGAACGAAAACTGGCTCGAAATCGGCCACCTCGAAGACATCCCCCGCCAGGGTGCCCGCGTCATCAAGACCCCGGCCGGCGAGATCGCGGTGTTCCGCACCGTCGACGACGAGGTGTTCGCCCTGCGCGACAAATGCCCGCACAAGGGTGGCCCGCTGTCGCAGGGCATCGTCCACGGCAAAAAGGTGGCCTGCCCACTGCACGACTGGAAGATCAACCTCGACACCGGCCTCGCCGTCGCGCCCGATGTCGGCTGCGCCGCGCGCTACCCGGTCAAGGTGGAGAACGGCCAGGTCAGCCTGTCGCTGACGCCGAGTAGCGCCGGCATCCCTGCCGGCGAATTGGCATAACCGAGCAAGGACGCCGGCGCTACCTATGACCCCCATCCGCACCACCTGCCCCTACTGCGGCGTCGGCTGCGGCGTGCTGGTGAGCCGCGCCGACGCCCCCCTTTTCCAAAAGGGGGCGGGGGGGGGATTTGGTGACGTTCGCGGTGATGCCGACCTTGGAGAAATCCCCCCTAACCCCCCTTTGGGAAAGGGGGGGACTCGTTTCACCGTGCGCGGCGACCCCGAGCATCCGGCCAACCTCGGCCGTCTTTGCTCCAAGGGCGCGGCGCTGGGCGAGACCCTGAGCCTGGACGACCGCCTGCTGCATCCGGAAATCGATGGCCAGCGGGTGACCTGGGACGCCGCGCTCGACACGGTCGCGCAACGCTTCCAGCAAGTGATCGCCGAACACGGCCCCGATGCCGTGGCTTTCTACGTCTCCGGCCAGTTGCTGACCGAGGACTATTACGTCGCCAACAAGCTGATGAAGGGCTTCATCGGCGGCGGCAACATCGACACCAATTCCCGTCTGTGCATGTCTTCCGCCGTGGCCGGCCACAAGCGCGCCTTCGGTAGCGATGCCGTGCCCGGCTGCTACGAAGACCTGGAAATCGCGGACCTGATCGTGCTCACCGGCTCCAATACCGCCTGGGCGCATCCCGTTGTTTACCAGCGCATCGTCGCCGCGAAGAAGGCGCGGCCGGGCATGAAGATCGTGCTGATCGACCCGCGCCGCACCGCCACGGCCGAGATTGCCGACCTGCATCTGGCGATCAAGCCGGGCGCGGATGCCTGGCTGTTCAACGGCCTGCTCAACTATCTGAGAAGGGAAGGTGACAACCACGGCGGCATCGACTGGAGCTATCTGGAACAGCATGTCGAGGGCTTCGGCGCCGCGCTGGAGGAAGTCGGTGGCCTGAACATCCCGTTAGTGGCGGCGCATTGCGGCCTGGCCGAAGCCGATGTGGCCGAGTTCTACCGCCTGTTCACCCAGACGCCGAAGAGCGTCACGGTTTTTTCCCAGGGCATCAACCAGTCTTCCTCGGGCGTGGACAAGGTCAACAGCATCCTCAACGCGCATCTGGCCACCGGTAGGGTCGGCCTGCCCGGCGCCTCGCCGTTTTCCATCACAGGCCAGCCCAACGCGATGGGCGGGCGCGAGGTGGGCGGCCTGGCCAATCAGCTGGCGGCGCACATGGACATCGTGCCGGAGTGCATCGAGCGGGTCGGCCGCTTCTGGAACGCGCCCAACATCACCCATCGTCCCGGCCTCAAGGCGGTGGAACTGTTCGAAGCCGTGCGTGATGGCCGCGTCAAGGCGATCTGGATCATGGCGACCAACCCGGCGGTGAGCCTGCCGGAAGCGGACCGCGCGGTGGCCGCGCTGAAACGGTGCGAATTCGTCGTGGTGTCCGACAACACCCGCCATACCGATACCGCGCAACTGGCGCATGTGCTGCTGCCCGCCGCCGCCTGGGGCGAGAAGGACGGCACGGTGACCAATTCGGAACGCCGCATCTCCCGGCAGCGCCCGTTTCTGCCCTTGCCCGGCGAAGCGCAACCAGACTGGTGGATCGTCAATGAAGTGGCGCGGCGCATGGGGCACGCGGCGGCCTTCGCGTTCGACGGGCCGGCGGCGATCTTCGCCGAACACGCCGCCCTGTCGGGATTCGAGAACGACGGCACCCGCGATTTCGATATCTCCGCGCTCCTTACTCCCCCCTTGGCAAACGCGCCGGGCGCCTTGGGCGTTGCCGCCGGCGCCAGCACCTTCCCCCTTTCCCAAAGGGGGAGTGAGGGGGATTTCTCCACCGTTCACATGGGTGCAAGCGTTGCTAAATCCCCCCCCGCCCCCCTTTTGGAAAGGGGGGAGCCTGTCGGTTTCACCCAGGCTGCTTACGACGCACTGGAACCCGTGCAATGGCCCATCGGCCCCAACGGCAAGGGCACACCACGTCTGTTCGGGCAGGGCCGTTATTACACCGGCAGCCACAAGGCCCGCATGATCGCGCGGGCACCGCGCGGCCCGGCCACGCCGGTCAACGCCAGCCAGCCGTTCATCTTCAACACCGGCCGCGTGCGCGACCAGTGGCACACCATGAGCCGCAGCGGCAAGACCGCGCGGCTGCTTTCGCACATTGACGAACCCTATATCGAGATGCACCCCGCCGACATCCGCCGCGCGGAAGTCCGTCCCGGCGGCCTCGCGCGCGTTCGCAACGGGCGGGGCGAGATGCTGGCGCGGGTGGTGGAAAGCGCGGAACAGCGCTCCGGCTCGGTGTTCGCGCCGATCCACTGGAACGGCCAGAACTCCGCCAAGGCGCGGGTCGATGCCCTGGTTTACGCGGTCACGGATGCCATCTCCGGGCAACCGGAGTTCAAGCACGCGCCGGTGGCGGTCGAGCCCTATGCGGCGACCTGGTATGGCTTCGTCATGGCGCGGGCGCCGGTCGAGTGCAACCGGAACGGTTACTGGACGCAAGTGCGCGCCAAGGCTTGCTGGCGCCACGAACTGGCCGGCACTGAAAGCGAATGCGACTGGCCCAGGCGGCTACGCGAACAGTTCGGCGCCGATGGTGACTGGATCGAGATGAAGGACTGCGGCGTCAGCCGCTACCGCGCCGCGTTGATGCGCGATGGCCGCATCGAGATGGTCTGCTTCTTCGACCGCGATTTCGCCGCCCTGCCGCCGCGTCACTGGCTGGAAGGACTGTTCGAGAAAGACAGCCTCAACGACGCCGAACGCTCGGCGCTGCTCATGGGCCTACCCAGCAAGGACGTGCCGGATGCCGGCCGCACCGTCTGCGCCTGTTTCGGGGTTGGTGAAAACGCGCTGAAACAAGCCATCGCCCAGGGCGTGAATTCAGTGGAAGCGTTGGGCATCAAGTTGCAAGCGGGGAGCAACTGCGGCTCCTGCATTCCGGAATTGAAAAAACTACTCGCGGCACGCTGAGAGGAAAAAACCATGCTGTTCGGACGTCACAACAAGAACCCGATCAAGATCGCCGACAAGGGCGTCGTGGAATGGAAATATGCCGCCTGCGGCTACTGTTCCACCGGCTGCTCCATCGAGGTGGGGCTGAATGCCGAAGGCACCCCGGTCTCCTCGCGCGGGGTGGCGGATGCCGACGTGAACCGGGGCAAGCTGTGCCTGAAGGGCATCTTCGAGCACGAACTTTTCACCTCCGCCGGTCGCGGCATGCAGCCGCTGATGCGCGAACGCTGGCATGAGCCGTGGCAGCCCGCCACCTGGGATGCGTCCCTCGACAAGCTGCACGACGAGATCCGCCGCATCCAGGCCGAACATGGCCCGGACTCCTTCGCCATCATCTCCACCGGCCAGATGCTGACCGAGGAGTTCTACACCCTGGGCAAACTGACGCGCGGCCTGATCGGCACCAACAACTATGACGGCAACACCACGCTTTGCATGTCCTCGGCGGTGTCCGGCTACAAGCGTTCCTTCGGCTCCGACGGCCCACCCGGCTGCTACGAGGATTTCGAGCACACCGACTGCCTGATCGCCTGGGGCTCCAACTTGCCGGAGCAGCACCCCATCATCTACTGGCGCATGAAGGAAGCGCAGGAGAAGCGCAACTTCACCCTCATCGTGGTCGACCCGCGCGTCACCATGCTGGCGCAGAACGCCCACATCCACCTGGCCCTGACCCCCGGCACCGACGTGGTGCTGATGAACGCGATGATGCACGTCATCTTCAAGGAAGGCCTGCACGACCAACGCTATATCGACGCCAACACCAACGGCGTCGAGGCCTTGATGGCCGAAGTGGAGAAATACGACCCGGTCACGGCTTCCAAGATATGTGGTATCGACGAGGACACCATCCGAGTCGTCGCCCGGACCTTCGCGCAATCTTCAGCAGCCATGCAGATCTGGACCATGGGCATCAACCAGTCCACCCACGGTTCGGACGGCGTGGTCGGCATCAACAACCTGGCGCTGATCACCGGGAATATAGGTAAACCCGGCGGGACATCGCTGTCCATCACCGGGCAATGCAACGCGATGGGCACGCGGGAATGGTCGTCCTGCTCCGGCCTGCCCAACTACCGCTACCTGGAAAACCCGCAACACCGCGAGGAAGTGGCGCAGTTCTGGAACGTCGATCCGGAGTTCTTCCCGAAGAAGCGCGGCATGTTGCAGACCGACATCTATCAGGCGATGGAAGCCGGCCAGATCAAGGGCATGTGGCTGATCGCCACCAACCCCATGTCCTCGCTGCCGAACACGGCGCGTATCCGCAAGGCCATGGAAAAACTGGAGTTCTGCTGCGTGCAGGACTGCTACCAGGACACCGAGAGCGCCCAGTACGCCCATGTCTATCTGCCCGCCGGCACCTGGGCGGAGAAAGACGGCGTGATGACCAATACCGAACGCCGCATCAACCGCATCACGCCCATCACGCCGCCACCGGGCGAAGCCAAGCCGGATCTGTGGGTGTTCAACCGGGTGGCGGAGCGCTTCAACCGTGACGGCCGGGTGAATTTTCCCGAGCAGGCCGGCGACATCTTCCTGGAGATGGGCCGCTTGTCCGAAGGCCGGCTCGCCGACATCTCCGGCATGAATCACGAACTGATCGAGCAGTGCCGGGGCATCCAATGGCCGTACACCGCCGAACAGGCCGAACGCGGAGAGGCGCCGCCCAAAGGCGGCAAGCGCCTCTACACCGTGGATGGCACGTTCAGCTACCCGGACGGCCGCGCGAAACTGATTCCGCTGCCGTTCATCGACAACAACGAGGTGCCGGACGAGAAATTCCCCATCTGGCTCAACACCGGCCGCCTCATCGAGCACTGGCACGGTCGCACCAAGACCGGAAAGATCGGCAACAACAACAAGTTCAGCCCCATCCCGTTCATCGAGATCAGCCCCGATCTGGCGGCGGAACTGGGCATCCAGCGCGGCGAATACGTGCGCATGGTGTCGCGCCGTGGCGATGCGGTGGCGATGGCGACGCCGACGCAACGGGTGCCGAAGAACATGGTGTTCCTGCCCTTCCACTTCCACGACTGCGCCAACCGCCTGACCCTGGGCCTGCTCGACCCGCATTCGCGCCAGCCCGCCTACAAACAGTCCGCCATCCGCATCGAGCGCATCGAGGATCAGGCGGCGGCGGCGAAGCTGTCGATGGAAATGCGGAAATTCTGATGCGCGCCGGTATGCGTTCGCGCCCTTTACCAACGCGCCGTTCCCACAAGCCGCCGCCATGCGCGAAAGCCGATGGAAATGTGGCTTCCCCCTTTACCAAAGGGGGAGTGATGGGGATTTTTCCTAGGGTTGCGCGTGTGCGAGCGCCCGAATCTCCGCCCCGGCCACCCGCGCAAATCCCCCCCAGCCCCCCTTTGAAAAAGGGGGGAGCAAAGCCCTCCCTGGCGCCGAATTGAAATAGAGGTCAGCAATGTTTCCCATCCGCCCCAACGAGCCCGACTACGCGCTCCTGAAAGATCCGAGCAGCAAGCTGCAAAACCGCTACGGCAAGTCCATCGAGACCGTGCCGGAAGGCCATGAACTGCGCGGCCTCAGCCTCAACATCAACGGTGACGCCGGCATCGGCGCCAACCCCAATCGCTACAAGCAGCACGGCTTCTTCTTCAACGCCGACAACTGCATCGCCTGCCATGCCTGCGAGGCGGCCTGTTCCGAGAAGAACGACAACCCGGCGCATATTGCCTTTAGATCGGTGGGCTTCGTCGAGGGCGGCACCTATCCGTCGTATCAGCGCCTCAACATCTCCATGGCCTGCAACCACTGCGACAACCCGGTCTGCCTTAAAGGCTGCCCGACCCGCGCCTACACCAAGTTCGCGGAATACGGCGCGGTATTGCAGGACCCGGACATCTGTTTCGGCTGCGGCTATTGCACCTGGGTGTGCCCGTACAACGCGCCGCAACTCGACCCCATCAAGGGCCAGGTATCCAAGTGCAACATGTGCGTGGACCGCCTCGAAGTCGGCCTGAAACCGTCCTGCGTGTCGGCCTGTCTCGGCAAGGCGCTGGACTTCGGCGTCATCGAGAACATTCCGGAAGGGCGCAGCCAGGCCAGGACGGAAATACCCGGTTTCCCGCGCCCCGACATCACCCACCCCAACATCCGCTTCCAGCAGACCCGCACCACGCAGCGCGACATGGTGCGGGTGGACAGCATGCCGGTGAAATACCACCGTGACGATGACCGTGGCGGCTTCCGCCCGGTGCTGGACCCGAAGCACGACTTCAAACGGGAATGGAACCTGGACAAGCTGCTTGGTTCGCACGAAAACGCGCACATCATCTTTACCCTGTGCGTACAAGCCGCGATGGGCGCCTTTCTGATGCTGGCTCTGGGCGCCTGGCTGAACCTGGCGGCGGTGATCGAGTTCATCGGCGGCGCCGCCTACCTGCCCGCCGTCGGCGCGATGCTGGGGCTGATGACTTTCGGCCTGGTCAAACTCAACCTGCACCTGGGCAAGCCGATGCGCTTCTATCGCGGTTTCAACAACTGGCGGCTGTCGCCGGTCAGCCGCGAGATCGCCGGGGTCTCGCTGTTCTTCGCCGGGCTGTCGGGCTATGCCGTGTTCAGCGTCGCCGGCGACATCCTCCCCGCCGTCGCGCCCTACGCCGGCGCGCTGAAACAGGTGGCCACCGCCGCCGGCCTGCTCGGCCTGGCCTTCGGCGGCTACTACATGATCAAGCTCTACCGCATCCCGGCACGGCCGTTCTGGGACCACTGGCATACCGGCGCCGCCTTCTCCGGCACCGCGCTGGGGCTGGGCGCGCTGTTGCTGGCGTTGATCGCCCTGGCTTTCGGCGCGATGACGCCGGACCTGGGCAGCGGCCTGGCCAGCCTGATCGCGGCGGCACTGTTGCTCGAAGGCGTCGGCCTGCTCGCCCATCTCCGCGATCTACGCGGCCAGGGCGAAGAAGGCGACGCCTCGTTCTACGAACAGACCACGACCTTCGGCTACCCCTACTGGCTGCGCAACGGCCTCCTGGCGCTGAGCCTGTTGCTCGCGCTGATCGCCGCCGCCACCGGCAACCCGCTGCTGTTCTTCCCCCTGGCGCTTACCCTAACCGCCGCCGCCATCATCGGCCGCGCTCTGTTCTACGTCCTGGTCATCCCCACCACCATGCCCGGCGCCTTCTTCTGGCGTAACAAAGGCTTCGTCGAACACGCACGGGCAGTCGGCCTGGCCGACATGCCGCAACTCGGCGTGGTGCCGGGACGGCATTGACCTGTAGCGCGGGCGACGCGGCCAGCGCAACGGCACGCCTTTACCAAGGCTTTTTTCTCGTTACCTGGTGATGCGGTTGTCGCAGTGGTTCCCCCCTTTATCAAAGGGGGGACAGGGGGGATTTTTGAGACGGCCGCTCAAGCGAACGCCGCAGCCAAGGCCTTGACCGAAGCCGAATTGATCGCGGTAGCGACGCCGTGCCTGTGTGAATTCGTCCGGGTGCTGCTCAGGGTCTACGACTTCCAACCCTCCGACGCGGCCAGCGCGATCCGCGCACTCCTTGCCGCCGCCAATGTGGAAGTCAACAGACCCGCCGTGGAAGCCGGCCTGTCGATGCTCGAAGCGGGCGGAAATTTCGCCGATGGCGTCATTGCCTACGAAGGAAACTGGCTCGGTGGAGACACCTTCATTTCCTTCGACAAACAAGCGGTGGCACTACTCACGGCGCAAAACGAGCAAGCGTGTTCAAACGTCCAGGTTCCTTACTCCCAGCGCATTGGTCTCGATAAACAGCCGTCTCGGCTCTACTTCCTCGCCCATCAGGGTGGTGAAGATGCCGTCGGCGGCGATGGCGTCTTCGATCTGGACGCGCAGGAGGCGACGGACTTTCGGGTCCATGGTGGTTTCCCAGAGTTGTTCCGGATTCATTTCTCCAAGACCTTTGTAGCGCTGTACGCCAAGGTTCCGCTTGACCTCGTTGAGCAGCCAGTCGAGGGCCTGCTTGAAGTCATAAGCGGGCGTGCGGGCTTCGCCGCGCCGAACTTCGGCGCCGGTTTGCAGTAGGCCGACCAGGATTTCCGAGGTGCGGCGGAGTTGGTCGTAGTCGCCGCCTTCGACAAAGTTGTAGTCGAGGTAGCTGGTGTGGCCGATGCCGTGGCGACTGCGGGTGATTTCCAGACGCCAGCCCAGGTCATCTTCGTATTGCAGCGGCTTGATCTTCACCGCGCCGAGTTTGGCCAATTCAGTCGTCAGCAATTGCGCCGCGGTCTGGGCTTCAGCTTCATTGTTGAGGCTGATGGTGGGAATCTTGAGCAGGCAATAGAGCACGTCCGGGTCCATGCGCCGGGCCAGGCGTTCGATCATGGCTTCGGCAAGCAGGAATTCGCGGGCGATGCGCTCGAAGCTTTCCTTGGACAGCGCTTCCGCGCCGGCGGAGGGGATCAGTTCCGCGCCATTGAGGGCTTCGCGCAGGAGGTACTGCTTGAACTCGTAATCGTCCTTCAGATAGGTCTCGCGCTTGCCTTGCTTGACCTTGTAGAGCGGCGGCTGGGCGATGTAGATGTGGCCGCGTTCGACCAGCTCCGGCATCTGGCGATAGAAGAAGGTGAGCAGCAGCGTGCGGATGTGGGAGCCGTCCACATCCGCGTCGGTCATGATGATGATGCGGTGGTATCTGAGGTTGGCCGGGTTGTAGTCGTCCTTGCCGAGACCCGTGCCGATGCCGGTGCCGAGCGCGGTGATCAGGGTGACGACTTCCTGTGAGGACAGCATCTTGTCGAAGCGGGCTTTCTCGACGTTGAGGATCTTGCCCTTGAGCGGCAGGATGGCCTGGAACTTGCGATCGCGGCCCTGCTTGGCGGAGCCGCCGGCGGAATCACCCTCGACCAGATAAAGCTCGCACAGGGCGGGATCCTTTTCCTGGCAGTCGGCCAATTTTCCGGGCAAGCCGGCGGAATCCAGCACGCCCTTGCGTCGCGTCATATCGCGCGCCTTGCGCGCGGCTTCACGCGCTCGCGCCGCCTCGACGATCTTGGCGCAGATGAGCTTGGCGTCGGCGGGGCGTTCCAGCAGAAATTCGGAGAGTTTCTGCGAGACGGTTTCTTCCACCGCCGGGCGCGCTTCGGAGGAGACCAGTTTCATCTTGGTCTGGGAGCCGAACTTGGGGTCGGGCATTTTCACCGAGAGCACGCAGGCGAGACCCTCGCGCATGTCGTCGCCGGTGATTTCCACCTTCGCCTTCTTGGCAATCTCGTGTTCGTCGATGTACTTGTTCATCACCCGGGTCATGGCGGCGCGCAGGCCGGTGAGGTGGGTGCCGCCATCGGATTGCGGAATGTTGTTGGTGAAGCAGAGCACCTGTTCCTGGTAACCGCTGTTCCATTGCATCGCCACTTCGCTGCTGATGCTGACACCGGTATCGCCCACCTTGGATTCGCCGGTAGCGTAGAACACGTTGGGGTGCAGCACGGTCTTGGCGCGATTGATATATTCGACAAAGCCTTTTACGCCGCCGGAGAAGGCGAAGTTCTCGGTGCGACCGTCGCGTTCGTCGATCAGTTCGATCTTGACGCCGTTGTTCAGGAACGAGAGTTCACGGATGCGCTTCGACAATACGTCGTAGTGGAAATCGATGACGTTGCCAAATATTTCCTCGTCGGCGGAAAAGTGGATTTCGGTGCCGCGCCGCACACTGTCGCCGATCACTTTCAGCGGCGAGACTTCGATGCCGTTATGAAGTTCGACCAGACGGTTTACCGGCGCGCCACGGTGGAATTCCATAAAGTGTTTCTTGCCATCGCGGTGGATGGTCAGGCGCAACCACTTGGACAGGGCATTCACGCAGGACACACCGACGCCATGCAGGCCCCCGGATACCTTGTAGCTGTTCTGGTTGAACTTGCCGCCGGCGTGCAGCACCACCATGACGATCTCGGCGGCGGAACGCTTCGGTTCGTGCTTGTCGTCCATTTTCACGCCGACCGGAATACCGCGGCCGTTGTCGGACACGGAAATGGAATTGTCCGGGTGGATGATGACCTTGATGTCGTCACAGTAGCCGGCCAGGGCTTCATCGATGGCGTTGTCCAGCACCTCGAACACCATGTGATGCAACCCGGAGCCGTCCGAGGTATCACCGATGTACATGCCGGGACGCTTGCGCACCGCCTCCAGGCCTTCCAGTTGCTGAATGCTGTCCTCGTCGTAACCACCGTTGCCGATTGGATGTTCCACGTGAAACCTTTTATCTGAGATAGGGGTGAAGCTGAGCGAGAGGTGATTGCTCACCGCTCGCTCGTGACCGCGTTAAATGCGCATGGGCATGACCACGTAACGGAAGTTCTCGTCTCCCGGAATCGTGATCAACATCGAGCTGGTGGGGTCGCCGAAGGAACACTGCACCGTGTCGCTGGCGAGATTGTTGAAGGCGTCCTGCAGGTACTGGACGTTGAAGCCAATGTCGAGCGGCTCACCATCGTAGTCGATGTCGAGTTCTTCCTGAGCTTCTTCCTGCTCGTTGTTGCTACAGGCGATACGCAGGCTGCCGGCGGTGAGCGCGATGCGCGCTCCACGATATTTTTCGTTGGTGAGAATGGCGGCGCGGGTGAGGGATTGCGACAGACGTTGACGAGCAATGACAAATACTTTGTCGTGGCCGACCGGGATCACGCGCTGCCAATCCGGGAACTTGCCATCCACCACCTTGCTGCGCAGTTCAAAATTGGGGCGGCGGAATACCACCTGGCTCTGGTTGATCTGGATATCGACCGGCTCCTCATCGTCACCGAGCAGCTTGCCTAGTTCCAGAACGGTCTTGCGCGGCAGGATGACATCGACTCCCTCCGCCGTGGCCACTTCCAGGTCGGTGGCATCGACCGCCAGGCGGTGGCCATCGGTGGAGGCGACAGTCAGGCGTGTTCCCTGCACCGAAAGCAGCATGCCGTTGAGGTAATAACGGATGTCCTGCACCGCCATCGCGTACTGCACGCTGGCCAGCAGGCGCTTGACCAGGCCTTGCGGCAGGCTGAAGGAAAGGCCTTCACCATCCGGGATCTGCAGTTTGGGAAAGTCGCGCGCCGGCAAGGTTTGCAGGTTGAAGCGGCTCCGCCCGGACTGAATCTTGATTTGTTGCTCGCCCGAGAGCTCCAGCGATATCGGTTCGGCATCCGGTAGCGAGCGGCAGATATCGAGCAATTTGCGCGCGGATACGGTGAACGAGGCATCCGCCGCGCCTGGTTCGTCCGCCGTGGTGCTGATCTGGAGTTCCAGGTCGGTAGCGACGAAGGTAGCACGACCACCCACCACTTCCACCAGTACGTTGGAAAGAATGGGGAGTGTGTGCTTGCGTTCCACCACGCCCGCCACGGCTTGCAAAGGCTTGAGCAAGGCGTCCTTGGGTGTCTTCAATACAAGCATTTAATTCTTCCTGATAGTGATGATAGGTAAGGGGTCAAGCTCTGGATAAGCCGGGAAAGTTTATCAAAATCATCGGCTTAAACTGTTGAAAAATCCGTGCACAAGTCTGTTGGCAAAGCCGGGACGGATTGTGGATAAGTTTTGTTCATCAGGGTGTTGGTTGGCATATGCACAATCCATACACAAAGTATCCCTTGTGTTATGCACAGGCTTGTCGCGCCGCGTCATCCGGTCAGGACCTGAATGAGCAGGTTGTAATCGCGCCGCAGGTTCTGGTCCGCCGCCTTCAGTTCTTCAATCTTGCCGCAGGCATGCAGGACGGTGGTGTGGTCGCGCCCACCGAAAGCCTGGCCGATTTCCGGGTAGGACAGATCAGTCAGCTCGCGCGCGATGTACATGGCCATTTGCCGGGGGCGCGCCAGGTTGCGGGTACGCTTTTTCGAGTACATGTCCGCGACCTTGATCTTGAAGTAGTCGGCCACGGTCTTCTGGATGTTCTCGATGGAAATCTGGCGATTCTGCACAGCCAGCAAATCTTTCAGCGCTTCCTTGGCCAGTTCCACCGATATTGGCAGCTTGTTGAAGCGGGCGAAGGCGATCACGCGTTTCAGGGCGCCTTCCAGTTCACGCACGTTGGAGCGCACCTGCTTGGCGATGAAGAATGCGGTGCCTTCATCCAGATGGGCTTTTTCCAGGCGCGCCTTGTCGAGCAGAATGGCAACACGCATTTCCAGTTCCGGCGGCTCCAGCATGACGGTAAGGCCCCAGCTGAAACGCGATTTCAGGCGTTCCTCGATGCCCGCCATGTCTTTCGGGAAGGTATCGCTGGTGATGATGACCTGCTTGTGATCCTCGATCAGGGTGTTGAAGGTGTAGAAGAACTGTTCCTGGGTGCCTTCCTTGCCGGCGAAGAACTGGATGTCGTCGATCATAAGCAGGTCGAGCGAATCGTAGCGGCGCTTGAAGTCGTCGTAGGAATTCGAGCGCACGGCCCGCACCATGTCGGAGACATAGCGGTCGGCATGGATGTATTTCAGTCTGGCCTTGGGGTTGATCTGCAACATGCGATTGCCGATGGCATGCATCAGGTGAGTTTTGCCCAGGCCGACGCCACCGTAAACAAACAAGGGGTTGTAGCCGGAGCCCGGGTTGTCGGCCACCTGTAGCGCGGCGGCGCGAGCCAGATCGTTGGCCTTGCCGGGCACGAAGGTGTCGAAACTGAACAAGGGGTTGATCCGACTTTCGTCCGGGGCCGGGGCTTTCTCGGGTGTGGTAGACACCTTTTTTTCGGCTGCCGGCTTCGTCGTCCGGGCTGTTTCCCGCGCCGGATGGGTTGCTTCATGCGGAGTAACATCCACCGTTTCTTTCGGGGCTGTCGCTTCGGTCTGGCGAACGGCACGGCCCCCGGCTATTTTCAGGGCGACCTTGGTGGCGCCGGGAAAATAGTCTTGCGCCAATTGCTCGATTTCCGGCAGGAATTTGTCGCGCACCCACTGCGCCACGAAAGCGTTGGGCGCGGTGACGGCGACCAGGCCCACCGCCGCTTCCGCGGTGAGCGGCCGTATCCAGGTGTTGAGCTGCTGGGTATTCAAAGTCCGCTCGAAATGGGCGAGACAATGACTCCAGAAATCGTCCATTTGGCGGGTTTCGTTAGGTGATGATAGGCAGGTCGGCCATTCTAGCACCCCCTCCCTAGTCCCCGGAAAAGTTTGACAAATTAGGGGCTTACACGTCTAATACGGCGTTTTTTCGCGATCGAGGTTTTCCCATGAAACGCACCTATCAACCTTCCGTTGTCCGCCGCAAGCGTACCCACGGTTTCCGCGCGCGCATGAAGACTGTGGGCGGGCGTGCCGTCATCAATGCTCGTCGTGCCAAGGGCCGCAAGCGTCTGGCCGTTTGACTCCGGATACGGAGCATCCGGCTCAGCCTGGTGTGCTGACGCTGGAGCCGGCGAAACCAGTCAAGGCTTATGGCTTCGGCTGGTTAAAAAAAATGCGCGAAACGGATGACTTTTCATCCGTTTTTCGTTTTCGCTGTGCTTATCGCGGCGCTAATCTTGATGTGCTGGCCGGCTCGAACGGACTGAACATTCCCCGCCTCGGGATGATCGTACCCAAGAAAGTGATTCGTACCGCCGTGGGCCGTAATCGCATCAAACGGCTGCTGCGGGAATGGTTCCGCCTTAACCAGGCGGACATTGCCGGGCTGGATGTCATCGCCCGACTGAAAACACCCGGCAATGAGTCGCTGCTTAAATCGGATTTTCTGGCCGGCCTTGGTACCTGCAAGCCCTGCGTGTTGAAACGCACCTCTACCCTTACCTGATTAGCTCCCATGGACACCCAGCGTCTTATCGCTTTCGTTGTATTTTCTTTCTCCCTTCTGATGCTCTGGAACGCATGGCAGGACTACACGCATCCGAAACATGCGGTCGTCGCCGGCGTGCCCGCCGCGAAAGGACCGGAGGCTTCGACCAATGCCAATGCCCTGCCGCCGGCGCCTGGCCAGGCCCTCAAAGGGGTGCCGCAACCTACCGACTCGGCTCAGGTTGCCATTGGCGCGCGCGCCAAGGTGGTGACCGATGTGCTGACCGCCGAAATCGACGCCAATGGCGGCGATATCCGCGATCTGGTGCTCAGCAAATACCTTGAAAGTGAAAACACGCCGTTCCGCCTGTTCGAAGAGAAGGCCGGTCGCAATTACTTCGCGCAGAGCGGTCTGATCGGCCAGGGTTTGCCCAACCACAAGACGGTGTTTGTTCTGGAGCCGGGCGATTACCGCCTGAAGGATGGCCAGAACGAGCTCAAGGTCAGCATGAAGGCGACCACGCCGAATGCCGAAGTGGTCAAGACCTACACCTTCAGGCGCGGCAGCTACGTGGTGGATGTGGATACCCAGATCAGGAACCTGGGCCAGTCGGAACTGGACGCCTTCCCTTATTACCAGTACCTGCGCAACGGACTGCCTCCGGAAGGCGAGTCCAAGATGATCAACACCTTCACCGGCCCGGCGATCTATACGGAAGCCGGCAAGTACCAGAAGGTGAAATTTTCCGACATCGACAAGGGTAAACAGGAACACGCCAAGGAAGCCAAGGATGGCTGGATCGGCATGGCGCAGCACCATTTCTTCTCCGCCTGGCTGACGCGCGATCCCGCCGATGCTTCCTCGCGTGAGTTCTACACGCGCAGCCTGGGCAATGGCGAGTACTCGGCCGGGATGATCATGCCGGCGGTCAAACTCGCGCCGGGCGAGGAAAAAACCACGATCATGAGTCTCTACGCGGGTCCGCAGGAGCTGGAGAAAATCAAGCACCTGGCGTCAGGGCTTGATCTGGTGGTCGATTACGGCTGGCTCACGGTGCTCGCTTACCCCATCTTCGTGCTGCTCAACTGGTTGCATAAGCTGGTGCAGAACTGGGGCACAGCCATCATCCTGCTTACCGTGCTGATCAAGCTGGTGTTCTATCCGCTCTCCGCCGCCAGCTACAAATCCATGGCCAAGATGAAGAAGCTGGCGCCGCGCCTGGAGAACCTCAAGCAGCGCTTCGGCGACGATCGCCAGAAGCTGCACGAGGCGATGATGAAAATTTACTCGGAAGAGAAGATCAATCCGCTTGGCGGCTGCCTACCCATCCTGGTTCAGATCCCCGTGTTCATTGCCCTTTACTGGGTGTTGCTCGGTGCCGTGGAATTGCGCCAGGCGCCGTTCGCCTTGTGGATTCAAGATCTGTCCAAGCCCGACCCGTTCTATGTGCTGCCGGTGATCATGGCCATCAGCTCGTTTATTCAGGTCAAGATGTCTCCGGCTCCGGCAGACCCGGTTCAGGCCAAGGTCATGATGATCATGCCGGTCGCGTTCTCGGTGATGTTCCTGTTCTTCCCCGCTGGCTTGGTGCTTTACTGGCTGGTCAACAACGTGCTTTCCATCCTGCAGCAGTGGCGCATCAACACCGTGATCAATAGCGCCGCCAACGACAGCAAGCACTAAAGCGGGGCCGCATGGCCACGCGTGACGACCCCATTGCCGCCATCGCCACCGCCCCCGGCCGGGGTGGCATTGGCGTGGTGCGGCTTTCCGGCGCCACCATCGAAAGCTTCATCCCGTCGCTTACCGGCAAACACCTGAGTCCGCGTCGCGCCACCTTTTCCCGCTTTCTCGACGCCGAGGGCGGCACCCTCGACGAGGGCATCGCACTCTATTTTCCGGCGCCCCATTCCTACACCGGCGAATCGGTCCTCGAGTTGCAAGGCCACGGCGGCCAGCATGTGCTGCGGAGCGTGCTGGAGCGTTGCCTGGAGTTGGGCGCGCGCCTCGCGGAGCCGGGTGAATTCAGCCGCCGCGCATTCCTCAACGGCAAGCTGGACCTGGTGCAGGCGGAAGCGGTTGTCGACCTGATCGATGCCGGCAGCCGTGAGGCCGCGCGCTCGGCCATGCGTTCGCTGGATGGCGAGTTTTCGCGGCGTATCAACAGCGTCAAGGAGGCTTTGATCCAACTGCGCATGCTGGTTGAAGCCACCCTCGATTTCCCGGAAGAAGACGTGGATTTTCTGCGCCAGGCTAATGCCTGGGACAAGTTGGCCGACATCACCGGCAAGCTCGACGCCGTGCTCACGCAGGCGCGTCAGGGTGCCCTGCTGCGTGAGGGCTTGAATGTCGTGCTGATCGGCCAGCCCAACGTCGGAAAATCCAGCCTGCTCAATTGTCTCGCCGGTTACGACGCCGCCATCGTCACCGAGATTGCCGGCACCACCCGCGATACCGTGCGCGAGGCCATCCAGATCCAGGGTGTGCCTCTGCATATCATCGATACCGCCGGCCTGCGCGAAACCGTGGATCTGGTGGAAATGAAAGGCATCGAGCGGACCTGGGCGGCGTTGGAAAAAGCCGACGTCGCGCTTTTGTTGATCGACGCCAAGCACGGCGTCGGCGCGCAGGAAGCCGCCATGCTGGCGCGCATGGGCGAGATTCCGGTGCTCACCGTTCACAACAAGATCGATCTTGCCAACGAGGTGCCGCGCCTCTCGGCGGATGGCCGGGAGATCTGGCTATCGGCCAAGACCGGCATGGGCACGGATCTTCTGAAAAGCAGGCTGTTGAGCTTGGCGGGATGGCAAGCGACCGGGGAAAGCACCTTTATTGCACGCACTCGCCATGTCGTGGCCCTGCGCCGCGCGCGTGGAAGTCTGCAAGCGGCGGCGGACACCGGAACACAGTTGGAATTACTGGCGGAAGAACTGCGTCTGGCTCAGGAAGCGCTCTCGGAAATTACCGGTGAATTCAGCGCCGATGATTTGCTCGGCGTGATCTTCAGCCAGTTCTGTATAGGCAAGTGAACCCTGTCCGCACCCTGACGAGATGCCTGGATGCGGGATGGGGCGTCACCTTCAACCTAGAACCCAGGCGCGTTTAGGTTCGCAAAAACGGGAGTCGAGGTGGGCTACCGGGTTGCAGCTGAACTGCTCGACCAGGCCCTCGTCGGCGCGACTGTAGCGCGGATGTTGTAATTGCCAGCGCAGGTTGGAAAGGAACATGAGTTCTTCCAGTACCTCCGTGGGAAATCCCTGCCGGTCGCCGCGGTCATCCAACATCAAACTGTCCAGATAAGCGTCGATGTCGTTTCTTTTCCAGCGTTTTGCCAGTTCCTGCGCAATGCGGGAAAAGCGCCGCTCGATGGCCGACAGATCATTCCAGGCGCTGCGATTCGCCCGGGCTGGCCTGGGTGTGAATTCAAAGACATTGGCGAACATGGCGTGCATCCTTGAGAGTGGTTACTCTCTTCATCGCAAGCCCCGTGCCGCCTTCCAGAGTGAACGTATCTCCTTGTTTATCAAGAGTATTGCGGCGTTGTCACCTGGATATTCCCTGTTCGGACTCCTGTTTCCATCACGTATGACGAAATCATGACGTCTCCATCCAACTCGCCTATGGACTGGCGCGGTATTTTTGCCGAACTGCGCGCGCACCGAGCCGCGCTGATCAAGGGCAATCTCATCGCGGTGCTGGCGGTGGCGTGCGCGGTGCCGGTGCCGCTCTTCCTGCCGATCCTGGTGGATGAAGTGCTGCTGCATCAGCCTGGCTTTTTCATCAAGCACATCGGGCCCCTGTTTCCGCGGGACTGGCATGGTCCGGTGCTTTTCGTGCTGATCGCCTTGTCGTTTACTGTGGGTCTGCGCTTGGCGGCCATCCTGCTCAATGTCTGGCAGACACGGACTTTCTCGCTGGTTTCCAAGCAGGCGGTCTACCGTATTCGGGCGCGCATGCTGCAAGGGCTGTCGAAGATCGCGCTGTCGGAATATGAAACCCTGGGATCGGGTCGGGTCGCCTCGCATTTCGTCACGGACCTCAATGCCGTGGACAGTTTTCTCGGGGCTTCCATCTCGGGCTTTCTGGTGGCGGTGCTTTCTCTGATAGGCGTGGCCATCGTCCTGCTCTGGATGAATTGGCAGCTTGCCTTGTTCATCCTGCTGCTGAATCCCGTCGTGATCGGTTTCTCGACTCGGCTTGGGAAGAAAGTGAAGGAATTGAAACGGCGCGAGAACTCGGCCTTCGAGGTGTTCCAGGAAGCCTTGATCGAGACCTTGGACGCGCTCAATCAGATACGCGCCATGAACCGGGAGAAGCACTACCTGGCGCGGGTCACCGAGAAGGCGGCGGATATTCGTACCCATGCCGCCGCCTATGCGTGGAAGTCGGACGCGATGAGCCGGGTGGCCTTCTTCGTATTCCTGGCCGGCTTCGATGCATTTCGCGCCGGCGCGATGTTGATGGTGGTCTATTCCGATCTCAGCATCGGTCAGATGCTGGCGGTGTTCGGCTACCTCTGGTTCATGATGTCGCCGGTTCAGGAGATCATCAACATCCAGTACGCCTGGTATGCGGCCAACGCGGCGCTGGCCCGCATCAACAGCCTGCTCGACCTGAAAACGGTCGAGGAGGGTGAATCGCGCGTGAATCCCTTCTCCGGGAAGGACTCGGTGGGCATCACGCTGCGCGACGCGTGTTTTGCCTACGGCGAGGGGGACACCATACTCGATGGTGTCACTCTGGCGGTGGCGCCCGGTGAGAAGGTGGCGCTGGTTGGCGCCTCGGGTGGTGGCAAGTCCACCCTGGTGCAGGCGCTGCTCGGACTCTACCCGCTGAAATCCGGGGAGATTCGCTATGGCGACGCGGCGGTGGATGAAATCGGCTGGCCGCTGATACGTGAGCATGTCGGTGTCGTGTTGCAGCACCCGGTTTTGTTCAATGCCAGCGTGCGCGAGAACCTGACTCTCGGCCGTGAAAAGAATGACGCTGAACTTTGGCGGGCGCTGGAGATTGCCCAGTTGAAGGATTTTGTCGGCGAATTTCCCGATGGGCTGGATGCGCTGGTGGGTAAGAACGGTGTGCGGCTCTCTGGCGGACAGCGGCAACGCCTGGCGATTGCCCGCATGGTGCTTGCGCGGCCGCGCGTGGTGATACTCGACGAAGCGACTTCGGCGCTGGACAGCGATACCGAGCGGCATTTGCATGAAGCACTGGCGGATTTCCTGCGTAATCGCACCACACTGATCATTGCCCACCGTCTTTCCGCGGTGCGCCAGGCCGATCGGATTCTGGTGTTTGAGAACGGCCGGATCGTGGAGTCGGGCGACCACGCCAGTCTGATGCGGCGCGGCGGGCTCTATCACAAGCTTTACGCGCATGCATAGGCTTCGTGGGCGATGTCAGCCATGTTTCACGTGAAACATGGTCATGGCGTGACGTAGAATGCGAGCCCGTCGCCCACTCGGGCGACCGCCAGCAAACCAGAAAATCATGCAATTTCCCGATCGTTTCGATGTCATTGTTGTCGGCGGCGGCCACGCCGGCACCGAGGCGGCGCTGGCGGCCGCCCGTATGGGTTCGCGCACGCTGCTGCTGACTCACAATATCGAAACCTTGGGCGCGATGTCCTGCAACCCGTCGATTGGCGGCATCGGTAAGGGGCATCTGGTGAGAGAAGTGGATGCTTTGGGTGGGGCGATGGCGCTGGCGACCGACGAGGCCGGCATCCAGTTTCGTATACTGAATTCCTCGAAAGGTCCGGCGGTGCGCGCCACCCGGGCCCAGGCGGATCGGGTGCTTTACAAACAGGCGATTCGCTCACGCCTGGAAAATCAGGCCAATCTCACTTTGTTCCAGCAAGCGGTGGACGACTTGATGCTGGAAGGCGATCGCGTCGCCGGAGTACGCACGCAGCTTGGCATCGTGTTCCAGGCGCGCGCCGTGGTGCTGACCACCGGCACTTTTCTTTCCGGCCTGATCCATGTCGGCCTGGAAAACTTTCAGGCCGGGCGCATGGGCGATCCGCCCTCCGTTTCCCTGGCGGCTCGCCTGCGCGAGCTGAATCTGCCGGTTGGCCGCTTGAAGACCGGCACGCCGCCGCGCATCGATGGCCGTAGCATCGATTTTTCGGCGATGCGGGAACAGCCGGGCGATACGCCGGAGCCGGTGTTTTCCTTCATCGGCCGGCAAGCGATGCACCCGCGCCAATTGCCTTGCTGGATTACCCAGACCAACGAGCGCACTCACGAGATCATCCGCCTGGGACTGGATCGCTCTCCACTCTATACCGGCGTGATCGAGGGCGTGGGGCCGCGTTACTGCCCTTCCATCGAGGACAAGATCAGCCGTTTCGCCGACAAGACCGAGCACAACGTGTTTCTCGAACCGGAGGGTCTCACCACGCATGAGTTCTATCCCAACGGGGTATCCACCAGCTTGCCATTCGATGTCCAGCTTGCTCTGATCCGCTCGATTCGCGGCCTGGAAAACGCGCACATTTTGCGCCCGGGCTATGCCATCGAATACGACTACTACGACCCGCGGGGCCTGAAACCCAGTCTGGAGACCCATGCCATTGCCGGCCTGTTCTTCGCCGGGCAGATCAATGGCACCACGGGTTATGAGGAAGCCGCCGCGCAAGGGCTTCTGGCCGGTCTCAACGCGGCTTTATGGGTGAGTGGAAAATCGCCGTGGTGGCCGCGGCGCGACCAGGCATATCTGGGCGTAATGGTGGATGACCTGGTGACACGCGGCGTCGCCGAGCCTTACCGCATGTTCACCAGCCGCGCGGAGTACCGCCTCAGCTTGCGCGAGGACAATGCCGACCAGCGATTGACGGAGGCGGGCAGGCTGCTGGGTCTGGTGGATGACGCCCGTTGGGCGCGTTTCGATGCCAAACGCGAGGCCATGGCGCGCGAGTCGGAGCGCCTCAAAGCCACTTGGGTCAACCCGAGCAACCTGCCGCAGGAAGACGCCTTGCGTGTTCTCGGCAAGAACATCGAGCGGGAGTACAGCCTGTTCGATCTGTTGCGCCGTCCCGAGGTGGATTACGCTAGCCTCATGACGTTGCCCGGCGCGGGCTCGGGCCTCGCCGATACCGAGTTCAGCGGGCAGATGGAAATAGAAGCCAAATATGCTGGCTACGTTGCCCGACAGCTTGACGAGATCGAACGCCAGCGTGGCCAGGAAGAGCAGTCCTTGCCCGCCGATTTTGATTACATGGCGCTTACCAGCCTGTCCATCGAGGTGCGACAAAAACTTAATCAGATACGTCCGGCTACGCTGGGGCAGGCTTCGCGTATATCCGGAGTGACACCGGCGGCGGTTTCGGTATTGCTGGTCTATCTGAAGCGCGGCGAGTTGGAGCGAAAGGAAAACAAGGAATGAGCCAGGCCAATCAATCGACATCGCACCTCGGCGAGGCGCTGCATACCATGGGCGTGAGGTTGGACGCGCGACAAGAGACCGCATTGCTGGACTATCTGGCGTTGATCGCCAAGTGGAACCGTACCTACAACCTGACGGCCATCCATGAGCCGGAGCGGATGCTTACCCACCATCTGTTGGACAGTCTTTCCATCCTGCCCAGTGTTACAGCCGGGCCATTGCTGGATGTCGGCAGTGGGGCGGGCCTGCCGGGTATTCCCCTGGCTATCGCGCGCCCCGACCTGAGGGTGACGCTGCTCGATTCCAGCCAGAAGCGTTGTGGTTTCATGCAACAGGCGGCAATCGAGCTCAAGCTCGCCAATGTCGAGGTCGTGCACAGCCGGGCGGAGAATTTCTTGCCTGCCGAGAAGTTTCCCCAGATCGTTTCCCGCGCCTTTTCCGACCTCGGCGACTTCGTCAAGGCGACGCGCCATCTGCTCGCCGAAGGCGGTGAGTGGCTGGCGATGAAGGGGCTTTACCCGGACGAGGAAATAGCTTCGCTCAAGAGCGCCCGCGTCAAGAGCCACAGCAAGCTGCATATCCCCGGCCTGGATGCCGAACGCCACCTCATCATCATGGAAATGGATTGAACTCATGGCACGTATCCTGGCTATCACCAATCAGAAAGGAGGCGTCGGCAAGACCACCAGTGCCGTCAACCTGGCGGCCAGTCTGGCCAGCCTGGGCCGCAATGTGTTGTTGATCGACCTCGACCCACAGGGCAATGCCACCACGGCCAGCGGTATCGACAAGCAGGGACTGAAGAAAACGGTTTATCACTTGCTGTTGCGTACCGAGTCGGTGGTCGACGTGCGCGTGCGCTCGCCCGAAGGGGGTTACGATCTGCTGCCAGCCAATCGCGACCTGGCCGGGGCGGAGGTGGAACTGGTGCAGGAGAAGGAGCGTGAATTTCGTC
Organism: Gallionellaceae bacterium; assembly: GCA_028714875.1. GTDB lineage: Bacteria > Pseudomonadota > Gammaproteobacteria > Burkholderiales > Thiobacillaceae > PFJX01. The sequence continues at coordinate 33,340 of JAQTLN010000015.1, forward strand.
TGCGCCAGGGATTGGAATCGGCCGCCGGCGACTATGACTTCATCCTTATCGATTGCCCGCCCGCGCTCAATTTGTTGACCGTCAACGCGTTGACTTGCGCGCATGCGGTGATCATCCCGATGCAGTGCGAATATTTCGCCATCGAGGGCCTGGCCGATCTGGTCAACACCATCAAGAAAATCAAGGCGCGCCTGAATCCCGGCCTGGTCATCGACGGCGTTGTGCGGGTGATGTTCGATACCCGCAACACACTGGCGCAGAACGTTTCGGACCAGCTCAAGGCGCACTTCGGCGCCAAGGTGTTCGATACCGTGGTGCCGCGCAACGTGCGTCTGGCGGAGGCGCCCAGCCACGGACTTCCGGCATTGCAATACGACCGGGCTTCCAAGGGGGCGCAGTCCTATCTGCAAATGGCGCAAGAACTCATCGACAAGCAGGAGGGGAACCGCAATGGCTAAGCTCAAGGGACTCGGGCGCGGGCTGGACGCCCTGTTGGGAGAAGGTGAAACCGCGGACGGTGAGCGTCTGCTCACCTTGCCTGTGGAAAGCCTGGTGCCCGGCAAGTATCAGCCGCGTACCCGTATGGATGGCGAGGCGCTCGCGGAATTGGCCGATTCGATCAAGTCGCAGGGGCTGATGCAGCCGATTCTGGCGCGCGCCATCGCGGGTGGGCGCTACGAAATCATCGCCGGCGAACGGCGTTGGCGCGCCAGCCAGTTGGCCGGCCTCAGCGCGGTGTCGGTGCTGGTGCGCGACGTGCCCGATGAGGCCGCGTTGAAAATGGCCCTGATCGAGAATATCCAGCGGGAAAATCTGAATCCTCTGGAAGAGGCGCAGGGCATCCACCGCCTGATCCAGGAATTCTCCATGACCCACCAGACGGCGGCGGAAGCGGTGGGCCGCTCCCGTGTCACGGTGACCAACCTGCTACGTCTGCTCAATCTGGCCAAGCCGGTGCAATCGCTGCTCATGAATGGCGATCTGGACATGGGGCATGCCCGTGCGTTGTTGGCGCTCACTCACGCCAAGCAGCTCGATTCCGCGCACGAGGTAGTCAAGCGCGGCCTGTCGGTACGAGAGGCGGAGCGTCTGGTGGCGCGAGTACTCAAACCCGTGGAAAAAAAGGCGGCCAGCCCGGATCGCGATGTCGCTCGACTGGAGGAAGAGTTGTCGGAAAAACTGGGGGCCAGCGTGCATATCAGCGCCAATCGCAAGGGTTCGGGACACCTCAACATAGCCTTCTCCAGCCTCGACCAACTGGATGACTTGTTGCGGCGAATAAGGTAGTTTGTGCGGATGCAGCAATCATCAAAGCATTTGATGATTGCATTAGGCTCTCTAATTCTTATATCATTATCGGCTAATGTTTTATGCATACGCCTTGCAGGGCGGCCTGATCGCAATCGCGGCTGTAGTGGTCTGGCTGTGGCAAGGCGCGGAAGTGGCCGGCGCGGCCTTGTATGGCGGTTCGGCGGCGCTGGCGAATGTTGGTTTGCTGGTATGGCGTTGGCGCAGAGGCCGGTATGATTACCACTGCGATGGCGGGCGCCACTTGAGACAGTTTCACCGTTCCAGTCTGGAACGGTTTTTTCTTGTCGGGGTGGTGTTGGCGCTGGGGCTGTACGGATTGAGGTTGGATCCGCTGGCGATGTTGCTGGGTTTTATAGTGGGGCAGACCGCGTGGATAATCTCCGCGGCTACCCTGAAGACAGATTGACGCCCTTGGGCAATTTGACGAGTTAGAGCCATGTCCGCGGAAGCGCACACCTCGACGGAATACATCAAGCACCACCTCCAGAACCTGACCTATGGTCAGTTGCCCGCCGGCTATCAGCGTGGTGATGGCGAAGTGCTCCAGGGAAGCACCTGGACGCTGGCCCATACGGCACGGGAAGCCAAGGATATGGGTTTCATGGCGATCAATGTGGATACCATGGGCTTCTCCATCCTGCTGGGCGCGCTTTTCCTTTATCTGTTTCACAAGGTCGCCAAGCTGGCAAGCAAGTCGGCTGTTTCCGGCGCGCCCAGCGGCCTGGTGAATTTCGTGGAATGGGTGGTCGAATTCATCGATTCCAGCGTCAAGGGTTCCTTCACCGCGCGCAATCCCATGGTCGCGCCCCTGGCGTTGACCATCTTCATCTGGATTTTCCTGATGAACCTGATGGATCTGCTGCCAATCGATTGGCTGCCCCGCCTCTCCGGCGCGCTGGGCCTGCCTTTCCTGAAGGTGGTCCCGTCCACCGATCCCAACGCCACTTTCGGCATGTCGCTGACCGTGTTCGCCCTGGTGATCTACTACAGCATCAAGATGAAGGGTGTCGGCGGTTTTGTCGGCGAGCTCACGCTACAGCCCTTCGGCAAGTGGGGCATGCCCGCGAACCTGCTGCTGGAAGGCGTCAACCTGATCGCCAAGCCGGTCTCACTGGCGCTGCGACTATTCGGCAACATGTACGCGGGGGAAATGATCTTCATCCTGATCGCCATCATGTTCTCCGGTGGCACCGTGCTGGCCTTGACCGGCGGCGTGTTGCAGTGGGCCTGGGCCGTGTTCCACATTCTGATCATTACCCTGCAAGCATTCATCTTCATGACGCTCACCATCGTCTATCTGGACATGGCGCATCAGGAACATCATTGATTTTTCGCTTTTCGTGCTATCTGAATCGTCTCTAGGAGAAAACCATGACTGAAGTACAAGCTCTCTTGTTCATTGCCGGCGCCATCATGATGGGTCTGGGCGCGCTCGGCGCATCCGTGGGTATCGGTATCCTCGGCGGCCGTTTCCTGGAAGGCGCGGCGCGCCAGCCGGAATTGATCCCGATGCTGCGTACCCAGTTCTTCATCGTCATGGGTCTGGTCGATGCCGTGCCGATGATTGCCGTCGGTCTGGCCATGTATGTTCTCTTCGCGGTCGCGGCCTGATCAATCAACGCGATAACACGCAAGAGGAGCGGTCATGAACATCAATATGACCCTGATCGGACAGTCCATCACTTTCGCTATCTTCGTGTGGTTCTGCATGAAGTTCGTGTGGCCACCGATCGTCGGAGCCCTTGAGGCCCGCAAGAAGTTGATCGCCGATGGACTGGCCGCCGCCGATCGCGGCAAGCATGAGCTGGAACTGGCCGCCAAACGCGCCAGTGAAACCATGCACGACGCCAAGCTCAAGGCTTCCGAGATCATCGCCCAGGCCGATAAACGCGCCAGTCAGATCGTCGAAGAGTCGAAGGGCGCAGCCAAGGTTGAAGGCGAACGCATGATCACCGCCGCCAAGGCCGAGATCGAACAGGAATCGCATCGTGCCCGCGAGGCGCTGCGCGGCGATGTCGCCGCCCTGGTTATCGCCGGTGCCGCCAAGGTGCTGCGCCGCGAAGTCGATGCCAAGGCACATGCCGACCTGCTCGAAGCGATCAAGAACGAGCTGTGAGCCAACTGCCAGGATGATACTGAGATGGAACGCGCAACCTTAGCCCGCCCTTATGCGGAAGCCGTGGGCAAATTGGCCGCCGAGGGCAACGCCTGGGACCGCTGGTCCGAGAGTCTCGCGCTCCTGGCTCTTGTCGCCGACGACGCGCGGATGCGCGATCTGGCCGGAAATCCGGCCGTGCCCGCGGAGCGCGTCGCCGAGGTGATACTGGCGGTGTGCGGCGACAAGCTGGGCGTCGAGGGCGGCAATCTGGTCAAGCTGCTGGTCGAGAACAAGCGTCTGGCGCTGCTGCCGGAAATCGTCGCCCTGTTCGAGGTGATCAAGGCGGCGCAGGAAGGTGAACTGACCGCGCATATCACCAGCGCCTTCGAACTGAGCAAAGAACAGTTGGCCGGCCTGGTCGCCAAACTGGAAGCCAAATTCGACCGCAAGATCACCGCCACCCAATCGCTGGATGCCGATCTGATCGGTGGCGTGGTGATCCAGGTGGGCGACGAAGTCATGGATTCTTCGGTGCGCGGTGGGCTGGCAAGCCTGGCCGTCACCCTGAAAGCTTAATTATCTGGAGTTCACATGCAACTCAATCCTTCCGAAATCAGTGAGCTGATCAAGAGCCGCATCGAGAACCTGGAATCCGGTTCCGAACTGCGTACCCAGGGGACCGTGGTCTCCGTAACCGACGGCATCGTGCGCGTGCACGGCCTGGCCGAAGTCATGCAGGGGGAAATGCTGGAGTTTCCCGGCAATACCTTCGGCATGGCGCTGAACCTGGAACGCGACTCCGTCGGCGCCGTGGTGCTGGGCGAATACGAACACATTTCGGAAGGTGACACCGTCAAGTGCACCGGCCGTATTCTTGAAGTGCCGGTCGGCGACCAGTTGCTCGGCCGCGTGGTGAACGCACTGGGCCAGCCGATCGACGCCAAGGGTCCGGTCAACTGCCCGTCCACCGCGCCGATCGAGCGCATCGCCCCCGGCGTGATTGCCCGCCAGTCCGTGTCGCAGCCGATGCAGACCGGCCTCAAGGCCATCGATGCGATGGTTCCCGTCGGCCGCGGCCAACGCGAACTGATCATCGGCGACCGCCAGACCGGCAAGACCGCGGTGGCCATCGATGCCGTCATCAACCAGAAAGGCACCGGCGTCCTCTGTATCTACGTCGCGGTGGGCCAGAAGGCCTCCTCCATCGCCAACGTGGTGCGCAAGCTGGAAGAGCACGGCGCTCTGGCGCACACCATCGTTGTCGCCGCCACCGCTTCCGATCCGGCCGCGATGCAGTTCCTGGCGCCCTATGCCGGCTGCACCATGGGCGAGTTCTTCCGCGACTCCGGCCGTGATGCCCTGATCGTTTATGACGACCTGACCAAGCAGGCCTGGGCCTATCGTCAGATCTCGCTGTTGCTGCGCCGACCGCCGGGCCGCGAAGCCTACCCCGGCGATGTGTTCTATCTACACTCCCGCCTGCTGGAGCGCGCCGCTCGCGTCAATGCCGATTACGTCGAGAAGATGTCCGGCGTCAAAGGCCAGACCGGCTCGCTGACCGCCCTGCCGATTATCGAGACCCAGGCCGGTGACGTTTCCGCTTTCGTGCCGACCAACGTGATTTCGATTACCGACGGCCAGATTTTCCTGGAATCCGACCTGTTCAACGCCGGTATCCGTCCCGCCATCAACGCCGGTCTTTCCGTGTCCCGCGTCGGCGGCGCCGCGCAGACCAAGGTGATCAAGAAGCTCGGTGGCGGTATCCGTCTGGCGCTGGCGCAATACCGTGAACTCGCGGCTTTCGCGCAGTTCGCCTCGGATCTCGATGAGGCCACCCGCAAGCAACTGGAGCGGGGCAAGATGGTGACCGAGCTGATGAAGCAGTTCCAGTATTCGCCGATGAACGTCGCCGACATGGCCGTCACTCTGTTCGCCGTCAACCGCGGCTACATGGACGACGTCGAGGTGAAACGCACCCTAGCCTTCGAGGCCGCGCTGCAATCCTTCATGAAGGGCAAGTACGCCGCCATCATCGACAAGATCCAGAGCAGCGGCGACCTTGATGGCGAAACCGAGAAGCAGCTTTCCGCCGCCATCGAAGACTTCAAGGCCAGCGCGGCTTACTGAGGACGGAGACGACATGGCAGCCGGCAAGGAAATACGCAGCAAGATCAAGAGCGTTGAAAACACGCGCAAGATCACCCGCGCCATGGAAATGGTCGCCGCCGCGAAGATGCGCAAGGCACAGGATCGGATGCGTCATGCCCGCCCCTACGCCGAGAAGATTGCTCGCGTCGCCGCGCACTTCAGCCAGGCCCATCCTGAGTATCGCCACCCCTTCGTGGTTTCACGTGAAACCATCAAACGCGTCGGCATCATTCTGGTCACGACCGACAAAGGTCTCTGCGGTGGTCTCAACACCAACGCGCTGCGCATGTCACTGAACAAGCTGAAGGCCTGGGACGAGCAGAAGATCGAGGTGGATATCTGCGCGATCGGCAACAAGGGCCTCGGCTTCATGCAACGCCTCGGCATCAATATTGCCTCCCAGATTACCGGCCTCGGCGACACGGCGCACATGGAGCGTCTGATCGGCCCGGTGCAGGTGATGCTGGATGCCTACAAGGAAGGCCGTATCGACGCGCTTTACCTGGTCTACAGCCGCTTCATCTCGACCATGAAGCAGGAACCCACGTTCAAGCAATTGCTGCCGCTCACGGCGGAAGAAGCCAGCGAAAAGGCCGAACATCACTGGGATTACATCTACGAGCCGGAAGCCAAGAGCGTGGTGGACAGCCTGATGGTGCGTTACATCGAGGCGCTGATTTACCAGGCGGTGGCGGAAAATCTGGCATGCGAGCAATCCGCCCGCATGGTGGCGATGAAGGCCGCCTCGGACAATGCCAAGACTGTCGTCGACGAGCTCAAGCTGGTGTACAACAAGACGCGCCAGGCCGCTATCACGCAGGAAATATCCGAAATCGTCGCGGGCGCAGCCGCCGTTTAACAGATTCGAACTAGCTAGGAATGAATGCCATGACCGAAGGAAAAATCGTACAGATCATCGGCGCGGTGGTAGACATGGAGTTCCCGCGCGGGGCTCTGCCCAAGGTCTATGACGCGATCAAGATGGACACCCCACCGCTCACCTTCGAGGTGCAGCAGCAGTTGGGCGACGGCATCGTCCGTACCATCGCGATGGGTTCCACCGATGGCCTGAGACGCGGCGCGGTTGCCCGCAATACTGGCGCGGCAATCTCCGTGCCGGTAGGTAAGGCGACCCTGGGCCGCATCATGGACGTGCTCGGTGAGCCGGTGGATGAAGCCGGTCCCGTCAACGCGGAAGCGCGCATGCCGATTCATCGCAAAGCCCCTGCCTACGCGGATCAGGCCGCCTCGGTTGAAATCCTGGAAACCGGCATCAAGGTCATCGACCTGATCATGCCCATCGCCAAGGGCGGCAAGGTTGGCCTGTTCGGTGGCGCCGGTGTCGGCAAGACCGTGACGCTGATGGAGCTGATCCGCAACATCGCGGTCGAGCACAGTGGCTACTCCGTATTCGCCGGCGTGGGTGAGCGTACCCGGGAGGGCAACGACTTCTATCACGAGATGAAGGAAGGCGGTGTGCTCGACAAAGTGGCCCTGGTTTACGGCCAGATGAGCGAGCCGCCGGGCAACCGTCTGCGCGTGGCGTTGACCGGCCTGACCATGGCCGAGCACTTCCGCGACGAAGGCCGCGATGTGCTGTTCTTCGTCGACAACATCTACCGCTACACCCTGGCCGGTACCGAAGTCTCCGCGCTGCTGGGCCGCATGCCCTCCGCCGTGGGCTACCAGCCGACCCTGGCCTCGGAAATGGGCGCCTTGCAGGAACGTATCACCTCCACTCGCACCGGTTCCATCACCTCGTTCCAGGCTGTGTACGTCCCCGCCGACGACTTGACCGACCCATCCCCGGCGACCACCTTCGCCCACCTGGACGCCACCCTGGTGCTGAGCCGTCAGGTCGCGGAACTGGGCATCTATCCCGCCGTCGACCCGCTGGATTCCACCTCACGGCAACTCGACCCCCTGGTTGTGGGAGAGGAGCACTACAGCGTCGCGCGCTCCGTGCAGGCGACTTTGCAGCGCTACAAGGAATTGCGCGACATCATCGCGATTCTCGGCATGGACGAACTCTCTCCCGAGGACAAGCTCGCCGTGGGCCGCGCCCGCAAGATCCAGCGCTTCCTGTCGCAGCCCTTCTTCGTCGCGGAAGTCTTCACCGGCGCCGCCGGCAAGTACGTCACACTCAAAGACACCATCGCCAACTTCAAGGCGATTGTGGCCGGCGAATATGACCATCTCCCCGAGCAGGCCTTCTACATGGTCGGCACCATCGACGAAGCGGTCGAAAAAGCCAAGACCCTTCAGTAAGGACGCGCCACCATGGCCATGACCCTACACGTCGATATCGTCAGCGCGGAAGCGTCGATCTACAGCGGACTCGCGGAGTTTGTCGTGATCCCCGCCGAAATGGGCGAGGTCGGCATCTACCCGCGCCACACGCCCCTGCTGACCCGCATCAAGGCCGGCTCGGTGCGTATCAAGTCGCCGGACAAGGATGAGGAAGACCTGATCTACGTATCCGGCGGCATACTCGAAGTGCAACCGGGTGTGGTCACCATCCTTTCCGATACCGCGATTCGTGGCCACGATCTGGATGAAGCGCGCGCCCTTGAAGCCAAGTCCAAGGCCGAGGAAGTCATGCGCAACCGTACCTCGGCGATGGATTACGCACAGGCGCAGGCGGAACTCGTTGAAGCCGTGGCGCAGCTATCCGCCATTGCCAAATTGCGCAAGACCAGGCACTGAGATGACGGGCCGACGCGGGCCTCCGCATCGGCCAGTTTTTCTCGATTAATCATTGACATAGCCTAGGCCGGCCGGGATAATCCGCGCCTCATTTTGTACCCCGGTGATGTAGCTCAGACGGTTAGAGCGGTGGATTCATAACCCACAGGTCGGCGGTTCGATTCCGCCCATCACCACCAACCCCATTCCTCTCCCGCCAGTTCGCTCCGCAACTGGCCGCTCACTCAGGCATGCCACGCAAGGTCTACATCCGCACTTTCGGTTGCCAGATGAACGAGTACGACTCGGACAAGATGGCCGTTCTGCTCGCCGCCGATGATGGCTATGTTGTCACGGACAAGCCCGAGGATGCCGACATCATTCTGTTCAATACCTGTTCCGTGCGGGAAAAAGCGCAGGAGAAGGTGTTTACCGATCTCGGCATGGTGCGGCACCTGAAACAGGCCAACCCGAATCTGATCATCGGTGTCGGTGGCTGCGTAGCCAGTCAGGAAGGCGCGGCCATCGTGCAGCGCGCGCCCTACGTCGACCTGGTGTTCGGACCACAGACCTTGCATCGACTCCCGGCCATGATGGAAAAGCGTCGCGCCAGCGGCCGCCCGCAAGTCGACATTTCCTTTCCGGAAATCGAGAAGTTCGATCATCTGCCGCCTTCGCGTGTCGAGGGCGCCACCGCTTTCGTTTCGATCATGGAAGGGTGCAGCAAATACTGCACTTTCTGTGTCGTGCCCTATACCCGTGGCGAAGAGGTGTCGCGTCCCCTTGCCGATGTGCTGGCTGAAGTGGCGCACCTGGCCGGCGAGGGCGTCAAGGAAGTGACCCTGCTAGGCCAGAACGTGAATGCTTACCGGGGTGAGATGGATGTAGTCGACGTAGCGGACTTCGCGTTGCTGCTGGAGTTGGTGGCCGAGGTGCCGGGCATCGAGCGCATCCGCTTTACCACGTCCCATCCTCGCGAGTTCACGCCGCGCCTGATCGACGTCTATGCGCGCATCCCGAAACTGGTGTCCTACCTGCACCTGCCGGTGCAGTCTGGCTCGGATCGAATTCTGGCCGCTATGAAGCGTGGCTACACCACGCTGGAATACAAAAGTACCATCCGCCGCATCAAGGAAGCGCGCCCCGATATCAGCATCGCCTCGGATTTCATCATCGGCTTCCCGGGCGAAACCGAGGCGGATTTCGAGGCCACCCTGAAGCTCATCGAAGACGTGGGTTTCGATGCCTCCTTCAGCTTTGTCTACAGCCCGCGCCCCGGCACTCCCGCCGCCAGCATGGCTGACGACACGCCGCATGAAGTGAAGATGCGGCGCCTCTATCGGCTGCAGGAGTTGATCAACAAACAGGCCGCCGCCATCAGTTCGAGCATGGTCGGCGGTGTGCAGCGCGTGTTGGTGGAAAAACCCTCGAAGAAAGACCCCAACGAATTGATGGGCCGCACCGAGAATAACCGCATCGTCAATTTCCCCGCCCCCGCGCGCCTGATCGGGCAGTTTGTCGATGTGATGATTACCCAGGCCATGCCACACAGTTTGCGCGGAGAAGTGGTGCTTAGCGGCGCCCCCGGCTCGCCCTATCGGCACGAGCCGCCCCCCGAGGGGGCCAAGTCGATCTTGGGGCGGCCCGGCGACCGACTTGAGACCACCTGATGCAGGTCAACTTCACGCCGGTCGATAACGCCCGTTTGGCCAATCTGTGCGGTGTGCTCGACGAGAATCTGCGCCAGATCGAAACGGCGCTCAATGTCACGATCTCCCGCCGCGGCGAGCTGTTTCAGGTGTCCGGAGACAGTGACAAACAGCAACACGCGATCAAGCTGCTCAAGGACTTCTACCAGCGCGCGCGCAAGCCGCTGGACATCGACGAGATTCAGCTGGCGCTGGTTGAAGTGGCGCACAAGCCACACCTCCCTGACGCCAGCGACGACGACATCCCGGTACTGATGACCCGTCGTGTCGGGCTGCATGGCCGCACACCGCGCCAGAACAGTTACATCCGGCAGATGCAGGAGTACGACATCACGTTCGGTATCGGCCCCGCTGGCACCGGCAAAACCTACCTCGCCGTGGCCGGCGCGGTGGATGCGCTGGAACGTGATCTGGTCAAACGCATCGTCCTGGTGCGGCCGGCGGTTGAAGCGGGTGAGCGGCTCGGCTTCCTCCCCGGCGATCTGGTGCAAAAGGTAGATCCCTACCTGCGGCCGCTCTATGACGCACTGTATGACCTGATGGGCTTCGACAAAACCACGCGCCAGTTCGAGAAAGGCGTGATCGAGGTAGCGCCGCTCGCCTTCATGCGCGGACGCACCTTGAATCACGCCTTCATCATTCTCGACGAAGCACAGAACACCACGCCGGAGCAGATGAAGATGTTCCTTACCCGCATCGGCTTTGGTTCACGCGCGGTAGTGACCGGCGATGTCACCCAGATCGATCTGCCGCGTGGCCACCGCTGCGGACTGATCGAGGCGCGCGAGATACTGCACAACGTACGTGGTCTGGCCTTTACCGACTTTCAGAACGAGGATGTTGTGCGGCATCCCCTGGTTGCCCGCATCGTTGAGGCCTACGACGCCTATGCCAAAGGTCAGGCATGAAGCAACTCAACAAGCTGGCGCTCACCATTCAATTCGCTACCACGCCCGCCAATTTGCCTAGTCGCGCGGAGTTCCGCCACTGGGCCAAGGCCGCCCTCCTGCATGATGTGGAGGCCACGCTGCGCGTGGTGGACGAGGCCGAAGGCATGCAGTTGAATCAGGACTACCGCGACAAGCCCGCCGCCACCAATGTGCTGACCTTCGCCTATGGCGCGGAACAGGATGACGGTCCATTGACCGGCGATATTGTCCTGTGCGCCGCCGTGGTCGAGCGCGAGGCGGTGGAGCAAGACAAGACGCTGACGGCGCATTACGCCCATCTCACAGTTCATGGCATGCTGCATCTGCAAGGCTATGACCATGAAGTCGAGAACGAGGCGATAGCGATGGAAGCGATCGAAGGCTTTATCATGATGCGACTGGGATTCCCCGACCCCTACCAAGATGGATGACAGTAATCACCGACCTGGGCTGATCGAACGACTCACCTCATGGCTATCGCGCGAGCCTGACAACCGCGATGAATTACTCGAGCTTTTGCACGGGGCCTATGAGAAGAATCTGCTGGATGCCGACGCGCTCTCGATGATCGAAGGTGTCATGCAGGTTTCGGAAATGCAGGTGCGCGAGATCATGATTCCGCGCGCCCAGCTCGACGTGGTGGACATCAACGAGTCGGCGGAAAAAATTCTTCCCTATGTCATCGAAACCGCGCATTCACGTTTCCCCGCCGTGGACGGCGAGCGCGACAACGTGGTGGGTATCCTGTTGGCCAAGGATTTGCTCCGGCTCTGCACCGATGAAGACGTCAACCTGCGTGACCAGTTGCGCCCCGCGGTATTCATCCCGGAATCCAAACGCCTGAATGTGCTGCTGCGCGAGTTCCGCGCCTCGCGTAACCACATCGCCATAGTGGTCGACGAGTATGGCGGCGTCGCCGGTCTGGTCACCATCGAGGATGTGCTGGAACAGATCGTCGGCGACATTGAGGACGAATACGACTACGACGAAGCCGAAGACAACATCCTCAAGCTGGACAGCAGCGCCTTCCGGGTCAAGGCGCAGACGGAAGTCGGAGATTTCAACCTGGCGCTGGGCGCGAGCTTCGCCGATGACGAATTCGACACGGTCGGTGGCCTGGTTACCCACGCCTTCGGCCGGGTTCCCAAACGGGGTGAGGCCGTCGAGATCAATGGCCTGCGCTTCCAGGTATTGCGCGCGGATAGCCGCCGGGTGCACAGCCTACGGGTCGAACGTCCGCCGCAGACCTCGTTGCTATGAAGCGGTGTGGTTGTACCGCGACTGACGCCAACGCAGTCGTCGCTTGCTCACGGCGCAAGCGCGTCAATGTAATACATGGCGGGCTACACTGGCCGCGCTTGTACGCTCAAACAAGCGAGTGATGGAAGCTCCCCCTTCTTGATTGCCACGAAAATGGTTGTTGCAATGTCGCAACATGGTGATGAGGCGGAACTGGGGCGGCCAAGTGAGTAGTCGAATGTTCTAATATTCGCAAATATACTGAGCGCTCAAGTTTCGAGTAACAGATTTCCTTTCTTATCAACGTTTTAGGAGTAGTCCCATGAAGATGATTTCTGCCCTGGTCCTGGCCATGATCGCCACCGCCGCTGTCGCCGAGACCCCGGAACAAACCGCCGCCAACCTGCTGGATCCCGCCAAGGTTGCCCATATCGCCGCTGATCCCAAGGCCGCTGTCGCCACCATGACCAACCTGATGGACCCGGCCACCGCCATGATCCTGATGCAGAAAGGCATGGACCCCGCCACCTTCACCAAGATGATGCAAGCCGGCATGTCTCCCGACATCCTTAAGGCCTACGCCGCTTTCATCGATCCCAACATGTACATGAAGTGGCTGGCCGCTTCCATGGACCCCAATTTCTACACCGCCGCCATGGCTCCCCTGATGAACCCCAACATGTACATGAAGTGGCTGGGTGCTCCTCTGGATCCCCGCGTTCTGCAGATGGCGATGGCTCCCCTGAACCCCAACATGTACATGAACTGGGCGATGGCTCCCGTTGCTCCGGCCAACCTGAACATGATGATGGCTCCCCTGAACCCCAATCTGTACACCCAGTGGGCCGGCGCCGCTGCTGATCCCAAGACCTACGGCACCTGGGGCGGTTTCATGAACCCCGCCACCTACGGCAACGTTGCCAACCCGTTCGCTGGTTTCTTCCCGGTCGCTCCCGCCGCTGCTCCCGCGAAGTAATAACGGCTTAGCCGCGGAATAAAAGGGGTGGAACGCGAGTTCCACCCCTTTTTTCATGGCTGACAAGAAACACCCCGCGTCCCATAGCTTCCAATGGGGCGCGTTTGCGCTAGTAGCGCCGCCATGGCGCAGATGTTGGCGCCTTCCATGACGACCACCCCTTGGGTCGACGCGCTACGCAGCCGGTTGCGTGGTGGTTCTTGAAGGTCATTTTGATGGTGTTCCCTTGCTCAGCGAGAAGCCGCACGCCGATTGAAACCTGGTTCAGCGTCTTACCTGCTGATAACCCGGCGGCACCTGGAAGAATTCGTCCGGTACCGGGTCGGTGGCGACGCTTTCATAGACCAGATTGAGGCGGGAACCCATGCGCCGGGCGAGTTCGGCCATGCGGCCGCCGCCCTCGTATTTCAGCTCCACGTCGATGGCGCAAACCATGCCCTGGCTGAACAGGCGCCGCAGCACTTCACCCAATGCGCGGGTGTGCGCGGGCGAGCTTTTCTGGAGAGCGGGAATGCCGATCAGGAAATCCGGTGAATCCATGGCCTTGAAGAAGGCTTGCAGGTCTTTCTGTTCACGCGTGTTGCGCGCCAACCAGACTTTTCCATCCAGTTGCAGGACGACTTTTTCCGGACCCAGCTCCGCCGGCATGCTGGCGTCCAGAGTGTGTTCCGCGCAATTCCAGGTGCCCAGCGCGTGTTTCTGCCCGGTGGCTTCCAGAGTCAGTTTGAGATCCTTGTGCGAGATCCTGGCTTCCGGCGTGTTGGCGAGGGCATTCATTTCATATACCTGCAACTGGCGCAGCGAGTGGTCGAGCGCGCTGATGTCGTGACCGTTCAGGTCGTAGATATAGGTGTAGGCCTTGCCGCGATCGACCTGGTCGCGGCGCAACCAGTCTTTCTTCAGGTAGACACGCTCCTGGCTGGTGGAGGGCATGTTCATCGACATGATCGTGCTGCGGCCGTTGAGGGTGAGGTCGGCGGCCGCGCCCAGGGGCAGGAGCAGGGCAATGAGGCCGAGGCTGAGGCGATGTAAGGTCATTGTTGGTCCTTGGGATGGGTCTGGCGTGGGTCGATTTCGCTGAGATTGAAGCGCTGGTAGATCAGCAACAGGGGCTTCGGCGCCCACCAGTTGAGGCGTCCGAGCAGGCGCAGCGAGGCGGGCACCAGCAGCATGCGCACCAGGGTGGCGTCGACGATGACCGAGAGCAGCAGCCCCAGGCCCATCGCCTTCATGAACACCACCTCGCCCATCGCGAAAGTGCCGAGCACGATGCCGATGAGGAGGGCGGCGCTGGTGATGATGGGGCCACTTTTCTGGATACCGGAGGCCACCGCGCCTATGGTGTCGCCGGTGGCCACGCATATTTCCTTGACCCGCGAGAGCAGGAATACCTCGTAGTCGATGGAGAGGCCGAAGGCGCTGGCGAAGATCAGTACCAGAATGGTGCCGTCCATGCTGCCCTGTGGGGTGAAATTGAGCAGTCCGGACAGGTGTCCATCCTGGAAGATCCACACCAGGATGCCGAAAGTGGCGGAGAGCGAGAACAAGTTGGTGAGCACGGCCTTCAACGGCACCAGCACGCTGCCCAGCATCAGGAACAGCAGCACGAAAATCACGCAGACGATGGCGAGGATGACCCAGGGCACCCAGTCGCGCAGGGATTGCACATAGTCCAGGTGGAAGGCCGGGAAGCCACCCACCTGGACTTCTTGTAACCCCGGCGGCAAGGGGATGGCGCGAACCTGGCGCACCAGGGCGCGCGCTTCCGGCGAGGTCGGGGCCGGCCGGTAATAGACGAAGATCAGGCTGTCCGGCCCTTTCGCGTACTCCCGCAGACCCAGTTCGGCGATGGGGAACTGGTCCGGATACTCGTACATGAGCTGATAGTCGGCCAGTGTGAGGGCGCCGGCCTGGTTATTCGGTTCGGTCAGGCTGGCCAGTCCGGCCACGCGGGAAACGCCGGGTAGCGCCTGGATGCGCTGGGTCAGTTCATGCAGGCCGGCCAGGCTGGCGGCGGTGTGCGCCGGACCGGTGGCACGCACGGTGAGCACCAGAGGGCTCAGTTCGGCATGGCGGAAGTCGCTATCCAGCGCCTCCTGCACCCGACGGCTCTCGGCGCTGATCGGCAATGACTTGCTGTCGGAAGGGCCGACCTGAAGGTGCAGCACCGGAAGCCCCATCGCCCCCAGCAACAGGAAGGCGCTGATCAGCACCGGCACGGCATGGCGCATCACGAACTGGCTGAAGCGATACCAGCCCCCGCTGCCCTCCTCGCGCGCGCTCCGTTTGGCCAACACCGGCAGGGCGAGGCGGTTGACGCGCGGCCCCAGCAGCGCGAGCAGCGCGGGCAGCACTACCACCGAGGTGATCATCGCCGATCCCACGGAGATGCCGCCGGCCAGGCCCATGTTCTGGAAGAATCGCTGCGGCATCAGCAGCAGGCAGAACAGGCTGGATGCCACCGTGAGGCCGCTGTAGGCGACGGTGCGACCGGCGGTGGAAAGGGTGGCGAACAGGATGAGTTCCGGACTGCCGCCGCGCGCCAGTTCCTCGCGGTAGCGCGAGACGATGAACAGGCCGTAGTCGATGGCCAGCCCGAGGCCCAGCATGGACACCACGTTGGCGGCATAGACGCTGATATCGGTGAACAGGGTGAAGAATTTGAGCAGGGCGGCCGAGAGCACGATGGTGACACCGCCGATGACCAGCGGCAGCGCCGCCGCCACCACCGAGCCGAACACCCAGACCAGGAGGATGGCCAGCAGGGCAAAGCTGACGATCTCGGCATTCCAGATGTCCTTCGCCAGTTGTTCGCGCACATCGACATAGGTGGCCAGTTCGCCGCCCAGCTCGACTTCCACGCGCTCGCTATGCAACTCCCCGCGTAGTCGCTGGTAGGCGCCCATGCCTTCGTCGGCGGCGAGTTTCAGTTTGACCAGCGCATAGGTCATGTCGCCCTTGGCGGAGCGCAAACGGGTATCGGCGTTGCCGTAGTAGCTCTGCACGCCGGACACGTCGGGGTTCTGGCTGATGCGGGCCAGCGCCGCTTCCACCGCGTCGCGGAAGGCCGGATCGTCGACATTCGCCGTCAGGCCCGGCTTGGCGCGAAACAGCACGATGACCGGTGTCTCATCCTTGCCGAGGCGGTCGCGCAGTTGCTTGAGGGCCAGTTCCGAGCCGCTATCGGGTACATCCCAGCCTGGCGCCAGGGTCAAATGCCGTACAACATCCGCGCCAAAACCCGCCGCCATGCCCACCACCACTGTGGCGACCGCGACGAACAACCAGGGGAAACGGCAAAGCAGGCGACCAAGATGCGCGAACATGAACCCGTTTTATTAAAAATGAGCGTCGCAGGATAACACCCGCAAGCCCGCGCCGGGACACGCGGGACGCGGGACTAGCGATTCACGTCAACGATAAAACGCCCCACCACTTGCCCCGCGAGCATGGACGCGGCGGCGGATATGGTTTCCTCCAGGGAAATCTCTCGAACGATGCCACCTAGCAGGGTGCTGTCGAGGCTGCTGGCGAGCCGATTCCAGGCCGCCTGGCGGCGCGTCTGGCTGGCATAGACCGAGTCGATGCCATAGAGCGTGACACCACGCAGGATGAAGGGCGCCACGCTGGTCGGGAAATCCATACCCATCGCCAGGCCGCAGGCGGCCACCGCGCCATTGCGTTTAACTTGCGCGCAGGCATTGGCCAGTGCCTGGCTGCCCAGCACGTCCACCACCCCGGCATAGCGTTCCTTTTGCAGCGGCTTGCCGGGCGCGCCGAGTTCGTTGCGGTCCAGCACACTACTCGCGCCCAGTCGTTCGAGATAAGTGTGATCCGCCGCTTTCCCGGTGGCGGCCACCACGTCAAAGCCGGCGCGCGCCAGCAAGGCCACGGCGATGGAGCCGACGCCACCGGTGGCGCCGGTCACCAGGATCGGCCCGTCGCCCGGAGTGATGCCATGCCGTTCCAGCGCCTGCACGCACATCGCCGCCGTATAACCGGCGGTTCCGATGGCGGCGGCATCATGTGGGGTGAGCGGTGCGGGCAGTTTCACCAGCCAGTCGCCCGGCGCCCGCGTCTTCCGCGCCAGCCCGCCCCAACGGGTCTCCCCCAGCCCCCAGCCGTTCAACACCACCGCATCGCCGGGCTGAAAGCCGGGATGCGTCGAGTGCTCCACCACCCCAGCCGCGTCGATGCCGGCGACCATCGGCCAGGCGCGCACGATGGGGCTCTTGTTGGCGATGGCCAGGGCATCCTTGTAATTGAGCGTGGAGTAGTCGACGCGCAGCTCGACGTCACCTTCCGGCAACTCATTCAGCTCCGCCACGCGGACGGAAAACTCGGGGGTGTTGCTGAGTAGCAGTGCCTGGTAGCTCATGAGCGATCCTCGTTGTAGCCACCTTTGTGCAGCAAGGGTTCGATCTCGCTCGGCGGCAGGGGGGGGCTGAAATAGTTGCCCTGCGCTTCTTCGCAGCCGAGATGACGCAGGAACTCCAGTTGTTCCCGAGTTTCCACGCCTTCCGCGATCACGCCCAGCCCCAGGCTGTGCGCCAAGCCAACGATGCCGCGAACGATGGCTGCGTCGTTGGCGTCATGCGCCACGTCACGGATGAAGGACTGATCCACCTTGAGTTTCTCGATGGGGAAACGCTTGAGATAGGCGAAGCTGGAATAGCCGGTGCCGAAGTCGTCGATGGATAGGCGCACGCCCAGGTCGCGCAGGCGGGTGAGGATGGCCACGGTTGCGTCGGCCTGATTCATGACGACGCTTTCGGTCAGTTCCAGTTCCAGCAGGCGCGGCGGCAGGCCGGTGGCGGACAGGATGTCGCGCAGGGTGTCTTCAAGGCCGGCGCGGCGGAATTGCGCGGCGGACAAGTTGACCGCGATCGTGATGGCGGGCAACCCGGCCGCCTGCCAGGCCAGGCTTTGCCGGCACGCCTCGTGCAGCATGCCCTCGCCGATCGGCACGATCAGGCCGCTGTCCTCGGCGATGGCGATGAAGCGTTCGGGCGGCAACAGGCCCAAGCGCGGATGCCGCCAGCGCAGCAAGGCTTCGAGGCCGACGATGCGCCCGCTCGCCAGTTCGATCTGTGGCTGGTAGTGAAGCAGCATCTCGCCGCGCTCCAGGGCGCGGCGCAAGTCGTGCTCCAGGGTCAGGCGCTCCGAGGCGCGTTCATTCATGTCGCCGGTGTAGAACTGATAGGCGTTGCGGCCGCCCTCTTTGGCCTGGTACATGGCGATGTCGGCGCTTTTGATGAGCGTGATCATGTCCGTGCTGTCGTCGGGATACAGGCTGATGCCGATCGATGGCGTGATATTCAACTCATGGCCGGCCACCCAGCAGGGCTGTGCCAGCAGATCGAGCATCTTCCGCGCGACCCGCGCCGCGTCGTCCGCGCTATCGATCTCGTCCAGCAGTACCAGAAACTCGTCGCCACCCTGGCGGCTCACCGTATCCGAGACCCGCACCGTGGCTTGCAGGCGGTGCGCCACTTCCTGCAACAAGGCATCGCCGACCGGGTGGCCGAGGGTATCGTTGATCAACTTGAAGCGATCCAGATCGATATAGATCAGGGCGAGTCGGCTACCCGCGCGTTCGGCACGCGCCATCGCCTGGACCAGGCGATCCTGCAGCAGGGCGCGGTTGGGCAGGCCGGTCAGGCTGTCGTGCTCGGCCAGATGGCGAATGTATTCCTCGTTGCGTTTGCGCTCGCTGATGTCGGTGAACAAGGCGACGTAATGGCGCAGTTCGCCTTGGTTGTCGCGAATCGCGCTGATGGTGAGCCACTTGGGATAAATCACGCCGTCCCGGCGCCGGTCCCAGATTTCACCTTCCCATGCATCGGTTTCACTCAGGCCGCGCCACATGGCCTGGTAGAACGCGGCGTCGTGGCGCCCCGATTTGAATTTCCCCGGGGTCTGGCCCAGCACCTCGGCGGCCGCAAAGCCGGTGATGGCGCTGAAGGCCGGGTTGACCTTGACGATGCGGTTGTCGGCGTCGGTGACCATGATCGCCTCGCCGGCGTGTTCGAACACCCGCGCCGCCAGGCGCAGTTCCGCCTCCGCCGCGCGTGCCTCGGTGATGTCGATGCCGGTGGCGATGACGTGCTGCACCTGCCCACCCGCGTCGACGATGCAGGTGTTGGACCAGGCGATCAGGCGGCGCGCGTCGTCGCGGGTACGCCAGTGATTCTCGTGGCGATTGGGAAAGTGGCCGGCGGTAAGCGTCTGGAACACCTGGCTGACCCGCTCGACGGCTTCGCCCGGGATCAGCTTTTCCCAGAAGAAGGTGCCGACCACTTCCTCGGCGCGGTAGCCGCTCACCTGCTCGCAGGCCCGGTTGAAGCGCACCACGCGGCCGTCGCTATCCATCACCAGGACGATGGCGCCCACGGTATCCAGCACTGCGTCGATGAAGTCGTGTTCCTCGCGCAAGGCGCGCTGCATGGTGATGAGTTCAGTGATGTCCTCGTTGACCACCAGGCCGCCGCTCAGGGCACCGTGCTCGTCATGGGTGGGCACCGCCGAGAACAGCACGTTCTTGCGGCTGCCGTCGAAGCTTTCGATGTCGAGAATCTGGTTGAGCACCGCTTCACCGCGTGCGAGCGCCCGCGCCAGCGGCCATTCGTCGTTGGCGACCCGCTTTCCGGTCTCCGGCCACCATGCCTTGTATTCGTGGTAACGCTCCTGGCCGACCAGCCGAACCTCACCCCAGATGCGTTGGCCCGCAAGGTTGATCGACACGATCTGCCCCTTTGCATCGGTGATGCCCACGCCAACCGGCAAGTTGTCGAGCACGTTCTTGAACAGCGCCTCGCGTTGCGCCAGTTCATCCGTCACCCGACGCGAGGCGCGCACGCTCACCACCACGCCGACGAACAGGTAAATGATGGCCAGGGCCAGGGCCAGCATGCCGGCGATGTCCCAGCCGAGCTGATGTTTCAGTTGTTCCTGACGGGCGCGCAGGGATTGTTCAGTCAGAACCAGGGTGCGGTCGAACAGGGCATAGCTGCTGCCGATCACCGTGCTGGCCCGCGTGAAAAATGTCTCGGTTGCCAGTTCCGAACCGGGCGCGACCACATAATCACGCACCAACTGGTGCAGGGCGCGGGTCGATTGTTCGAGTTGCGCCGGCAGTTCACCGAGCTCGCTTGCCAGATCGGGGCGGTAACGCAGGATGGCCGCGATATGGTGGCTGACCAGTTTGCGCTCATCGTCCAGCACGCTCGCGCACATCACCAGTTCGCCTTGTAAGCGTTGGGCCGTGCCGTTGCTGGCGAGCCGGGCGGCATAAAGTCCGCGCAACTGGGCCGCGCGTTCCAGGGTGACGCCCAACATGACGTCGAGGACGCCGACCAGATGATAGGTGCCTGCATCGGCATCGAGGGTCAGGCCGCTGTCGTCGATGATTCGGCGTGAGAGTTCCAGGAGACGGTCGATCAGCGCGCTGTGTTGTTTGAAACTATCCGCATCGTTGACCGCCCCCCTGAGCTTGCGCCAGTCGCTTTGTACCTGCGTGGTCTTGGCCGCGAATTCAGGCGACAGGGCCGGCCACGCCAGGAGATTGCTGAAGGCGGCGTCCACCCGCGCCATGCTGGCCACGCGCCGCGTCTCCAGTGTCGAGTCGCCATGGAGGATCGCATGGTCGAGTCCGCGATGTGCCTGCAAGGGTTCCAGCACCACGCGTATCCGCGCCACGCTGGCAAGGCCGGCAATTTCCCGCTCATTGGCTTTCATCTGGCCGAGGATGCCGCCGAAAATATCCCGCGCCAGGCCCGCCAGCAACCCCGCGATCAGTAGTCCGCACACGGCCACCACCCAGGGGCGGTGAAACCGGGACAAGAGCAGGCGAACGGGGTGGAACAAAGGCTGCACCAGAGACTCCGGGCGGCGAGGGAGAGGCCATTATCCAGAAAACCGGGTTTATGCGCGCCGCCACATTTCTAGTGGCCGGTCACCATGAATCGAATGGAAGGTTCGAAAGGTGTGTAGTTCGTAGGATGTGGTGAGCGCAGCGAACCGCATCAAGTACGGTCGAATTGCATGGTGCGGTTCGCTGCGCTCACCACACCCTACGGCCTGCTCTGTTCGGTCAGGCCGGCAATGGCGCCACGCATGTACCAGACCATATAGATCCCCGGCACGGCGGCGACGGCGGAGAAGAGGAAGAAGGCCGGCCAGCCGACCGATTCCGACAAGACGCCGGACACCGGGCTGACGTAGATGCGCCCCACCGCCGCCAGCGCCGACAGCAATGCATAGTGGGTGGCGGTGTATTGGCGGTTGCACAGGCTCATCAGCAGGGCGACAAAGGCGGCCGTGCCCATGCCGCTGGTGACGTTCTCGGCGGCGATGGCCGCCATCAGCAGGCCATCGATATCGGAGGGGGTGGCCAGCGCCACGAAACCCAGGTCGAACGGCGGCAGGGTGAAGCTGCCCCAGGCGCCACGGCCGAGCACCGCCAGGGCGTAGAAACCGAAATTGGACGCCAGTTGCAACACGCCGAAACCGAGCAGCGCCTGAAACAGCGACAGCCGCAGCATCAACGCCCCGGCCAGCAGGGCGCCAAAGATGGTCAGCCAGATGCCGATGATCTTGTTGACGATGCCCACTTCCGCCTGGCTGAACGCCATGCCCTTGATTAAAAAGGCGGTGGACAGGCTGCCGGCGAAAGCGTCGCCCAGTTTGTAGAGCACGATCAAGGCGAGAAAGGCCCAGGCGCCGGGCATGCTGAAAAAGCTGGCGAGCGACTGGTTGAGGGTGGCGAAACCCACTTTTCGCGCCGCCCAGGCGCCCAGCGGCAGCGCCCCGGCGATGCCAGCCAGCACGAACAGGAGCTGTATCCACTTATTGGCGTCATTGGGGTCCAGCCCCAGGCCGATCAAGACCCAGTGCGACGCGAACGCACCCACCAGCACCCCGGCGAGCATGGCGAGAAAACCCAGCACCTCGCGCCCGGCATCGCTGGCCAGCGGCTTCGAGGCGCTATTCACGCGCGGCAGGGTGAGCAGCGAGACCCCCGCCGCCGCCACCATGATGCCCGCCATCACCCGGTAGACCTGGCCCCAACTGCCCCACTGTTCCGCCCAGATCAGGGCGATGCCGCCGGAGAGAATCATCGCGATGCGATAGCCGAATACCGACATCGACGAGCCCAGGCCGCGTTCGCGCGGCTCCAGCACATCGGTGCGGTAAGCGTCGATCACCACATCCTGCGAGGCGGAGAAGAACGCCAGCGATACGGCGGCGGCGGCGAACAGCAACGGCGTTTGCGCGGGCGAAATCGAGGCCATCCACCACAACACCGCCGCCAGCCCCAGTTGCGTCAACACCAACCAGCCCCGGCGCCGCCCCAGGAACGGCGGCTCGAAGCGATCCATCAGCGGCGCCCAGAGGAACTTGAAGGTATAGGGCACGCCCACCAGGCCGAGAAAGCCGATGGTGGCGATGTCCACGCCATCGACACTCAACCAGGCCTGCATGGCCTGCCCGGTTAGCGCGAGCGGCAGGCCGGAGGCGAAACCGAGGAAAAGGACGGCGACGAGACGGTGAAAGGCGGCGGGAGAGTTCACGTTACGGCCACCAGACTGGAGTGGTTGTAGTGCTTGAATTGCCGGTCGGCGAAACGCGCGCGGGAAGACGGGGGGAAAACGCTCAGCGAGATCATGGCGGAACTCTAGAGATGTTTGCCGCACATTGCCATCCAGGCGGCTGCGGGTGCATGTAGCGCCGGCGTCTCGCCGGCTTCGTGGGCCTGATCAGAAGGAGGAAGCCGGCGAGACGCCGGCGCTACAGGGAAGCGTCTGTCGCGTCATTGATCGAGTCATGATCTACTCGATAGATCGATGTCATCATGACTACTCATTGGATAGATCAACTCCGTCTCCGTACCATGGGTTCCGTGTTCAACGCACGGCCTTCAACCCCCAGGAGAAACGAAATGGAAAACGCCAAGTCACCTACCATCCAGAACCTCGAAGCCGCCTTTGCCGGTGAGTCGATGGCCCATATCAAATACCTGTGGTTCGCCAAACAGTGCCGCGCCGCCGGTGACGAAGCCAGCGCCCGCGTGTTCGAGGAAACCGCCGCGCAGGAAGTGCAACACGCCTTCGGCCATGCCGAACTGTTGTTCGCCAGTGAAAAAATGACCCCGGAGAAATGCCTCAAGTACGCCATCGAGGGTGAGACCTACGAATACACCGAGATGTATCCCAAGTTCCGCCACGAGGCGATGATCGAGGGCAACCACGCGGCGGTCGCCGAGATGGACGAACAGATCGCCGAATCGAAGGAACATGCCGCCCAGTTCCAGGCCGTGCTAGCCAAGGCCGCCAAGCGCTTCGCCGCGCTGGCCCGTGTCGAGGAGAAGCACGCCCGGCACTACCAGGCACAGCTCGACCAGATCGCCGCCTGAATCAGCAACCCATCAACCCATTGAAAGGAATGATCATGAAAATCTACGAATGCATCGTGTGTGGTTTTATCTATGACGAAACGCAGGGCGACCCGGAACACGGCATCAAAGCCGGCACCCGCTGGGCCGACGTGCCGGAAGACTGGGCCTGCCCGGAATGTGGCGTCGCCAAGGCCGATTTCGAGATGCGCGAAATCTGACGCCCCCCTCCCCCGCGGGGGAGGGAGCCAACCCACAGGAGCACACCATGTCCCCCCTCGTCATCCTCGGCAGCGGCCTCGCCGGTTACGGTCTGCTGCGCGAATTCCGCAAACGCGACGCGAAGTCGCCGGTCACGCTGATCACCGCCGATGATGGCCGTGTCTACAGCAAGCCGAATCTATCCAACGCCCTCAGTCAGAAGCGCGCGCCCGCGCAACTGGCTTCGGAAACCGCCGAACAGGCGGCGGCGAAATTCAACGCCACGATTCTCACGCATACCCGCGTCACCGGTATCGACCCGGCAAACAAGTCGATACACACCGCTGGCGGGGAAATTGCCTACGGCCGCCTGGTGCTCGCACTCGGCGCCGACCCCTTCCCGCACGGCTTGGGCGGCGACGCCGCCAAGGATCTGATCAGCGTCAACGATCTCGACGACTACACCCGTTTTCGCGCCGCCCTGGAGGGCAAACGCCATGTCGCCATCCTCGGCGGCGGCCTGATTGGCTGTGAATTCGCCAACGACCTGGCGGCCAGCGGCCATGCCGCGACGGTCGTCCACCTCGGTCCCTGGCCGCTGGAGCGGCTGATTCCCGAAGAGGCCGGGCGGGCGCTGGCGGAAACCCTGGAAAGCCAGGGCGTGGCCTGGCGCTTCGGCCACACGGCGAAACAGGTCGAGGCCGGCCCCAATGGCTATCGCCTTACCCTGGACGACGGCAGCCGCATCGAAGCCGACCTGGTGCTCTCCGCCATCGGCCTGCGTTCGCGCACGCAACTGGCGAAAGCGGCCGGCATCCCGGTGAATCGCGGCATCGTGGTCGATCGGAAACTAGAAACCGGGGTCGCGGGTATCTATGCGATCGGCGATTGCGCTGAAGTGGTCGGCCACGTTTTACCTTTCGTGCAGCCCTTGCTGATCCAGGCCCGCGCGCTGGCCGCGATCCTCGCCGGCGAGGGCGCGCAGGTGAGCTACCCGGCCATGCCGGTGATGGTGAAAACCAGCGCCTACCCGATCGCCGTGCTGCCGCCGGCGCCGGGCGCGGCCGGGAGTTGGCGCGTGGAGCGGAGTGAAAGCGGCATCGTCGCCCTGCACCAGAGCGAGGCCGGCGACCTCAACGGTTTCGCCCTGACCGGCGGCGAAACCGGCCGCCGGGCGGAACTGGCGAAGCGGGTGGAGGCGTTGTTGCCGTAGGTCAGGCTGCGGCCTTATCGCTGCCTGACGGTCCACCGCTCAGCGAGAGGGGAGGATCGTCAGGTAGCCTTCGGCAACCTGACCTACGGCGCTAAATCCCCCTCAATCCCCCTTTGAAAAAAAGGAAGGTGCTTCAGTCAGCGCTCCTTGTACTTGACCACGTCCTTCGCCTGTAGCCGGTAGCCGGATTTGCCCATCGACGTATCAGAGTGGCCGATCGTCAGTTTGCCGGTGACCCACACCGCCTCCATGTTCTTCACGCCCTTCACCGGCTTGTCCGGCATGACGTGGATGATCTGGTTGGCGGGAGGCGGCGGCACATGGATGCAGGCGCCGAAATAGGGCACCAGCAGGAATTCACGCAACTCGTTGGGGCCGCCGTCGAGCGAGACGATGAAGCCGGGGATACGGATCATCTGGCCATCCATGGCCTGGTTGATCGGCGCCGCGTCCCAGGCCCTGCGCATTTGCGCCAGGGCATCGCCGGCGCGCGGGTCCGAGTCTTGCAGTTTGGCCAGATCGATTCCTTTGAACGCCGCCATAGGGTCCCAATCCTTCGGCAGCAGATCATCCCAGTCCGTGGTCTTGTAGGTGGATTTCGCCGTCGCGCCCTCGGGCAGGCGGTCGCCCACCTTGTAGTCGGCGCTCAGCGCGGGGGTGGCAAGGAAAAGGGTTAGTAACAGGCCGGCGACAGAAGATTTCATGGGTGTCTCACTCGATTGAACCGATATTGTCCAGGCATGTAGCGCGGGCGTCTCGCCTGCTTCGTCCTTCTGATCAGGCACACGAAGCAGGCGGGCCTCCGGCGCTACAGGTGGGCCTCCGGCGCCGCCCCGGCCAATGGACGATTTGGATTGAACAAGGCCGCCAGCGCGGCTATTAACACCAGCGCCAGCACGATGGCCGCGCCCGAGGGCAGGTCGAACAGGCCGGAGGCGACCAGGCCGAGAGCATAACCCGTCGCCCCAATGACCAGCCCGCGCGTCAGGCGTTCGCCAGAAACCAGCGCCGGCACGATCAGGCTGGCGAACACCAGGTAGATGCCCACCACCTGCACCGAGGCGGTGATGGTGACGGCGAAAAGCACATAGAAGCCGAGTGACGAGTCGCGCCAGTTCAGGCCGAACCAGGCCACCAGTACCAGCGCGGTGACCACCGCCAGGGGAACCAGCCCACTCCAGGTGGTCCACAGAATCTGGCCCACCAGCAATTCCTGCAAATGTTCCGCGCCATGCGGGTCATGGCTCATCAGGATCAACGCGAGGCAGGCGGCGGCGACGAAGGTGACGCCGATGATCGCCTCCTGCCGCGAGTTTGCGTGCCCAAGCGCGAGTTTCTCCATGCGATGCAGGAACAGCGCGCCCAGCAGCGCCGCCGTGACCGCGCCGGCCTGGGTCAGCCAGGGGCTGCTCTCGCCGCCCAGGCTGTGAGCGATGACCACGCCGAGGCCGGCGATCTGGGCGATGGCGAGATCGAGGAAGACGATGCCGCGTTTCAGCACCGCCTGTCCTAGCGGCACATGGCTGGCGAGCACCAGCAGACCCGCCGCGAAGGCGGGCAGAAGAATGCCGGGTTCGAGGGAGAAGAGGTTCATGGTGCCTCCCCTGTAGCGCAGGCATCCTTGCCTGCGTAGTTGTCCAACCCGGACGAGCAGGCAGGGATGCCTGCGCTACAAAGGCGGTTCATTTCAGACCTCCTTTCAGCTTCGCCAGGGTGTCGTCGAACAAGCCGAACAGGTCCGTCGCCCGCGCCGAACCGCCCACCGTGTAGGGCAATTCCACGGCGGCAATGACGGCGCGCTCGGCCAGCCATTCACTCGGTTTCGGCGACTGGTAGGCGGTGCGCAGAATCAGGCGCGCGGGCTGCGCCCTGAGCCGTTCCAGCAGACTGGCCAGAGAGGCCACGGAAGGCTCGATGCCGGGCTTGGGTTCCAGGTCCGCCACCACTTTAAGGCTCAGCCAGTCGGCCAGGTAACTCCAACTGCGGTGATGCACCACCACCGCCACGCCGCGCAGCGGGGCGGCCTCCTTCTCCCAACGGGCGATGGCCGCGCTCATGCGCTTCTGGAAATCCTGATTGCGCGCGGCGTAATGGGCGGTGTTGGCCGGGTCCAGTTCCGCCAGACGCGGCGCCAGAGCGTTGGCTACTTTCAGCAGATTGCGCGGGTCGGCCTGCAAATGCGGGTTGCCGCCGGGGTGCACGTCGCCCTGGGCGCGGTCCGCGTTGCCGGATTTTTCCAGCAGATGCACCTGGTCGGCCGCCGCGAAATAGCCCGCTTGACCCGGCTGGATGCGGGCGTTGCCGGCTTCCCGTTGCAACAGCGGCAGCCAGCCGATTTCCAGTTCCGCGCCGGTGCACACCAGGAGATCGGCATTGCGCGCGCGGGCGATCAGCGACGGCCGTGCCTCGATGTGATGCGGGTCCTGCCGCGCCGTGGTGGCGGACGTGACGCGCGCCAGATCGCCGGTCAGTTCCTGCGTCAGCGCCGCCCACTCGGGTTCGCAGGCGAGCACGTTGAGGGCGGCGTTGGCGGTGTTGGCCGCCAGGAGCAGCACGATAAATACAAATCGGTTGAGCATGATGTCGGTTCCTTTATGGATGGTTTGCTCCCTCTCCCTTTGGGAGAGGGCCGGGGTGAGGGAAAGACGCCGAACCCGCGTTGACGGTCGATCGACCGCCGTTCCCTCACCCCCGGCCCCCCCGAGGGGGAGGGGAGAAAAATCAGAACTTGTGCGCGCCATGCGAGCCCAGGCTGTGGATGTATTGCAGCGTGATTTGCTGATCGTCCGGGTTGCCTTGCATGGCCCGGTCGCGCGCCAGTTGCAGGCGCAACCGGGAGAACTCGCTGGGTGACCAGTCGGCCATCAGGCTCCATTTGCTTGGGCTGTAGGCGGCCGGCAGCAAGGCGGCATTGTTGGCGCCGTAGTCCAGGCTGCCGCTATTCAGGCGGTCGTAGCGCAAGCCGGCGCGCCAGCGCGGCAGGAACTGATAGACGCCCTGCGCGTACCAGCCGGATTGGCGGGCGCGGTAGGCGCCGGGGGTATTGGCGCCGGTGGCGGCGGTGTCATAGATCAGTTTGCCCTCCTCGTCGCGCTGGAAAATCTCGCTCTGGAACTTGAAGTTGCGCGCCTTCGGGTTGCCGTCCGGCGCCCATTTCCAGATGAAATCCGCGATCCAGGTTTTCGAGCGGCCGCTGAACTGGTTGCGGGTGTCGAAGCCGAACTGATCCAGGATGCGGCTTTCCCGATCGCGTGGCCGCGCCGATAGCCAGGAGAGGCCGGCGCGCCAGGCATTCGAGTCGCCGAAATCGTCACCGATATGGCCGAACAGCGCCCAGGAACCGGCGCCGTTCTTGTCGCCACCGTTGCTGGAGCCGGGGAAGGCCGCGCCGCGCCCGGCTTCCAGGCCCAGTTCGACGAAGGTGTCGCTGGGCGCCAGCCACTTGAGTTGCAGGCCGTCCTGCGCCAGATGTTCGCCGAACAGGGTCTGGTACATCAGGCTATTGTCGGCGAAGTCCCAGGCGTGCGGATGTTGCTCGTTGGCGTAGCCGGTGCCGGAAAGAAAGCGGCCGCCTTTCAGGGTCAGGCCACGGTCGAGCGAGAGGGTCTGGAACCAAGCCTCCTCCACGTTCGCCTGGCCGTCGGCCAGGATCACCGTGGCCTGGCCACGGAAATACGGGTCGACGTTGGCCGCCAGGATCAACTCGCTGTCGCCCAGGGAAAAGCCACGCGTCGGCGCGCCGATCGCGGCGTCACGCAGGAAACCCGTGGGCCGGCGCTCGCCCGCCTTGCGTTGGGCATAACTGCCTTGCAGGATCAGGGAGAGTTCCGGGTTGAAGTCGTTGCCACGGCTTGCGCTGGGCGTGGGCGCCGCTTCGGCGGGCGGCGCCACGCGCGTTTCCATTTCCTTCAGGCGGGCTTCATAGCTGGCTTGAAGGTCTTTCAGTTTCTGGTCGAATTCGGCGCGAACTTTGGCAAGTTCGGCGGCCAGATCGGCATCGCTCACGGCAAGCGCCGGCAGGGGCAGCGCGCACGCCAGGGCGGCGGCGAGCAGGGTGGGTTTGAACATGGTGAGTCCTTGAATGGGAGTGACACGCGCACGTGGGCCGCTTGGTCGAATGTAGCGCCGGCGCCTCGCCGGCCTCGTCGTACTGAGTGAAAAACGAGCCGGCGAGACGCCGGCGCTACAGCTACGGGGGAGGGGGCTAGACGCGCGGTGGCGCGCGGCTCCGGTAGCCGGGGCGAAAGCCCGTGGGTGACGCCGCCGGAACGGCCGCGTCGAAGGAAAAGCTTGTCGTGGGCGCAACCCAAGGCACCGGCGTGCTGGCCGCGCCCGCGCCCATCGGCGCGTAGGCCAGGCACTGTTCGCACACCGGCTCGTCGCCGCCGGCTTGATCCAGGATATGGGTGACGCCATGCGCCAGCGCGCCGACCTGGGTGAGCAGGAAAAACAGGGCCAGCAGCAGCGCGCGGAAGTATGTGGCGTGCATCGCTAAACCCTCGGCGTCAGCCCATCGGCGAGAGACAGCCGATAAGCACGATAACCCGGCAGCAGGCTGGCGAAGGTGCCGACGGCGATGACCCAGCCCAGCAATTGCAGCTCGTTCAAGGTCGGCGCGGCCAGGCGTAGCACCAGGCCATAGCGCGCTTCCAGCCAGGGGCCGAGCGCGGCGGTCGATAGGGTGAGCAGCAGGGTGCCGAGCAGCGCGCCGGTCAGGGTGACGGCGCCGCCTTCCAGGGCAAGCAGGGCGAACAGGTCACGCGGGCGGGCGCCCACCGAACGCAGGATCGCCAGCTCGCGCCGCCGCTCTCCCAGACCGGCCAGCACCACGGCCACCAGGCCGGCGAAGCTGACCAGCAGCACCAGGGCTGAAATCGCCAGCAGCGCGCGTTCCGCCACCGCCAGCAATTCCCACAACTGGCTCAAGGCGACGCCGGGCATGACCGCCAGCAAAGCCTCTTCGCGGTAGTCGGCTACATAACGCTGCATGGCGAAGACCGCGACGCGGGTTTTCAGGCCCACCAGCACGGCGCTGACGGCCTTCGGCGTCAGGTCGAACTTCTTCACGAACTCGGGTGGGATGGCGAAACCGGGAATCGGCGCGCCGCCCCGCCAATCGAGGTGGATGGCCTCCATCGCCGCCAGGCCGATATGCACGGTGCGATCCACCGGCGTGCCGGTTCGGGCGAGGATGCCGACCACGGTGAACGGCTTGTCGCCGTGCTCCGCGTGGCCGGGTTCGTGCTCGTGCTCCTGCATACCGTGCGCCAGGGTGATGCGGTCGCCCAGTTGGTAGCCCAGGCGCGCCGCCACTTCCGCGCCCAGCACGGCGTCGAACAAGCCGCTGATTTGGCCACTGAAGGGTTTGCCCTGAGCCAGTCGCAGCGGTTGCTTGTCGCCGTAAAGGAAATGCTCGAAGTAGGCCGGCGTGGTGCCCAGCACCGGAAAACCATGGTGCGAATCGCCCAGCGAGATCGGAATGGTCCAGGCCACGGCGGGATGCGCGGCCAACGCCAGCGCGCTTTGCCAGCTGATGTTGTTGCTCGCCTCGCCGATGTGGAATACCGCGTAGAGCAGCAACT
Source organism: Gallionellaceae bacterium (assembly GCA_028714875.1). Lineage (GTDB taxonomy): Bacteria > Pseudomonadota > Gammaproteobacteria > Burkholderiales > Thiobacillaceae > PFJX01. The sequence goes on from JAQTLN010000015.1 coordinate 63,824, forward strand.
GCATCGGGCTGGAGCGCGCGCCCACCACCAGATCGGTACCGGAGACGGCATCGGCGAAACTGTCGCGCGCATCCTGGCGCAGCCGTTCGATGCCGAGCAGCAGGGTCACCGAGAGAGCGATGGCGATCAGCGTCAGGCCCAAGGTGTAACGCCGGTTCCAGGCACTTTTCAGGGCGATGGGGAGGAGGTGGATCATGTCTTGCCTCCCCTCTCCCCCCGGGAGAGGGGCCGGGGATGAGGGAGCGCCGCATCAAGTGCGCTTCCTTCTTCCCCACCCGTCGCCGCCCGGTTGATTTCCGCCATGTCCACGCGACGGCTGAAACCCTCGGCCAGGCGCTGGTCGTGGCTGACGAACAGCAAGGCCGCCCTGGCCGCCGCGCATTCCTGGCGCAACAGGCCGAGAAACGCTTCCTGGCGAGCGGCGTCGAGCGCCGAAGTGGGCTCGTCGGCGATGACGATTTCCGGCTGGCCGATCAATGCGCGCGCCGCCGCCACCCGTTGCTGCTGGCCCACGGAAAGCTGCGTGGCGCGGCGTTGCCAGAGGTCTTCGCCCAGGCCCAGGTGATTCAGCAAGGTCGCGGCGGCCTGTTTCATGTCCCCCGCGCGTTCGCGCCGGCGCCGGGAAAAACGGCAGGGCAGCAGCACGTTATCCAGCACCGACAGATAGGGAATCAGGTTGAACTGCTGAAAGATCAGGCCGATGTGATCCACCCGGAAGCGGTCGCGCGCGGCGGCGGACAGGGCCGGCAGAGCCTGCCCGAGCGCAACCAGGCGACCCTGTCGCGGCGGCAGCACCCCGGCGATCAGATTGAGCAGCGTGCTCTTGCCGCTGCCGCTTTCGCCGTGGATGAACACATGCTCATCCGCCGCTACCTGGAAGTTCGCGATGTCCAGGCAAGCGGCCGCCTGTCCCGGCCAGCGGAACACCACATCTTGCAGATCGAGCAACGGTTGCGGCATGAGGAGCGGTTGAGTGGGGAGGGCGCTAAGGCTTGAACGGCCAGTCGGAGTACCTGGTCTGGAGCCAGGCCGAACCGCATGCTATGAACATCAACCCCGCCTGGCAACCCAGGGTTGTAATGTAGCGCCGGCGCTATAAGTGTTACTGCCGCACGAAGTCGTCGAGCATGGCTTTCAATTCCGCCTGCCAGGCCTCGATCATCCGGTGCGCCGGGTCCGCCGGGAATTCGCGCAGCCAGGGTTCGAAATCGTCGCTCATCACCGTCATGCGTCCTTCCCGCTGGATCAGGGTCAGGCGCAGGGGCAGCAGGTTGAGCAGGCGCGGTTCCACCACCTCCGCCCAGCGCACGGCGGATTCGCTGCCGATGAACAGGATGCGGATGTGCGGGTTCTCGAAGCCGCGTTTGGCCAGGGCCGTATCGATGGGCTGCATCTTCACCATCACCAGTTCGTGATTGGCGGCGGCCAGGGCGATGTCGTCGAGCGCCTGGCGCATGTCCACTTCCTTGTTCACGGTAAGCGGCTCGGCCCGCGCGGACAGACTCAAGAGCAACGCGAGCCAGACGATAAGGCGGTTGATATCGAAGCGGGTCATAACGAGGCCTCTTCCAATATCGCCAGGTAATCATTTTTCAGTTCCTGGCACTCGCCATGCAGGGCCGGCACGTTTTGCGAGACCCAGGCCGGATTGACCGCGATCAGATCCACCCCGCTCGGCGTTTCCACCAGGGTGACGCGGCAGGGCATCAATTGCGTGGCGCGCGGGTCCAGGCGCAGGACGCGGTCCATCTTGGCGAAATTGCAGAAGTACACCAGGCGCACCGAGCGCACTTCCCGCGCATAGGGCACCAGGCGGCTATCGATGGCCTGCTGCCGCACGAAGGTGTAGTTGTGGGCGACGATCGCCTGGCCCAGCGCGGCCACGGCTTGCTCCATGTTCCTGCCCTGCGCGGAGGCGGTGAGCAACATCGGCTCAGGTTCGGCGGCCGGCGCCATCCGCGCCAGCGCAAACAAGAACAGGACCAGCAAGAAGTAAGGGATACGTTTTGTCATGAAACCTCCTGTCAGCATCGGGATGATCGCGACGGTTAGATCATCCCACGCTCAGGTTTCAGCAAGTCGTGTGCCAGGCCATCGGCACAGCGAAGGCGGCGAAGTGGGGTGTTGGCGCGACAAGGGGCCAGGTTTCAGCTCATTTTGCGTTAGCCGGTGCCGGGGTGGATACCATTCCCCCAGGCGCTAGTGGTCTGCTTCCGAAATGGCGTGACTGATGAAACGGATGGATTTTTTCGCGGGGCAAGGCGCGAGGAGGCGCCATAGCCCGGACTATGACAACGACGAGCAACGCCGCCACGCGGAAAAAGGCGCCGTTTCATGTTGCGCTATTTCGGAAGCAGACCACTAGACAGCCTGACGGCCGGCGGGGGCGCTTGGCGGTTAGAATGCCGGGCGTTTTCCCACCAGGCCCGATCATGACCGCTCTCAAGAACGACACCTTCCTGCGCGCCCTGCTGCGGCAACCCACCGACTACACGCCCACCTGGCTGATGCGCCAGGCCGGCCGCTACCTGCCGGAGTACTGCGCCACCCGCAAGCGCGCCGGGAGCTTCCTGGATCTGTGCAAGTCCCCCAGCCTGGCCACGGAAGTCACCTTGCAACCGCTGGCGCGCTACAACCTGGATGCCGCCATCCTGTTCTCGGACATCCTCACCGTGCCCGACGCGATGGGCCTGGGCCTGTATTTTTCCGAGGGCGAGGGCCCCAAGTTCGAACGGCCGCTGCGCGAGGAATGGGCCATCCGCAACCTCAAAGCACCGGACCCGCATGACCATCTGCGTTATGTGATCGACGCGGTCTCGGAAATCCGTCGCGCCCTGGACGGCAGCGTGCCGCTGATCGGCTTCTCCGGCAGCCCCTTCACCCTGGCCTGTTACATGGTGGAAGGCTCCGGCAGCGACACCTACAAGGAGGTGAAAACCCTCATGTACTCGCGCCCGGACTTGATGCACCACATCCTGGATGTGACCAGCAAAGCGGTCATCGACTATCTCAACGCCCAGATCGAAGCCGGCGCCCAGGCCGTGATGGTGTTCGATTCCTGGGGCGGCATGTTGTCGCAGGCGGCCTACCTGGAATTCTCCCTGCCCTACATGGCCCGCATCATGGCCGGCCTCACTCGTGAGCGCGAAGGCCATGTGGTGCCGCGCATCGTCTTCACCAAGGGCGGCGGTCTCTGGCTGGAGCAGATCGCCCAGTGTGGCGCCGACGCTGTCGGCCTGGACTGGAGCATCGACATCGGCGACGCCCGCCGCCGCGTCGGCGACAAGGTTGCCTTGCAAGGCAACCTCGACCCCTCCGTCCTGTTCGCCACGCCGGACGCCGTCGCCAACGAAGCACGCCGCGTCCTCGCCAGCTACGGCCAGGGCTCAGGCCACGTCTTCAACCTCGGCCACGGCATCTCCCAGTTCACCCCGCCGGATAACGTGCGGGTGCTGGTCGACACGGTGCGGGAAGACAGCCGGCGCTACCACGTGTAGGCGGCCCGCGCGCGGGCCGCCCCGCAACGGGCATGAAAAAAGGCGGGCATGCCCGCCTTTTTTCATGCCCGGAAGCGACGGTTAACTCGCCTTCTTGGCCACCGGCTTTTTCGCCACCGCCTTCTTGACGGCGGTAGCAGCTTTCGGCGCGGCGGCTTTCACAGGCGCCGCTTTGGCGGCTACCTTGGGCGTGGCTACTTTCTTCACGGCAACGGGAGCTTTCGCCACAGCAGCCTTCTTTACCGCGGCCGGTTTTGCCGCGGTGGTTTTAGCGGCGGCGGCAGGCTTGGTGGCTTTCGGCGCGGCAACGACTTTCTTGGCTGGCGCGGCCGCCTCCGCGGCGGGTTTCTTCACCGCGGCGACGGCTTTGGCTGCCGCGACCTTCGTGGCGGCTTTCTTGACCGGGGCCTTGGCGGGGGTGGCTGCCTTCTTGACGGTGGTCGCCGCTTTCGACGCGGCGGCTTTCACCGGAGCCGCTTTGGCGGCCACCTTGGGCGCGGCGACCTTCTTCGCGGCGGCGGGGGCGGCTTTCGCCGGGGCCTTGGCCACGGCCGCTTTCTTGGCCGGCGCCTTCGCGGGCGCGGCGGTGACGGGTACTGCCGCTACCACGGCCTTGGTGGTCTTCGTGGCCTTGCCGGCTGGCTTGGCGGTAGTTTTGGCCGCGGGTTTGGCAACTGCTTTGGCGGGTTTCTCGGCGGGCATGTCTGACTCCTCTGGGGGATGACTGGAAACGTCTGAAAAGCCTTATGCCTCAAGCAGTTCCGTGAATTTGAGGCGTGCGCGGATTGTGCGCAAAAAAAAGCGCGCCCGGCAAGGCCGAAGCGCGCTTTTTCGCGGGTTTTTCGCCTGTTTATCCGGTTTTTTCCGCCCTCAACACCCGTTCGTGCTGAAACAGTGCCGCCAACGGCTCGCGCTCCCGCACCAGATGGCAGTCGCCGCCATCCACCATGACCTCGGCGGCGCGCGGTCGGGTGTTGTAGTTGGAGCTCATGCTCATGCCGTAAGCGCCGGCCGAACAGATGGCCAGGAGGTCGTCCTCGGCAAGCGCCAGATCGCGGTCGTGGCCGAGAAAATCGCCGCTTTCGCAGACCGGGCCGACGATGGCGTAGCTATGGGTTTCCCCCTGGCGTTCCCGCACCGGCAGGATGTCGTGCCAGGCGTCATAGAGCGCCGGGCGCATGAGGTCGTTCATGGCGGCATCGACGATGGCGAAATCCTTGGTTTCGCCATGCTTGAGGTATTCCACCCGGGTGAGCAGCCAGCCGGCATTGCCGACCAGGGAACGGCCGGGTTCGACGATCAGGCTCTCGCCACGGTGCGACAGCCGCTTCAGCAGCACACGCGCGTAGTCGTCCAGGGCCGGCGGCGTTTCGTCGCGATAACGAATGCCGACGCCGCCGCCGATGTCGATATGTTCGAGCTGGATGCCGCTCGCCTTCAGCGCGTCGACCAGTTCCAGCACCCGCTCCAGCGCCTCGGCGAAGGGCGCGATCTCGGTCAGCTGGGAGCCGATGTGGCAGTCGATGCCGATCACTCGCAAATGTGGCAGCGCCGCCGCCTCACGATAGACGCGCAGGGCCTGGTCATGGGCGATGCCGAACTTGTTGCCCTTGAGGCCGGTGGAAATGTAGGGGTGGGTCTTGGCGTCCACGTCCGGATTGACGCGCAGGCTGATTGGCGCCGTCACCCCGAGTTCGCCGGCCACCTGGTTCAGGCGCAGCAGCTCGCTTTCCGATTCCACGTTGAAGCAATGGATACCGGCCACCAGGGCCGCGCGCATTTCCTCGGCGCGTTTGCCGACCCCGGAAAACACCACTTTCCCGGCATCGCCACCGGCCGCCAGCACGCGCGCCAGTTCGCCGCCGGAAACGATGTCGAAACCGGCGCCCAGGCGCGCGAACAGGTTGAGGATGGCGAGGCTGGCGTTGGCCTTCACCGCATAGCAGATCAGGTGCGGATGCGCGGCCAGCGCCTGGTCATAGGCGTGATAGGCGGTTTCCAGCGCGGCGCGGGAATAGACGTAACAGGGGGTGGCGAATTCGCCGGCGATGGCGTCCAGCGGCACGTCTTCGACATGAAGCACGCCGTCGCGGCGGTTCAGTGGGGTACTGACAGGGTTCATTTTGTGGATTGCGCGGGTTGCGTGGTTTGCGCGGGCGTGGCCGCGTCGGGCAGATACAAGGCGCCTTTCTTGCCGCAGCCGGCGAGGAAAAACAGCGCGAGGAGAATGGTCAGAAAGCGCATGGGAAGCCTTTAACGTGAACTTCGCGCAGCGAAGCTCGAAGCTCCCCTCTCCCGTGGACGGGAGAGGGGTTGGGGGTGAGGGAACGGGCATGGCGCGAGAAGTTCACGTTTCGCGGTAGAGCCGGCCCATGCCCGTTAAAATGGCGAAAAGTCTAGCATGGAGCACCCAATGACCGAGAGCGAGTACAGCCACCTGGCCGACGCCACCCTGAACCGTCTGGAAGCGGCCCTGGACGCAGCCGAAATCGACTACGAACGGGCGGCCGGCGGCGTGCTCGAAATCGAATTCGATGACAGATCGGTGATCGTGGTGAACAAGCAGGCGGCGGCCCAGGAAATCTGGGTGGCGGCGAAAAGCGGCGGCTTCCATTACCGCTGGGATGCCGCCGCCTGGCGCGACACCCGTGGCGGCGAGGAGTTGTTCGCCGCGCTGGCGCGGCTGGCCTCGGCGCAGTCCGGCGAACCCGTTGAACTGAGTTGAGCAAGGATGACGCGGTGACGGAGCCGACCATGGACGAACAATCCCTGTTCCAACAATTGCCTGAACTGGTGGGCCAGCTTGGGGTGGAGCATGTCAAACCGCTGCTGGATCGCATCACGGTGCGGACCTTGTCCGATGGCGAGGTTCTTCTCCATGACCAGGCGCCGATCGACGCGCTGTATCTGGTGCTCTCGGGCCGTCTGCGGCTGTCCATCGAGTTTGCCGACCATGCCATCCAGTTGGGTGAAATCGGTCCGGGCAACTGGGTCGGTGAAGTCGGCTATTTCAGCGGCGTGCATCTCGCGTCCAGCAGCGTCACCGCCTGTGGCGATACCGAAGTCGCCCGCCTGGCCTACCGGGATTTCGACGCGCTGCTGGACGACGATTCGGTCGCGGTGTGCCGCCTGACCCACGGTTTCATTCAGATGTTGATGCGACGCCTGGCGGTGACCGCGAACAATCCCATCATCGACCCGCAAGGCGAGATGCTGCTACTGGGCGACCTTTCCGTGCCCTGGGCGGATCTGGCGCAGAGCCCCCACGGCGTGGTGGATTTCCTCAAGACCTTGCTGGGAGTGCACTGATGCTATTGCGTAACTTTCTGCGCAACCTGCCGAGCTTCCAGTACATGGCGGAAGCCGATGTCGATCACGTCGCCGCCGCCATGCGCGTGGACGACTACCCCGATCAGCATGTGTTCATCTACCAGGAACGGCTCAACAAGGACCTGTTCCTGTTGCTCGATGGCACGGTGAAGGTCTGCCACTACGGCAACGGCGGCCGCTACTACACCCTGAAGACCCTGCAACCGGGTGAATTCTTCGGCATTCCCTCGATTTCACAGGGTATCCCCTCCCTCACCAGTTGCCAGTCGAGCGGGCCGGTGAAAGTCGCCAGCCTGCCGTTTTCCGCCTACATGCTGCTGTATCAGCCGGATTCCGACATCGGTTGCCGCTTCCAGTTCGTCATCGCCAGTCAACTGGCGCGCGACCTGCACGACCGCCACGACGCCTTGCGCAACTTGTTGGCGCAGGTTTACGGGGACAAGAGCGGGAAGATCGTGGCGTAAGGCGTTGTGTGGGGGATGCGCGGCCGCCTCACCATTCAGCGCAGCTTGATCTCGGTCCAGACTCGGTTCAGCACCCGGCGGCTTCTTCGGTCCAGGTCGCGCAGCATTTCCAGGCGGCCTAGCGCGGCGCGGTCCGGGAAGATGGCCGGGTCGGCGGCGATGTCGGGGCGGATATGGCTGGTGGCGGCGCGGTTGGGGTTGCCGGAGCCGATCAGGTTGGTGAGTTCGGCGGAGTTTTCGCCGCGCAGCATGAAGTTGATGAAGCGCAGGGCGAGTTCCGGGTGGCGGCCGGTCTTGTGCAGCACCATCGAATCCAGCGCCAGCACCGCGCCTTCCTTCGGGATGCTGGCGGCGATGTTGAAGCCGCGCCGGGCTTTCACGGCGTCGGCGTTGGCCTGGAACATGTCGTTGGAGTAGCCGTGCGCGACCCAGATGTTGCCCAGGGTCAGTTCCTTGATGTAGCTGGAGGCGTTGAACGCCGCCCAGTAGGGCTTGGCGCGCAGGATCAGGTCGCGCGCCTGTTTCCATTTGCGTTCGTCACTGTCGTTGACCGAATAGCCCAGGTACTTCATCGCCGCGCCGATCAATTCCCGCTGTGAATCCAGCACCGTGACGCGGCCCTTGAGCTTTTCCAGGTATTTCGGCTCGAAGATCAGCGCCCAGGTGTCGGTGGGCAGGCCGAGTTCCTCCAGCTTGCGGCTGTTGTAGCCGAGCAGGGTGATCGTGTAGGCATAGGGCACGGAATAGCGGTTGCCGGGATCGAAGAAGGCGCCGAGGAATTCCGGTTTGAGATTCCTGAAGTTGCCCAGGCGCGCGGTGTCGATCGGGCGCAACTGTTTCGAGCGCAGCAGCGCCTCGACGGCATAGCCGGTGGGCACGACCAGGTCGTAGCCGCTCGCCCCCGCCGCCAGCTTGGCCAGCATTTCCTCGTTGTCGGAGTAATAGTCCCGCACCACTTGGCAGCCGCATTCGGCTTCGAAGCGGGTGACGGTGGCGTCGGAGATGTAGTTGTTCCAGTTGTAGAGGTAGAGCGTGTCGGCGGCCTGGACGGGTGCGCTCATGAACGTGGCCAGCGTGATCGCGAGTGCGCGCGCGGCTCCCTCACCCCCGCCCCTCTCCCGGGGGGAGAGGGGTTCTGGCTCCCTTCCTCCGCCGGGGGAAGGACTGGGGATGAGGGAGCCGCGCCAGCCTATCCAACGCCGCATCCAGCGCAGCCACCCCATCACTCGCCCCCCTTCATGAAGCCCTTGTCCAGCCGCGACGCAACGACCACCAACACCAGGGTCAGCAGCATGAGCAGGGTGGAGACGGCATTCACTTCCGGCGTCACCGCGATCTTGATCATCGAATAGATTTGCAAGGGCAGGGTCGAGACGCCCACGCCGGCGGTGAAGAAGGTGATGACGAAGTCGTCGATGGAGAGGGTGAATGACATCAAAAAGCCGGCCACCACCGCCGGCAGGATCAGCGGGAAGGTGACCAGGCGGAAGGTCTGCCAGGGCGAGGCGCCGAGGTCGCGCGCCGCCTCGAAAATGCTTTCATCCATGCCGGCAAGGCGGGCCCGGACGATGATGGCGACGAAGCCGATGGAAAAGGTGATGTGCGCCAGCACCACCGAAAGCAGGCCCAGGGTGAGGTGCAGCACCTGGATGAAGAACACCAGCAGCGACACACCCAGCAGGATTTCCGGCATCGCCACCGGGGTGATGACCAGCAGCGGCAGCCAGCGCGGGCGGTAACGGTGGATGGCCAGCCCGGCCAGGGTACCGAGAATGGTGGCGCAGGTGCTGGCGACCAGGGCGATGAACAGCGAGTTGCGCGCCGCCAACAGCATTTCCGCGTCGTTGAACAGCACCCGATACCACGCAAAAGTGAAGCCCACCCATTCGGCGTTGAGGCGCGAGTCGTTGAAGGAATACGCCACCACTACCAGCAGCGGCACATAGAGGAAGGCGAAGGTGGCGCCCGCCGCCAGCTTCAACCAGAGGGGCAGCTTACGCATGATGCTTAGTCTTCCCCCGTCTCGCTATTTATATGTGACTCGACCACCTTTTCCTCTACGTTCCTATAAGTGGAAGTGATATTTCCATTGGGTCAAATCAAGCGTTCAGAAAGGTAGTCCGTGTTCAACACAAACCCTCGGCCGACTGTGGGTTTGATAATGAAACCGGCCTTTTCCAGCTTGTTGAAAGCATTGCGCAGCTTACGGTAGTAAGTGTCGAAACCCTTGATGTCCCGAGCATCTGGCTTGCCCTCGTTCCATAGGTAGAAAGCCGCCATCTTGGCCGTCACCGCCTTGATCCGAGAGTATTCCCGGTGCCGGTACATAAGACCGAGGATGTCACGTAAGGTGGCATCTAGCCCCCTCAGCCCTTCCCCGAATAATTCTTCCAACTCCTGATGAAATTCGCTACGCATCAGCGTGCGATCCGCAATGTAGATAGGATATATCGCGGTGCTTATGGGGTGTTTCTCTATCAGATGGCATTGCTCTAACCACAACAATGCTGTGAAGTGATTATTATCGGGTGTCAGGAGGATGGTGTAACGAAGCTGTTCATTCTCCCATTCAGCCTTCATGAGATAGGCCAAAACGGCTCTCTCTTCCTCACTCAGCGCACGACCCCTGGTCTTTCTTTCAATGTAGGCGTCATAAGCCCTGAAGCGAGTTTCTATTCGATCGTCGATTAGGCGTCCCGGCCGCAGGAACAGGCAGACCTCCTCCGAATAGAGGCGATAGGCTGGGATATCTATCCGGCCCTCCAGGCAAAGGCTGACCAAGGTGGACATTCCAATCCCTTTGCCTTCCCACTTGCGGTACACGCGCAAGACATCCGCAAGCTTTGGATTGCGCGCCTTAGCTTCAGGAATGACACGTCGCAAAGTATCTCCCTGTGTGAGATGCTCGATGAGTAGGTGGCGTCGAAATGCACCGGGGTTGCGTATGGAGAGATATTCTCCAGGCCTGATGGTAATGATGGCCTGCTTGTTGATGGAGTAGTCCCGATGGGCTAGCGCATTATTGACCGTTTCCCTTAGCACCTCCTCGGGATATTGTGGGGTGCTCGTGCCGCCTCCTGCACTAGAGATGCCAATTCGGATGTTACGCAAAATATAGGAGAGACTGCTTTCCATTAGCGGCAGGATATTGCCGATTAAGTCCTGTTTATCCTGAGCGATCGTTTCAGGAACATCCACATAGCCATGCACATGGCAACGAAATCCGAGGTGATCTCCAGGGTGCATGCCGCATACCAGCATTCCCAACAGTGTGGCTTGTCCCTCCTTAATAAAGCTCTTTCTTTCCAGAAACGGTTGGGCACTTTCCATATCCGCCTTCATCGTTTCAACTTTAATGGGGTGGTTTAGGTGCTGAATGTAATCGTTTAGTGCATCCAAGTTCAGGTCATCTACGCAAGTATTGGGCCAGGGTAGCATTTCGCGCGCCAGCTCGATTTCCTGTTGGTAGGCTTCCTGCGCCTCTATGTCAGCGCCTTTGAGTTTGTGGTCGCCGGTCAAGATGCGGCGATAAGCCTCATTCTTGTAAAAGACGTATTTACGATCCGCTGGCAACTCATCCACGAAGATCAATGCTAGTCGTCCATCAAGAAAATCTCTGACCTGCATATCTGGAAACGCATCCTGGCGTAAATCCAGCTCAACCCCGCGTCGATCGGTAAATTGTTTCGGCAACTCCTTGAGCTTTGCCTCGGCTTCCTCTCGATAACCGGTGAATTCATAGTGTCGATTCGGACCCTGCCCCGCCTCCTTGATGCCAAGAATGATGATGCCGCCACGCGTATTGAGAAACGCATTCACCGATTTATGTATTTCAGTCCATTGACCACCATCCGATGGAACTGGTTTGATCTCCACCGTTTCAGTCTCCAACGCTTCATAGCGGCCCTCCTGGACAAGAGACTCCAGTTTTTCCAATGTTTTATCGATGAATGCCTTCATGCCGTTTTCTCCATTCTCGACACGATTCTACGTGTAGCGTCCCGGACAAGCATGTCGAGCTATTGCTCTCCCCGCCGCCGCCGCCCAGCCCAGGCGGCCAGACCCGCCAGCGAGAGCACGCATAGCGTCAGCACGATGGACAAGGTGGCGCCGAACGGCCAGTCGCGCACGCCGAGGAACTGGTCCTTGATCAGGTTGCCGATCAGCATGTCGCGGGTGCCGCCGAGGATGTCGGGGATGGCGAACATGCCCAGCACCGGGATGAACACCAGCGCCGAGCCGGAAAACACGCCGGGCAGCGACAACGGCCAGGTCACCCGCCAGAAGCGTTGCCAGGCGTTGGCGCCGAGGTCTTGCGCGGCATCGAGCAGCACCGGGTCGTGTTTTTCCAGGTTGGTGTAGAGCGGCAGGATCATGAACGGCAGGTGCACATAGACCATGCCCACCAGCACCGCGAAGGGCGAGAACAACAGGCTGACCGGCTCCAGGCCGAAGGCGCCGAGGACGCCGTTGAGCAGACGCGCCAGCGCCGCCTGCGGCCCGAGGATGATCATCCAGGCGTAGACGCGGATCAGGAAGTTGCTGGCGAAGGGGAGGATCACCAGCAGCACCAGGAAATCGCGGTGCTGCCTGGGGCTTTTCGCGATCAGCCAGGCCACCGGGTAGGCCAGGAGCAGGCAGATCAGGGTGGAGGCCGCCGCCACCAGGAAGGAACGCAACAGGATTTCCGTGAACAGGAAATCGCTGAAAAAGAACTGGTAGTTCTCCAGCGTCAGGCCGTGCTCGCGCCCGTCGCCAGCATCGAGCAGCGGCGCCAGGCCGCCGAACTCGCCGGGATACTGGAACGAAGCCAGTACCACGATCAGCGCCGGAGCCAGGAAGAACGCCAGCAGGAACAGGGTGGGCGGGGCGGTGATGGCCCAGCGGGTGCCTTTCTCCCCCCTTTTGCAAAGGGGGGGCGGGGGGAATTTGTCAGTCTCGAACAAAGTGCCCCGCATCCCACGCCCAGCTCACCGTCACCCGGTCGCCCACCTCGAAGAAGCGGGCGCGGCCGGGGGCGTCGTTGGCGCGCAGCGCCGCCAGTTCCTGGCCGTTGTCGAGGGTGACCTGATAGGTGGTGACGTCGCCGACGTAGAGAAAATCGCGCACCGTGCCGGGAAAGCTGTTGCCCCCCCCTTTCCCAAAGGGGGGCTGGGGGGGATTTTCACTGGCTCCAGGGTCATCCGGCGTCGCGAAATCCCCCCCGCCCCCCTTTGGGAAAGGGGGGGGCAATGCGTCGGCGGCGCCGATGCGCACCTGCTCCGGGCGCAGCGCAAGCACGCCCTTGTCACCGACATTCACGTCTTCCCTGGCCGGCGCCAGGATTTCGCCCAGACCGGCCGCTTGCAAGCGCAGCAGGCCATCCTGGCCTTCGACCACGCCGGCTTCGAGCAGATTGCAGTTGCCGATGAAGTCGGCGACGAAGCGATTTTTCGGGAAGCTGTAGAGGCGCGAGGGCTCGTCCAGTTGCTCGATGCGGCCCTGGTTCATCACCGCGATGCGGTGCGACAGGGCGAGCGCCTCCGGCTGCGCGTGGGTGACGAAGACGAAGGTGACGCCCACCTCGCGTTGCAGCTTGATCAACTCCAGCTGCATTTCCTCACGCAGCTTCAGATCCAGCGCGCCCAGCGGTTCGTCCAGCAACAGCAGGCGCGGCCGGTTGACCAGGCCGCGCGCCAGCGCCACGCGCTGTTTCTGGCCACCGGAGATTTCGTGCGGGTAGTGCTCGGCCAGTTCGGCCAGGTGCACCTGCTCCAGGGTGTCCGCCACGCGCCGCCGCAGTTCGGTTTCATTCACCCCGGCCATGCGCAGGGGAAAGGCGACGTTCTGCCCCACGGTGAGATGCGGGAACAGGGCGTAGCTCTGGAACACGGTATGGATGGGGCGCCGCTCGGCGGGCGTCGCCACCAGATCGCGGCCATCGAGCAGAATTTGCCCGGCATCCGGCAGGTCGAAGCCGGCAATCATGCGCAGGATCGTGGTCTTGCCGCAGCCGGACGGTCCCAGCAGGGTGAAGAACTCGCCACTGGACACGTCGAAGCTGACGTCCTTCACCGCCGTGAAGGCGCCGAAACTGCGGCTGATGTTGCGAATTTCGAGCAGGGCCATGGCGGGAAACTATACCCCCGGCCCCGCGCCGCCGCCTTAAGCGGATACCGTAATTCCCTCGACGACGTTGTGCGGGTAGAGCCGCGCCAGGGTGACTTCGATGTGGATGCGGCAACCGGGCTCGATGCCGGCGAGCAGGCTGCTGCGGCGCGGGAACTGCGAGTAGATGACGGGGCCGTCGTCGATCACCGCTTCCACCTTGACCCGGTCGCCCAGGGTCATGGTGCGCGCCACGCGGGCGATACCCTGGTCTTCCTTCCAGAACTTGAGGTCGTAGAAGCGCAGCACCGCGCACACCGGGGTGCCGTCGGGCAAGCCATCGGCGGGCACCTGAAGCCGGCCGACCGCGACCTGGCCGCCGCGCGCCACGCCTTCATAGACGTTGGCCTCGCCGATGAAGCGGGCGACGAATTCGGTGGCCGGATGGTCGAGTATTTCAGCGGGCGACGCGGCCTGTTCGACGCGGCCCCGGTTGATGACGATCACCTTGTCGGCCACCGAGAAAGCTTCTTCCTGATCGTGGGTGACGAAGATGGAGGTGACATGCACCTCGTCGTGCAGGCGCCGCAGCCAGTGGCGCAACTCCTCGCGCACTCGCGCGTCGACCGCGCCGAACGGTTCATCGAGCAACAGCACTTGCGGTTCCGGCGCCAGGGCGCGCGCCAGGGCGACACGCTGGCGCTGGCCACCGGAAAGCTGGCCGGGATAGCGCTCGCCGAGGCCGGCCAGGCCCATCAGATCGAGTAGTTCATGCACCCGCGCGCCTTGTTCGCCAGGTGATTTGCCCTGGACTCGCAGGCCGAAGGCGATGTTTTGCGCCACCGTCATGTGGCGGAACAGGGCGTAGTGCTGGAATACGAAGCCGACGCCGCGTTTGCGCGCATGTAGATGGTCGGCGGCCTGCCCGGCGAAGAACACGGAGCCGGAATCGGCCGTTTCCAGGCCGGCGATGATGCGCAGTATGGTGCTCTTGCCGCTGCCGGAGGGGCCGAGGAAGGCGACCAGCTCGCCGCTGTCGACTTCCAGGGAAACGTCGTCGACGGCGACAAAATTGCCGAACCGTTTGTTGAGGTGGCTGACGCGGATGCTCATGACGGCTACTCCTGACGATGCTTAACGGGAAACCTTGCCATGTCGCGCCGAATACGCCGCGCGTTCCCCAATGGCGCTTGTCGCGTTAGCTGCGACGGGAAGCGCCCGAGGGTGTGGCCTCCCCCTTTCTCAAAGGGGGATTGAGGGGGATTTAGCGACGTTTGCCCGATTGGCCGCCTCAGAAATCCCCCCTGCCCCCCTTTGAAAAAGGGGGGTTCCGCAGCGACAACCGCATCACCCGTTAATGAGAAAAGCGCTTTCCCACATGGGCATCGGGGGGGAGTACGCCACGGATTACGCCACGGAGCGCGGCACATCGGGCCATGCGCGTGCAGCATGTTCATTTTTCTTTCCCACGCCGACGCTTGATCCACTCTAGCGCCAGCAGGAACAGCACGCTGGCGGCGGCGAGGATCAGGGCCATGCCGTAGGCGGCGGCTTCCTGGCGTTCTTCCAGAGCGTTGTAGATGAAGGTGGTGGCGGTCTGGGTCTGCCCGGAGATGGCGCCGCCGATCACCAGCACGGCGCCGAATTCACCGAGGGCGCGCGCCAGCGTCAACACCAGGCCGTAGCCCAAGCCGAAGCGGATGTTGGGCAGGGTGACCAGGCGAAAGGTCTGCCAGGGCGAGGCGCCCAGAGTGACCGCGGCCTCTTCCTCGTCGCTACCGAGTTCGAGCAGCACATAAGCGACTTCGCGCAGGGTGAACGGGAAAGTGACGAACAGCGTGGCCAGAACCAGACCGGGGAAGGCGAATCCGACCTTGATGTCCGCCCATTGCAGCCCCGGCTCCAGCCAGCCGCCACGCCCGAACAGCAGCAGGAAGGCGAGGCCGGTCATCACCGGGGAGACCGCCAGGGGCAGGTCGACCAGGGTGTCGAGCAGGCGCCGCCCGAGGAAACGATGCCGCGTCAGCACCAGACCGGCGCCAACGCCGACCAGGCCATTGGCGAGCACGGCGATGAGTGCGAGGATCAAGGTCAGGCGCAGCCCCGCGCGCGCGCCGGGGTCCGCGAACACTTCCAGTAACGCGCCCGGCCCCGCCGCCAGAGCGCGCAGCGCCAACGCGCCCAGCGGCAGGACCAGGATCAGTCCGAGATAAGCCAGCACCAGCAAGAGCAGCAGGCTCTGGCCGAAGGTGAGGCGCTTCATGGCGCACTCCCTTGTAGCGCGGGCTTCCAGCCTGCCGCCTTGGCGTTGAATGCAGGCTGGAAGCCCGCGCTACAGCTTGCTTGCTTCAGGGGGTCACGCATCGCGCACCCCCGTCCAGCGTTCCAGCGCGCGCCCCGCGTAGGTCAGCGCCACCGCGAGCAGGAGCAGGACCAGCGACACGGCGGCGGCGGCCTGCGGGTCGCCGGCCTCGATCTCGCCGAAAATGTAGATCGGCGCGGTCAGGGTCTTGTAGGGAATGTTGCCGGACACCACGACGATGGAGCCGAACTCGCCCAGAGCGCGCGCGAAGGAACGCACGGCGCCGGAGAGGATGGCCGGCAACAGCGGCGGCAACAGCACGCGCAGGAAAATGGTGAATGGCCCGGCGCCCAAGGTGCGCGCGGCTTCCTCCTCGGCCGGGTCCTGTTCCAGCAGCACCGGCTCCACCGCGCGCACCACGAACGGCAGGGTGACGAACAACAGCGCGAGCAGGATGCCGGGCGGCGCGAAGGCGATCTTCATGTCCGCCGCGTTCAGCCAGCCGCCCATCGGCCCGCGCGGGCCGTAGAGGATGACCAGCATGACGCCGGTGACCAGGGTGGGAATGGCGAACGGCAGATCGACCAGCGTGGAAAGAAAGGCGCGGCCGGGGAAACGGTAACGCACCAACGCCCAGGCGGTGGCGGTGCCCATCAGCACATTGATCAGCGCCATCGCGGCCGCGCTCCAGAGGGTGAGCCAGAGCGCATGGCGCGCGCCGGGCGCGACGAGGGCCAGCCAGAGCGCGCCGATGCCGCCGCTCAAGCCATGTTGCGCCAGCGCCGCCAGCGGCAGCAGAACCAGGAAGCCGATGTAGGCCAGGACCGCGCCACGCACCAGACGGCCACCGCGTTCAGGGTTCAGGGCGTTACTGGGTTGGGGCATGTTGAATCCGGTTCGGGTTTTTCTCCCCCCTTTTTCAAAGGGGGGCTGGGGGGGGATTTAGCGGGCGTGGAGAAATCCACCGTTGTAGAAATCCCCCCTAACCCCCCTTTGAAAAAGGGGGGGATATTTGGAGATGCACACCGCATCACCGCGCCCCCGCCATCGCCCGCTCATAGACTCCGGCGGGGCCGAACAGGGTCTTGTCCACCTGGCCCCAGCCACCCAGGTCGCGGATGGTGAACAGGTCGCGCACCGCCGGGAACTGTTTGCCGACTTCCTTCGCCACGCCGGCATCCACCGGGCGCAAACCATATTCGGCGAAGGCGTGTTGCGCTTCCGGCGTGGCCAGGTAGGCCACGAAAGCCTCGGCGAGATCGCGGTTACCGTGCTTGTCGGCGTACTTGTCCACCACCGCCACCGGGTTCTCGATCAGGATGGTCGCGCGCGGCACCACGTATTCGTAGGTCTCACCCGACTTGCGCCCGACCAGCACCTCGTTTTCGTAGGTGATGGCGACATCGCCCACACCTTTCTCGAAATTGATCATCGACTCGCGCGCGCCCTTGTCCATCACCGTGACGTTGCGCAGCACGTCGCTCAATAGCGCCGTCGCCGCCGTCGTGTCGTTGTTGCCGCGCATGGCCGCGCCATAGAGGGCGCAGACATTCCATTTGGCGCCGCCGCTGGTGCGCACGTTGGGCGTCAGCACTTCCAGCCCCGCGTGACGCAAATCGTTCCAGTCGCGCACGGCTTTCGGATTGCCCTTGCGCACCGCGAGCACCACCACGGAACGGCTCACCATGCCCCGGCTCGGGCCGGCCCGCCAATCACGCTGAATCAGCCCGGCGCGGGCGAGGCTGTCGATGTCCGCTTCCAGAGACAGCGCGGCGACATCCGCCTCGAAGCCGCCAACAATGGCGCGCGCCTGCGCGCCGCTGCCGAGATAGGACTCCTGAAAACGTACTTCCTGGCCGGTCTTCTGTTTCCAGTAGCGCTGGAACGCCGGAATAATGGCCTTGCCATAGGCTTCGCGCGGCGTGGTGTAGGCGCCCAGGGTGAGGCTGCGCGCGGCGGTGGTCGCGCCGCCTTGTGGCGCGACGCCGACGAGGATGGCGAGGGCGAGTACCTGGACAAGCAGTTTCATGATGTCTCCCACAGGTTGGCTGGCAGCTACTCAACAGCAAGCGCGATGCCAGCAACCGGGAAGCCTCACCAGGCCGGGAAAGTCGTGAAAACTCCGGCCCGAATGGGCCTATATTCTGTGCTATTGAACGGAATAGCCGTGTGTTAACAAAAATCCCGTTATATTTCCTGGCCTTCCAGTCGGCGGTCACCCCATCGCGGCAGCTTGGCGCCCCCGCCTTTTATACTGGCGACCCTCGCGCAATGGATAGAACCGTTTCCCCTCATGAATACCCCCGCGTCCAGCACCCTGCTTTCCGTCATCGAACTGCTCGGCTACCCCAACCTGCGGCCGCTCTACGAACGCCTGGGCTACCGGGTGCAGACCGAATTCGCGGTACGCCGCGCGATCAGCTTTCTGCGCAAGGAGAAGCCGACGGTGCTAGTCGCCGACTTCTACTTCCAGCCCGATTTTCGCGACCGCGTGAGCAACCTGGAATCGCTGCTGGCCAGCGTGCAGTCGAGCAAGGAAGTGAAGGTGTTGGTGCTCTACGAAGCGGCGCACCAGCACGCGCTGGACCGTCTCATGCAGCGCTTTCGCATCGACGCCGCGTTGACCCTGCCGGTGGACGAGGCGCGGCTCGAAGCCATGCTGGCCGAGTGGCGGGCATAATCCGCGCATCCGGCGCGGAAAAATTACCCGAACCGCCCCCCACGAAGCCAAGTCGTTTTTGCGGCGGCCCGGCGAACGTCTTGAGCGCTACTATCCACGCCCACGAAAAACCTGACCGAAATTCCTCATGAAAACCATCTCACTCCTTCTTCTCGCCGCCGGCATGGTGCTCGGCCCCGCCTACTGGATCTACGCCAAGTTCTACTCGGGCAGCCAGGCGGCCCTGGTGCCGTTGACCCAGGTGGACGCGGCGGCCGGCATCTGGCGTTCGGCGGAATTCAAAATGTCCGCGGATATGGCGCCGGTGGGCCTGATCCTGAAATCACAGGGCAGCTTCGCGCCCAACATGGCGGAAAACCACCCGCCCAAGGATTTGTATGCCGCCCTGCTCAGCCGCGCGGGCGAGAGCGCCAAGCCGCTCGGCTTCGAGTTGAATGCCGGCAGCACCGGCAACAGCAATCCCGTCTTCAACTCGCATCTGGTGCTGTTCCAGGTGGTGAAGGACGGCAATTACCAACTGGAAATCCAGCCTTCCGGCCCGCCCAACATTCCGCTGCAAAAGGTGGAACTGGACGTGCGCCAGCACCTGCTCGAACCCAACCCGAACATCGTCATGGTCGGGGTATTGCTGCTGGTGTTCGGAATATTGGGACTGGTGATGGTGTGAGGCGCCCGTAAGCGTAGCTTCCCCTTTCTCAAAGCGGGGCAGCGGGGATTTCTGAGGCGGCGGCTCAGGCAAACGTCGCTAAATTTCTGATGAAGCCCCTACCCTTCGGTACCTCATTCCCCCTTTTATGGGTAGCGCCGGCTTCCAGCCGGCTGGAAGCCGGCGCTACAAATTGGTGGTGCCGTCAGGCGGTGGTCAAGCCGTGATCCACGGCAACGGCATTCATGCGCGTTTTTCCATCAAGGCCAGCCGCGCTTCCAGCCGGTCCGCGTCCTCGCGCAGGCGGTCCACTTCGGTGATGAAGTCATGCACGGCGAGCGGTTCGGCGAGCATGTCCTGCTCGTAGACGGCATATTCGGCCAGGTTGCGGCCGGCGGATTCAATCGCCCGGCCGCGCCAGGAGATGGCGCCCTGGATCAGCTGATCGACACGGCTGGCGGCGATGTCGCCCAGGTACGGCCGTAGCGCCAGCACCCAGTCGAAATCCGCCAGGGCATGGGCCAGGTCGGCGGCGAGCACGCCGTCACCGGCCACCCGGAACAGATCGCCGAGCTTGCCACCAGTCAGCCATTGCGGCACGGCGGAAAGATCGGGAAACAGTTGCACATCGGCCGTGGCCTCCGGCGAGGCGGCGACGAAACCGCCGTCGCCTTCGATACGCAGGGATAGCGGCAACAGCGGCAGGACCAGGCGCACGCACTTGCCGACATGGCGCACCAGCCGCGTTTTCGCGGTGGGTTGCTTGTCCAGCAGGGCATTGAGGGCGGCGGCGAAAAGGAAGTCGGGGGTGGCGTCAGACATGGCCGGATTGTATGCGAAACCCCGATAATCCCGCCCTGGCCTCCTACTTCCATGCTCCCATGAATATCGACGGCATTCCCACCCGCGCCATCTGGCCCGCCGCAAACGGGGTCGAAATCATCGACCAGACCCGGCTACCACATGAATTCATCGTCCATCGCCTCGTCTCCCTGGAAGACGCCGCCGAGGCGATTCGCGTGATGCGGGTGCGCGGGGCGCCGCTGATCGGGGCGACCGCCGCTTATGGTCTGGCGCTGGCGGCCAGCCGCGACGCCAGCGATGACGCGCTGCGTGGCGCCGGCGACACGCTGATCGCCACCCGTCCCACCGCCGTCAATCTGCAATGGGCGGTGCGCCGGGTACTGGAGAAGCTGTTGCCGCTTGTCGCCGAACAGCGCGCGGCGGCGGCTTGGGACGAGGCGGCGGCGATCTGTGAGGAGGATGTGGCGCAGAACCAGGCCATCGGCCGCCATGGCGCCGGTCTCATCCAGGCCATCGCGGCGCGTAAGCCTGGGCCGCTCAACCTGCTCACGCACTGCAATGCCGGCTGGCTGGCCACCGTCGATTGGGGCACCGCGCTGGCGCCGGTCTACGCGGCGGTGGCGGCGGGCATTCCGCTGCATGTGTGGGTAGACGAAACCCGTCCGCGCAACCAGGGCGCCAGCCTCACCGCCTGGGAACTGGCGAAGCATGGCGTGGCGCATACGGTGATCGCCGACAACGCCGGGGGCCACTTGATGCGACACGGCCGCGTCGATCTGTGCATCGTCGGCACCGACCGCACCGCCGCCAACGGCGATGTCTGCAACAAGATCGGCACCTACCTCAAGGCGCTGGCGGCGCATGACAACGGTGTGCCGTTCTATGTGGCGGCACCTGGCCCCAGCATCGATTTCGCCCTGGCGAGCGGGCGCGAGATTCCCATCGAGGAACGCAATGCCAAGGAAGTGACTCACCTCTCCGGTCTGGATGGCGCGGGGCGAGTGGTGGAGATACGCCTCACCCCGGAAGGCAGCCCCGCCGCCAATCCGGCCTTCGACGTCACCCCGGCGCGTCTGGTGACAGGGATCATCACTGAGCGCGGCGTCTGCGCCGCCAGCCGCGAGGGCTTGGCGGGGTTGTATCCGGAGCGGGTCAAATGAGTCGGCAAGGTGTGGTGACCAGCAAGGATGAATCGAGCGTGCTCTCCCCCCTTTCCCATAGGGGGGAGGCCATGCGCCAGGTCGCCGAAACCGCGCGTCGCAGTGTGGCGCTGGGCCTCAACCAGGGCACTTCCGGCAACGTCAGCGCGCGCGCGCCGGAGGGCTTTCTGATCACGCCGTCCGGGCGCGACATGACCGCCATCGACGCCGCAGAGATCGTGCCGATGGACATGAATGGCGCCGCGCCCGCCGGGCTGAAGCCGTCCAGCGAGTGGCGCTTCCATCGCGACATCTACGCCGCCTTTCCCGAGGCGCGGGCGGTGGTGCACGCGCATTCGCCGTTCGCCGTGGCGCTGGCCTGTCTGCGCCGCGACATTCCGCCGTTTCATTACATGGTGGCGATGGCCGGCGGCGTGGACATCCGCTGCGCGTCCTACGCCACCTTCGGCACCCAGGCCTTGTCGGATGCCGTGCTCACCGCCCTGGACGGCCGCCGCGCCTGCCTGATGGCCAATCACGGCCTGCTTGCCTGGGGGCGCGGCCTGGATGGCGCGCTTGCTTTGGCCCTGGAAGTGGAAGCCCTGTGCGGGCAATACCTGCGCGCCTGTCAGGTGGGCGAACCGGTGTTGTTGAGCGCGGCGGAAATGGCCGAGGTGCTGGAGAAGTTCAAGGACTATGGCGCGCGGGATTGATGCCATGAACACGCGATCTCCCCTCTTCCTCCGCCAGCACTGACCCGAATGCGGCTTTTTTTATGGCTGTTCCTGCTGCTCTCTCTGCCGCTCGCGGCGCTCGCCTTTCTTCTCGCCCTGGCGACCGCGCCGGTCCCGGAAATCGAGCGGCCGGCCACGCTGAAGCTGGCGGACATGGAGCGCGGCCGGCTCATCGTCGAATCGCTTGACCTGAGGCATCTGCAAGAAGGCCAGGAACGTCGTTTGCGCTTCGGCCAGGAGGATATGGAACTGGCTCTGAACTGGCTGCTGGGTACGCTGGGGCGGGGCGGCGCCGATGTGGTGATTGACGGCCACAGCCTGCAAGTGCGCGCCAGCCTGCGCCTCTACAAGTTGCCGCGTTATCTCAATATCGCCCTGGCTTATCAGCCGCAAGGCGATTGGCTGGTGCCCAGCGAACTGCGCCTCGGCAAGGTGCCACTGCCGGCCCGTTACACCGGCAAACTGATCGGCGCGTTGCTCACGATCTCTCCAGCCGCGGAGCAATACCAGGTGGCGCGCGACATGCTGCGCGCGGCCAGGCTGGAGCCGAAGAAACTGGTGCTGACCCTGGTCTGGCATGGCGCGGAATTGCGGAAAGCCGTCCAGGCCGCCGGCTGGAAGCCGGCCGGCATGGACAGCGCCGCGCTGGAGCCGTACCGCGAACGCCTGGCCGCCACCCGGAGCAATGACTATGCGGCCTTGCTCGGCGATGCCTTCGCCCTGGCCCAGGAACGCTCGCGCCGGGGCGACCCGGTGGCGGAGAACCGCAACGCGCTGACCGCCCTGGCCGAAGCCGCCGTGGGCGGGCGCCTGTTCGTCAGCCCGGGCGACAAGAAACACCGGCGCAAGGGTGGCGCGCGCCTGGCGGGACGTGATGACTCCGCGCAGCATTTCGCGATTTCCACCTTCCTCGCCGTCATGGGGGGCGAAGGGATTGCCGATATGGCCGGGCTCTACAAGGAAGTACGCGACACCAGCGATGGCAGTGGCTTTTCATTCAACGACCTGGCCGCCGACAAGGCCGGCAGCCGCCTCGGCGATCTGGCCACGCGCTCCCCCGAGACGGCGCGACGGGTACAAAAAGTGCTGGCCGGCAGCCATGACGAGCGGCTGTTCTTCCCACCGATCAAGGATCTGCCGGAATTCATGAACCAGTCGCAGTTCGAGAAACGCTTCGGCGGCGTCGGCCAGCCCGCCTATGTCAAGCAGGTGCGGGAGATCGAAGCCCGCATCGCCAGGCTGCCGCTGTATCGGGAGTAAGCGAATCAACCCATGTCGGCAGGACCGGAACCAAACAGGTAGTAGCCCGGATTCCGCTGCGCTTCATCCGGGCTACGAATCGGTTACTCGCGACAAGTCTGCCGTTTCCAGGGCGAATTTCCCCTTTTCACCGCACCGCACCATATCAGTGCCAGGGTAACGTTAAATAACCATTGCTTATCAATGGCTTAATTAAGCGGATCAGGGTGTGCAAGGGGGCGATTCCTTGCCCGAAACAGGCGGCTTCTGTCATTATTCACGGGTTTGTTGGCCGGATTTCGGCCTCGCCTCGATTTTCTCCCGAACCTTCCGCCCGCCTACCCCATCTGTTTGGTGGATGGCGCGGCCCCTGTTTCAAGCAGAGAGTGTGTATGGACAACGATATCGCCCGCCTCGGCCGGCCCCTGCCCACGGCATCCCCCCTGGCTCCTCGCCCGATCGGCGCGGAGCGGATGAAGCGTATTCGCCAGATCAATCTGCAACTCGCCGCTTCGGGCCAGCCGGTGCCGCGCGAGGGTGACGACGATCTGCTCGATGTCGCCGAGGATATGCTGCGCAATTACCGCCAGCACCGCCGCCTGCTGCACGATTACCGTTGCCCGGCGGACCAGCGCATCCAGAACTTCGTCAACGACTACCTGGCGCGCAATGGGGTGGACACCAGGGTGCAACTGCCCGCCGCGCCGTTCATCCTGGATCGTCCCGGTCTGGCGGCGGAATTGTCCCTGCCGCTCGATGGCGACCACTTCGAGTCGCGCTATCTCACCTCCTATCGCGTGCGCCAGGGCGTGCTGCACAACCCGGGCAAGGACCGCCGCACCACCGAGGGCGTTTTCCACATCGCCGAGGGCGGCCTGCCGATCCCCTGGGACAAGAAGGCGGTGCCGGCCGCGACCTTCGCCGCGCTGATGCGCGCCGCCCTGGACGCGCCGGATGATCTGCTGCGCCTGCCCTACACCAGCAACCAGCCGGAAGGCGCGCACCTCTGGGTGTCGCTACTGCTGCGCCCGCTGGTTTCGCCCGGGGTGGCGGCGGTGATGCCGGCCAAGGCGATGGAAACGCGCTTCTTCGCGCCGGGCGGGCTGGTGGCCAACCTGGATTTCGTCGAGCGCATCTTCGGCAACGCCGGCGACCCCTATCTGCCGGAAAATGACGCCGGCCTCGACGTGATCGGCTGGAGCGGCCATACCGGCTGCGTGATCCTGGCGCCGCATCTCACCACGCTGCGCAAGAAAGACCTTGGCCTGCCGCGCTGGGACGCCGCGAGCGAACGGCAACGCCGCGACGGCATGTGCTGGAAGGCGGATGACGAGCTGTACAACGACGGCCAGGCGTTCAAGATCGTCTGCCGCGACATGAACGGGGTGATCGTCACCCTCATCGCCGACAACTACTTCGGCTACAGCAAGAAGGAAATCAAGTCGCAGATCAGTTATGCCGCCAACCTGTTCGGCGGCAGCGAGGAAGAACACTCCGGCGGCGCCCTGGCCTTCGCCTCCTACAACCTGGGCGAGCATTACGAGCCGGACAGCCGCCTGCCGGATCACGGCCACACCCTGGCCGAGGTGCTGGCGCTCCTGGGTGACCAGGTCGAGCTTCACGCGGAAGGCCATGCCAGCGACAAGCGCTACAAGAACGTCCACTTCGTGCCGGAAGACACCTGTTTCGACATGGACACGATGCGGGTGAGCTGGCGCGGAATCGATGGTCAGCCGCGCGGCATCAAGTTGCTCGCCGGGCATGTCTATCTCTATCCCTGCGGCTACAAGATCGAACTGCAGAAGCATCCCAGCGCGCCCACCTGGCGCCTGCTCGGCACCGAGGCGGAAGGCACTTTCTGCTACAAGCCGTGCACCGTCTCCGGCGGCGGCAAGTCGGAAATTTCCAAGTCGCTGGCCGGCTCCCTGCTATCCGGCTCCTTCATCGTCAAGGATCTGAAAGACGACCTGGACCAGGTGGAGGCGCTGTTCCGCCGCGATTACTCCGACCGTTACAAGGTCGAGCCGGCGGATGGCCGCGATACCCGTTCCCTGCTCGACACCCGGCGCTCGGTCGGCTCGGTGATCCGCCTGCTGACGCCGTCGGAAACCGCCTACACCCCCGAGTACAACGCCTGGGTGGAGTCCATCCCGCAGCGCATCCGCTCGCTGGTGTTCATCATCAAGCGCTTCTACCGCCAGGAATGGAGCGAACAAGGAGAAAGCGCCTGGCGCGAGCATTTCTCCGTGGACCAGATCAACGGCCAGCCCGCCCATGAACTCAAGTATCAGGGCCGCCAACTGGTCGCCAGCTACCTGCGCGTGGGCCGCCTCACCGATGGTTCCTGGCGCGTGTTCAAGCTCCGGCAGAACTTCGTCGGCGCCCAGAAAGTGCAACTGGCCGACGACATCGCCGTCGCCGCCACCGTGCCGGCCAACCAGCTCAGCAACCTCAACCCGGCCTGGCCGCACCCGTCGCTGAAGCTGGTGGAGAACTGCGAAGCGCGCTTGTTCCAGCGCCCGGACGACGCCAAGCACCGCGGCATGGACCCGCAGACCGAACTCGATCTGACTCTGTCGGACAACTTCATCTCCAACTTCGCCCCGCTCAACCGCCAGGACGCGCGCGACCTGGTCGACGACGTGGTGGAGTTTTCGCAATACACCGAGCCGATGCGCCAGTTCATCCAGGCGGCGGCCGACGCGGTGGAGGACGGCTGGCTCGTCTCCTCCGCGCATCCGCGCATCGTCGGCGGCAAGCCCAGCCCCAACGTGCGCTACCTGCAGGCGCGCCCGGACCTGGCCAACCCGCGCGAACGCTATCTGGGGGAACTCGGCACCCGCTTGCAACGACGCATTCCCGCCCGGCAGCCGGTGTATTTCCCGGTCAACGCCGTGCTGCCGGGGCGCCGCAACAACCCGCAAGCGCCCGGTATCAAGCCACTCGCCGTGTACGGGCCGATCCATTACCAGGAACTGCCGGAACTGTTCATGGACTTCATCGCCAGCCTCTCCGGCAAGTCTCCCTCCACCACCGGCGCCGGCTCCGAGGGCGCGCTCACCAAGGGGCCGTTCAACGCCCTCAGCACCACCGCCGACCTCAACAACGCGCTGGTCTCCTTCATCCTGTGCGGCTACCCCGGCTTCACCTCCGCCGCCGGCTTCATCGGCCGCGAGCGCCGGGTCGATCACGATGTCAGCTACCTGGTTCCGGAAATCTGGAGCCGCCTCACCCAGCGTGAACAGGAGCCGGCCTTGCTGATCGAACGCGGCTACCTGGAAAAACTCGACGACTTCGACCACAACGGCCAGCGCGTGCTCGCCAGCCGTCTCGGCTACCGCATCACCAAGGGCTTCGCGCACGCCTATTTGGGCAAGATTTTCGACAGCCCGATGGCGGTGTTCGACGAAGCCATGCTGAAGCCGGAAACCCAGGATCTCGACGCCTATGTCGAAGGCATCCAGCACATCGTCGCCTCGCAGCGCCAGGTTGCCCAGGGTTATTTCGATGACGGCTCGATCGACGACGCCTGCCCACCGCTGCAAGCGCTGCTCCACATCATGGTCAGTGGTGAATTCCAGGGGAAAGACCTTTCCCACCCGGAAATCCGCGCCCTGTTCACGCGCGAATCGCTGCTGGCGAGCGACTGGTATCGCGAGCGCCTGGACCTCAAACAGCAGCGCGACATCGCCCTGGCGGAACGTCAGGTGGCTTACCTCAAGGCATTCCTGGAAGCCGACGCGCGCGAACGCTGCGACCCCGACCAGCTCGCGCCTTGCCAGGCGCTGCTCAGCGAGGCCCGGGTCGAACTCGCCCGAGTCAGCGGCGCCGCCTACCGGGAAAGCCTGTGGGGCAGCCTGGGCGCGGACTGGGTGCATCACGGGGCGTGAGCCGCCCACGCCGCATGAAAAAACCCCGCTACGGCGGGGTTTTTTCATGCGGTTTTTCGCGTTGGCGGTTGCCATGAATGAACGCGCCTGGAAGCGTGGCCTCCCCCTTTTTTCAAGGTGCTTGTCTCGTTATCGGGTGATACGGTTGGCGCGGCGGTTCCCCCCTTTACCAAAGGGGGGCAGGGGGGATTTCTGAGGCGACTGCTCAGGCAAATGTCGCTAAATCCCATTCCCCCTTTGGCAAAGGGGGAGGCCACTCCCTCGGGAATTTTCTGTCGCATCACCCGTTAATGAGAAGAGCGCCTTTTCATGGACGCGACAATTTGCCGCATTCCCGGATGAATGGGCGCTTCCTACCATGCCGCGCTTGTTTCGCTAACGGAGTCCGGAATGAAGTCGCGCCTGAAACCCCTCGTCGCCTTGCTCGCCGCTTGTCCTTTGCATGGCCTCGCCGCCGAGATTCCGATGCTGGATGAGATTGTCGTCACCGCGACGCCCATGTCCTTGCCGCTTACCGTGGTCAGTGATCCCAAGGCCCCGCGCCAGCCGGTACCGGCACATGATGGCGCGGACTATCTGAAAAGCATCCCGGGCTTCAACGTGATCCGCAAGGGTGGCACGGATGGTGATCCGATCCTGCGTGGCATGGCCGGCTCGCGCTTGAACATCCTGGTGGACGATCAACACATTCTGGGTGGCTGCGGCATGCGGATGGACCCGCCCACCGCCTATATCTTCCCGGAAGTGTACGACCAGGTGACCGTCCTCAAGGGGCCGCAAAGCGTGACTGATGGCGCCAATGTGGCCGGCTTGGTGAAATTCGAGCGCAAGAAGCCCGCCTTCGCGCGTGAGGAAAAGCGCGCATTGCTGTCCGCTACCGTGGGCAGTTGGGGCCGCAATGACGTGGTGGCGGATGCCACTTACGGCAATGGCCGCGCCTATGTGCGCGGTTTCGGCTCGCATAGCGATGCCAACGATTACCGGGACGGTAGCGGCAACAAGGTGCATTCCGCTTACACGCGCTGGAACGCCGGCGCGGTGGGGGGATGGACGCCGGATCAGGACACCCGCGTCGAAGTGTCGCTGGACGCCAGCGACGGCCAGGCCGCCTACGCGGATCGCACCATGGATGGAGCCAAGTTCGCCCGCGAGGGCGTGGGCCTGAAATTCACGCGCGGCAATCTCACCCCCGTGGTCGGCAAGGTAGAAGCCCAGGTGTTCCACAACTACATCGACCATGTGATGGACAACTACACGCTGCGCACCCGTCCCGCGGGCATGGCCATGTTCAACAACCCGGATCGCAAGACCGAGGGCGCGCGCGTCGCGCTGGGCCTGATTCCCGGCGACAAGACAATGCTGACCGTGGGCGCCGGATACGAGCGCAACGAGCACACCTTGCGCACCTCGGCGGGCGGCAACGTGACGGTGGATGCCTACAAACGCCTGGCGGACCTGGAAGCGGGCACCGGCAATGTGTTCATCGAACTTGAGCATGAGCTGGACAACCGTTCGCGCATCCTGGGCGGCGTGCGCCAGGAATGGTTTTCCGCCGACCGCTGGTCGTATGCCTCGACCGCCGTGCTGACCAGTGCCAGCGAAACGCTGAACTGGAAAGCCAACGCCGACCAGAACCTGAGCAGCGCTTTCCTGCGCTATGAACGGAATCTGGCCGCCACACCCGCCACCTTTTACGTTGGCCTGGGCCGCGCGCAACGGCCGATGGATCATTGGGAGGCGACCACCTATGGCGGCCTCAGCAACACCGGCGCGCTCAGGCCGGAGACGAATACCCAGCTCGACATCGGCCTGCATTACGCCGCCGGCCCCTGGCGCGCCAACCTGGCGGCATATCGTGCGCGCATTGACGATTACATGTTGACGCGCAGCGTCGCCGGTGTGAATTCCATACGCAACATCAACGCCAGCACCACCGGCTTCGAGTCGGATATGTCTTACCGCCTCGATGAGCGCTGGAAAACCTTTGCCAGCCTGGCCTATGTGCGCGGCGAGAACGACACCGACAACGTGCCGTTAGCCCAGATGCCGCCACTGGAGGGGCGCATCGGCGTCGAGTACGACGACCGCGTCTGGTCTTTCGGCTCGCTGCTGCGCCTGGTGGCGGAGCAGGATCGCGTGCATGTCGGCTACGGCAGCATCGTCGGCCAGGACATCGGCCGCACGCCCGGCTTCGCCGTGTTCTCCCTCAACGCCGGCTGGAAGCCGCGCAAGGATGTCAAACTCACCGCCGGGGTGGACAATCTGTTCGACCGAATCTACGCCGAACACATCAGCCGAACCGGCACCCCCACAGCCGTACCGGTGGGCTATTCCACCAGCACCAGAGTCAACGAGCCCGGCCGCACGCTGTGGCTCAAACTGAACGCGAACTTCTGACCGGACTGGAACGCGGGTGGTGGCCTTGTCGCTACCTGTCACCATGAACGTCAGGTAGCCCGCGGCACCCTGACCTACCTGAGAGAGGAAACCTCATGCAACACACCCTGCTGACCTTGCTACTCGGCCTGACCCTGGCCGCCCCCGTCCTGGCCGACAGCGTCAAGGTGGAAAACGCCTGGGTGCGCGCCACCGCGCCAGGACAGCAAGTCGCCGGTGGTTTCATGAACCTTACCGCCGATGCCGACATGGCCCTGATTGGTGGCACGAGCCCGGTCTGCGACAAACTGGAACTGCATTTCATGCGCATGGACAACGGCGTCATGGAAATGCGCCAGATGAAGGAAATCGCGCTGCCCAAGGGCAAGACCGTGAGCCTGGAACCGGGTGACCTGCACGTCATGTTCATCGGCCTCAAGGGGCAGATCAGGGATGGGCAGAAAGTGCCGATGACGCTGCTCGTCAGGGGCGCGGATGGCAAGGAACAGAAACTGGCGGTGGATGCCGTGGCGCGCAAGAGCGGCGGCATGGGGCACACCCCGCATTGAGACCGAGTTACAGGGCTTGCCGGGACGCGGCCTTAGTTGTAGCGCCGGCGTCTCGCCGGCTTCGTGGGCCTGATCAGAGGGACGAAGCCGGCGAGACGCCGGCGCTACATACCCTCCGAGGCGGCGGCGGTCGAGACCGCTAGAATCCACCAATGCCACGCCTACCCAACTCCATGCGCCAGCGGCTCGCCGCCGATTGGCGCGAGCCTCTGCCACGCGAGGCACAGAGTCGCCTGATGCTGACGCGCGCGGCGCTGGTGCTGGGCGAAGGGCTGGGCCTCCTGCTGGCGTTGTTCACCCTGCATGCGCGTCTGCCCATGGGCTCGCTTGCCCTGCTTCTGTTGCTGCACCTGCTGCTCAACGGCATTGCCTGGGCACGCCTGCGCGCGGGCGGCGCGCCGCTATTCGAGCTGGCCATCCATCTCGCCGCCGACGCCGCGCTGATCGCGGCCCTGGTGTATCTCACCGGCGGCTATGCCAACCCCTTCATTTCCCTGTTGCTGGTGCCGCTGATCCTCGCCGCCGTCACCCTCCCCGCGCTGTTCGCCTGGGGCATGGCGTTCTGGGTGGGCGGGCTCTACACCCTGTTGATGGGCCATTACCGGCCGCTGGCGCTCCAGGTCTCGGCGGAAGCGGCGGTGGATATGCACCTGATGGGCATGTGGCTGAACTTCCTGCTCACCGCCGCGCTGGTGGCCACCTTCGCCGGCCGACTGGCCGCCACCTTGCGCCGCCGTGACGCGCAACTGGCCGAGGCGCGGGAGGCGCGCCTGCGCGATGAACAGTTGTTCGCCCTCGGTGTCCAGGCCGCCGCCGCCGCGCACGACCTGGCCACGCCGCTGGCCTCGCTGCGCCTGACCCTGGACGACCTGCGCCGCGACTATGCCGGCGACGATGAACTGGAGGCGCCGCTCACCCTGCTCACGGAACAGAGCGCGCGCATGGGCCAGGTGCTCGCCCGCCTCGGTGACGCCGCCCGCGCGCGCGGCGCGACGGCGGGGCCGAAGATGGCGACCGCGACCTGGCTGGCGCGGGTGGTGGAGCACTGGGGCCTGCTGCGCCCGGAAGCGCGGGTGCGGCTGGAAGCGGCGGTCGATTTGCCGGCGCGGCTATCCCACGATGCCGGCCTGGAAGCCGTATTGATGACCTTGCTCAACAACGCGGCGGATGTATCGCCCGAGGCGATAGACGTGCGCGCCGGCCTCATTGGCAAACCCGGCGCCGGCCAGATCGTCATCGCGGTGCTGGACAGCGGCCCGGGGCTGGCGCGCGAGCTGGCCGACCACGCCGACAAGAGCGGCTGGGGCGTCGGACTCGACCTTGCCCGCGCCACCCTGGCGCGCCTGGGCGGCACGCTGGAACTGGCCGACCGGCCCGAAGGCGGCGCCATCGCCCGCGTGTTGTTGCCTGTGGAGGAAGGCCAATGAGCCCGACCGCGCGCGCGCTATTTGTAGCGCCGGCATCCTTGCCGGCATTTTTACCCTCGCCACGAAGAGCCGGAGGGGATGCTGGCGTTAAGGGAGGCGTCGTCGCCTTGAGGAGGGTTGCAAAATGAACGCCTGGCGCGTGCTGGTGGTGGATGATGACCCGGTATTCGCCGAGGCGCTGGCCCTGGCCCTGCGCCGGCGCGGCCATCAGACCAGCGTGGCGCATGACGGAGAAACCGCGCTGGCACTGGCTGTGGAGGGCGATTTCGCGGCCGCCGTGCTGGACTTGCGCCTGGCCGCCGATTCCGGCCTGCGCCTGATCGCCCCGCTCAAGGCCGCTCACCCGGACCTGCGCATCCTCCTGCTCACCGGCTACGCCAGCATCACCACGGCGGTGGAGGCAATCAAGCTGGGCGCGGTGCACTACCTGGCGAAACCGGCGGGGGTCGATGAAATCCTCGCCGCGTTCGGGCGCGAGGAAGGCGACGCGGCGGTGGCGCCGGCGGAAGAACCGATGTCGGTGGATCGCCTGGAGTGGGAACACATCCAGAAAGTACTGGCGGAAAACGACGGCAATCTTTCCGCCACCGCGCGCGCCCTGAAAATGCACCGCCGCACCCTGCAACGGAAACTGGCGAAACGGCCGGTGCGGGAGTAAGGCGGATGCCCGTAGGTCGGATGCCCATAGGGCGATCCGACAAAGCCGCCGTGCCAACTTCCGGCAAAGCCTACGTGCCAACTTCCGGCGGAACCGCTGCGCGTTCCGCCCTACGCGAATCCGGAATAGCCGCTGAACATATCGGCTGATTTGTCCATCGACAGGCCGACCACGTCCTTGCCGGTGAAACTGAAATTGATGTGCGAGGGGTCCAGGGTGCCGTTGGCTGTGGCGTTCTGGCGAATCCGGAACAGCACGGTGGCGGTCTGTTCTTTCTGGTCGTAATAGACGGCCAACGGCGTGGAGGGCAAGGTCACTTCCGTGCCGGGCAGCGTCATGTCGTAGTTGTAGCCATCGCCGCGGCCGGTGCCGCCGGCGCGGGCGATATTCCAGTTGAAGACGTTCTGCACCGAGTTCTGATTCATCGCCTTGTCGAACTGGAACACCATCGCGAAGGTGTGCTCGTCACCGGCGTTGGTCAAGTAATTGCTCATGGAACTCAGTTTGCTGCTCGGTCCCTGCGAGGCAAGAAACGGTGTGTAGAGGTCGCTGACGTAAGCCGCCGTCATTTTCGGCTGGGTCTTTTCGAAGATGTACTGGCCGAGGTTGGTGGCCAGCGTGGTGTTTCCGGGTGAGAGCGTATTGAGCGTGCTGACGACGTCATTCGCCTTGGCGATATTGCCGCTATCGGTATAGGCGTAGCCCATTTCCGAGTAGGCCTCGAGGTAGTCCTGTTTGATGGCGACGGCGTTCTTGAAGGACGTGATGGCTTCGTCATAACGACCTTGCTTGGCATAGGTCTGGCCCAGGCCGAAATTGCCGTAGGGCTCTTTCGGCCCCTTCTGGCGGACCAGTTCGAATTGCTGGATCGCCTCGCCATATTGGCCGGCGCCGAGCAAGCCCTGGCCTAGGGCATAGCGGTTGGCGGAACTGGGGTTGTATTTCACCGCGAGCTGGTACTGCGCGCGCGCGTCATCCACACGGCCTTGCGTGGTGTAGATCTTGCCCAGCTGCACATGCAGATCGTCGCGATTCGGGGCGATCTTCAGTGCCTTGTTGTAGCTGTCGATCGCGGCCTGGGTCTTGCCTTGGGTGAGTTGCGCGCGCGCCATGTAGTCATAGGCATTGAGCGCGGAATCGGCGGTCGGCGCCATGCTGATCGAGCGTTGGAAGCTGGTGACGGCAAGGTCGTACTGCTTGGCGCTGAACTGTTCCAGCCCGGTATTCAACGCGCGCAGGGCGAGGTTTTCCTTCTGCGCGGTGTTCTGCGTAGAGAGGGTAAACACGCTGTCGCTGGTGACGCTGAAAAGATCCATGTTGCCGGCTCCATTCGGTGGGCTATCCACCTTGTCGATATTAGCGGCTAGTTTCGGAAAAACATGAGGTTGTGTGGGTGTTCGGATGCATCCCCCCCTTTATCAAAGGGGGGTAGGGGGGATTTCTGCGGCGGCTGCTCAGGCAAATGTTGCTAAATCCCCAGTCCCCCTTTGGAAAAGGGGGAGGCCACTCCCTCGGGCGCTTTCGGTCGCATTACCTGTTAACGAGAAAAGCGCCTTATTAAAGTGAAAAGTCACCGCCCGTCACCCGTTCGTGGCCGCCCAGATCGGTGGCGCTGAATACCGCGCTGAAACCGGCCTCACGCAACAGGGCGCGCACGGCCGCGGCCTGGTCCCAGCCATGCTCCAGCAACAGCCAGCCGCCGGGTTCCAGGTGGGCGGGCGCTTCGCTGACCAGACGGCGAATCAGGTCGAGGCCGTCACCGCCCGAGGCCAAAGCCAGGGGCGGCTCGAAACGGAGATCGCCTTGCTTCAGGTGCGGATCGGCGGCGGCGATGTAGGGCGGGTTGCTGGCGATGAGGTGGAAGCGGCGCCCGCCCAGTGCCTCGTAACCGTCGCTGATGAGAAATTCGACGCCGGCACGCAGCGCTTCGGCATTGGCCTCGGCCACGCGCAGGGCGCCGGCGCTGAGGTCGACGCCGGTGACTCGGCAACGTGGCCGTTCCAGCGCCAGGCTGACGGCCACCGCGCCGCTGCCGACGCCGATGTCGAGCACCTTCAGTGCTTCGTTCGGGGGTAGGCGTTCCAGGGCCAGTTCCACCAGCAGCTCGGTGTCCGGCCGGGGAATCAGCACGTCGGGCGTGACCCGAAACGGCCGCCCGTAGAATTCGCGCTCACCCAGCAAATAGGCCACCGGCTCGCCGGCCAGGCGGCGCTTGAGCAGCGCCGCGACGGCCGCGATTTGTTCGGGCGTCAGGCGGTCGCGGTCGTGGCCGATCAGCCAGGCGCGGTTTACGCCGAGGCCGTGGGCGAACAGGATTTGTGCTTCCAGGCGCGCTTCGCGCGGCGGGAGGGTGAGCGAGAGTCGTTCCGTGGCGGAGCGCAGCAGGTCGGCGAGCCTGCCTCCCCTCCCCCCTCGGGGGAGGGGCTGGGGGAGAGGGAGCAATGCTGGATCTAGCAGCCTGTCGGACTTTGGAATCGTCGGCTGCAAAACGACCGCGTCGGTCCATTTTTCACCCGCTTCTTGCCCCATAGCTGGGCTATGCGGCGGCGAATCCGGCAAAAACTGGCCTCGCCGGGGCCGTTTTTCGCTATCGACGACCAAAGTCCGGCAGGCTGCTAGTGGTGCCCCCGAATCAACCGCCGTTCCCTCTCCCCGGCCCTCCCCCGGAGGGGGAGGGGGCGCGTTACGCCTCACCGCTCAATGCCGCGAGCAGTTCCGCCTGGTGTTCGGCGGTGAGGGCGGCGATGAGTTCGTCGAGGTCGCCTTCCATGACCTGGCCGAGTTTGTAGAGGGTGAGGTTGATGCGGTGGTCGGTGATCCGCCCTTGCGGGAAGTTGTAGGTGCGGATGCGGTCGGAGCGGTCGCCGCTGCCGATCAGGTTTTTGCGGGTGCTGGCTTCCCTGGCGTGGGCGGCGCGGTCCTGCATGTCTTTCAGGCGCGCCGCCAGGACGGCCAGCGCCTGCGCCTTGTTGCGGTGCTGCGAGCGGTCGTCCTGGCATTCCACCACCAGGCCGCTGGGCAGGTGGGTGATGCGCACGGCGGAGTCGGTCTTGTTGATGTGCTGGCCGCCGGCGCCGCTGGCGCGGAAGGTGTCGATTCTGAGATCGGCGGGGTTGATGTCGATGGCCTCGGCTTCATCCGCTTCCGGCATCACCGCGACGGTGCAGGCGGAGGTGTGGATACGCCCCTGGGTCTCGGTTTCCGGCACCCTTTGCACGCGGTGGCCACCGGATTCGAACTTGAGTTTCGAGTAGGCGCCCTGACCGACCACACGGCAGATGACTTCCTTGTAGCCGCCGACTTCGCCCGCGCTTTCCGAGACGATTTCCACCTTCCAGCGCTGCCGCTCGGCGTAGCGGCTGTACATGCGTAGGAGATCGCCGGCGAACAGGGCGGATTCGTTGCCGCCGGTGCCGGCGCGGATTTCCAGGAACAGGTTGCGCTCGTCGTTGGGGTCGCGCGGCAGCAGCAGCAACTGCAATTCCTGGTCGAGTTCGGCGATGCGGGCTTTGCCGGCCTCCACTTCTTCCTGGGCGAATTCCTTCATGTCCGGGTCGCTCAGCAACGCTTCGGCGGTATTCAGATCGGCTTGCGCCAACTGCCAGGCGTGGTAATGCGCGACCACGGGCGTGATTTCCGAATGCTCCTGGTTGAGCTTGCGGTACTGCGCCATATCCGCCGTGGCGCGCTCGTCGGCGAGCAGGCCGTTGATTTCTTCCAGGCGTTGGGCGAGTTGTTCGAGCTTGGCTTGGAGGGAGGGTTTCATGGGGGATGGGTGGGTTGGGTTAGCGGCTTTATCGCGTAACCCAACACGATCGGCACCGATGTCGGGTTACGGCGCAAACATCCGCGCCTAACCCGACCTACTCGCTATGCAGGTTGTATAGGCGGGAAACCAGGCGCGCGAGTTGTTCGCGTTCGTTGTCGCCGGCCTGGTTGAGGGCGTGGCTGGGGTCGTGCAGCAGCTTGTTCATCAGCGAGCGGCTCAGGGCGTCGAGCACGACTTGCGGGTCGTCGCCGCGCAGCAGGGCCTTGTGCGCCTTGTCCATCTCGTTCCGGCGCAGACGCTCGCCGTGGTCGCGCAGGGAACGGATCACCGGCACGGTGCGGCGGGTATCCATCCAGTGCATGAATTCGTTGACGCTGGCGGCGATGATGGCTTCCGCCTGCACCACCGCCGACTGGCGACTGGACTGGCCGGAGCGCACCACTTCGCCGAGATCGTCGACGGTGTAGAGAAAGATGTCATCCATGTCGCCGACTTCGCTTTCGATGTCGCGCGGCACCGCCAGGTCGACCATGAAGATGGGGCGGCGTTTGCGCGCCTTGATCGCCCTTTCCACCATGCCCAGGCCGACGATGGGCAGGGGGCTGGCGGTGGAGGTGACCAGGATGTCGAACTCCGGCAGCAACTCCGCCAGGTTGGTGAGCGCCGCCGCCTCGCCGCCGAACTTGTTGGCGAGTGCCTGCGCGCGCTCGATGGTGCGGTTGACCACCATCAGCCGGCGCGGCCCCTTGGCGGCGAAGTGGGTGGCGACCAGGTCGATCATCTCGCCTGCGCCGATGAACAGCACGGACTGTTCCTTGATCGACGGGAAGATGCGCTCGGCCAGACTGACCGCCGCGGCGGACATGGAGACGGTGCTGGCGCCGATTTCGGTGGCGGTGCGCACTTCTTTGGCGACCGAGAAGGTGCGCTGGAACAGTTTGTTGAGGAGTAGGCCGAGGGTGCCGGCGTCAGAGGCTTTCTCCGCCGCCTGCTTCATCTGGCCGAGAATCTGGGTTTCGCCCAGCACCATCGAATCCAGTCCGGAGGCGACGCGAAAGGCGTGGTTGGCGGCATCGCTGCCGGGGTGCTGATAGAGATAGGGTTTGACGTCGCGCGGTGGCAGACCGTGGAAGTTGGCCAGCCATTCCGCCACGTCCGCCGGCTGCGATGTGTTGCAGTAGATCTCGGTGCGGTTACAGGTCGACAGAATCGCCGCTTCCCGCGCGGGGCCGCTCTCGCTGGTGACGTCCGCGAGGGCTCGCGGCAGGATGTCCGGCCCGAACGCGACCCGCTCGCGGATGGACACCGGCGCGGTGTGATGGTTGACGCCGCAGGCGAAAAGCTGCATTCCGCTGTTAATTCAAGGCTTTGAAGGGCGCGCATTGTAGCGCGAAGGCGGGGCGGGAGCATGGGTGTCGCGCGGGGAATCGGGATTGGCCTCCGCGGCGGCCAGGTGGCAACGGAAATCCTGACGAAACCACGACAAGCCTGTCGAGGCGCTGCCGCGCGGGCTTGCCGCGGATTGCGTGGAAAACCCGAAATCCCCCTATGCAAGCGGGATGCCGGCGAATCGGGAGGGCCAATTTCCCTTGGCATGCTTTCTGCTCAACAGTAGCCAGTAACCTCTGACATGGGAGCACCACATGAACTACCCCGCAAATCAAGCCACCAACGAGGCCGTCTTCGTTTCCCTTATTTCCGGCCCTGAAGGCCGTGATAGCGTCGCCATCGAACTTGCCGGTGGCGAAGTGGTGATGATGACGCCGGCTCAGGCGCGCAGCCTGGCGACCAGCCTGATCACCGCCGTGAATCGCGCTGAAGTGAAGGCCAGCCTGCGTGTGAGCACCAATCTATGGCGCCGCATGGACGAGCACGAAGCGCGCCTTTCCTCGGTGGCGGGCTGAGATTTCCCGAACGGTTCCTACAACAACGCGGCGTCGGATTCGATGAGCTGCTCTATCCGTTCCCCCGCCGCGTCGCCCAGTTGGGTGTGCAGATCGAGCATTTCGCGCGCGAGATCGCGCCAGTGTTCCCGGCCTTTCCCCGCCGCGCGCGCCATCCCCTCCAGCGAATCGTTTTCCAGCCAGGCGCGATACCCCGTGGCCAGGGCCGGAAACAGCTTGCGGCGCATGCCGACGAGATTGGCGAAATAGAAGTGGATGGCGGCCGGGTCGCCGCGCTCCAGTAATCCGGGCAGGGTGAATTCGCAATCGGCATAGAGGTCACGCACCGCGCGCGCCATGATTTCTCCGCGTGAACGCATCAGGTCGCCCAGCAGGCTTTCCCAGGCGGCGCCGAGCGCTTCCCCCACTTTGACTTCGCCGAGTTCATGCAGGATGACCGTTTCGGTCTCGGTTGCGGTCATCGCCCGCAAGGCGGCTTCCGTGTCCCGTTCGAAGTCGTAGCAGGCCACCGCGCGCGCCATCGCTTCGTTGCGCCGGTTCCAGCGCCATTCCTCATAACGTTCCCAGAGCCAGCGGCGCAGGGCCTCGGTGCGCACGAAGATGGTTCCGTCCAGCATCATTCCCGGTGGCGCGTCCAGATCGCGCGCGTATTCGCAGTCGGATACGAAAATCTGCCGGCCGTGGCGTTCTTCCTCGCGCAGCAGGCGGCCCAGGAAGAAATGCGGTTTACAGAAACGGCCATAACCTCCCGAGTAAACCAGCCCTAGCGGCGCCAACAGGCGGTTGGCCGCGCTCACTTCGAACGGGTCCGCCGTGCCCCCTGGTAGCGGCAGCGGCTCGAAGGGCGCCGTTTCGATGGCTTCCCAGAGGTGTTCGCGGGCGTTCATCCAGTTGCCCACTTCCGACTTGGGCATGTCCTGGCTGAGCGGGATGTCGTGTTCCCAGCGGTACAACTCGCGCATCTTGAGAAGAAAAGTGCAGAGCGTCAGATCGCCGGCATATTGGGCATCCGAAATGTCGCAATTCTTCTGCACGGCATTGACGAGGGTTCCGATATCCAGGGGGTGGGGCGCGGTGGTATTGGACATGGCCAGTCTCCGAAAAGCAGCTCGACTTAAGTTGAGCAATTTGGTCGGATTATGCCCCGCGCGCTTGCGCCCGCCCAGATCAGGCAGTGGGCGGCGTCGGGCTTTCGATCATGGCGCGGAAACTTTCGACTTGCTTGCCGGGGCCGATGACGACCAGAACATCGTTGAAATCCAGGTTGTGGTCGATGCCGCGGGTGCTGAAGATCAGCTCCTTGCCCCGTTCCAGATCCACCACCCCAAGCAGAATCACATTCTGCCGCATGTGGCGGCGCAGTTCCGAGAGGCGCACGCCATGCAGCCAGGAGCCGGAGGGGATGGTGATTTCGGCGATGTTGAGGTCTTGCAGGCCGAACACCGTCTGTTCCATGAGCTCCACGACCTCCGGGCGCTCGATCAACTCATGCACGCGGGCGCCGCTGATTTCGTAGGGGTCCACCACCTTGTCGGCGCCGGCGGCGAGCAGCTTGGCGGCCGCTTCCGGCGCCTGGCAGACGGCGACGATGCGCAGCGCGGGGTCGAGCGCGCGCGCGGAAATCGCCAGGAAGACGTTTTCCGAATCCTCGCCAAGCAGGCAGAACACGCCCTCGATATGGCTGCCGATGCCCGCCGCGCGCAGGGCGTCGTCATCGGTGTAGTCGATGCGCTCGGCCATCAGGCCTTCCTCGCGCGCTTCCTCGACGCGCGCGGCGTCGCGGTCAAGCATGACAAAAGGCAGGCGCGCCATCGACAGGCGCCAGGCTACTTCGATGGCGAGCGGATTGCAGCCGAACAGGGCGAATTTGGGGGGCGTCATATTTATGCCTTGCGTGGCCAGCGGCTGGCCAACTCGTGGAAACGCGACAGGCTGGCCTGGTAGCCGATGAGCATGAGGATGTCGCCCGCGTGCAGTTGCAGCGTCGGGCCCGGATTGAAATAGAAATGGCGCCCCTCCAGGTCGTAGCGGCTGTGGCCATTTTCACCGGGCGAGGCGTGTGGTCGGATCACGCCGAACAACAGCAGACGTTGCGTGGTGAAGTCGATCTCGCCGATGCGCTTCTTCTCCAACCAGTCGCCCGCGCGCACCGGCAAGGGTTCCAGATGGACCCCGGCGGCGCGCGTGACCACGTCGTAAAGCGCGTCGAACGCCACCGGCTGGCCGATGAATTCCGCCGCCATGCGCGCCACCACCTCATACGGCCGCACCACATGGGTGGCCCCCGCCTGGGTCAGCTTGCGCGCCGTTTCCGCCTTGTTGGCGCGCGAGATGATGAGGATGCGCGGCGACAACTGGCGGGCGGTGAGGGTGATGTAGACATTGCTCACGTCATCATGGGTCAGACAGAGAATGCGCGAGGCCTGGCGGCCCAGGCCCAGGTTGCCGAGCAATGCGGTATCGGTGGCGTCGCCGGCGATGGCCGGAAAGCCGCGCCGGCGCGCCAGTTCGACGCTCTCGACATCGCGGTCGATGATGACGAAAGGCTCGCGCGCGGCGGCGAGGCGCTCCGCCACCACCTGGCCGATGCGCCCGAATCCGCACACGATGGTGATGTCGGACTCGCGTTCCACCTCGGCATAGACCCGGTTGTCGCGCAGCTCGCGCATCTTTTCGTGGAAGGCCATGACGATGATGGAGGTGGCGAAAGAAATCACGCCGATGCCGGCGAAGACCAGCACCATCGCCACCACGCGGCCTTCCGTGGTGGTCGGCACGATGTCGCCGTAGCCGACCGTGGTGACCGTGATGACCGACCAGTAGAGCGCGTCCATCAGGGTCCGCACCTGGCTGCCCGGAGCCTCCGCCTCGAACAAATAGATGGCCACCGTGGCGATCAGCACCACCGAGCCGACGAACAGCGACAGGGTGTAAAGCTCGAAGCGCTTTTCCACCAACACCTCGCCGAAGGCGCCCAGGCTGCGGGTGTAGCGAAACAGCTTGAGCAGGCGGAACAGCAGGAACAGGCGCAGGAAGCGCAGCGGCCGGTAACTGGGCAGGATCGCCAGCAGGTCGACGAGGGCGATGGGCGAACTCACATAAGCCAGTTTCTGCCGCAGCACGGCCCAGAGCGCCGGCGCGACGGAGAACGGCAGGCCCATCAGTTCCGCCCGTTCCCAGTGTTCGATGAGGATCGTATGGCTGTCGTCATGCAGCCACAGGCGCAACAGGTATTCCGTGACGAACACGCCCACCACCAGGGACTCGAACACATCGGACCATGGCCCCAGCGGATGCCGCACTTCGTAGATCAGCACCATCACGCTGGCCAGCACCAGCACGATCATGAAGATGTCGAACAGCGACCGGCGTCGCGAGCGCGGATCGGTCAACAGCTTGTGGAAGAAGCCCTTCAGACGGCCATAGCGCTCCGACGCTTGCAGCCGATAAGCCAGACGGACCAACAACTGGGCGAGGGACATGGCACCGGGAAAGGCTTGGAAAGAGAGGGGGAATTATCGCGGAAATCGCCCCTCGGGAATGGCTCTCCATAAGCCCCCCCCATCGCCCCATAAACAAAGCTTCGCAGACATGGGGCGGACGCCTCGGTAAACTCGCGCGCCTATTGTCGTCAAGTCAATCGCCGGGCCGCCCCAAGATTGACTTGGCCCCCTCGGGGGGCGGCTCGGGTGTGTTCCCGAGCCAGGGGCACAACCAAATACCGCTTTCCTCAAATTCTCAAGGAGTTGTCTCATGGCTACCCGTGAAAAACTGGCCCCCCGCGTTGCCGCCGCCGCCAAGGCCGCCGACCTGTTCGACCTCGCTCGCGAGTGCTTCGAGGCTCCGGCCGACATGGCCTACGCCAAGGACATTCTCGGCGGCGCCGCTTTCACGGGTGACGCCGCCGCCAAGGCCGCGCTCGACAAAGTCGCCGGCGACGCCATGTTCACCAAGGATTTCGTCACCCTGGCCATCGGTTACCAGGCGATCGGCGATGCCGCGAAAGCCAAGGAGATGCTCGGCCAGGGCGCCGACTTCGCCATGGACGGCAGCGAGAAAGTTGCCGTGGGCATGGGCCAGTGGCTGGCCCTGAATGACGCAGCCGCCGCCGGCAAGGCGCTGGCCGGCGCCCTCAAGGAAGTGTCCGTGACCGAGGAGCTCTACGGCCTCGCCGCCGTGGTGGCGGAAATCAACGACGCCGCCCTGTTCGGCCAGATCACCGACAAGATCAAGACCAAGTGCGGCCGCGCCGGTGACTTCGCGCGTCTGGCCAAGATGCTGGCCCAGGGCGACAAGGCTAAAGCGGTGGAAACCCTCAACGAAGGCGCCGCCAAGTACGGCAGCCCGGCCGACCTGATCGTCCTCTCCGGCGCGATGGGCGAAATCGACCCGGCCGCCGCCGAAGCGCTCTACGCCAAGGCGCTCGACTCCGCCAAGGACTTCACCGCCCTGATGCAGGTGCTGGCCGCGGCCGCCGGTAACGAATCCTTCACCCAGGCCGTCCTGACCAAGGGCAACGCCATCGCCCAGAGCACCGGCGAGTTCCTGCAACTGGTCGAAGCCAACGCCGCCAGCGGCAATACCGCCGGCGTGACCGAGATGCTGACCCGCGCCGAAGACGCCGTGAACAACATCGACGACATGCGCAAGATCGTCGAGGCGGTGGACAAGCACGCCGCCACCGACGTCGAGCGCGCGAGCCGCCTCAAGGAGCGTCTGGCCAAGCGCGAAGCCAACCAGGCCAAGTACGTCGCCATCCAGAACGAGGAAGAAAAGGCCAAGACGGTCAAGCAGTTCATCGGCCTGGCCGACCGCATCATGGCGGAACTGGACGACGCTTCTTACGCCTCCAAGCTGTTGGGTTCCGCCGAAGACCAGATGCGCGGCGAGGGCGATTTCCACTTCGCTCGCTTCAAGCCCCTGATCCTGGCCGTCGACCGCCTCGGCGACAAGCACTGGCTGGGCACGCTGCTCGATGAAAGCGTGGCTTCCGCCGCCGACTTCGTCTGGTTCCGCGAGATCATCATGACCTGCGCCACCGAACTGAAGGACGCCGCCTACGGCAAGGCCCGCGCCATCGTGTTCGTGGATGAGCGCGAGCTCGGCGAGAACCCCTATGACTACACCAAGATGGCGGAAACCGTGCAGACCGCCCTCGGTGATTCCGCCATGGCCGCCAAACTGCTTGGCGATGCCGCCAACCGCGCCAAGGACCATTACGCATTGGCCCACACCGCCAAGCTGTACCGCGACATCGGTGACAACACCGCCGCCGACGCGCTCTTCGCCAAGGCCGCCGCCGCCTGCGCCACCGGCGACGCCTGTGTGCAACTGGCTACCCGCCTGAAATCCTACGAACTGCCCGCCTCCGAAATCGCCCCGCTGATGACCACCTGCGGCGGCAAGCTTGCCAGCGCCA
Organism: Gallionellaceae bacterium; assembly: GCA_028714875.1. Lineage (GTDB taxonomy): Bacteria > Pseudomonadota > Gammaproteobacteria > Burkholderiales > Thiobacillaceae > PFJX01. The sequence continues at coordinate 106,758 of JAQTLN010000015.1, forward strand.
ATGACAAGCTGCGCTGGGCCGAAGGCGTATCCGATCTGCTGCTCGATAGCGCCTGGGCGGAACAGGCCTTCAACGCCATCGCCGGCAGCTTCGCCAGCGGCGCCGACAAGAAGCGCCTGGAACTCAGCCGCCAGATGCGCATGGGCTATCGCTTCTTCGGTCCCGGCGTGCAAGCCCACTGAGCGAGGTTCTCCGCTCGGAAAAACGGCTGACTTCGGTCAGCCGTTTTTTTGCCCTGTAGCGCCGGCTTCCAGCCGGCTTCGTCCTTCTGATCAGGCCCACGAAGCCGGCGAGACGCCGGCGCTACAGGGGCGCCTTCGGCGCGAACCCGCCATATTCCCGGCAACCTTCATGACCCTCTCCAATATGTCCTGCCTTCCCGCCCCGCTCACCTCGCTCACCGCTCTGGAACACGCCTTCGCCGAGGGACTGGCCGGGATGCTGGAGCAACATCGCGGCCTTGGCGTCTACATCCTGGTGCTGGCCAATGCCGCCTATGACGCCGCGCTCTGGGCGCGCCTGGCGGCCCCGCTGGCGGAGCGGCATGAACATCTGGCCGAGCGTATTACAACCACCCTGCGCCAGGGCGGCAGCCTCGATGAACCGGATGACGACGCGCTGGTGTTTCTGAAACTGCTGGCGATCGGTTTCTCACGCTTGCAGACCACGCAAAGTCGCCGCGTCGGCCCGTGGAACCTGTCCTTCAACCCGATCCGCGCCCTGCGCCCGCCGCGCATGAGTGGAGCAAAGATTGATCAACTGCTGCGCCCCTTCGACCCGGCCGGCTTCCATTTCAATAAGCCGTTTTTGGCGCGCGAGGTGTTGTGGGAAGGCGAGCTGGCGGGCAAGGCGGCGCGCCTGCTCTACAACAAATTCCCCTTCGCCCGCCTGCATGGCCTGTTGGTCCCGGAGCCGGCGCGCGAACTGCCGCAATATCTGACCCCGGAACTGCATGGCTGGGCCTGGGACGTTTGCGCCCAGGCCGGCGCCGCCGTGCCGGGTTTCTGCCTGGCCTACAACAGTTATGGCGCGCTCGCTTCGGTGAATCATCTGCATTTCCAGAGTTTCGTTCAGGCGAGCCCGCTGCCGGTGCAAGATGCCGCGTTTGCCCACAATGGCGGCGAGCATGGCTATCCCCTGCCATGCCGTCGCTTCAGCGATCGGGAAGCAGCCTGGTTCCATCTCGATGAATTGCACAGCCAGGGCATACCTTACAACCTGATCTACGCCGCCGACGGCCTGCATGTCCTGGCGCGCGCGCCGCAAGGCAGCCGCGCGCAGGCCGCCTGGAACGCCGGTTTCGGCTGGAGCGATCTGGCCGGCGTGATTACGCTGTTCAGCCGGGATGAATTCGAACGCCTGAACGAAGCGGAAATAGTCGCCGAACTGGCCAAGCAGGCGCCCTGAAGCAGGGGCGGGTCAAGGAAATCCCATACGCCCCTTGCCCTTGCCCCTTGCCCCTTGTAACTTGCCTGTTCAATGTCGTCGCGCCTGAAAACCTTCCTGCACCACCTCTACCATTACGGCGTATACGCCCTCGGTGGCGTGGTCATCATCGTCTGCGTGGCGGCGCTGGGGTTCAAGTTCTGGGTGATGCCCAACATCGACCTCCTCAAGCCCGAGGTGGCGGCCGCCGCCTCGCGCGCTCTGGGCAAGCCGGTGACCCTGGGGGGGCTGGAGGCGGGCTGGGCGGGTATCAATCCACGCCTCACTCTGCGCAACCTGCGCGTCGCGGCCGACAGCGGCGCGCCGCTCAACCTGCCCAGCGTGGAGGCGCAAATCTCCTGGCTGTCCCTGGCCCTGCTGGAGCCGCGCCTGGCCAGCCTGACCCTGGAGCAGCCGCGCCTGGCGATCCGGCGCGACCAGGCCGGGGTGATCTATGTCGCCGGCATCGCGGTGAACCTGCCCAGCGCGCCCAGCCCGTTCCCAGACTGGCTGATCAAGCAGCCGCGCATCATCGTGCGTGATGCCTCGGTGTCCTGGCTGGACGAGAAACTGGCCGCCCCGGAAATGCGCTTCGACAAGGTTCGTCTATATATCCGCAACCGCTTCGGCCATCACCACTTTGGCGGCGTCGCCCTCCCTTCCGCCGCCGCCGGCCACCTGGACCTGCGTGGCGACCTGACCGGGCGCTCGGTGCAGCAACCCGAAACCTGGTCCGGGCAGATCTACGCGCGCGTCGACGATGCCCGCTTCGATACCTGGAGCCAGTGGGTGCCCTGGGCGCAGGATGCGGTACGGCACGGCAACGGCTCCCTGCGCTTCTGGCTCGATCTGGACAAGGGCCAGGCACGCTCCCTGACCGGCGACACCCGGCTCCAGGGCGTGGCGATCAACGTCTCCAGCGCGGAAGAGGCCCTGCCCGACCTGGCCTTCCAGTCGCTTGCCGGGCGGGTCGGCTGGGCGCGCGAGTTCGACGCTCAGGGCCGCATCACCGCCAATCGTTTTTTTGTGGAACGTCTGCGTTTCGCCGTGGCCGGCGAGACGCCCTCCGAACCGGCTTCGGTGCGCGTCAGCCTGACGCCGGATGGCAAGGGCGGCTTCAAGACGGTCACGGCCAGCGCCGACAATCTGCGTCTGGAAGCGTTGACCGCTCTAACCGGCGCGTTGCCGCTACCGCGTCGCGGCCATGACCTGATCGCCGCGCTCAACCCGCGCGGGCTGGTGGAAACGGCCTCGGGCCATTGGAGCGGCGCGCGCGACTACGGCTTCAAGCTGCATGTGCGTGACGCCGGCATGAATGCCTATGAAACCCTGCCCGGCTTCTCCGGCCTGACGGCGCGTATCGAGGGCGATCAAGCCTCCGGGGTGGCCGAAGTGCACGGGCGCGACTTGGCATTGAACCTGGATCGCGTGTTCCGGCATCCGCTCGAATTCAAACAACTCGATGCCCGCGCCACCTGGAAAATCGCCGACAAGGCCACCCACCTGGTGATCGAGGAAGCCAGCTTCAGCAGCGCCGATCTCGCTGGTAGCGCCGAGGGGCGCATCGACCTGCCCAGCGGAGCCAAGGCGCGTGTGGACCTGCGCGCGCATCTCAGCCACGGCGAGGCGACGGCGGTGTATCGCTATCTGCCGCTCGCGGTCGGCGAAAATGCCTACGAATGGGTCAAGCGCGGCGTGATCGGCGGCTATTCCGATGACACCCGTTTGATCCTCAAGGGCGATCTGGCCAACTTCCCGTTCGACAAGGGCGGCGGTGAATTCAAGGTGTCGGTGAAGATGGTGAATGGCGTGCTCGACTATGCCGAGGGCTGGCCGCGCATCGACGGCGTCAACGGCATGCTGGTGTTCCACGACAAGGGCATGACCATCAATGCCAGCAGCGGCCGTATCCTGAACACCCGACTGGGGCCGGTGCGCGCGCAGATTCCCGACCTGCACTCAAGCTGGGATGAAATCCTGATGATCGACGGCCGCGTCAGCGGGCGCACCCAGGATTTCCTCGATTTCATCCGGCAATCGCCGGTGAACGAGCACACCGGCGGCTTCACCACGAAGTTGCGCGCCGCCGGCAACGGTGAATTGGGACTGAACCTGAACCTGCCGCTACGCCACATCAAGGACAGCACCCTGGGCGGCGCGTTCACCCTGAAAGACAACCGCATCTCACTGGGCGGCGATCTCCCCGATCTGGAGCAACTCAATGGCCGCTTCAGCTTCACCGAATCTTCCGTGCAGGGGCGCAACATCCAGACCCGGGTGCTGGGCCTGCCCGCCGCGCTGTCGTTCGACAACCAGCAAGGGGGGGAGGTGCAGGCCCAGCTCAACGGCAAGGCCACGGCGGACGCGCTCAAACCCTATCTTCCGGCCGGCCTGGCGAACCGCATCAGCGGCGCCAGCGACTGGCAGGCCGATATTCAGTTGGGCAAACACCAAAATGAAATCCAGATCACCTCGGATCTTGCCGGCGTGGCGCTGGCATTGCCCTCGCCATTCCGGAAAAACGCCGCGCAAGCCATTCCCCTGAGCATCACCCGCGTGCCCGGCGACCTGCGCGACAGCGTGGTCAAGGTGCGTTATGGCAACCTGATTTCGGTGCATGCGGAAATCCCCGTGGCCGGCATTCCGCGCATCGCCCTGCGTCTGTCGCAGGGCGATGCGCCGGCGCCCAAGGAAGATGGCCTCAGCATCAGCGGCGCGCTGCGCGCCCTGGACCTGGATGCCTGGCGCGCCCTCGATCTCGGCGAGGCCGCGGCCAACGCCCCCACCCTGCGCGAACTCAGCCTGACCGTGAACGAATTGAAGGCGGCCGGCCATGTTCTCCACGATACCCATGTCAGCGCGCGACCAACCGGACATGGCTGGACGGTGAACCTGGCCGGGCGCGAACTCGACGGCAACGTGCTCGCCCTGCCCGAGGACAAGGGCACCCGCGTGATCGCCAACTTCAAACGCCTGACGATTCCCGAGCAGGCGCCCGACGCCCTGCCCGGCGAGGAAGTCGGAACCGCCGCCCAGGCGCTGGCCGCGCTGGAACTCAACGCGCAGAGCTTCGCCTGGAAAGGCAAGGAACTCGGCGAATTGCATCTGCGCCTGTCACCGGAAAAGGGCGGCTACAACATCGACCGATTCACTTTGGCCATGGCGGAGGGCAAGCTGGCGGGCAAGGGCCTGCTCTCCAACCAGGCGCGTCGCCCCACGCTCCTGAACCTCGAACTGGAAACCTCCAACCTGGGCAAGCTACTCGCCCGCGCGGGCTACCCCGGCAGCGTGAAGGGCGGGGAAGGCGGAGTCGGCGGCACCTTGAGCTGGCTCGGGGGCGTGGAAAATTTCACGCTGGCCGGGCTGTCCGGCGACTTCGCCATCGCGGTCAAAAAAGGCCAGTTCCTCAAGGTGGAACCGGGCGTCGCCAAACTGCTCGGCATCGTCAGCCTGCAAGCCTTGCCGCGGCGCATCACCCTGGATTTCCGCGATGTCTTCTCGGAAGGCTTCGCCTTCGATGAAATCGCCGGCGACGTACACCTGGACCGGGGTTCCGGCTACACCCGCGATCTGAAGATGAATGGCCCCGCCGCCAAAGTCCGCATGAGCGGGGTGGTCAACCTGGTCGGCGAATCACAGAACCTGCGCGTCAGCATTCAGCCACGCCTGGAAGACACCCTGGCGCTGGCCGGCGCCATCATCGGTGGCCCGGTAGTCGGCATCGGCACCCTGATCGCCAACAAAGTCCTGAAAAACCCCATCGGCCAGGCCGCCAGCTTCGAATACAGCGTCACCGGCACCTGGAGCGAGCCCGTCATCACCAAACTGAAACGGCAGACGCAGGAAACGACGCCAACCCCCTGACCGCCGCGCGCGCCGGCGGGGTAGGCGCCATGCCTTCCCTTTCCCCGACCGTGACGACGGAAAGGTAAAGCGATGTCTCCGCCTTATTTCCCTTGCGAGACTCGCTGATGATGTTGGTATCAATCAAATACAGCGGGCGAATTGCTTGCCGATTCATCGCGTGCGAAATCGGCGTCAATGCCCACGTCGGGCATCGCGACCAGCATTTCCACGAAACCGCGCTTGCGCGGCCGCGCCAACGCTTCCATGAGAATCACTCGATACTCGGCTTCTGTTGCGTCCCGTGTGATTATGTACCCGTTCGCAGTTGGCCGCTGTTTCGAGCCCGCGAACTGATGCCGCAGCTTATTGCCTCGCTAACCGAAGAGCCGCACCCATGAGCCAAGTCCACCCGCTAG